>CANMQJ010000023.1 GCA_947500005.1 uncultured Paracoccaceae bacterium | reverse complement strand
GATCAGACATGTTCACCGCTCGTTTTCGAGCCGTGAACCACGCCGCGCGGCGGAAATCAATGGGTCCTGAGCCTAGCTGGGATTTGGCTGCGCCGAAAGTTTCGAAACGGAACTCTATGGCGGGAAGTTCTCCAAGAATCCGTTGATCAAGAGAAAAAAATCCGCCCCCATTTGCTGGGACCCGCAATTACCGATAGCCGTTTTGGTGGCGTTTTTCTTCTGGCTTTGTTTTTAATGATCGCTACGTCCTTGCTCGGGCATTGGGCGGGAAATCGGACCGCTTTCCAAGAAAGAAACTTCATGCTAATGGAATTTCGCGACACAGAGGTTGCAATCATAGGTGCGTATAATGACCAATTCATTGGCGTGGCAGTTGAGCGGATCAACGAAGAGGCTTCTCTAACTGGATCCACTTTTCTAATTTCGCCGCCGTCCAGCGGCGGTAATTTGCTTATGAAAACTACGCGAATGTATATTAAAAAATTTGAGCATCCTGAACGGGAATCTATAGAATGGGTAACCTTCAAAGAGGCTTGGAGAAGAAATAGCGCCAGTATTCGCGGCTGGATAAGTCTTCATGATTGACGTCCCCCTCTACGGCTTTTTCACTTCGCGGGCGCCGGGTAAATTGACACGCGCGGCGGACGGCAGCTTTAACGAACTGCACTGCAGTATTCTGATGCAGGGACGAATGTCCGCAACGGGCCGTAGCACCAGATGGCGCGCCGCCCCAACGGCGACTTTGCAAAGCCCGCTTCCTGCGCATTGCCGACATGCGAGTACCCTTCTGTCATACCCGCAGCGAAAGCCAACTTGGTCCCGCACAGCCGACGTCGGAAACGATGAAGCCGTCCCCCGCAGAATTTCTGCGAGGGCATCAGCTTGTTTGGAACCGCGTTGCACTTCCGCGCATCCGTGGTCTTTCAACACGTCCGGCAAGGGGCCTCGGGCGGAACCCGATCCTACTTGATGACCAGCGAGGGCGAGACCACGTCGATCCCCAAGGCGCGGCCCACCGCGTAATAGGTCAGCTTGCCGGCATGCACGTTCAGCCCGTTCAGCAGGTGCGGATCCTCGGCGCAGGCCTGTTTCCATCCCTTGTCGGCCAGGTTCAGCAAAAAGGGCAGGGTGGCATTGCCCAGGGCGATGGTCGAGGTGCGCGCCACGGCACCCGGCATGTTCGCCACGCAGTAATGCATGATCCCGTCCACCTCGTAGATCGGATCGGCATGGGTCGTGGGTTTCGAGGTCTCGAAACACCCGCCCTGGTCGATGGCCACGTCCACCAGCGCGGCGCCCGGCTTCATCTCGGACAGTTGCGCCCGGCTGATCAGCTTGGGCGCCTCGGCACCCGGGATCAGCACCGCGCCCACCACCATGTCGGCCTGCGTCACCAGTTCGGCCGTGGCTCCGGCGGTGGAATACTGGTTCTTGAACTGGCCCCGGAACACGTCGTCGAGATAGCGCAGCCGCGGCAGCGACCGGTCCAGAACCGTCACGTCCGCGCCCATTCCGGCCGCGATCCGCGCCGCATGAGTGCCCACCACCCCGCCGCCGATCACCACGACGCGCGCAGGGCCCACGCCCGGCACGCCGCCCATCAGCACGCCGCGCCCGCCATTGGCCTTCTGAAGGGTCCAGGCACCCACCTGCGGCGCCAGCCGCCCGGCGACCTCCGACATCGGCGCAAGCAGCGGCAGGCCGCCCCTGTCGTCGGTGACGGTCTCGTAGGCGATGGCGGTACAGCCCGAGGCCAGCAGATCATGCGTCTGTTCCGGGTCCGGCGCCAGATGCAGGTAGGTGAAGAGCAGCTGCCCCTCGCGCAGCATCTTGCGCTCGACCGCCTGCGGCTCCTTCACCTTTACGATCATCTCGGCCTGCGCGAACACCTCCTCGGCGGTTCCCAGGATGGTCGCGCCCGCCTCGACATAGGCCGCGTCGTCGAATCCCGATCCGGCGCCCGCCTGCGTCTCGATCAGGACCTGGTGGCCATGCGCCACCGCCTCGCGCGCGGCGTTGGGTGTCATGCCCACCCGGAATTCCTGTGACTTGATCTCTCTCGGACAACCGATTTTCATGACGTCTCCTCCCGTCTTTGCCGCCCACCATGCGCTTTCCGCCGCAAAATTTCTCTGAAATTCCCCTCGCCATTCCCCCGCACCACGCGATAATGTTGTGTGAAATCCCCGTCATCCGCAAAGGACGTGCGCCATTGGCACTCGACACGACCGACCGAAAGATTCTCACCGCGCTTCAGCGCAAGGGCCGCATGTCCAATGCGGAGCTTTCCGAGATGGTCAATCTCTCGCCCTCCGCCTGCCACCGCCGCGTGCAGCGGCTGGAGGCCGACGGCTATATCCGCGACTACGTGGCCCTGCTCGACGCGCGCAAGATGGGCGTACCCGCCACCGTCTTCGTCGAGATCACCCTGCAAGGCCAGGCCGACGAACTGCTGGAAGCCTTCGAAAAGGCGGTGTCGCGCATTCCCGACGTGCTGGAATGCCACTTGATGGCCGGCACAGCCGACTACATCCTCAAGATCGTGGCCGAGAATACCGACGATTTCGCGCGCATCCACCGACAGTACCTCTCGCGCCTGCCCGGTGTCGCGCAGATGCAAAGCTCTTTCGCGCTGCGCACCGTGTTCAACACCACCGCCCTGCCGGTATGACCGCGGCGCCCGGTTGATCTGGCGCATGTCACCGCCGACACCGTGACGTTACAATGACCCGATAGCGCAAAGCCACCCGCCCAACACAAGGAGCAGACCTTGACCGACCGATCCGATACCGAACCCAAAGACTGGCTCGAAGCCGAGCTCGAGGACACGCTGGACGAGGATTTCGAGATCGAGTTCAGCGAACCGATGCTGTCGATGGAGATCCGCAAGATCTACAACAACCAGCATCCCGACATGCTCGACCGCAAGGTCTATTTCCGCAACCTGCTGCGGCTCCAGGCCGAACTGATCAAAGTGCAGGACTGGGTCGAACATACCGGCGCCAAGGTCTGCATCCTGATGGAAGGCCGCGACAGCGCCGGCAAGGGCGGGGTGATCAAGCGCATCACCCAGCGCCTCAACCCGCGCGTCGCCCGCGTCGTGGCGCTGCCCGCGCCCTCGCGGCGCGAGCAGAGCCAGTGGTATTTCCAGCGCTACGTGCCGCACCTGCCCGCCGCGGGCGAGATCGTGCTCTTCGACCGCTCCTGGTACAACCGCGCCGGCGTCGAGCGCGTGATGGGCTTCGCCACCGAGGACCAGGTCGAACAGTTCTTCCAGGACGTTCCCGAATTCGAACGCATGCTCGTCCGCTCGGGCATCATCCTGCTGAAATACTGGTTCTCGATCACCGACGAGGAACAGCAGCTTCGATTCCTCATGCGCATCCACGACCCGATGAAGCAGTGGAAGCTGTCGCCAATGGACCTCGAATCCCGGATCCGCTGGGAACAGTACACCAAGGCAAAGGAAGAGATGTTCGCCCGCACCAACATCCCCGAGGCGCCCTGGTACATCGTCGAGGGCAATGACAAGAAGCGCGAGCGGCTCAACTGCATCGAGCATATCCTCACCAAGATCCCCTACGAGGAAGTGCCCAGCGAAAAGGTCACGCTGCCGGATCGCAAGTACAATCCCGATTACGAACGCCAGGTCCTGCCGGACGAGCTCTACGTCCCCAAGATCTACTGATCCCCGGCGGGATCTTCATGCGAGGCTCTGCCTCGCGCTCCGGGATACTTTCAGCAAGAGGAAAGGCAAGCGCGCGCCCCCTCCTTCCTCTTGCGACAAATATCCCGGGGGAATCGCCGAAGGCGATGGGGGCAGAGCCCCCGTGCCGGCCCCCCCGCCCGCGCGCACCCGTTGACAGAATCGCGCGCCGGACGGTTGCATGGGCAAAAAAGGAAGCAGCCCATGTCCACCGCCCCCGTCTTCGAGATCGACCCGCAGGCCTTCTGGCGTGACCCATACCCCGATCTCAAGCGGATGCGGACCGAGGCGCCCATCGCCTACGTGCCGCAGCTGGGCGCCACGCTGATCACCCGCCGCGACGATATCTTCGCCGAGGAAAAACGGGTCGATGTCTTCTCCTCGGACCAGCCGCAGGGGCTCATGACCGTGCTGATGGGCCAGAACCTGATGCGCAAGGACGGGGCCGGTCACGCCGCCGAGCGCAAGGCCATCTTTCCCACCGTCTCGCCCCGCACGGTCAAGGATGTCTGGACCGAACAGTTCCATGCCGCGACCGCCGCCATCCTCGACGGGCTGGAGGGGTGCGCGGGCTGCGACCTGGTGCGCGACTATGCCATGCCGGTCTCGGGCGAGGCGCTCAAGGCGATTACCGGGCTTACCCAGATCACGGCGGCCGAGATGGACCGCGTGAGCCAGGGCATGATCGACGGCTGCGCCAATTACGCGGGCGACCCGCAGGTCGAGGCCAATTGCCACGACTGTACCGCCGCCATCGACCGCTACATCACCGAGCGCCTGCCCCAGTTGCGGGCGGAGCCGGACCATTCGCTGATCTCGGTGCAGGATCGCGCAGGCCTCTCCGAGGCGCAGCTGCGCGCGAATGTGAAGCTTGCCATCTCGGGCGGGCAGAACGAGCCGCGCGATGCCATCGCGGGCACTGTCTGGGCCTTGCTCACCCATCCGGGCACGCTGGCCCGTGCGCGCTCGGGCCAGGTCTCGTGGCTTTCCGCCTTCGAGGAATACGGCCGCTGGATCTCGCCCATCGGCATGTCGCCCCGCCGCGTCGCGAAGCGCTACGAGCGCGACGGGATCACCTTCGAACCCGAGGACCGCGTCTTTCTCATGTTCGGCTCGGGCAACCGGGACGAGGCGGTCTTTGCCAACCCCGAAGCTTATGACGTCGATCAGGACATCGCGGGCGCTGTCACCTTCGGCGCGGGGCCGCATTTCTGCGCTGGCGCCTGGGCCAGCCGCGCGCTCATCGCCGATGTGGCGCTGCCCATGCTCTTCGAACGCTTTCCCGATCTCGCGCTGGATGGCGAGACGGAGTTCGGCGGCTGGGCCTTTCGCGGTCCGCTCCGGGTGCCGGTGCGCCTGGGATGAGGGTTCAGGCGCGGCCCGGCATTCACCCTGTCTCCAGTTTGCCGATGCCGTCGATCCCGACCGGGGTATGGCAAACATGTTCCTTGACGAAAAGTTTTGTACAAAACGGTCAATCCGCCCTCTGACAGCGGTACAAAACGGTCAAAACCCCCAAAAAAGACAAACCCCCGGGGCAGGGCCGCGGGGGTCGTCAAATCTTACAGTGTCCAAAGCTGGAGCGGGGTTGCCGCGATCAGAGCAGACCTTCGCGCTGGGCTTTCTTGCGCGCCAGCTTGCGGGCCCGGCGAATCGCCTCGGCCTTTTCGCGCGCTTTCTTCTCGGACGGTTTCTCGAAATGTTGCTTGAGCTTCATTTCACGGAACACGCCTTCGCGCTGCAGCTTCTTTTTCAGGGCACGAAGCGCCTGATCGACATTGTTGTCGCGAACACTAACCTGCATGTGGTTGTCACCACCTTTCTAAGTTTCGAGTTGCAAGGAAATTTGCAGGAGTGCGCCGTATAGCAGGGCTTTTTCCGTTTGTCCACCCCGGCAAGGGGTGGCCGTGCCCCCTTTCCTGCGCCATATCCTTGGGAAATGCACCCAATCACAGCGGGGTACGACATGACCGACACGACCGAAGAGATCACGGACAAGCTGCTCGACGCAGCCCTTTCCCATGTCCCTTTCGACGGCTGGTCCGAAGCCAGCTTCCGCGCCGCCATTGCCGAGAGCGGTGTGCCCGAAACCGTCGCCCGTGCCATCTGTCCGCGCGGCGCGGTGGATCTGGCGCTGGCCTTTCACGCGCGCGGCGACCGTGCCATGCTTGACCGGCTGCGCGCGACGGACCTCGACGGGATGAAGATCCGCGACAAGATCGCCTTTGCCATAAGGACACGGCTCGAAGTGATCGAGGATCGCGAGGCGGTGCGCCGCGGCGTCACGCTGTTCGCGCTGCCCAACCATGCCGCCGACGGGGCAAGGGCGGTCTGGGGCACCTGTGACCTGATCTGGACGGCCATAGGCGACAAGTCGGACGACGTGAACTGGTACACCAAGCGGGCCACGCTTTCCGGTGTCTATTCCTCGACCGTGCTCTACTGGCTGGGCGACGATTCACTCGACCACCAGGCAACCTGGGATTTCCTCGATCGCCGCATATCGGACGTGATGCTCTTCGAGAAGTTCAAGGCGCAAGTGAACGGCAACCCGTTGCTCAAGCCGTTCCTGGCGGGCCCGAACTGGCTGGCCAGCCAGATAAAGGCCCCTTCGCGGATGCCCGACATGGCGTTTCCCGGCCAGTTGACCCAGCGCCGCTAGGGCGTTCCCACAGGGCTTCGCCGGTGTTAGGCAGGGACAAAAGAAAGAGGAACGCCAGATGACAGAGACGATGCGCGCGGTGGAAATCAGCGAACCCGGCGGCCCGGATGTGCTGAAGCTGACCGAGAGGCCCATGCCCCGGCCGGAACACGGGCAAGTGGTGCTCAAGGTCGCTTATGCCGGGGTGAACCGGCCCGATGCGCTTCAACGGGCCGGAGCCTATGCGCCGCCCCCCGATGCCAGCGACCTGCCGGGGCTCGAGGCGTCGGGGGAGGTGGTCGCGGTCGGGCCGGGGGTCGAGGGCGTCCGGGAAGGCGACAAGGTCTGTGCCCTGCTGCCCGGTGGCGGCTATGCCGAATACGTCGCGACGCCGGCCGCCCATTGCCTGCCGGTGCCTCGGGACATGGGAATGAAGGAGGCGGCCTGCCTGCCCGAGACCTTCTTTACCGTCTGGTCCAATGTCTTCATGCGCGGCGGGCTCAAGGCTGGCGAGCGGTTCCTTGTCCATGGCGGTTCCAGCGGTATCGGGACGACGGCCATCCAACTGGCCCACGCATTCGGCGCGCGGGTGTTTGCGACGGCCGGGTCGGAGGCGAAATGCGAGGCCTGCGCCGCGCTGGGAGCCGAGAGGGCGATCAATTACAAGGAGGAGGATTTCGTCGAGATCCTCAAGAAGCAAGGCGGCGCCGACCTGATCCTCGACATGGTTGGTGGCGATTACATTCCCCGCAACATCAAGACCCTGGCCGAGGACGGGCGGCTGGTGCAGATCGCCTTCCTGCAAGGTCCCGTGGTCGAGGTGAATTTCGCCATGATGATGGTCAAGCGCCTGACGATCACCGGCAGCACCCTGCGTCCGCAAAGCGTGCTGGCCAAGGCGCGGATCGCGCAGGACCTGCGCGAGGCTGTCTGGCCGTTGCTCGACGCGGGGCGCATCGCGCCGGTAATGGATAGCGAGTTCGATCTGGCCGATGCCGCCAAGGCGCATGCCCGCATGGAAAGTTCGGGCCATATCGGCAAGATCGTCCTCAAGGTCGGCGGCTGAGCTTTCGCGATTGCCCGGGCGGGCGAAGGTGGTACCCTCCGGGCGAATTTCCCGGAGGGTAGACATGACCGAAACCGCACGCACCGTCGTCTTTCACGAAACCGGAGGGCCGGAGGTCCTGAAACTGGAGGATCGCCCGCTGGGCGAGCCGGGTCCGGGCGAGATCCGCATCCGGCACAAGGCCTGCGGGCTGAACTTCATCGACACCTATCAACGCAGCGGTCTTTACCCGATGGAACTGCCGCACGCCTTGGGGATGGAGGCATCCGGCGTCGTCGAGGCGGTAGGCGAGGGGGTCACGCACCTGAAACCCGGCGACCGGGCCGCCTATGCCGCAACGCCACCCGGCGCCTATGCCGAGGCGCGCGTCCTGCCCGCCGTGCAGGTCTGCCCGCTGCCCGAGGCGATCGGGTTCGACACGGGCGCGGCAATGATGCTCAAGGGGATGACGGTGGAATACCTGTTCCACCGCACGACGCCGGTCTCCAAGGGTGACACGGTCCTGTTCCACGCGGCGGCCGGTGGCGTCGGTCTGATCGCCTGTCAATGGGCCCGGTCCGAGGGGATCACCCTGATCGGCACGGCCGGAACGGACGAGAAATGCCAGCTGGCGCTTGACCATGGCGCGACCCATTGCATCAACTACCGGACCGAGGATTTCGCCGCCCGGGTGCGCGAGCTGACCGATGGCCGTGGTGTCGACGTGGTGATGGATTCGGTCGGCAAGGACACGTTCCACGGCTCGCTCGATTGCCTCAAGCCGCTGGGGATGATGATCTCCTTCGGGAATGCCTCGGGGCCCGTGCCGCCGGTCAATCTGGGGCTGCTGGCGCAGAAGGGCTCGCTCAAGATCACGCGGCCCACGTTGTTCACGCATATCGCGGATCACGAAACGTGCCAGTCGATGGCGCGGATGCTGTTCGACAAGGTCGAAAGCGGCGCGGTCGAGATCCGCATCGACCAGCGGTTCCCGCTGGAAGAGGTAGCGGAGGCGCATCGCACGCTCGAGGCGCGCAAGACGACCGGCTGCACGATCCTGGAACTCTGAACGAAAAGCGGCCCGGATCGCGCATCGATCCGGGCCGGGAAGCCTGGGTGCCGGGGAAGCGTTAGCCGAACACGCGACCAAGAGCGCCATCCACCGCTTCGGTGATCTGGTCGATGTCGTCAGCGGTGGCGATCAGCGCGGGCGAGAAACACAGCGTGTTGTTCCTTCCGGGAACGGACCGGTTGGTCACCCCGATGATCACGCCCTGGGCCATGCAGTCGGCGACGACGGCCTGCGCCTGTTTCTCCTCCACCGGCTCCTTGCTGTCGCGGTCGGCCACGAGTTCCGCGCCCTGGAAGAGACCCTTGCCGCGCACGTCGCCGATGACCTTGTGCTTCTCCATCAGCATGCGCAGGTTGGCATCGAGCCGCGCGCCCATGTCGGTGCAGTTCTGAAGCAGGTTCTCGTCCTGGATGATGCGCATGTTCTCGATCGCCGCGGCCGGGCCCGCGGTGCAGCCGCCGAAGGTCGAGATGTCGCGGAAGTAGTTCAGCGGATCGCTGGCATCGTCCTTGAACATTTCGAAGACACGCTCGGTCGTCACCATGCAGGCGATGGCGGCATAGCCCGAGGCGACGCCCTTGGCCATGGTCACGAAATCGGGCTCGATTCCGTAATGCTGATAGCCGAACCACTGGGTGCCGGTCCGGCCGACGCCGCAGACGACCTCGTCGATATGCAGCAGAATGTCGTACTTGCGGCAGATCTCCTGCACGCGCGGCCAGTAGCCCTCGGGCGGCGCGATCACGCCGCCACCCGCCGTCACCGGTTCGAGGCAGAGCGCGCCCACGGTGTCTGGGCCTTCGCGCAGGATGACCTCCTCGATCAGGTTGGCTGCGGCGATGCCGAACTCCTCGCCGGACAGGTGGTCGAGCCCCAGTTCGTGCTTGCGGTATTCCATGCAATGCGGGACGCGGACGAAGCCGGGAGCGAAGGGGCCGTATTGCTCGTTGCGCTCGTTCTGGCCGCCTGCCGACATCGTGGCCAGCGTACCGCCGTGATAGTCGCGATCGCGGTAGAGGATCTTGTGCTTCTTGCCGCCATAGCGCTTGTGCGCGATCTGGCGGACCATCTTGAAGGCCTTCTCGTTCGCCTCCGACCCCGAGTTGGTGTAATAGACCCGGCTCATTCCCGGCATCTTGTCGATGAGCATCTCGGCGAAGAGCGCGCCGGGGATCGAGCCTGCTGATTGCGCGAAATAGCACATCTTCATCAGTTGGTCGTAGACCGCCTTGCAGATCGACTCGCGGCCGTAGCCGACATTGACCGTCCAGACGCCACCCGAAACGGCGTCGAGATGTTCCTTGCCCTTCTGGTCCCAGACCCGCACGCCCTTGCCCTCGACGATGATGCGGGGATCGTTCGCTTCGAAGGGTTTGTGCTGAATGAGGTGATGCCAGACATGGGCGCGATCTGCCTCGACCACGCGGCTGATGTCGTTTTCGTTGAACGTGCCGTCCATGACATGTTCCTTTCTCGAATGAATACCGGACCGTGCCGTCCGAGGCTACCTTGCCCCGACGTGATCCCGAAATCCAGAGGGGCTGAACGGGCGTTCGGATGATAGGGCCAGAGTTGATGTGGCACTAGGTCCAGAGTTGCCGCCGCACTGGCCCGGGTGTCCTAAAGTTTGGGAGACGCAGCAAAATCCTTGTGCGCACGAAGCCCGGGCCTGCGATTTCAGCTTTCCGAAGCAGTGCATTTTGCCTAGATTGACCCGTGATCGGGGGGCTGAACGGGTCGTGGATTGCGACGGCTTGGGAACCGCTTTTCGACAGCCGTAACCAAACGGAGGCGGAAAACCGCCGGGACGCAAGGCCGCCAAAGGGCGGAAGAACAGGGAGACGACGAATGACTTCAAGACAAAAGCTGATGGGGGCCGCAGCGGCAGTTGCGATGATCGCCGGTGCGGGCCAGTCCTTTGCCCAGGAGATCACGGTGGGTTACTTCCTGGAATGGCCGATGCCCTTCCAGTATGCCAAGGTGAACGGCACCTATGACGAGGAAATGGGCGTCACCGTGAACTGGGTCAGCTTCGACACCGGCACGGCGATGAGCGCGGCGATGGCCTCGGGCGACGTGCATCTTTCGGTGAGCCAGGGCGTGCCGCCCTTCGTGGTGGCCACAAGCGCGGGCCAGGACCTTCAGATCCTCGATGTGGCGGTCAGCTATTCGGACAATGACAATTGCGTCGTCCGTTCCGAGCTGGAAATCGACAAGAACAGCGCGGGCGAACTGGCCGGCAAGAAGGTCGCCGTGCCGCTGGGCACCGCGGCGCATTACGGCTTCCTCAAGCAGATGAACCATTTCGGTGTCGATATCGGCACGATGGAGATCGTCGACATGGCCCCGCCCGATGGCGCGGCCGCGATCGCGCAGGGATCGGTCGACATGGCTTGCGGCTGGGGCGGGTCGCTGCGGCGGATGAAGGAGCACGGCAACGTGCTGCTGACCGGCACCGAGAAGGAGGAGCTGGGCATTCTCGTCTTCGACGTCACCTCGGGCCCGGCAAGCTGGGTGGCCGAGAACTCCGACCTGGTGGCGGCCTTCCTCAAGGTGACGGCGGATGCCAACGCGATGTGGAATGCGGGCGGCGCCGATGCCGAGAAGATGCTGCCGGTGATCGCCAAGGACGCGGGCATGGACGAGGAGGCCACCAAGGCCACGATCTCGACCTTCATCTTCCCGCCGGTGGATGAGCAGTTGTCCCAGAAATGGCTGGGTGGCGGCGCGCAGGAGTTCATGAAGGGCGTGGCCGATGTCTTTGTCGAAGCAGGCAGTATCGACGCGGCTCTGGACAGCTATGCCAACCAGGTGAACACCGCTCCTCTGAGCAGCGTGGCCAACTGATAGCAGGACAGTCGGCGGCGGGGGTTTTCCCGCCGTCCAGAAATGGGCATCTGTTCACACCAGGGGACGGAGGCCCATTTCCAATTCATTTTCAAGAAAGGTAAAGATGTCGGGATTGGCAATCGACAAGATTTCGATGCGTTTCGATCTGGCGAACGGAACCTCCGTTCAGGCGCTGAAGGACGTATCGCTTTTTCTTGAGGAAGGTGAGTTGATGAGCGTGCTGGGCCCCTCGGGCTGCGGCAAGACCACGCTTCTCAACATCGTAGCGGGATTTCTGGCGCCGACCGAGGGCAAGATCGTGATGAACGGTCATACCGTGACCGGTCCCGATGCCGAACGCGGAATGGTCTTCCAGCAGGGCGCGCTGTTCGAGTGGATGAGCGTGCGCGAGAATGTGAGTTTCGGCCCCCGGATGGCCGGCCAGCGCGAAAAGAAATGGGCGGAGAATGTAGATCATTTGCTCGACGTGGTGGGTCTGCATGACTTCAAGGAAAAGGCGGTTTACGAGTTGTCTGGCGGCATGCAGCAGCGTGTGGCGCTGGCCCGCTGCCTGGCCAACGACCCCGACGTGATCCTGATGGACGAACCGCTGGGCGCGCTGGACGCGTTGACGCGGGAGAAGATGCAGAGCCTTGTGCTGAAGCTCTGGAAGGAGACGGGCAAGACCATCATCCTGATTACCCACTCGGTCGAAGAAGCGCTGCTGTTGGGCGAACGTCTGCTGGTGATGGCGCCGCGTCCAGGGCGCATCCACCGCGAATATCGCCTGCCCTTTGCCGATCTCGGCGTGGGGGAGGACCTGCGCGAGGTCAAGAAACACCCCGAGTTCGGACAGCGCCGGGACGAGATCCTGGGAATGATCTGGGACATGGAAGAAGAGATCATGGGCCGAACGGAGGACGCGCAATGATCGTCTTTCTCATCTATATCGCGATCTTCGTGGTGTCGTTCTTCGTGGTGAAATTTGTCGCTCGCAAGGCGGTGACGGATTACACCTCTCTCAAGACCGTTACTTTTGGCGATGAAAGCGCAGTCACCCCGAACCGGATCGCTTCGGTCGTCTCGGTTTTGACCATCTTCCTGTTGTGGGGGGCCTTCACCGGTTCCAAGCTGGTGCCGCCTTTCCTTCATGCGCCGGGGCCGTTCTTCGGCGATGCCAGTTTCACTTATACGGCTGAAGCCGATGATGGCACGCAAGATGACGCAACCGTGACCGTGCGTGTCTTCGAAGTGGGAACCGACGTCGAGGTGCCCGTGGTCGAACCCGGCGAGGGGTGGGCCAAGAACGATGCCGATACCGTGGGTGCCTGGCGGTCGGGGCTGATCCGCGTGGACGACAACGACGAGAAGGGCCGGGACGAGGGTCACCGGGTCATAGCCGTGAATGGTGAGCCGATCGAACCCGGCGGCAGCGTTCAGACCGATTTTGGTCGCGTCGGCATGTCGCCCAAGGGCACCCTGAATTTCGAACCTTCCAAAGGCTGGCAGATGGAGCCGATCTGGCTCCCGGCGCCCGAGGCGGTCTGGGACCGCTTCCTCGAAATCGCTTCGGACGGGTTCCGTGGCTCTACCCTGTGGGAGCATCTGGGCTATTCGCTGATGCGGGTTATCGTGGGCTTCTTCTTCGGTGCTCTGGTGGGTATTCCGCTGGGATATGCCATGGGGCTCTCCGATTGGTTCCGCGGCTGGTTCGACCCCATCGTCGAGTTCATGCGGCCCGTGCCGCCGCTGGCGCTCATCCCCCTGGTCATTATCTGGGCCGGGATTGGCGAGGTCGGAAAAATCATCCTGCTGTTTCTTGCCGCGCTGTGGATCATGGCGATCGCCGCACGGTCCGGCGTCTCGGGGGTACGGATTTCCAAGGTCCATGCCGCCTATTCGCTGGGCGCCAGCAAGCCGCAGATCATGCGCTATGTGATCATGCCGAATTCCCTGCCCGAGATATTCACGGGCGCGCGCGTTGCGATGGGCGTCTGCTGGGGCACCGTGGTCGCCGCCGAACTTGTCGCCGCGGAAAAGGGCGCGGGCATGATGATCATGGTCGCGTCAAAGTTCCAGAACACCGACATTGTCATCATGGGGATCATCCTGATCGGCATTATCGGCTTTGGCATCGACATGCTGATGCGCTGGGCCGAGCGGGTCCTGGTGCCGTGGAAAGGCAAGGGCTGACACTGCCTGCCAGCGAAGCAATCGAACCGGGGCCCTTCCAGCCCCGGTTTTTTGTTGCGATCGAGGCGGAGTTCTACGATCTTTTCTTGCCGGGCATGTCGTGGCACATCTTCGGTGAACGCAGTTTGAGGGAGGACGGGCAGATGACAGGCACCGGTATCTACGATCAGCATCTCGACCGGACCGCGGCGAATTTCGCGGCATTGACGCCGTTGAGCTTTCTGGAAAGGACGGCGCAGGTCTACCCTGCCTATTCTTCGGTCGTCTATGGTGTGCGCCGCTATACATGGGCGGACACCTATGCGCGCTGCCGCCGCCTTGCCTCGGCCCTCAGGGCGCGGGGGATCGGGCAGGGCGATACTGTGTCCATCATCGCCGCCAATATCCCCGAGATGTATGAGGCACATTTCGGCGTGCCGATGTCTGGCGCTGTTCTGAATGCGATCAACACCCGGCTCGACGCGCGTATCGTGGCCTTCATCCTCAACCATGCCGAGGCGAAAGTCCTGATCGTCGATCCCGAGTTTTCCGGCGTGGTGGCCGACGCGCTGAAAGAGCTCGACCGCGACCTGCTGGTCATCGACATCGAGGATGACAGTTTCGAGGACGGCACACGGATCGGCGCCATGACCTATGAGGAGTTGCTGGCCGAAGGCGATCCCGAGCATCAATGGCCGCTGCCCGAGGATGAATGGGATGCCATCGCGCTCAACTATACCTCAGGCACGACAGGCAATCCCAAGGGCGTCGTCTATCACCATCGGGGTGCCGCGCTGAACGCGATGTCGAACATCCTGACATGGGGGATGCCGCAGCACTCTGTTTATCTGTGGACGCTGCCGATGTTTCACTGCAATGGCTGGTGTTTCCCCTGGACGATGGCGGCCAATGCGGGCACGTCGGTCTGCCTGCGTGCGGTGCGGGATGAGCCGATCTATCGCGCCTTCCGCGAGGAAAGGGTGACCCATTTCTGTGGCGCGCCCATCGTCCTGAACATGCTGGCCAACGCGCCCGACGAGATGAAGGATTTCGACCACCAGATCAAGGTGATGACCGCCGGCGCGCCGCCACCCGCCCGCGTCATCATGGGGATGGAGGAGATGGGGATCGAGGTCACCCATGTCTATGGCCTGACCGAGACCTATGGCCCTTCGGTCGGCTGTGCCTGGAAATCCGAATGGAATGAACGCCCGGCGGATGAGCGTGCCGCACTCAAGGTTCGGCAGGGCGTGAAGTATATCGCGCTTTCGGGGCTTATGGTTGCCGACCCCGAAACGCTGGAACCCGTTCCGGCGGATGGCGAGACGATGGGCGAGATCTTCATGCAGGGCAATATCGTGATGAAGGGCTACCTCAAGAACGCCGAGGCGACCGACAAGGCCTTTCGCGGCGGCTGGTTCGCGAGCGGTGACCTGGGGGTGCTGCATCCCGATGGCTATGTGCAGATCAAGGACCGGTCCAAGGACATCATCATCTCGGGGGGCGAAAACATTTCCTCGGTCGAAGTCGAGGACGTGCTTTACAAGCATCCGTCGGTGATGGAGGCCGCTGTGGTCGCGCGGCCGGACGAGAAATGGGGTGAGACGCCCTGTGCCTTTGTCGAGCTGAAACCGGGCAAGGAGGCGACCGAGGCCGATCTGATCGCGTTCTGCCGGGACAACATGGCCCATTTCAAGGCGCCCAGGACGGTCGTATTCGGGCCGCTGCCCAAGACCTCGACCGGGAAGATCCAGAAATTCGTCCTCCGGGATCAGGCGCGCAATCTCTAGGGGCGGTTTCCTGCCGATGGTCTGATGATCGGGCCGGCCTCGGCCGGGTCCTTCGCCTCGACTCGCGGCGCAGCGTTGCCATATAGTGAGGCGCGGTCCGCAGAATCCTGCCGGCCATTGCGATTGGTTCGAGAATTTTTTGCCAGGACTGGAGACTCACGATGCGCCTGACCATTTCAAATCTTTCCGTTTGCGCCTTTGTCGCCTTGGGCGCGTGTTCCAATGTCGGCGCCAATTATCAGCCTGTGGTCGACGGTCCGGTCGGGCCGAACTACAACGCGGATCTTGCCCAGTGCCAGGCGCTTGCGCGGTCCCAGCCGACAGTCGACGAACGCACGGCTGCCTCGGCGCTGACCGGCGCCGCGACCGGCGCCGCGACATCGGCGATCCTGAATGACAGCAGCGACGATCTGGGGCGCGCGGCGGCGGCCGGTGCATTGGTGGGCGTCACGGCGAACGCGATCCAGAAAACCCAGAACCAAGAGGTCATCGTCCGGAACTGCATGCGGGGACGCGGCTACAACGTGGTGGGATGATCCGGCCAATCTGTGCTTCGCGTTCTCAGCCCGCCCGATGGTTCAGGATTCGGCCGAGCGCGTTCATCAACAGTTGCGCCGCCAGGATCGAGGTGCCGCCAGTGGGATCGTAATCGGGTGCGACCTCGACAAGGTCGAGCCCAACGATGTCGCCGCGCTGCGACAGCGCGTCGATGAATTCCAACATCTCGTAGTAAAGAAAGCCGCCATGGCTGGGCGTACCCGTTCCGGGTGCGATGGACGGGTCGAAACCGTCGATGTCGATGGTCAGGTAGTATCGTTTGCCGGCCGGAATCCGTTCCAGCAGCGCCTCGGTCCCCATCTTGCGGACCTGGCGCACCGAAAGGATGTCGGACCCCATGCGTCGTGCATCCTCGTAGCCTTCCTTGGCCGTGGACGACACGTTGCGGATTCCGATCTGCGTCAGCCCGGTGACATGGGGCTGCTCGGCCGCGCGGCGCATGGGGTTGCCGTGCCCAAAACGGACACCGTGGCGTTCGTCGACGAAATCCAGATGCGCATCGATCTGTACCAGATGCACCGGTTCCTGGTCGTCGAACGCGTTGATGCACGGGATGTTGACCGAGTGATCGCCCCCTATGACGACTGGCAAGGCGCCTGACGCGAGGATCTTGCGCACGCCAAACTCGATATTGGCGTGGCTCTGCATCGTGTCGGTATGAATGATGTCGGCATCCCCGATATCGACCACCCGTACCTTGCCGGGGTCGAGATAGGTGACATCATCCTCGAAATCATAGGCGCCCGCATGACCGAAGGAGAACAGCGTCGAGGCCTCTCTTACCGCCCGCGGTCCCATGCGCGCCCCGGCCCGCCATTGCGTGCCCGCATCGAAAGGGGCGCCGAGTATCGCGGCGTCCGCTTCGATCCGGTCCCAATCCTCGACATAGGGGTACTTGCCGAAGGTGCAGATGCCGACAAAAGGCAGGTTGAGCCGTCCGCTCCTGTATCCGTGATCCGCCATGCGCCGCTCAGGCGTCCGGCTTGTTGGCGGCGGGATGCGCGGTGGCAAAGGCCGGGTTCTCGGCGCAGGCGGCCTCGATGGCGAGCACGCGGTCGAGCCCGGACAGGTCCACCTCCCAGCGTCTGGCGTTGTACATCTGCGGCATCAGGCAGATATCGGCCAGCCCCGGGGCATCCCCGGTGGCATAGGGGCATTGCTCGAACCCGCCCAGCAACACCTCGAATGCTTCGAGGCCGGGCCGGATGAACTGGCGCATCCACGCACCGGGCATGTCCTCGCGGCCTCCCGACAATTCGGTGGCGAACTTGGCCACCTTGAGATTGCAGACCGGGTGAATATCGACCGCGATGGAATGCGCAAGCGCCTGTGCCTTGGCCCGGGCAGCCGGGTCCTTGGGCAGCAGGTTCAGACCCCGCGTCTGGTCCAGATAGTCGAGGATCGCCAGCGATTGTGTCAGGCGAAGCCCGTCGATCTCCAGCACGGGAACCAAGCCTTGCGGATTCCGCTTCAGGTGTTCGGGGCTGCGATGCTCGCCCTTGGTCAGGTCCACCGGGATCTGGTCATAGCCGATCTCTGCCATGTTCAACGCGATCCGCAGCCGGTAGCTGGCCGAGGACCGCCAATAATCGTAAAGAGTGGCGGCGCTCATGATCGTTTCCCTTTCAAGCCAAGGGCAACCGGCGCAAGACCGATTGCCCGTTTCGGTGTCTCTGTCATCCAGGTGGCCGCTCCTAGGCCCTCATGACGATGAAAGCCCGTCAAGGCCTGATGAACGGCGGCGATTCCGTCCTAGACGTTACTCAACTCCTTGGCATGTAGCCAGTCGGCGTGTTTGGGCGCCTTCTTGGTCTTCGACCATTCCTCCAGCATGTCCCATTTCACCTCGTTGAGCTTTGCCAGCATCTTTTCTTCCTCCGGATCCGGGCAGGCCAGTTCGACGCGGTGGCCATTGGGATCGAAGAAGTAGATCGAGTGGAAGATCGAGTGATCGGTGACGCCCAGAACCTCGACGCCATTGGCCTCCAGATGCTCCTTGAACTTCAGCAGTTCGTCGCGGTCCTTCACCTTGAACGCGATATGCTGCACCCAAACGGGCGTGTTCGGGTCGCGACCCATCTCGGGCTTGGTGGGAAGCTCGAAGAAAGCCAGGACGTTGCCGTCGCCCGCATCCAGAAACAGATGCATGTAGGGGTCGGGCTCATGGGTCGAGGGAACATGGTCCTCGGCAATCGCCAGGATGAAGTCCATGTTGAGCATCTTGCCGTACCACTCGACGGTTTCCTTGGCGTCCTTGCAGCGATAGGCGACGTGATGGATTTTCTCGATTTTCATTTGACAGTCTCCTCCTTCAGGGCGGCGGCCTTGAGTGCCTGGCTCAGCACGTCGCGGTCGCCGATATGGTTGGCCAGAACCAGCACGAGACGGGCGTTCAACGCGTCGCTCTCGGGTTTCTCCAGCCCTTCATGTGTCGCCAGAAGTTCGGCATAGAAATCGTCCGGCGTGTCGATATTCGGTGTCAGGATCAGGTCGGCCATCAATTCATCTCCTTTCCGGTCGCGCGGCGGATCGCATGCCGGAACTGGTTCTCGTCATAGCTGGGGCGGCGGGCGGCGACGTGCTGGTCGGGCCGGATGAGATAGACCGCGCTGTCGCAATCGCCCAGGTAACGGCGTTTGAGTTCCAGCGTGGGATCGTCCTTGACCGAAAGGGCCAGCCGCTCGACGCGTATGCCATCTTCCTCGATCACCTCGGGGGCCTCGGCGTCGATGGTCAGCAGGGTGAACCTGCCTGCCAGCTTGGGCAGCAGGAACGCGTCCCCCAGCGGCGCGTCGGGGCAGGGGGAGCCGGGGCGCGTCCGTTCAGGACCACCCATCGCGTCGGCCGAATTGAGAGGCGAGCCGTCATAGGTGCAGGGCACCGAGAGCCTACCGGAATTCACCAGGGGACGCGCGAAGGCGTAATGCTCGCTCAGGTCGAGAACCGCGTCGCGCAGCAGGCGGCTCATCTCGGATTTCGGCGTGATGAAATCGGTAGAACGCGAGGAGTTGAGGATATTCTCGTCAGCGCCGTGAATCCGCTCGGCATCGTAGCTGTCCAGCAGGCTTTCGGGTGCCCGACCGTCGATCACCATCTTGAGTTTCCAGCACAGGTTGTCGGTATCCTGAAGACCGGAATTGGCCCCGCGCGCACCAAATGGACTGACCTGGTGCGCGGCGTCGCCGGCAAAGATCACCCGACCGTGGCGGAATTTCTCCATCCTGCGGCACTGGAAGGTGTAGATGGACACCCATTCGAGTTCGAACTCCACGTCGTCGCCCAGCATCTGCTTGAGCCGAGGGATCACGTTCTCGGGGCGTTTCTCACGCTCCTTGTCGATGTCCCAGCCCAGTTGCAGGTCAATGCGCCAAACGCCGTCGGGCTGCTTGTGCAGCAGGGCGGACTGGCCCTTGTTGAAGGGCGGATCGAACCAGAACCAGCGCTCGGTCGGGAAATCGGCTTCCATGACGACGTCGGCGATCAGGAAGTTGTCCTCGAAGACGCGGCCGACGAAATCGAGCCCCATCATCCGGCGCGTGGGCGAGCCGGCCCCGTCGCAGGCGATCAGCCAGTCGGCCTCGACCGTGTAGGACCCCTCGGGCGTCTCGACCTCCAGCTTGACGTGATCGTCGTGCGTGCCGATGGCCTCGACCTTGTTGCGCCCTCGGATCTCGATCTTCGCGCCCTCGGACTGCAACTCGCGGACCCGCTCCACCAGGTATTCCTCGAAATAATACTGCTGGAGGTTGATGAAGGCAGGGCGCTGGTGGCCTTTCTCGGGCAGCAGGTCGAATTCGAACACCTTGCGGTCGTCGAAGAAGACCTTGCCAAGGTTCCAGACGACGCCCTTGTCCACCATCGGCTGGCCGCAGCCAAGCCGGTCGAGGATTTCCAGCGGACGTTTCGCGAAACAGATCGCGCGGCTGCCGAAGCTGACCTTGTCATTGTCGTCGAGCACAAGAACCTCAACGCCCTGCTGGGCGAGGTCGATCGCGGCGGCAAGGCCCACGGGGCCGGCGCCGATCACGGCGACCTGGTGGCGAACCGGTGTCGGCGCGTCCTGATCCGGGCTGCGTTCATAGCCGTAGATCGGCGTTTCGAAAATCTTGTTCACGGGCGGTCCCTCCCATCGATCGTGCCCTTTCAAGGCACAGCTGTGCTGTCTTCCGGCGCGGTGGGCGCCGAAAGGGTTGCGTCAAACTCCCATCAAAATCGTTCGGGCGACACGATCTGGATCAAGGCCGCCCGGATGAATCAGCCCTGCAGGGCCTCCCACATCTCCAGATCGCGCTGGGCGGTCCAGATGCGGGGCGTCTCGATGCCCTGAGCTTCGTCATAGGCGCGGGCCACGTTGAAGGGCAGGCAGTGTTCATAGATCGCGTAATCGGCAAACTTGGGGTCGCATTCCGCGCGCACCGCGTCCCACGCCTCTTTCAGCGAGCCGCCCCGCGCGGCGACCTTGGCGGCCGGCCGATAGGTGCTTTCGACGAAATCGCGGGTGTTCTCGATGGCCGCGTTCACCATCTCCTCGCCCACCAGCGCGTCACCGCGACCTGGAGCGATGGCATCGACCTGGAATGCCTTGATGTTGTCCAGCGTGTCGCCCCAGTCGGCGAAATGCCCGTCGCCGCAATAGCAGGCGGAGTGATACTCCACGATGTCGCCGGTGAACATCACGTTCTGGTCGGGCACGTGGATGACCGCGTCGCCGGCGGTGTGGGCACGGCCCAACTGCATGATGTCGACACGACGCTTGCCGAGATAGACGCTCATGCTGCCCGAGAAAGTGGTGGTCGGCCAGGTCAAGCCGGGAATGCTCTCGTGCCCCTCGAAAAGGCGCGGGAAGCGCTGGAACTCGCTGTCCCAGTCTTCCTGCCCGCGCTCGACCACCATCGCGCGCGCGGCGTCGGACATGATGATCTGGTTCGCGTTGAAAGCGCTGGCGCCCAGCACGCGCACGGCATGGTAATGGGTCAGCACGACATGGCTGATCGGCTTGTCGGTGACCGAGCGGACGCATTCGATCACCTTGTTGGCAAGGCGCGGTGTGGCCTGTGCCTCGACGATCATCACGCTGTCCTCGCCGATGATGACGCCCGAGTTGGGGTCGCCCTCGGCGGTGAAGGCATAGAGCCCTTCGCCCACTTCGGTGAAGGAGATCTTCTTTTCCGTCATGTCCCCTTGGGACGCGAATGCCTTGGCCATTTTCTTTCCTTCCTGCTTGGTGGGTTGCAAACCCACCCTACGGATCGTGGGTAGGGTGGGGGCTTGCCCCACCGCTCCGAGTTATCTTGCGAACGGGTCTTCAAGTGCGGGCAGCACGGTGCCCACGCAATCGCCGAAGCCGATGGTATAGCCGTCGCCTTTGGCGGCCCCCCTGAGGGTGAGCGTATCGCCATCCTCGACGAAATTGCGCGTTTCGCCGGTATCCAGCTCGATCGGTTCCTTGCCGCCCCAGCTGAGTTCCAGCAGCGAACCGCGCTGCGATTTCTCGGCACCCGAGATGGTGCCCGAGCCCAGCAGGTCGCCCACGTTCATCGGGCAGCCCGCGCTGGTATGATGCGCCAGCTGCTGCGCGGCGGAGTAGTACATTTCGTTATAGTTGGTCCGCGCGATTGTGGTGGCATCTTTCCCTTCGGGGGCAAGCGCCACTTCGAGGTCGATGTCGTAAAGCATCGGCCCGCAATCCTTGAGGTGATCGAGCAGTTCGAACTCCCTGGCGGGCGTGTCGGTCCGGAAGGGCTCCAGCGCGGCCTTTGTCACGATCCAGGGGCTGATCGAGGTCGCCGTTGCCTTGGCCTGGAAGGGGCCAAGCGGCTGGTACTCCCAAGCCTGGATATCGCGCGCCGACCAGTCGTTGAGCAGCACGTAGCCAAAGATATGGTCATCGGCCTCCTGCACCGTGATCGGGCCGTCGGACGGCGTGCCGACGATGGCGCCCATTTCCAGTTCGATGTCGAAGCGACGGCAGGGCAGGAAGGCCGGCTTGTCGTGATCGGGCGATTTCAGCTGCCCCCAGGGGCGGCGAATCTCGGTACCCGAAACCACGACCGAGGAGGCGCGGCCGTTATAGCCGATAGGGATATGCAGCCAGTTGGGCGGCAGCGCGTTCTCGGCCCCGCGGAACATCGTGCCCACATTGGTCGCGTGATGCCGGCCCGCGTAGAAATCGGTGTATTCGCTGACCGCGAAGGGCATGTGCATCTCGGCCTCGGCCATCGGCACCAGCAGCGGCTCGACCTCGACGCGTTCCTCGGCCCCCTCGGAGAGCAGGGCGATCAGCCTCTCGCGCAGCGCGGCCCAGACGGCGGGTCCTTCTTCCATCAACTCGTTCCAGAACGGCACGTCGAACAGCGGCGCGTCACCCAGGGAGATCAGCCCCTCGGCCTCGGCCTTGGTGACGTCGAGGATCATGTCGCCGATCGCCACGCCGCAATGCGGCTCGCTGCCTTCGGTGGAGAAGACACCGTAGGGGAGGTTGTTCAACGGAAAGGGGTGGTCGGGGGAATTCGCGCTTTCCACCCATGATTTCATCAATGGCATCTGTCTTCCTTTTCTCGGCTCGGTGGGTTGGAAACCCACCCTACGGCATGTGGGTAGGGTGGGGCACAGCCCCACCGCAACCGATTATTTCTTGCCGGGCGTGCCGTCGAATTTCTTTTCGAGGCTCTCCCAGCAGTCGATATAGTCATCCTGTATGGGCGCTTCCTTGCCCGCGAACTCGGTCAGGTGCTGCGGGAAGCGTGTCTCGAACATGAAGGACATCGTCTGGTCCAGCTTGTCGGGCCCGAGATTGGCGTTCGACGCCTTCTCGAAGGCTTCCTTGTCCGGCCCGTGCGGCAGCATCATGTTGTGCAGGCTCATCCCGCCTGGGACAAAGCCCTGCGGTTTGGCATCGTACTGGCCATAGATGTTGCCCATCAGCTCGGACATGATGTTCTTGTGGTACCACGGCGGGCGGAACGTGTCCTCCATCACCATCCAGCGCTCGCGGAACAGGACGAAGTCGATATTGGCCGTTCCCGGCACGCCCGAGGGCGCGGTCAGCACGGTGAAGATCGAGGGATCGGGGTGATCGAACAGGATCGCGCCGACCGGGCAATAGGTGCGCAGATCGTATTTCACCGGCGCGTAATTGCCATGCCAAGCCACCACGTCCAGCGGGGAGTGGCCAATCTTCGTCTGGTGGAACTGCCCGCACCATTTGATCGTCACGGTCGAGGGTGCCTCGCGATCCTCGAAGGCGGCGACGGGCGACTTGAAATCGCGCGGGTTGGCCATGCAGTTCGCACCGATGGGGCCACGGCCCGGCAGTTCGAATTTCTGGCCGTAATTCTCGCAGACGAAGCCGCGCGCGGGGCCTTCGAGAATCTCGACACGATAGACGAGGCCGCGAGGGATGATGGCGATCTCCTTGGGCTCGAGGTCGATGATACCCAGTTCGGTCGCAAAGCGCAGCCGGCCTTCCTGCGGAACGACGAGCAACTCGCTGTCCGCCGAGAAGAAATAGTCGTCCACCATCGACTCGGTAACAAGGTAGATATGGCTCGCCATGCCTACTTGCGTGTTCACGTCACCTGCGGTGGTCATTGTGCGCATGCCGGTGAGCCAGGTCAGCTTTTCCTCGGAATGCGGAACCGGGTCCCAGCGGTACTGGCCGAGCGAGGTCACATCCTCGACCACATGCGGGGCGGATTTCCAGTAAGGCAGGTCAATCCGCTCATACCGGTGCGAATGCTTCACCGAGGGGCGAATTCGATAGCACCATGTCCGCTCGGGACGTTCGGCGGTGAAGGCCGTACCGGAAAGCTGCTCGCCGTAGAGCCCATAGTTACATTTCTGCGGGCTGTTCATTCCCTGCGGCAGGGCGCCGGGAAGGGCCTCGGTCTCGAAGTCGTTGCCGAAACCGGGCATGTATCCTTCGGTCGTGCCGACGGGCGTTGCCGCCTGGGTCAGCGTGTGGGGGTCTGTCGGACGGTTCATTGCGCGTTCCTCCGTTTGCTGCTTGCGAAGTAATAGTTGATTTTGTAACTAACAACCATGTCTGACGCCGAAATCGACGAAAAAGATGAGTTCGACCTGCGGAATTTCCTGCCGTTCCTGTTGAATCAGGCGGCAGAGGAAAGCTCGTTGGAGTTCCAGGGCGTCTACAAGAATCGCTACGGGATGCTGCGAACGGAGTGGCGCGTGCTGTTCCATCTGGGGATTTACGGCGAGTTGACCGCCAAGGAGATTGGAGAGCGTGCCCGTATCCACAAGACCAAGATAAGCCGCGCGGTTGCCAAGCTGGCCGAGCGCCGTTTCCTCATGCGGACCCGTGACGATCTGGACCGGCGTTCCGAAAAACTCACGCTGACGCCGCAGGGGTTGGCCGTCTACAAGGAGTTGCGCGAGGTGGCACAAAGCTATGATGCCCAACTCGCCGCGCTATTCACCAATGGCGAGGCCGCTCTCTTGCGCATGATGCTGCGGCGATTGGCAAAGATGGAATAGGTGCCGATTCGCCCCTCAATCCTTAGCGATGCAACTCTTGGCGCGCTCTTGTAAAGGTCGTGTTTCGAAATTTGAAACAATAACCGGTCTGTAGACGGTTTCGGGTCGTGTCCCGGGCAAAAGGACGCTGACGATTTGCGTGTCGTCCCGGTTGTGCTAGAAGAAACTGGAACACATCTGGGGTAGATCGTGATGTCCGTTTTCAAAAATGCCTCTCTGGCCATTGCCGCGCTGGTCGCCAGTGCAAGCGGGGCCTCGGCACAATCTTCTTCGTCCTTCTGGGATCATTGGCGTGACTGGTTTCTGGGCAACTGGAATACCGGTGGCTCAACAACCGGCGGTTCGAGCAATACGGGCGGCAGCTACTCGCAAGTGCCCGAGATCGACGCATCATCTGGCCTCCTGGCGATTGCGGCCGTTTTGGCCGCGTCGCTTCTGATCTGGGAAATTCGTCGCCGTCGCCGCGGCTGAACCGCGGTTTCACGCTTCAGATCAACGTCCATGTCATCGTCGCCGCGGCCCACGCGGCGACGATTGCGTTTGACGCGACATGCGCTTGGATCGGGCTGGCCAGTCGACTGGTCCGAAGCATGACCAGCCCGAAAACAAGGCCCGACAGGCTGGCCGCGATGAAACGGTCATGGAGAAGGCCAAAGGCGATGCTGGACAGGGCCAGCGCAGTCACCCGTGACGCGAGGCCGCCACGATCCAGCCGATCGAGCAGATAGCCGCGAAAGAAAAGCTCCTCGATCAGCGGGATCAGTGCCACCGTTCCGAAGACACGGATGAGGATCCAGCCGAACTCCTGTTCGGACCGGACCAGTCCTGTCGGCGCGGTCACGATCCAGCCGATGCCGATGGCGAGACCCGCGAGCAGCGCGATGCCATCGAATTTCCAGGGGATCTGGCGCAGGGCAGGAAGGCACCAGATCAGTACGGCGACCATCATCGCGACCCGCAGGGGGTAGCCCGCGTCCGGCTCCTGCCAGAAGGCCTGCGCCACGAGCCCGGAGATCATCATCACGACAAAGGGCGCGATCCGCGCAACAATCGGATCACGCGACAGGGGCGGCGAAACTTGGGGCGCGGCACTATCGCGGTGCAGCCAGCGCCAGCGATGCGCCACCGCCAGCACGCCGATGGCGAGAAGGGTGAAGAGCAGCCAGCCCGCATAGGAATGAAACCCGTTCAGCGCATGTTCCGGCGAAACCCACGCGCCGATCATGATCAGGACCGCGATCCGCAGGACGTTCAACGTCCAACTCGTGAGCAGGGCAAGCGGGTAGAGCACGAGCCAGAAACGCGCCTGCCGGACCTCGCCGCGCATGAGCAACGCGTAAAGCGCCATGAAGATCGATATCAGCGCGATCCCTTCAACACCGGAACAGGGGCTGCCGACTTGTACGTTGAACCCGTCCATGCCGATCACGTGGATGGAGAGATCGGCCCAGACCTCGGCTCCGGTGGACAGAAGGACGACATAAACCAGTGCAAAGGTCACGTCGGTCAGCGCCTGAAGATACCAGAGCAGCCGCAGGCTGTCGGCGAGATCAGGCACCAGTAGCGCGCCGGCCAGCACCAGCGGCAGCAGGAACCCGTCGCCGCGCAGCCATTCGGTCCATGCCCCGTGGCGCGCCGTAGCCAGCAAGGCCCCAAGCGCGGCACACAGACCGCCGATCCCCATCATCAACAGGCTCGGCAGGAAGCGGGCATTGATCGTCTCGGGTCCGAAAAGCGGAAGTGGCAGGAATATGAGCGCCAGTCCCACCACATGCAGAACCCACCAGCCCGGCGCTCCGGGCCAGACGGCCACCAGCCCCGCCAGCCGGTGGAAGGAGGTCCGCCGGAGCCAGAAGAACAACGCCAGCGCCGTGAGCACGGCCAGTCCCCGCGCGGTCATCGACCGCAAGGCCCGGCAGGCCAGTTCCATCTCGGTCAGGCGACACTCGATCGAGGCCATGACCTGATAGACGATAATGATTGCCAGCAATTCCAGGGTCGCCAGTGCGGCGATCGTCAGAAGACGTCGCCGGCCATTAACGGAGGCGTCTGCCATGGCCGACCTAGAACCGGACCTCGACGCCCGGCAGCTTGAGTTCCTTCATCATGTCTCGCAACTCCTGCCGGGCCGCGATGTTCGAGATGTTGAGCTGGCGCACCCCGATATCCTTGAGATCGAGCAGGGTCAGCCCGCGTGGGAACAGTTCGCGAAAGATGACGCGCTCGGAGAAGCCCGGGGCGATGCGGAAGCCGATGCGCCTGGACAGCATGGTGATCGCGCGCTCCATCTTTTGCTTGTTGACCATGCGCTGCGTCCCGACGCGGTTGCGGACAACGATCCAGTCGATGGGTTTCAGCCCGGCCTGGGCGCGCAGTTGCCGCGCGTTCCAGACCATCTCGGAATAGATCGAGGGGCCGAGGATCTTTTCGCCGCCGGAATCGATCCGTGCCAGCAGGTCGAAATCCACGAAACTGTCGTTGAGCGGCGTGATCAGCGTATCGGCCAGCGAGTGCGCCACCTGGCTCAAGCGCGTATGCGAACCGGGACAGTCGATCAGAATGAAGTCGCTGTCGGCCTCCAGTTCGGCCACGGCCGCGGAAAGCCGGTGATCATAGATGTTCTCACCCGGTCCCAGCGAGGAAGGGTCGATCTCGGGCAGGTTGTGATGGCGTGGAGTTGGAAGCGAGAGGTTCGCCTTCTTCAGGAAAGCAACACGGTTGTCGAAATAGCGACCCAGGCTGCGCTGGCGCAGGTCGAGGTCCAGCGTGCTGACCTTGTGACCCAGCCGCGACAGCGCGGTCGCCACATGCATCGAAACGGTGGACTTGCCCGCTCCGCCCTTTTCGTTCCCCACGACGATGATATGCGCCATGCCCGTTCCCTTGCGGCCGTCTTGCTGCGGCTGATGCCTTCATCCCGTACCACATCTTGGGGGCATTGCAACGGAAAGCACCCTTGCAAGGGGAAACGCATCCGGACTGTGCCACCTCTACACTGCAAACTAGGGGGAATCGGCCATCTGCGGTATGATAGGTTCATGCGGTTTGGAGTTCATGAGTGACGGGATGCGTATCATGCGACCTGTGAGCAGGGTGATCGGGGGCGTTGCCATGCTTTTCTTCTGTCTGCTCTGCCTGCCGCTGCATGCTCAGCAACAGGGACAGATCCCCGGTCTTCGCACGCAACTCGTGCCGGTCGTGGATGCGTCCGGGTTCGGTCAGCCGATGCCTGCGGCGCGGGTCATGATCCCCGCGGGCTGGATCGCCAAGGGTGGGGTGATCTGGACGCCGCAGGATACGTGCAACCCTTATGGCTACAATTACGAATGGCAGGCAGGCTCACCGGACGAAACGCAGGGCGTGTTCCTGCTGCCGATGGTCCGATGGGTGGAGCAATCCGACTGGCGCGGTTGCCCGCAGAAGACAATTCGGGACGCGCGGGGTCTGCTGCAATGGATCAGCTCGGTGGTGTTGCCGCAAGGGCGCATCCTCGACTACCGCCCGAGGCCCGACCTGGTGCGGGACTCGGGCCTCAAGAGCGGGCGCACAGATTATGGCTATGGCATGAGCATGACCGCGACCGTCGATGCCGGCGAGGTGCTGATCGCCTTTCAGGACAAGGGGCGCGAGATGCGTGCCTCGATCGCCGTCGTGATGATGGGCTGGGTGACCGAGGTTCAGGGCTCCTACGGGATGCCGGGGGTGCGTGTCGCGGGCGGCTCCTCGCTGCCGGGGTTCGGGGCCGTGGCGCCCGACGGGCAGCTTGATCTGCGAACGGTGGAGTTGATCCGTCGTTCGATCACGCCCGATCCCGAATGGTCCCGCCGCATCGCGCAGCATCACCAAGTGATCGACCGGCAGAATGCCAAGGGCGCGATGGATCGAAGCCGCATCGTGTCTCGCACGAACAGCGAGATCAGCGACATCATCCACGAAGGCTATCAGAACCGAGGGCGGATCCGCGCGCGCGGTGACCGCGAGACCAGCGAATATTACGGCGGTTACGAAACCTACAATGATCCCACCACCGGCGGCATGGTCGAGTTGGACAGCGGGTATCGCAACGCCTGGCAGATGAATGACGGGACCTTCATCCTGACCGATGACGACAATTTCAATCCGGCCGACCTGAACATGCTTGGCCAGCGTCTCGACGTGACGCAATAGGAGGATATTTCGTGAAACGGATTTTCGGATGGACCGCCGTACTGATGCTTGCCGCCCCGGCAGGCTGGGCGCAGAACAGCTTCAATCAGCCGGTCCAGCAGGGTCAGTTCGGCCAGCAGGGCCAGCAGCAAGGCCAGATGGGTCAGCAAGGGTACGGCCAGGGCCAGATGGGTCAGCAAGGGTATGGCCAGGGCCAGATGGGTCAGCAAGGGTACGGCCAGGGCCAGATGGGCCAGCAAGGGTATGGCCAGGGCCAGATGGGTCAGCAAGGGTACGGCCAGGGCCAGATGGGCCAACAGGGATACGGCCAGGGCCAGATAGGGCAAGGGCAAACCGGTCAGCAGGGAAGCAATCCGCTCGACCAGTTGGCGCAATATGAGAAGCAGGATTTCGGGATCCCGGCCACGCAAGAGCTTCATGCGGGCCAGATGCACGGGCGCACCCCGGCATCGATCCCCGGCGGGCAGATCATCACCACGAAGGGGGTCGTCGAACTCGTGCAGTCGCAACAGACGCCCTACCTGCTCTTCGATGTGCTCGGCAGTGGCGAGACGCTCCCCGGCGCGATCCCTGCGGTACAGGCGTCCTCGCCAGGCCATTTTCAAGACCAGACCCAGCAGATGTTCGGTCAGTTCCTCCAACAGGCAACGCAGGGCAACCAGGAGGTGCCGCTGATCTTCTACTGTGCCTCGATCGAGTGCTGGATGTCCTACAATGCAGCCTTGCGCGCGATCAATCTCGGCTATCGCAACGTGCTGTGGTATCGCGGCGGGCTGGCGGCGTGGAAACAGGCGGGCGGTCCGACCATGCAGGGGGGGCAGGGCTGGGGGCAGTAACCCCCGAAACGCGGGACGCCGCCCCGAGGGGCGGCGTCGGATGGTTCGCAAAAGGCGAAAGGCTCAGAAGCCCAGGCCTTCGTATTTCTTCTTGAACTTCGACACGCGGCCGCCGGCGTCCATCAGGCGCGAGGAGCCACCGGTCCAGGCCGGGTGCGAGGAGGGGTCGATCTCCAGCGCCAGGCTGTCGCCTTCGCTGCCCCAGGTCGATTTCATCTGGACCACGGTGCCATCGGTCAGCTTGACGTCGATGAGGTGGTAATCGGGATGGATATCTTTTTTCATGGCTCCGGTCCTTACGCTTCGGCGCCCGACTTGGGCTTGTAGTTGCTGACCTCTGCGATCCGGGCCGACTTGCCGCGGCGCGAGCGCAGGTAGTACAGCTTGGCGCGGCGAACCTTGCCGCGGCGCACGACGGTGATGTTGTCGATATTGGTCGAGTAGAGGGGGAACACACGCTCCACGCCCTCGCCGAACGAGATCTTGCGAACGGTGAAGGATCCGGCGATGCCTTCGCCGTTCTTGCGGCTGATGCAGACGCCTTCGTAGTTCTGCACACGGGTACGCGACCCTTCGGTCACCTTGTAGCCGACGCGCACGGTGTCGCCTGCCTTGAAGTCGGGGATATCTTTCCCCAGGGCGGCAATCTGTTCCGCCTCGAGCTGTGCGATCAGGTTCATCGCAAATTCTCCTAATGCTCGTGGTTGCTCCACGAAGGTGATGCTGACCGAGAGCTCCTGGTCTTCACCGGGTCCTGCATCGCGCAGCCCGCCAGAGGTCGGATCGGCTGTTCCTTTTCGGGGCGGTTCCGCCAGACCGATGCACCCGCCGAAGAAAGCGCGCGCTTCTTGATCGCAACAAACCGCTATTGCCCGGAGCCGCGTGCGCGGAACCGGACCTGCGCGGCATAGGGTGTTTCGCAGCGAGGATCAAGCCCTTTCCGACGGCGGGAGACCGCGCATCATGCCGTGGCCGTGGATGGCGGGCCTTGGCAGGGGCCTTCGCCTTCTGTCACATCTGAACGGCCCCTGCAAAAGGAGTTCGCTCGTGCGCCGCTTTCTGCTGATCGCCCTGTGTCTGCTGGCCACCGCCTGTGGGCGGCGCGAACCGGCGCCCGACATTCCGGCGGTTCCGGCCGCGTCGACCGGTCGGGCGGCCGTGTCGTCACTCGTGACCTACCCTGATTTCGGGGATGCCGCTCCGCATTCGTGGGAGGGGCGAGGGCCCGAGTCCTATCCGATCCACGGGATCGACATTTCCCGCTGGCAGGGTGAGATCGATTGGGCCCGTGCCCGCAGCGCCGGGGTCAGCTTCGCCTTCATCAAGGCGACCGAAGGCGGCGACATGATCGATCCGAAATTCCATGAGTACCGTCGCGGGGCGCGAGCGGCAGGCGTTCCCTGGAGCGCCTACCATTTCTTCTATTTCTGCCGCCCGGCGGCGGAGCAGGCGCGCTGGTTCATCCGTAACGTGCCGCGCGGCGCCGACCTGCCGCATGTGCTCGACATGGAGTGGAACCCGTTTTCGCCCACCTGCAAGAAACGGCCCCCCGGAGAGACTGTGCGCGCCGAGGCGGAGATCTTCCTCGACATGCTCGAGGCGCATTATGGACGTCGGCCCATTCTCTACACGACCATCGACTTCTACCGCGAGACCGGCATCGGGCGGTTGCGCGGGACCGAGTTCTGGTTGCGGTCGGTCGCAGGGCATCCACGCCAGGTCTATCCGGGGGCGTTCTGGACTTTCTGGCAATATACCGGCACGGGGCTGGTGCCGGGGATCGAGGGCAAGGTCGACATCAACGTCTTCCACGATTCGGCCGAGATCTGGCTGCGCTGGAAGGCCGGACAGATCTCGCGGCGCTGACGATCAGCCCTCCTTCGTCTGATACGCCGTCCAGAGGTCCGGGCGGCGTTCCTTGGTGATCTCCTCGGCCATCTGCTGACGCCATTGCGCCACGCGACCGTGATGGCCCGACATCAGAACCTCGGGGATCGCGCGACCCTGCCATTCGGCGGGGCGGGTATATTGCGGATGTTCAAGAAGACCGGAGGTAAAGCTCTCTTCCTCCGTCGAGGCCTCGTTGCCCAACACGCCCGGGATCAGCCGCACCGTGGCGTCGATCAGCGCCTGGGCTGCGATCTCGCCCCCGGTCATCACGAAATCGCCCAGCGAAACCTCTTCGATCGCGTAGTGATCCAGAACCCGCTGGTCGACCCCCTCGAACCGCCCGCACAGGAGCGTGATCCCGTCACATCGCGCGAACCGGCGCATCATCGCCTGATCCATCGGCTTGCCGCGCGGGCTGAGATAGACGAGGGGCCAGTTGCCGTGCGTGCCCTCTGTCGCGTGATCGATTGCAGCGCCCAGCACATCCGCGCGCAGGACCATCCCTGCACCCCCGCCAGCGGGCGTGTCGTCCACGTTGCGATGCTTTCCGACGCCGAAGGGGCGCAGGTCGATGGTCTCCAGCTGCCACAACCCGTCTTGCAACGCGCGACCGGTCAGGCTTTCGCCCAGCACACCGGGAAAGGCGCCGGGGAAAAGCGTGATGATCTTGGCCTTCCACACCCCATGCAGATCGGGGGTGGAGGTGATCAGTTCTCGCGGTTGAAGAACCGGGCGGATCGCCTTGCGGGCATGGGATCGGGCAGGTTTGGAAACGGGATCATCGGACATGGGCGCGTCTTATGCGAAAGCCGCGCCCATGCAAATCCTGAAATCGGCCTCAGGCGATGGCGAAGACACCCAGCAGCATGAGCAGGAAAAGCACCAGCGCGATGATCACGAGGATCTTGGCGCCCGACAGCGCCATTCCGGAGAGCCGGCCAAAGCCCAGCATGGCCGCGATTGCGGCGACGGCCAGAAGTATGAGAATCCATTCGAGCATCCGAGATCTCTCCTTTGCGTGATCAAGTTGTCGGAGAGGAACGCGCCCCGCCGAGGCGGGTTCCGTTGGGTGCTCAGAACAACCCTTCGGGTGGATCGGCGACGAGGCGACCCCGGGAGAGGTCGACCGTCGGCACCGCCTCATGGGTAAAGGGAAGCAGAACCGTCGATTTCAGGCCGGGGCCGTGAATTTCGAGAAGGTCCGAGGCACCGTGGTTGAGCACGGACCGCACCTGGCCCAACAAGGTGCCTCCGGTGTCATAGACCTCCAGACCGATCAGGTCGGCGTGATAGAACTCGTCATCGGGCAAGGTGGGCAGTTGTTCGCGCCGCGCGAACAGCCGCAGGCCGCGGGCCGCATCGGCCTCTTCCTTGGTCTCGATCCCGCCCAGACGGGCCGCAAAGCCGTTCTTGATCGCCCGCGTGATGACAACCGGAATGCGTTCGGCACCAGTCTCGTCGGTCAGAGGTGAATAGAGAGCGATGTCCTCGGGTTCGGCGCAGAAGCTTTTCAGGCGCACTTCGCCGCGCACCCCGAAGGAGCCGGCGACCGCGCCGACGCAAACCAGTTCTTTGCTGCTGTCTTTTGTCATGTCGGATCGATCCATACTGCGCCGCAAAGGACGCGTCACGCGAAAACGAAACGAGGCAGCGCATGCGCTGCCTCGTACGAAACTCCGATGCGGAACCGCATCGAGAGTATGGCCAACCGGCGGGGGCGCGACTGATCCGCGGCCCCTTGGGCTTACTCTTCGGTGGCTTCGGCTGCTTCGGCGGCCTTTGCGGCCTTTTCTTCGGCGCGCTCCTGGGCTTTCTTGCCGGGTGCGCCCTTTTTCGGGTTGGAGCGCTCGGCCTTGTCCCGGGCGCCGGCTGCTTCCAGCATGCGCGCGATCCGGTCGGTGGGCTGGGCGCCCTGGTCCAGCCAGTACTGGATGCGCTCCATGTCCATCTTCACGCGGTCTTCGCTGTCCTTGGGCAGGAGCGGGTTGTAGATACCCAGCTTCTCGATGAAGCGGCCGTCGCGCGGCATGCGCGAGTCGGCGGCGACGATGCGGTAGAAGGGACGCTTTTTCGAGCCACCACGGGCCAGGCGGATTTTCATTGCCATTTTGTGTTCTCCTTTGAATGGCGGGGGCGGCGGGGTGAACCTCGCCTACGATTGGTGTTTCTTGTGGTGCTGAATCACTTCAGCGATGATGAAGTTCAGGAACTTCTTGGCGAATTCGGGGTCCAGATCGGCCTGAACCGCCAGGTCTTCAAGCCGTGCGATCTGCGCGGCCTCGCGCGCGGGATCGGACGGGGGAAGGTCATGCTGGGCCTTGAGCTTGCCCACGGCCTGGGTGTGCTTGAACCGCTCACCCAGCGTATAGACGAGGATCGCGTCCAGCCGGTCGATGCTTTCGCGATGGCCCTTGAGAAGCTCTGCCGCACGGGCGACGGGATCGGAGAGGGTCTCAGTCAAGGGCCCATCCTTTCGGTTTGAAGAGCGGGTCGGCATAATGGGCGATCTCCATGTCGATGCCATGCGCCAGTTGCGTACCGTCGAGTTGTGCGGGCGACGGGTGGCGATAGACCGCGTCACTGCCGTCGATGGTGGCGGCTTCCGCGTCTTTTTTAGCCCCCAGCCGTTCGGCCAGCCGGATCGAGTCGAGGTTCTTGGGGTCGATATAGCTGACCGCCGTTTCCCAGCCGCGCTCACGGTAGAACCATGCACGTGCTGCATGTGTCGCTTCCAGGGCATACCCCTTGCCGGCCGCGTCGGGCCAGATCACCCATGCTATCTCGGCCTCGGGCCAGCCGGCGGGTTTCCAGCCGCCAGCCATGCCATAGGTCGCGTCGCTCTGCTTGTCGTGGATCATCCACATGCCATAGCCGCGGATCTCCCAATGGCCGATCTCGGCGGCATAGAGCATCCACGACTCATAGGTATTCAGCGGCCCGCCCATGAACCGCGCGCGGTAGCTGGTGAAGGTGGCCTTGAAATTCGGGTAATCCTCGGGCTCGGGGCCGCGCAGGACCAGGCGCCGGGTTTCGATCACGGGGATGTTCGTGCCGGTCATACCGCATCCTTCCGCAGATCGGGGGCGGGGTGGCGCCAGATCTCCATCGTCCCGAATTGCGGGTGGACGAACCTGTCCTCGTATGCCGCGCCCAGCCGCCGTGCCACGGCCTGGCTGGCGGCATTGTCGGGATCGATCAGCGAGATCGCGGTGGGCCAGCCCAGCACGTCATAGGCATGGGCGCGGGCGGCGCGCGCCGCCTCGGTGGCATAACCGCGGCCGGTCGCATGGGACATCAAGGCCCAGCCGATCTCCGGCTCGGGCCAGCCATGCGGGTTCCAAAGCCCGACATGGCCAAGATAGGTGCCGGACTCCTTGTCATCCACGCCCCAGAACCCGTAGCCGCGCATCACCCAATGTCCGATCATTCCCGCGAGCGAGCGCCAGGTCTCGTCCGGCCGCTTCGGCCCCCCGACAAAGCGAGACGCGTCCGAGGCGTAGAACTCCGCTTCGGCCTCGAAATCCGCTTCGCCGGGCGCGCGGAGGATCAGCCGTTCGGTCTCGATGGCCGGAATGTTCAGGGAAAGGGGCTGCATCGCGGTCACTTCTTCTTGCCGAACCCGCTCAATCCCGGGGGCAGGGCCATGCCGCCGCCCATGCCGGGCAGGCCGCCCTTGCCGCGACCCATCGCCTTGGCGGCAGCCTCCAGCGCCTTGGGGTCCATGCCCTGCGCCATCTCCTCGGGGCCGGGGCCGCCCTTGCCGAACATGCCGGACATGGCCTGTTTCAGCATCTTGCCTTTGCCCATCTTGCCCATCTTCTTCATCATGTCCGCCATCTGGCGGTGCATCTTGAGAAGCTTGTTGAGATCCGAAACCTCCATCCCGGCGCCGGCCGCGATCCGCTTCTTGCGGCTGGCCTGGAGAAGCTGGGGATTGGCGCGCTCCTTCTTGGTCATCGACTGGATCAGCGCGATCTGGCGGCGAATGACGGTGTCATCCATGCCGGACTCCTCGACCTGCTTGGCCATCTTTCCCATGCCCGGCATCATCTGCATCATGCCCTGCATGCCGCCCATCTGAAGCATCTGCTCAAGCTGCATCTTCAGGTCATTCATGTTGAAATGACCCTTCATCATGCGCTTCATCATCTTCTCGGCCTGTTCGGCCTCGATGGTCTCCTGCGCCTTCTCGACGAGGGCCACGATGTCGCCCATGCCAAGGATGCGGCCCGCGATGCGCTCGGGCTCGAAGGTTTCGAGCGCGTCCATCTTCTCGCCCAGGCCCACGAAGCGGATGGGCTTGCCGGTCACCGCGCGCATCGACAGGGCAGCACCGCCGCGTCCGTCGCCATCCATGCGGGTCAGGACGACGCCCGAAATGCCGATCTTGGCATCGAACTCCTCGGCCACCTCGACGGCGACCTGGCCGGTCAGGCCGTCGACGACCAGCAGGGTCTCGCGTGGTGAGACGACGTCGCGGACATCCTCGACCTCCTTCATCAGGACTTCGTCGATCTGAAGGCGACCTGCGGTATCGAGCATGTAGACATCGTAGCCGCCGAGTGCCGCCTGCTGCTTGGCGCGCCGCGCGATGTCCACCGGTTTCTGTCCCGGCACGATGGGCAGGGTGTCGACACCGATCTGCGTTCCAAGAACGGCCAGCTGGTCCATCGCGGCCGGGCGATAGATGTCGAGCGAGGCGAGAAGAACCTTCTTGCCCTCGCGTTCCTTCAGGCGCTTGGCGATCTTGCCGGTCGTTGTGGTCTTGCCGCCGCCCTGAAGGCCGACCATCAGGATCGGCGCGGGCGGGTTGTCGATCTTGAGCTTGCCGGGCTCTTCTTCGCCACGCAGCACGTCGACAAGCGCGTCATGCACGATCTTGACGACCTGCTGGCCCGGCGTGACCGAGCGGGTGACGGCTTGGCCTGTCGCCTGTTCCTGCACCTTCTTGACGAAGTCGCGCGCCACCGGCAGCGACACGTCCGCTTCGAGCAGGGCGACACGCACCTCGCGCAGCGCGGTCTTGACGTCCTCGTCAGACAGCGCGCCCTGCTTGGTCAGGCGGTCAAAGACGCCGGAGAGGCGTTCGGAGAGATTTTCAAACATGGCCCTCTTGGCTCCTTTGCCGGTTGCTGTGGCGTCCCCAAACTAGGGACGATGTGACGGTTTCTCAAACCCCGCGCGGCGGATGGGATGCGGCCAAATGGCTTTGCCCCCACGGGCGCAACGCGCTGGTGGGGGGCGATCCCTGAACGACTCACGGGACCGGAAGGTGTGACGCTTCCGGATAGTTGCCGTGCTCGTTACGCGCGACGGGGTGCGAAGTCAAGCCTGCGGGGCTTGCGCAGACGGGCACGAGGGGGCAGGGGAGAGATCGACGAACCGGAGGATATCATGGACGCATCATCAAGCCATCAGGACAGCCTGCCGCTCAGTTCCGACGCGCTTCTGGCGCGGCTCGACGAATGGGGGCTCGGATACCGCCTGCATGAACACGTCCCGCTGCGCACGGTCGAGGACGCCAAGGCCGTCGAGGATCAGTTCATGGTGCCGGGGGAGAATGCGCTGCGGCTCAAGAACCTCTACCTGCGCGACAAGAAGAAACGCAACTATCTGGTGACGCTGGAACAATCGCGCGAGATCGACCTCAAGGCGCTTGCTGCGTCGCTGGGGGCGAATAATCTCTCCTTCGGGTCGGCGGACCGGTTGATACAGCATCTGGGTATCCGGCCGGGGGCTGTCAGCCCGCTGGCGATGGTCACCGGGGTAGATCAAGGGGTGCAGTTCTACATGGACGCAGCCGCGCAGGAGGCCGAGGTGATCTACATGCACCCGCTTGTCAACGACCGGACCGTAGCCATGCCGCGCGAAGACATGATGATGTTCTTCGAGCGGATCGGTTGCACGGTGAACTGGATCTGACCGGGTCATATATCGCTGAAATCACCGCCGCGACCCTTTCCGGCGGCAAAGCGGGCCGCCCCTGCCTTTCCTTCGGCGGCGAAAGCCGCGGCCGAGCGCCACTCGCGGCGCAGCGCGTCGGCAAGGTCCGCGGGCGGCATCCGCGCCGACAGGTGGTCTGCCAGCATGCAGGCTTGCGGAAAGCGGGTAAGGCCCCGCGCTATTTCCAACGCAGTTTCAAGGGCTTCACCCTGAGCGCAGACGCGGTTGGCAAAGCCAAGCCGCAACGCTTCCTCCGCCTCGACGGGGCGGCCCGTGAGGATCAGGTCGTTTGCCCGCCCTTGCCCCAGGATTTGCGGGAGGCGCACCGTGCCGCCGTCGATCAGCGGAACGCCCCAGCGGCGGCAGAAGACGCCCGTCACCGCCCCCTCGGCCATCACGCGCATGTCGCACCACGCGGCCAGTTCCATGCCGCCCGCGACCGCATGCCCCTCGATCGCGGCGATCACCGGCTTGGACAGCATCAGCCGCGAGGGGCCCATCGGACCCGGCCTGGGATCGGCTGCGGGGTCGGTCCATCCCTCTGGAATATCAAGTTTGTCCAACCACTTATCCGACATCCCGGCACCCGCGGCCTTGAGGTCGAACCCCGCGCAGAACGCCCCTTCGGCTCCGGTCAGGATGGCGACGTGCTGTTCGGGGTCGGTGTCGAAGGCAAGGAAGGCATGGTAGAGCCGTTCGGCGGTGTCGGGGTCCACCGCGTTGCGCAGGGCGGGGCGGGCGATGGTAATGGTGGTGACGCCCTCGGCGCGCTCGATGGTGACGGTCATGGTGGTCTCCCTTTTCGGCGAGTGTCGACAAGCGGTCCGCGTCGTGGCAAGCGTGACGTTGCGCCGGAACACCAACAAAACAAGGGCCGAAACCATGCAGCACCTGGAAGAACGCATCGCCCACCTGACCCGTGCGGTGGACGAGATGAGCGAGGTCATGGCACGACAGCAGACCGAGATCGACCGGTTGACGCGGCGGGTTCACCTGCTGATGGAGCGCGAGGCGGCGCGCCAGCAGGAGGGGTCGGGCGGGGTCGTTCTGGGGGATGAGCGGCCGCCACATTACTGAACCGGACCGCGTTTTGACCGTTTTGTACACAGGTCAAAGCCAGAAATTTCCGTTTTGTACAAAACCTTTTCGGGACATATGCGTTGCCCGCTGGATCAGGCGCACGAGATTGGATAAAATCAAGGGTGTACGAGTGAAAGGGGGAAAGCCGAAAGATGACTCCGGATCAAAAGACGGACAGGGATCTGCGAACCGCCGTGGAAAGAATGCCGGTTTCAATCGTCCTCACGGATGCGCAGGCAGACGACAACCCGATCACTTATGTCAACGACGCTTTCCAGCGAATTACGCTTTACAGCCGCGAATTTGCGATCGGACGCAATTGCCGGTTCCTTCAGGGAGAAAAGACCGAGCCCGAGCAGGTGCAACGTATCCGCGACGGGCTTGCTCGGGCGGAAGAGTTCGAGGTCACGCTGACGAATTACAAGGCGGATGGCAGCCCGTTCCGCAACCTGCTGGTCGTCTCGCCGATCCATGACCACACAGGCGAGGTGTCGGCCTTTTTCGGCGTTCAACGGGACATCTCGGGCGAGGAGGCAGAAAGCCAGACGCCCGAATCCCTGCATCTGCTGCGCGAGTTGCAGCACCGGGTGAAAAACCACCTGTCGATGATCGTTTCGATGATCCGGATGCAGGCGCGGCGCAAGGTGACGCCGGATTCATTCCACGCGATCGCGCGCCGGATCGAAAGCCTGGCCTTGCTCTACGAAGAACTGCTGGACACGGGGGCCGGGCATGGCAAGGACGACGAGATCTGGGCGGGAGCCTATCTCAGCAAGATCGTCTCTGTCATCTCTTCGCTCGAGGGGCGATCGGCCGTCCGGGTGAACACGACATGGGAGGAAATCCGCCTGCCCATCGAACAGGCTGCGCGGTTGGGCCTGTTGTTGTCTGAGCTCATGACAAATGCCCTGGAACACGCATTCGAAGGGCGCGAAAGCGGCAGCGTGGCAATCGATTTCCGCCATCGCGAGGATGGGGGCGTGCGTCTGATCGTGTCCGATGACGGCAAGGGCCTGCCCGAAGGCAGCGACTGGCCTTTCGAGGCGATGAGCGTCGAGGCACAAAGCCGTCGGGCGGAAGCGATTGACGGGACGCTCGACACGCGCGGCGAAGAAGGGCGCGCGGGCGTCGGCGGGTCGATCGTGCTATCGCTGACGCAGTCGATGGGGGCGCAACTGGATATATCCAACAATGAGCCCGGAACCTGCGTTACTATTGACTTGCCCCTGAAAAAGGATTGAGCAGGCTTACAGCTCCTCGACCGACATCACGCCGTCCAGCGACTTGATCGCGCCCTTGATCTGAGGGCTGATCGGGAAGTCCTGACCCAGATCCATCTCGACATCGCCGGGCAGGCCGGGGCCCAGCAGGCAGAGCTGGATCGGCCCTCGGGCCGCGCCGCGCGCAGCCCCTGCTGCCTCTTCCAGGACGCGCGCCACCGTGGGCAAGACGCCAGGCTGGTCGAGATAGATGCGCAGCCCGGCCGTGCCTGCATCGGCGACCGCCATGTCGACGGGTCCGACGCTGCGGCCCAGAAGTTTCAGCTGATCGGCCTCGAGCGTGGCCTCGGCCATCAGGATCACCTTGGCGCCGGTTTCGAGGAAGTCGCGGGACTTCTCGAGCGCCTCGGAAAACAGCGTGACCTCGTAGGCGCCGGACGGATCGCTCATCTGGACGAAGGCGAAGCGGTTGCCGCGGGCGGATTTGCGCTCTTGCCGGCCGGCGACGACACCGGCCATCTTGGCGACGATGGGGCCGGAGCGGGCCTTGTGCTCGACCTCCTCCAGCGTCAGCACACCCTTGCGCTTGAGCGGTCCCATGTAATCGTCGAGCGGGTGGCCGGAGAGGTAGAAGCCAACGGCCTTGAATTCCTCGCTCAGCCGTTCGGCGGGCAGCCAGTCGGGCACCTGGGCGAGGCGCGGTTCGGGCAGGTCGTCACCCGCATCGCCGAACAAGGAGACCTGGTCGGAATTCTGCTGGTCATGCACGGCGGCGGAATATTGCACCAGCGCGTCGAGGCTTTCGAACACGCGGCGGCGGTTGCCGTCGAGCTGGTCGAAGGCACCGGCGCGGGCCATCATCTCGAGAGGGCGCTTGCCGACCCGCTTGAGGTCCACCCGGCGGGCCAGATCGTAGAGGTTGACGAAGGGCCGGTCGCCCGTGTCCGTCCGGCGGCCGCGCACGACGAGGTTCATCGCCTCGACGCCCACATTCTTGAGCGCGCCCAAGGCATAGACAAGTTGGCCATCGACCACGTCGAACGTGGCGAGCGAACGGTTCACGCAGGGCGGCACCCAGGGCAGGGAGAGGCCCTTGCGCACCTCTTCGAAATAGACGCCCAGCTTGTCGGTGAGGTGGATGTCGCAGTTCATGACGCCGGCCATGAACTCCACCGGGTGGTTCGCCTTGAGCCAAGCGGTCTGGTAGGAGACCACGGCATAGGCGGCGGCGTGCGACTTGTTGAAGCCGTAATTGGCGAATTTTTCCAGAAGGTCGAAGACCTCGGTGGCCTTTTTCCGGTCCACGCCGTTTTCGGCCGCGCCCTTTTCGAACTTGGGGCGCTCGGCGTCCATCGCCTCCTTGATCTTCTTGCCCATCGCACGGCGCAGAAGGTCCGCGCCGCCGAGGCTGTAGCCCGCCATCACCTGCGCGATCTGCATCACCTGTTCCTGATAGACGATGATGCCCTGCGTCTCTTCCAGGATATGGTCGATCAGCGGGTGGACCGAGGCGATCTGGCGCTGGCCGTTCTTGACCTCGCAATAGGTGGGGATGTTCTCCATCGGGCCGGGCCGGTAGAGCGCCACGAGGGCCACGATATCCTCGATGCAGGTGGGTTTCATGCGCTTGAGCGCATCCATCATGCCCGAGCTTTCCACCTGGAACACGGCGACGGTCTTGGCGGCGGAGTAGAGCTGGTATGTCGCCTCGTCATCCAGTGGGATGAGGTTCATCTGGTTCTCGCCGCCCGGCGCGGGTTCGTAGAGCAGGCGGCCATCTGCGGCTTCGTGCAGGTTGCGGCCCGATTTCAGGATCAGGTCGAGCGCGTTCTGGATGACGGTGAGGGTTTTCAGGCCGAGGAAGTCGAACTTCACCAGACCCGCCTGTTCCACCCATTTCATGTTGAACTGGGTCGCGGGCATGTCCGAGCGCGGATCCTGGTAGAGCGGCACCAGCGCGTCCAGCGGACGGTCGCCGATCACCACGCCCGCGGCATGGGTCGAGGCGTTGCGGAGGAGCCCCTCGACCTGCTGGCCATAGGTGAGAAGGCGATCCACTACCTCTTCGCGCCGGGCCTCCTCGGCCAGGCGGGGCTCGTCCTGCAGCGCCTTCTCGATCGAGACGGGCTTGACCCCTTCGACCGGGATCATCTTGGACAGGCGGTCGACCTGGCCATAGGGCATCTGCAGCACGCGCCCGATATCGCGCACGGCGGCCTTGGACAGAAGCGCGCCGAAGGTGATGATCTGGCCCACCTTGTCGCGCCCGTATTTCTGCTGAACATAGCGGATCACCTCCTCGCGCCGGTCCATGCAGAAGTCGATGTCGAAATCGGGCATCGAGACACGTTCGGGGTTGAGAAAGCGTTCGAAGAGCAGCGAATAGCGCAAGGGATCAAGGTCGGTGATGGTCAGCGCATAGGCCACGAGCGAGCCCGCGCCCGAGCCGCGCCCCGGACCCACGGGAATGTCGTGGTCCTTGGCCCATTTGATGAAATCCGCAACGATCAGGAAGTAGCCGGGGAAGCCCATCCCCTCGATGATCCCAAGCTCGAAATCGAGCCGCTTCTGGTAATCCTCGGGGCTGACCGCGTGGGGAATGACCTTGAGCCGTTCCTGCAGACCCTCGTTGGCCTGCCGGCGCAGTTCCTCGACCTCGTCATCGGCGAATTTGGGCAGGATCGGGTCTCGACGATAGGCCATGAAGGCGCAGCGTTTGGCGATCTCGACGGTATTCTCCAGCGCCTCGGGCAGGTCGGCGAAAAGCGTCGCCATCTCCTGCTGGGACTTAAAATAATGCTGTGGCGTCAGCCGGCGGCGCGGGTCGGCCTGGTCGACATAGGCGCCCTCGGCGATGCAGATGAGCGCGTCATGCGCCTCGTACATCTCGGAATTCGGAAAATAGACATCGTTGGTCGCCACCAGCGGCAGCGCCTTGGCATAGGCCATTTCGACATGGCCGCGCTCGGAAAGCTGTTCGGCCTCGGGCAGCCCGTCCTCGCCCGGATGGCGTTGCAACTCGATGTAGAGCCGGTCGGGAAACATCCCCGCCAGCCGGTCGACCAGCGCCTCGGCGGCCGGGCGCTGGCCCGCGCGCAACAGCCGCCCCACCGGCCCGTCCGGCCCGCCCGAAAGACAAATGAGCCCCTCGGCGCGCGCCTCCAGTTCCGCCAGCGTGACATGCGGGATCTCGCCCGGCTTGGCCACGTAGAGGCAGGACGAGAGCTTCATCAGGTTCTCGTATCCCGCTTCGGACTGCGCCAGCAGCACGATGGGCGCGGGCGCGGCGGGTCGGTCGCCGGGCCGCGTCTCGACATGGGCGAGATCCACCTGGCAGCCGATGATCGGCTGGATCCCCGCGCCCGAAAGCGTCACGGAAAACTCCAGCGCGGCGAACATCGAGTTGGTGTCTGTGATCGCCACCGCCGGCATCTCCATCTTCTCGCAGAGACCGGGCAGCTTCTTGAGCCGCACGGCGCCTTCGAGAAGGGAATACTCGGTATGGGTGCGAAGGTGGATGAATCGGGGGGAACTGCTCATGCGGGCAGGTTACTCTTGTGCGCGCTGCGGCGGAAGGGTGCCTGCGCGTCGCGAAGGCCTTTCCAATTCTTCGTTTCCGTTTGAAGCTGTTTCGCGCGACCTCTGCGCGCAGGGGGAGTAAAGCGCTGAATACTAAGGCATAGCGCGACCCGGCCGCGACAGGTTGTCTCCTCTCCGCGCGGTCACGCCGCAGTTTCCCTTGCCAGAGGCCCGCGTGGCTTTCTAACCTTTCCGGCAACAAACGGCCCGCCCGCTTCTACGTCGCATCGAAGCGGGCGCATCGGGCCCCAACAGGGTAACGCGACGGATCTGGTCCAATGGACATCACCTTTCTTCTCAACGGAGAGAGCGTCAGCTTGCATGACGTGGACCCCACGGTCACGCTGCTTGACTGGCTGCGCGAGGAGCGCGGCCTGACCGGCACGAAAGAAGGCTGCAACGAGGGCGATTGCGGCGCCTGCACCGTTATGGTCAGCGATGGTGAAGGTGCAAAGGCGCTCAACGCCTGCATCCTGTTCCTGCCGCAGCTGCAGGGCAAGGCGCTGCGCACGGTCGAAGGCGTGGCCGAGGATGGCGCGCTGCATCCCGTGCAGCAGGCGATGGTGGATCACCACGGCTCGCAATGCGGGTTCTGCACGCCGGGTTTCGTCATGTCGATGGTGGCCGCCCATGCCAATGGCGCCACCGACCACGACGTGCAGCTTGCGGGCAATCTCTGCCGCTGCACCGGCTATGCACCGATCATCCGTGCCGCGAAGGCCGCCGAAACCGCGCCCGCCCCGGACTGGCTGGCGCGCGACCAGTCCTTCATCTCTTCCGAAATACTCCGGGGGGAGGCCGGAGGCCGGGGGGCAGAGCCCCCCTTCCTGAAGAAAGAGGGGGCGCAGCCCTCCTTTGCTCCAACAGGGTCGGACGCGCTGGCCGCGCTTTACGAGAAGCATCCCGACGCGACGCTCATCGCCGGGGCGACCGATGTCGGGCTCTGGGTGACCAAGCAGCTGCGCGAACTCGGCCCGGTGATCTTCCTGAACCGCTGCGAGGATCTCAAAGGTATCGACGTGACGCCGGACGCGATCCGCGTAGGCGCCATGGTCGACATGAACCGGATGGGCGCGGTGATGGCCGATCATCACCCCTCCTATGCCGAAATGATCCGCCGCTATGCCAGCGTGCAGATCCGCCACGCCGCGACGCTGGGCGGCAATATCGCCAACGGCTCGCCCATCGGGGACAACCCGCCCGCGCTGATCGCGCTGGGGGCCAGGCTGCACCTGCGCAAGGGCGACGCGCGGCGCGAGATCGCGTTGGAGGATTTCTTCGTCAACTATGGCGAACAGGACCGCGCGCCCGGCGAGTTCGTCGAGGCGGTGAGCATCCCGCGCCAGCCCGACCGGCTGAAATGCTACAAGCTGAGCAAGCGGTTCGACCAGGATATTTCGGCCGTTCTCGGCTGTTTCACCGTGACCGTCGAGGATGGCGTGGTGAGCGCGGCGCGGATCGCCTTCGGCGGCATGGCGGGCGTCCCGAAACGCGCGACCTCGGTCGAGGCGGCGCTGACGGGTCAGACCTGGGACGAGGACACGGTGCGCAGGGCACAGGCGTGTTTCGACGAGGATTTCACCCCGATGTCGGATATGCGCGCCTCGGCCGCCTACCGGATGGAGGCGGCACGGGCGATGCTGATGCGCTATTTCGCCGAGGACCAGGGCCAACGCGCCGACGTGTTGGAGGTGCGGGCATGAGCGTGTCGAAACCCCTCCCGCATGACGCTGCCCGCCTGCATGTGACTGGCGCGGCCCGCTATGTCGATGACGTTCCGGTCCCGCGGGGCTGCCTGCACCTGGCCTTTGGGCTCTCGACGGTCGCGCGGGGTCGCGTGAGCGCGATGACCCTCGACGAGGTGAAGAGCGCGCCGGGTGTGATAGCTGTGCTGGTGGCGGAGGATCTGCCCTTTGCCAACGATGTTTCGCCCTCGGCGCATGACGAGCCGTTGCTGGCGGATGGACGGGTGCATTACGTGGGCCAGCCGCTGTTCCTGGTGGTGGCAAACAGCCACCTGGCCGCGCGGCGCGCGGCGCGGCTGGGCAAGATCGGCTATGACGAGGAGGAGCCGGTCCTGACGGTCGAGGCGGCGCTTGCCGCCAATTCGCGCTTCGAGGACGGGCCGCGCGTCTACGAGATGGGCGACGCGGCGGCCGCCATCGCGGGGGCCGCGCATGTGATCGAGGGCCGGTTCGAGATCGGCGGGCAGGAGCATTTCTATCTCGAGGGGCAGGCCGCTCTGGCGTTGCCGGGAGAGAATGGCGACATGCATGTCGTGAGTTCCACCCAGCACCCGACGGAAATCCAGCACAAGGTGGCCGATGCGATCGGGCTGCCGATGCATGCGGTGCGGGTCGAGACGCGGCGCATGGGCGGCGGGTTCGGCGGCAAGGAGAGCCAGGGCAACGCGCTGGCCGTGGCCTGCGCGGTCGCGGCACGCCTGACGGGCAAGCCCTGCAAGATGCGTTATGACCGCGATGACGACATGGTGGTGACGGGCAAGCGCCACGCCTTCCGCATCGCCTATCGCGCAGGGTTCGACGGCGAGGGCCGCGTGCAGGGGGTGGAGTTCGTGCAATACGCCCTGTGCGGCTGGGCGCAGGACCTGTCCCTGCCCGTCGCGGACCGGGCGATGCTGCATTCGGACAATGCCTATCTGCTGCCCAATGCGCGGATCGAGAGCCACCGTCTGAAGACCAACCACCAATCGGCCACGGCCTTTCGCGGCTTCGGCGGGCCGCAGGGTATGGTCGGGATCGAACGGGTGATGGATCACGCGGCGCATGTCCTGGGCATCGAACCGGTCGAGCTGCGGCGGCGGAATTACTACGCGGCGCCGGGCGCGGTCACGGGCGGGTCGGAACCTGTAAAGGCATTGGAGCCAGCGGCCGATCCGGGCGAGGATCTGACGAGCCGGGGGGCTGCACCCTCCGCCACGCAGGGGGGCGCTGCCCCTCTGACCCCCCGCGGTATTTCCGCCGAGAAGAAGAACCTGACGCCTTACGGGATGGCGGTCGAGGATTTCGAGTTGCATGGCATGACGGACGCGTTGCTGGCCTCGTCCGACTATGCCGCGCGGTGGAAGCGGATCGGGGAGTGGAATGCCGCGAACGCCCATGTGAAGCGGGGGATTGCCTTTTCTCCGGTGAAGTTCGGCATCTCGTTCACGCTGACGCATCTGAACCAGGCCGGCGCGCTGGTGCATGTCTACCAGGACGGCTCGGTCCATCTGAACCACGGCGGCACCGAGATGGGGCAGGGGTTGTTCCAGAAGGTGGCGCAGGTTGCGGCGGCGCGGTTCGGGATCGCGCTGGAGGATGTGCGGATCACCGCGACGGATACCGCCAAGGTGCCCAATACATCGGCCACGGCGGCCTCTTCGGGGTCGGACCTGAACGGGATGGCGGTCAAGGCCGCCTGCGACACGATCCGCGACCGCATGGCGGCGGTGATCGCGGAACGGCACCAGGCGGATGTCAGACAGGTGCGGTTCGAAGACGGGCGCGTTTCCGTTGGGGAGGCAGAGTACAGTTTCGCCGAGGCCGCCGCGCTGGCCTACCAGGCCCGGGTGAGCCTGTCCTCGACAGGGTATTACAAGACGCCCCGGATCGAGTGGGACCGGATCCGCGGGCGCGGGCGGCCGTTCTTCTATTTCGCCTATGGCGCGGCGGTGACCGAGGTTGCGGTGAATGTCCTGACCGGCGAGAACCGCATCCTGCGGGCGGATATCCTGCATGATGCGGGGGCCTCGTTGAACCCGGCGATCGATATCGGCCAAGTGGAGGGCGGTTACGTACAGGGTGCAGGCTGGCTGACGACCGAGGAACTGGTCTGGGGCGCGCGGGGGGCTTTGCGGACGCACGCCCCCTCGACCTACAAGATCCCGGCCTGTTCGGACCGACCGCAGGTGTTCAACGTGGCGCTTTGGGATGCGCAGAACCGGGAGGAGACGATTTACCGGTCCAAGGCCGTGGGCGAGCCGCCCTTCATGCTGGGGATCTCGGCCTGGCTGGCGCTGTCGGACGCGGTGGCGGCCTGCGGGCCGCATTACCCGGCGCTCAACGCGCCCGCGACGGCGGAGGAGGTCTGGCGCGCCATCGGCCGGACGAGGGGAGGGCCGGGCGATGGCGTTTGACCTCGATGCCCTGCGCGCGGCGGTGGCCGCGCATGGCCGTGTGGCGCGCGTGGTGATCGCCGCCGTGCGCGGCTCGTCCCCGCGCGAGGTGGGTGCGGCGATGCTGGTCTGGGATGGGGGGCAATCGGGTACCATTGGCGGCGGTGCCTTGGAATACGCGGCGGCGCGGCGCGCGCTGGAAGGGGCCGTGGGGCTGAGCCATCATGCGCTGGGGCCGGAGATGGGCCAGTGCTGCGGTGGAGCGGTGAGCCTGCTCACCGAGGTTTACGACGCGGAGGTCGTGACGCGGCTGGAGGATGAGGTGATCGCCCGGCCGGTTTCGGGTGGCGCCATGCCTCTGGCAGTCAAACGTGTGCTGGCAGAGGCGCGGGGACAGGGTCGGCGGCCTGAGGCGCAGTTGGTCGAGGGCTGGATGATCGAGCCGGTGGCGCTGCCCGCACGGAGCTTGTGGATCTGGGGCGCGGGCCATGTGGGCCGGGCGCTGGTCGATGTGATGACGCCCTTGCCCGACATGGCGATCACCTGGGTCGATACCGCGCCCGAGCGGTTTCCCGAGGCGGTGCCGGAAGGGGTGACCGTGGTGCCTGCGGCCAACCCGGCCGACCTGGTGCGTCATGCGCCGCGCGGGGCGGAGCACCTGGTGCTCACTTTTTCACATGCGCTGGACCTTGAGCTGTGCCACAGGCTGCTGGAGCACGATTTCGCCTTTGCGGGGCTGATCGGCTCGGCTACGAAATGGGCGCGGTTCCGGTCGCGGCTGGCGGCGCTTGGCCATCCGCCCGAGCGGATCGCCCGCATCACCTGTCCGATCGGCGCGCCGGAATTGGGCAAGCACCCGCAGACGATCGCCGTGGGCGTGGCCGCGCAATTCCTGCGCCGTGCCCAGCGGGCGAAGAAAGAAGAGGATCTGAGCGCGTGAGCACGCCATTGCTGAGGATCGAGGGGCTGACCAAGGCCTATCCGGGGGTCGTCGCGAACGATCATGTCTCCTTCGATATCGGCGAGGGAGAGGTTCATGCGCTTTTGGGCGAGAACGGCGCGGGGAAATCCACGCTGGTCAAGATGATCTATGGGCTGGTCAAGCCCGACAGCGGCCGGATGCTGCTGCGCGGCGAGCCCTATGCGCCGCCCGAACCGCGTGCGGCGCGCGCTGACGGGATCGCGATGGTGTTCCAGCATTTCTCGCTTTTCGAAGCGTTGAACGTGGCCGAGAATATCGCGCTGGGAATGGAGAACCCGCCGCCGTTGCGCGATCTGGCCGACGATATCCGGCGGGTGAGCGAAACCTATGGCCTGCCGCTCGATCCCTATCGGGTGGTGGGCGACCTGTCCGCCGGCGAACGGCAGCGGGTGGAGATCGTGCGCTGCCTGTTGCAGGATCCCAAGCTGCTGATCATGGATGAACCGACAAGCGTGCTGACGCCGCAGGAAGTGCAGATCCTGTTCGAGACGCTGCGCAAGCTGAAAGCCGAGGGGACCTCGATCCTTTACATCAGCCACAAGCTGGAGGAGATCCGGGCGCTGTGCGATCACGCGACGATCCTGCGACTGGGCAAGAATGTCGGCGAATGCGATCCGCGCGAAACCTCGGCACGGGACATGGCCGAGATGATGGTGGGCGCCGTGCTCAAGACCCCGGAACGGGCGGGGCGGGAATTGGGCGAGGTGGCGCTGGATGTCTCGGGCCTGTCGGTGAAATCGCCCTCGGAATTCGGGACCTCGCTCAAGAACCTGCACATGGAGGTCCGCAAGGGCGAGGTTCTGGGGATCGGCGGCGTTGCGGGCAACGGGCAGGACGAGCTGCTGGCGGTCCTGTCGGGCGAGATCCTGACGGATGCGTCGGCGGTCAAGCTGCACGGGCGTCCCGTGGGCCGGATGGGGCCCGGTGTGCGGCGGGGTCTTGGCCTGCTGACCGCGCCCGAGGAGCGGCTGGGCCATGCGGCGGCGCCCGACATGAGCCTGACCGAGAACGCATTGCTGACCGGCGCGGTGCGCGAAAAGCTGGTGTCGAACGGGTTCCTGCGCTGGGGCGACACGCGCGCCTTTGCCCAGCGGATCATAGAGGCCTTCGACGTGCGCACGCCTGGGCCGGAGAATGCGGCACGCTCGCTGTCGGGGGGGAACCTGCAGAAATTCGTGATCGGACGCGAGGTGTTGCAGCGGCCCGAGGTTCTGGTCGTCAACCAGCCGACATGGGGTGTCGATGCGGCCGCGGCGGCGGCGATCCGGCAGGCGATCCTTGACCTTGCCGCCGAGGGGGCCGCCGTCGTTTGCATCAGCCAGGACCTGGACGAGTTGATGGAGATCTCCGACCGTTTCGCCGCACTGAACGAAGGCCGGCTGAGCGCGCCGCGCCCGACCGCCGGGCTGACGGTGGACGAGATCGGCCTGATGATGGGCGGCGCGCATGGCATGGAGGTGGCGCATGTGTGATCGGATGCGCCGGAGTATTTTCAAAGAGATGAAGACCTGGGGGCAGCGCGCATGATCGTGATCGAGAAACGGCCACAGCCGTCGCAGCTCTGGTCGGTGGCGACCCCGATCGTGGCGGTGGTGGCGACGATGATCGTGGGCGGGCTGTTGTTCGCGGCGCTGGGCAAGAACCCGGTGGAGGCGATCGCCACGATCTTCTGGGAGCCGCTGTTCGGGGAATATGCCTTTTATTACCGGCCGCAGCTTCTGGTGAAGGGCGCGCCGCTGGTGCTGATCGCCATCGGGCTGTCGCTGGGGTTCCGGGCGGGGATCTGGAACATCGGCGCCGAGGGGCAGTATATCGTGGGCGCGCTCACGGGGGCGGGGGTCGGGCTGGCCTTCTACCCGCTGGAGGCGTGGTATGTCTTTCCGCTGATGGTGATGGCCGGTGCCCTGGGCGGCTGGGCTTGGGCGATGATCCCGGCAATTCTGAAAGTGCGGTTCGGGACGAACGAGATCCTGGTGTCGCTGATGCTGGTCTATGTGGCCGAGCAGCTTCTGGCGTCGATGTCGCTGGGCCTGCTGAAGAACCCCGAGGGGTTCGGCTTTCCCGGTTCGCGCAACCTGCAGTCCTATCCCAGCGGGCACAATGCCGAGCTGATCGAGGGGACGGGGATGCATTGGGGCGTGGTCGCGGCCTTTGTCGCGGTGATCTTTGCGTATGTGCTGCTCAATCGTCACATGCTGGGCTACCAGATCCGGCTGACCGGCGAGGCGCCGCGCGCGGCGCGGTTCGCGGGCGTCAGGCCCGCGCGGCTGATCCTGTTCTGTCTTGGTCTCTCGGGCGCGCTGGCGGGGCTTGCCGGCCTTTTCGAGGTGTCGGGCCCGTCGGGGCAGGTCTCCATCGATTTCAACGTGGGCTATGGGTTCACCGCGATCATTGTGGCCTTCCTGGGCCGGTTGCATCCCGTGGGCATCCTGCTGGCGGGCGGGCTGATGGCGCTGACCTATATCGGCGGAGAGATCGCACAGGGCAATCTTGGCCTGCCCGCCGCCGCCATCCAGGTGTTCCAGGGGATGCTTCTGTTCTTTCTTCTGGCCTTTGACCTGCTGACCAATTACCGCATCCGGTTCGCCGGGAAGGAGGTGGCCTGATGGACCTGTCCGCAATCAACCCCGTTCTGCTGGTGGCCTCGCTGATGGTGGCGGCGACGCCCTTGCTGCTGGCCTCGATCGGGGAACTGGTGGTCGAGAAATCGGGCGTTCTGAACCTGGGCGTCGAGGGGATGATGATCACCGGCGCGATCAGCGGCTTTGCCGTGGCGGTCGAGACTGGCTCGCCGACGCTGGGCTTTGTCGCGGCGGCGGCGGGGGGCGCGTTGTTGTCGCTGCTGTTCGCGCTGCTGACGCAGGTGGCGCTGGCCAACCAGGTGGCCTCGGGCCTGTCGCTGACGCTGTTCGGGCTGGGCCTGTCGGCGCTGATGGGGCAGGGCTATGTCGGGGTCAAGCCGCCGCCGACGCCCAAGCTGGACATTCCGGTGCTGACCGACCTGCCGGTGGTGGGGCGAATCCTCTTCGGTCACGACCTCATGCTTTATGTCGGTGTCGCGATCGTGGCGCTGGTCTGGGCGGTGCTGAAATTCACCCGCGCAGGGCTGATCCTGCGCGCTGTGGGCGAGAACCATCATGCCGCCCATGCACTGGGCTACAAGGTCGTGCGCATCCGAACGCTGGCGATCCTGTTCGGCGGGGCCTGCGCCGGGTTGGGCGGGGCCTATATCAGCCTGGTGCGCGTGCCGCAGTGGACCGAGGGCATGACCGCCGGCGTGGGCTGGATCGCGCTGGCGCTGGTGGTCTTTGCCAGCTGGAAACCCTGGCGCGTGTTGCTGGGTGCCTATTTGTTCGGCGGTATCACGGTGTTGCAGCTGAACCTTCAGGCGGCAGGCGTTGCCATCCCGGTCGAGTATCTGGCAATGTCGCCCTACATCGTCACGATCCTTGTGCTCGTGATCCTTTCGGCCGACAAGAGCAGCGCACCTGCCTCGCTGGGCCGGACCTTCCATGCCTCGCATTGAGCGGGCCAACTGAACCAACTGGGGAGAACCATTCGATGAAATTCACCAAACTTCTGGCCACGGCGGCGTTGGGCCTGGGCCTTGCCACGGCGGCCGTGGCGCAGGACAAGACCAAGGTCGGTTTTGTCTATGTCGGCCCCGTGGGCGATGGCGGCTGGACCTATGAGCACAACGAGGGCCGCCTGGCCGTCGAGGAGCATTTCGGCGACAAGGTCGAGACCGTCTTTGTCGAGAGCGTGCCCGAGGGGCCGGATGCCGAGCGCGTGATGACGCAGATGGCGCTGGGCGGGGCCGACCTGATCTTTACCACCTCTTTCGGGTACATGGACCCGACGATCAACGTCGCCAAGAAGTTCCCGGACGTGAAGTTCGAGCATGCGACCGGCTACAAGCGGGCCGACAATGTCTCGACCTATTCGGCGCGGTTCTACGAGGGGCGCGCGGTGCAGGGCCTGATCGCGGGCCACATGACCGAGTCGAACATCGTGGGCTATATCGGCTCCTACCCGATCCCCGAGGTTATCCGGGGTATCAACTCGGCCTTCATCCACGCGCGCAAGGTGAACCCCGACGTGCAGTTCAAGATCGTCTGGGCCTATACCTGGTTCGATCCGGCGAAAGAGGCCGACGCGGCCAACGTGCTGATCGAGCAGGGCGCCGACGTGATCCTGCAGCACACCGACTCCACCGCGCCGCAGGCGGCCGCGCAGGCGGCGGGTGACGTGATCACCTTCGGCCAGGCGTCCGACATGGCGGAGTACGCGCCCAAGCCGCGCGTCAGTTCGATCATCGACAACTGGGCGCCCTATTACATCGACCGCGTGCAGGCGGTGATGGACGGCACCTGGGAGAGCCAGGACGTCTGGCACGGCATCGGCGAAGGCATGGTCGGTATCGGCGAGATCACCGATGCGGTGCCGGCTGACGTGAAACAGGCCGCGCTTGACCTGAAGGACAGTATCGCGAGCGGCGAGTACCACCCCTTCACCGGCCCGATCAAGAAGCAGGACGGCAGCGACTGGCTGGCCGAGGGCGAGACCGCCGATGACGGCACGCTGGCCGGCATGAACTTTTATGTCGAGGGCATCGAGGGCGACATCCCGCAATAAGCTCGGGACCGCTCGGGAGAGACAGGAAAGGCCCGCCGGCTCGGCGGGCCTTTTTTCGTTGTCGTGCGAGATGCGTTGCCGGAGATCGCTACCCTGGATCGGCAGAATGGTAATGATTTCCCGTATAGGGTGCGGCTCCCGATGGGTGTATGCTTGCCTTGCCCAACCTTGATTTTTCCTGGGCGCATTTTTTCGAAAAGGAGTTAGTCATGGCACGTTATATCGTTGATACCGGTGATCTGAAAATGGACAGGGACTCGGAGCTGGAGCTCCAGAGCGATATCCAGAGGCTTGTCCTGGGCCATGTCGCCCGTACCGGGTTCGAGAAACCCTGGGTCACCAAGTTCCCGCGCGACTGGTACGGAATCATCCTGCATCCCGATCTCGACCCGTTGCTGGAGCGCGAGAAGGAGTGGGGCGGTATGCTGGCCCGCTTCGGCTGAGCCATGTCCTCACCTGACCGAACCTGTCCGAGCGCGACCTGCACGCCGGGCAACCAGCTACTGGGCGTGAAGGGCGAGGATGGGCATGTCCGCCACCTGCGCAGTTCCCTCACCATCGACGCGGAGTTCGTCGCGGCGGCGTCCGAACTGGGCAAGCCCGAGGCCAGGATGCGCTTTTCCTCTCCCTGCGCCACGTCGGGTTGCGCTCAGTGGACGGGAACGCGCTGCGGCGTGATCGACCATGTTCTGGAGCATCTGGAACAGGCGCGCGTGCCGCTGGCCGCGTCGCTTCCGCCCTGTCCGATCCGGGCCAGCTGCCGCTGGTTCGATCAGACCGGCGAACGGGCCTGCCGGGCGTGCAGCCTGGTGGTCACCGACCAGAGCGCGATCGCCGCGGAGTGAGAAACGCGAATGGGGCCGGAAACGGCCCCTTTCCATTCGTTCCGGCAGCTCGCGGCATTCAATGTCCGCGCAACACCAGCGTCTGCACCGGCATCAGCAAGGTCTGGATGCGCAGCAGGATCGCGTGGACCAACCCGACCGTATCCACCACATGCAGGAAGACGCGGCGACCGGTGCTCAGCTCCTCGCCCTTCTCGAGCAGGGCATGGTTGTTGGTATAGGCGTTGGCGAGGCACGTGGCGCCGGCAGGGATACCGTCGGCCTGTCCGGGATAGACGGGTTCGAGATAGACCGTGAGTGTGCCCGGGCGCATCAGTTCGCCCGGATCCACCAGCCGGTCGGAGGGACGCACCTGGCCGGTCGGGATCACGTCCTGGATGCCCGTGACCACCATCGGGATGACGGTAAAGGGTCGGGCGAGGCAGCTCATCTCGGCATACATGCCGACATGGATCACCCCCGCGCCGATCTGGTCGAAGCCCGCGACATAGCGGTTGCCCTCGGTGAAGGAGCTGGGCACGAGGATGCCCGCGGGCCGCAGGATCGGGTTGATGTAATCGCCCACCTGGAGCCCGAACTGTTCCACCCGTCCATCGGTGCCCGCGCGCACCTCGGTCTTGCCCAGCTCGGCCTCGGCCTGGGCCAGCTGCGCCTCGGCACTGGCCTTTTGCGCGGGGATCAGCACCTCGATGTTCTCGCGCACCGCGTCGCGCTGGGCGATGGCGGCGGAGCGCTGACCCTCTCGGCTTGCCACGAGGTTTTCCAGCCGCTCGATCTCGGTCTCGCGAACGGCGCTGGAGCCCCGGTCGCGCAGTTCGAGATTGCGGGCAAGATCTTCCTGCGCCTGTTTGAGAGACGCCTCGGCCTGTGCGATTCCGGCCTCGGCCGCGGCAAGGTCCGAACCTGCGACGGAGAGCGAGGCCTCGACCTCGGCCACGCGCCGGCGTGCCGTTTCGACCGCTGCGCGCTGGCTGGTATCGTCGAGACGGAAGATCAGGTCACCTGCCGCGACCAGCTGGTTGTTGCGGACCGCCACCTCGGCCACGCGGCCCGGCGTCTCGGGCAGGATGGTGACGGTGCGGAAATAGGAGGTCACCGCCTTGGCCGAGGGGTGGTAGAAAAAGACCAGCGTGATCAGCGAGATGGTCAGCAGCAGGCAGAGCGTGATGCCGTAGCGAAGCTCGTACCACATGGTGAAGAGCGTGATCTCACGCCCCCAGCGCTTGCCCTGCGCGAAACGGCGATAGAGGAAATCCGGCAGGATCGTGACCATCGAGCAGAGGATCAGCTCAAACATCGCGCGGCCCTCCCTCGGGCGTGTCACTCCCCTTTGGGGTGTCCTCGACCGGGCGCAGGTCCGGCGGACTGGCAGGGCGCGGCGGGGGCGCGGCCTCGCTGCGTGCCTGGGCGGCTGGCATCCGGCTGTAGATCGCCATCAGCGAATCGGAGATGGATTGCAACGGCGTCAGGAAGTCGGGCATCCGGAAGGCCGCTACCAGAAGCGCCGCGATCCAGAAGACGTGATTATGAGTGAAGAGCGCCAGCAGCGCGAGAATGCCGATCACTTGCATCTGCGTGCTGTTGCCGTGATGGGCCATCCTCTCTGGCAGGGCATGCAGCGTGAAATAGAGCGCGCCGATCAGCACGATGAGGCCTATGGTGAAGGCCGCGACGGTGACGAAGAGCGGATCGCTGCCATCGGGGCCGGGAAGGAAACCCGGCAGGTGCGCCGTCGCCATGGGATGAAGGCCAGGGCCTGACATGGGGAAAGTCCTGTTTCGTGGATCAAGTCACGCCACAATGCACAGGCCCCCCACGGCTGGGCAAGAACACGTTCGGGCAAGGCTTTTCGTCCCGCCGCCCTGTGGCCTGGCTGCAATCGTGCGGTTTGTCCCCTCAGAAATCGAGGACGAAGGCCCGCCGGATGCCCAGCGATACGGTCAGCATCTCGTCATCCGACACGATCGGGCTGTTGGCCGCGTCGCCCTGCAGCTTGTCCCAGCGCGCGCGCCCTTCCAGCCACCATTGCCGGCCCAACTGGTAGGTGCCGATCACCTCGACTCCCGCACTGACAAGCCCGCCGCCCGCGGAATAGGCGGGAAAGGCGCTGGTCGTGGCCTCGGCCGGGCTGACGCCGAAATAGGTGTCGGCATAGCGCTCGGTCCCGAACAGCAACCGCGGCCCCACGCGCAGAACCAGCTTGTCTGCGGGCCGCGCGACGTAATAGGAGCTCAGCTCGCCCACCCAGCTTTTGTGCCCCGTCACGCCATAGCGGATATCGGCAAAGGCTTCGACCCGTGGCCAGACGTAACCGAACTTGCCCCCGACCTCGAGCGCGCTGTCGAGGTCCTCCAGCCCGGCGAGTTCGGGATAGTCGCTCGCCTCGCGGTCCGAGATGAAGCGAAACGAGGTGCTGACGACGGCGCCCAGCGGGAAATCGTTTGGGTCGTCATCAAAGGCGTCTCCCTCCTCGCCCAGGCGCAGCTTGCCGAAGGAAAGGGCCAGCAGGTTGGGCGAGGCTTTCACGATACCGATATTCTCGTTCGACCCGAAATAGCCGGGACGGCTTTCGCCACCGAGAAGGAAGCTGAAGATGAGCTTGCGATTGCTCGACCGTGTGCTGAGCGACCCGTATGTCAGCCCGTCCACCTTTTTCGCGGCCTCCTGCGCCGGCGTCTCCTGGTCCTGCGCACCGGCGGCGTGGGTGATCAGACAGGTCGCGGTCAGGGCGGCAAGGAACTTGAGCGGGCGCATTGATTACTCCTTCGTGACGGGCAGCACATCGAGTCGGAACCCACCCCAATCATATGTACCGATGCGCGGACATGTCACGCCGTCAGCCAGAATTTTCAGTCCTTGCGCCCAGGAACCGGATGGGTGTTGCCGCGGCAACCCGCTTTGCTGCCCGACACCAAGGCCGCGATCTCTTTCAGGCTTTCCGCCCTGTGTCCCGCGTGTCATGCTGCGCGGCATGAACGGCGATCTGACACCTCTCCTGACATTGGCCGATGGCACGCCCGCCAGCCGGTTCGCCTTTGGGGCGATGCAGTTCGGCGGCCGCGCGGATGAGGCGGCCAGCCAGGCCATGTACGAGGCCGCGCGCGCCGCCGGGATCACCCATTTCGATACCGCCTTCGTCTATACCGACGGCGCCTCGGAGGAGATGCTGGGCCGGATGGTCGCCGCCGAGCGCGATCGGCTGCTGATCGCCACCAAGGTCGGCTATACCGGCGGTGCAGGCCCGGCCAACCTGCGCGAGCAGTTCGACACCTCCCGGCGGCGGTTGGGGCTCGAGATGGTGGATGTGCTTTACCTTCATCGCTTCGATCCCGAAACGGATCCCGGCCGGACGATGGATTTCTTCGCCGAGGCGCGCGCGGCGGGGCAGATCCGGTATGTCGGCCTGTCGAATTTCGCCGCATGGCAGGTGATGAAGACGCAGGCCGAAGCCGTGGCGCGCGGCCTGCAGGTGAACATCCTGCAACCGATGTACAACTTGGTGAAGCGGCAGGCCGAGGTCGAGATCCTGCCGATGTGCGCGGATCAGGGCATCGCGGTCGCACCCTATTCCCCCCTTGGGGGCGGGTTGCTGACCGGGAAATACGCCTCGGGGGGCGTGGGGCGTCTGTCCGAGGACGACCGCTATGCCAGCCGCTATGGAGAACCGTGGATGCGCGAGGCTGCGCGCGGTCTTGCGGAGTTGGCGGCCGAGATTGGGACCGACGCGGCGACACTGGCGGTGGCCTGGGTCGCGACGGCACCCTGGCGGCCGACGCCCATCGTCTCGGCCCGCTCGGCGGAGCAGTTGGCCCCCTCGCTTGCGGCGCTGGGGTTCGAAATGACCGACGAGTTGCGCGCGCGGATCTCGGCGCTGGGCCGCACACCGCCGCCTGCAACGGACCGGCTGGAGGAGGTGACATGAGTCGCGCATTTCCGCCGCAGGCCAGCGTGGTGGAACGCGGCGAAGGCGCGCGCCTGACCGCCCCTGCCGCCAGCCGCAACGCCCAGGCTCTGGGCGATCTGCTGGCCGAGGTTGCGCCCGCGAGGGGGCGCGCCCTGGAACTGGCCAGCGGCACGGGGCAGCATGTTGCCGACTGGGCCGCACGCTTTCCGGGCCTGTTCTGGCAGCCGACGGAACCTGATGCAGAGCGCCGCGCCAGCATCGACGCCTGGACCGACGGGCTGGAGAACGTGGCCCCGGCCATCGCGCTCGACGCGGTGCGGCCCGGCTGGGCCGCCGATCATGCCGGGCAGGATCTTGTCGTGCTGGTGAACCTGCTGCACCTGATCTCGGCGCCCGAAACCGAGACGCTGATCGCCGAGGCGGCGCGAGCGCTGGCGCCAGCCGGGCGCTTCGTGATCTATGGCCCTTTCCTGCGGGCGGGAGAGCTGACCAGCGAGGGCGACGCACGGTTCGATGCGACGCTGCGGGCGCAGGACCCCGAGATCGGCTACAAGGACGATTTCGACGTGATGGACCTGATGCAGGGCGCAGGGCTGGAGATGGTGCTGGTGGTCGAGATGCCGGCCAACAATCTCGCACTTGTCGCCGAGCGGCCCGCCATCTGATCGAGGTCAAGGTGGCGGCGCGCGGGGCCGCTATACGCGGTCGGGAAAACCCATGTGAGAGAGGGACATCCCGATGAGCTGGACCGAGAAATTCGAGGCCACGAAAAACCAGGTGCGCGGTATCAACGCCGCCATCCCCGAGACCGCCAAGGCCTTTGCCGCGCTGGGCAAGACCGTCAAGGCCGACGGGGTGGTGGAGTTCAAGACAAAGGAATTCGTGGCGCTTGGAATCGCCGTGGCCACGAAATGCGAGGCCTGCATCATGTTCCACATCGAGGCGTTGATCCGCGTGGGTGCCACCCGCGAAGAGGTCTCGGAGGTTCTCGGCATGACCATCCAGATGGGCGGCGGGCCGTCCATGATGTATGCGGGCAAGGCGCTGGAATGCTACGACGCGCTGAAAGCCCGCTAGGTCGGGGCGCTTTGCGGCGGAAGTTCTCCGGAACAGGTTGGCTCCGCCGGGGGTATGCGCCGCAAAGCGCGTTTCCGGCGTGACCCGGCCCCGCCTTGCCCCGGGGCGGGGCTTGGGCTAGACCGCGCCCGACAGTGCAAGCCCGCAAGGACCTTTCATGGCAAAGCCCAAGAAACAGCCCCGCCCCAAGGCCATCACGCCGAAAGGGTTCCGCGACTATTTCGGACAGGACGTCACGCAGCGCGCCGAGATGCTGCAGACGATCGCCGGGGTCTATCATCGCTATGGCTTCGACGCGCTGGAAAGCTCGGCGGTCGAGACGGTCGAGGCGCTGGGCAAGTTCCTGCCCGACGTGGACCGCCCCAATGCCGGCGTCTTTGCCTGGCAGGAGGAGGACGAGGGCGAGAAGGGCGAGTGGATGGCGCTGCGCTATGACCTGACGGCGCCGCTGGCGCGGGTCTATGCCCAGCACCGCAACGATCTGCCGACGCCTTACCGCCGCTACGCGATGGGGCCGGTCTGGCGCAACGAGAAGCCGGGGCCGGGGCGCTATCGCCAGTTCTATCAATGCGATGCGGATACGGTGGGCTCGGCCTCGATGGCGGCGGATGCCGAGATCTGCGCGATGCTTGCGGACACGCTGGAGGCGGTGGGCATCCCGCGCGGCGATTACATCGTTCGGGTGAACAACCGCAAGGTTCTGAACGGCGTGCTGGAGGTCATGGGCCTGGAAGAGGGCGAGACGCGCGAGGCCGTGCTGCGCACCATCGACAAGTTCGACAAGGTGGGTGAGGCAGGCGTTCGCGAATTGCTGGGCAAGGGGCGGCTCGATGCCTCGGGCGCCTATATCGATGGCGTGGGGCTGAGCGAAGCGCAGGCCGAACCGGTGATCGCCTTTCTGACCTCCCGCGCCGCGGATGCCGCTGGAACGCTTGCGAACCTGCGCGCGGCGGTGGGCGACAGCGCCACGGGCGCAGAAGGGGTGAGCGAACTGCAACAGATCGCTGCGCTGCTTGATGCCGGGGGGTACGGCGCCGACCGGATCGTGATCGATCCATCGGTGGTGCGGGGCCTCGGTTACTACACCGGGCCGGTTTACGAGGCGGAGCTGACCTTCGAGATCCTCGACGACAAGGGCCGCAAGCGGCAGTTCGGCTCGGTGGCCGGCGGCGGGCGCTATGACGACCTGGTCAAGCGCTTCACCGGGCAGGAAGTTCCGGCGACCGGCGTGTCGATCGGGGTGGACCGACTGCTGGCCGCGCTGCGCGAGAAGGGTCGGGTCGGCACGGCCGAGCGTGGGCCGGTGGTGGTGACGGTGATGGATCGTGACCGCATGGCCGATTACCAGGCGATGGTGGCCGAGCTGCGCAATGCAGGCATCCGGGCCGAGGTCTATTTGGGCAATCCGAAGAATTTTGGCAACCAGTTGAAATATGCCGACCGCCGCAACGCGCCCCTGGCGATCATCGAGGGGGCCGAAGAGAAGGAAAAGGGCATCGTGCAGGTCAAGGACCTGATCCTTGGCGCACAGATCGCCGAGAACGCGACGCTGGAGGAGTGGAAGGAACGCCCCAGCCAGTTCGAGGTGCCACGCGACGCGCTGGTGGAGCGCGTGCGCGCGCTTCTCGCGGAGCAGGGCGGGCAGGCGTGATGCCAAGCCGCGCCGAGACGCTGGAGCAGGCGGCGCGCCTGCGCGCGGGCTTCGAGGTGGCTGGCGCGCAGCCGGTCGAGACGCCCATCCTGCAACCGGCCGAGACGCTTCTGGACCTTTATGGAGAGGACATCCGGGGGCGGGCCTATGTCACCTCGGACGCTCTCAGGGGCGAGCAGATGCTGCGCCCGGATTTCACCGTGCCGGTTGTGCAGATGCACATGGCTCACGGGGCCGAACCGGCGCGTTACACCTATGCGGGCGAGGTCTTTCGCCGGCAGGAGCATGATCCCGACCGTGCCAACGAGTATATCCAGGTGGGATACGAGGTGTTCGACCGCGAGGCGCCCGCCGAGGCGGATGCCGAGGTCTTCGCACTGATCGCGCAGGCTCTGGACGGGCTCGACCTGCGGGCGGCCACGGGCGATATCGGCATCCTGATGGCTGCGGTCGAGGGGCTGCGCACGACCGAGCGGCGCAAGGCCGCGCTGATGCGCCATATCTGGCGGCCGCGGCGGTTCCGCGCGCTTCTGGACCGGTTTGCCGGGCGCGCACCCGTGCCGGCCAGCCGGGCGGCGCTCTTGGCCGCTGCCGATCCGATGGTCGAGGCCGGGCCGATGATCGGCAAGCGGAGTGGGACCGAGATCGTGGAGCGTATCGCCGCGCTGCGCGCCGATGCCGCCGAACCGCCCATCGCCGAGGCCGAATTGCGCGCGCTGGAGACGTTGCTCGCAGTGCGCGAGACCATGCCCTTTGCGCTGGAACGGCTGCGCGACGTCGCGGTGGACCTCCCGCAGATCACCCCGGCGCTCGATCGGCTGGAGGCGCGGATTGGCGCGTTGCAAGGCCGGGGGATCGACGTGGACCGGCTGGAATTCGAGGCCTCCTATGGCCGGACCTCGATGGAGTATTACGACGGTTTCGTTTTTGGCTTCTCTGCCGAGCGCCGCCCCGACCTGCCGCCGGTCGCCACGGGCGGGCGCTATGACGCGCTGACCCGGCAACTGGGCAACGGGGCCGAGATCCCGGCGGTGGGCGGCGTGCTGCGCCCGGGGCTGATGCTGGAACTGGGGGAGGGCGCGCGATGAGCCTGAAGCTTGGCGTGCCGTCCAAGGGCCGGCTGATGGAAAAGACCTTTGCATGGTTCGAGAAACGCGGCATCACGCTCAGCCGCGCCGGATCCGACCGTGAATATGCGGGGCGCGTGGACGGGATCGAGGGCGTGACCCTGGTGCTGCTGTCGGCCGGGGAGATTCCGCGCGAACTGGCCGCCGGTCGACTGCATCTTGGCGTGACCGGGACCGACCTGGTGCACGAGAAACTGCCGCGCTGGGAGCAGCAGGTGGAAGAGATCGCCCCCCTGGGCTTTGGCCAGGCCGACCTGATCATCGCGGTGCCGCGCGCCTGGGTCGATGTCGACACGCTCGACGATCTCGACGCGGCGGCGGCGGCGTTCCGGGCGCGCCACGGTCACCGGTTGCGGATCGCCACCAAGTACCACCGCCTGGTGCGCGAGTTCCTGACCCAGGCGGGGGTGGCCGATTACACGCTGGTCGACAGCCAGGGCGCGACCGAGGGGACCGTGACGAACGAGACCGCCGAGGCCATTGCCGACATCACCTCGACCGGTGAGACGCTGCGTGCCAACCATCTCAAGATCCTCTCGGACGGGCTGATCCTGCGCAGCCAGGCGACGCTTTGGCGCAGCCGCGTGGCCGGGACGCCGGATGGTCAGCGCGAAACCCTCGACAACCTGCTGCGCCGCCTGGGCTGAGGGCGTCGTGTCCGGTGGGGGAGGGGATCTCTCTGGACCCTGCGCTGGGCCGGTGCCTTCGGCGCGGAGCAAGGCCCTGTTCAAGCTGCGCGGCGTTTGACATATCTGGATCAGGGCCAGACGAGAGGGAACGGGCGCGCGTGCTAAAGGCCATCAAGCTTTTGTATGAGGGGCATTCGTCCCGGGCGCACCGGTTTCGCTATGCCCTGGTGATTTTCGATCTGGCCACGATCCTTTTCGTCATCGTCACCTCCTTCTTTCCGCATACCCGCGGCGTCGAGATCGCTGACATGGTGCTGGGCGTCATCATCCTGGCCGATTTCCTGGCCCGGATGCTGATCGACGGCAGCAAGATGCGCTTTCTCAGCCGCTTCTCGTCCTGGGCCGACCTGGTGGCGGTCATCTCGTTCCTGCTGCCCATCGCGGGAGAGGGGTTCGGCTTCCTGCGGGTGCTCAGGACGCTGCGTCTGTTGCATACCTACCAGTTGCTGCGGCGGTTGCGGCAGGATTTCTCCTATTTCCGCCAGAACGAGGAGGCGATCCTCGCCACGATCAACCTGCTGGTCTTTCTTTTCGTGATGACCGGGGCGATCTACGCGCTTCAGCACGAGGTGAATCCCGAGATCTCGAACTACGCCGATGCGCTTTATTTCACGGTCACGACGCTGACCACCACCGGCTTCGGCGACATCACCCTTACGGGCACGGCGGGACGGATGCTGTCGGTACTGGTGATGATCGTCGGCGTGACGCTGTTCCTGCGGCTGGCGCAGGTGCTGTTCCGCCCGACCAAGGTGCGCCAGACCTGCGAGACCTGCGGGCTGAGCCTGCATGACCCCGATGCGGTGCATTGCAAGCATTGCGGCTCGACCATCCATATCGAGACCGAGGGCGATTATTGACCGTCAGATCACCCCGATCTCGGCCAGTGCGCGGTTGAGCGCGGCAGGCAGCGGTTCCTCGCGCTCACGCCCCTTGGGCAGGTCGGCGGGCGTCTCCTCGGGCTTGAGGTAGCGCCATCCCTGGAAGGGGCGCTTGACCGCGCCCTGGGTGCGGTGCAGCTCTGGCTCAAGCACGATGGCGCAGCGGCGTATGCCGTCGGCGCGCGTGACCTCCTCCAGCCGCAGGATGCGCTGGCGACATTGCACCACGCCCTTGATCACCCAGTAGATCGACCCGCCGGCCACGATCTCTGCTTCGCGCTTGGGCCACATCCGCGTGACATGGCGCGGCAGGCCGTCATCGTACCGGCTCTGCTGGCTTTTCTGCCAGGCGATCAGGTCGTCAACGGTTTCCGTGCCGACCGACAGCTTGATGAGATTGATATGGTCATCCACAGAGTCGCCCCCAGCTTTGGCCTTATATTGTAGGTGTTCGGCGGGGGACTTCAAACTGTTGTGGCCTTGGTACATGCTGGGCTAGTGTTTAGGTCCGATGACGAATCATCGTCTTTCGCGGCGTAGCTCAAATGGATAGAGCGCCTCGTTTTCTAGTGTCTACTGTGCCCACTGTAGGCTACGGCGAGGAGGTTGTGGGTTCAAGTCCCGCCGCCGTGCCCAACACAATAAATGATACTTGGAGAAGTGATGAGCCGTTTCGCCGCCCCCATCGCAGAACAGATATGGGACATGAAGTACCGTTTCAAAGAGGCGGACGGGACGCCGATCGACAAGACGGTCGAGGACAGCTGGCGTCGCATCGCGCGCGACCTCGCCAAGGTCGAGGCGGAGCCCGCGAAATGGGAAGAGGAATTCTATGCCGCGCTGGAGGATTTCAAGTACCTCCCCGCAGGCCGGATCACGGCCGGAGCAGGCACCGCGCGGCAGGTGACGCTGTTCAACTGCTTCGTGATGGGCACCATCCCCGACAGCATGGGCGGCATCTTCGACATGCTGAAGGAGGCCGCGCTGACCATGCAGCAGGGCGGCGGGATCGGCTATGATTTCTCGACGATCCGGCCGCGCGGCGCGGACGTCAAAGGCGTGGCGGCGGATGCCTCGGGGCCGCTGTCCTTCATGGATGTCTGGGACGCGATGTGCCGCACCATCATGTCCGCCGGGTCGCGTCGGGGCGCGATGATGGCGGTGATGCGCTGCGATCACCCCGATATCGAGCAGTTCATCAGCGCGAAATCCGACCCTGCCCGCCTGCGCATGTTCAACATGTCGGTTCTGGTCACCGATGCCTTCATGGAGGCGGTCAAGGCCGACGGGCCCTGGGAGCTAGAATTCGACGGCAAGGTCTATCACACGATACAGGCGCGCGACCTGTGGAACCGCATCATGCGCGCGACCTATGACTATGCCGAACCGGGCGTCATCTTCATCGACCGGATCAACCAGGCCAACAACCTGAGCTATTGCGAGACCATCGCCGCCACCAACCCTTGTGGCGAGCAGCCCCTGCCGCCCTATGGCGCCTGCCTGCTGGGTTCGATCAACCTTGCGCGGCTGGTGAAGGACCCGTTCGGCGAGGGCGCGGGCATCGAGGAGGGCGCGCTGGACAAGCTGGTGGCGACCGCCGTGCGGATGATGGACAATGTGGTCGACGCCTCGAAATTCCCGCTGCCGCAACAGGCCGAGGAGGCGCGCAACAAGCGCCGGATCGGGCTGGGCGTCACCGGGCTGGCCGATGCGCTGCTGATGGTCGGCCTGCGCTACGGTTCGGACGAGGCGGCGCGTCAGACGGAGCGCTGGTTGCACGCCATCGCCCGCGCCGCCTATCTGGCGTCGGTGCAATTGGCGAAGGAAAAGGGTGCCTTCCCGCTTTTCGACGCCGGGAAATACCTGGCCTCGGGGACGATGCAGGGCATGGACGAGGATGTGCGCGATGCGATCCGCGAACATGGCATCCGCAACGCGCTTCTGACCTCGATCGCGCCCACGGGCACGATCTCGCTTTACGCAGGGAACGTGTCGAGCGGGATCGAGCCGGTCTTTGCCTATGCCTACAAGCGCAAGGTGTTGCAGAAGGACGGTTCGCGCACCGAGGAGGAAGTCGTCGACTACGCCGTGCAGATGTGGCGCGACCGCTTCGGCGACGCGGCCCTGCCCGAGTATTTCGTGAACGCCCAGACGCTGACACCGCTGGAGCATGTCAAGATGCAGGCCGCGGCGCAGAAATGGATCGACAGCTCGATCTCCAAGACCATCAACTGCCCCGAGGACATTTCCTTCGACGCGTTCAAGGATGTCTACATGCAGGCCTGGGACGAAGGCTGCAAGGGATGCACGACCTACCGGCCGAACGATGTGACGGGATCGGTCCTGTCGGTCAGCGAGACGGCGGACCAGGCCCCGGGTGAGACCGCCGATGCACCGCATCCCGAGGAGGGGGGGGACGTCATTTACATGTCTGAGCCGCTCGACCGGCCGCAGGCCCTGGAGGGAAATACCTACAAGCTGAAATGGCCCGACAGCGAGCACGCCATCTACCTGACGATCAACGACATCGTGATAGGCGGGCGGCGGCGGCCCTTCGAGGTCTTCATCAACTCCAAGAACATGGAGCATTTCGCCTGGACTGTCGCGCTCACACGCATGATCTCGGCAGTGTTCCGGCGCGGCGGCGACGTGTCTTTCGTGGTCGAGGAACTGAAGGCGGTCTTCGACCCGCGCGGCGGCGCCTGGGTGCAGGGCAAGTACATCCCCTCGATCCTCGCGGCCATCGGCGGGGTGATCGAACGCCACATGATCGCCATCGGATTCCTGGAGGGCGAGGGAATGGGCCTGAAGTCCGACCCCACGGCGCAGGTGGTCGGCCTCGACGCACCGCGCGGCAAGGCTTGTCCGTCCTGCGGACAGTACGAAATGCGCATGGTCGAAGGCTGCATGACCTGTGCAAGCTGCGGGCACTCGAAATGCGGTTAGGCAGTCGGAACGGCCCTTGTGTAATGAAATTGAAAGGACTAATTGTCCTTTTGGGGTGGTTTTTTGGCCATTCTGATAAGCACAACGTGACCACCGGGCGGAAACGCCCGGTTTGCGCGTATTATGAGCATGCACCTTGGGTGCAAAGTTCGACTCTGTCCCGAGGAAGATGGTTCCGAGAGCTACGCGGCCAAAAGGATTTGGGAAATTTCTTTTGCAGGGATGATCCTTCGCAGTCGCGTTGCATCTGGCGGAAAACGCGGATTGAAAGCGCGATTCCAAATGCACGGACCTCCGTCACGCAGCCCGGCGCGCAAGGAGATTCTCGTGTCCATCCTACGCTGGCAACGCAGTAATCTGCCATGAATTCAGGGGCTCGAAGAGCTGAGCGCTGCAATCTCAAGAGTCAGGCAGCATGCTCCGGCCCTGGTCGGCCGACTGAATTTTTTCCGCAACGACAGATAAGAAGGCAGCCAGTGGTGGTCCGCTGATCGAAGGCTTCTCCTGCCGCGATCCAATTCCTGACCGTGCGAACGAGACTCTATTTGTTGGCCGCTGGCAAGTCCAACATCACCGGGCACGAAAAAGGGCGGCTTTCGCCGCCCTTCTCCACAGAATCTATTGTTCAACTATTCTGATCGCCAGAGCCTCAGCGCGTCTTCAATGCGCGCGTAGGCCTGGATGGCCTCGTGCCTCGAGTGATGGCCGTCGCAGAACTGGTGGCCGTAGGTGTCTGCGCGGGTGTCTTTGACCGTGTAACCGAGCGCGAGGAACGCCTCGTGCGCCGCCTCGGTCAGCCGCGCTGGGTGCGCAGGCGAGGTCATGACGGTCACGCCGGCTATTTCCCGGCCGATCTGAGTGTAATGCCGGTCCACCCAGACGTGAACACGAGACAGGCCGTGCTTCTCGATGAGCCAAAGGGTCACGTCGCAAATGTCCTGCTCCAATCCGAACTCGTCGGGATGGACGCTCAGGCGACGCTGGCGCGCCAGCTGAAGGACACAGCGTGCCCCGGTCTCAGTCGGCATGACGGAACCGCGCGAGAAGGTCGCAGACCCGCGCGCCATGCCAGAGGGTCATGTCGGAGGCCGGCAGACCTCGTTCATGACCGACCCGGTCGAGCGACGACGGTGTTTGATCGGCGAGGATGCGACAGATGTCGAGGAGGGCAGCCTCGACGCCATCGGTATCCGGGATCGGCTGCCCGAAGGCGCCATGCAGGTTACAGAGCGCGGCGAAGCCGCTCGGATCATCGAGCGCGTCGAGCAGGTCGCAGAGGCTCGCGCCGTGGCGGCGGAGGTGCTTCTCCACTGCATAGGCGGCGCCGAGACGGGCCTCGGCGATATCGAGGGTGATGGTGTTGAGCATGATGTTCTCCCTTTCATGCAGTGGCGGAAACGGTGCTGGTGTGCCTGATTCATCGGCGTCATGTTCCGTCGCAGGGAGATGCTTGGGCGTTGGCAGGGTCCTTTCGGATGGTTGTGATGACTGGTCTTGGGTGCTGGTGACGAGAAAATTGGTCGTTCGTTGGTATGACGAAGAAAAAATCTGCTTGGCGCATGATTTTTTCTGTTCTTGGGCCGTACCGCCGCAGTTGGTGCGCTTTCGGGAGGCTGCGCTTTGCGCTCATCCCAGAGCATGACGCCGACCGTGCAAACTGCGCATGGTCGGCGCCGCAGTTCAGGCCGCGTCCTGCGCCGGGAGGGCGAGTGCCTGCGCGTCCCGCTCGTCGTCCTGTTCGCCGATCTCGACCAGGAGGTCGAAGAGCCGGTCAGTCAGCAGGCAGAGCTCTTCCACTTCCGGACTGGCAGGGTCGAGGAGAACCCAGGACGACAGGTCGGGTTCGAACGCGTCGATGACGGGGTCGAGAGAGAGGAGCCGATGCAGATCGACCAGCCTGCGCCGAGTCGCCCGATCGAGGCGCGATGCTTCGCGCAGCCCGGACATGAGGCGCAGGACGCGCGTCATTCCGGACTCACCGTCGATCAACCCGGCGGCGTTGCACAGCGCGGCTCCGTGCTCATCGAAAAAGGTGCGCACGGCGGCGAGTTGCGGGTCTGCGGACAGGGTCTTCGTGGGGAGCTTGCGCAGCATGGTGGGTCCTCCTCTGGTTGCGCGTCTGCCGGTCGTGGCAGCATCAAGCCTGTCCGATGTCGTTCCTGGGATGCCCCTCCTTGTTGTTGCCTGGACTGAACGACCTGTTGGCCCGTTTCTCGACATAGAGATTGGCCAACCGCCCGCTGCACGAAGAAAAAACTTCGTCCTGCCCGACAATGCTTGGGAATTACCCTGCCAAAGTCGTCAACCGGCCCCATGATGCCGGATGACGATATTGGCTGGGGCCGTGATAAACCTCCCGGAGCGCTTGCTTTCCGCCCCGTCGGAAGCTTGTTCGGGCGCGTCGGAAAGGATCACGAGGGGTCGTTACCGCGAGGTACGGAGGAATATTTTGCGGCTATCGGCGGGAAAATGTTTCCGGCTGACGTCGAACATTCCATTTCTTTCCTATGACGGACGGAATGAAGATGCCGTCCGGGACCGCACGATGAGCGAAGAGAAAGGAGGCAGCGCGAAATCCAGAACGACTGGACGCTCGTGAACAGTGTTATTCATCACCGAAAAAGCAGCGCGCTGCGGGGATCTGATCAGTCCCCAGAGGTGGTGGCATCCGCTTGAGTGGAAGCAACGACGTGCATCCCGGACAAATTCCCATGCCATCTGTCAGAGAGGGCCGCCTTGGCAGCCTTCGCAGTCCCGGCCGCTGACGGGAGACAACCTCGAGCGCGGCGGCGCTCGTTTCTACTTGCCAGAGGATCCGCCCCCAACGCTGATATCGCTACTCAGAATTCCAACATGACCGGATGGCGCTCCGGGCGCGACGATCCCGGATCTTCAGCGCGCGCAGCGCCGCGACGGATTTGCCGGCGATATGCTTCGCCGCCGCCCCTGGCGGGCGGTTTGGCACGGCGTGCTATTTCGGAAGCTGCCGCTGCTCGAGCGTCTCGTCGTCGCCATCGGATTTCATGGCGTCGGCGATGAGGTGGTTCACCGTCTCGTCGAAATACGCCGTCACCTCGCGGTAGAGGGTGCGGAACTCGGACGCGACCGTGCGTTCGAAGCCGGCTTGCCGCGCCCGGACCATGACCGTGGTGCGCCGTTGCCGGGGATAGCGATAGGGTCGCACCCCGTGCTTTCGGCAGAGCGCCACGAAGATGCGGACCGACCAGGCATCCGGCATGGAATACTGCAGCTCGATCTCCGGCTCCGCCTCGTCCGACGCCCCGAGGTCCAGCCTGGCCTGAAGCCGGTCACGCACCGCACCGGCCGCGGCCCGTTCGCCGGGGGTCGCGCCGCGGGCGAACAGGCGCTCGAGCTTGGCGAGTTTCCCCCGGATATCCGCGTCGCTGGTCATGTGATCGCTCCCTTCCCGCGCAGGCCTGATGGCCGGATCACCGACGAAAGGTCAACCCGATCGGCCCTGTCGATGTGGTTCGGCCAAAGGCGCCCGGGTCTTCATCCTGAAACCTGCCTGTGTCAGTCTCGACAGGACAAGAGGATGACATGGCGCGAAACACGACCCACAAATGGGCCTTCAAGCCCGGCATGCGCGCGGGCGCGTTCGGCTGGCGCGGCACGGCGAAGGCCACCGCGCGGCTGAAGGCGGCGACGCGCGAGATCAAGGCCGTGCGGAAGAGCGATCCCGTCGTGGCCGGCGAGGGCGTCATCGCGCTCGCGGAACGCATCTGGCCGGCCTTCGAGCATATCGACACCTCCTCCGGCGCGCTTGGCACGGCCGTGGCGCGCACTCTCGAAGACCTGGCCCCGATCCTGATCGAAGCGCCGGCGGACGAGACCACGCGCGCGGTCTGGGCGGAGCGGCTGCGCAGGGCCATTCTCGACGACGGCGTCGACTATCTCGCCCCACTCGCCGACCGCTTCGGCGAGATCGCGAAGGTGCCGTTGGTGATCAACGAGCACGCGGATCGCGATCTTGACCTGATCGCGGCCGCATGGGCGGATCACGCCCGCTTCTCGCATGTGCCGACCGCCACACTGACCCTGTCCTGCCTCCTCGAGGCAGGCCACCACGAGGAATTGCTCGCCCTCGTGGACAGCGCCAGGACGCGGCTGTGGTTCCATGAGAAATTCGCGGCCGAGGCGCTTGTCCGTCAGGACCGCGAGGCCGAGGCCCTGGCGCGCGCCGTGGCGCTGCTTGAAGGGGAGCGCATGCCGCCGGGGTATCGTGCCATTGCGCAGTTCTGCGAAACCCTCCTGATCCGCCAGGGCAAGGCGCACGAGGCCTATGCGCGCTATGGCGTGCCGATGACGGCAGGCGGCACGTGGCTGGCGATGTGGCGCGACCTCGTGAAGCGCTACCCGCACAGGGATCCGCGCAGGGTCCTCGAGGACCTGATGGCACACCACGGACGGAAGGGGAAATGGTTCGCCACAGCGAAGACCGCCGAAACTCTCGATATCGCCCTCGACTGCGCCGCCGACCACGAGGCCGCGCCCGCCACACTGACACGCGCCGGCCGGGACTTAGCGCAGAAGGACCCCGCCTTCGCGGCAGGCGTGGCCCTGCATTCCATAAAGCTTCTGCACGCCGGCCGAGGCTACGACGCCTCCCCCCCCTCGACATCGACGACGCGGTCGCCCACTTCATCACAGCCACCCGACAGATCGACCGCGCGTCATGGGCGCTGGATCAGTTGCGCAGGATCGCCGAGGATGGAAGCGGAGATGACCTGATGGTCAAGCGGTTGCGACTGCTGATCGCGCGGCTGGCAGGAGAGATTGGCGCTTGGACCAATTCATGAGCGCGACCGGCCTATAGCCGTCTCTCGTTCCGGCGTAGACATGCTGCATCGCGGCCTGACAGAGCGGACGTTCGCCCTTGGGCCGCCATCTTCGCCGCATCTGCGCGGCGTGCGCCGGGGCAAAGAATGATCGGCTCCCGACCTTAGAGTTTCAGCTTGTAGCCGACATGTGTCGGTTCAAAACCCAGGCGGTCGTAGAAGCGATGGGCGTCTGGCCGGGCCTTGTCCGTGGTGAGTTGAACCAAAGTGCACCCGCGCGCCCTGCATTCGTCGATCGCCCAAGCGAACATCGCTTCCCCAAGCTTGCCGCCCCGACGATCTTTCGCGATCCGCACCGCCTCAATCTGTCCGCGCCAGGCGCCCTTTCTCGCGAGGCCGGGCAGGTAGCTGAGTTGCAGTGTTCCGACGATCGCACCGTTGCGCTCGGCCACGACGAGCAACTGGTTCGGATCGCTTTCTATTGCGGAAAAGGCCGCGCGGTAAGCCTCTGGCAGCGGGGCGCGCAGATCCTCGCGCAGTCCACCCAGCGGATCGTCTGCCAGCATCTCGACGATCTCGAACAAATCTGTCTCGCAGGCCGGGCGAAAAGTCAGTGGTGCGTTGGTCATGGTTGTGTCCTTCGAACCATGCGCCAGGACCGAGGGTGACCGACCCTGCCCGAATCCAGTCATTCCTGTCCGGCGACCGTGACGGTCGCGCAAAGGTAGCCGATCGCGGCGGCCACCGCGGCCACCCAGCGCAGATGGTTCCAGCGGGTCCAGTCGCGCGTGTAGGTGGGCCAGCAGGCACATGCGTCGGCGCTTCGGTGCTCGATACGGTCAAGATGCTCGTTCATCGGCACGTTCCTGCGGGCGGTGACCGCCACGACGCCGACGATGTAGGACGCGGCAGCACCGACGAGCCAGAGCGCCACGTCGCGTCCCATCAGGAAGGTCCCGGCGATGGCGAGCAAGATCGAGACGGGCGCCAGCCCGACGAGGAGCGTCGCGAACAACGATCGCAAGACCTCACGGTTGATCATCTGCATTGCTTCGATCCCGGCTGCGGGCTCGGCACGGCCAATCGCGCGTATCACGAAATCGGAGAAGGCGAGAAACATCCCTGCGACGAGGCCTGCGGCAAGGGTGGCGGCAACGAGGCTGATTTCGAAGAGTTGGTGGATCATTGGCATGTCCCCTCGTGGAGCTTTCGGTTGAAGATGGCGACGGCGCGGAAAGGCGGGCCGCGCCGCCGCGGCAGGTTCAGTGCGCGGGCTGCGCCGTGGAGTGGCCAGGCGCCAGCCGCCAGAGGCGTCGGCGGAAGGCCGCGAGACAGAGTGCGGCGATCACCAGTTCGACGACGAGGGCGCCGATGACGCTTCCGGACGGCATCCCGTCCACCGCAAGCCCGACCAGCCGTCCGGCCGGGAAGGCGATGAAGACCGTCAGGGCCACAGCAATAGCGACGGGCAGGTGCGCGGGCCGCCGGATACCAAGCAGCATCATAAGGCCGAACCCCGCGAGACCGGCGCCAGGGGCGCGCAATTCGCTCAGCAGGTTGGCGTCTTTGCCAAGCGTGATGCCGTAGCCGGCATAGAAGGCGTGCGGCGC
>CANMQJ010000022.1 GCA_947500005.1 uncultured Paracoccaceae bacterium | reverse complement strand
TGACGAACTTGTCCCATAATGCTTCCTTCCATTCCGTCGAAAGGATCACACCATCAAACCGTGGGATCAAACACCTAAGGGGCCTTGAGAACGAGGCTCCTCTGCTCGCCCAGCCCTGAAATCCCCAGCGAAACAGTCTCTCCGCCGTGCAGGTAGCGGGGCGGTTTTTGGCCCATGCCGACTCCGGGGGGCGTGCCGGTCGAGATGACATCGCCGGGTTGCAGGCTCATGAACCGGCTGCAGTAGGACACAAGATGCGGAATGCGAAAGATCAGCGTCGCGGTGGAGCCGGACTGCATCCGTTCACCATTGACGTCGAGCCACATTTCAAGCGCGTCCATATCGGCCACCTCATCAGGAGTGACCAGCCATGGCCCGGTGGGGCCAAAGGTGTCGCAGCCCTTGCCCTTGTCCCAGGTGCCCGCACGATGAAGCTGGAAGTCACGCTCTGACACATCGTTAATGACGCAAAATCCCGCCACATGGTCCATGGCCTCGTCTTCGTCGATGTAGATGCCCGGTTTGCCGATCACCACGCCCAGTTCGACCTCCCAGTCGGTTTTGACGCTCCCGCGAGGAACCTGGATCGGATCGTTGGGACCGCAGACGGCAGATGTCCATTTGTTGAAGATGATCGGTTCTTCGGGGATGGGCATGCCCGCCTCTTCGGCGTGATCGGCGTAGTTCAGTCCTATACAGATATATTTGCCGATATTGCCCACGCAGGCGCCAAGGCGCAGATCCTCCTGCGGGGTGCCCTCGACCAGCGGCAGGCTTTCGGGGTCCAGCTTCTGCAGGGCCGTGATGCCTTCGGGGCGCAGGGTATCGCCGCCGATATCGACGATCACGCCCGACAGGTCGCGCACGCGGCCCGCCGCATCCAGAAGGCCGGGTTTTTCGGTACCCGGTGCACCATAGCGCAGCAGTTTCATCAGGGATGTCCTTTCGATCAGATCAGATGTGTTTGCCACCCGCGGCCCAGAGCGCGCCGCGGCGGATGATTTCGGTCACTTGAGGTGTTTTCAGGTCGTCCAACTCGTGCCCGATAGAGCAATAGAACACGCGCCCCCTGTCCCAACGGCGTTTCCAGACCACAGGGATCACCGTGCCTTCGATCCACCACAGGTGGTCACCGGAGAAGGTCGTGGTGGCCAGGACCTCGTTCGAGGGATCGACCAGCATGTAGTATTGTTCGGAGGTCAGGCGGAAGCTGCGAATCCCTTTGACAATAGGGTCAGCCGGTTTGCAGATGGTCACATCGTAGTCGATGTAATCCTCGGTGGGTTGCAGGTTGTCGGGCCAGCCTGGCGGATGAGCCACGAACTGCCCGCCGATCAGGAAATGATAGGTCGGTCGGTCGCGGAAGGCATCGCCCATATGCCCGTGCCAGCCCGCAAGCCCGCAACCATCGCCGATAAGCTTGAGCAGCCCGTCTTCCTGGGGTTTGGTAATATTGCCGAACTCTTCGCGGTGGCCCGATCGCGCCGAGGACCAGATCGGCGTGATCAGGCTCAGGTCGGCCAGATCCTCGGGGCGTTCCAGTGGCGCCAGCGTGTCGCAGACGGTCACCTCGAACCCTTCGGACCGCAACAGATCGCGGTACCAATTGGCGAAATCCAACGGCGCGTGGCCTTTCCAACCACCGACAAACAAAGCTGCTTTCGTGGGGTTTCCTTTCGCATGAAGGGCAGGATGACCGCCATGTCACGCGGCCCGTAGCCCTGCGCCTCGGCCAGGGTATGGCTGATGCCGTGGATCAGGGAATTGACCACCAATTTCATGACCGCACCGGCCCCAAGGCGGCCGGGGCAGACGGTTTGCCTGCCCAAGGCGGCAAGTAGCGGGCGCAGCGGCGCGGCCGTCGCCTTATCGTAGCCCACCATGATCCCAGCTGCGCATCGATCGCGGCCTGTGTTCGTACCCGAGACCTGCGCATCGATTACCGTGGAGCCCTTGGGGGCCTGCGCCCCCAGCCAATGGATATAGTCCGGGCTCATTGTGCCCATTTCCACATAGGTCCGCGTCGCACCGGCGAAGAGGCCGGTGTGCACCTCTTGGGACGCAAGGTCATCCCCCAGCATGGTGACCACCACATCCGAAGCATCCGACAAGGCGCGCGGGCTTTCGGCCACGTCGCATCCCAGATCGGTGGCCAGGGCTTGCGCCTTGTCCGTCGAGCGGGTCCAGAGCGTCAGGTCAAACCCGGCAGCCGCAATGTTGCGCGCCATGGGTACTCCCATGCGGCCGAGCCCGGCAAAGCCAATGCGCATCACGCGGCCTCATGCCCGCCAAGGCCTGAAATCGCCTGAATAAGGCTGTCCTCAGTCACCTCCTCCGAAGTGAAGGTCCGCATGATCCGGCCCGAGTACATCGCCACGATCCGGTCGGCCACATGCAGCACCTCGGGCATTTCCGAGCTGATGACCATCACCGCATAGCCCTGGGCGGCCAGTTCGCGCAGCAGCTTGTGGATCTCAGATTTCGATCCGACGTCAATCCCTCGTGTCGGTTCATCGACGATCAGCACATTGGGGTGCATCGACAGCCACTTGCCGATGACGATCTTTTGCTGGTTGCCGCCCGACAGGTTGCCGACAAGCTGTTTCCAGCCGGGTGTGCGGATGTCGAGCCGGTCGCGGTACTGGTCAAAGATCGCCACTTCGGCACCTTCGGCGACAAACGGGCCCGAGGTCAAATCCTGGACCTGCGGCAGGGTCATGTTGTCCCGGCAGTTCATGCCCAGCACCAGCCCCTGACCCTTGCGGTCCTCGGGCACGAGGCTGATGCCGCGCGCAATCGCATCGTTGGGCGAGGTGATGCGCACTTCCTCCCCGTCCAGCAAGATCTGCCCGGCGCTCGGGTCGCGCAGGCCAAACAGCGTCTCGGCAATCTCCGTCCGACCCGCGCCGACCAGCCCGTAAAAGCCCACCACCTCGCCGCGACGGACCTCGAAACTAATGTCTTCATAGAGCTTTCCGCAGCTCAGCCCGCGCACCTCAAGTGCGACATCGCCCAGTTCGTGGTGCGTTTCGTTGCGGCTGAGATCCAGCTTGCGGCCAATCATCATCTGGGTGACGGCCTCTTCGTGGGTTTCGGCGGTGTTGACCGTGCCCTGATACTGCCCGTCGCGCAGAATGCTGATCCGGTCGGTTATCTTGAAGATCTCCTCCATCCGGTGCGAGATATAGATGATACCTACGCCTTCCTTTTGCAGGTCGGAAATCACGTCGAACAACACGACCTTTTCCGCATCCGTGAGCGAGGCGGTAGGCTCGTCAAAGATCACCGCCTTTGCGTCAACCGTCAGGGCCCGCGCGATCTCGACCATCTGCTGGTTGGCGATGGACAGATCGCCCACGCGGGTCGTGGCGTCAAAGCCCACGTTCAGCTTTTGCAGGATCAAGTTGGTCTGTTCGGCCAGCCTGTGCCAATCGACGCGACCAAAGCTTTTTCGCGGCAGCTCGCCCAGATAGATGTTCTCGGCCACGCTCAACTCCTCGGCAAGGCTAAGCTCCTGGTGGATGAAGACGATCCCCTTGGCCTTGGCCTCCAGCGGGCCGGCCATGGTCACCCGCTCCTTGCCCACATGGATGGAACCGCCATCAGGTTGATAGATCCCGCCCAGCACCTTCATCAGGGTGGATTTGCCCGCGCCGTTTTCGCCCATCAGGGCGTGAACCTCGCCCGGCATGACCGAAAACGAGACACCATCAAGCGCGCGCACACCGGGGAAGGTCTTGACGATATCGTCGAGATGCAGAACCGGATCGGTCATACCTTCAGCTCCTCTTTGCCTTTGACGTTCAACTGCCGGTCAAGGATCAGCACCACGATCAGGATCAGCCCGATCACAAGGTTCACCGTCGAGGTATCGGCCCCGATATGGCCCAATCCCTTGCGCAGAAGCTGGATGGCGATCACGCCACCAAAGGTGCCGATCACGCTGCCCGCGCCCCCCGTGATCTTGGTACCGCCCAGCACGACCGCCGTGATCACCCACAGCTCGTATAGCTGGCCGTCATTGGGATTGACCGACCCGCTTTCAGAGTAGAAGACCACTGCCGACAGCGCCGCCAGAAAGCCGATGATGGCAAAGTTGATCATAATGTGCGGCCCGACCCGGATGCCGGCATTGACCGCCGCATCGCGGTTATCGCCGATGGCATAGGCGTTGCGACCGTGCACCGTTTTCGTCATCACGAACCAGATCACCAGCGTGACCGCCAGCAGGAACCACGACGCGGTGGCGAGGCCCAGAAACTCGGCCTCGGCAAAATCCACCAGCGTCCAGTTCAGATGCGAGGTGGGGTTTTCACCATTGAACATGAAGACAATGCCGCGAAACCCCAGCATCGAGCCCAGCGTGACGATGAAGGCATCGACGCCGGTCTTCCAAACGATCAACCCGTTCAGCGCGCCCAGAAAGGTCCCCACCAAAAGCGCCAGCAGCCACGCAACCGGGATCACCATGTCGCCCAGACCGGCAAAGATCGGCCATGTCATGCTCTCCAGCAGGACAATCGCGGCGATGGCATAGGTCGCACCCACGGACAGATCGATATTTCCGTTGATCATGACGATGGTCATGCCCATGGCGATGATCCCGATGGGGGCCGACTGCTTGAGCAGCAGCAGCATGTTTTCCCAATCCATGAACGCCTTGTCCGACAGCGACAGGTATTCCCCCGCGATGGAGAAAAAGATCAGTTCCAGCACGATGAAGCCCCAGATCGCGCCGCTTTTCAGAGCTTTGGAGAGTGTTCCCGCTTTCATGACGTCCTCTTTCCTGTCTTGCCCTACCGCTTCGCGGCCAGAGGGCTCATGCGATCGGCGACCAGAGCTTGCCGCGCTTGGCCGCAATATCCAGCCAGACCGCAAGTATGATGATAACCCAGGTCACAACGAACTGGACGTAGAATTGCAGGCCGATCAGCAGCAGACCATTCTGGATAAAACCCAGGATCAGCACGCCGATCACCGTCTTGAAGATCGCGCCAGAGCCGCCCAGCAGCGAGGCACCGCCAAGGATGACCGCCGCCAGCACCTCAAGCTCCAGCCCCTGACCCACGGTATTCTGAGAGCCAAGCGAACGGCTGGCCTGGATCAGTCCGGCAGTGGCCACGCAGAAGGCCGAAATGATATAGCAGGCAAAGACCGTGCGCGCTCGCCGGATGCCCGAAAAGGTCGCCGCCGTGCCATTACCACCCACCGCATAGACCTTGCGCCCAAAAGGCGTCTTGGCCAGCATGATGCCCAGAAAGGCGGCCAGCGCGACAAAGATCAGGATCGGCACCGGGATACCGAGGGCCGAGCCTTGGCCGAAGACACTGAACCAGGTGCCCTCCTTGTCGGCAATGTCCATGTTCTGCCCGCCCGAATAGGTCAGCGTCAGCCCATGGATGGCCGACAGCATACCCAAAGTCACGATCAGGGAATTGAGCCTGAGGTACCCGACCAGAAAGCCGATGAACGCCCCCAGACACAGCGTCATGGCGAACATCGCAGGGATGGCGAGGGCCGGTCCGATCTTATCGTGCAGGTCCAGCACCACGATGGTCGAAAACGACATCATTGAGCCGACCGACAGATCAAGGTTGCCGCTGATCACCACAAAGGTCACCCCCAGCGCCATGACCCCCAGGATGGCCGACGACCGCACAACGCTGAACAGGTTGTCAATGCTGATGAATTTCGGATTGGCGAGAGTGAAGGCCACCATGAAGACCGCAAAGGCGATCAGGATGCCCTGTTTCGCCAATACGGTTCCGATCTGCTGTTTTGTCAGTGTGGCCATGAACTCCTCCCAAAGATCGCAGGCATTTGGTCGTGCGGGTCAAACCAGGGTCATACCACCGTCGATCATCACGATCTGCCCGGTCATGTAATCGCTGTCTTTCGACGCAAGGAACGTCGTAGTGCCCGTGATATCCCCCGGCTGAGCCACGCGGCCCTTGAGAATTTCGTACGAGAACTCTTCCATCGCCTGGCCGGGGCGCTCGGCGGCGCCGATGTCCATGAGATCCTGATCGACCTGCTCCCACATCTCGGTCGCCACCACCCCGGGTGCAAAGCCTGTGACGGTGATATCATGCTTGGCCAATTCACGCGCCCCCGACTGGATCAAGGCGACCACGGCGAACTTCGATGCGCAATAAGGGGCCACTTTGTCAAAGCCCTGACGGCTGGCGATCGAGGCGGTGTTGACGATCTTGCCGCCGGTACCCTGGGCAATCATCTGGCGGGCGGCTTCCTGCATGCCGATCATGCAGCCCATCGCGTTGACGTTCATGATGAAATGCCAGTTGTCTTCGGTCACATCCATGAAATTCATCGGCTTGTTGACGCCGGCATTGTTGAATTTCACATCAAGGCGGCCAAAGGTTTCGACCGTATGGGCGATCATGGCGCGCACCTGCTGGCGATTGGTCACGTCTACTTGAACAGAGGTGGCCCGGCCTGCCTTCCCCTGGCTGTTTGCCGCTTCGGCCAGCGCGCTCACCGCCGCGCCGTTGATGTCGGCAAAGCAGACCTTTGCCCCCTCGGCCAGAAGGGCCTCGCCGATGGCGCGGCCAATGCCTCGGCCGGCACCTGTCACGATGCAGACACGATCAGACACACGTCCCATGCGTGCCTCCCTGGAAAATACTGGTGTTATTTGGCGAAACTGCGCGGGGCACGGTGCGCCCATGCCCCGCAACCGTAGTGACGGGATTTAGAACACCGGCTTGGTGAACTGGTCCTGATTTTCCTGGGTGATCTTCGGCGTGTCGAAGTAGTTGAGGAAGGGCACGTCCACGCCGTTCAGCACGTCGATGGCAGTCTTGAGTGCGGCTTCAGCGTCATCCACCGGCGACTGGTAGATGGAGCCCCAGTAGGTCCCCGCTTCCATCGCCTCGTAGCCCACGGCAAAGTTGGTCGCACCGACAAAGGTGATGCCTTCGCGGCCGGCGGCGATGGCCGCGTTCATTGCGCCCACACCCATGTTGTCGTCGCCGGAATAGACGCCATCGATGTCGTCATACTTGACAAGGAAGGCTTCCATCACCTGCTGGGACTTTTCGCGGTTCCAGTCACCCGGCTGCTCGTCGATCTGCTCGACGTTCGGGCACACCTCGGGTAAACGGTCGTTGAAGCCCTTGGCGCGTTCGATGGCGGTGGTATAGCCCGGCTGGCCGGTGATGTGCACAACCTTGGCTTCGTTTTCGATGCCCAGATCCTTGAACCGGTCGCACATGATCTCGGCCGAGCGCGCACCCTGGGTGATGTTGTCCGGACCCGAGAAGGACTTAACGAAGTCAAACCCGGCTTCGGCGATGTTGGAATTGGTGACAATGACCGGGATGCCGGCATTGTGGGCCTTGCGCACAGCTGGGATCACCGCCTCGCCGTTGGTCGGCCATATTATGATGGCGTCGACTTCCTGCTGGATCAGGTCTTCCATCTGGGCAATCTGGCGCGCCACGTCGCCGCCCGCGTCAAGCACGACGGCCTCGACCTTGTCATTGGCCTCGGCGGCGGCGATGAACGCCTTTTCGTAAGTGGTCTGGTAGCTGTCGACGCCGACGTTGTTCTGGGTGATGCCAATCTTCATGGTGCCGTGACCGTCGGCGAATGCAGTGCCGGCAAAGGTCAGCGTGGCCGCTGTCGTCATGGCAAGTGTCTTGCGAAATGTCATGTTTTGTTCCTCCCGTTGAACCTGTTGTCTTCAGCCTGATGACGGCAGCATCCTGCGCCACTCTCGGGCACAGACCCATCTTTGCTGAACAACTGCGCACATTCTGCCCGGGACCCTCGGACAGTCAGTCCGCAATATTATCCATATTGGATTCCAAATTATCCATATTGGGCTTTTTCGACATATGCTGTGGATGTCACTTTGGACAATTTCAGAAGGAGTTCTTCATGTCGCGTTCCGAAAAATCCAGAACGGATAAATCCACCGCGCACTCCGCTCGCCCCGCACACAACGACAAGGTCCCCTTGATGAACGCTCTCGCAGGAAAAAGCCATCGCCATCCGGCAGGTGCCAGCCGCGCGCCTGAATTGCTGGACACGGTGTCTTTCCTCGAAGCTGTCAGCGATGAAGTGGAAGACACCATTGACCTTGTCAGCCCCAACCCCAACCTGCGCATGGCGCTGCACCTGATGCAGGGGCACTTCAGCGCCAAGGTGGTCACCCCCACTTCGCTGATCGGAGCAAGCCGGGTGCCTTATGCAACAGCGGCCCGCAGACTCAAAGAGATGATCGAAGCCGGCCTGATCGAACAGCGTCCGCGCACCCGGACCGGCAAGAGCTATTCCATGCACCCCAGCGACAAACTGTTGGCACAGTGGATGCAGGTGTCAAATCGCGTGCGCCGCCTTGCCGAACAGCGGTTCGGCGGAAAGCCGCGCTCGGATGACGCGCGCGACTATTACTACGGCGGCAGTTATGCCTCCGCCCAGTCCATCCCGCCGCTCGCCGTGCGCAGCGAGCCGCTCAAGGTGTCGGGCGGCGTGCGGGTGCTGGTGCATGGCGATCCGACCTTCATGGTCATGGACAATCTCAAGCGGCAGTTCGAACAGGTTGTCGGCACGCAGATCAACCAGCGCGCGTTTTCCATCGACAGGCTGCGCGAAGAGGCCCTGCGCAACGCCGAGCGCCCCACCAGTCGCTATGACATCATCGCTGTGGACCTGCCTTGGATCGGCGAGTTCGCTGAAAAGGGTGTGCTCATGCCGCTGGACGAGGCGATGGATCTGTCGCGCCTTGATCCTGCCGATTTCCACACCGCCGGATGGAAGGCCACCCATTGGGGCGCGCGCGCGTACGGCGTGCCTGCGCAGACCACACCCGAGCTATTGTTCTACCGCCGCGATCAGTTCGCCGAGGCAGGGCTGGAGCCGCCGACCACCACCGAAAAGCTGCTGCATGCCGCAAGCCTGCTGCACGATCCCAAGCATGGGCGCTACGGCATCGCCTGGAACGCTGCGCGCGGCACCGCACTGGGCCATACGGTTCTGATGACGATGGCGGATTTCGGCCAACCGGTGCTGGATCTGCCGGAATTCGCGGGTGGCTTCGATACCGATCACCTGAGCCTGCGCACCTACCGCCCAACGATTGATACAGAGGGCGGCTTGCAGGCAGCGGAATACCTGCTGGACCTGCTCAAGTACTCGCCGCCCGATATCCTGTCGATGTCCTGGTACGAACGTATCCGCCCCTATGCGGCAGGCAAAGTGGCGATGGCCTATGGCTATACCCTGCTCGCGCCGTATTTCGAGTTGGACGAGACGTCCCCCGCGCATGGGCAGACCGGATATCTGCCGCACCCAGCCGGGCCGGGGGCGACGCCGGTGGCCCCTGTCGGCGGCTATGCCATGGGCATTCCCGCCAACCTGCCGCCCGAGCGCATTCCCGCCGCGGTCGAGGCTTTGCAGGTTTTCACCTCGCCCGAAGCACAAAAGCTTTATGTCCAGAACGGCAGCCGAACCAACCCGCGCTATTCCGTCGGATCGGATCCGGAGTTGCGTCGCGCCTCTCCCATCTTTGAGGCCGTGGACGGCATGTCCTGGCGCGACGAGCTGCAATTCTGGCCGCGCCCGCCGGTGCCCGAGATCGCCGAGATCATCCAGATCTGCGGCGAAGAGTTTCACGACATGCTGCGCGGGATCTCGTCCCCACGCAACACGCTGCGCCGCGCACAGGCCCGCGCGGACGCCCTGATAAAGCCCCGCGAATAGACGCGACAGAGGAGGAGAGACAATGGACCCCAATCGCCTGAAAGGTAAGAACATCCTGATCACCGGTGCCGCACGAGGCATGGGAGAGGCCAACGCCCGCGCCTTTGCGGCACAAGGGGCCAACGTCTGCTTGGGCGATCTGGACGGCGACACTGCACAGCAAGTTGCCGATACCATCAACGCCGAAGCGGGCGGCAAGGCGATTGCGGTCAAGATGGATGTGACCAAGCGCGAAGACAACGCGGCGGCTGTGGCTGCCGCTGTCGAGGCGTTCGGGTCCATCAACGTCGGTCTCTTCAACGCAGGCCTGAACAAGCCCCGGTTCTTCATGGATATCGACGAAGACAACTGGGACATGATCATGAACGTCAACACCAAGGCCATGTGGCTTGGCATGCAGGAAACCGCACGCCAGATGATCGCCCAGGGGCCGATGGCGGATCACCCCTACAAGCTGATCAACGTGGGCAGCATCGCCAGCCGCAAGCCGCTGGTGGATGTGACCGTTTACTGCACCTCGAAATACGGCTGTCTGGCGCTGACCGAATGCGGCGCGCTGGGTCTGGCCGAACATAACATCACCGTCAACGGCTATGCGCCCGGCGTCGTGGTCACCCCGCTGTGGGAACAGCTGGACAAGGACTTGGTCGAGATCGGCTTCAAGGAGCGCGAAGGTCAGGCCTATGACGACATCGTGGAAAGCAACCTTGTCATCAAACGAGTGTCCTATCCCAAGGACATCATCGGCACCGCCTCTTTCCTTGCAAGCGATGACAGCGACTACATGACCGGTCAGATGATCTCGATCGATGGTGGCTGGGTCACCAAGTAGAACGCCCCTGCCTTTTCCGACTTTTTCGCAACACACCGGGTGCGCACCGCCGTACCCGCAAGGAGTAGTCCCATGTCCGAACGCCCCGGCAATGCACTGATGCCGAACCTGCTGACCCCGCAGGATCTTGAAACCAATTGGGAATGGCGTGACAAGATCCCGGCCTGGGGTCACACCTCGGTCGATTTTGAACGCCGCGTCGACCATGACCGCCTGCGCCGCTATCGTCTGGCCCGCACGCGGCAAAGCTTGCAGAACTCGCAGGCCGGGTCTCTGCTGCTGTTTGATGTGAACAACATCCGCTATGTCAGTTCCACCAAGATCGGCGAATGGGAACGGGACAAGATGTGCCGCTTCTGCCTGCTGACCGGCGACGACAGCCCTTACGTCTGGGATTTCGGTTCCGCCGCCGTGCACCACAAGCGGTATTCCGACTGGCTGGAGCCGGATCACTGCCTGGCCGGCGTGGTCGGCATGCGCGGCACCATCCCGCCGGAATTCGGCCTGATGAAGAAATATGCCAAGATGATCGCGCAGCTGATCAAGGATGCGGGTATGGCCGGCATGCCCGTGGGCGTGGATTACGCCGAGACCGCGATGTTCCACGCCCTGCAGGAAGAGGGCATCAACGTGGTCGATGGCCAGCAGATCATGCTGGCCGCCCGCGAGATCAAGAACTGGGACGAAATCCAGCTACTGACGCAGGCTGCTGCCATGGTCGATGGCGTCTATCACATGATCTACGAAGAGCTGAAGCCCGGTGTCCGCGAGAATGACATCGTCGCCATGTCGAACAAGCTGCTTTACGAGATGGGCAGCGACGACGTCGAGGCGATCAACGCCATTTCCGGCGAGCGCTGCAACCCGCATCCGCACAATTTTACGGACCGTCTGATCCGCCCGGGCGATCAGGCCTTCTTCGATATTCTGCAGTCTTATCAGGGCTATCGCACCTGCTATTACCGCACCTTCAACGTAGGCCGGGCGACACCTTCGCAAAACGACGCCTATGTGAAGGCGCGCGAATGGATCGATGCCTCCATCGCGATGATCAAACCGGGTGTCACCACCGACAAGGTGGCCGAGGTCTGGCCAACCGCCGAGTCTCTGGGTTTTGACAACGAGGATCAGGCCTTTGGTCTGCAATTCGGGCACGGTCTGGGGCTGGCACTGCATGAGCGGCCCATCATCAGCCGCGCGGTAAGCATGGATCACCCGATGGAGATCAAGACCGGCATGGTCTTCGCACTGGAGACATACTGCCCCGCGACCGACGGCTATTCCGCCGCGCGGATCGAGGAAGAGGTGGTCGTGACCGAAACCGGCTGCGAGGTGATCAGCCTGTTCCCGGCCGAAGACCTGCCCATCGCGAACCGGTACTGACCGATGGGCAATCTGTTTGACCTGACAGGGCGCAAGGCCCTGGTCACCGGCGGGGCGACAGGCATTGGCGAGGGCATCGCCCTTGCCTTGGCCGAGGCTGGGGCCGATGTGGCGCTGACCTATCGAAGCCATGCACCTGAACAGGTGCAGGGCAAGATCAAGGCCATGGGCCGCACATCCGCAGCCGTGAAGGCGGATTTCATCGGCATGAATGAAGCCGCCGCCGCGCAGGTGGTGGACTTTGCCAAGGGCGCGCTGGGGGGGCTGGATATCCTCGTGAACAACGCCGGGATCATCCACCGCGAAGACAGCATAGAGATGCCGCTGGACGACTGGCGACGGGTGATGTCCGTCAACCTGGATTCCGTCTGGCTGCTGTCACAGGCAGCCGGGCGACACATGGTGGCGCAAGGAGCGGCCAAGATCATCACCGTGGCCTCGGTCCTGAGCCATCAGGGGGGCCTGCGCGTGCCGGGCTATGCCTCAAGCAAGCACGCCGTGCTGGGGCTGACCCGCGCACTGTGCAACGAATGGGCCGGCCATGGGGTGAACGTCAACGCCATCGCACCCGGATATACCGCCACGGACAATACGCAGGCGCTGCGCGATGATCCGGAACGGTCCCGCGCGCTGCTGGAACGTATCCCGGCAGGCCGCTTTGCAGACCCTTCCGAGATCGCGGGCGCGGCGGTGTTTCTTGCCTCTGACGCCGCCAACTACTGCCATGGCAGCACCATCACCGTGGACGGCGGCTGGATGGCGCGCTGAAAGGACCGATATGGAACAGACACTGACGGGAAAGATTGCGCTGGTCACCGCCGCCGCCAACGGTATTGGCCGGGCCTCGGCCCAAATGCTGGCCGCGCGGGGGGCCACCGTGATCGCCACGGATATCGCTGAAGATGCGCTTGCCGAGCTTCAGGCCAGCCATTCGGGCATAACTGGCATGCCTTTGGATGTGACTGACACCGACTCGGTGCAGGCGCTTGTAACCGGGTTGGGACCCTTGGACATCCTTGTGAATTGCGCGGGCTGGGTGCATGACGGCACAATTCTGGATTGCGATACCAGCGCCTGGAACCGGTCGTTCGATCTGAACGCCCGCGCGCTGTTCGAGGTCACCAAAGCCGCCCTGCCCGGCATGCTGGACAAGGGGGCCGGGTCCATCGTGAATATCGCCTCTATCGTCAGCAGCGAAAAAGGCGCGCCGCGGCGGTTCGCCTATGCGGCCTCCAAGGCGGCGATCATCGGCATGACCAAATCCATCGCCGCCGATTTCGTCAAGGACGGCATCCGCTGCAACGCGATCTGCCCAGGCACGGTGCAAAGCCCCTCGCTCAACGACCGGCTGGCCGCGACCGGGGATTTCGACGCGGCGCTGGCCGCCTTCAAGGCGCGCCAGCCCATGGGCCGCCTGGGCCAGCCAGAGGAAATCGCCGAAGTCGTGTGCTACCTGGCCGGCGATATGGCGGCCTTCACCACCGGGCAGGCCATTGCCATCGATGGCGGCTGGTCGATCTGATGCGTTTGGACCGTGCCGCCTGCATCGACGACCTGCGCGAGATTGCCCGACGCCGCATCCCGCGCTTTGCCTTCGATCTGGTTGATGGCGGGGCCGAGGGCGAACGCAACCTGCGCCGCAACGCACAGGCCTTTGAAGAGATCGAACTGACCCCCCGCTACATGCGCGACGTCAGCCAGATCGACACGGGCGTGACGATGTTCGGACAACGCTTTGGCGCGCCTTTCGGGATGGCCCCGATCGGCGTGCTCAACGCCTTCTGGCCCGGCGCGGACCTTATGCTGGCACGTTTGTGCAAAGCGAAAGACATCCCCTACACGGCCTCCTCAGCCGCTTCGACGCCGCTCGAGGCCTTGGCCGAGGCGGCGGATGGAAACGGCTGGTTCCAGCTTTATGTCTCCGGCAACGCGGATGTGACCGAAGGGCTGGTTTCCAGGGCCGAGGCCGCAGGCTATCCGGTGCTGATGGTCACCGCCGATGTACCCGCCGCAGGCAAGCGCGACCGCGACATCCGCAACCAACTGGCGGTACCCTTCCGGTTCACGCCCGAGGTTGTCCTGCAATGCGCGCTGAACCCCCGCTGGTCGCTCACCAGCCTGCGCCACGGCACGCCCAACGTGGCCAACTACGCGGATTTGTTGCAGAGCGCGACCTCCTACGCCGAGGTGCAAAAGACGCTGATCACACCGGGGTTTACCTGGGAGGATCTGAAACGTCTGCGCGCGCGGTGGAAAGGCAAGCTGCTGGTCAAGGGCATCCTGCATCCCGACGATGCGGTGCAGTGCGCCGACATTGGCTGCGATGGCATCGTCGTGTCGAACCACGGCGGCCGCCAGGTGGCCTTTGGACAACCAACAATCGAGGCGCTGCCGCCGATTGCTGCCGCCCTTGGGGGCCGCATCGCTGTGCTGCTTGACAGTGGCATAAGGCGCGGATCGGACACGCTGCGCGCCAAGGCGCTGGGGGCGGATTTCACGCTGGCGGGCCGTGCGCTGGCCTACGGCGTCGGAGCCGGCGGTGCCATGGGCGCAGAGCGCGCGTTTGACCTCTTGTCTCTTGAGCTGAACCGCGCCCTTGGACAACTCGGACTGAGATCATACTCCGATGTCGGGCAGGACACTCTGTCCCAAGCGCGCTAAGGGGTCCTGTCAGAAGGATTCCGGTTGAGGCGGGCAGAGGGCGGGCACGTAGCGTCGGAACATGACCAGACCTGACCCGTTCAAGGGCTTTCACAGTAGCCCGGAAATAATTCGCCTGGCGGTGATGCTGTACGTCTGCTTCCCGCTCTCGCTCCGGAATGTCGAAGATCTACGGCACGAGCGCGGCGTCGATATCAATCACGAAACGGGGCGGTATTGGTGGCATTTTTTCAGACCGATGTTTGGCTCTGACATCCGAAAGCGCCGGATCGAAGTCAATATTTCGGGCGCGCCGTCGACCATGAGGACGGGCGCCCGGAAAGAATTGTATCCTAGTCGCGTTTGAGGTGAATACCAGTCCCAGCGTCCGAGTGAGGACCCGAGGCTTGAGGTCGAGGTGCAACTCGGGCCAGCTTTGCGTGCTCTCACGGTTACCTCGGGTAAGGCCCGAAACCTCCTCGAGATGCGTCGGCTGCCCAGATCAGGGGTCTTTTTCAACTTGCAGTCATTTCTTCCGTAACAGCCTGTTTTGCCTGTGAAAGAAATTGCTTGCAGATTTTTTCGAGATTCCTGTTTTTCGGCAATCAGGTAGGAACCCAAGTCTTCTTCGCAACTGATGAAGGAGACGAAATTGACCCACGCAACGGAACAGCATTGCAGAGAATTGGCGAAGCTTGCGCTGCAACGAGGTTATTCGGAGAGCGACCTCGTTGCAGGTCGGGAGTACTATGACCGAAAGTCGCGCCGAACCAACCCACCTGGCAGCTTCGACAAGGCCGGTCGCTTCACTGCGGATGAGCGAACGCACGCGACTACCTGCTGCCGCCCGCCTTCGCGGAAGTGGCCTTATCCGGAAATGCAAGCGGCGCGGACTGCAAAGCACTGTGCCGAGGTGTTTGGTGCGTCGGAGTTCCACGCGAAACGGATTGCACGAGCCTTCGACCTGCTCGAGGAGCCAGCTCAATCGGCGCATGAGTTAATCCAAAAGTTCGACGACCTCAGAAAAATCCTGAAACCAATCCGCACCGCAAGGAGCGCTACGCCTCTCGAGAGCGAAGCTGAGAAACGGTCATCCCCCGTTTTCCTGACGCATTCCGCGCGGTGAGGACCCGTCCTGAATACCGGTCGGGTCCTCCATTCCGAGATGCCGTGCGGCCTCGAGTTCGTCGGTCTCGACCGCGGACGAAGCGGCGGCGAGATCGCTCGCGTCCATCCCGAACTGGCCGCTGATCCGCCGCCGGGCGTCGGCGTTGTGATACGCCATCGTCGCCCTTGGGCGGAAAGACAACGGAACAAAGGTCCCACGCCCCGTGGTCTGTTGCTCACGCTGCCGCTCGGCCCGCCATTGTCGCGCAAAGGCAGCCCCACGGTTGTAGGAGCCGGTGAAGCCAAGAGCGACAAGATCGCCATGCCTCTTCTTCAGCGTCTGCCGTTCTTTGCGTGCTTTCCCGGCATTGGTCTTCAGCCAGCCCGCAAGCTTTTCGGCAAGGCCAAAGGCAAGGCCGGGTAGATCGCCGAGACCCCCACCAAGCTCGACCTCGTGATCCTCCCCTCTCGGCAGATTGCTACGCAATCGCCTGCCGGGCAATGGACGAACTGGGCTACCTGCCGTTCAGCGCATCAGGCGGGGCGCTTCTGTTCCATCTGCTGAGCAAGCTCTACGAGCGCACCAGCGTCGTCATCACCACCAACCTCAGCTTCAGCGAATGGGCCTCGGTCTTCGGCGACGCCAAGATGACCACGGCCCTGCTCGACCGCCTGACCCACCGCTGCCACATCCTGGAGACCGGAAACGACAGCTTCCGCTTCAAGGCAAGCTCAGCCGCAGCAGCCCGAAAAAAGAAGGAGTAGAGCCCGCCCTTGACCCACGACAGACACGAAGTCCGTAATCAGAGGTGGCTCACTTCTCGATGGAAAACCCGGCTCAGTTCTGCGTGGAAATCAACAACATGACGAAAGTGCCACGCCAAGCGTGACCCCCTCTCTTCAATCCTGCGACGCCTTCTTCACAGGGTCCGCAACCGGGATGACCGTCAGGCCTTTCGCTTCCGCCTTCTGCCCGAGCTTCAGCGCGACCCCGTTGCCGCGATCACGCGCCCAAACTCTCGAGGTTCGTCTTTGTCTCCGGCATCCGATTCAGCGAGTTGCCGATGTGCTCCCGCCAGCGCGGGCCAACCTCCAGAGCAGCGGCATAGGCGCGGGTCAGATCATCAGGGCGGTCCTCGGCCATCGCCTCGATCAAGAAGGCCGCCTGCTCGCGGTCCTTCGCGGATTTGAGGCTCCCCGCCCCGTCCCGCCGCCGATCAGCGATGATCAGTTTATGGACTGCATATCTCTCCGGGCGTGGCACCTGGACCAGAACGCCGGATCGATAGATCGCCGCTGCATGGATCGGCTCAGCAATCAGGAAATTGAGGTAGTTCAATCCTTGGGCGTTCACGCCCAATGCTGGCAGATCACGGATGGTCTCATCTCCGAAGGCCGGTGTGAGAAACTCGACCAACTGGCCACTCCCACCTTGGGCCCATCGCCAGGTCCGACCTTGGTCAAGAGCCGGTAAGGGATCAAATTTGAGCGCCGAGAAGGTCTCCGCCAGACCCGGGTCAACCTGATCCTGCAGCGCCACGCTGAGCTTTTCGAACTGGGCAATGTCGATGTCGCCGGTGTTGGCCGTACCGCCAATCGGCAGGCGGATACCAAGCTCGCCTTCATAGAGCCGGAACGCATTGGTTCCGACGATCGTGCCACCCAGGCGGAAGGTGCCGGCAGCGGCCATCGCCGACAGGATGGAACCGGTTGCCCGGTCGGTGGGTGTCATGCCTTCGGCGCGCAGAAGTCGAACGAGCCGCGACCGTTCTGCCTGCCGATCCTTGGCGGTCGCGCGCAGCTCCTCAATCCGGTCGATACGTGCACGCGTCTCGTCACTGTCCTCGCCGATATAGATGAAGCGCATCTCGGTGCCGACACGGCGGGCCGCGTACCAATAGGCCTTGTCGCCGCGCTCTTTGAGCGTCGGCTTGCCTTCGACACCGGACAAGGCGTCGTCCTTCAGTAGACGTATCAGATCGGTATAGGCGCTCATCGCGATGCTACTGAGAGGGGTCATGCCAATCATTTCTAAGTTTTGCTTGGCACGCATGTACCTATCAAAACATGAAATTGCTAGGCAAAAGAACGTGAGGGCACCACCACGTCCATGAGGAACGACGAAAGGGCCGCCCGGAGGCGTCCCTCTCAATTCATGTCTCGGCGCATTGCCAAGTTGCTGAAACGAGATTTTGAAAGCGCGTGATGGCGACGATCATGGTGTCATTACAGCAGCATAGTCAGTCCAGAGAGAGAGTGCATCTGCCTTGCGATGATGCTGTACGTCCGCTTCCCATTGTCGCTCCGGAATGTCGACGATCTACTGCACGAGCACGGTGACGATATCAGCCACGAGACGGTGCGGTATTGCTGGCACAGGTTTGGTCCCATGTTTGCCTCCGAGATCCGAAAGCGCCGGATCGAAGGGATGAAATCGAGCCGCTGGCGTTGGCACCTGGACGAGATCTTCGTGAAGATTAACGGTGAGCGGCATTACCTCTGGCGGGCCGTCGATCACGAAGGGGAGGTTCTTGAGAAATTCGTCACGAAAACGCGTGACAAGAGGGAGGCGTTGAAATTCCTCAAGAAAGCAATGCGGAAACACGGTCAGCCCGAGGTCATCGTGACGAACAAGCTCCGATCCTACGGTGCCGCGTTGAAGGAGATTGGCGCGGGCGACCGGCAGGAGACGGGTCGCTGGGTGAACAACAGGGCGGAGAACTCGTACTGACCTTCCCCCCGCTGGTCCCTCAGTCATGACGAGAGTCCGCGGGTGAGTTCTGGGTATCCGGCCGTGCCTGGTGGCGCAAGCGCGCCGGGCGCGGAGCCCTCGGATTGCTCAAGCGGCCGGCGCGCTTGCGCGGGTGCCAGATTGCCCAGGGCCGAATGAGGCCGGATGTGGTTGTCGTCGTATCGCCAACGCGCCAGCTTGCGCCGTGCGTCAGCCAGGCTGTCGAACAACTCCTCGTTCAAGAGTTCGTCGCGCAGGCTTCCATCGAAGGTGAGGAGGGATCAGAAAACAGTCCGGGGGACTGTTTTCCCCGACGCAAGATGAACCCGTTCTGCTGTGGCTTTCGTGGGTCGATGTAATGCCAGGCCACCTTGTTCGCGTTGGCCCATCTCAGGATCGCGGAACTGGTGAACTCGGTCCCGTTGTCGGAAACGATGCAGTCGGGCTTGCCGTAGATGCGCACGAGGGCATCGAGTTCCCGCGCCACGCGGGCGCCAGAGATGCTCGTGTCAGCTCTCAGGCACAGATTCTCCCGGCAGCAATCATCGTTCACGGCCAGGATGCGAAAGCGCCTGGACGCCCCGAACGTGTCGGACAAGAAATCCACCGACCAGCGCGCGTTCGGCCGCACTGGAACAGGCATCGGCGTCCGGGTGCCACGCGCGCGTTTGCGCCCCCGTCGTCGTTTCACGGACAGCCCTTCGTCACGGTAGAGCCGGTAGAGCTTCTTGTGATTCATCGTCATGCCTTTGCGCTCCAGCAGGACGCCGATCCGACGGTAGCCAAATCGGCGGCGCTGGCCCGCGATCTCGCGCATCGCCGCGCGGACATCGTCGCTCGCCATCGTGCTCGGACCGATGGCGCACTGATGGCTCGCTCCGGCGGGCGTTCGCGCCGGACCGTTTTCGGATCGACACCGACAAGCCTGCACGCCCGACGCTGCGAGATCTCGTGATCCCGCATCGCCCGGAGCGCAGCACCTCGCCGCTCTCTCGTTCGCCATTGTGCTTGAACCAATGGCGCATCAATGGCTCACCGTCAGCTCTTTCCCAGCAGATCCTTCAAGACGACGTTATCCAGCATCCTGTCCGCCAGCAGGCGCTTCAGCTTGGCATTCTCGTCCTTCAGCGCCTTCAGCCGCCGGGCGTCGGAAAGCTCCATGCCTCCATGCCTGGCCTTGAGTTTGTGAGACACGTCGCCGGGCTGAGCCCGTGCTTGCGGCACACGTCTGCCGTGGCCATCCCGTTCGGCGTGGCCCTCGAACCGGTGGCGGGCTCACGCCTCACCCTGCTCCTTGATCATCTCGATGACCTGCGCCTCGGTGAAGCGGCTTTTCCTCATGTCGTCTGCTCCTTCGCGGTTGCGCAGACTCTACATCACGCTGAGGGACCAGCGGGGCGCAGGTCAGCAGGCAGATCCCCTTCGCCAACTCGGATTTCTCCAGCGCGTCGAAGATGGCCTCCAACATCGGATCCTCGCTCTTTCGGCTCTCACACATGGCGCGTCTCACGCGACACGGTCCGGCCCCGCCGGCGATACTCCACCTGGACCAGACGAGGGGCATGGCGGCGGCGGAAACGCGGGCGCGGCCTGCGATCGGCCCTCCCTTTCAGCCGGTCGGTGACGCGCTGGCGCTGCGTCATCGCCTCGCCGCTGAGTTTTCCGAGCACGGCCGTGCCGGACGTCGGATGCACGTCGAACCCGGGGTTCCGGACCGAGACGGTGAGCCGCCGTTCGACGTCGAAGTTCGTCGGCGCGACGAGCGAGGCCGCGATCAACTCGTCACGCTCGGTGACCGAAACCACGCAGCCGCGCCTGTTTGAGCGCGGCTGGCATGTGCCATAGGCGAGATCGACGAAAAGCTTGCCACCTGATTCGGTCACGCCCAGGACCAGCGACGGGCGCGTCTTCTCCTCTTCTGGACCTTCATATTCATGGGGAAAACGGAAGGCGACGACATCGCCCCGGGTGAGATTTGCTTGCCAGGGGGCAAGAGTCTGCTGGGTCATGCAGCATTCCTTTCGGATGGCGCACGCCACCCGATGTCCGGAAATCGAACCATCTTGAAGCGACGCGGCACGAGCCGCGCGTCGCTTCAAGATGGCGTCGATCCAAGACGCAATACAGCTCTTCTCGTCGGATCAACGCCCGGGTCTCGGGGAAAGGACGACCAACCTTGAACCGGGGTCAGCCTAGAAGAATGGTTATTGTAAGGGCGTCAACGCGCGTCGGCGTAACGGGCGGTGTTCAACACGGAAGGCCCCCGGATCGCGGCGTGCCTTGTCGCGGCCGATCAGCAAAGGGAGGTCGCGGGGGGCTCCCCTCACCATCGATTTTCTCCACGACGTCATGTGCTGCTGGAGTTTCAACCTCTCCGCACGGATGCGGAGGCTGACCACCGAGATCGCTCTCGGTCTTCGGCATCGGACCTGTTCACGAGGGCAGCGGAGGCGATGTCTGAGCGTTCGGGAACGCCAAGTCTGGCGAGCGAAACCATTCTTGGGTATCCCCAACGCCGGAACAGCTTTCGAAAGAAGTACTTGGCGACGCTCGTGTTCCGACGCGACTGAAGCAGGATATCCAGTACTTCGCCATTGGCGTCGACCGCCCGCCAGAGCCAGTGCTTCTTGCCTTTGATCGAGATGACGACCTCGTCGAGATGCCATTTGTCTTCCGGGCCCGGCCGTTCGCAACGGATCCGGCCGGCAAACTGCCCGCCAAAGCGCGCGACCCAGTCCCGCATGGTCTCGTAGGAAACGCGGACCCCACGAGGCGAGCAGGTACTCGACGTCCCGGAGGCCGAGAGCGAACCGATGATACGCCCATACAGCCAGACCGCGCGGGAGATGATCGAGGGCGGGAACCGGTGCCGCTTGTAACTGATGGAAGGTGTCTGCATCGCTGCGATCTACGTTGCAACCAGAGAGCAGGCAATTGCCTACCGCTTAACGTGACATCTCCCGCCAGGTCGATCTTTTCCGTCCCGACGCACGAGGTCGCCACGACCTCCAGCGCGGTTTCTGTCTGGTTTATTCGTTCATGATCACCGTCATTGCAGGTCTTCGGGCAACAGGGTGTCGGGGATGTTCTGGTAGCAGACGGGTCGGAGGAATCTGCGGATGGCGAGGGTTCCGACGGAGGTTGCGCCGAAATTGGTGGAGGCGGGATAAGGGCCGCCATGGACCATGGCGTCGGCCACCTCGACCCCGGTGGGAAAGCCGTTGGCCAGCACGCGACCTGCCTTGCGTTCGAGCACCGGCATCAGTCGTTTCGCCAACTCGGTATCGCCCTCGTCCAGATGCAGCGTAGCGGTCAGCTGCCCATCGAAGCCGCGGGCGAGTCTCTCCATTTCGTTGGCGCCCGAGACGCGGACGACGAGGCCCAGAGGCCCGAAGACCTCTTCGCCAAGCGCGTGGTCTTGCAGGTAATTGGCGGCGTCGGTCTCGTAGAGGTTGGGGCTGGCATTGCGGCCCTCGCTGTCGGTCACCATCACGGCCCGCACTGCGTTGCGGCTCTCGAAGCGCTGCTTTCCATCGCGATAGGCTGCGGCGATGCCCTCGGTCAGCATGCATTGCGGCCCAACTCCCTTCAGCGCCACGGCGGCGGCCTGCACGAAAGCGTCACCATCCGCGCCCTCGGGCACCACGGCGATGCCGGGATTGGTGCAGAACTGGCCCGCGCCCATGGTCAGCGACCCGGCCCAGCTCTCGCCGATCTGCCGGCCGCGGGCCTTTGCCGCCGCGGGCAGCAGGAACATCGGGTTGACCGAGCCCAGCTCGCCGAAGAAGGGGATTGGCTCGGGCCGCTGCGCGCAGAGATCGAAAAGCGCGCGCCCGCCGCGCAACGAGCCGGTAAAGCCCACCGCCCGGATCAGCGGGTGTTGCACCAGCGCTTGGCCCACGTCGCGCCGACCGCCCTGGATGAGGGAGAAGACGCCTGGATGCACGCCGCACGCGCCGATAGCGGCATGGATCGCCTCGGCCACGATCTCGGCGGTGCCGGGATGGGCGGAATGGCCCTTGACCACGATCGGACAGCCCGCGGCCAGCGCCGCGGCGGTGTCGCCCCCGGCGGTCGAGAAGGCCAGCGGGAAGTTCGAGGCGCCGAAGACCGCGACCGGGCCGATCGGGCGCTGGATCATACGTATATCTGGGCGCGGCAGCGGCTGGCGGTCGGGCAGGGCCGCGTCATGGCGGCGATCGAGATGGGTGCCCGCGCGGATGTGGCTCGCGAAGAGCCGTAGCTGGCCGGTGGTGCGCCCGCGCTCGCCCTCCAGTCGCGCCTCGGGCAAGCCGGTCTCCCGCGTGCCGATGCCGGTGATCTGCGCCCCGCGCGCCTCGATCTCGTCGGCGATGGCGTCGAGGAAACCGGCGCGCTCCTCGCGGCTGGCATGGCCATAGCTCCAGAACGCCTCCTCGGCGGCCGCGCAGGCGCGGTCCACCAGCGCGGACGTGCCCACGCTGTAGTCATGAGACGGGCCATGTGCCGGCTCCGAGGCAAAGGTCGCGTCACCCGCAAGCCACGCGCCCGCAATCAGATGCTTGCCGTGCGGCGTGAATGCTTCATCAAGCATGTCGGATCCTTTCTATGCTGGTGTTTCGGCGTGCAAAGACGCCGGTTCTGTTGCGGAAGCGAAGGTCGAAGCAATCAATCCGCTCCGCCCAACAGCCCGCGCGCGGCCAGATTGAACATCAGCGCGCGGGTGCCGAAGGTCCATTCCGGCGCTTCGGTCGAAAGCTGCACCACGTTCACCAGGCGGCCCAGGCCGGGTGCGGAGATCGTGACAATATCACCCGGCTTGTGGGTGAACCCCTCCCCCTTCGCGCCACGATCCTCGGTCGGGGCGAACATCGTCCCGAGGAACAGAACCATCCCGTCGGGGTACTGATGGTGGCGCCCGAGGGTCTGGGCGACGAGATCCTCGGGATCGCGGCTAATCTCGGACATCGAGGAATGGCCGGTGAGCGTGAACCCGTCCAGGCCCTCGACACTCAGGGTCAGTTCGGCACGGCGCACGTCATCGAGCGTGAAGCCGCCGTCGAACAGCCGGATCATCGGTCCGATGGCGCAGGAGGCGTTATTGTCCTTGGCCTTGCCCAAAAGAAGCGCCGACCGGCCTTCGACATCGCGGAGGTTCACGTCATTGCCCAGCGTCGCCCCAAGGATCCGGCCGGAGGAGGAGACGGCCAGCACGATCTCGGGCTCGGGATTGTTCCATTTCGACACCGGGTGAAGGCCCACTTCGGCGCCTGGCCCGACCGAGGCCATGGGAGGGCATTTCGAGAACACTTCGGCATCCGGCCCGATGCCGACCTCCAGGTATTGGGACCAAAGCCCTTCCTCCTGAAGCGCGTGCTTTACGTTGGCCGCCTCGGGCGATCCCGCGCGCAGATTGCGCAGGCTGTCGCCGATGGCCGAGCCGATACGTGCTCGGATCTGTTCCGCGCCTTTCGGGTCACCGGCGGCCTTCTCCTCGATCACGCGCTCCAGCATCGACCGTGCAAAGGTCACGCCGCAGGCTTTCACAGCCTGCAGATCGCAGGGCGCAAGCAGGTGGAGGGTATCCAGACCGACCTGGTTGGAGGCGACCTCCTCCAGCCGCCCGACGGAGGTACCTTGCGCAGAGCGTACATGTTCCGCTGGGTCGGGCAGGTCCAGAACATGGCTTACCGTCGGTGCCTCGACCGATGTGATGTCGAAAAGCACGCCTTCGCGCAGCGTGACCACGCCAGGCCCTTGCACGTCCGGCAGCCAGCAACGGCCGAGCCAGAGCCCCCGGGGTTCGTCGATGAAAGTCATGTCCATGTCCTCACCGCCGTTTGAAATCCGGCGTGCGCTTTTCGGCAAAGGCCGCGCGGCCCTCTGCGGCATCCTCGGTCGCGAAGCAAATCGCCTGCAGATCGCGCTCATAGGCCACGGCCTTTTCAAGCGGCATGTTATAGGCCGCCTGAAGGTTCCGCCGCGCGGTTTCGGCGGCAATCGGCGCCCGACTCGTAATCGCGTCCGCTATTTCCGTGGCGCGGGCCAGCAGGTCGCCGGGCGCCCTCACTTCGGACACGAGCCGCCAGTCCAGCGCCGTCGCTGCGCTGATCGGATCCCCCGTCATCACCATCAGCGCCGCGTTGGAGGGTCCGATGGAATGCGCGAGCAGTGCGGTCATCCCGCCGCCGCCGATCCAGCCCAGCTTGACCTCGGGTGCGGCGAATTTCGCTGTGTCGGCGGCGATCCGGATGTCGCAGGAGAGCGCCATTTCCAGCCCCCCGCCCATCGCGTAGCCGTTGATCGCGGCGATGGACGGTTTCAACAACGACCGCAGCGCGTCGCAATATTCCGGGCGGTTGCGGAAATCCCAGGCTGTGGCGTAGCGGTCGAGATCGGAGATGTCCGAGCCTGCACAGAATGCCTTGCCAGTTCCGGTCAGGACAACGGCGCGCACCTCGTTATCGTCGTTCACGTGTCGGACGGCCTCCCACATCAGGCCCGCCATCTCGGGCGTCATCGCGTTCAGCTTTTCGGGCCGGTTATAGGTGATCGTGGCAATCCGGTTCTCGACGGCAAGCGTAAGCGGGGCGCTCATGCTGGAGTCCTTTCAATCAGGCTGGCCTCGAACATCTCGCGCAACTCGCGCGCCAAGCGCGGCACAGGTGTTCCCGCCTCGAACGCCTCGCGCAGATGGGCCGAGGCGCGGGTCTGCAAGGCGATGTATCCGTCATGGCGCGGGCGTATGGCAGCAGCCTCCAGACTTGCGGCAGTGTTCATATAGAAATCCCCCCAGGCAGCATTCACTTTCGGGTCGCCCCATGCGCTGCGCAGGCCGGGCTGACCGTCATGATCGGGGATAAAGCCGCGCTGCGCCTCCTCGGACATCAGCCAGAGCAGGTGATTGCGCAGGGTGTCATCCACCTCCGCCCGGCGCGAGATGGCGATGCCCGTCCCGCCGAGGATCGACCCCGGCCGGCCGCCCGCCCGGGGCGCATCGTGGAACGAAACCGGGCGCGAAGCGCGGGTATAGTTGACATAGCCATAGACCAGCGGGATCAGACGGATGTCATCGATTTCCCCCATCATGTCTAGCAGCCCGATCGGGTTCAGCTCCCTAGTATGTTCAGACGTCCGCGCGGCGAGCGGTCTCAGGATCTCGATGGCGGTTTCCGCCGTAGCATCCCGAGGCCAACCGCCGTCGCGCATGTCGAGCGCGTGATCGAGCGCTGCGCAGACCGACAGAAAGGACAGCGCGGCATGCGGCCCGGCCAAAGACAGCGCGACACGGCCCTTAGCTGACAGAGCATCGACCTCGTCCCATGTCTCGGGGCGGGCATCGGTCAGGTCGGGCCGCAGTGCCATGACCTGCGTCGCGGCGTCCAGCGGAAGCGCCCATTGCCGCCCCGCCATGGCATAGCTGGAATAGGCAGGGCCGATGGCGCCCCGCGCGATCCGCGCCAGCGCGTTGGGCGGAAAGACCGTGTCGAGCGGCGCAAGGCAGTCCTGTGCCAGCGCTTCGCCCAGGTGGGGATGATCCAGCACCACAAGATCGTAATCGGCGCATAGCTCGGCGATCGGGGCGGATTCGAACCCTTCGAGCGGCTGCACAGACCAGTCGACGGGCCCGCCCGCCGCCTTCAGCGCGTTGAAACCCCGCGGGTGGTCCCAGGTCAGGCCGCGAAACCTCATGCCGCACACCGCGCGATTGCGCCGGCCTCGGCAAGGGCCGCGATCTCCTCGTCGGAATACCCGGCGGCGCGCAGTACCTCGTCGCTATGTTCGCCGGTCAGAGGTGCCCCGCGGCGCAGTTCCGAGGGGCTGCGCGAAAAGCGGATGGGAAAGCCGGGGGTTTTGATACGCCCTTCGGTGGGGTGATCGTACTCGATGAAGGTGCCGTTATGCGCGATCTGCGGATCGGCGACCAGGTCGGCATAGCCGTAGACCGGCCCTGCCCAGACGCCCTCGGCTTCCAGCCGGGACAGGCAGTCCTGCGTCGAGAACTTGGCGATGGCATCGCGCACCAGTGCGAATGTCGCATCGCGGTCGTCCCAACCCGCCGTCATCTCGTCCAGTCCGGCCAGGTCCGGCGCCTCGAGTGCCCGCGCAAGGCCGGGGAAATCCGGCATGGCCAGCGCAATGAACCCGTCCGTCGTGGCGAATGTCCCATAGGGCGCGCGGATATAGACATGGGCATGCGGCTCGGCACTGCGCTCTTGCGGCTTCTGACCGACGGTAAAGACTGACAGTTCCTGCATCTGGAGTGTCGTGATGGCGTCGAGCATGTTGACCTCGACCTTCTGCCCCTCGCCGGTACGTTCACGGTGCAGAAGCGCGGCCAGCGCGCCCTCGAAGGCGGTGTAGGCCGTGATGGCGTCCACGAGGTACTGGCCCGCCGCCTGCGGCGGCTCTCCCTTGCGGCCGGTGGACAGCATGGCACCCGACATCGCCTGTAAAAGAAGGTCCTGGCCGGGCCTTTTTGCGTGCGGACCGTCTTCGCCGTAGCCGGACATGGAGACGTAGATGAGGCGGGGGTTGAGGGCGGAGAGGGTGTCGTAATCGACGCCCAGGCGAGAGGCGACGCCGGGGCGGTAGTTCTGGATGAACACGTCCGCATTCTCCACAAGACGCCGCATCACGTCCTTGCCGCCTTCGGATTTCAGGTCCACGGCGAGCGAGCGCTTGTTTCGATTCAGGGAAAGAAATGAAACGTTTATGCGGTTTCCCGTGATCCCGCCGGCGGGGGCGTGGCGTTGCCATTCACCCGCGATCGGTTCGACCTTGATGACATCCGCGCCGAGGTCGCCGAGGCGTTGGGCCGCGAAGGGACCCGCCATGGCGATGGAGCAGTCGAGGACGGTGTAGCCGTCGAGTATTCCCATGATTGTACATCCCCCGATAGGGTATTTGATTGTTTTGTACATCCGTCCGCGGGGCAATTGACCGTTAGGTACAATCCCCGCGGGCCGGGTTTCGGTGGTGTCAGGTCATGTTCCAGCCGCCATCGACGGCGAGGTTCTGACCGGTGATGAAGCCCGCCCCGTTGGAGGCGAGGAAGAGGATGGCGGCGGCGATGTCATGCGGCGTGCCGCGCCGCTTGACCGCTTGGTGATCGAGCACGAATTGCCGGTAGCCTTCGGGGTCGGGATGGATCTTTTCGGCATCCGTGGGGAAGGCTCCCGGCGCGATAGCGTTCGAGGTGATGCCCCATTTTCCGAACTCGCGCGCCCAGGCCCGCGTGAGGCCCAGAAGCGAGCCCTTGGACTGCACATAGGGCGCGAGGTTCTCCCACCCGCCGGTCAGGGTGATGGAGGTGACGTTGATGATCCGGCCCCAGCCCTGAGCGCGCATCCCCGGTAGGGCAGCGCGGGTGCAGATCAGCGCCGATTCCACGTTGACCTGATGGACGAGGCGCAGTTCTTCCATCGTGTATTCCTCGAAGGGCTTCGAGGGATAGATGGCCGCGTTGTTGATCACCACGTCGAGCGGCTTGTCGGCAGCGATCCCAGCCAGCTTCGCCTCCAGCGCCGCCTGATCGGTCAGGTCCATCTCGAGCAGGTGCAGCCGGGCGGCCGCCTCCTCAGGCGTGTCGGCCCGCAGGCTTTCGTTCTTGGAATGGTCGCGGTCGAGAGCGAAGACCTCGGCCCCCTCGGCCAGCAGGTCGAGCGTGGTCTGATGACCCAGCCCGCCCGAGGCGCCGGTATAGAGGACGCGTCGCCCGGCAAGCGCGCCCTGCCTGCGGGCCTTGGTCATTGGCGTTTCGCGATTCATGAGCGGCCTCCGATCGGAATGAAATTGCCCGAGGGGGCGGGGTAATCCTCGTCCGGCTGGGCGGCGATGGCGGTGATCAGCGCCTCGGCCCGTGAAATGGCATGGGCATCGGGCAGGATTGTGAAGGTGCTGTCGTAGCGACGTTCCTCGCCGTGGTTCAGGCGGATCAGCTCGCCCCGCTCGCGCGCGCCGCCGTTGCCGGTGACATGGTTCGAGGAGGGTTCGATCCCAAGCGCGTACTGCCCGGCCTGAAGGTTCTGCCATTCGTACATGCAGGGGAACTGATCCTTGCGCGTGGTGACCATGAAACCCAGCCCAAGCCGGTCGTTGACCAGCGCGACCGGCACGCGGCCATCGCCATCGGCGCCCATCTCGTGCTGCCAGACCTGTTCGTGAAAACCCATCTGCGGCCCAGGCAGGGTGCGGTACCCGACACCCTGGCTGCGGTAGTCATTCTCATGCGCGGCCCAGACGACATCGCGGATCGGGGCGAGATAGCGTGACCCCTCCTCGACCACCGGGTGCCCGACATTGATGTGGTAGCAGAACATGTGCGGGGTCTCGTAGAAGCCCCGGTTCACCACGCGGTCAGAGAGGCGGATCTCGTCGCTTCCGACTTCGACCTCGATCCGGCGGTGCAGTTCGAGATGTTCGCCGAAGACGGTGCCCTGGCTGACCACCCCTTCGGCCCAGAGGGTGCATCGGTCGCCCTCCCACGCCTCGCCATAACCGGTGAGCCGCGCGGGGATCGTGCCGGCCCGGCCATGCAGCGAATGTTTCGCGGTCTGGCGGGGGCCATAGACATATTCCGGCGTCTCGGCCTCGTGCATGAAGAGGATGTGATCGAGCCCGCAGGTGATCATCAGCCCGGAAAAGCTGCGCATCCAGCCCAAGCCGCCCTCGCCCTCGTAGTCGTGCAGGGCCGGATGGCGGAAGCCTGCGGGGGAATGCCAGCCGATGGCCCGCCCGTTATGGTCGCAATCGGCGATGTCCATCGCGCGATCGACCAGCACGGTGAAGCGCAGGCCCGAGCCGGTGCGAAACTCCAGCATCCGGATGCCGCGTTCCAGCCCGTCGCCCAGCGTCATCAGCCGCACGCCCGCCGCGTGGCCCAGCGACCCGCTGAGGGCCTCGGCCTCTGTCCTGCTCAGGTTCTTGCCGTAGAGCTTGACCATGATCGTCCCGTCCGCCGCCGGCCGGGCCGGGGCGCCTTGTGCAAGTCGGTGTCCTGATGGGCGGGCCGGGGACCGGCCCGCCGAATTGGCTCAGCAGCCGTTGGCGCGCATCTTTTCGTCGATGAACTTCTTGGCGCGGGGCACGTCGGATTCGTCGAGATGTTCGATGATCATCGCGATATTGGGGTGCTTTTTGGCCAGGCGCTGGAAGTAGAGGTCGTAATTCAGCTCTCCCAGCCCCGGCGCGGGAAGCTCGATCTCGCCCACGCCGCGGAAAGTGTGGCTTTCGGCGGCGCTGTCGTCGCCGATATCGGCGTGTTTCTCGGCCTTGTCGTCGCCCGAGCGTTTCACGTCCTTGGCATGGGCGATGCAGATCTTGTCCGACAGCGCGTCGAAGACGTGGTTCAGGATCCTGTCCATGTCGTCGATGTTATGCGCCTCGAAATAATTGGTCGGGTCCATCAGCAGGCCCAGGCCGGGGTGATCGACCTCGGCGAACATGCGCAGCGTCTCCTCGACCGAGCCCACCACGTTGTTGACATAGGTTTCCAGCAGGAAGACCGCGCCGTGGTCATAGGCGAATTGCGACAGGTCGGCGATCACCTGGCGGCAATCCTCCCAGCCTTCCTCGGTCTTGTTCTTGTCGTGATGGACCCAGTCGGATTCGGTGTCGAAGGTGCCGGTTTCCGAGATCACGTAGGGCGTGCCCAGATACTGCGCGTGCTTGATGAGTTCCTTGAGCCGCGCCAGCCGCTGCTTGCGGGTGTCGGGGTCGGGATGGACGATGTTGGTATAGCCCGAGATCGCGCAGATCGGCAGGTTGTGGTCGCGGAAGGTGTCGCGGATGGTGCGGCACTTTTCCGGTGTCATCTGACCGTCGCTGACGTCGAGATCCTTGAAATGCAGGTCGAGCTGCACGGTGGTGAACCCGTGGCCGCGAATGACCTCGCAGGTCTTTTTCAGGTCATAGGGGAAATAGCCCGAGAATATGCCCGTGTGCATCATGATATGTGTCCTCCCTCAGTCTTTGGACAGGTCGAGCCGGAGCGTCCGGCCTTCGGCGATGGATTGGTATGCGGTCTCGACGAGCGCCATGGTGCGGACGTTGTCGGCGACGTTCAGGACCGGCGCGGTGCCGGTTTCGACGGCGTACTGGAGCTGCTCCATCACGCCGATGAAGGCATGCGGGAACCACATGCTGTCCCATTCGGGCGTGACCCATGTGCCGCCGGTCTCGTCGATGGAATTGTAGCTGAGCGTAGAAGCCGCCCCGGTGGGCCAGCCGATAGTGCCCTTTGCCACGCCGCGGGTGCCCTCGACGCGCCAGGTGATGTGCTGGTCGTCCTCGTAGCCTTCCTCACGCGGGCCGGACCACACGTCCTCGGTCGAGAGCGCCATGAGGCCCGAAGGAAAGCGGAGCGTGGTGATCACGATGCCGTCGGAATGCTCGAAGCTGGTGCGCGGGTCGGTGCGGGTGAGGCTGGTGACCTCGTCCGGATCCCCGAAGAGAAAGCGCAGCGCGTCGAGATGGTGGACGCTCATGTTCGAGAGGGTGAGCCGGTCGTAATCCTCGAGGAAACCCTGCCAGTGGGGGATCGCGTGCATGTCGATCTGGGCGAAGACCGGCTCGCCCAGGGCGCCGCGGTCGAGGATCTGTTTCAGGACCTGCATCGACTGGTCGTAGCGCATGTTCTGGTTGACCGAGAGCGGCTTGCCCGCCGCCTTCGCCTCGTCGCGCAGCTTGCGCGCCTCTGCGAGAGACAGCGCCAGGGGTTTCTGCGCGAGCACCGCCTTGACATGGGGCGCGGCCAGCGCCTTGCGGATCAGCGCGGGCTGCTGGTCGGGGGGATAGGCGATGTCCACGATCTCGACCTCCGGATCGTCGATCAGCGCCTCGGGCGTGTCATGCACGGTGCCGATCTTCCAGCGGTCCGCCACGGATTGCGCGTTCTCTTTGGTGCGCGAGGCGATGGCGTGGACGGGAAACCCGGCCTCGGCATAGGCGGCGAGGTGACACTCGGCCATGATCATGCCCGCGCCGATGGCGCCGATCCTGTACTTGCGCACCCGCACCTCGGGGTCCGGTCTGTAGACGAAATCCTTCATTCTCTTCTCCCTCTCCCTGTCCTACCGCGCCGCGAGAGCGGCGCCGCCCGCATCGAAAAAATGCGCGCGCCCCGGATCGACTGTCAGGCCCACCCGTTCCCCGGCGGTGAATTCAGGCTGTCCCCGCAGGGTCGCGCGCAGCGGCGTCCCTTCGAGGCTCAGACCCAGGGTCGTGAAGCCGCCCAGCGGCTCGACCTCGATGATCTCGGCCGTGTCGCCCGCGCCCACGCGCAGGTTCTCGGGCCGTACGCCAAGGCTGTCGGCGCGGCGGGGCGCCTCGGCCACCTGCATCCGCGGCGCAAGCGCCATCGGCACCACGTTCATCGCGGGCGCGCCCAGCATCGAGGCGACATAGGTGGAGTTCGGGCGGCGATAGAGCTCTTCGGGCGTGCCGGTCTGGCGCACCTTGCCATGCTCGAACACCGCCATGCCGTCGGCGACCGACATCGCCTCTTCCTGGTCGTGGGTGACATAGACGAGCGTCTTGCCCATCTCCTGCTGGATGCGGCGCAGTTCCACCCGCGTCTCCTCGCGCAGGCGGGCGTCGAGGGCGGAAATCGGATCGTCCATCAGATAGGCCACCGGGTCGCGCACCAGCGCGCGGGCGATGGCGACGCGCTGCCGCTCGCCGCCCGACAGCTGCGCGGGCGGCTTGTGCAGGATGTGGCCGATATGCAGCTTGGCCGTGACATCGGCGACGCGCGCCTCGATCCGGTCGGGGTCTATCCCGCGTTCGACCAGCGGAAAGCGGATGTTCTGAAGCGCCGTCATGTGCGGAAAAAGCGCGAGGTTCTGGAACACCATCGCCACGTTGCGCCGCGCCGGGCTGACATTGGTGACGGGGCGGCCGTCGATCAGGATCTCGCCCTCGTCGGGCCGTTCGAGGCCGAGGATCAGCTTGAGGATCGTGGACTTGCCCGAGAGCGGCGGGCCGAACAGGCAGAAGAAGGCGTTGTCGTGAATGTCGAGGCTGACATCGTCCACCGCCATCACGTCGCCGAACCGCTTGGTCACGTTACGAAAGGAGATCGAAGCCATCAGAGCGCCCTTTCCGTCTGGGGATCGAAGAGGCGGACCGCGCCGGGCGAGACCGAGAAGCGGAACGCCTCTCCCTGGTCCGGGACGGCCGTTTCGCTGTCGAGCACGACCTTGGCGGCATGGGACCCGGCGGCAAGGTGCAGGATGGTCCGCGCGCCGATGCGTTCGACCGTGGTCACTGTCATCTCCATCGGCCCCTTTGGATCCGGGTGCACCTCTTCGGGGCGGAAGCCGAACAGCACCTCGCCCCCCTGCCCGGCCTGGATCGGGCAATGCCCCGCCGCGCCCAGATCGACCGTGAGGCCGGTATCGGCGCTGGTGACGCGTCCCGCGAGCAGGTTCATCCCCGGCGCGCCGATGAAACGGGCCACGAACGTGTCGACGGGGTGGTTGTAGACCTCGAGCGGGGTGCCGACCTGCAGCAGCTTGCCGTGATCCATCACCGCGATCCGGTCGGCCATGGTCATCGCCTCGAGCTGGTCATGGGTGACATAGACCATCGTCTGCCGGAACTGGCGCTGCAGCGCCTTGAGCTCGGAGCGCATCACCGCGCGGAAGGCGGCATCGACATTCGACAGCGGCTCGTCCAGCAGGAAGATCGCGGGCTCCACCACGGCCGAGCGGCCGATGGCCAGGCGTTGCAGGATGTTGACCGAGAGCCTGGCGGCCTTGCGGTCGAGGAGCGGGGTGAGTTGCAGCAGGTCGGCGATATCGCCCACGCGGCGCGCGATCTCGGGCTTCGCCACGCCCCGCGCACGCAGGCCATAGGCGAGATTGTCGCGCACGGTCATGTGGGTGAAGATCGCGTAGTTCTGGAACACGAAGCCCACGCCGCGTTTCGCCATCGGCACGCCGTTCATCATGCGCCCGTCGAAGCGGATCTCGCCATGGGTGGGGTCGAGCATTCCGGCGATCATGTTCATCGTGGTGGACTTGCCGCAGCCCGAGGGGCCGAGCAGGGCCACGAATTCGCCCGATCCGATGGTCAGGTCCATGTCGGCAAGGGCGGTGAAACCGCCGAAATCCTTGCCCAGGTTGCGCATCACGATCTCGGTCACTGGACGCTCCTCAGTTTCTTGATGGCCAGCGCCGAGACGATGGAGAGCACGATCAGGATGGCCAGCGCGATGGCCGCGACATAGCCCCAGATCAGTTCCTGCTGGGTGACCTTGTAGATGTAGATCGAGATGGTCTCGGTCGCGACGCCGGGGCCGCCGCCGGTCATGATGTAGAAATTGTCGAAGACCTTGAAATTCTCGATGAGGCGGATGGCGAGGGCGATGATGATGATGGTCTTCATCCGCGGCAGCACGATGGTCCAGAACCTGCGCCACCAGGAGGCGCCCAGAAGGATGGCGGCCATCTGCTGGTCCTGCGGGACCGAGACCATGCCCGCCAGCAGGATCAGGAACATCAGCGGGGTCCATTGCCAGATGTCCGAGACGATGGTGGCGAAGAGCGCGAGATCGGGATCGGAGAGCCAGGCGATGGTGACGGGCCGGCCGGCGAAGAAGGACAGGATGTCGTTCACCGGGCCGCCCGACTGGAACAGCATGAAGAACATGTATCCCGCGACCGCGGGCACCACCATCATCGGCACCAGGATGGTCGAGTAGAGCACGCGGCGGCCCGGGAAATCGTCGACGAAGAGGATGGCGAGACCCAGGCCCAGCAGGAACTGCACCGGTACGCAGATCGCCATCACGATGCAGGTGCGCCACAGCGCCGACCAGAAACGCGGATCGTTGGCGAGGTCGACGTAGTTCAGCAGGCCGATCCACAGCTCGTAGGCGCGGTACCAGGGGATGCCGTCCAGCGGCGACCAGTCGGTGAGCGAGATATAGACCTGCATCAGGATCGGGAAGAGCGCGATGAAGATCACCAGAAGCTGCGCCGGCAGGGTCAGCCAGAGGCCCAGGCGCCTTTCCTCCGCCCCCTCGTGCAGGGCGGTATCGGCATGTCTTTCGGCCGCGCCGAGCTGTTGCGTGGTCATATCGGTCATTCCTTGAGCGCTCCGAAGGTGAGGCCGCGGACGAGCTGTTTCTGGATCGCGATGCCCATGATGACGGGCGGCACGGCCGCGATGAGGCCCAGCGCGGCCTTTGCGCCGTAGAGCTGGCCGGTCATCGAGGAGGAGAGCGAGGCCATGTAGACGGGGATCGTCACCCAGTCGCGCGTCGTGAGCAGCAGCGCGATCAGGTAGTCGGACCAGTTCAGGATAAAGACGAAGAGCGCGGAGGAGGCGAGCGCGGGCCGCATAATCGGCAGAGTGATCCTGAGGAAGACGCGCCAGCGCGAGCAGCCCTCGACCAGCGCGGCATCCTCGATCTCGCGCGGCATGTCGTCGAAGAAGGTCTTCATCAGCCAGAAGCTGAAGGGCATGGTCACGATGCCGTAGATCAGCGCGAGCCCGTACCAGCTGTCGATGAGGCCGAGAAAGGCCCACATGATCATCACCGGGATCATCACCGCCATCGGCGGAAAGATCCGCAGTTGGATCAGCGCCAGCGGCAGGTTGCCCCCCGCCCCGAAGCGCGACAGGCCATAGGCGGCGGCCGTTCCCGCGGTCATCGCGATCAGCGTGCCGAAACTGGCCGCCAGCAGCGAGGCCAGGATCGGCCGACCCGCCGTGCGTTCGAGCGCCACGATCAGGTCAGATCCGCTTTCGCCGAAGATGAAGCGGAAATTGTCCAGCGTCGGGTTGGCCGGCCACCAGGTCAGATCAGCACCCGAGGCCTGCCATTCCGCGATCGGCTTGAAGGCCATCGAGATCATCCAGATCGTCGGGACGAGCGACAGCGCCAGAAAGGTGAAGATCGCGGCGTAGCGAAAGATCTCGAAGGAAAGCGAGCGTTGCATCGGCATTATCTCCGGGCGCCGGAATCGATGATGGCCCGGGTCGCCGCGGCGATGTCGGCCACCAGTTCCCCTTGATCGCCGCCCCATAGGGTTTCCGAGAAAATCTCGACCTCTACCCAGTCGTCATAGCCGCAGCCCCGCATCAGATCGACGAACCAGGGAAGGTCGATGACGCCCTGACCGGGTATGCCCCGGTCCAGCAGCAGGCTTTTGGTTTCCATCAGCCAATCGTTGACATGAAAGGTCAGCAGACGGTTCTTGTCGGCAGCCTCGCGGATCCCGGTCTCGACGGCCGGATCCCACCAAGTGTGATAGACATCGACCGCGAGGCCCACCCCATCGCCCAGCCGGTCGCACCAGTCATTGGCCTCGGCCAGTGTGCTCACCACGGACCAGTCCGGTACATACATCGGATGCAGCGCCTCGAGTGCCAAGGGTAGCTTTGCGGCTCGCGCATGTTCCACTACCTCGTTCAGCGCGTCGAAACAGAAAGCGCGTGTCTCGGGCAGGCTTTTGGTATCGGGAAGCAAGCCGCCGACCACAGTCACCGCACAGGGGGCGCCAAGCTCGGCGGCCAGGTCTATAGAGGCCCGCGCGGCGTCGATTTGGGCCTGGCGACCGCTGCGGCCTTCTTTCGAGAAAAGCCCGACAATACAGAATCCAGAGACCTCGAGCCCGGAATCCCGGATCAGCGCTCGCGTCTCTCGCGGGCCGAAATCGCGCACCTTGTCCTCCCAGACCGTGATACCCTCGACCCCGTGGGCGGCGTAGAGATCGACAGCGTCCTTCATACCGAGATCGTTGGTAGTGATCTGATTGACCGCCAGTTTCATCGGCGTATCCCTTTCTAGGTTCCCAAGTCGCCGGGCCTGTCGTCTCTGAGCGGCCCCCAGGTCTTGTTCCGTGGGCAGGTCGGCCCGAAAGCATAGGGGCCGGCCCGCGAAAATTTTTGCTTGCTATGAAACCGGATCGAGCACGGTGGGCCAGGCAGGCTTGTTGGCCTGGATGGCGTCGGTCAGCTTGTCTTCGCCCACGCGCCGGGCGATGCGTTTCCACTGCCGTTCGGTATTGGCCATCGCCTGCTCGGCATCCATGCTGCCGGTCAGCGCCGCCATCAGGTTCTCGTCCAGCGCGTTGTGGAAGGCCGTGGCGCCGGGATAGTTTATGGTCGGCACCGCGCGCTCGACGCTGTCACGGATCACCTTCACATGGTATTCGTGGTAGGTTTGCTGGACGAGGGGATCGGAGAAATCAGACAGGCGGAACGGGTCGAAATAGCCGCCCGGGTTCGCGGTCATCCAGGAATAGATGCGCGCCGAGCCCAGCCATTGCAGCAGCAGGTATGCTGCTTCGGGATGCTTGGATTGCGACGAGACGGTTCCGGTGATCGAGAACCACAGCACCGTCCGGCGCGCCAGTCCGCCATCGTGTTCGCGCCCCGGCGGCAGGTGACTGCCGATCTTGCCGACCACCTTGGAACCGTCATTTCCCGGATTGTCGAGGAATTTCGGCAGGTTCGAGAAGGCACAGGTCATGGCCGCGCCGCCATTGGCGAAATTGCCGTATTGCTCGGGCCAGCCCCAGGAAATCGCGTCGGGCGAATGGTGCGAGAGGCTGTCGACATATTCCTGCGTTGCCTGCCAGCCGGCCTCGGAATTGATCAGCGCGGTGCCGTCATCGGCGAAGAGGTACTGGTTCGGTGCGTCCATCGAGACATAGCGCTGATACCAGTTGGTATAGCCCCAGCCCTGGTTGCGCAGGTCGGTCGAGCCGAAGAGCCCCTGGTCCGGCCGGTGGAAGAAGGCCGCGATCTCGTCATGCTGCTTCCAGGTGGTGGGCGGGGCCAGTTCGTAGCCATGCGCGTCGGCGAAGGCCTTCTGCTCTTCGGGGTTGCCGAACAGGTCGGTCCGGTGATGCCAGGTCTGGAAATCGCCATCCAGAGAAACGCCATAGGTCGAGCCACGGTACTCATTCAGCAGCGACACGCCCTGATCGCCGTTCACATAGCCATTGTCCGGGTCGTCCCACTCGGGCCGGTGTTTGGCGACGAAATCGTCGAGGTTGAGCACCCCTCCCGATTCAGCGAGATCGCCGAGGCGGTTCCATTCGGTCGTGTAGACGTCATACTGTCCCGCGTTGGTGGAGATGTCCTGCATGACCTTTGTGAATTCGGTCCCATTCGGGATACCCACGATATCCAGTTCGATCCCGGTCTCACGCTCCCACAGCTCTTTGACCGATGGGGCGCCTTTCGGGAAGGGTTGCGTCAATTGGCCGATCGAACCGTCGGACAGGGCGATAACGATCCGATCCGGCCCGTTATTCGAGGCCTTGAGCGCCTTCGCGGCCTCGATGGCGCGCCCTTCGGGCGTGTCGGGGCCGTACTGGTACCGCTCGGCGCCGGGGAACCCGGTCGGGCCGCCGATCATCCCCTCGACCAGGTCGGTGGCGGCGCGGGCGCGGTCGGGGCGCAGGACAAGCGGCGACGACACCGCGACAAGCGCGGTGGTCTGGGCGGCGGCCGACAGAAACCGGCGCCGCGAGAAACGCGGTTGATTGATCATTGTTTCCTCCCTGGTGGCGCCCCTCCCGGACGCGCTATCCGATGAGAGACAGCATCCTCGCAGCGGTGGTCGGCCACAATCTTCAAAAAACCTCATTTCACATCATTTTTCCTTATTTGGGGTCCGTTGACCGCCATACGAGCGGTTTTTTAGGGAGCGCGTAGAATTTATGATTGCATCCCATCATAAGAATGATGTTTTTTGATTGCATTTACGAGCCGCGAAAGGATCAGCATGCGCACCACGGTTTCCCAGATCGCCCGCGAGGCCGGGGTCTCGGCCGCGACGGTGGACCGTGTCCTCAACGATCGCGAGGGCGTGCGTCCGCGCACCCGCGAGATCGTCATGCGGGTGGCGCGCGACCTTGGCTATTTCGGTCCGCAGGCGGCGGATGGGGCGGGCCCGAGTGTGCGCCTCGATTTCGTGCTGCCGGCGGGCAGCAACTCGTTCATGCGGACGCTCAGGAAGCACCTGATCGAGGAGAGCCTGGCGCGCGGCGACGTGTCGGCCAAGATCCACGAGATCGAGGGGTTCGACCCCGACCGGCTGTCGGCGCGGCTGGCCGAGTTGCGGGGCCGTTCGGACGCGGTGGGGGTGATCGCGCTGGATCACCCACAGGTGCGCGAGGCGATCAACGACCTGGCCGGGTCCGGGGTGCGGGTGGCAACGCTGGTCTCGGACATCCCGACGGTGGACAAGGTCGGCTATGTGGGCGTCGACAACCGCGCGGCCGGGCGGCTGGCGGGGATGCTTCTGGGCCGGTTCCTGCCGCCGGGGCCCCATAACGTGGCGGTGTTCATCGGCTCGCTGGCCTATCGTGGCCACGAGGAGCGCGAGATGGGCGTGCGCTCGATCCTGTCCGAGGAATTCCCCGAGATGCGCATCGCAGGCACGGCCGAGGTCAGCGACGACCGGGATCTCGCCTATTCCGAAACGATGCGCTTCCTCGAGCGGGGCGACATCTCGGGCATCTACAGCATCGGCTCGGGCAACCAGGGCATCGCGCGGGCGCTGCGCGAGGCGCGGCGGGAACGGGACGTGGTGTTCATCGGGCATGACCTGACGGATGCCACGCGGCTCATGCTGCTGGACCGGACGATGGATGCGGTGATCGACCAGAACCCGCGGGTGGAGGCGCGCGAGATCGTCCGCCTGCTCGCCTCTTCCGTCAAGGGATCGATGGAGCCGGAATACCTGCCCCGGCTCCAAGTCGTGTTCCGCGAGAACATCCCCGCCCGTTGAGGCTTAGCACGAGGGCTTTGTCAGGTTGCTGACGTCAGGCTGAGTTTATTGGTGACGGCGAATTTCAAGCTGCCAATTCGGCGGAATAGCCGGCCCACAGTGAGAATGCGTCATGCCTTGCGCGGCGGCATGAGACTGCGGACAGGCGGTGGCGCTTCGGGCGAAGCAGACTGGCGGCCTGATCGTGCGCGGATAGAAACTGCTGTGCTTGGCGCGGGGATTTGAACCGGCCCAGGCTCTTCTCGCGTCTTCGGGTATGCCGGTGGGAGGCCTCGGTTCGGTTGTTCAAGCCGTTGTGCTGGTGGTGTTCGATTCCGGGTGCGATCTGTGCCTTGGCTGCACCGTAGGATCGCAGTTTATCCGTCACCAGAACACCGGGCTGGCCCCTGATGAGCTTGCTTTCGACGATCACCTGACCGGTTTCGATCCACGCGAGCCCAACCTCGATCAGCCAACTCCGTTTGCTCCACGATGACGCTTCGAAGTCGATGAACACGGGTCCGGACCGCACCAGAAGTTCCCCGTCATCATTCATGCCAGCACCCAGGCCCCAAGGCTGTTCGAGCAGCGAAATACTCGTTCTCCTGCGGAGTGGGTTCCGACAATGCATCACCAAGGGCATCCACACCCCCCTTTGCAGAGGCATCCATCCCGCTTGCAGTCGCCACCCGGCTCGATTGCCTCTTGTCCTTCTTCGGCATGGCTTCCGACCCCCACAAAGTACCGTTCCTATGATATTGGGCGTGAGGAGGTTTCGGAATACAGGCATTGCGCAACCTGGAGGATTATCATGTTTCCGAAGGACCCGGGGGTACGACAGAAACGATGCCGTCCCGCCAGGCGGTCTTTACCCCTTCAGGTCCGAGTTCTGTACCGGGAAATGCCGGAAGCCAGGCCATGACGATGACATCAGATTTCTTGAAAGGGGGAATATTCCGCTCGGGGAATGACGCCGCCCATTCCGGGCGCGGCACAACTGGCGCCCACAGGACCTCGAGCGTCCCGATCCCGAGATCGCCACACTTATATCGGGCGAGTTCGGCGGCATCGTGCAGATGGTGAGCGTTTCCCGGCCGCGGGCCTGTCATTACCCTCGGCGGAAGCGAGCAAGCCTTGGACCACTCCGCTGCAAATCCCGCGCCTCGTCGGTGAGCCCCGCCTTCGCGGCCAGGATCCAGGAGGCGCGTTCGAGATCGGCTTTCGATTGCGCGATGCCAGCGTCAATCCATTTCCGGACGAGGTCCACAACGGACATGCCGGTTTGCCTGGCCTCGAGTTCGATGGCTTTCTTTCGGTCTTTGCCGATATCGCGGATACTCAACCAAGCCGGCATCGATCACCTCGGTTTCATTCATGTTACGGACCAAACTTACGGAAACACACGGGTTTCGACAAGATCAGCGCAGGCGGCGGTGAGAGTCGGGCTCAGTCGCAGGACCCCTGCTAGCTGGTCAGGGTTGCGCGTGCCGATCGTTCCCGGGGAAAGGTCTGGTTCTCTGCCACCCTGGGAGGCTCAGACCGGCGGCATCGGCCTCCGGTTTCGGGACTCCCGGGCCACCTCCACGGTGCTTGGTTCAACGGATGGCAAGGGTGTGGGCCGGTCGATGTCAACAGTGCGCCCATGGCCTCGCGACGGACCGGTCCAACACGTTTCCGTGGGCCTTGATCATGCTCGATTGGCGCGTCCGATGCAAGAAGCCGCAGAGAGGTCAGGAGTCTGTCGACCTCGTTCTCGATGATGATCAAGGGCTGCTTCGTTTGGCGGATGAGCTCCGGAAAAAATCAATATATTCAAAGATATAAAAAATTGGGTGCTATATACGTAACTAGCCATGGCCCGCAAGAGATTTTTGGCTAGTTATGTATATAGCACCCTAATTTAAGCTACTCGTTGCACCTGCTGATCGGGTTGGTTGATATCATTTCTCTGCCAATAGACCAGCGCCGGTGGCTTTCCGCTCAGGGCTGAGTGAGGCGCTGGTGGTTTTAGAAGGTCATCCATTTCCGGATGGCCGCCTTCGTCTCCGATCCTGTCTCCCAGGCATGCAGATAGACGCACTCGTATTTCAGGGTCCGCCATAGCCGCTCGATGAAGATGTTGTCGAGGAACCGGCCTTTCCCATCCATCGAGATCCGCACGCCGGATCGGCGGAGGCGGTCGGTCCGGGCGAAAGACGTGAACTGGCTGCCCTGATCGGTGTTCATGATCTCGGGCGGGCCGAACTTGTGGATGGCCTCGTTCAGCGCTTCGACGCAGAAGTCGGCCTCCAGGGTGTTCGAGATCCGCCAGGACAGAACCTTGCGCGTGTGCCAGTCCATGATCGCCACGAGGTAGAGGAACCCGCGCCGCATGGGCAGGTAGGTGATGTCCGAGCACCCGCTGCCCGGCAGGGTCATGCGCAGCATGATCCCGAGAGGGGGACCTGGTTCGGGCGTTCCACGCGCAGCCCTTTCAAAAGGTAAGGATAGGTCTTGCGGCCCTTCGCCGGCCTGCTTGTGTTGGGCTTCTGATAGATCGGCATCAGGCGCATCAGCCGGCGTATCCGCTTCTCGTTCACGAGATGCCCGTCATTGCGCAGGCGCCAGGTCATTTGGCGAACACCGAAGAACGGGGTCTCCAGGAACTGCTCGTCGATCTGCCGCATCAGGCCGAGGTTCTGTTCGGTCTCGCCCTTGGGGGTGTAATAGAAAGACGAGCGCGCGATCGACAGCAGCTTGCACTGCTGGCCGATCGACAGATCCGGGTGGTCAGGCTCGATCATGCCGCGCCTCACTTCCCGCCCCAGGGCTTCAGCTTTCTTTCCAAAAAAGAGTTGGCCACCGCCAGCTCCCCTATTTTGGCGTGGAGCTCCTTCACCTGCTCCTCGTCGATCTCGGATCTCTTGCGGCCCCCGCGCTCAAACACGCCGGAAGCACCTTCGAGCAGGGCCCGCTTCCATTGATGGATCATCGTCGCCTATCGGACATGCTTTGCATGTCCTGTCGGTTCAAGATGCACCCCGAACCGGCTCGCCAGTTCGGCGGCCGTCTCCTCGCCTTTCAGGGCTTCCAGCGCGACCTTCGCCTTGAACTCAGCCGCGTGCTGCTTCCGTTTCGACATCTCTGATCTCCTTCTCTTAGAAGACCAGCAGACTGAAAATCGTAGCTTATGTCAGTGTCCGAATTTCGGGGGGGGGGTAGCTCATCTTCCCAAACCGCGAGGCCGTCATCCGTCTCGTCGGGGCACTGATGCTCGAGCAAAATGACGAGTGGGCCGTCTCACGCCGCTACATGCCGGTGGAAAAGCTGACCGCCGTGTGCAACGATTCGAACGTGGGCGCGATGATCGCCGCCCAATGACCGAGCGACACCAGCTATGAAGAAGCAGGTGGACGCCGGTTCCTACACCACTTCTCGGGACACTACCCAGGAGACCCAGGAGGCAGAGCACAGGATACCGCTGTTGCCTTGCGGGTGCTGCCGGGGGTGAGCGTCGAGACCTTTGTTCTTTACTCCATCGACGCAGAGCGGCCGCGCGCCCGCTTCTCTCTTGTCTAACCAAGAGAGGTGTATTACGCCTAAAGACCAGTAGACTGGTTGTTTTGAATATTGGTGGCTTCATGATGGATGCAGGCGTGGTCGTTTCCCAGCGTGACGGGGCTTGGCTCACCTTCTGGCTGAACCGACCGGAGAGCCGGAACGCGCTGTCGACCGAGATGGTCGATTCTCTGGCCGCACGGCTCTCGGACGCCGCAACCGATCCAGCCATCCGCGGCATCACCATCCGCGGCAAGGGCGGCACCTTTTGTGCCGGAGGGGATCTGAAGGGGTTCCGCGCCATTGCGGATGGAAGTCAGAGCTACGAACAGGTCGCGGAGATAAGCAAAGGCGCGGGGCGGCTTTTCCGCATCATCGAAACGCAGCCCCAGGTCGTTGTCGCGCTCGTCGAAGGCGCCGCGATGGCTGGCGGTCTGGGACTCGCCTGCGCGGCCGACATCGTCGCGGTGACACGGGATGCGCAGTTCGCCCTTACCGAGACAATGATCGGCATCCCTCCAGCCCAGATCGCACCTTATGTCGTGCGGCGCGTCGGTCTCGCGCAGGCCCGGCGGATCATGCTCACGGGGGCGCGCTTCAAGGGGGACGAGGCCGGGAGGGTCGGGATCGCCAACGCCGTCGTTGAGGACGCCGAAGCGTTGAGTGTTTTCGAGGCGGACATCAGGAAGGCCGTGCTGCGCTGCGCCCCGGGTGCGAATGCCGTCACGAAGGAGATCCTGCTCGCGGTCGGGTCGCTCGATGCCGACAGCATGCTGGATTTTGCCGGGGACCGCTTTGCCCAGTGCCTCCTGAGCGCGGAGGGCCGCGAAGGCGTCGCTTCGTTCCTGGAAAAGAGAAAACCCGCATGGGCGGGCTGACCGGATCAGGCGGGAGGAGACCGGCATGAGCAGAAAAGTTCGCATCGGCGGGGCATCGGCCGCCTGGGGCGACACGGTTCACGGGATGCGGCAACTCGTCGAGGCGGGGGGGATGGATTACATCGTCGGCGACTATCTGGCCGAAGTCACGATGGCGATCCTGGCGCGGATGAAGGCCAAGTCCGACACTGCGGGTTTCATCCCGGACTGGATAGATTCCGTGAAGCCAGTGATTTCCCGGATCCGGGACCAGGGCATCAAGCTGATTACCAATAGCGGTGGGATGAACCCGCTGGCATGCCGCGATGCCTTCAACGAGATGGCGGCGGACGCCGGTATCGAATTCAAGGTTGCCGTCGTCACCGGCGATGACTTGAGCGATGCGGAGGCCGCGATCCGCGCTTCAGGCCGGCCCGAAATGTTCACGGGCGCCGGGATGCCGGAGGCTTTCCGCAGCCTCAACGCCTATCTCGGCGCGATAGCCATTGTTCGGGCCCTAGAGGCGGGCGCCGAGGTGGTGATCACCGGGCGTGTCGTTGACAGCGCGCTGGTGCTCGGTCCGCTGATACACGAATTCGGCTGGGCAGAGGATGACTGGGACAGGTTGGCCCAGGGAAGCCTTGCCGGGCATGTCATCGAATGCGGCGCCCAGGGCGCGGGCGGCCTGAACACGGACTGGGAAGAGGTTGCGGCGGGTTGGCCCGACATGGGGTTTCCCTTCGTGGACTGCGAGGCGGATGGCCGGTTCACGGTCGGCAAGCCCGAAGGCACCGGCGGCCTGATCACGCCCGAGACGGTGGCGGAGCAGATCGTTTACGAGATCGGCGATCCCGCGTCCTACAGGCTGCCCGACGTGGTCTGCGATTTCCGCGATGTCAGGCTGGTCCAGGATGGCCCGGGGCGCGTGGCGGTGACGGGCGCCAAGGGGCGGCCGCCGGGCCCCGATTACAAGGTCTGCGGCACCTGGCATGACGGGTTTCGCACGATCTGCACGTATCTTGTGGCGGGGGGCGACGCGGGGGCCCGGGGTCGGCGCATGGCCGAGGCTCTGGTGGCGCGGACGGAACGCCTGATGCGGGAGCAGGGTTACGCGCCCTATTCCGCGACCTCGATCGAGATCATCGGCGCCGGCGACAGCTACGGTCCGGCGTTCCGGAACGATCGCGCCCGGGAGGTCGTGGTGAAGATCGGACTTCGGCATCCGGACCCAAGGGCGCTGGACATCTTCGCGCGCGAATTCGCGACGCCGGCCGTCTCGACAGCGCAAGGCACGACAGGCGCATTCGGCGGACGCCCGAAGCCCGCACCGGTGCTGCGGGTCCACTCGTTCCTCTGGCCGAAAACCCAGACGCCGGTGCACCTGCACATGGATGGCGACGCAACGGCCGTCGAGGTCAGCGTCTTCGACGAGGCTCCCGAGGTTCCAGCAGCCGAAGCACCGGTGATCGACGCCAGTGAGGACGGCGATCCCTGCGTCCGGCTGCGCGCGATCGCGGGGGGCCGCAGCGGAGACAAGGGCGACGACGCGAATATCGGCCTGATCGCGCGCCGGCCCGCGTTCCTGCCCCGCCTGATGGGCGAGGTGACCGAGGAGCGCGTTGCGAAATGGTTTGCCCATTTCCTCGAGGGCGGCGTTTCGCGCCATGTCATGCCGGGTTTCTCCGCGGTGAATTTCCTGCTCACGCGCGTTCTGGACGGGGGCGGCAGCGCCTCGCTCAGATACGATCCGCAGGCCAAGACATATGCCCAGATCCTGCTGGACATGCCGATCCGGGTGCCCGCCGCGTGGCTTGCACCGGACGGACCCCTGGCCGGGTGCGAGACGGTGAGCGGGGGGCGCGATGTCTGATCCCGTGGTGCTGGAGGCCGAGGGGCCGGTCGCGACGCTTCTCCTCAACCGGCCGGAGCGCAGGAACGCCGTGTCGCTCGAGATGCGGGGGATGCTGAAGCGTGCGCTCGACCGGATCGCGGGAGACCCGGCCATTCGCGCGCTTGTCCTCACGGGCGCGGGCGGCAGTTTCTGCGCCGGGGGCGACATCCGCGACATGGAGGGCGCGGGCCACGACCCCGAGGAGGCCCGGCGCCGCATGGGCGAGACCGGAAAGCTGGCGGTTGCGCTGTCAAAACTCGGGATTCCGGTGGTCGCTGCGGTGGACGGGCCCGCCTATGGCGCGGGTTTCGGCATGGCGATGGCCGCGGATATCGTCCTAGCCGGTCCCGGCGCCCGGTTCTGCGCCTCTTTCGGCCGCCTGGGCCTCGTCCCTGATTTCGCGCTCCACTGGTCCCTGCCGCGCAGGGTCGGGGCCGCGCGGGCGAAGGAGCTTTTCTTCTCCGCGCGCGAGGTCGGAGCAGAGGAAGCCGTGACGCTTGGCATCGCCGACCGGCTGGTGCGCGGAACCGAGACCGCCACGGCGGCCCGCGAACTTGCCGAAAGCTTCGTCTCGGCCTCGCCCACGGCGCTGGCGTTGAGCAAGCGGATCGTCGACCGGGAGGAAAGGAGCATCGAGCAGGTCGTGGAAGCGGAAGGATCGGCGCAAGCGCTGTGCTTTTCGACCGGCTACCACAAGGAGGCGCGAAGGCGCTTCCTGTCGCGATAGGGGCTGAGAGGCTCCGCAACACTGGCACTTGTTCAACAGGGAGGAACACGAATGAAACTGATGACAATCTTCAGAACTGCCGCCATGGCAGGCGCGGTAAGCGCGATCGGAACACTTGCGACGGCGCAGGACGGCGTGTCGCTCAAATTCGCTGACCAGTTCCCACTGACACACGTGGCATCGAAGGTCGGTTCGCAGACCTTCATCGAGACGCTCGAGGACCGCAGCGACGGCCGGATTTCCATCCGCCATTTCCCCGCCGAACAGGTTGCCAAGGCGTCCGGCCTTCTCGACGCCGTGCGCAACCGGGTGACGGACATGGCGCTTGTCGGCGTGGTCTACAACACGGACAAGCTGCCTCTGACCAGCGCGGCCGAATTGCCGGGTCTCTTCACGGACTCGGTAGATGCGTCGAGAGCGTTCGAGGCATATATCCAGACCGAACTGCTCGAGCGCGAATACCTGCCTCTGGGCGTGCGCCCGATCTGGGGAACCGTGACACCGCCCTACCAGCTGATGATGGCCGAGGGCGACGGCATCTCGGACATGTCAGAGTTGGACGGCCAAAAGCTGCGCGTGGCCGGTGCCACGGGTGAACTGATCGCTAAATCGCTCGGCGCGGTGCCGGTCAAGGTGCCGGCCTCGGACCTGTATCTCGCCTTGCAGCGAGGAACGGTGAATGGCGCGATCTACAACCCGCCCAGTGTGTTCGGATACAAGATCGAGGAAGTCCTTTCAGCGGTCTCCTCGAACGCGTCCCTCGGCTCGGTCGCCTTTGCATTGCTGGTGAACGAGGACGTTTGGCAGGGGCTTTCCGATGAGGATCAGGCACTGATCCAAGAGGTCGCCTCGGAGGTTCGTCAGACCTTCAGCGAGGCGTTCCAGCAGGCGAACACGAGCGCGCTGACCCGGCTTGAGGAAGCGGGTGTCACGGTGTTCGAACTCCCCGCGGAGACGAAACAGGCAATGGACGAATCTCTCGGTGAGGTCCGCGACGTCTGGGTGGAGCAGGTGAGCGGCCGCAACCTCCCCGCACAGGAGATGCTCGACGCATTCAATGCGCATTTGAAAGACTGAAATCGGGCGGAGCCGCGGTTCTTTCCACCGTGGCTCCGCGCGCTACTGCGTCCAACTTCCGTTCCGAGGTGTCGACATGAGCCGGGCCCTGAGCCTTCTCGACCTTGCCGCCATGCGTATCGCGCAGACATCGCTTCTCGTGATGATGCTCGCGATCAGCGTCGATGCACTTGGTCGCTATCTCTTCAACAGTCCCCTGCAGGGCAATTTCGAGTTCACGTCGCTCTACCTGATGGTGATCCTCACCTTCCTGGGGATGCCCGCCTCCTACGCTCGGGGCGGCATGGTCCGCCTCGACATCCTGTCGGGCCCGCTCTCGCGCCTGCCATGGCACCTGTCCGAACGCGTGAACGTTTTCCTGGCGGCCGCGGTCTTCGGGTTCATCGCATGGCATGCCGGGCTCGAGGCGTTCGAGAAGTTCGAGGCCCGTGACACGACCTTCGGCGTCATCCAGTTTCCGATCTACTGGAGCTATGTCTGGGTGCCCGTCGGCTGTGCACTGATGTTTCTGCGGCTCGCCTACGAATTCGTTTTTCCGCCCGCTCAGGCAGTCTTCAGCGCAGAGGATCTGGAATGACCGGGATAGTCGTAGGCTCGATCGGCTTCCTGTTCGCCCTTCTTCTGAACGGCGCGCCCGTCGCCTTCGCGATGCTCATCGCCGGTGCGGCCGGGCTATACCTGTCGGGCGGATACTTTCCGCTCGTCGGGCTGCTGAAGACCGCCCCCTATGAGCATGTGGCGAGCTACACGCTCACGACGCTGCCTATGTTCATCCTGATGGCGGAATTCCTGACCGCCGGGCGTTTCACCCGAGATCTTTTCGCCGCGTCGGACAAGTGGCTTGGCCACCTGCGCGGGGGGATCGCCTATTCGGCCATTGCCGGCGGCGTCCTGCTGGCCGCGATTTCGGGGTCGTCCTCGGCTGCGGCGGGCACGCTTTCCGCGGCCGCCTATCCCGAGATGAAACGCCTCGGATACGAGACTCGATTCTCCACCGCCGTTCTGGCCGTGGTCGGCACGCTCGCAATCATGGTTCCGCCCAGTATTGGGCTGGTCTTCTACGGCATCATCACCGAGACCTCGGTGGGCAAGCTTCTGGTGGCCGGGTTCGTCCCAGGCGCCCTCACCGCCGTCGGTTACGCCGTGTCGATCAACATCCAGATCAGACGGCGGCCCGAGATAGCTCCGCATTCTGCCGCACGGGCACCTGTGAAAGAAAGATGGGAGTCGATCAAGACCGTCTGGCCCGTTCTCGGTCTCATGCTTATCATCATCGTCTCGATATACAGCGGTGTCATCACCCCGACCGAGATCGGCGCGGTCGGCGCGCTCATGGCGCTGGCGCTCTCCGTGGTCATGGGGCGCGTGGGCCTGCGCCAGATCGGCCAAGCGCTGTCGAATGCCACACGCAACAGCGCCATGATCCTGACGATAATCGCCTGCGCCGCGGTCTTCGGGGCATTTATCACGCTGACCGGAGTAACTCAGGATCTTCTGCTCGCGATCCAGTCCTCCGGCGTCAATCGCTACCTTGTGCTGGGGGCGGTCCTGCTGCTTCTTTTCATACTTGGCTTCTTCCTTGACCAGATCGCGATCCTTGTCCTGACCATGCCCTTGGTTTTTCCGCTGCTGAACGGTCTGGGCTTCGATGCGGTGTGGCTCGGAATCATCTTCGTCAAGACAGCCGAGATCGGCTTGATTACACCGCCCATGGGTCTCAACGTATTCATCGTCTCGAGCACGACTGCCGTTCCGGCGCGGGAGATCTTCAAGGGCATCTGGCCGTTCGTGGCCACCGAGTTCGTGATCCTCGGGCTTCTGATTGCGATTCCGGGCTTTTCGCTCTGGCTACCAGCGTTGGCGGGGTTCTGACATGGAGGAACGGCACATGACGGAGACCAGAGTACTTGCGGGCGTCAGGGTGGTCGAACTCGGCCAGAACCTGGCCGGCCCCTTCGCGGGCGAGATCCTGGCCGATCTCGGTGCCGATGTGGCCAAAATCGAGAAGCCGGGCGGCGATGATGCGCGCCGCTGGGGGCCGCCGCTTACGGAAAACGCCGCAGCGATCTTCCACCTGATGAACCGCAACAAGGCCTCGGTCGAACTGGACCTCAAGCAAGACGAGGACCTTGCAACGCTGGAGGCGCTGATCGCCCAAGCGGACATTTTCGTGCACAACATGCGACCAGGCGCGTTGACCCCCCTGGGCCTCGATCCCGATTCCGTCAGGGCACGGCACAGCAGGCTGATCTATTGCGACATGGGTGCTTTCGGCCACGTCGGGCCCATGCGGACGCGTCCGGGATACGAGCCGTTGATGCAGGCTTTCGCGGGTCTGGTCAGCATAAATGGCCATCCGGACGGACCGCCCGCCAGAATGGGAGCCTCGGTCGTGGATCTTGGGACGGGCATGTGGACGGCGATAGGGGCACTCGCCGCGCTTTTTCAGCGGGAGCGGACGGGTCATGGCTGCGTCATCAACTCCTCTTTGCTCGAGACCGCGCTTGTCTGGGGTGGCACGCATGCCGCACTCTACCAGACGACCGGTCAGGTGCCCGAACGTCATGGGTCGGGTCATCCGATGATCGTGCCCTACCAGGCCTTCGAGACGGCGGACGGCCCCCTCGTGGTCGCTCCCGGCAACGACCGGCTGTTCCGGGCCCTCGCACGGGCGCTCGATCACCCTGAATGGAGCGACGATCCGCGGTTCGAAACCAACGAAGCGCGCCGGCGACACAAGGAGGAGATCGTCGGTTTGGTTGCCGGGGCTTTCCGGGACATGCCAATCGCCGAGGCCCAGGACAGGCTGGACGAAGCAGGTGTGCCCAATGCACCGATGCAGACCATCCCCGAGGTTATCGACAATCCACAGGTGCGCGCGCTCGGGATCTTCCGGAAGGCGCCGGGTCTGAACGTCTCTATGGTCGCGCTGCCGCTATCGTTCGACGGGAAACGGCCGGGAATACGACGTGCGGCCCCCGGGCTGGGCGAAGACACTTCGGCACGCCGATCGAACCGCGCAGGCTGAAGTCAGGACAGGAAGGACATATAACCGACATGCTCAAACTGCTGAAGAACGTGTGCGTGATCGAACTGGGCCACATACTGATGGCGCCTTACGCGACCCAGTTTCTCGGGGATCTGGGGGCGGACGTGATCAAGGTGGAACCACTCGCCGGGGATCTCTACCGGTCCGTTGGTGTCGGACGCGAGGAGGGGATGCCCTCGCAATGGATGAACGTGAACCGAAACAAGCGCAGCCTTGCCCTGGATCTCAAGTCGGAAGACGGCCGCAAGGTTCTGAACGAGATGATCGGAAAGGCGGATGTTATTGTCCACAACATGCGGCCGCCAGCGATCGAGCGGCTCGGCTTCGGTTACGACGCTGTCAAGGCGATCAACCCCGGTATCGTGTATTGCGCCGCGATCGGGTTCGGGCGCGAAGGGCCCTATGCCGACTACCCAGCATTCGACGACGTGATACAGGCACGGTCGGGCCTGGCTGACCTGAATGGACGGCTGCAGGGGCGCCCAAACTTCGTGCCGGTCGCCATCGCGGACAAGATCGTGGGGCTGATGGTGGGACAGGCCATGCTTGCCGGACTTCACCACAAACGCGAGACGGGAAAGGGCTGTTACATAGAGACACCCATGTTCGAGGCGATGGTCGGGGTCGTTCTGAACCAGCACCTGAACGGCCATGCCTTCCGGCCGCCCATCGACGGGCTCGGCTATGCGCGGGTGATGAGCCCGTACCGGCACCCGAGTCCGACCGCCGACGGCTACATCGTGCATGGCGTCTACAAATATGACCAGTGGAAGCGTTTCCTGGAGCGGGTCGGACGGCAAGACATTCTCGACGGCCCGCTGATGCGCACCCGCCAGGCGATGGCAAAGGGGATTGGAGAGCTTTACGAGGTGACGTCGAAAGAGATCCTGCCACAAAAGACCACCGCGGAATGGGAGACGATCCTGGACGAACTGGACATACCGTCTGCGCCTGTCACGAACCTCGAGGACCTGGAGGAGGACCCCCATCTCAAGGCCGTGGGATTGTTCGAGGATTACGAGCACCCGACGCAAGGGCCGATGCGCCAGGTGCGCCATCCCTTCGGCGCCCGGGATGTCGAAGAGGGGCCGGACCGATATCCGCCGGAACTCGGAGAACATGGTGTGGAGGTTTTGAAGGAATTCGGCTTTTCGGACGACAGGGTCGAGGAACTCTGCGCCTCCGGGATCGTGGCGCGGCCTGTCGCGACTGCCCGGCAATCATGAACCGAGGAATGCAAGTGCCCAATCGTACACCCCGCCCACAGGAAGCAGGTGACCGAGCGCGGTTGGATACAAGCGACGGGATACCGCTGTATCTGAAGCTGGCGTCGGTATTCCGCGACCGCATTGCGCGCGGGACTTGGCCGGTCGGACAGCAGATCGGCACGCTGCCGGAACTCCAGGCAGAGTTTGGCGTGGCACGGGCGACGATCCAGCAGGCTGTTAGGGTGCTGAGCGAACAAGGTCTTCTTTCCAGCGAGAGAGGCCGAGGTACTTTCGTGACGGCACTGACGCGGAAAGATCAGGGCGACCGGCCAAGCTACGACCTCCTCGACCTCGACCCGCGCTTCTCGATCGAGATTTTGGAACGGAACCGCGCGGAGTCCTGCCCGGACTTCATGATGCCGTTGCCGCAGAGCGAGCTGCCGTTCATGCATATCCGCAAACGGCACTCGCTGCAGAGCACGCCCTATTCGCTCGTGGATCTCTACCTGCCGCTCTCGGTATTCGCGCGGCTTCCGGCCGAAGACGACGACACGCACCGGCTCTACGCGCAGCTCATCCGCGACCACACGGACGTGGAGAAGCTCGAGGGACACCAGACGGTCACGATCGTGCTGGCCTCGCAGGAGCATGCGCAACTGCTGGACGTTTCCTTTGCGACACCGCTGGCCCGCATCGACTCGAAGCTGGTGACCGGCGAAGGGCGACAGGTGATGGCGCATCGCGCCTTCATTCGGGGGGACCTCTTCGTCGCGCACCGCCGGACCGGTGACATCCTGAGCGCGGATCCCATTGAATGGCGCCCGACCACTTTCGGCACTCCCGGACCGGGCAACGAGGAATGAGATGACACTTCAACTCGATGAGACACAGCAGGCCATCCGCGAGAGCGTCGCAAGGATCTGCGGTGAATTTGATGACTCCTACTGGCTGGAGCGCGACCGGGACGGCCGGTTTCCGGAGGAGTTCGCGCAGCGTGTCGCAGAAGGCGGCTGGTTCGGAGTGTGCATGCCGGAAGCCTATGGCGGCTCGGGTCTCGGCATCACCGAAGCCGCGCTCGTCATGCAGGAGATAGGCAAGCTTGGCGCGGCGGCGGTGTCCTCCGTCCATATCAACATCTTCGGCCTTCAGCCGGTTGTCGGTTTCGGCTCGGACGAGCAGAAAGAGCGGATGCTTCCACCGCTCATTGCGGGCAAGCATCGAGCCTGTTTCGGCGTTACCGAGCCTGACGCCGGGCTGGACACCACGAGCATTTCGACCCGTGCCCGCCGCGTCGGCGACCACTATGTCGTCAACGGCCGCAAGCTCTGGACCTCGACGGCGCAGACCGCGGACCACATCCTGCTGGTGACGCGAACGACGCCGAAGGAAGAGGCCAAGCGCCCGGTCGACGGTATCACGGTCTTCTACACACGGCTGGACCGCGAGAAAATCGAGGTCCGTGAGATCGAGAAAATGGCCCGCAAGGCGGTCGATTCCAACGCACTTTTCATCGACGGCCTCGAAGTGCCCGAGAAGGACCGGATCGGGGCCGAAGGCGAAGGCTTCAAGGTACTTTTGCACGGCCTCAATGCGGAACGGATTCTCGTGGCGGCGGGGGCGCTCGGCGCTGCCGAGGCCGCATTGGAGAAAGCTGCTGGCTATGCGCGCGAACGGCAGGTTTTCGGCCGGCCCATCGGCAAGAACCAGGCGATCCAGCATCCGCTGGCCGATATCTGGATGCGTCTTCGCGCGGCGGAACTCGTCACATATAACGCGGCGCGGATGTTCGACGACGGCATGCCCTGCGGGCTCGAAGCGAACTCGGCGCGCTACCTCGCGGGCCATGTTGCCTACGATGCGGCCTTCCGCGCGGTGCGGGTCCACGGTGGGATGGGGTTCGCCAAGGAATACCATGTGGAAAGATATTTTCGCGAAAGCGTACTGAACTTCATCGCCCCCGTTAGCGAAGAACTGATCCTGTCGCACGTCGCCGAAAAGGCGCTCGGCATGCCCAAATCCTACTGATCCCGGAGGCGACGCTATGCCCGTCAATGTGAAACAAGAGCGCCAGATCCTGCCAGTCGGCCATGAAGTCGTCTTGTCGGCGTTTGCCGAAAATCCGGAAGAGGCGCTTCGCGGCAGCATCGAGCTGCGGGAACAGGCGGCGCCCGACCCAGCCGCGCTGGCCCCGAAAGAGCTTCTTGTCCGGGTCAGAAGCGCGGCCGTCTCGTGGGTCGACCTCCTGATGACCAGTGGACAGTACCAGCACCTGCCAAAGCCACCCTACACGCTGGGTATGGAGTTTGCGGGCGAAGTCCTCGCCACAGGGGCCGGTGTCTTGCCGGAACGATTCCGCCCCGGCGACAGGGTCCTGGTGGATTCGCTCAATGTTGGTCCCAGGTCTTCCGGCGAATATCGCAAGGTCGGGGGCCTCGCGACCTATGCCGTGGTGCCCGAGACCGCGGTGATACCGCTGCCCGCGACGCTGTCCTTCGACCAGGGCGCGGTGCTCTTGCAGGCCTACGAAACCGCCTATCACTGCCTCGTCGTCCGCGGCAACCTGCGGCCAGGCGAAACAATTTTGGTGAACGGCGCCACCGGGCTGACCGGCCTGGCCACGGTCGAGATGGCCAAGATGCTCGGCGCGACGGTTATCGCCACCGGGCGCACCGGGCGGAAGCTCGAAAAAGTGCGCGAAATCGGCGCCGACCACGTTCTGACCGTGCTGGACGAGGATGGCAGAGTGCGCCGCTTCCGTGATGACGTCAAGTCGCTCACCGGCGGCGAAGGTGTCGACGTGGTCTACGACGCGGTCGGCGGGGACATCTCGCTCGAAAGCCTGCGCTGCGCCGCCTTCAACGGGCGGTTTCTGATCGTCGGCTGGACCTCCACGCCGGATGTCGCACGCGGCCGGGGACAGAAGGGGGCGCCCAGAGCGAACATGCTGCCCACGAACATCATCCAGATGAAGCAGCTTTCAGTCCTCGGCTGCCCCTCGGCCATCGCGGTGTCGAAGGACCCGAGCATCCGTCCTGCGCGTCTTGAGCAGATCCTGACCTGGGTCGAGGAGGGCAAGCTCTCGCCCTACGTCTCGCATCGCTTCGAGATGCAGGATTACCTCTCCGCTCTCGAGGCACGGTGGCGGGGCGAAGTGACGGGCGGCTGCATCGTTCATCCCTGAGGGCCAGGAGTCTTCAGACCGGAAGCGGCACGGCACTGTCAGGTTGCTGGGGCTGTTCCGCCCGGTAGCCTCCGGTCATACGATGTCTGGGCCTATCATCGTTTCGCCGTGAGTCTTCGCGACGCGGAAGACCGCCTGGCGGCATGCCGCATCACGGTTTCATATGAGACGATCCGTGATTGCGTTGACCGCTTCGGGCACCAGTTCGCCGCCAAGATCCGACGCGACCGCCCGGCTCCGGCCAACAAATGGCATCTTGATGAGGTCATCATCCGGATCAAGGAGCGCTTCCACCGTTGGCGGCGCGCGGCCGACGGAAACGGGGACGCGAGAAGAACATGGGTGGGTTCAAATCTCGCGCCGGGCTCAGCGCTCTCTTTTCACGCATGACCAAACTGCCAGCATGTTCCGCCAGAAACGCCACCGCCAGCGCACCAGATCCTTCCGCCTTGCGAAATCCGATGCCTTTACCCTTGGGCGAAGCCATTGCCGACCGCACCGTCGGTCCCGGGCAACCCCTGCCATCTTGCCGGGCTCTGGCAAGACAGCTGGGTGTTTCGCGCAACACGGTTTTTGCCGCCTATGGCAAGCTGGCGGATTTGGGCCTGGTGACCGTGAGGGATCGGAGTGGCTTTTTCGTGAGTTTGGAAAGCACGCCTTCCGCGGGCTTTGCGCGAACAAACTCCGTTCCGGAACTGTCGGTCGCGCATCTGCTGGGGACAGGGACAGAGCGACCGTCCTCCTTGCGCAAGATCGAACAGCCCACCGACTGGAGCCGCTACCCCTATCCGTTCCTCTACAACCAGATCGATCCCAGCATGTTCCCGGTTCAAGCTTGGCGTGAATGCACGCGACTTGCGCTCAACGCCCGCCGCTTGCCGGTCTGGAGCGGCGACGCGGGAAGCGAGGACAGCGCGGATCTGGTGGAACAGCTGCGCTGCCGGCTATTGAGCTATCGCGGCCTCAAACTGCCTCCGGAGGAGATCCTGATCACCTCGGGCGCACAGAACGCGTCATTCATCCTCGGCTTGCTTTTTCGAGATGCGCCGGGTGCGATTGCTGTCGAAGATCCGGGCTATCCCGAAGCACGAAATGCCTTCACGCTGTCCGGCAACCCCGTGGCCGCGGCGCCAGTAGATGCGCAGGGGTTGGTTCCCGGCCTTGTCCCGAGGGATTGCAAGGCAGTCTACTGTACTCCATCGCATCAATTCCCGACAGGGGTAACCATGTCGCTGAACCCCGCAAGCAGTTGCTGGACGGGGCCGTTCAGCGCGGCATAGCAATCATAGAAGATGACTACGAGGCGGAGATGAACTACCGGCGCGATCGTTTTCCTCCAATCCGAAGTCTCAACCCGGACAGCCGGGTGATCTACACCGGCAGCCTGTCCAAAACGGTCTCGCCCGGGCTGCGACTTGGCTTCATGGTGGCGCATCCCGACATCATCCGGGAGGCCAAGGCGATCCGGCGTGCCATGCTCCGCCATCCGCCGGCGATGATTCAGGATGCCATGGCGCATTTGGGAAGCCATGCACAGCGCGCTGGAAACATATCTTCCGGGCTATGCAACGTCCGTTTCGGAAGGGGGCACCTGTTTCTGGCTGGTGGGGCCACAGAATCTTGACACCGCGTCGCTGGAAAGCCGCCTCAGGCCGCGCAGGGCGCTGCTGGACAACGGCCCGATCTTCTTTGCCGACCCTGCCATGGGCCAAGGCCGGTTCCGCATCGGCTTTGCCCTATGGCGCTGAAATCCATTGAACCGGGTATCCGCATCGTTGCGGAAGAGATCCGTGCATCGCAACAAGACTGAACTGTCCCTTACTTTTCGCCCGCCCTGCCCCGCAGCCCGGGACATGGGAGACGGACGAAACCATCAAGAAACACGATACCTACTATGCCGCCTCACAACGGGCCTTTGTTCCTTACCAGACCCCGCTGATCCTCAAACGCGGCGAGATGCAGTACGTCTGGGACGAAAAGGGCAACAAGCTGATTGACCTTTTGGGAATGAGCCTCTGCATCAGCGTTGGCCATGCCCATCCGGCGGTGGTGGCCGCGGTGCAGGAGCAGATGGCCCAGCTTACGCATTGCACCACCAATTTCTATCACCCGGTTCCGGCACATTTCGCAGAAGAGTTGGCCGCTACCATGCCCGCAGGCCATGATTGGGTTGCTCATTTCACCAACTCCGGCACCGAAGCGATTGACCTCGCCATGATGATGGCGCGCGCCGCAACCGGAAACCAAGATATGATCGCGCTCCGCAATTCTACCACGGGGCAACCTATGGCGCGCAGGCACTGACCGGGGTGCAGGGCTTCCGGCACAATATCGGGCGGCTGTCCAACATCACCTTCGTAGCTGATCCAAATCAGTATCGCGGGATTTTCGGGCCCGGCACGCAACCGTATCTGGACGAACTGGACCGTAGCATCTCTACAGCAACATCGGGTCATCTGGCCGGGATGATTGTGGAGCCGGTTCAGGGCTACGGCGGGATTTTCGAGAAGCCCGAAGGCTACATCAAGCGCGCGGCGGAACGGGTGCGGGCGCATGGCGGGCTCTTGATCGTGGACGAGGTGCAGTCAGGATTCGGCAAGAAAGGCATCGGCAATGGAATTCCGCTGGGCGCGGTCGTGGCGCGGCGGGAGGTGGCAGAGCCGATGGGCAAAAAGCTGCTGTTCCACACCTATGGCGCCAATCCGGTGGCTTGTGCCGCGGGCCGCGCGGTGCTGAAGTGATCGAGGACGAAGGCATGGTGGACAACGCCTGCACCGTCGGCGCAGAACTGCACCGGCGCCTGAAAGGCATGATGGACCGCCACGACATCATCGGCGACGTGCGCGGCACTGGCTTCATGCAAGCGATCGAGTTGGTGAAGAACCGAGAAACCAAAGAACCCGCACCGGAAGAGACGGCCTTTGTTTTCGAGCGAACGCGCGCTCACGGGCTTGTTCTGTCCAAATTCTGTTCAAATCCGGCAAAATGAAGAACGTGCTGCGCATCGTGCCACCACTCTGCCTGTCCATGGCGGATGTAGACACGATCTTCAGCGCCTTTGAACGCTCTTTCCAGGATCTGCTGGAACGCTGATCCACCAAGGCCCAGACCCGCAGCCAGTCATTCCGTCTTTACAGGGTCACCAAAACCCTAAATGTTATATCACATATCAAACTGCAAGTTCAGGAAAATCATCTCATGGCTGACACCAAAGGCTACGCACAGTTGGAATTGCTGATCGGAGGCCGCTGGCGGCAGGGCGCAGATGGCAAAGCGGAACCAGTCATAAACCCGGCAACCGGCGAAGAGCTGGGCCAACTGCCCCATGCGACTGCGCAAGACCTCGACGAGGCAATCGCTGCCAGCCAGGCGGGTTTCGAAATCTGGTCGCTTACGCCAGTCCACGAACGGCAGGCAGTGATTGACCGGGCCGTCATACTTCTGCGAGAGCGCCATGCCCGCATTTCCCGAATACTCACGCTCGAAAACGGCAAGCCACTGGCGGAGGCGGAACTGGAAATCACCTTCGTCGCGGACACTCTGAAATGGTACGGAGAGGAAGCCCGGCGTGCATATGGTCGCATCATTCCGGCCCGCGCGCCCAACCTGCGCACCCATGTGCTGCATGAACCCGTCGGACCATGCGTTGCCTTCGCCGCCTGGAACTTCCCCGGCACCAATGTTATCCGCAAGATCGCCGGACCGGTGGCGGCGGGTTGTTCACTGATCCTCAAGGCAAGCGAGGAAACGCCCGGTACCTGCATCGAAATCGCCCGCTGCTTACAGGACGCCGGGCTGCCGGACGGTGTCCTGAATCTGGTCTTCGGTGTGCCGGACATGATCTCGCGCCATCTTCTGGCCTCGCCCGTGCCGCGCAAGGTCTCGCTGACTGGCTCCACTGAGCTCGGCAAACACCTCAGTGTACTGGCTGCCAGCACCCTCAAGCGTTGCACCATGGAACTGGGCGGCCATGCGCCAGTGGTGATTGCCGCCGATTGCGATCTTGACGCCGCAATAGCCATGATGGCCAAAACCAAAACCCGCAACGCAGGCCAGGTGTGCATCTCGCCCACGCGCTTTCTTGTTGAAAAGGCTGTGTACGCTGATTTCCTGGACGGCTTTTCGGAGGCGATGGCCGCCACGCGCCTGGGCAACGGCCTGGAGGAGGACACGGACATGGGCCCGCTGATCGCTGGCCGCCGGGTGGAATTCATGAATGCGCTGATCGACGATGCCGTCTCCAAGGGCGCGAAGGTGACGACTGGTGGCAAGGCGGGTGATCGGAGTTTCTTTGAACCCACGGTTGTGGCCGACGCCACGTCGCAGATGCGCGCGATGAACGAAGAGCCTTTCGGCCCCCTGGCGCTGGTTTCCCCGGTCGAGGATCTGGAAGCCGCCGTGGCCGAAGCAAACCGCCTTCCGGTCGGGCTGGCGGCCTATGCCTTCACCCGCAGCCATGCCAGTTCGCTCTATCTTCAGCAAAAGCTGAATGCCGGCATGATTGCCATCAACCAGCCTGCCGTTTCCCTGCCCGAGGCGCCCTTCGGCGGGGTAGACGAAAGCGGCTATGGATCCGAAGGCGGCTCCGAGGGGATCGAGCCGTATCAGCGCACCAAGCTCGTCAACGAACTGGCGCTCTGATGTCGGTCAACGGAGAGGAAAAGAGGAAGGAACACAGGCCACTGGCGCTCGACGGCATAAAGGTGCTGGACCTCAGCCGGGTGCTTGCGGGCCCCTGGTCGGCGCAAGTTCTGGCCGATCTCGGCGCGGAGGTTCTGAAAATCGAACGCCCCGGCACCGGCGACGACACCCGCCACTGGGGCCCTCCCTTCCTGAAGGCCCCCGACGGCATTACGAAGGACGGGGCCTATTTCACCTGCTGCAACCGCAACAAGCGCTCCGTCTCGCTGAACTTTGCTACCCCTGAAGGGGCCGAGATCGTCCGCGCCATGGCACGAGGGGCGGATGTGCTCATCGAGAATTTCAAGCTGGGCGGGCTGAAGAAATACGGTTTAGATTACGAAAGCCTGCGCGCCGAAAACCCGGCGCTCATCTACTGTTCGATCACAGGGTTTAGCCAGACCGGGCCCTATGCGCACCGCCCCGGCTATGATTTTGTTGCCCAGGGCATGGCCGGGTTGATGAGCATCACTGGCCCCGCCGAAGGCAAACCCGGCAGCGAACCGACGCGGGCGGGCGTAGCGATCTGCGACTTGTTTACCGGCATGTATGCGGCCACCTCAATTCTTGCTGCGCTGCATTGGCGCAATACCACGGGCAAGGGCCAGCATCTCGACTGCGCACTTCTGGCGAGTCAGGTGAGCATGCTGGCCAATCAGGGGGCGTCCTTTCTCATCAGCGTAGAGACGCCGGGGCGCATTGGGAACGAGCATCCCACCATCGTGCCCTACCGTGTTGTTGCCGCGGAAAACGGCCATGTCATCATAACCTGCGGCAACGATGACCAATATGCGCGGCTTTGCACGGCACTTGGCATGGAAGAATTGATCGACGACACCCGTTTTCGTACCAACGAACTACGGGTGATCAATCGCACCGCAATCGAAACCATCTTCGAACAGACCCTTGCCGCTTGGCCGCGCGATGCGCTTCTGACCAAGCTGGAGGCCGCTGGCGTGCCGTGCGCACCGATCAACACGATTCCCGAGGTCTTTTCCGACCCACAAGTCCAGCATATGGGCATGCGGGTCGATCTTCGCCGCGAAGACGGAACCCGGGTGCCGACCATCGCCTATCCTGTGAGGATGAGCGACCCCCCCGCCAGCTACCGCTCTGCTCCCCCGGCACTCGGGGCCGATACCGAAACTGTCTTGGTGCGAGACCTCGGCCTCAGCCCCGATCAGATCGCCGGGCTGAGGGAAAAAGGCATTGTCTGATGCCTTCTGCGGTCAAGAGGGTTGACCGGAATCGAAATCTGTCTTTTGTTATATCAAATACAAAATATCACAACCGGAGCCTGCGTGCGCAAGCAACCGGGAAACGCTTTCAACAGGACGAATACAGGGAGATATCCATGTCCTTTAGACTCATAGCAGCCTCTGCATTGCTGGCTATTACAGGTGCAACCGCATCTCATGCCGACCTGCTGGACGACATCAAGGAGCGCGGAGAACTGTCGTGCGGCACCCTGAACTATCTGCCCGGCGTCGGCTACCTGAACGACAAGGGCGAATGGAGCGGCTATGACGTGGATTTCTGCAAGGCTGCAGCTGCCGCCATCCTGGGGGACGCCAGCAAGCTGAAGCTGGTGTCCCTTACCGGACCGCAAAAATTTCCGGCCCTCGATTCGGGCGAGATTGACATTCTTTCGCGCTCGGTCACCCAAACCATCTCACGGGAGACCACTCTGGGCTATGACTTCATCGGCCCCAATCACTTGACCGGTCAAGGCTTCATGGTCTCCAAGGACAGCGGCGTGACCAGCGTCGATGATCTGGACGGCGCCACGATCTGTGTGCTCGGCGGCTCCGCACAGGAGCGGTATCTGGCCGATTACTTTTCCTTCAAGGGCATGAGCTTCACCCCTGTCGCCGCGGATGGCAGCGACCAGATGTATCCAATGTATTTCGGCGGCCGCTGCGATGCGGTGACTCAAGAGCCGCCCTATATGGCGATCCGGCGCCTGCGCTCGGGCGAGGCGGAAGATCACGTCATCCTGGACGACATCATCTCGAAATCCTACGAGGCCCCGGTGATCCGCGAAGGCTCGCCTCGCCTGCGTGAAGTGCTGCAATGGATGCACTACGGGATGATCACCGCCGAGGAATTGGGCATCACCCAGGACAACGTCGATGAAATGGTCGCCACGGCCACGGACCCGAACGTGAAACGGTTCCTGGGCACCGAGGGCACGGTGGGCGAAGGCCTCGGTGTTTCCAACGACTGGATGGTCAATGTGATCAAGGCGGTCGGCAATTTCGGCGAGTTCTATGACCGGAACCTTGGCAAGGATTCTCCGCTTGGTGTCGAACGCGGTCTGAATGCCCTGCCCCGCGACGGCGGCGTGCTCATCTCGCCAGGCTGGCAGTAGTGACGGAAATGTCCCCGCATATTCAGGGAGGCGCGCGTCCCGGCGCGCGCGTCTTTGCTGCGCTCACGCGGCCCACCACACTGGCGCAGCTGCTTTTCCTTGTGGCTGTTGCGGTGCTGATCATCGTCGTGAGCCTGATCTTGCAAAGCAACCTGGACAGGCTCTCGGTCAAGTCCGGCTATGGCTTTCTGTTGGAGAAGGCCCCCTTCGAGCTTGGCGAAAGCCTGATCGACTACAGTGCGGGCGACACCTATCTGCGTGCCTTCGCCGTCGGTGTTCTGAACACCTTGAAGGTCGCCGTTCTCGGCGTCTTCCTTTCCACCATTCTCGGCCTCTTCATTGCGCTGGGGCAGCTTTCGCCCAGCACTGTCGTGGCCCGTGTCTGTCGGCTCTACATCGAGACGGCGCGCAACGTCCCCCTGCTGATGCAGCTGATTTTCTGGTACGCTTTCCTGACCACAAGTCTGCCGCGTGTGAAACAGGCCCTTTCGCCGGTCGAGGGCGTCTATCTCTCCAATCGCGGTCTGTTCATACCGGCACTCGATTTCGGCGGTGCCGGCGGAGCCATCGCGCTGTCGTTTCTGATCGGCTTGGTGATGGCTGTCTCCCTGTTGCTGTGGAAGAGTCGCGACAAGGCAGCACGAAACATCGCCTGGCCTTTCTGGGGTTTGCTTCTTGGTCCGGCTCTTGCGGTCTTTCTGCTCAGTGGCGCGACCGTCAGCCTGGATGTGCCTCAACTCAAGGGTTTCAACTTTCGTGGCGGCATCACGCTGACACCGGAGTTTCTCGCGCTGCTTCTGGGGCTGACGATCTACACGGCCGCCTTTAACGCCGAAGTGATCCGTGGCGGCATCCTCGGCGTGGCCAAGGGCCAGACCGAGGCGGCGACCGCCTTGGGCCTGAAGCGAGGACAGGCAATGCGGCTGGTGGTGATCCCGCAAGCGCTGCGCATCATTATCCCGCCCATCTCCAATAACTATCTGAACCTTACGAAGGAAAGTTCGCTTGCCGTTGCGATCGGCTATCCCGAGCTGGTGCGGGTGGCCAATGTCACGCTTGCCGAAACCAGCCAGTCCATCGAGTGCATTTCGATCATCATGCTGGTATTTCTGACCATCAGTCTCAGCACGTCGCTGTTTCTGAACTGGTTCAATGCCCGCGCGGAACTGGTGTCGCGATGACCGAACGGACCGTGATGCTGCCCCCGGAGGCGAATACCAGCCCGAAGGCCTGGCTTCGCGCACAGGTGAAATCGCCGCTGGGGCTGGTGCTCAACATTGCCATGCTGGCACTGATCATCAAAGCGGTTCCACCTCTGCTGACCTGGGCCTTGCTGGACGCGACATGGAGTGGTGCCGACATGAACGCCTGTCCGCCCAAGGGCGGTGCATGCTGGGCCTTCATCCATGCCAAGATGCGACTAATCCTTTTCGCGACCTACCCCTACGAGGAACACTGGCGGGCGATGCTCGCCACGCTGATCCTGGTGGCGCTGGTGCTTGTGTCGATGAACCCGCTGTTCTGGACCCGTAAACTGCTCATAGGCTGGGCGCTCGGCCTTTTGGCCTATGGTGTCCTCATGTGGGGCGGCATCTTCGGGCTGCGCTTCATCGACAGCAGCAACTGGGGCGGGTTGCCACTGACCATATTGCTGACTGTCTGCGGCGTCTTCTTCGGTGCGCTGTTGTCGGTGCCCGTGGCGCTGGCGCGGGTATCGCGGTTACCGGTGTTCCGCACCTCCGCCATCATCTATGTCGAGATAATCCGCGGCGTGCCGCTGATTTCCATCCTGTTCATGGCCTCGGTCGCCATGCCGCTCCTTTTGCCCGAAGGCTTCTCCCCCAGCGGACTGGTGCGGGTGATCATCGGCATCGTCATCTTCACGGCTGCATATATGGCCGAGGTCCTTCGCGGAGGCTTGCAGGCGATACCGAAGGGCCAGTACGAGGCCGCAGCTGCACTGGGACTCGGCTATTGGAATACACAGTTCAAGGTCGTTTTGCCGCAAGCGGTCGAACTGGTGCTGCCTGCCTTTGTCAGCCTGATTATCATAACCTTAAAAAGCACCTCTCTGGTGGTCATCGTGGCGATGATGGATCTGCTGGGTGCAGCCAAGGCCTCGCTTGCCGACCCGAACTGGATCGGCTTCTACGTCGAAGCCTACGTCTTTGCTGGCGCCATTTACGTTGCAATATGCGCGAGCATTTCGCGATATGGGCGGAAGGTGGAAACCAGGCTCCGCAGAGCGAGGGGATATGGCTGATGGGCATTGAACAGGAAAGGGCCGGAATGGCAGCCTTCGTTTCGGATGAAAGCAGCAAGGGCAAAGGCAATCTGATCGGCTCGGTCAGCCGCGGCTCCACCCTGACCGACAAGGTCTATGACAAGCTACGCCATGCCCTGTTGCGCGGGGTCTGGGAGCCGGGCCAGAAAATTACCGCCCGCAGCCTCAGTCGAGACATGGAGGTAAGCCTGACGCCGGTGCGCGAGGCGATGATGAAACTCGCCATCGAGGGCGCTCTTGAAATCTCCGAGACCCGCGCCTTTCTGGTGCCGCTGCTCAGCCGATCGAAATACGAGGAGGTGGCAGGCATCCGCATGGCGCTGGAACCGCTTGCGACGGAGGCCGCCCTCCCCCACATCACGCCCAAGGTCATCGACCGCCTCGAAGAGCTGAACGAGCAGCTCAAATCGCTGATCGAGGCCGAAGAATTCAACAAGGCGCTGCAAACAGACTCCGAGTTCCACCACACCATCTATGCGCTGGCCGACCAGGAGATCCTGAAAGCCATGATCGACGCGCTTTGGCTGCGGGTGGGTCCGACCCGAACGCTCCTGTCCCATACCTTCCGCAAAAGGCTTGTGGGTTACGCCAACCACAAGAGCATCATCGCGGCCCTGCGCAGCGGCGACGCGCAAGCCTCGCGCGCTGCCGTTCATCACGACATCCAGGTGGGCGCGCAGTCGCTCTGCCAAGCTCTCAAAGACTGAAAGGCCGGGCCAGACGCGCCCGGGTCCGCGCATAAATTGATATAACAAATAGCAAAGAACAACGGAAAACACGATGACACAGAACCGCAAACCCTATCCTGCAGGCGGGCGTAGCTGGGACGATCTGAAGCAAGACATGATTGCGCGCACCGCAGATGACGTGAATTGGCGCGGCGGGCGTACACCGCTTTACGTGTTCTACAATGACGAAGCGACTTACGAGGTCGGGCGAAAGGCCTATTTCGAATTCTTCAGCGAAAACGCCTTGGGCCAGAAGCGTGCGTTCAAGAGCATTCAGTCGATGGAACTCGACGTTCTGGACTACGGCATGGACCTGTTCAACGCGCCAGCCAGCGCAACCGGGGCTTTCACAACTGGTGGCAGCGAAAGCATCTTTGTCGCGATGAAATCCGCCCGCGATGCGCATCGCGCCAAAACCGGAGCGACGCGCGGCGACATCCTGAACATCGTGATGCCCGACAGCGCCCACCCGGCATTTGACAAGGCCGCGGCCGCGATGGATCTGGACATCCGCCGCGCGCCACTGCGCAGCGACAAGCGGGTGGACACGCAGGCGTTGAAGACGATGATCGACGATCACACGATGTCCATCGTCGGGTCTGCCCCCTGCTTTCCGCATGGGGTGGTCGATCCGATCCAAGAACTGAGCGACATTGCGCAAGATGCGGAGGTCTGGTTGCATGTCGACGCCTGCGTCGGCGGGTGGCTGGCGCCCTTTTTCACGCGCATCGGTCGCAGCACACCGCATTTCGACTTCCGGTTTGCGGGTGTTCGGTCGCTGTCCGCCGATCTGCACAAGTTCGGGTTTTGCCCCAAGGCAGCCTCGACCGTCTTCTTCCGCCACGAACAGGATCTGACCCGTAGCCGCTTTCGTCACGATGCTTGGCCGAGCGGTGTCATCGACACCGCGACGCTTGCAGGCACCCGAACCGGCGGTTCGGTTGCAAGCGCCTGGGCTGTGCTCAACCACCTCGGCGAAACCGGCTACACCGAAGCCGCCCGGAACCTCGCGAAAATGACCGACGGTTACGTGGAAGGCATCTGCGCCATTGATGGGCTGAAAATGCACTCGGACCCGGATCTCACCCTGATCAATTTCGGCTCGGATGAATTCGACATCTATCTGGTGGCCGAACAGATGACCCACCGGGGCTGGCTGGCCGGGCTCACCAGCCGTCCCAAGGGGATGCACGCGATGATGTCGATGCTGCACGAACCCTCGCGCGCTGAGTTCCTGTCGGACCTCATGGAATGCGTCGAGACCGTGCGCAGCGGTACCGAGACGCAATCGGAACTGAAAGCTGTCTACTGATCGCTGCGGAGGAGAACGGAGAGGTGTTGGACAACAGCAGCGCAGCCGCGCTGGAAATTTTCAACGTCAGCAAATGGTATGGTCAGTTCCAGGTGCTGAAGGACGTGAAGAGCACCAGAGGGGACGGTTCGTGGTGGAGGGGATCGAGTTGACGTCGGACGTGAAGAACATTGATTCGCTCCGCTCCGAGCGCTGGCATGTGTTTCCAGCATTTCAACCTCTTTCCGCACCTGACCATACTGAAAAACTGCACTCTTGCGCCGATGAATGTGCGCAAGACACCCCGCCCGGAAGCCGAGGAGATCGCGGTGCACTATCTCGAAAAGGTGCGCATTCCCGATCAGGCACAGAAATACCCCCGGACTGCTTTCCGGCGGCCAGCAGCAGCGCGTCGCGATCGCACGATCCCTGTGCATGCGTCCGCGCATCATGCTGTTCGACGAGCCGACCTCCGCTCTCGATCCTGAAATGATCTCGGAAGTGCTGGATACGATGGTGGAACGCGCCGAAGAAGGCATGACCATGCTCTGCGTCACCCACGAAATGGGCTTCGCGCGCAGAGTGTCGGACCGGGTGATCTTCATGGACGAAGGACGCATCCTGGAAGAGAACACCCCCAAGGCTTTCTTCGATACCCCACAGCATGAGCGCAGCAAGCTCTTCCTGAGCCAGATCTTGGGACACTGAATTGCAAAGGGTTCATTGGGAGTTGTCACGTTAACCGAAAGGGTGGCGGTCAGTGCCATTGATGCAGGCTTCAGGCGATGCTGGCGGCTGTTTTCCACGCCCGGAGAGCTTCAATCCGGTGGTAGCGAATGGTCAGGGCGGCGCGTCGGCGAGGTGGAACGGAGAAACAATTGCGGGTGGCAGAATGGATGGACACGAAGAGTTGCAGGCCGCCGGGTGAGCGATGGCCCTGCCTCAAACGCTCTCGCTGTCAGAACGGCAAATGGCTGTTCTCGGCGCGATTGTTGAGCCCCCTTGTGCGATCAGTGATCCAACCCGGGCACGAGTTCGCGCTTGGCCGCGCCATATGAGCGGAGCTTGTCCGTGATGATCCTCTTGGGAACAGAGGCCCCAGCCTCGATCAGCACTTGCACCACAGCAAGGTTTTCATTTGATGCCGCTGCGAAGTAAAGTGGAGCCAGACCTGTATCGTCCCTTGCGTTGGGATCGGCACCAGCCTCCAGGCATCTTCGCAGGAGGTCGACCGAAACATCCTCGAAGAATGGTTTGGTGTTTCACGCCGTGCAATCCTCCGCTGCGGCAGCGCACGGAAAGAGCAAGGCTGTCGCCAAGGGCTTGATTTTCGGTCGTATCTTCGGTCAGCACCTCTATGAATTTCCCGTCCTCGTATACGTTGGCCAAACGGTCCAGCGCCGAGAAACGCAGCGAGTAGCTGTGATCTTGCCCAAAAAAAAGTGGAAGGGGTCAGGTCGCCTCACTGATAGATCATACCTCGATTTTTTTTGGGGGGTGTCCGGAAACCGTGTTGGTCCGCTATGCGGGGCCGTTCTGCCGTTCGCCGCACTTGCTCGATCATCGCGCCTGCGAGGTGCTTCGTGAGGAAGGGCGGGGAGCGGACATTCGCTGCGTCATGTGCCGAGGTCTGCACAGCGGGAAATACCGCCGCTCGCACAAGCTACCCAGAGGTCTGCTTCAGGACTGGATCTGGCCAAGAGCATCCAAGGCCAGATGAATGAGACCGTGTTTCGGCGCATTGCTGGGCCAGACCGCGAAAACGGTAATCTTGCGCAACTTCCACTCCGGAAGAACATATTCAATCGTCCCGCGCCCAACGTCATCGCGCGCCAGGAAATCCGGAACGATAGCGATCCCTACACCCGCACGCGCCAGTCGACAGAGCGCCTGTGCATCGTTGGCAAAGACACGCGGTTCGGGCTTGATCTTTGCTTTCGTGCCGCCCGCCTTGGTGAACGCCACAGGGACGTTGTGAACCGGTGTCAGGGCCAGCCAATCCCAGTCGGCAATGTCCTCCGGACCAGCCGGAACCGGGCGCGAGGCGAGGTAATCGACGGACGCAACCAACCTGCGTTCGACCGAAAACAAGGGGCGCGAGGTCGCCGAGGTTTTCGCCTCGGGGCCCATCCGGATCGCGATGTCAAAGCCGTCATCGATCAGGTCGCGTCGGATGTCTGAAAAATCCAGAGAAAGCTTGATCCTCGGATGGGCGGTGGAGAAAGCCGCGATCCGTTCGATGAACCGAGATTGTGACAGGACTGATGGTATGGTCAGGCGCAGCTCACCGCTCGGTGCGCTTGCCGACAGTGAAAGGTCGGCCAGTTCCCCCTCGACCGCCTCCAGCATCTTGTGCGTGGCGGCGAGCAAACGCTGCCCCTCCGGCGTCAGGGTAAGCTTGCGCGTGGATCGGTAGATCAGGGCCACGCCCAGGCTTTCCTCAAGCTCGGAGACATGGTGGCTGACCACGGAGGGCGACAACCGCAGCGCGCGCGCCGCACCACGGAACGAGCCGTGGTCGATCGTCTTGGCGAAGATCGCCATCTGGCGCAGCCGGTCGATCATAATGCAGGAATTCCGAACAGTTAAATTGGATTATCCTACCTTATGGTTTTCCCGGTTTTTGTCCATCCTGATCGCCAAGGCCCCGGGCACCACGCGGCGCCATCCATGACCGACCAGGAGGAATCCCATGATTTCGCTTCGAACATCTCTCGCCGCGGCCGCGCTCGGCCTGACGGCCATCGCGACCAGTGCAACCGCCGACGACACGGCGCGCGTGCAGACCTTCTACGACCTGCTGAGCAATCCCGGCTCCGAAAGCCATGTGGCGGCGTTTCTCGAGGCAACCTCCGAGGACTGGGAAAGCATCGGCGACTATTCCGGCGAGACCGAGGGCCGCGACGGCTTTGTCGGCCAGATGGGGTTCTTCGCGCAACTCATTCCGGATCTGAACTGGGACGTTCAGGCGATGCACCTTGGTGGCGATTTCGTCACCGTGCGCAGCCGTGCCACGGGAACGCCTGCGGGCCCTTTCTTCGGTGTGGATGGCGAGGGGCGCAGTTTCGACATCCTGACCATCGACATCCATGAACTGGAAGACGGTCTGATCGTCCGCAGCTACCACGTCGAGGATTGGGCCAGGGCCCTGCAGCAGCTTTCCGGTCAGTAATTCCCAATCGGAGTATCAACATGCGCAGACGACAGCTTCTGGCGGCATCCGCAGCCGCGTCGACAGGGATTGCCCTTGCCGGCCCCGCCATCGCGCAAACCGGTGGTGAGGCCCAGGCCTCGTTCGATACGGTCATGGCTGTCATGGGGGCCATGGGCGGCGGTGACATGGACCGCCTGGGCGCGCTCATGGCCGAAGACATGGTCTGGCAGAACGAAGGCGATCCCGACCTGCCATGGATCGACACATGGGAGGGGAAGGAGGCAATCTTCGGCTTTCTCGGCTCGTTCTCGCAGAATGTCGTGGTGACCCATTGGGAAAACCAGGATGCTTTTGCCTCCGGTGACAAAGGTGCGCGACGGCCCGCCAATATTCTGGGACTGTTGCGTGAGTGGTGGAAAGAACGTCCCACCAATCAGGATACAGGCGTGGCCGGGCCTGAGCGGGGTCATTTTCCCCGGTTATTGCGGCAGGCACCTGTCTCCCCCGCCACAGGGATGATCCCGGCGGTGGAGAGCCCGCTGGACGATATGACCGCGGCGAAGCGCAGGAAGGGCAAGAAAGGCGCCTCGTAGACTGCGGTGTCTCGGCCAAAGCTGGGGGTCGCGGATATCTTCCGCGCCGTCACGCCGGAGGCGTGCTTCCAGCACGAGGGCCCTGCCTGGCGGGGGGCCAACGCGGGCCATGTCAGCCTCGATCAGTTGAAGGTGATGAGCGCGATCGAGCGTTGCCGCACGGCAGCGCTCGGCGGCCATGTCGCGAGGTGTGAAGACTGTGGCCATGGCCACATTGCCTATAATTCTTGTCGGAACAGGCACTGTCCCAAATGTCAGGCGGGTGCGGCAAAGGCAAGGTTGGAAGCGCGCGAGGCCGAACTGCTGCCCGTGCGGTATTTCCACCTCGTCTTCACGCTGCCGAAGCCCCTTTCGGCAGATTGCTGCGCAATCGCCTTTCGGGCAGTGGATCGCCGACCCCGCGTTCCAGAACAAGCGGGAGATCTACAATCTTCTGATGCGGGCGAGCGCGGATACGGTGATCAGGATCGCCGCCGATCCGAAACATCTCGGCGCCCGGGTCGGTGTCACATCCGTGCTGCACACCTGGGGCTCGGCGCCGTGCTGAAAGCACGCCTCCGGCGTGACGCACCACCCGCACGTCCACATGATCGTGCCGGGTGGTGGCCTGTCTGCGGACAGCGCGAAGTGGATCGCCTGCCGCAGGGATTTCTTCCTCTCCGTCCGGGTTCTGTTCCGCCTTTACCGGCGCCTCATCCTGGATGGGCTGGCCCGGCTGCACGGTGCCGGCAAGCTGCACTTCTTCGGCGACCATGCCGACCTTGTTGATCGTGCGACCTTCGATGCGTTTCTGCGACCGCTGCGCAGGATCGACTGGGTCGTCTATGCCAAGAAGCCCTTCGCCGGACCCAGTGCCGTGCTGGCATACCTGTCGCGCTACACCCACCGTGTCGCGATCTCCAACAGCCGCCTGACCCGCATGGACGACCAGGGCGTCACCTTCCGCGTCAAGGATTACCGGGTCAGCGGTCCCGGGCGGCCTACGACCATGACCCTGAAGTCAGACGAGTTTTTCCGCCGGTTTCTGATTCATGTCTTGCCAAAGGGGCAGCATCGCATCCGCCATTACGGGCTCTTCGGAAACGGCATCCGTGCCGCCAGCATCACCAGGATCAGGAACCTGCTCGGGACCGGACGACCAGATCCGGGTCACACTGAAGATGGCACGGCCGACAACGCCGATGCGCCTGCCCGCGTCCTCGCGCTGCCATGCCCCTGCTGCGGGGGTCGTATGATCATCGTCGAGACGGTCGCACCGGAACACCACGCCAGAGCGCCGCCAGGAACAGCGAGGGCTGCTGCACGATATGCGCATCACAGATCCGAACTCCAGCCGCCGCCGCCCACTGCACTGTTTGCGGACAGACCGGGTATGCCCGCCACCTGGATGGTGATGGTGCGACAGCCCTCGACAGCCGCGGAGAACAACGCATGTTGGTCGAAGCCCGCGAAACCAACACCGCAGCCGCCGACAAAAGATCGGTCAACTCAGCGTGCCCGGCAAAATCCAAGGTAAACAACCGCTCCAAATCTCCATAGAACCGGCCGGTTCGCCCAACCCCAACCCCGCGATTTCGTGCTCGAGCGCTTCTCCGACGCCAGCCAGCACCGCGCGCTATCCAAACGCCTCGCGTGGCGTCCGGAAAACCTGCATCGAAGACCTCGCCGTCGTCGGGATCGACATCGGGAAGGATTCGTTTCACCTGGTCGGGTTCGACAGGTCCGGCCAGTTAGTCATGCGCAAGCAGATCAAGCGCTTGGCCCTAAACGCCACGTTCGAGCAACTCCCACGCTGCATCGTGGGAATGGAGGCTTGCGTCATGATGCGCCCACACCGATGGCCCGACTTCAGTTTCGGCCTGTGGCTGACCGAGGCGGTGGCGCGTATGCCCCGAAACAAAGCGGCCGTAGCGCTTGCCAACAAGCTCGCTCGAACCGCCTGGAGCCTTCTGCGGCAAAGCACCCGGTTCGACGCGCTAAGAGACGCGGCAATGGAAGCAGTCTGACGCATTCCACTGCCACCAAGGAGTTCGCAACAGAGAGGTCAGCATGGAACCGAGAAGATACGTTCCCAGAGTCTGGCGGCCCATTGGGTCATCATAGACCTCGCCGCTAATGAGACCAAGGCGCGTGCGTAACCCCATCAAGGCCACGGCCCGCGAGCCGCAGGCCGGATACATATGAGCGATTTCCGAAATCGTGCCGAATTCTCGATTGCGAACAGCAGCCGACACATACAAATGGGCCGGAATTATGGATCGACCAAGCGCCAGAAGCCATGTTTTCGGCCGTGGTCCTGCTTGAGCGCCTCGAGGAACTGCGCGTGCGGAGGAAAATCGCCGTAATCCTCGATGGCGGCATCGCGGGACCGACATTCGGCCAGATGCCGCGCCACATGACGATAGCGCTTGGACTTTCCCCCGGTCAGCGTGTCCAGAACCATAGCGCGGCGCATCAGCGTGGCGGCGAGCGGGTGCTCGACCTCGAGCGCGTCGGCCGCCGTCGTGAGCGTGTGATAGGAATTCCCGTCCAGACCGTCGGCCCGTGCCACCACGGTCCGTGCTGCGCGGTGGTGAGACGGCCAGTCGACGAGGAAGCTGATCGCCGCCCCGAGATGCGGATAAGCCTCGGCGAAGTTCAGGGCGGCCTCTTCTGCCTCGATGTCGTCGAAATCGGGCAGCAGCTTCAGATACTTCCGAAGGCTGGTCGCGCTGAGGGTCTGCTCGAACGTTTCCCACAGATGGACCTTCAAATCCTCCGTCTTGCCCTGCCGTTCAAGGCATTCTTCAAAGACCGCATCGAGATCATGGCGGAACATCCGGAACGACTTGCCATCTTCGGCGGCGCGGGCGCGGGTGACGATGTCGAAAGCCTCGTCCACACGCCCCGCGTCCAGCAGGCGCCGGGCCACGTCGGGGGCAATGGTGCCATAGGTCAGCTGCTCTTCGGAATAGCGGGCCATATAGGCGTCGACATCCCCTTGCGCGTCCGCGATATCCGCCAGGATGATCGACCGCGTCGCCTGCTTGTTGCGGCGCACGCTGTCTTCGGCAGACGACCTGAGACCATGGCCCCGGTATTGCTCGAGCTCATGCTCGGTCGGTGGCGCCTCGGTCCAGGCTTGCGTGATGCGCTTGAGATGCTCCAGCCCGTCGTGACCGAGCGCCTCGGCCGTCGCGGGAATGATACCGTCGAATTCGCCGTAGCCTGCATCGGCGACCGCGTCGAGAACGCGCTCGGCCAGCGCGGTACGGTCCTGAGAATTCCGGGGCGAAATCGCCGCGATAAGGTCCACCGCGTCACTCATGACGCCGCCAACCGCGCCGTTGCTGTCATCCGTGCGTTCGTAGATCGCGGGGGCCAGTTGCAGGAAAGACCAGAGCAGTTCGAAGGCCTCGTCCGGATCCTGCGGGGCGATGGTGGTCTCGATCATTCCCAACAGGTCCTCGAGATCCTTGACCAGCGCCCGTTGCTTGCGCCAATCGACGAAACTGGCCGCCCGCCGCAGCGACGCGAAGCGTTTGCGCAGATCGGCGGCCACCTCCCGGGGACCCTGGGCGGCACTGAGTTCCATACGCGCGCGGCGCTGCAGGGCCGCGCTCCCCTGAACCAGGTCCATGACCAGTGCGGCGAGCTTCTCCGCGCCCAGCTTTTCGAGGTTGGCCTGGTTCAGGGTCTTCTTGGACATGGTAATGTGCCGGGTTCTATTGCGGTGCGTCGCGCGGACAATGTCGCACGGGCCTTTCTGCGACAAGCATCAATGTCGATTTCCGGGGAGCCGCGCGAGGTGGTCCAAAGGCCATCGCGGCTCGTTCCTGTCCGACCAGCAGATCGGCGGGTTCCAGACCTTCGCCGCAGTTGCGACAGAAGTTGACGATCGCGCGTGAAACGGATCTTGAGTTCAGCCCAGGCCTGAGGCCTTGGTGCGCCACCTAATGTTCGCTCCGAGCTAAGCCGCGAACAGGCGGTCGCGGAGATGGGTTTTGGTGGAACGCTGCCCGATCCCATCTCCCTTTCAGGGCTTCGGTCCGGTGAGCCGCCGCACAGGCTGCTGAGAAAACAAGGTATCGAGCCTATAGGCTTGGGTCGTCGCTTGGCGGCTCAAGGCGAGGTGATCATGCCAAGCGAACGGTTAGATGATTAGCGCGGAATCGAACCCGGAAATCAAACTGGCCGTTTCCTCCTTCGATCCGGTGGAAATCAGGACGATACAGGCCTGGCCGGTATCCGCCGCTTGGGTGATCTCGCAGCGCGCGCCCACCTTTTGCACCAGCAGGCCCTGTCCGGTTGCGGCTTCGGTCACGATGCCCTTAGCGCGGTGGACGCTATCCGGCAGCGCCGCCAGAACGCTATGAAGGGCAGCGCGGTCGACCGGCCCCCGGGGTTCCCAGCAGGCCGTGGTGAAGGACGGGTGCTCTGCCGTGGGCCAAAACCCCGACCGGGGACGGCCGTTGATGGGCGGCCCCAAGAGCAGATCAGGCGGCACGGCTCCGTGCGGGGTGTCCACCACCCGCACACTGGGCATCGTATGGGCCAACCAGGCACGGGTGCGTGCGCTCTGCTGCGGGCCGACAAGATCGGTCCGCGTCAGCGCAACGAGGTCGGCGGCGCGTAACTGGCTGCGCACCAGTTGGCCGACGAACCTATCCGCCGCCCGCACGAGCACGGTATCTGCACAAGCCACGGTGATCACCGCATCCAGCGCGAAACCTGGCCAATGCCCGACCATCATCGCCAGCCGGGCCGGGTCGGCGACGCCGCTGGCCTCCATCAAAACCCGCGTGGGCGGCTCGGGACGCATTGCCAACGCAGTCAGTGCCGCGCTCAGGTCATCGCCGACCTGGCAGCATACGCAGCCATTGGACAGCTCGATCGCATTGCCATCCGTCGCACGGATCAGGTGCGCGTCGATATTTACCGCACCAAAGTCATTGACCAGCACACCCAGCCCCGGAGCGGCATGGCTGGCGAGAAGCCGGTTCAGGATGGTGGTCTTGCCCGCTCCCAGATAGCCCGAAAGAACGGTGATCGGGATGCGTTCCTTTCCCGGCTCCATCGAAGATCCTATCGGTTCAGGGGGTGGGGCCGGCCCTCGAACACGGTTCCCCAGATCGCGATATCGCGCAGCGCCTCGGTGGCGACCTCCCACGGGTCCTGTTCGAGCACGGTGAAATCCGCCTTTTTTCCCGCTCGGATCGACCCGACGCGGTCCTCGAGCCCCAGCACATACGCCGCGTCAATGGTGATCGCCCGCATGGCGGCGTCGAGCGAGACACGCTCCTCCGGGCAGAGCACAGCCCCGGATTCCCCAATCCGGTTGACTGCCACCCAAGCCGAGTTCAGCGGCAGAGCCGGAGCCATGGTGAAATCCGAATGCAACGCGAAAGGCACACCCGCCCGCTCCAGCGCACCCATCCGCGCCATCTGGGTGGCACGCTCGTGACCGATGGACTTCTTCCAATAGGCCTCGCCCAGTTCGTGCACATAGTAGACATTGGCAGACACCAACCCCCCGAGCGCCTTCAGTCGGCGCACCTGTTCTGGTGTGGACACGCCGAAATGTTCGATTGTGAAGCGGTGGTCGAAGCGCGGACGCTCATCCTGAAGCCGGCGCAGCGTGTCGATGGCCAACTCAAGCCCCATGTCGCCGGTGCAATGCACATGGATCTGGCGCCCCTCCAGCCAGAAGGCACGGGCGTGATCGTAAAACGACTCCGGAGCCATCATCCATTCGCCGTGATGACCATCGATAAAGCCAGGCGGCTGCATCTGCATCAGCTCAGCGAAGAACCCGCCATCGGTGAAAAGCTTGACCGCGTTGTCGAAAAACAGCTTTTCGGTGCCGGTGCCATCGTACCCCTGCACCATCTTCAGATTCTCCGCGGGGTCGCCCTGGAACGTCCCGCGTTGCAGGGCGCGCGGAATCAGCTTCATGCGGAAGGGTACGTCGTCGCCATCCAGATGGGTTTTCAACAAGCCCCATTCGGCATCGTTGCTCATCAACGGAAAAGCCAGCTCGCCGATGGTGGTATGCCCGCCCAGATGCACCACCCGCTTGACCATTTCCAGCCCTCGACCGAACCGCTCAGGCGCGAGCAAGACCCGGTTCATCGCTTGCGCGGCCACTGCCAGACCGGTCTCGAAGAAACGACCCATAGCCAGGTCGATCTGGGGGTGGCGCTCAAGATCTTCGCGGGACGTGCCCATCCATTCAATCGCGGCGTCATTGGCGATGATCTCGTGGAAAGAGCGTTGCCAGACGAAGATCGGGCGCGTCTCGGAAACGCCGTTCAGCACCTCGCGCGTGACATCGCCATGCCAGATGCGATGAAATCCCCAGGTGACAAAGATCTCTTCGCCGTCATCTTCCTCTGCCAGTATCCGCGTCAGTGTCTCTATGTAGTCCGCGTGGCTGGTGACAGGGGGACACGTGCGGTCGGGCAGCACCCATTCCATTGCAGTGATGAAGTGACAGGGCAGCAGCAGCGCACCCAGGGTCGGGTGCAGATGCGGGTCTATGAAGCCAGGCATCAGAACATGATTCTCGAACCGTCGGTCAATTTGATGAGGATAGGCATCGAGCCAGGGCCGCAACGTTTCGAGTGTACCCGCCTCAAGGATGTGCCCGTCGCGGACTGCGACAGCAGTGGCAGTCGGTTGGGCGTCGCACATGGTTCGGATGACCCGAGCAGTGAATACGGTGATATCGGACATTGCGGTTCCTTTGGGCTGCGGTGACGTCAGAAATGTGCGGATGCAAAGGACCAGACGATCACAGCGTCCTCGTCGGCGGGATTGCGGCACCATTGCCGCCCCACGCCCTCAAGCTGGAAGCTGTCGCCGGCCTCGAGCAGAACGGTTTGATCGGACGTGCGGATTTCGAGTTGTCCGGTGATGACAAAGCCCCCCTCGTCGCCTTTGCGCATGCGCCCGCCTTCGCCGTTGCTTGCCCCCGGGGCGAAGGTGGTCAGCACCATCTCAAGGCTGGAGGTCAGATTAGGTGACAAAAGTTCCTCGCGCACGCCGGCGCGGCTCAGATTGATCTGCCGACGCCGGTCCCTGCGCACAACGATGGCACTCTCGGGCGAGGTTTCAGGGTCGGGAGCGGAAAAGAACCAGCTGATCGAGACATCCAGCGTCCGCGCGATCCGGTCCAGCGTGTCAAGGGTGATCGGGCTCACGCCGCGTTCGAGTTGGCTGAGATGGCCGACCGAGCGACCGACCCTTTCGGCCATATCGCTGAGGGTGAGCGCGCGCGATCGACGCAATTCGCGAATCTGTCGACCTACCGGCTTGCCAGGACCGGCATCCGGGGTTGCCGCATCAGGGTGCCTTCTCGACTGTTTGTCTGAATGCATTGTTCTTGCCGTAGAATTTTAGTTTTGTGAAAAAACAATTGCAGTTTTTCATTTTCATTGCAATCGTCAAAGGACTCCAACAGATCGAGGCACGGAACAGCTGTGCCCAAGTCCGCAACAAGGGAAGTGTCATGTTCCATAAATCTCCGAAATTCCTCTCGGGTGTCTTGTCGGCCGCGCTGGCGACGACGTTTACCCTGAGCGCACCGCTTGGCGCCGAACCCCGTGAGGGTGGCACGTTGACAACTTTCACCTCGGGCTACCGGACGCTGAACCCGGCGGTCCAATCAGGGGCCGCGACCGGCCAGCCGGGGTCGCAGATCTTTGCGGGGCTGGTATTGATCGGCGAGGATTACCAGCCACAACCCTATCTCGCAAAGACGTGGAAAGTTGCCGAGGATGGGCTGAGTGTGACGTTCGACCTGGTGGACGACGCCACATTTCACGATGGGGCGCCCATCACCTCGGAAGACGTGAAATTCTCGCTGGAAACGGTGCGCGACAATCATCCCTTCGGCCAGGCCATGTTCGGTCAGGTCGCGGCCATTGAGACTCCTGCACCGGATCGGATCGAGCTGCGCCTGTCTCAACCGGTTCCCGGCTTGATGCGGTCGCTTCAGCCCCTGCTGATGCCAATTCTGCCCAAGCACGTCTATGACGACGGGCAGGAGATCAAGACACATCCACGCAACATGGAAAATGTGGTTGGCTCAGGGCCCTTCATGGTCGAGGAAAACAATCCCGCCGAACGTCTGACACTGGTCAAATACGACGGATTCTTCATCGAAGGACGCCCCTATCTGGACCGAATCGTCTATCCGCTGGTCAAGGATCCGCTGACCCGCGTTCTGATGCTGGAAAAAGGCGAGATCGACTATGCCGCCTTCGCAGGCATCCGCCCGACGGATGCCGCGCGTCTGGAACGCGCCGAAGGGGTCGAGATGACTACCGAGGGCTATGGCGCGCTCGGGTATATCCACTATCTCGAAATGAACCTGCGCGAAGCGCCCTTTGATGACCGCAAGGTGCGCGAGGCGCTGGCCCACGCCATCGACACCGGATTTCTGGCCAAGGTGATCTTTGGCGGGCGGGTCGCTCCAGGCACCGGGCCGCTACATACCGGGAACCCGTTTTACAGCGCCGATGTACCCGGCTACGCCCCCGACATGGAAAAAGCAGCCGCCTTGCTGGACGAGGCCGGCTATTCGCTGGATGACAACGGCAAACGGTTCTCGTTCGTTCTTGACGTGCCCAGCTGGAACCCGCAGGCGCACGGGCCCGCGGCGGAATATATCCAGGCGCAGCTTGCCAAGCTCAACATCGACGTGGAATTGCGCCGAGCCCCCGATTTCGGCACCTGGGTGCAGCGCATTTCCAGCTGGGACTACGACGCAACGATGAACGGATCGTTCAATTACCCCGATCCTACCATCGGCGTTCACCGGCACTTCGACTGCGACAACATCAAGAACGTGATCTGGTCAAACACGCAAGGCTATTGCAACGAGGACGTTGATGCGCTTCTGAAGGCCGCCGCAGTAGAAACCGACCTCGACACGCGCGCAAGCCTCTATGCCGAGCTGCAACAGCGCGTGCAGGAGGATCTGGTCTTCATCTACATGCCGCAGGACTATTCGGTCACGGTCTCCAGCGACAAGGTGGGCAATGCTCCCGATACCCCGTTCGGATCTCTGGCACCGTTCACCGAAGTCTATGTAACCGAGTGATTGCCCCGCCGGGCCGGGGGTGCAATTCCCGGCCCGTTCCGCAGGACAGAAAGGAACTCCCGTGATGAAGGGACCTCTGCGAAAGGCAGGAAATTCGGTGCTGCTGCTGCTCGCGGTGCTGGTTCTTAACTTTGCGCTCATCCATGCAGCACCCGGAGATCCGGTCGAGGCGATGGTGGGCGAGATGGGCGGCGCGACGCCCGAGATGGTTGCCGAGCTGCGCGAAACCTATGGGCTGGACCAGCCTTTCATGATCCAGCTCGGGCGCTACCTGGGCCGCGTCGTGCAGGGTGATCTGGGTCATTCCCTGTATTACGACCAGCCGGTGACACAGCTTGTGCTTGCCCGGATCGGGCCGACCTTGCTGCTTGTCGCGACTGCACTTGCCACGGCAATCGGGATCGGAGTGGTATTGGGCGTGTTCTCGGCGCAGCGCCGCAACTCTCTGGCCAGCCACCTTGTCACCGTGCTCTCCCTGGCCGGCTTCTCGGCGCCGGTCTTCTGGGTGGGCATCATGCTGATCCTGCTGTTTTCCGTCTCGATTCCGCTGCTTCCGATTTCGGGAATGAGCAGTTCGACCCAAGCCGCGACGGCGTTGGGACATGCGCTCGACGTGGCGCATCACCTCGTGTTGCCGGCTTTGACGCTCGGGCTGATTTACCTGGCTTTCTATTCGCGGTTGTCGCGCACCTCGATGATCGAAGTGCTCGAGACAGATTATGTCCGCACCGCCCGCGCCAAGGGCCTGTCGCGCCGGCTGGTGATCTACAAACACGCCCTGCGTAACGCGCTGTTGCCAGTGGTCACGTTTGCCGGTTTGCAGTTCGGCCAGGTGATCAGCGGCGCGGTGTTGGTCGAGACGGTCTTTGCCTGGCCCGGGCTTGGAACCCTGGCGTTCGATTCGATCCTGCGGCGCGACACTCCGACCTTGCTGGGGGTGCTGTTCTTTTCGGCCCTGATGGTGGTTGCGATGAATATCCTGACCGACCTTCTGTATCGCCGTATCGACCCGAGGATCCGCACCTCATGACTGCCACCGCCCCCCTCAACGAACAAACCGGCGCCCTGCCCCGCCCCGTTTCTCCTGCGATGCAGACCTGGCGCATGTTCCGCCACAACCACGCCGCGATGCTGGGTCTGGCCGTGCTGGGATTGATCATCGCAGTGTCGCTTCTCGGTCCCATTCTTTATCCTGTCGCACCCGGAGAGATGGTCTGGATGCCGCTCACTCCACCGGGGCAGTCCGAATACATCCTGGGCACGGATTATCTCGGCCGCGATCTTCTGGCCGGCTTGATAAATGGCGGGCGGGTCACGATCACCATCGGTTTCGCGGCGGCCTTCCTCACCGTGCTGATCGGGGTCACCATCGGCGCCTTGGCGGGGTTCTTCGGCGGCTGGGTCGACAATCTGCTCATGCGCGTGACCGAGTTTTTCCAGGTCCTTCCCAACCTACTCTTCGCGATGGTGGTGGTGATGCTGTTCGGGCCCACCCTCCTCAACGTGGCCGTTGCCATCGGGATCGTGTCCTGGACGCCGACAGCACGCTTGACACGGGCCGAGTTCCTGCGGATCCGTGAAATGGAGTATGTCAAGGCCGAGCGCGCGATCGGCGCGGGCAACGCGCGACTGATCTGGCGGGTGATCCTGCCCAACGCCGCGCCGCCGCTGATCGTGGTCGCCGCGCTCAGCATCGGTACGGCGATCCTGTTCGAGGCCGGCCTGTCGTTCCTGGGCCTGAGCGATCCCAATTCGATGAGTTGGGGCCGCATGATCGGCGACAACCGGCCCTACATCCTCGACAGCTCGTGGGGGGTTACCTTTCCCGGCCTGGCGATCTTCCTGACCGTGCTGGCGATCTCGCTGGTGGGTGATGGGCTGAATGATGCAATCAACCCCAAGCTGAGGCAGCGCTGATGGCAGACCCGCTTTTATCCGTGCAGAATCTCGAGATTTCGTTCCTCTCCGGTGGCGAAGAGATCCCTGTGGTGCGCGACCTGTCATTCGAACTGGCAGCGGGCCAGACCCTCGGAATCGTGGGCGAATCCGGCTGTGGCAAGAGTGTCACCGCGCTGTCGCTCCTGGGATTGGTGCCCAACCCGCCGGGGCGCATCACGGGCGGGCGGATCGTGCTGGAGGGAGAGGACCTGGTGCGCGCCGACGAAGACCGGCTGACCGCGATCCGGGGCAACGACATCTCTATGGTCTTCCAGGAGCCAATGACGTCGCTCAATCCGGTCTATACCGTGGGCGAGCAGATCGCGGAAACCGCCCGCGCCCATTTCCGAACCTCGCGCGTCGAGGCCTGGGACCGCGCCATCGAGATGCTGCGCCTAGTGGGCATCCCCTCTCCGGAGGAACGTGCCCATGCCTACCCGCACCAGCTGTCGGGCGGGATGCGCCAGCGGGTGATGATCGCGATCGCGCTGGTTTGCGAACCGCGCATCCTGATTGCGGACGAGCCGACCACGGCGCTCGACGTCACGGTTCAGGCGCAGATTTTCGGCCTGTTCCGGGAGCTTCAAAACAAGATCGGCGCCGCGATCATCCTGATCACCCACGACATTGGCGTGGTGGCGCAGATGGCCGACCGAGTAATGGTCATGTATGCCGGTCGCAAGATCGAAGAGGGCCCGGTCGGCGCCTTCATCCGCGATCCCCGACATCCCTATACAAGCGGGCTGATCTCTTGCATTCCGCAGCTAAGCGCCACGCCCGAAGACGACCCGGAAGCCCTGTTCGAGATACCGGGAGTCGTGCCCGGCCCCCGCGAGCTGGGCGCGCCGGGCTGCGCCTTTGCGCCCCGCTGCCATCGCGCCATGACGCGCTGCGCCACACAACCGCCGCTCGACCGGCGTGACGACGGGCGGCAGGTAGCGTGCTGGCTCGAACGCGAGGCGGTGGCATGAGTTCCGCGCCCGCGTTGTCTGTACGTGGCCTCAAGGTGCATTTCCCTCTTTCGGCCGGGCGGGTGGTCCATGCTGTCGACGGTGTCGATTTCGATGTGCCAGAAGGATTGGCGTTGGGACTGGTGGGTGAAAGCGGGTCCGGCAAGACCACCGCGGCGCTGGCCTGCGCCCGGCTGACCGAGCCCACGGCAGGCGAAATCCGCCTGGCGGGGCGCGACATCACCACCTTGGCGGGAACAGAGATGCGCCAGGCGCGGCGCGACATCCAGATGGTGTTCCAGGACCCCTACGCCTCTCTCAACCCGCGCGAGCGGGCAGGAGCGATCGTGCGCCGTCCGCTGGACCTGATGCGGATCGGCACCCCGGACGAACGGGCGGCGCGCGTCGACGAGCTGTTCAAGACGGTCGGCCTGCGCCCCGAGCAAAAATCGTTGTTTCCGCACCAGTTCTCCGGGGGCCAGCGCCAGCGGATCGGTATCGCGCGGGCCCTGGCCACGCGGCCCCGGCTGATCGTTTGTGACGAGCCGGTAAGCGCGCTCGACGTGGCGATCCAAGCACAGATCCTCAACCTTCTGGCCCGGCTTAAGCGCGAGATGGGGCTGTCCTTCCTGTTCATCAGCCACGATCTGGCCGTCGTGCAGCATCTGTGCGACCGGATCGCGGTGATGTATCTTGGACGGATCGTCGAGACCGGCACCCGCCGCGAGATCTTCGGCGACCCCGCACATCCTTATACGATGGCACTGATCTCTGCGGTTCCCTCGGCCCATGCGGATCGCTTCGATCTCGGCGCGCTGCGCTTGCAGGGGGATCCGCCCAGCCCGATCTCGCCCCCCAAAGGGTGCCGGTTCGCGGGGCGCTGTCCCTTCGCGCAGGACCGCTGCCGCGCCGAAGACCCGGCCCTCACCAAGCGCGGCGAGGCTCACGCCGTCGCCTGCCACCGTGTCGATGACCCGGAATTGGCCCAGGCGCGCGCTGGCTTGGCTGCCTCCATGCAGGCCAATGCCGCCCTGTGAGGCGCGCCGACCGAGAAAAGGACCGAACATGACATTGCCTTCCGACCACGACCGTAGAGCGATGTCCCCTGAACAAGCCGTGTCGTGATCGTCGGCGGTGGCGTGGTGGGCTGCTCGCTGGCCTATCACCTGACTGAACTGGGCTGGCGCGACGTGGTCGTGCTTGAGCGCAAGCAATTGACCTCAGGGACGACATGGCACGCCGCCGGGTTGATCGCGCAACTGCGCGCGACGCGAACACCGCACGGTCCGCGAGGGGGTTGGGCTCTACGATATGTCCTCCTTCGGCAAGCTGCGCGTCGAAGGGCAGGACGCAGAGGCCTTCCTCGGGCGGGTCGCGGCCGGAAACATGACGGTGCCGGTGGGCAAGATCGTCTATACCCAGTTTCTCAACACGCGTGGCGGCATCGAAGCGGACGTGACCATCACGCGGCTGTCGCCCACGGCCTATCTGGTGGTGACGCCGACGGCCACGCGGGTCGCGTACGAAGCGCGGCTGCGCCGGCTGATCGGCGCCGAACGGGTGGTGGTGACGGATGTGACCTCGGCCGAGGCGGTGATCAGCGTGATGGGGCCGCAGTCCCGCGCACTGTTGGAACAGGTCTCGCCCGCCAATTCTTCAAACCAGGTCAATCCCTTCGGCACCATGCAGGAGATCGAGATCGGCATGGGCCTCGCCCGCGCGCATCGGGTCAGCTATGTCGGCGAACTGGGATGGGAACTCTACATCCCGTCCGAGATGGCGGCGCACGTGTTCGATATCTTGAGCGAGGCAGGCGAACCGCTGGGCGCGCGCCTGTGCGGGCTGCACATGATGGACAACTGCCGTCTGGAAAAGGCATTCCGTCATTTCGGCCACGACATCTCCTGCGAAGACCATGTGCTCGAGGCCGGCCTGGGTTTTGCCCTGCGCCGCGACGACAGCGATTTCATCGGTCGAGATCCCGCTCGCGGCAGATCACTACAGCTACGAACAACGCAAAGAAAACGGCGACGACCGACGCCTCCGTCGGCGTGAAGACACCGCCGTAGATCCCGTCGAGAATGAAGGGCCATGGTGGCCAAGTTCGGCGATCATCTTCCGGTTTTCCGCCTTGCCGAGATCTACTCCCGGCAGGGGATCACGCTGGACCGGGCCACGCTCGGTAACTGGGTCGGTCGCGCCTGTTTCCACCTGCGCCCAATCGTCGATCACATCCGGGAACGGCTGAAGTCCGCGGACCGGATCTTCATGGATGAAACCCGCGCGCCAGTGCTCGATCCAGGGCGGCGAAAGACCAAGACCGGCTACTTCTGGTCTATCGTCTCGGACGACCGCGGGCATGGCGGTGCCGAGAACTGGCCGATGCTCGACAGCCTCATCGCCAACTGCAAGATGAACGATATCAACCCGGTCAGCTATCTGACCAACACGCTGCGCGCCCTGCTCGACGGACACCCCAAGAGCCGCATCGACGACCTCATGCCCTGGACCTTCGCAACCGCGTCAAGCCTCGCCGCGTAGGGCCCCGACGAAGCGCTTACGTCTGACGGCAAGGGAGTCACTTCACGAACCTCTGCCGTTAGACGCACCACATGAGCAAGCCCTCTCCCGCCCGCTACCGCACGACGAACTGGTCCAGCTACAACGCATCGCTGCGCAAGCGGGTGGGGAAAGGGGCAGTCACCCTTTGATCGCGGCTTCTGCAACAACCTTTCGCTACCAGTCATGGCTGAACAAAGAATTCGTTTAGTCTTAGAAATATGAAATGATCACAGTATCTTAGCATGAGGAGTATGTTCGGGTGTGGTTCGCCCGCTGCATTGGGCGCCGGAAATTTCACGCCTGCGTGTTGTACCGTATCCCCGAAGTCCCGATCTTTGTGCGCTATATCTTGACAGGTAGCGGGATGTTCTACGCAATGTGCATCAACGTCTCGGTCAAAACTGCGCCTGACAAACCGCCGGCCAAATTACCCGGAGGATCGCAATGTCGCCAGAGGCGTTCACCAACTTCTAATCAAAGGGTAGATCATGGCGGCGAATCTAACTTGGCTCTCCTACGAATGGATAGTAACACCCCAAGCGAATTTCGCCGGTAGCGAATTTGAAGCTGACGTGGTCCTGCTCAACGATGGCGACACGACGACGCCGGACCCGACGAGATTCAGCTACTACTATTCCGCCGATGACATCTGGGATCCGTCTGACACGTTTCTCGGTGACGCCGGTTTCTTGCCTCTGGCGCCGGGTGGGCAACATTCGAGCTATGGTGACGTCCCCGGTTCCTTGACCAACGGACTGGCGCCCGGCGATCACTACCTGCTATTCGTGGCCGACGCGGATGACGAGATCGTCGAAGACGATGAGACCGATAACGTGCTGGCGGCAAGGTTCACGATCCTGCCGGATATCGACCTTACACCGGTCAGTGTCTCTTGGTCTTTTCCGCTCGCTCCCTTCTATCGGCCGGGCGACAATCTGCCGGACCTAACCGTTGTCACGACAAACATTGGCAGCGATGCCCTGGCCGGCACGGAAAGCGTCTATGTCAGTCTCTATTTGTCGACAGACATGATCATAGATCCGGAGACCGATATTCTGATCGGATACTCGGACATGATGGAGCTGGCTGCCGGCGCCACGGCAACGAACTTGATTGTGGATAGCACATCCTTGGCCGGCATCGCTAGCGGCACGTATTTCGTAGGCGTTTATGTTGATGACATCGGCGGCGACGGCCCACCAGACTACCGCGTGAAAGAAGCCGATGAAACCAACAACATCTCGCAGATTTTCCAGATCACCGTCGATGACCGGGTGAACCTCGTTCTCGATTCGCTGAGCTCGACCGAAAGCTTTGTCAGTCTTGACGATGACTCCACCCTGCCACTCGACTTTTCGGTCAGGAACAACGGCGCCAGCAATGCCCTGTTCAATCCCGATATCTCGTTCTTCCTGTCCGAAGACGGTCTGATTGATGGTAGTGACCGTCTCTTGGGCACCTGGGCCCTGGACCAGCTCGATCTTGAGAGCGACGAGGTCTTCTTCGGCCAGGTCCTTCCGGTGCCGGGTGACCTGATCGGCCTCACGGAGGGCGAGTACCGCGTTATCGGGTCGGTGGATCCGGACAATCTCATAGACGAGGCGGACGAAAGCGACAACATCGTCGACATGGGTATCATTTTTTTGACGGCATCGCCCGATCTGACCATTGCAGACGCCGACATCGTCCAGCCGGGCGTCTTCTCCAACCAAAGCGAAATCGACATCGACTTGTCGATCCAGAATATTGGGAGGGCCGAGGCACTCGGGTTCGACATCGGCATCTATGCCACCACTCCAGGCGCAACCTCGATCGATGTCGATCTGGACCCGTTCTTGACATATATCGGGGTACCAAACCTGGATGCCTTTTCGGGAACGGTGAACTTCTCTGTCCTCGATGCGCCGCTGAGCGGTCTCGTGGATGGTGATTGGCGCATCTGGGCCGTCATCGACGACCTCGACGATGTAAGCGAGACGGACGAAACCAACAACGCCTTCGATCTCGGGACCATCACCGTGGGCCCGCACCTTCCCGACCTGACTGCCTGGGACCTGACCCCGACCAGTTCGACGACCATATTCGAAGAGGGTAGTCTCTTGTTCCAGGTGACAGGAGAAAACGGTGGGCCCGCGCCGACTGGCGCGCCGTTCGAAATCGAGCTTTACGTTTCGACCGATTCCGCCGTGACGACAAGCGATCCTTCGCCCGGCTTTTGGAGCCTGGGCGCCGTTGTCGGAAATTCCGGCCCGATGCTAAGCGCGAACGCTTCGTTCAGCTTTGCCGGGTTCGCTCCGGGCACTTACTACGTTGCGGCTTATGCCGATGCGCTGAACCAGGTGGCGGAACTGGACGAGACCAACAACCTGTCCAACGTGGTCGAGGTGACCATCCTGCCAAAGCTGCCCGATCTCGTCGCGGGGGGGCTGTCGACCTCGTCGAAGATATGGGTGGTGGGTGAAACCGTCGACATCGATTATCGCGTGAACAATATCGGGCTCGGGCCGGCCGGCGCAACCGAAACCGGGTTCTGGGCTTCCACAAATACTATTGTGACGAGCTTAGATATCGCGATTGCAGTGGACGCGGTTTCGCCTCTCGCTGCGGGAACGGGTGAGAGCGACACAGTTTCCTACACCGTCGACCTTGCCCCGGGGGACTATTACATCGGGTATCAGGCGGATTACCAGAATTCGGTCGAAGAACTGGAGGAGGATCCGAACAACTTTTCTTCGAACATGCTACCCGGCCTGTTTGTGACAGTCGTCGATCCGGACGCCGTCCTGACACGGGGCGAGGTGCTGGAGCGGGGCTTCGGCAGCCGGTTCGGGACCAATCCGAACAAGCCGGG
>CANMQJ010000021.1 GCA_947500005.1 uncultured Paracoccaceae bacterium | reverse complement strand
CAAGCTCGGTGCCCTGATGGACGCCTCTTGCGACGATGTCCTCGCTTACATGTCGTTCCCCCGCGAACATTGGACCCAGATCGCCTCCACCAATCCACTGGAACGGGTCAACCGTGAAGTGAAACGACGTGCGGATGTCATCGGAATCTTTCCCAATGACGCTGCCATCCTCCGCCTCGTCGGCGCGCTGATGCTCGAGACCAACGACGAGTGGGCCGTGGCGCGCCGATACATGTCGCTTGAAACCCTGGCCCGCGTCACCGACAATCCAACCGTCAGGCTGCCCGCAGTGGCATCCTGACCAGACCCGGACCTCTCCAAAGGTCGGCGCTCCTACAACACGTCCCGGGGCACTATCCGGCTACTGTTCCTGCGGCATCCAAGTTCGTCTGAGAAGACCCGCATAACCCATGTGCGGGCCGATTGTACTGTTAAAGTCGCGGTGTGGTGCAAGGCTTAACGTTGTTGATGGCCCGGAGCGCTAAGAGCGAGGACGACAGGCCGCAAGGCGTTGCATGCAGAAGCTGTTCAGCGCGAGCCGTGAAGTGCTGTTTGACTGGAGACAAGGCCTGTGCCCGCTGGGTCGGCACGTTCTACATGTCTCCAGATGCGGATATTGGCACGCTTGCCATTCACTTCTTGGGGCGTGCGAAATCCATGATACGCTTTCCTTGGAAATGGCAAATCTAAGATTGGAGCAACGCGTGCTTACGGCCAAGGATTCAACTCGACTTACGGCCACAGGTTCACCTTGCAATGTCTCATTGCGCGACCAACTGCGCGCGCATACGAATCAACAACACGAACGGTTACACGAGCACGCTTGTTTTTTGGCACTGTTCAACCAGAGCATGAGCCTCGGTGAATACCGGGATCTGACCGTGCGGCTTTACGGGTTTTACCGGCCTCTTGACCTGGCGATTTGTCGCGCGATTTCAAGTGGAGCGGCCTGCACTGCGGGTTACGATTACGCGGAACGAGCCGGGTATCTGGCACAAGACCTGTCGGATCTGGGGTTGAGCGCCGAGGCAATCGAAGAGAGCCCGCGATGCAGCGAGGCGTTCGATATCGTGTCTGCGGCGTCGCTGGGCGGAATACTCTACGTGATTGAAGGCGCGACACTTGGTGGCGCGCGCATCGACCGCGCCGCGCGCCGGTTGCTTGCGCGTGAAGATCAGGCGGGTCGGCGTTTCTGGTCATGGTGCCGGGCCGTCGGGGGCAATCGTTGGCTCATGACCAACAGATACCTCGAAAATCTGGAGGCCGAGGGGACCGCCGTGAGTGACCTGAGAAAGGGTGCCCGCGACACGTTCCGGCTTTTGGGCGACTGGCTTGCGCCGCTGGACCGTTCACACCCTCTATCCGATGCGAGGTTGCCGTGACGCTGGATACCGTCAACCTCGAAACCTGCGACCAGGAGCCGATCCATCTGATCGGCGCGATCCAGCCTCATGGTGCCCTGATTGCAATCGACGAGGACCGCTTCACCGTCGAATTCGCGAGCAGGAATACGGCGTCGTACATTGGGGCCGGGCCCGATCAGATCCTTGGAAAGGATATCGCCAAGTTTATCGGTGCGAGCAATGCAAGGCAGTTGCGGGCCCTGACGCTGGGGCCCTCCAATCCGGAACTTCTCAGCCCGTGGTTTATCAGTTTTTTCGGACCGGACGGCACGCAGATAGATCTGGAATGTCTGCCGCACCGGAGCAACGGTCATATCATTCTCGAACTGATGCACCCCGAGCCGGCTCCGACGCGCATATGGGAAGATGAATATCTGCGGCGGGAATTCATCTCGGAACTCGTCAAGCCGGGTGCGCTCGAGGAACTTGCCAATGCGAGTGCGAGGATCATCCGCAAGGTGACCGGCTTTGACCGGGTGATGATCTACAGGTTCGCGGAGGACAAGCATGGCGAGGTAATCGCCGAGAGCACCAACCGGCCCGACAGCTTCTTAGGCCTCCATTATCCTGCCTCCGACATTCCCGACCCGGCACGGCGGCATTTCCTTCTGAACGTGCTGCGTGCGATACCCGACATCAACAGTGAGCGGGTGCCTATCATCAGCCGCAAGGGAGCCGTTGCCGATGCGGCATCCGCAAGTCCTCTGGATCTCACGTTTTCCAAGCTCCGCGCCGTCGCTCCGGTGCATGTCGAGTACCTCAACAACATGGGCGTGGCGGCAAGTCTTTCGATTTCTCTGGTCACCAACAACCAGCTCTGGGGGCTGGTCGCCTGCCATCACTACGAGCCGCGCGAGATCTCTTCGAGCCGGTTGCGGTTTGCCGAACTCCTGGGGAGCACGACCTCTGCTCTGCTGCAAAGCATCGAGAGTACCAATCAGCTTCAGAAGAGCATTACCGCCGAGAAGATAGCTTTTCGCATAGAGCAACAAGCGCGTTGCGGCACGTCGCTAAGGTCGCTCATAAACGACTGGTCCACGGTGCTGATGCAATTGATCGACGCGCAGGGGATGTTGCTCTTTCTGGGCGATGACGTCGTCGCGTTCGGGGTGGTCCCAAGCACGCCGCCGGATTTTTCCGATCTCCGGAAGGTGCAGGCGGACGGGGTAGCAACAACAGCGCAACTGTCGGAACATATCGACATGGACGAGGAGCAGATGAAGGTGGCCGCTGGGGCCGCGCTTCTCGATCTGTCCGAGGATGACCGGGATTACCTGGTTTTTCTGCGCAGCGATTTCGAACAGACGATCCGGTGGGCCGGCAAGCCCGGCAAAGTCGAGACCACCACGGAGAACGGCGTTACGCGGCTGTCACCGCGCGGGTCCTTTGCGCTCTGGCGCGAGGAACGACACGGCCAGAGCCGCCCCTTCGCAACAATGGACCGTGATGCGCTGCGTATTCTGCGCAGGGCACTTTTCGCCCTGAACAGCCTGGAACACGAGCGCGCCGCGCTCGAAGCGCAAAGGGCTGCGGAAGCGCAGGAAACCCGCTTGCGACACGCACTTCTCGATGCCTCGCGGGCCAGTTCGATGGGCGAACTTGCCTCGGCGATCGCGCACGAGTTAAACCAGCCCCTGTCGGCGATTTCAAACTTCATCAGCGCCTGCCGCCAGGAATTGAGGAATGCTGACGTTGTGATTCCGGAGCGGGCGGCGCTTCTCATTGACGAGGCCGTTGCCGAGACAACAAGGGCAGGCGACCTGATGCGCCGCATGCGGAATTTCATATCTGCGGGCGATCTGAACGCCGAATACATCGACCTGAACAAGGCGATACAGCAGGGCATCGACCTTGCGCTCGCTTATGTCGATCTGCCGAGGCTTCAAGTCAATCTGCTGCTGGACCAGTCTATTCCCCGGATCCTGGCAGACCCGGTGCAAGTCGGACAGGTCATGCTCAACCTGGTCCGTAACAGCATTACGGCAATGCAGGAGTCAAAGGTACAAAAACTGACCGTCGAAGTGATAAATTCGGGCGCTTGGGTCACGGTGTATGTCCGTGATACCGGGCATGGGATTCCACCGGAACAGCACAAATACCTGTTCGAACCGTTCAACACATCGACAACGCAGGGCATGGGGATAGGCCTCTCTTTGGTCCGGTCAATCATCGAGGCACATGAGGGTCGGATCTGGGCCGAACCCAAAATGACCGGCTCGGTATTCGTGTTTCAACTGCCAATCGAGGGCGCAAATGGCGAACAGGCCTGATCGGGAATTTTCGGTCTTTGTCGTTGAAGACGATGAAGCCGTGCGGAAATCCTTCTGCGCGCTGCTGAACGCGCATGGCTTTGCGACGGTGGATTGCGATTCGGCGGAAAGCTTCCTAAAACAGTTCGATCCGGAGCAGAAGGCGTGCATGCTGCTCGATGTTCGGCTGCCCGGAATGAGTGGCCTGCAATTGCAGGCAAAGCTTGCCGAGATGGGCATAGGTATTCCCATCGTCGTCGTCACCGCGCATGGCGACATTCCGATCGCCGTTCAGGTCATGCGCAACGGAGCCATCGACTTTATTGAGAAGCCGACAGAGGAGGGCCGACTTCTCGAAGCTATCGAAATGGCCGGCGGGCTGCTGGCCAACCGGCCCCCCTCGGAACTGCCCAAGAAAATCATTGCTGACCGACTGGCAAAGTTGACCGACCGGGAGCAGGAAGTTCTCCGCCATATGCTTGAGGGAAAACTCAACAAGGAAATCGCCGCGGAGCTTGGCATAAGCCGTCGGACCATCGAGGTCCACCGCTGGCGTATCCGCGAGAAAATGCAAGTGCGCGGCATTGCCGATCTGATCCGGATGCTGGGCTAATCCTGTGGCCAGGCAAAGTACGCATTAGTACGTAGTGGCAATCCCCAACTATCCCGGTGACACCCTATCACCCTACGCTCAGTAGTCTCGACGGGGATCTTGAGACGTCTGAATGGGCTTGATCTTGGGCAGTCGAACATGGGGAATGCCGATCCTCGAGGCAATATGAATGTCGGGAGGGGAACGTTTGTATACCGCAGCACCACTACTGATCCACGCAGGCGCCGGAAACGACGACTCCATCCCGCACGATGCCGCGGATATCAACGGCCAGCCCCCTTTTCACCTGCTGGTAGGCTTGGCCCACGAAGTCGTGCGCCGCCTTGCCTATCGGGAGATGGTCGCCGATGCTCTGCCCAACGCACCCTCAGCGCAGGACGTTGAGGACCTGTGCATGGCCCTGCTGTCGAACGAGGGCAGGACATCGGCGGAGGAGATGATAAGCACCCTTGCCAAGGACACCACGACAGAGGTGATTTACCTCAAATACCTTGCTGCCGCAGCGCGCATGCTGGGTGACTGGTGGACCGAAGATCGGGTGAGTTTTACCGACGTGACCGTGGCCACCGGACGCATCTTCGAATTGCTACGAAACATCACCATTGCCGCGCATCCCAGTTCGGACAAGCAGGACCTCACCGTCGTTTTCGCCTCTGTCCCGGGCGAGCACCATACCCTTGGCATCCGTATGGCCGCGGATCTGTTTCGTGATGACGGATGGGAGATCGCGCTCAAGATCGGGTTGAGCGAAGCGGAACTGGTCGCCGAGATCAAGAAGTTGCCGCGCTGCATCGTAGGGCTATCCATTGGCGGGCGGCACTGCATTGACAGGTTGGCCGGTCTTGTAGAGGCGCTGCACACGCATTGCCCCCAGGCCGCGATTGTTGTGAGTGGGCAAGACATAGAAGACCTCAGGCCGCGCCTGTCTGCGATGGGTCTCGACGGTGTCGCCAGTGAAATAAACGAGGCGAAGGAGCATATTTCAGCGTTGTGGGATCGCGAAATGGCGCGAGACGCCTGCCCTTCAGTGTACGATGGCGCGCCTGAAGACCCGCTCTCCTGACTGCGGACGAAACCGGGATGGCACGTTCCCACACCCAGTCAGCGCGAAATTACGGGGCTTAGTTCAGCCTTCACAGTGTCGGTGTCGTCCAGCAGTCAAACGCCTCTCCATGAGCCGGAGTTTCCTGATCAGCGAGCGATGGGACACAACGGGCACAAATGGCCGGTCTGACGAAGCCGCATTGCAGCGACCTCCAATTTGACCAATGACCGCTCAGGGCCGCACATGACTACCGCGCGGTCTGTCAAAGATAATGCTCACTGTGCTGCCGCAGGTGTGCTCCGGACACAAACCAAAACTGTCTCGTTGGACTCATTCGAACCCTGCCAGCCGGTAGGATTCGCGCAGATGCCGCCGCATCGCCGGATCGCGTTCGATCGCGGTTTGCATGACCGCCGCCAGCGTCGTGTCGTGCCCGAGGACGGCATATTCCTCCATTGCCCATGCCGCGTCGTCGAGGCGGCCCATTCGCGCCAGGGTGGCGATCTGGGCGCGCAGGCAATAGGGGCTGTTGGGCATCTGGGCCAGGCATTCGGCCAGGGCGTCGGTGGCCTCCTCGTAACGGTGCAGGTGGAAGAGCGCGTTGCCCAGCCCGAGATGATACCAGAAGGGTGGTTGCGGATTCGTGGTGATGACGCTCTCGAATATCGCAAACCCCTCCTCGATGCGCCCGGACATCATGGTCACGACCGCGAAGTAGATCCGCGCGTCGTCGTTCGCGGGTTGCAGCGACATCGCGGTGCGGAGATGCCGCAGACCGGCTTCTACATCGCCGGCGGGCGCGACCGAATGCAGCCGGCCGAGGCTGTAATGGGCAAACCAGAGGTCGGGGTCGAGGTCGAGCGCCTTCTCGGCGAAATAAAAGGCCCGCTCCGTGTCTTGGGGCGACAGCACCACCCAGTTGTTCTCCATTCGGATCACGTGGGCCGAGGCCAGTTCCGCATAGGCGCGGGCATAGTCGGGATCGCGCGCGACGGCGCGGCGGAGGTGCCGTTCAGCCGTGAGAGTGCCTTCGTAGGTGAATGTGCCGAGTGCGCGGCGCGCGCGCATCACCTCCTCGAAGGCGACGAGGTCGTCGGTGTCCTGATGCACCAGCCGGCGCCGGTCGCGCGCGCTGAGTTCGATCTCCATCGCCTCCATCAGGACCCTTGGCAGCCGGTCGCGGAAGTCCAGAAGACCCGTCTGCGCGCCCTGATAGCGGTCCGCCCACAGCGTCGTTCCGTCTTTCCCATCGATCAGCCGCAGAGCCACGGAAACCTCTGAGCCGTATCGGCGCACATTGCCGTGCACGAGAAAGCTGGCGTCGAGCGCCTCGCCCAGTTCAACCGGGTTTGCTGATCCATCCGACGCCGCCGAGCCTATCGCCTGCGAAACGATCTTGATGCCCGACATCTCGGCGAGCCGGATCTCCAGATCATCCGACAGGCCTGCGGCGAGGAAGGCATCCGCTTCGGCATGAGCCGAAAACGGGAGGATCGCGACGGCATCACGACGTTTGAGCTCCGCAACGTTTGCCACGGCGAGGGTCTCGGGCATCGGATTGCGCAAATCCAAGATCACCATGCCCGCGCCCAGAAGTGCGATCACCCCGCCCACGGCCGCAATGACGAGGCTGGTGCGCGGCGGTTTCATCAGGGCAGGCGATTCCGGGGAAACCTGCGTCACATTGAGGCGATAGCCCTGCTTGGGGAAGGTCTCCACGATCTCGTGATCGTCGTCGTCCAGGACCTTGCGGATATCCGCGATGCACCGTGCGATGCTTTCGTCGGTCGCGACCGCATCGGGCCAGACTTTGTCCGACAGGCGATCCTTGCTGACCACACGCCCGCGCTCGGAGAGCAATACCCCGAACATCTTCAGCGACATGGCGCGCAACGCCACCCGGCGGCTACGGGCATCGTGGAGCTGGCCGTCCGACCACAGGTAATCGGCCCCGCCGAGACGAAGGCGCTCTCCACGTTCGGGTGCGCTGTCCTGAGCCATGTCAAATCGGTCCTTTACTGTCTCCATGCTACGCGATCCTGCCTCGGCTGGCGAGTGACCCCCGCCCCCTGCACAAGGCCACGGAATTCAGACGGATTTCAGGTATCTTTCAAGACCGGTGTGATCGGATGCCGTCCAATCGGTCGCATGTGCCACGCAACGACGAAACCGACCTCGAGAGGGAGATGACCCATGCCACGCCCGACAGCCTTCACCGGACCCGCATTTGCCACGCTTCTTGGCGCCACCACCCTTCCGTCGGCGGGTGTCGCCCATGGGGTGAACATGCCCACAACCTGCGCGCCGGAAGCCGATGCCGCCATCGACGAGGGGACGACGCTTTTTCACAACATGATGTATATCCAAGCCGAAGCCCTGTTCGATCAAGCTGCCGAGGCTGATCCGCAATGCGCAATGGCGCACTGGGGGATCGCGATGGCGAACTTTCACCCGCTCTGGCCGGGTGGCCCCACGGCCGAGGAAACTGCACGTGGCACGGCCGCCGCGGCGCACCTGACCGACATGACACCCGGCAACGACCTCGAACGGGCTTTCGCAGACGCGGCGGTCGCATTCTATGCCCCGGATCTCGAGAGCTACCCGGCCCGCATTGCCGCCTGGGCTGACGCTCAGCAGGCGGCATACGAACAGAACCCGGACAATGTGGATGCCGCGGCACTGGCGGCACTGGCGGCGCTCGCGCGCCTCGCGACGGCGCCACGCGGACCTGCCGGTCTCGAGGTAAATGCCGCCGTGGGTGATCTTCTCGACAGCCTGCACGTGCAATCGCCCGACCACCCCGGCGTGATCCACTACGCGATTCACGCCTATGACAACCCGGCACTGAAGGATCGCGGTCTGCCCTATGCCGAGATTTACGACAAGACCGCGCCCGATGCTGCGCATGCCCTGCACATGCCGGCCCATATCTTCACCCGGACGGGCGACTGGGAAAAGTCGATCGATCTCAATCGCCGCTCGGCCGAAGCGGCGCTCGACCAGGCCGGCGACGTGATCCAGACCCACTACGCGCATGCCATCGACTACATGGTCTACGGCCACCTCCAGCTTGGGCAGGTAGAGCCGGCGGCGCGACTGGTCGAGGAGATGATGGCCATCGACAACCACCAGGTGAGTTTCGGCGGCGCCTACGCGCTCGCCGCGTCACCCGTGCGGCTGCTTTTGGAACAGGAGAAATGGGCGGAGGCCGCGGCCCTCACACCCGGAATGCACCCCGCCATCCCGTGGCAGAACTTCCCGCAGACCGTCGCCATGCGCTGGTTCGCCAAGGGCCTCGGCGCGGCGCGTAGCGGTGATATCAGCAACGCCCGTGCAGCCGTTGATGAACTGAAGACGCTGCACGGTGCCATGCAGGACCGAGGACAGGGCTACTGGTCACAACTGACCGAAGGTCAGATCCTGACGGTCGAGGCCTGGATCGCATTTGCGGACGGCGACCGCGAGCGGGCAGTACAGCAGCAGACGGCTGCGGCCGATCTCGAGGACGAAATCGGCAAGAGCCCTGTGACCCCGGGCCATGTCCTGCCGGCGCGAGAACTCTTGGGCGACATGCTGAGCGAATTGGACGAGGCCGAGAAGGCGCGCGAAGCCTATCGCGCCACACTGGCAGGTTCTCCCAACCGGGCCCGTGCTCTCGCAGCCTTGAACTGAAGGCGAATTTCGATAGTGCCCCGGTGTCCGGCCACAACCGGCCGGACACTCCGCATGATGCAGCTACAGTGCACCGAGCCTCCCTGCGTCTCGATCCGGAGCCGGAGGGCGCGGCCATTGCCGCTCGCTCCCTTTAACCGAAGATGCAGATATCTGGCTTGCAGGCTTTGACCTGCGCGCGATTTCGCAGGTGCAGCGAATGACCGAAATGACGAGTCGAACCGCTGCGCAGTGATGTCTGCACGAATGACCGCATTGGGCCGGGATGGAAAGGTTGCGTCAGACCCAGCCTTTCTTGCAGGCAAGCGCCGCGGCTTCGCCGCGTGAGGCGACGTCGAGCTTGCCAAGGATGGCCGAAACGTGGTGGTCGACGGTCTTGGCCGAGACGAATAGCCGTTCCGCGATGGCGGCGTTCGACAGGCCTTCGCCCAGCAAGCCCAGCACCTGCATCTGCCGTTTTGTCAGACCCGCCGGGTTGGCAAGCGTCGTCGCGCGTGGCCTGGCCGGGGCGTCGATGTCCAGCCCGCGGCCGCGCGCCCGGCCCAGGACGGCCTCCCGCACGCGGGCCGCGCCCAGCCGGTCGAGGATTGAAAGCGCCCGGGCAACGGCATCCGCATCGCCTTCGGCCAGGGCAAGCGCCGCGCGGTAGGGGTCGCCCGCCTGCTGCCAATGCGCTGCCGCTGCGACCCAGTTTCCTGCCATGGATGCCTGGTATGGATCGTGCAGCCCGCGCAGCCCGCCGGGCAGCCGGGCCGGGTCGATCCGCCGCTGCCAGTCCAGGAATTCCTCCTTGAGCATCGGGTTGAGCGGCAGCGCGAGCGCTTCGTCCATCCGGGCTTGCGCGCTGTCCTTGTCGTCCAGCCCCAGCCAGCCGCGTTCGGCGATCAGACAGGCAACATCGCAGATGTGGCGGCCGTCTTCCTCGGTGCCCATCAGGGCTTCGATCTCGTCCAGATGCCCCCCCGCCGTCGCTGTCACCGCGCCGCATGGCAATCCGCGACGCGGTCAGCCGCATCATGATCGCCGGTGAGGATTGTTCCAGCGGCTTGGACAGGATGTCTTGCGCGGTCGCGAGGGCGTCGTCCCAACGTCCGAGCCGATCAAGCACATGCACTCGAAACCCTTGGTGGAAATCCACTTGTTCGATCGTGTCCGTCTCGTAGGCCGTGGCGATTGCTCTGTCGAAAAGGTCGAGCGCCTCCCCAAACTTCAGGCCATACCAATTGACGACGCCGCCATTCGACAGGCTCCGTGTCAGATTGATCGGGCTACGTGCGGCTTTTGCCGCTTCGATGCTTTCCGTGTAAAGCGAGTTCTGCTCCGCGCTGTCGAACAGGCTGGCCAGCGACAGCGTGCTGAGCGCGTGACTGACGATGTCTTTTCGGCCGAGTCGCTGCGCCATTTCAAGCGCGCGTTGCGCAACCGGCAGGCTGGCTTCCATCTCGTAATCCGACATGGCGATCTGCGCGCGGCTGGCCAGCGCCATCGCCAGTTCATCGGTATCCGCCCCTTCCTGCAGGGCGATCGCCCGGTCACCCAATGTCCGGGCCTGTGACTTTTGACCAGCGGTCCACTTCACGCGCGACAAGCGCTGCAGGATTCGGCCTCGTAGAGTGGTATCGGCGCCGGCGGCGTGGACCGCGCGCTCGAAATACCCCATTGCATCCCTCAACCGGCTGACAAGGCGACAGGCCTCGCCAGCCTCGAAGAGCAGCGCGGCCAGTGTTGCTTCATCCTGCGGATCCGCAAGCTCGACCGCGATGGACAGGTAGTCGGCGGCCTGCCGGTTGGCGCCGGCAGCCATCGCCTCGCGCCCGGCCAAGGGAGCAAGGTGGGCGATCTGCGCGCTATCGCCGGCGGCGCGTGCATGGTGCATCCGTCGTGCGTTCGGCACCTGCGCGTCCGTCTGCATCCTGGCCAGTAGCGCAGCGTTGAGACGGCGGCGCCGCGTGGGTTTGAGGGCGGTTTCCACCGCCAGCCGGGCGATTTCGTGCCGGTAGGCCAGGAAGATGTCATCCTCCTGGATCAACCCGCTATCGATGGCAGGATCGAGCGCCTCATCCTCGACCCCGGCGATGGCGAGGGCCCAGTCACGTTCCGCACGCCGCGGAAAGATCGACACGGCCTCGAGCACCTGCCTGGTCTCGGGCGGCAGGCGGACCAGCCGTTTCAGGACCGTGTCCTGCACGCTGCGCAGGGCGTCATCCCTGCCCCCGCGCAAAAGCTCGGTCACGTAGAAGGGATTGCCCCCCGTGATCCGGTGAACCTCGTCCGGTGCCTGACCGCTGCCCGCCGCGAGGCGATTGACCGCGTCGGCGGAGAGCGGCTGCAAGGCGATCCGGGTCGCATCCGAGGCGGCGACGCCATCCATCGCGCGGCGCAATTGCGGGCGGCCCTGTGTCTCGTCATCGCGGGCGGTCACAACCATCAGGATGCGGCGTGTCCGCAGGCGCCGTGCGGCGAAACGCACGAAATCGAGCGTGGCCTCGTCCGCCCAATGCAAATCCTCGATCAGCAACAGCGACGTTTCGCCGGCCTTCTCGATGGCAGTAAGCAGGTTCAGGAAGACCGACAGCCTGTCGCCTTCGTTGCGCCACAGTGCATCCAGATCGACCCCGGCATCGACGGCAACGTCCCGCAAAGGCCCGAGCGGTTCCGGGATCGACAGGTCCTCGCAGGCGCCACGCAGAGACCGGGCCCCTGTCGTCCGCTCTTCGAAGGCGCGCAACAGGGTGGTCTTGCCTGCGCCCGCCTCGCCGGTGACGAAAACGCTGTGCCCGGCCCCGTCGTGCGCGGCCTGGACGAGGCTGTCCAGTTGCGCAAGCGCCGCGTCGCGTTCAAGGATAGGGATATCCACGATGCCGTCTCCCTATGGCGGGCCGCACCCGATAATGGCCCGGGCCGACAATGGCGAAAAAATAGGGAATACCAAAGCGCAAAAATGGGGAACCCTCCCGACGCGTGTCCGGCTCTCATTGCTTAGTTTGGTCTTCAGGATTGAAAGCAAGTTTCAAGGACCCGCTCCATGACCGACATACCCGAAACCCACATCGCTCGTTCCGTCTCGTCGGGCGATCCCCGCACACTCCTTGTGGCCACGTATGAAGCCGCGCAAAGGCTGTTGATGGCCGCCACCACGTATCTCCACGGACCAGAAACCCAAGACCCACGGGCTTTGGCAGAACGCGTTCAATTGGCCGAAAGCTTGCGCGAAGAAGCACGCCGCAAGGTGGACCGGCTGATGATGTAAAGTCGCATTTCGGAAAGATCCTGCCTTGGTTGCCCCGGGAACATTCCGTGTACAATCAGCTCGGGAGGTGGTCTGGATGCCGAAACGGTGCAGGCACTCGCGATTACCGGCCGAATAGCAGGGGTTGTCCCACAAAATGAGAGTTCGGCCTGGTCCAGAGTTTTGCGGCGCAACGAATGGCCGCTAAGCTGGCTGCAGACGCAGCATCCTGCACCATTTGTCAACGGCAGGAGTGGGCCGTCCACGTCGGTGCTCCGTCACGCAAGGAGGGCGGGTTCCCGACCTTCGCCGCATGCGCGCGGCGAGCACGCCGATCAATTGGGAGCGGACCTTCGACTGGCGAACTGGAAATCGGAATAGAGGAAAGGCCCGGCATCCGAACCAACTGGCAGTCACTTGCTCAGCATGGCAAGCGTTCGTAGCAATTCCGCCGCATCATAGGGCTTCTTCACCAGCGGCACGTGCCTGAAGATGGGGTCGCCCATATGCTTGTCGCCATAGCCGCTGACAACGATGAACGGAACACTGATTTCCTGAAGTGCGGCGGCAATCGGTGCCGAAGATTCGCCGTTCAGGTTCAGATCGAGGGTCGCAGCCTCCGGTGGTTGCGCCGCAATCACCTTGAGGGCACGTTCCACACTCGGCACCGGCCCCACCACTTGGCAACCGTGATCTTCGAGAAGTGCCTGCAGATCCATGGCGAGCAGCATCTCATCCTCGACGATCAGGATTCGGCGCCCTCTCAAGCTCTTTGCAAATTCATCATTGGCGATACCGGGCACTCCTCATTCGACTGGAAAGGTGATATTCGCAGTCAAACCCGCAGGGTCGAAGCAAAGTTCCGCCGAGCCGTCGAGTTCATAATCGCTGGCCTGCTTGATCAGTCTTGCTCCGAACCCGTCCGGGGGCTCGGAGCCGATCGGCGGTCCTTTGCGCTCCTGCCATTCCAGGCGCACCTGCGCTCCCTCATCTTCGTGATTCAGCATCCACGTTATGCTCAGCTGACCGCCTCCGATGGAGAGGGAGCCGTATTTCGAGGCGTTGGTGGCCAGCTCGTGAAGGATCAGCGCCAGTCCGAGACCCTGCTTGGGCGTCAGAAGGACGCTCGGCCCCTCGACCTTGAGGTCACGGTCGCCGATCTTGCCATAGGCCGCCAGCGTCGCCTCGACCAGCGCGGACAGGTCTGCGGACTGCCACTCCGTCTCGAGTAGTTGATCGTGGGCCCGGGCAAGGGCCTGGATCCGGCCGACGAGGCGCTCGCGATACGCATCCACCGTCAGATCCGGAGCAGCCGGCTGTCTGGCGAGCGCCTGCACGACTGCCAGCGTGTTCTTGACCCGATGGCTCAACTCGCGGGTCAGCATCTCGCGATGTGCCTCTGCTTTCTTCCGCTCGCTCACGTCGCGAAAGAGGACACCGACGCAGTGTTCCTTCAGAGCCTCGATCGGGAATGCCTAGGCATCGTAGTAGCGACCGAGCGCCTCGGCCGGCGCCTCGAACCGCTCTGGCGTGCCGGACTTCGCGATCCGTCCGTAGATCTCGAACCAGTGATCTTCGTGGTCCGGAATCATCTCGCGCGCCGTCCGGCCCACGGCGTCTGCGAGCCCTGTCTGCCGCTCGAAGGCAGCGTTCACCTCCAGGAATCGGTAGTCGACGGACCGCCCGTTCTCGAAGATGACCTCCAACACGGCGAAGCCCTCGTCAATCGAATCGAACAGCATCTGATAGCGCTGTTGGCTCTCGACGAGCTCCTGCTCGGCCTTTCTCCTCGACGTGATGTCCAGAAAGGTCAGAACGACTCCGTCGATCCGGTCCTCGACAGTGCGATATGGACGGAGCCGGATGATGAACCAGCGGCCGTCGCGGCTCTGCAATTCGGATTCGATTGGGGACAGGTCGCGCAGGACGTGGCGCGCATCCTCTTCGAGCCCGTCGTAATCCAGCCGACTGGTGAAGTCGGTGATGGTGCGACCGACGTCCATTTCGGTGATGTTGAAGAGCCCCGCGGTCGGGGGCGTGAACATCCGGATCCGGAGCTTCGGGTCAAGGAACAGGGTGCCGATCTCCGTCGCAGCGATGAGGTTCTGCAGGTCACTATGCGCCGACGAGATGCCTTCGAGCTTGTTTTTCAGTTCGGCGTTCACCGTCTGAAGCTCCTCGTTCATCGACTGGAGCTCTTCCTTGGAGGTTTCCAGCTCCTCCGACGTGGAGCGATACTCCTCGTTGATTGATTGCAGTTCTTCGTTCGCGGCACGCAGATCCTCGATCGCCGACTCGTGTTCGCTGCGGCTCGCGACCAGCGCTTCCCGCGCCGCCTTGAGTGCGGTGTGCAGCCGGCGAACCTCGCCGGTGTCGGCCTCCACAGCGTTGGGTTCCTCTTCCCCTTCCGGTGCAACCGGTCCTGCGTCCAGAAAGACCACGAGAGCCTGCGGCGCCGCATGTTCCGGTCCGGGAACAGAAGCGACCTGCATGGCAATCCGCCTGGCTCCCCCGTCGAAGGAGACCGGCGTCGCAAGCGTCAGCGTCGGCTGCTTCTTCTCCAGGGCCTGGTCGAGCGCAACCTTGAGGTCGAGCCGCAGCTCGGGGCGGACGACGTCCGGAAGGCTGCCAGAGAATGTTCCGCCCGAATGAAGGATGAACCGCCCGGCACTGGGAGACAGGTGCACGATGTGCTTGTTTTCGTCCAGAAGAGCGCTCGGCGGCGCTGCCCGTTCGAGTGCCGCCGCGTGCGCGTCGCCCGCCATGCCGCCCTGGGCGCGAGGAGGCGGGTACCTTTGCTCCGGCAGGGACGGCAGGTATCCGCTTGATGAGTGGGGCAAGGCGGGCATGTGCCGCTGCGTGTTGGGGCGCGCGCGGTAGAGCCGGGCCTCCCGATCCAGGGGTGTGAACAGTGAGACTGCGGAGTCGGCGGTCTCGGCCGTGCCGACGAACAGGTAACCCTCCGGTCTCAGCGCATAATGGAACAGCGCAAGAAGCTGCTCCTGGAGCGAGCGTTCCACATAGATGAGCAGATTGCGGCAGGTTATCAGGTCGAGGCGCAGGAACGGCGGGTCGTTCAGGACGCTATGGGAAGCGAAGAGCACCACCTCGCGCACTTCCTTGCGGATGCGGTAGTGCGTATTCTCTTCGATGAAGAAGCGACGCAGCCGCTCCTCTGACACGTCCGCCTCGATGGCGCGCGGGTAGCGTCCCTCTCTCGCGGTTGCCAGTGCACCTTCGTCGAGGTCGCTCGCGAAGATCTGGATTCGCGTGCGCACGTTGCGCCGCTCAGCCTCTTCGAGAAGCACGATGGCAAGGCTGTAGGCTTCTTCGCCGGTAGCGCAGCCGACAGACCAGATCCGGAGCCCCTCCTCGTCGGCGTTCTCGAAGAGCGGTGGGATGACCTTCCCCGCCAGTGCCTCGAAGGCCGGCTCGTCGCGGAAGAACTGCGTGACGGAAATCAGGAGATCGTCGAAGAGCTCGTGGGCTTCTTCCGGCGTATTCCGCACCATCTCGCCATAATCCGCCAGGCTGGTGATCCGGCAAACCTGCATGCGCCGCAGCACGCGGCGCATCACAGTCGCCCGCTTGTAGCCCGAAAAGTCATGCCCGGTGCGCGCCCGCAGAAAACCGACAATGCGGCGAAGGTCGTTGGCCGCGCCGACCTCGTCGAGAGAGCGAACGGCCTGCTTGCTTCGCGAGACATCCGCGATCCGCTCGGCAAGGCGGCTGATCGGTGCGACAAAGCTGACGACCCCGGTCGCGATCGCGTTCTGCGGCATCGGCGGAAATTCCGCCTCCGCCGGGTCCTGCGCGAAGACCACGCCGCCGGCTTCCTGAATGGCACGCACTCCGGTCGAGCCGTCGGACCCGGACCCGCTGAGCACCACCGCAAGACCGTCCCCGCGCGCCGCGGCCACGGAGCGGAAGAACATGTCGATTGGAGCCCGGCGCCCCCGCGGTTCGGAAAACTCGCGCGCGGTCACACGGTCACCTTCGATTGCAAGCTCGCGGTCCGGCGGGATCACGTAGACGCAGTTCGGGCGAAGCCGCGGCGTGTCCTCGACCTGGTGCACCTCCATCTTCGTGCAGGAAGAGAGGATTTCGGCCATCGCGCTGGGGTGCTCCGGCGCAAGGTGGACGATCACCACATAGGCCAGGCCAAGGTCGTCGGGAAGCTGCCGGAACAGGCTGCGGAGCGCCCCCACACCGCCTGGCGACGCCCCGATCGCGCAGAGCGGCACCTGCTGCTTCAAATGCAGGTCAATCTCGGGTGTTTCGGGCATGCCCTCTCCAGTGATCGCGATGCGACACATAGTCAATCACAATCCCAACCGGATTGACAGCGACGGACAGACGCGCGCCGGCGCAAAAGGACTTGGCGGCTTCGGGATCGCGAGGTCGCGTATCGGAGGGATTTCCGTTATTGTGACCGCAAACTGCCCATGAAGGAGCGCGTATGGCACGAGATCCCCTGCTCGACGACGTGCGGACCCAGCGGGCCACGCTGGCGGATTTCGGCCTTTTCGCCTTCCAGTGCGACGACCTCGACGAGTTGTTGCATCGGGCCACGGAGCTCGTTTCGGAGGCGATGGACGTGGGGCTGGTAAAGGTTCTCGAGCACCGCAGCGAGCGCCGGGACATGCTGATCCGCGCGGGAGTGAACTGGCAGCCGGACGTCGTCGGTCATGTCACTTTTTCTGACCATGCCCACTCGCCGGGCGGCTATGCACTACTGAGCGGGGAGCCGGTCATCTCTGCCAACATCTCCGAGGAGAGGCGCTTCGAAATCCCGGACGTCCTGATCCGGCATGGCGTGCGAAGCATGGTCAACGTCATCATCGCCGGCAAGGACAAACCCTACGGCGTGCTCGAGGTCGACGCCCGCGAGTATCGCAGCTTCACCGGCGATGACGTCGATTTCCTGCGCACATATGCCAACCTTCTCGCGGCCGCCATCGACCGGATGAGATGGCACCGCGAACTCCAGGAGCGCGCGAGAGAGCAGGGGCTTCTCGCCCGCGAACTCGGGCATCGGGTCAAGAACACCCTGGGCCTTGTGCAGGCGCTGGTTTCGCGGACGGCGACAGCCAAGCGCACGGCGAAAGAGTTCCAGCAAGCCTTCCTCGGCCGGCTACAGGCGCTTGCCGCGGCGGAGAACCTCGTCTTAGAGGACCGCGACGACGCTGTCGATCCGAGGCGGATTGCAGAGGAGGTTCTGGAGCCGCACAGGTCCGGACGTCCGGGGGCGGTCCTGATCGATGGCCCCTCCGCCCGACTTCCGGCGAGGAAGGGCCGGATGTTCGGCCTCGCCCTTCACGAGTTGGCGACCAATGCCGCCAAGTATGGCGCCCTGTCGGTCTCCGAAGGCAGCGTGTCGCTCGAATGGCACGTGAAAGGACCCGACAACGATCGTCACCTGCAACTGCTCTGGCAGGAGCGGGATGGCCCGGAGATTTCGCCGTCGGAGCGGAAAGGCTTCGGCACCCGGCTTCTCGAAGATGTGGTGAGCCATGAATTGAACGGGACGGCGGAACTGGACTACCGCCCGGAGGGTCTTACTTACACGCTCTGCTTCCCGACAGAATGACACCTGCATCGGCACTCTAACGACCTCACCCTGATTTCCGGGGGGCTCATCCTCGTGGTCGAGGACGAGCGACTGATTGCGCTTCATGTGAGCGATCTGCTGCCAAGTTGAGGCGCAACGAATAGCTGATCTGATGATGCTGCGACGCCGCGTGGGACCTCATCTTGAATGGCGGGAGTGGGCCGTTCATGCCGCCTTGTACAATGGCTGGAAGGCAGATTTTCGCTGCGATGGTCCACACGAGAACGATGTGGACCAAGCCGCCATTTCTTCAGCCCAAAGCAACCCTCGGCCTGCCGCTCACTTCGACCATCACGGTGCCTTCGACAAACACATCTTGCCTTTTAACTTGCGCTGTCCGGATATCGCGATCGACAAAAAGAACTGAACGTCCTGATCTTCCCCCTTGGCAGCATTGCGCTTCTCACTCAACTTCCGATCCCCGCTCTCCATGCGTACGCCAGATTCGCGGCATCCGAGCCAGCTCGGTGCAAAGTGGGCCGATTTTGCATGTTTCGGTAAACTTTACGCAGACGACCAGGCGCCAAGCAGCCTTCACTTGAAAATGCCGCCCATACCGCTCCGTCAAAGTCCGCGATTTCGGGGCCGGGATGGCCAAGCAGACGATTCAACCAACGCTGATCGAATTCCGGCGCGTCTGAAAACAATGGCCTGCCCTCCACCGTGCCCAAAAACCATTTAGTTACATCCTCCGACGTTTACGCATCATCAAGATCAGATCTCGGAATGCCATGCACCGCCTGGCTTTCCGCGTTCCAATCGCTTACCGGCCAATCCGGCTTCGGCTGAATGAGCTTACTTTCAACGGCAACACACTTCCCCTCACACCAGGCCAATCCGATTTCAATCGGCCAACTTTCTGAGCTCAAGGAGGATGCCTCAAAGTCGATAAAGACTGGCCCTCCCATACGCACCATTTGACCGTTTTCATCGAGGCCGGCTCCAAGGGAACGTCTGAAATACAGCTTCGGCTTTGCCGAGAGGCGGTCGCTTCGGCAGTGAAAGCGGCGCGCGCGCGTCAGGAGCGATGGATTTCTCCGGATCTGGCGCCCCTGAGGGGTCGAAATGGGCCCTTCGGATAGACTCCGCCTCATGCCATCAGCTTCCGTCGCACGAGGAACAGGTTGCCGAGGGCGAACAGCGTGAAGAGTTGCGCGCGGTTCTTGGCCAGCCCTTGGTAGCGGGTCTTCAGATAACCGAACTGGCGCTTGAGCACGCGGAAGGGATGCTCGACCCGGGCACGGACCATGGCGATGATGCGGTTGATGTCCACGTCGATGGGGTCGAGTGCGCCGCCTTCTGGCGCCTTCCGCATGACGCCCCAGAACTTGCCGGGACCGGAGAATGCAGCCTCGCGCGCGGCGCTGACATAGCCCTTGTCCGCCCACACCGATGTCTCTCGCCCATGCAGTAGGTCGTCCCAGACCTGGCTGTCATGCACCTTCGCTGTCGTGGTTTCGAGGCTGTGCACGATGCCGCTCTCGGCATCGACGCCGACATGCGCCTTCATGCCGAAGAACCAGTCATTCCCTTTCTTCGTCGACGACATCTCGGGGTCTCGGGCCCGCGCCTTGTTCTTGGTCGAGGACGGCGCGTCGATGATCGTCGCATCCACCAGCGTGCCCGAGCGCAGGGTGATGCCCTTATCGGCAAGATGGCCATTCACCTCGGCGAACAACTTCTCGGCCAACTGGTGTTTCTCCAGCAGGTGGCGAAAGTTCAGGATCGTCGTCTCGTTCGGGATGCGATCATCACCGAGCTCGATACCCGCGAAACGGCGCATGGTCTCGCTGTCGTAGAGCATTTCCTCGGCCATGGGATCGCTCAGCGCATACCATTGCTGGAGGAAATAAACCCGCAGCATCGTCTCCAGTGGCATCGGCGGACGCCCTCCAACTTGTCGAGCTCTTCTTTGTCCATCTTTTTCATAACTTTGGCCATTTTCCCTCTTGGGGGCGGTTACAGCATCAACGTCTCACTCAAGCTAATGCTTGTAAATGTTCAAGGGCGGCTCGCTTTAACGGGTTCTTCGGGAGATTTATTGGACGATCCGAGAAGAATTGCTTAAGGTCAGAATGCATTGATCTCCGGGATATGGCGTGATTCATGGCTCCCAAAACGGAGCGGTGACATGAGCAATATCTATTGGCTGAGCGACGAACAGATGGCGAAGCTGGAACCTTTTTTCAAGGTCCCACGGCAAGCCACGCGTTGACGACAGGCGCGTTCTGAGCGGCATTATCTTCATCAATCGCAATGGTTTGCACTGGCGAGACGCACCAGCAGAATAAGGCCCGCACAAGACGCTCTACAGCCGTTGGAAGCGCTGGAGCGAGAAAAGGATCCGCGCCAGCTCGGCGCGCAACAGTTCCGTGAGGATGGCTTTCGCCGTCTCCGGCTTCAGAAGTCCGTCTTTGAGTGCGTCCACGATGTCCTGTTCCTTCTGCTCGTAGACCGTGAGCAGCCTTGCGGCGCGTTTCACGGCGTGGAGCGGGAGGTCGGTTCGCAGGGACAGACAGAGAAACTGATTTGAGGCGGGGTTTGATCCGCAGCGGGGCAGGCGTTTGCGGAAATAGTAGATCCGACCGCGTCGCAGCAGGTAGGGACCGGCGTGATGAGGACGCCTGCTGCTCCGGATCGGGCGGCGCTGGCGGGCATAGCGCGCAAGATCATGTGTTACAGCCGGTGTTACAGCTTCGCGCAGCTGTGACACAACGGGGGTCTGAAGCGACCTGGCGTCGTTGTTTTCATTGAACTTTTTCGGATTTGTGGCTGGGGTGGCAGGATTCGAACCTGCGGTACGCGGTACCAAAAACCGTTGCCTTACCACTTGGCTACACCCCAACGGTGAACGGCTATCTAGACGGTCGTGCGGAGAGGCGCAAGACCTCTCGCGCAAAATTTTGCGGCCCCGCGTCGCCCGACTTCCGACCGCGTCAGACGGTGGTCCGGACAAGGACCGAACCGCCGCGCCCACCGGCCTCCACGGCCTCGTGCGCGGCGGCGCAATCGCCCATTTCGAAGACGCTCTCGACCGGGCAGGACAACGCCCCGTCCTCCAGCGCGCGGGTCAGCAGGCGCGTGGTCTCGGCGCGCTGCTCTTCGGTCAGCAGGTAGATCAGCGCCATGTGCAGCGTGACCGCCTTGAACATCAGCCCGTAGAAGGGGATCACCGGGTTCATCGCCCTGGCCGAGCCATAGGCGTTGATTCGGCCGTTCTCGGCGATCACCTCGGCGTCGGTCGCGGCATTGGTGCCGAACTCGACCTCGACGATGCGCTCTACCGGGCGGCCGTCATTTGCGTCCAGGATGGCCCGTGCGAGGTCCGGATCGGCATAGTCCAGCACCGCCTCGGCCCCGGCCGCGCGCAGCCGGTCGAAATCGCGCGGGCTGGCGGTGGCGATCACCCGCGCGCCGCCCCAGCGGGCCAGCTGCAAGGCAAGGTATCCCACCGTGCCGCCGCCGCCCTGCACCAGCACCGTCTGCCCCTCGACCGGGCCGCCATGGAACACGGTATGGGTCGCGGTCTGGCCGGGAATGCCAAGCGTGGCGCCGGTCTCGAAGGATGCCGTCGCGGGCAGCGCCACCGCCTGCTGCTCGGGCAGCACGATATGCGTGGCCGCGGTGCCGAAGGCGCGCCGCCACTGCCCGTTCCAGACCCAGACGCGCTGACCCAGCCGGGCGCGGTCCACGCCTTCGCCCAGCTCCACGATCTCGCCCGCGCCGTCGCTATGGGGAATGATGACGGGGTAGGGCGGTTCGGTCACCCCGGGCCGCGACCCGGCCCGCGCCTTCACGTCCGAGGGGTTCACACCGGAAAAGGCCAGCGCGACGACGACCTCGCCGGGGCCTGGCCGCGGCGTCTCCAGCTCTTCCGGAGTCAGGACCTCGCGGGCGGGGCCGAAGCGGCGATAGGTGATGGCATGCATGGGTTGGTCTTCCTTCTCGTTCCGTCGTGGCGTCACCCTAGCGGGGACGGCCCGGAATGCTAGGGTCGACCCGATACAGGGAGGATTGCCGATGCAGGTGCTGCGCACACCCGAGGAGCGTTTCGAGGGGCTGGAGGACTATCCCTTCGACCCGCATTACACCGAGATCGACGATACCGAGGGCGGCCGCCTGCGGATCCACCATGTCGATGAGGGGCCGCGCGGTGCTGCGCCCGTTCTCCTGATGCATGGCGAGCCCACCTGGTCCTATCTCTACCGCCACATGATTCCCGTTTTCGCCGGGGCCGGGCACCGGGTCGTCGCGCCCGATCTCGTGGGCTTCGGCAAATCCGACAAGCCCGCGGCGCGCGACGATTATACCTATGCCCGCCATGTCGCATGGATGTCCGACTGGCTGACCCGGACGGACCTGCGCGACATCACGCTGCTCTGCCAGGATTGGGGCGGGCTGATCGGCCTGCGCCTCTGGGCCGCCTTCCCGGACCGTTTCGCCCGCGTGGTCGTCGCGAACACCGCGCTGCCCACGGGCGACCAGCCGATGAGCGAGGGGTTCCGCAGCTGGCGCGCCTACAGCCAGGACGCGCCTGAATTCCGCGCGGGGCGCATCGTGCATGGCGGCACGGTCTCGAAACTGACCGAGGCCGAGGTCGCCGCCTATGACGCGCCCTTCCCGGATGAAAGCTACAAGGCCGGTGCGCGGGTATTCCCCCTCCTCGTCCCCGACAGCCCGGACAATCCCGAAAGCGCGGCCAATCGCGCCGCGTGGGAGGTTCTCAAGACGCTGCCCACCCCCGTGCTCACCCTCTTCGGGGCCGAGGACAAGGTGCTGGGCGGCGCCGACGCCACGTTCCAGCGCCTTTGCCCCGGCGCCAAAGGGCAGCCGCACGCGGTCCTGCCCGATGCCGGTCATTTCCTCCAGGAAGATGTGGGGTCCGAACTGGCGCGGCGCACGCTCGATTTCATCGCGCGGACGGAATAGGGCGGGTCAGTCGCGCAGCTCGTCCGCGGCCACGCCCCAAAGCCCGTCCTTGTGCGCCCAGCCGCGATAGCCGCCCGCGGTGATCCGGCACCAGTCCGGCTGACAATCGCCCAGCCGCGCCACCACGCCGAACTCGAAATGCGCCAGCACGACCGAGTTCGGATCGGGCCGCGCATGGATCGGCGTCATGTCCTTCTCGACCAGCACGGTGCGCACCCCGGACAACAGCGCGTAATGCACCCAGCCGCCCGCGCCGTCGCGGTCCTGTACCTTGCGCCAGTGGCCATGCTCGGCGGTGATCATCAGCGGCATGTCGCGGCGCTTGAACACCCAGTCGATGCGATGGGTCAACGACGGGCCACGCCGCACGTTCCCCTCGCTGGCCTTCATCGAGACGAAGCGCGGCAAGGGCAGGTTGGTGACCGGCCCGCGCTTCTCCTCGGCCTGCGCCGCGGCGCCGCCAAGGGCCAGGATCGACAGAAGAATCGCCGCCACGGCGCGGCGCGCCAAGATACCTTTACTGCTCACGTTGTGCCTGCCTGAATGGTCCGCCATGCCCGTCACGGAAAAGGCTGCGTCATTTGCGCATGGGGTTCTTGTGCCCCGCCTGTTCATGCGCCACGATGCCACGGCGCGAGGGAACTTGCAAAGCGATGGGAGAGCGGAAGTGCCAAGAGATCGTCTGAGTGTTGTCGTTACGCGACGGTTGCCCGAAGCGGTGGAAACGCGGTTGAGCGAACTGTTCGACGTGACCCTGCGCGAGGACGACACGCCGATGACCCGGTCCGAGCTGATCTCGGCCGTGAAGGAGGCCGACGTGCTGGTCCCCACGCTCACCGACGAGATCGACGCGGGCCTCCTGGGCCAGGCGGGCGAGCGGCTGCGGCTCATCGCCAATTACGGCGCGGGCGTCGATCACATCGACGTGGCCACCGCGCGGCAGCGCGGCATCCTGGTGTCGAACACGCCGGGCGTGCTGACCGACGATACTGCCGACATGACGATGGCGCTGATCCTGTCCGTCACCCGCCGCATCCCCGAGGGGCTCGCCCTGATGCAGAGGGGCGACTGGACCGGCTGGGCGCCGACCGCGCTTCTGGGCGGACGGATCGCCGGGCGGCGCCTTGGCATTCTCGGCATGGGCCGGATCGGGCAGGCGGTCGCGCGCCGCGCGCGCGCCTTCGGGATGCAGATCCACTATCACAACCGCCGCCGCCTGCGCCCCGAGGTCGAGGAACAGTTCGAGGCGACATGGTGGGACAGCCTCGACCAGATGGTCGCGCGGATGGACATCCTCTCGATCAACTGCCCCTCGACGCCATCGACCTTCCACCTGATGAACGCGCGGCGGCTCAAGCTGATGAAACCCTCGGCGGTGATCGTGAACACCTCGCGCGGCGAGGTGATCGACGAGAACGCGCTGACCCGCATGATCCGCACGGGCGACATCGCGGGGGCCGGGCTCGACGTCTACGAACACGGCACCGACGTGAACCCGCGCCTGCGCGAACTGCCCAACGTGGTGCTGCTGCCGCATATGGGCTCGGCCACGCTCGAAGGCCGGATCGAGATGGGCGAGAAGGTCATCATCAACATCAAGACCTTCGCCGACGGCCACCGTCCGCCCGACCAGGTCGTGCCCTCCATGCTCTGAAGCGATCCCCGGGGCGATGCGCTGTTTTCTTGCGATCCCGCTGGACGATCCGCTGCGCGACGCCCTGGCCGATCTCCAGGCCGACCTGCGCACCGGCCGCCCGGTGCCCGAGGAGAACCTGCACCTGACGCTGGCCTTCCTCGACGAGCAGGACGAGGATGCGCTCGCCGCTCTGGACGAGGAACTGTCGGCCATCGCCCTGCCGCCCGTCGAGCTCACCCCGCGGGGCCTGGGCGTCTTCGGCGGCAACCGGCCGCGCGTGCTCTATGCCGGGTTCGCTCCCAGCCCGCCGCTCATCGACCTGCACGGCCGGGTCATGGCCGCGATCCGCCGCGCCGGCATCGACCTGCGCCGCGAACGCTTCCACCCCCATGTCACGCTCGCCCGCTTCGGCAGCGGCGCACGCGGCGCCGAACTGGAAACGCTCCAGCACTTCCTCGCCCGCCATATCGCTTTCGAGGGCCCGCCGCTCCCCGTCACCGGCTTCGGCCTCTACCAGTCCACCCTCCACGCCGACGGGGCATTGCACGAGGAACTGGCGCATTACCCTCTCACCGCCGGATGGGGCGATGCCTGACGCCGGTGCCTTCCTCTTGCTGCAAATATTCCTCGGGGGTCCGGGGGCAGACAGCCCCCGGCGCTTTCCGCCGCAACCACCGAAACCGCTTTGTCGCAGCGGCCAGGCTTGCCATACTCGGCCCGTCCAAAGGAGACCGCCCATGCCCCGATCCCTGCTCGCCGCGCTGCTCTGCACGGCCCTCGCGGCCCCGCTCGCCGCCCAGCAAAGCGCCGACACCGTCGCCCCCGAATCCGCCACGCAACAGCCGAGCGCCGCCGAACCGGTCGGTCTGCCCTCCTACCAGGCGCTGACCGGCGCCGCGCTGGAGGCCAAGGCCGCGGGCCGCCCGGTAGAGGCGCAGGACTGGATGGTCGCCGCCGCCAACCCGCTCGCCGCGGTCGCGGGCGCCAACATCCTGCGCGCGGGCGGCAGTGCCGCCGATGCGATGGTCGCGGTTCAACTCGTCCTCGGGCTGGTGGAGCCGCAAAGCTCCGGCCTCGGCGGCGGCGCCTTCCTGGTCTGGTATGACGGCGCGACCGGAGAGCTGACCACGCTCGACGGGCGCGAGACCGCGCCGCGCGCCGCCACGCCCCGGCTTTTCCAGGACGAGACCGGCGAGCCGCTGAAATTCTTCGACGCCGTGGTGGGCGGCCGCTCGGTCGGCACCCCCGGCACGCCCGCCCTGCTGGAAGAGGCGCACCGGCGCTGGGGCCGGTCGAACTGGCAATCTCTCTTCTCCGACGCCATCTTCCTGGCCGAGCAGGGCTTTGCCGTGTCTCCCCGCCTCGCCGCGCTGGTGCAGGAGGATGCCGAGCGCCTGTCGCGCTTCCCGGCGACCGCCGACTACTTCCTGCCCGGCGGCGAACCGCTGCAAGAGGGCGCGACGCTCAGGAATCCCGCCTATGCCGAAACCTTGCGCACCCTCGCCCGCGAAGGGGCGGCGGGCTTCTACGCCGGACCCGTGGCGGCCGAAATCCTGCGCGCGGTCCGCACGGCCGAGGGCAACCCCGGGGTGCTCTCCGCGGTGGACCTGGCCCTCTACCAGGTGATCGAACGCGACCCCGTCTGCGCCGCCTACCGCGCCTACGAGGTCTGCGGCATGGGCCCGCCCTCCTCCGGCGCGCTGACCGTGGGCCAGATCCTGGGCATGCTCGACGGCTACGACCTCGCCGCGCTCGGACCCCAAAGCGCCGAAGCCTGGCGCCTGATCGGCGACGCCTCGCGCCTGGCCTTCGCCGACAGGGGTCGCTACATGGCCGACAGCGATTTCGTCCCCATGCCGACCGACGGGCTGGTGGAGCCCGCCTATCTCGAGGAGCGCGGCATGATCCTCGACCGCACCGACGCGCTCCCCGAAGAGGGCGTCGCCCCGGGAGAGCCGCCCTGGGATCACGCCTTCCTCTGGGCCGACGACGCCTCGCTGGAACTTCCCTCCACTTCGCATATCTCCATCGTCGACCGCTACGGCAACGCGCTGTCGATGACCACGACCATCGAGAACGGCTTCGGTTCGCGCCTCATGGCGGCGGGCTTCCTGCTCAACAACGAGCTGACCGATTTCTCCTTCCGCACCCACCGCAACGGGGTTCCCATCGCCAACCGGGTCGAGCCGGGCAAGCGGCCGCGCTCTTCGATGAGTCCGACCATCGTGATGCAGGACGGCAAGCCGGTCCTGGTGATCGGCTCGCCCGGCGGCAGCCGCATCATCGGCTATGTCGCCAAGTCCATCATCGCCTGGGCCGACTGGGGGCTCGACGTGCAGCAGGCGCTGGCGCTTCCGCACCTGGTGAACCGCTTCGGCACCTATGACCTCGAGGCCGGAACCGAGGCAGGCGCGCTTGCCGAGCCCCTGTCCGCGATGGGCTTCGAGGTGAACACCCGCGACCTCACCTCCGGCCTGCACGCCATCGAGATCTCCGACCGCCTCCTCGGCGGCGCCGATCCAAGGCGCGAGGGCATCGCGCTGGGCGAATGACCCCGCGTTCGGGGAAAGGGCGAACACTCCCGCCCGAAACACCCGACCCGGCTGCGCCGGGCCGGGGATCCGGTTGGGCCCGGCAGCGCACCCGGCCGGGCGCGCTGCGGTGGCGCCCGCCCCGGGCGTCGCACCAGACCGCTGTGTCATGCTCCTGCGCGCCGGGCCGCAGGCCCGGCGCCCGGCCCAACTCCGCCAGCCTGCATCGCAAGATGCCGGCGCGGGGGCGGGAGCGCCCCCGGCCACGCCGTTCCACCCGCCGGCCGCTTGCCCCTCCCGGCAAAGCCTGACACTCTCGCCGCCGCAGGAACAGGAGAAGACAGACATGGTCCAGGCCACCGCATTGCCCCGCAACGAAGAGGGGATCGAAACCGTTCTCGGCATCCTCAAGCAGCGCTTCGGAGACCGTCTGCAAACCGGGGCCTCGATCCGCGAACAGCATGGCCACACGACCACCTGGATCACCAACCAGGCACCCGACGCCGTGGTCTTTCCACACTCCACGCAGGAAGTGTCCGAGATCGTGCGCGCCTGCGCCGAGCATCACGTCCCGGTCATCCCCTTCGGCACCGGCACCTCGCTGGAGGGCCACGTGAACGCCCCCGCCGGCGGAATATCGGTCGATCTGGGCCAGATGAACGCTATCCTGGCCGTGCATACCGACGATCTCGACTGCGTGGTCCAGCCCGGCGTGACGCGAGAACAACTCAACACCCACCTGCGCGACCAGGGTCTCTTCTTCCCCATCGACCCCGGTGCCAACGCCTCGCTGGGCGGCATGGCCTCGACCCGCGCCTCGGGCACCAACGCCGTGCGCTACGGCACGATGAAGGACAACGTGCTGGCGCTCGAGGCGGTGATGCCGGACGGCCAGATCATCCGCACCGCGCAGCGCGCCCGGAAATCCTCGGCCGGGTATGACCTGACCCGCCTGCTGGTCGGCGCCGAGGGCACGCTGGGCATCATCACCGAGATCACCCTGCGCCTGCAGGGCATCCCCGAGGCGATCAGCTCGGCCCGCTGCTCCTTTCCCTCCGTCGATGCCGCCTGCCGGGCGGTGATGACCACGATCCAGTACGGCATCCCCGTGGCGCGGATCGAACTCCTCGACGCGCAATCGGTGGGCGCCGCCAACGCCTATTCCAAGCTCGACCTGCCCGAGGTGCCGCTCTTGCTGCTGGAATTCCACGGCTCGGAATCCGGCGTGGTCGAACAGGCCGAAACCTTCGGTACCATCGCCGAGGACTTCGGCGGCAGCGACTTCGCGATGACCACCTCCACCGAGGAGCGCAACAAGCTCTGGCAGGCGCGCCACGACATGTACTGGGCCTCGCTCGGCCTGCGCCCGGGCGCGCGCGGCATCTCCACCGATGTCTGCGTGCCGATCTCGCGGCTGGCCGAATGTGTCACCGCGGCGCAGGAGAAGGCGGCCGGGATGGGCCTGATCGCGCCCACAGTGGGACATGTCGGGGACGGCAATTTCCACACCCTGTTGCTGATCGACATGGAAAACGCCGACGAGGTCGCCAAGGCCGACGAGTTCGTCGGCTGGCTCAACGATCTGGCCATTTCGATGGACGGCACCTGCACCGGCGAGCACGGGATCGGGCAGGGCAAGAAACCCTATCTCGCCAAGGAACTGGGGCCGGCCACGAAATACATGGCCGCGATCAAGGTCGCGCTCGACCCGGACAACATCATGAACCCCGGCAAGATTCTCTGATAACGCGCCTCCCGGCGCGTGCCCTCCGGGGGGAGTATTTTCCGAAGAGATGAAGGGCCATGGCGCGCTTCATCTCTTTCCAAATACTCACGATCCGACCCCGCCGCCCGCGTGCCGAGGGGTGGGATGCGCGCGACGTCGCATTTGCCCGCTTTTGAGTCGGATCGACTTGGCGTCGCGGCGCGCGCTTCGTCATAAAGCGGGTGCAATGCGACTCAATCCGGAGAGCGGGATCATGAAGACCCAAGTCAAAGCACTGGTCGTCGGCGGCGGCGCCGTCGGCACCTCGATCGCCTATCACCTGGCCCGCGCCGGGTGGCAGGACGTCATGCTGATCGAGCGCGACGAGCTGACGGCGGGGTCGACCTGGCACGCCGCGGGGCTGCTGCCGCTGTTCAACATGTCCTATGCGACGACGCATATCCACAAGTACTCGGTCGATTTCTACAAGACGCTGGAGGAGGAGACGGGCCTCAACGCGGGCTTTTACGTGGTGGGCAACCTGCGCATGGCGCAGACGAAGGAGCGGATGGACGAATACATGCTCTATGCCGCCACCGCCGAGACCTGCGGGGTTCCCTACGAGTGGATGACCCCCGCCCAGATCAAGGATCGCTGGCCGCTGGTGCGCACCGAGGACCTGGAGGGCGCGATCTACCACCCGACCGACGGCTACATCAACCCGGCCGACGTGACGATGGCGATGGCCAAGGGCGCGCGCCAGCGCGGTGTCGCGATCGAGCGCAAGTGGCAGGCCGACGCGTTCGAGTGGAAGGGCGATCACTGGGACGTGACGCTGACCAGGATGGTCGAGAAGGGTGGCAACCTCGTGCCGGGCGAGGAGCAGGTCGTGGTCTCTGCCGAACATGTCGTGACCGCCTCGGGCAACCACGCGCAGCGCACCGCGCGGATGCTGGGCATCAAGATGCCCGCCATCCCGGTCGAGCACCAGTATATCGTCACCGAGCCCGACCCGGCCCTGGTCGAATACCGCAAGGCCGGCAACCCCGAGCATCCCGTGCTGCGCGATGCCGATGCCAAGTGGTATGTCCGCGAGGAGCGCGGCGGCTGGATCCTGGGACCTTACGAGCGCAACGCGCCCGCGCGGTTCGAATATTCCGTGCCCGACAGCTTCCGCGCCGACCTCTTCCCGCTCGACCTGGAGCGGATCGAAGAGGAATACATGTCCATGATCCACCGGATTCCGTCCTCGGAAACCGTGGGGCTCAAGGACGATTACAACGGCCCGATCTGCTATACCCCCGACGGCAACCCGCTGGTGGGCCCCGCGCCGGGCCTGCGCAACATTTGGCTGGCCGAGGGCTTCTCCTTCGGTATCACCGCCGCGGGCGGCACCGGCTATTACCTGGCCCAGCTGATGGTCGAGGGCGAGGCCGAGATCGACATGGCGTCCCTCGACCCCAAGCGGTACTCCAGCAACTGGATGACGACCGAATTCGCCGCGCGCAAGAACGAGGAAGCCTACGAGCACGTCTACATCCTCCACCACCCCGACGAGGAGCGCCCCGCCTGCCGGCCCCTGCGCACCGCGCCCGCCTATGACCGGCAGAAAGCGCGCGGCGCGCAGTTCGGCTGGGTCAACGGGTGGGAACGGCCGAACTATTACGGCCCGCTCGATGCAGATGACAATTTCGACCACGACGCGCGCAGCTTCCGCCGGGGCGGCTGGTGGCAATACGCGGTCGAGGAGGCCAAGGCCATCCGCGAGGGTGTGGGCCTGATCGACGCCACCGCCTTCTCCAAGCACGTGGTCAAGGGGCCGGGCGCCACCGCGTTCCTCGACTGGTTCACCTGCAACAAGCTGCCCAAGGTGGGCCGGATCAACCTGACCTACGCGCTCACGGATCACGGCACCACGCGCACCGAATACACCATCGTGCGCCGCGCCGAGAACGAGTATTACTGCGTCTCCGCCGGCGCCTGGACGGAGTATGACGCCGACTACCTCCGCAAGGCCGCCGAGGACAAGATGGAGGAGTTCGGCTATATCGAGATCCAGGACGTCACCACCCAATGGGGCGTCTTCGCCATCGCCGGACCGAAATCGCGCGACGTGCTGGCCGAGGTCATCAAGGATGCCGAGCCGGAAACGGCGCTCTCGAACAAGCGTTTCCCCTGGCTCTCGGCGCGCGACATCGAGCTGGGCATGTGTCCGGTCCGCGCCATCCGCGTGGCCTATACCGGCGAGCTGGGCTGGGAACTCCACCACCCGATCGAGATGCAGAACTACCTTTTCGACCTGCTGGAAAAGGCGGGCGAGAAGCACGGGATGAAACTTGTTGGCGCCCGGGCGCAGAACTGGCTCCGGCAGGAGAAGAGCTATCGCGCCTTTGGCAACGAGCTTGGCCGCGACGCCACCCCGCTCGAGGCCGACCTGCCGCGCTTCGTGGATCTGTCCAAGGAGTTCCACGGCAAGGCGAAGCTGGAAGAGACCGGCGTGCGCGTGAAATGCTGCACCCTGCTGATCGACGGGCCGGACGATGCCGATCCCTGGGGGCGCGAGGCGCTCTATGCCGAGGATGGCACCCGCGTGGGCCGTCTGACCTCGGGCGGCTATTCGGTGGCCTTTGAGAAATCCATCGGGATGGGCTATGTGAAGCCTGAATTCGCCGTGGAAGGCACGAAACTCAAGGTCCGCATGCAGGACAAGCTCTGGGAAGCGACCGTTACCTGTGACAGCCCCTACGACCCGAAGAACGAGACCATCCGCAAGGACGGCTGACCGGCGCACCCCGCTGATCTGGCTCATCGTGATCGCCGCGTTCTCCTTGGGCGCGGCGGTCTACTACAAGGACAATCCTCTCGCCAACGCCGCACAGCGCTATGCCAGTTCCATCGCGGCGGCGAGTGCTGCGACCTATGTCGGGCTGCGGACGCTCAACGCCGTGCTCTCGACCGCGCAGGAGATCGAGGTCGAGGGCAGCGTCTTCATCGCCTCCGGCTCGGCCCAGCCGCTCAAGATGCTCGAACCCGTGGATGACACGATCGAACGCATCGCCAGCGTCGTCTTCACGCTCATGCTCGCCACCGGCATCCTCGCCGTCGCCATGGGGCCCGTGGGCGCGGTGGGGGCGGGCATGATCGTGGTGGCGACGCTCCTGTGGATATCAGACCGGCTGCTGGGCCCGCGCGACGTGGTCTCGGTGCTCTCGCGGCGCCTCGTCTGGTATGGCGGCTTCTTCCTGCTGGCCCTGCCGCTTTCCTTCGTGCTGTCGGCAGAACTGGCCGACTGGCTGACCGGAGACGTTCTGACCCGGCATGAGACCATCATCGCCGAGATCACCGCCTCCGTCGGCGCGCCGGTACCGGACCAATCGGCAGGCTGGTGGGACAGTCTGCGCGGCTCGCTGGACGAGGCGGGGCGATACCAGGAACTGGCACAGAACATCTGGACCCGCGCCGACGACCTGATCGGCAGCTACATGGCGCTGCTCTCGGTCTTCATCTTCCGCATCTTCCTGCTGCCCGCGCTGCTGGCGGGGGGCTTCTTCGTGCTCGCGCGCTTCTTCGCGAACCGCGCCGAGACATGAAAAACGCCGGCCCCGCATGGGGACCGGCGTCAGCGCCCGGGATGTGAGTGGCGGATCAGGCGGCCAGGTTGTCCACCGCACGCTCGGCGGCCTGAACCGTCCCATCGGGGTCCAGCGCCATGCGGTCGGCGGCGACGATCGCGACATCGGTGATGCCCACGAAGGACAGCACATGTCGCGCGTATTCGGTGGCAAAGTCGATCTCGGAGCCCACCGCCGTGCCGCCCGAGGCGATGGCCAACACGGCCCGCTTGCCGGTCAGCAGCCCTTCGGGGCCGTTCTCGGTATAGCGGAAGGTCACGCCGGCCCGGGCCACCAGGTCGATCCAGGCCTTGAACGCGGCGGGAACCGAGAAATTGTAGATCGGCAGCCCGATCACGACCGTGTCCGCGGCGCGCAGCTCCTCCACCAGCTCGTCGGACAATGCCAGGATGTCGCGCTGCACGTCGTCGCGCTGATCGGCGGGGGTGAAATTCGCGCTCACCCATTCCTCGGTCAGCAGCGGCAGCGGCGTCGCCAGGTCGCGGCGGATGATGCGGTCCGCACCAAGGCGGCGCACCACGCGCTCGGACAATGCGCGGGTGGTGGAGCCCTGGCGGCGGGCCGAGGCGTCGATATGCAGGATGGTCTGTGCCATGGGGCGGGTCCTTTCAAGGATCATGTCTCTGGTCCGCTACAAATTGGTCATTGCATGGATGAACGCAACTCGGCTACATCAACAGCAACTGTGGGTTTTTGCACATAAGGGTGCGACATGGAGAACTGGGACGAGGTGCGCACCGCCTATCAGGTCGCGCGCATGGGCACCGTAAGCGGCGCGGCCGAGGTGCTGGGCGTGCATCACGCCACCGTCATCCGCCATATCGATGCGATCGAAGGGCGGCTGGGCGTCAAGCTCTTCCAGCGGCACGCGCGCGGCTACACGCCCACCGAAGCGGGCGAGGACCTACTGCGCGTGGCCCAGGCGACCGAGGACCAGTTCAACCAGCTCGTCGGACGGTTGAAAGGGCAGGGCGACGATGTCTCCGGAGAGCTCGTCGTGACCTCGCTCGCCTCGCTCGCCCCGCTGATCGTGCCCGTCCTGACAGAGTTCCAGCGCCTCCATCCCGGGCTGATCCTGCGCTACCTCACCGGCGACCGCCTGTTCCGCCTGGAATATGGCGAGGCGCATGTCGCCATCCGAGCGGGCGCCGCCCCGGACCAGCCCGACAACGTGGTGCAGCCCTTCGTCGCGCAGACGATCGGCCTCTTCGCCAGCCGCGACTATATCGACACCTATGGCAAGCCCGCCGGGGTCGAGGATTTCGCCGGGCATCACTTCATCGGTCATGACGACGAGAATTCGCGCGCGCCCTTCTACCGGTGGCTGCGCGCCAATGCGCCTGTGGGGTCGATCACCTTCCGCGGCACCGACGGCGCCTCGATGGAACAGGCGGTGCTGGCCGGGGCCGGGATCGGATTCATGGCCAGGTGGGAGGCCGCCCGCCACCCCGAGCTGGTCGAGGTGATGGACCCGGTGCCCGACTGGTCAGGCAAGCTCTGGCTGGTGACCCATGTCGACCTGCACCGCACGACCAAGGTGCAGACCTTCCTCAAGTTCATCAAGGCCCGCGCCCAGGACTGGGCGACATGAGTCCCGCCGCACGCGGGCATCTCGCCATGCTCACCTTCTCGGCGCTGGTCGCCGGCAGCTTTTCGCTGGGCGCCATGATCGCGAACGAGGTCGCGCCCGCCGCGCTGATGGCCGCGCGTTTCTGGATCGCGGCGGCGGTGATCGGCGCGGTCGCGATGGCCACCACCGGCATCCCCCGCAGCGCCGCGCAGGCGCCCTGGCGCTATCTGGTCCTGGGCGGGCTCTTCGGGGCCTATTTCGTTCTGATGTTCGAGGGTCTGAAAACCGCGCGGCCGGTCAGCGCGGCGGCCGTCTTCACCCTAACCCCGGTGATGTCGGCGCTCTTCGGCTACATCCTGCTGCGCCAGGTCACCACCGCGCGCATGGCGCTGGCGCTGGCCATCGGCGCGCTGGGCGCGCTCTGGGTGATCTTCCGCGCCGACTGGTCCGCCTTCCGCGCCTTCGAGATCGGCGGCGGCGAGATCGTTTATTTCTGGGGCTGCGTCGCGCATGCGATCTACACGCCGATGGTGCGCAAGCTCAACAGGGGCGAATCCGCCGTGGTCTTCACCTTCGGGATGCTGGTCGCGGGCGGCGCGATCCTCACCGTCTATGGATGGTCCGACATCATCGCGACCGACTGGGCCACGCTGCCCGCCATCGTCTGGATCGGGCTGTTCTACGTCGCCTTGTTCGCCAGCGCCGCGACCTTCGTCCTGTTGCAATACGCCACGCTCTACCTGCCCTCGGCCAAGGTCATGGCCTATACCTATCTCACGCCGACATGGGTCATCTGCTGGGAAATGGCGCTTGGCAACGGCGCGCCCGCGGGCCTCGTTCTGGTAGGGATCGCGCTTACCGTCGTCGCACTCCTCATCCTGCTCAAACCCGAGGAGGAGCTGGCCCGCAGCACCGCGCGCTAACCTTCCGCGCCGCTCTCCAGCTCGCGCGCCAGGAACCGCTCGAACGCGTCCAGGTTCACCGGCTCGAACTGGCCAAAGCCCTGCATCCAAACGCTTGCCGCGCGCATGGCGTCGGGCTCCAGCTTGCACCATTTCACTCGGCCGCGCTTCTCCTGCGCGATCAGCCCCGCGCGGGTCAGGATGCCCAGATGCTTGGAAATCGCCGCCAGCGACATCTCGAAAGGCTCGGCCACATCGGTCACGGCCATGTCATCCTCCAGCAGCATCGCGAGGATCGCGCGGCGCGTGGGATCGGCCAGGGCCGCAAAGACGGTGTCGAGATCGGCGGACATGATCCGCCAGAACCACACAAGCGGGCCATGGTCAACCATCCGGTTGAATATGCCAGAAGGCGCCCTTTGGCGCTAACAGCGGCTGCGGCGCTTTTGCACCCCGCGATATGACTGCCAGAAATCACATATAAAACAACGAGTTGAAATCTGTTTCTCGCCCCGACGAACAGCGTTGACTCCGACCCCTCCGCGCCGTAGCACCATGCCCAACGACGCGCGAGGAAACGCCGGTGACCGAGGACGACCAAAAGCAGCGACTGTCGCAGCTTGAGGCCAAGCTCGAGGCGGCGAAAAAGGCCAAGCAGCCCGCTCCCCGCGCCGACAGCGACTATTCCGGCGGCGAGCTCGCCTGGCGGATGGTCATCGAGATGATTTCCGGTCTGGGGATCGGATTCGGCATCGGGTACGGGCTGGACAGCCTGTTCGGGACCATCCCGATCTTCCTGGTGCTGTTCACATTGCTGGGCCTCGCCGCCGGAGTGAACGTCATGCTCCGCAGCGCACGCGAGCTCCAGGCGAAGCAATCGGGCGCCGCCGAACCGGACGCCCACAAGGACGAGAGGGACTGAACGTGGCAACCGCGACAGACGCAGCAGAGGGCAGCAGCCTGGTCTTCCACCCGATGGACCAGTTCATCGTCAAGCCGCTCTTCGGCGACACCATCGCCTGGTACTCGATCACCAACGTGACGCTGTGGATGTTCTTCGCGATCCTCGCGATCATCGGCCTGCTGGTGCTCTCGACCTCCAGGCGCGCGGTGGTTCCCGGCCGGATGCAGTCGGTGGCCGAACTGTCCTACGGCTTCATCTACAAGATGCTCGAGGATATCTGCGGCAAGGACGGCGTGAAATACTTCCCCTATGTCATGACGCTGTTCATGTTCATCGTGGTCGCCAACTTCCTGGGCCTCATCCCCACCGCCTTCACCACCACCTCGCATTTCGCGGTGACCGTGGTTCTGGCGCTCGCGGTGTTCCTGACCGTGACCATCCTGGGCTTCGTCAAGAACGGGACGGCCTTCCTGGGCCTCTTCTGGGTGTCGAGCGCGCCTCTGGCGCTCCGCCCGATCCTTGCCGTGATCGAGTTGATCTCCTACTTCGTCCGCCCGGTCAGCCACTCCATCCGTCTTGCAGGTAACGTCATGGCGGGCCACGCGGTGATCAAGGTCTTCGCGGGCTTCGCCGCCGTCGCGGTGATCTCGCCGGTCTCGGTCTTGGCGATCACCGCCATGTACGGGCTCGAGGTGCTGGTTTCCTTCATCCAGGCCTACGTGTTCACCATCCTGACCTGCGTCTACCTCAAGGACGCGCTGCATCCGCACCATTAAGGCAGCGGCGGGGTGAACCCCGCCCTACACCCCCGAACATCCCAATATCGAAACTTCCAATCGTAAGGAGATACATCATGGAAGGCGATCTCGCACATATCGGCGCAGGCCTGGCAGCAATCGGTTCCGGCGCAGCCGCAATCGGTGTGGGCAACGTGGCCGGCAACTTCCTGGCCGGCGCCCTGCGCAACCCCTCGGCTGCAGCATCGCAGACCGCGACCCTCTTCATCGGCATCGCATTCGCGGAAGCACTGGGGATCTTCTCGTTCCTCGTCGCGCTCCTGCTGATGTTCGCCGTCTGATCTGCGGAACCTGATCCTTACGCGCGGGTGCGGCCGGGCCATAGCGGCCCACCCGTTGTAAAGACAACGTTCCGACGGAGGACAACATGGCGACAGAACCCATAGCCGCAGAGGCCGCCGGCACTTGTGTCGACTCCTACGGCAGTGCCATCGGCATGCCGCAGCTCTGCTTCGACTGGTTCCCGAACCAGATCTTCTGGCTGGTCGTGACGCTGGTCGTCATCTTCCTCGTCCTGTCCCGTGTGGCGCTTCCGCGTATCGCGGCGATCCTGGCCGAGCGGACCGGAACCATCACCAACGACCTCGCCGCGGCCGAAGACCTCAAGGCCAAGGCCGTCGAGGCCGAGGAAGCCTACAAGAAGGCACTGGCCGACGCCCGGTCCGAGGCACAGCGCATCGCCGCCGAGGCCCGCGCCGAGATCCAGGCCGACCTGGACAAGGCCATCGCCAAGGCCGATGCCGAGATCGCGGCCCAGACCGCTGAATCGGAAAAGGCCATCGCCGAGATCCGCGCCGGCGCGGTCGAAAGCGTCAAGGAAGTGGCCCGCGACACCGCGGCCGCCTTGGTCACCGCCCTGGGCGGCGAGGCGGATCAATCCACCGTGGACCAGGCCGTCGATGCCCGGATGAAAGGATAAGCGACATGCGCAACATTCTCGCCTTCATCCTCGCCGCCGGTTTCGCCAGCCCCGCGCTGGCCGCCTCCGGGCCCTTCTTCTCGCTGGGCAACACGGATTTCGTGGTCCTGCTGGGCTTCATCCTGTTCATCGCGGTGCTGGTCTACTTCAAGGTTCCGGGCATGATCGTCGATGCGCTCGACAACCGGGCCAAGGGCATCCAGTCCGAGCTTGACGAGGCGCGCGCGCTCCGCGAGGAGGCCCAGAGCCTGCTCGCTTCCTACGAGCGCAAGCACAAGGACGTGCAGGAGCAGGCCGACAAGATCGTGGCCGCCGCCCAGGAAGACGCCAAGCTCGCCGCCGACCAGGCCAAGAAGGACCTCGAGGTCTCGATCGAGCGCCGCATGGCCAGCGCCAAGGACCAGATCGCCTCGGCCGAGGCTTCGGCGATCAAGGAAGTCCGCGATCAGGCCATCGCCATCGCGGTCGTGGCCGCGGGCGACGTGCTGGCCAAGCAGATGAACGCGGCACATGCCAACAAGCTGATCGACGACTCGATCGACAAGCTGGGTGCCAAGCTGCACTGACCGGCCTCACAGACGGCACAGTTTCAGGAACCCGGGTCTCGGCCCGGGTTCTTGGCGTCCGGGTGAAGCTTTTGTAGAGTTTTCCGCCAGTCGGGATCAGATCCAGGTCCGCCCGGCACCCCGCGTGCTACGTCTTTCCGCGTCAGCCATGAGAGGAGATCCGATGTTGGACCGGATCAATCTCGCGGCGCCCATTCCCGCGCCCCTCCTGCGCAATGCCCCGCCTCTCCTGTCGGTCGAAGCGCTTTCGCTGTTCTATGGTGAGAAGCAGGCCCTCATCGGTTTCGATCTCTATCCCAACGAGATCCTGGCCTCCATCGGCCCCTCCGGCTGCGGCAAGTCCACGGCGCTCAAATGCCTCAACCGGATGCATGACGGCAGCCGGGACGTGCGCATCACCGGCGCCATCCGAATGGGCGATGTCGAGATCCACGACCCCGGCATCGACCCGTCCATCCACCGCCGCCGCTTCGGCCGGGTCGCACAGAAACCGAACCCGTTTCCCGCCTCGCTTTACGAGAACGTCGCCTATGGCGCGCCTTCACGGGCTGATGCGCCCGGGCGCCGAGATTGACGCCCCTGTGGAATCCTGCCTGTGCCGGGCGCATCTGTGGGACGAGGTCAAGGTTCAGCTGCACAGGCTGGAGGGCACCTCGCTGTCGGGCGGGCAGCAGCAGCGGCTGTGCATCGCGAGGGCGCTCGCCTATCAGCCCGAGATCATGCTCATGGATGAGCCGACCGGCTCCATCGACCCAATCGCAACGGCGCGGACCGAGGACCTGATGCTGGATCTGCGCGCCGATCACGGTATCGTGGTGATCACCCATTCCATGATGGAGGCCGCGCGACTGGCCGATCGCGTCGCCTTCTTTCACATGGGCGGACTGCTCGAGATCGGCCCGGCCGATCAGATATTCAAGGCGCCGCAGCATCCCCGAACGCGCCAGTTCGTCGAGGGCCGACATGGCTGAACCCCGACCGGCCGCACCGTTCCTGCGTGTAGCGACAGCGCCGAACCCGCCGGTCTGCGGCAGAAGGAGGGGCTCCCGCGCCCCGTCGACGCCCGGCTGCGCCGGACGCCTCCGGGCCTTGGGCCTGGCGCCCTTCGGGCGCGTAGCCTGCCGCGACCGACCATCGCCGTCCCGGCCCGGTCACGTGATCCGCGCGTCAGCCTTCGCCCAGTTCCTGCGCAAGCCTCTGGCGCGCGATGGTTTCGTGTTTTTCGGCCCGCATCTGGTCCGCCAGGGCGCGTTCGACATAGCTCAGATGCGCCTCGATCGCCGCGCGGGTCCCGGCCGGGTCTCGCGCCTGGAGCGCCTCGTTGATCGTGCGGTGCTGGTTCAGGATCGCCTCGCGCGTCGTGCGCTGGTGGAACATGATCTTGCGGTTGTAGAATACGCCCTCGCGCAGCAGGTCGAACATCGAGCGCATCATGTGCAGCATCACGACGTTGTGGCCTGCCTCGATGATCGCCATGTGGAACTGCGCGTCGAGCCGCGCTTCCTCGTCGCTGGACCGGCTCTTGTGCGCGGCCACCATCTTGTCGAAGATCGCCTGCACCACCTTGAGATCACTGTCCGAGCCAAGCCGTGCGGCGCGCTCTCCGGCCAGTCCCTCCATGTCGCGGCGAAAGGCGAGATAATCGAACACCGCCTCGTCATGCGTGGAGAAGAGCTTGACCAGCGCCGGCGAAAAGGCATTGCCCAGCACCTCGGCCACGTAAATCCCGGCCCCGGCGCGCGTGGTCAGCAGGCCCTGCTCCTGCAACTCGGCCACCGCATCGCGCAGCGAGGGGCGCGAGACGCCCAGCCGCTCGGACAGTTCGCGCTCCGAGGGCAGCCGCTCTGCCGGACGCAGGATGCCGCGCAGTATCAACAGCTCTATCTGGCGGACGACGGCCGTGGACAGGCGTTCGGACTGGATCTTCTGAAAGGGCATGACCTGACCCGTTGCGATTGGTCAAGACATATGACCACGCGCGGCAGGCCGCAAGCCGGATGCGTTCACAGCTTCTGTAACAACAGGTCAGCAATGTTGACATGGGTCGCGCCAATTCGCAGGTTTTCCGGGCCCAGGAGGGAGGAACCCATGGCCCTTGACCGCATCTTCGCCACCCGCGCGACCCGCATGAAAGCCTCCGAGATCCGCGAGCTGCTCAAACTGCTGGACCAGCCGGGCATCCTCTCCTTCGCGGGCGGCATTCCCGATCCCGCACTTTTCCCGGCGCAGGCGTTCTCGAAAGCCTTCGAAACCGCGCTCGACAGCGCCCATGCGGGCCAGGCCCTGCAATACTCGGTCAGCGAGGGCTACATGCCGCTGCGCCGTTGGATCGTGGGGCACATGGCCCGGGTCGGCATCGCCTGTTCGGTCGAGAACGTGCTGATCACCTCGGGCTCCCAGCAGGCGCTGGATTACCTGGGCAAGCTCTTTCTGTCGCCGGGCGACACCGCGCTGGTCGGCTGGCCGACCTATCTGGGCGCGCTTGCGGCCTTCAACGCCTACGAGCCGCGCTATGACCGGCTTGCCATCAACGGCAACCGTGCCGCCGGCGACTATGCCGAGGCGGCCGAAAGCGCGGGTGGTCGGGTCAAGTTCGCCTATCTCTCTCCCGACTTCGCCAATCCGACCGGCGAGACGGTTGACCGGAGGGGGCGCGAGGGCGTGCTCGACCTGGGCGAGGCGCTGGACTGCGCGGTGATCGAGGATGCGGCCTACCAGGCGCTGCGCTATGACGGCGAGGCGGTGCCGCCGATCCTCGCGCTGGAGATCGCGCGCAAGGGCACGATCGAGGATTGCCGGACGATCTATTGCGGTTCGTTCTCCAAGACGCTTTCGCCGGGTCTGCGCGTGGGCTGGGCGGTCGCGGCGAAGCCGGTGATCGCGCAGATGGTGCTGCTGAAGCAGGCGGCCGACCTGCATTCGGCGACGATCAACCAGATGGCCGTGGCCGAGGTCGCCGGGCATTGCTTCGATGCCCATGTGACCGGTCTGCGCGAGACCTACCGCGCGCGGCGCGACGCGATGTTGCGCGCGCTGGAACGGAACATGCCCGAAGGCGTCACCTGGACCCGGCCCGAGGGCGGGATGTTCGTCTGGGTCACGCTGCCGCCGGGAGTGGACGCGGGGGCGCTGCTGCAACGCTCGCTCGACACGGTGCGCGTCGCGTTCGTCCCCGGGCAGGCCTTCTTCGCCGACGGGTCGGGCGCGAACACGCTCCGGCTCAGCTTCTCCTGCGCCGACGAGGCGGCGATCGACGAGGGGATGCGGCGGCTGGGTCAGCTGCTTCGCGAGCGCTGAAAGGGCGCGCCAGAGGCTATGGAGAGGGGGGGGGCAGGGTGAAACATGGTCGGGTCAGTCTGCCCCTCGGATGTTACCGTGGGGTTAACGAAAACCCGGCCGGAATTTTGTACAAAGCGGTCAATCGGGTCCCGGGACGCGGTACAAAACGGTCAAATCGCATACCCGAAAGAGATTGTTAACGTCTCGTCCGCCATCGTCCGGGGATGCGCGCACTACTCTGGATTCCGCTCTGTTTTCTGCTTGTGGGCTGCAACACGCCTTCGCCGCATTTCAGCGGGATAAAGCCCACCCGCGTCTCCGTCGAGGGCAGCCTCTTCGACGTGCGTCTACGTGGCAACCTCGCCGAAAGCATCCGCGTGACGCCCGAACGGGATGCGCGATTCGCGGTCATAGGCCCCAAGGCTGGCCGTGCAATGGAACGGGTCTCGGGCTGTAACGTGCTGGAAGTGCTTGGAGATTCCGCTCTTCAACTGGGTGTCCTGGCCTGTGATCGGACCGCCGGAGAACGCCTGTTACAGGCCGCGCGAGCCAGCCCGGATTATGATTGCCATGAGACGGAATCCTGGTCGACAGGCGGCGGGGCGGCGATCTACAGGGACTATGACTGCATACCCTACTAGCTGGATTTTGCCCATATCTTGTGGATAAGTTGCAATGATCCGCGATATACAGCGCTCATGCGTTGACTCGGCCCCTCCTGATTGCGCAGAGTCCAAGACCACAGGAATCATGGACCCTGCCACGTGCGTTTCAACAGGCTCAAACTGACCGGCTTCAAGAGCTTCGTGGACCCGACCGATCTCATCATCGCGGACGGGCTGACGGGCGTGGTGGGCCCCAATGGCTGCGGCAAGTCGAACCTGCTCGAGGCCCTGCGCTGGGTCATGGGCGAGAACCGCCCCAAGGCGATGCGCGGCGGCGGGATGGAGGATGTGATCTTTGCCGGGACGGCCACGCGGCCCGCCCGGAACTTTGCCGAAGTCTCTCTGATCATTGACAATTCCGAGCGCCTCGCCCCCTCGGGCTTCAACGACAGCGACCAGTTGGAGATCGTGCGCCGGATCACCCGCGACGTGGGATCCGCCTACAAGACCAACGGCAAGGATGTGCGCGCCCGCGACGTGCAGATGCTGTTTGCCGATGCGTCCACGGGCGCGCATTCCCCGGCGCTGGTCCGGCAGGGCCAGATCGCCGAGCTGATCAATGCCAAGCCCAAGGCGCGTCGGCGCATCCTGGAAGAAGCGGCAGGGATTTCAGGGCTTTACCAGCGCCGACACGAGGCTGAGCTGAAGCTGAAAGGGACCGAGGCCAACCTCACCCGCGTCGATGACGTTCTCGAACAGCTCGCCGCGCAACTGGCGCAGCTGGCGCGTCAGGCGAGACAGGCCGCCCGCTATCGAGAGATCGGAGAACAGTTGCGGCAGGCCGAGGGGATGCTGCTCTATCGCCGCTGGAAAGAGGCCGACATGGCTCGCCTGCTGGCAGAGGACAAGCTGCGCGAGCGGATCACCGAAGCCTCTCGGGCCGAGGCCGAAGCCCGCAAGGCCGCCGCCCGCCGCGCCGAGGCGGAGGAGGGCCTGCCGCCGCTGCGCGAGGAGGAGGCTATCGCCGCGGGCGTGTTGCAGCGGCTCCAGGTCCAGCATGACGCGCTTGATGACCAGGAGGTGCGGGCGCGCCAGACCATCGCCACGCTGACCGCCCGCATCGACCAGCTGGGCCGCGATATCGAGCGCGAGACCGGCTTGAACCGCGATGCCGGCGAAACGATCGAACGGCTGGAATGGGAAGCGCGCGAACTGGCGAAGGCCAGCGAGGGCCATGACGACCGCTTGGCCGAAGCCGCCGAAACCGCACGCGATGCCGCCGCCATCCTGCAGGAGCGGGAAAGCCATCTGAGCCAGGTGACCGAGGATGTCGCGCGGCTTGCCGCCCGCCACCAGTCGGCGCAGCGCCTTGTCGAGGACGGGCGCAAGACGCTCGCCCGGTCCGAGGCTGAGGAAGCCCGCGCCCGCGAGACCGTCGAAACCGCGCTGGAGGCCGCCGAGCGTGCCGCCGAGGCGTTCGAGGCGGCGCAAGAGGCCGAGGCCGAGGCGCAGGAGGCTGCCGAAGCCGCCGAGGAGGCACTGACCGCCGCCGACGAGTTGCGCGGTGAGACGCAGGGGCGCGAGGCCGAAGCCCGCGCACAGCGATCCGAGGCCGAGGGTGAACTGGGCGCGCTGCGCGCCGAGACCACGGCACTGGCCAAGCTGGTGCAGCGCGACACCGCCGAGGGCGGGCAGATCCTTGACCTGCTGCGGGTCGAACCGGGGTATGAAAAGGCGTTGGGGGCGGCGCTGGCCGACGACCTGCGGGCGCCTTTGGTGGAGGGCGACGGTCCCTCGGGCTGGGTCGAGATTACGGGCTATGATGCCGACCAACCCTTGCCGGACGGCGCGATGCCGCTTGCGCGGTATGTGTCGGGCCCCGACCGGCTGGGCCGTCGCATCGCGCAGATCGGGCTGGTCGATGCCGATGAGGGAGGGAGGCTGCAAGCGCAGCTCAAACCGGGTCAGCGGCTGGTATCGCGCGGCGGCGATCTCTGGCGCTGGGACGGGTTCCGCGCCTGGGCGGAGGATGCGCCCTCGGCCGCGGCGATGCGGTTGGAGCAGCTGAACCGGCTGGAGGCGTTGAAGCAGGACCTTGCGCAGGCTGAGGCGCGGGCCGATGGTGCGCGCGCCGCGCATGAGGCGCTGTCGCGCCGCCTGGCCGAGGTGACAGAGGCCGACCGCCGCGCCCGCGATGCCCGCCGTGCCGCCGATCAGCGCGTGGCGGAGGCTGCCCGTGCGCTCAGCCGGGCCGAGGCGGACCGCAACCTGAGTGCAGGAAAGCTGGAGACGGCAGGCCTCGCGGTGGAGCGGCATCGCGAGGATGCGATGGCCGCCCGGATCCAGCTGCGCGAGGCGGAGAAGGCGCTGGCCGATCTGGGCGATCTCGACACCGCGCGGGCCGAGGTCGAGGACATCAAGCAGACCGTCGAGGCGGCGCGCATCACCATGCTGACCCACCGCTCGATGCATGACGAACTGCGCCGTGAAGGCGATGCCCGCAAACGCCGCAGCCAGGAGGTCACCAAGGACCTCAGCGGCTGGCGGCACCGGCTGGAGACGGCCGACCGACGGATCGGGGAGTTAGGCGAACGGCGCGCAGCCTCGCAGGACGACCTGGCCGAGGCGATGGCGGTACCGGCGGAGATCGCGGAGTCGCGCGAGGAGCTGGCCGAACAGATCGAGGCCGCCGAGACGCGGCGCCGGATCGCGGCCGACAAACTGGCCGAGGCTGAAACCGTCCAGCGCGACGCCGTTATCGCCGAGCGCGATGCCGAGAGGCTGGCGTCCGAGGCGCGCGAGGCCCGGGCGGCGGCCGAGGCGCGAACGGATTCGGCGCGCGAGGCGGTGATGGCCGCGGCCGACCGCATTGCCGAGGATCAGGAACTCAGCCCCAAGCAGCTGTTGGACCGGCTGGGCGTGGACGCCGAGCGGATGCCCGCGGCGGACGTGCTGGAAGGTGAAGTCGCACGCCACAAGCGCAATCGCGACGCGATGGGGGCGGTCAACCTGCGCGCCGAGGAGGATGCCAAGGAGGTTCAGGAAGAGTTCGATACCCTGAACGCAGAGAAGTCCGACCTTGAAGAGGCGGTGAAGGCCTTGCGCAGCGGCATCGCCAGCCTGAACCGCGAGGGACGGGAGCGGCTGCTGACGGCCTTCGAGCAGGTCAACTCGAACTTCGCGATGCTGTTCAAGCATCTGTTCGGCGGAGGCGAAGCCAACCTGGTTATGGTCGAAAGCGACGACCCGCTCGATGCGGGGCTTGAGATCATGTGTCAGCCGCCGGGCAAGAAGCTGTCGACCCTGTCGCTCCTCTCAGGGGGGGAGCAGACGCTGACGGCGATGGCGCTGATCTTTGCCGTGTTCCTGGCCAACCCCGCGCCGATCTGCGTGCTCGACGAGGTGGATGCGCCGCTGGACGACGCGAATGTCACCCGTTTCTGCGATCTGCTGGACGAGATGTGCCGTCAGACCGACACCCGTTTCCTGATCATCACCCACCACGCCGTGACCATGGCGCGCATGGACCGCCTGTTCGGCGTGACCATGCAGGAGCAAGGGGTGAGCCAACTGGTTTCCGTTGACCTCAAGAGAGCAGAGTCGATGGTCGCCTGACGGGCGCCGGGAACCGGGGCGGGGAAATGGCGTTAAATCAGGTATGTATGGCCTGAAGCTGTTCCTCGTTTTTCTTGTCTTCGCACCCTCTGCCGGGGCGGACCCGATGAAATTGCGTCAGATCGGCAGAACGGCCAGTTTTTCAGATTACTCCGTCACCGTCCCGTCAACGACACGCCATCGAAGCAGCTTTCGACGCGCTCCGCGCTAGCAGGCGGCGTTGGCGGTGCCGGATGCGCTGGCGGATGGCGTCAAGATCGGCATGATGAAAGTCGATGGCGATGGCGACGTCTGCTTCAGTTTCAGCCGCCGTTTTTCCCGTTGCGACATGATGGTCGATGACCGCGAACTGCTGGTCTATGTGCGCGAGCACGACCTCAAGCTGCCGGTCCGGATCCAGTTGGGTATTCGTCGCTGAGCCGGACCGGCTGCCCTTTCACAACCGGTCGAGAAGCGCTTGCGTGGGCCAGGCATCGGCGGGCAGGCCCAGCCTCGCCTGTTCGGCCTGCACGGCCGCACGGGTACCCGCGCCGAGAATGCCGTCGATTCCGCCGACATCATGGCCGCGCGCCTGAAGCTTGCGTTGCAATTCCTTCATCCGATCGCCCGAGAGACCGTTATCGGGATTGCCGGCGTCATAAACCGGCGCGCCCTCGAGGCGGGTGGCGAAATAAGCTGCGGTCATGACGTAGACGAAGCTCTGGTTCCACTCGAAATAGACGTCGAAATTCGGGTAGGCGAGGAAGGCCGGGCCGTCTTTGCCTTGTGGAAGAACCAGCGAGGCCGGCAGATCGGTCAGCGTTCCGTTCCGTGCCTCGACGCCCATTGCCTGCCAGTCCGAGACAGGGCGCGGCTTGCCGGGACCACTCAGGGACCAGTCCATCCGGGCGGGCACGTTCACCTCCTGCAACCACGGCTCGTTCGGGCGCCAGCCGAGATGCGAGAGCATCTTGGCGCCTGAGAGAAGTGCGTCAGGAGCGGATGTCTTGAGCGAGACATGCCCGTCGCCATCGGCATCCACGCCGTTGTCGAGAATGTCCTGCGGAAGCATCTGGACCATGCCGATTTCGCCCGCCCAGGCTCCGGTGGTGCGGTCAGGCTCGAAATCGCCCTTTTCGAACAGTTCGATCGCGGCGAAGACCTGGGGTCGGAACAACTCGGGACGACGGCAATCGTGCGAGAGGGTGACCAGCGCGTCGCGCGTATTGAAATCGCCCTGATAGCCCCCGTAATCCGTTTCGAACGCCCAGAAGGCCAGCAGGACGCCGCGCGAGACGCCGTATTCGGTCTCGATCCGGTCAAAGACACTGTCGTATTTCGCGTCCATCTTTCGTCCCATCTCGAGCCGGTTGGCCGAGATCAGACGCCGGGAAAACTCGATGAAGGGTTTCTGGAAGACACCTTGCGCGCGGTCGGCCTTGAGCACCGCCCCGTCCTGACGCACGCCGCGAAAGAAGGAATCGACCGCCGCCCGGTCATGACCGCGCGAGACGGCCTCGGCCTTCAACCCGTCGATGAAGACGGGAAAGCTGCCGCCGCATTGTGCGAAACCGGGATCGGCCAGCAGGCAGAGTGCGGTCGAGGAAGCGAGGGTCTTGAGTAAGCGCATGAAAATCCTTCGGGCTCTTGTGGTCTTCAGAACATATAGGTGATCGTGAAGATCGCGATTGCAAGCCCCAGCGCCAGCGCCCAGACCTGCCAGAGCAGGCGCACGGCCTTTTCGATCTCGCGGGGCCCGATCTCTTTTCGGGCGTCCTCGTTGACCCAGGCGAGATGTCGGACCTTTCCATGATAGCTGCGCGGCCCGGCCAGCGCCACGTTCAACGCGCGCGCCATTGCCGCCTCGGGCCAGCCGGCGTTGGGCGAGATGTGCCGCTCGGCATCCTCGACGATGGCGCGCCAGTGGGACCAGCCATTGGACAGCACTACCAGCATCAGGCATGTCAGGCGCGCGGGCAGGAGGTTCAGCAGGTCGTCCAGCTTGGCCGATGCCCAGCCGAATTCCGCGTATCTTTCGTTGAGGTAACCGATCATGCTGTCGGCTGTGTTGATCACCTTGTAGAGGAAGAGGCCCGGAAGCCCTCCGATCAGGAACCAGAAGGCCGGGGCGATCACGCCATCGCTGAGGTTTTCGGCGGCACTTTCAATCGCTGCCCGGGCGACCTGGGGACCGTCCATCTCGGAGGTGTCGCGCGAGACGATGCGGGCGACCATGTTGCGCCCCTGCGGCAGGGAGAGGCGCAGCGCCTCCGCCACGTCCTGCACGTGCTGGGCGAGCGAACGCTGGGCGAGAAGCACCGCGCAGATGACGATCTCCGCGATCCAGCCCAGCTGCGCCAGCGCGGTGCCGAGCACCAGTGCGCCGATGGCCAGAGCGGCGGCCACCGCCATGCCCTTGAGGCGCCGGTGGGACCCGCGATTGAAGCGCCGGTCGCAGAAGCCCACGACATCTCCGAACAGTACGGCGGGGTGGCGCAGCCGCGACCAGAGCCAATCCGGCTCGCCCAGGGCGGCATCCAGCAGCATGGCGCAGGCTAGAACGAAAGCGGTGGTCACAATGCGGCCTCCAGCCTGTCCCAGCCGTGTTCGGGCGGCAGGCCCAGACGGATCAGGTGATCAGAATAAGGAAAGATCCGGGTGAGGATGCGGGCACGGGCCAGCCGGTCATGCCAGGCGGCGGCATTCTCGAGCTGGTACAGCCGGAAAAGCGATGTGCCGCCGCAAAGCCGCGCTCCGCGGCCTGTCATCAGTTGGTCCAGCCGCTCGGCCTCCGCCGAAAGCCGTTGGCGTGTTCGTTGGGCCCATTCGGTATCCCGAAGCGCCATCTCGCCGACGCGCAGCGCGGGTCCGGAAACCGCCCAGGGCCCGCTGAGGTCATTGAGCCGCTCGATCACCTGCGGCCGTGCGATGGCAAATCCCAGGCGCAGGCCGGCCAGACCCCAGAACTTTCCGAAACTCTTGAGAACGATCCGGCCGGGAAGCGCCGCGAGATGCACGAGGCTGGCGTCGGGTGCTATGTCGCAGAAGCTCTCGTCGATCACGGTGAAAGGGGCGTTTGCGTCGGCCGCTGTCCACAGACGTCCGTCGGGGTTGTTGGGGTGCACGAGAACGCGCGCATCGGCCGGACCGTTCTCGGTGACCTGCCAGCCATGGGCGTGAAAGGCCGCGGCGTGTTCGTTGTAGGTGGGCGGTGTGATCTCGACGCGGCCGGTGGATGCCAGCGCGGGAAGCCTAGCGATCAGCGTTGACGCTCCGGGTGCGGGGAGGATGGCGGCCTCACCGGGCACCTTCCAGAATCGACGTGCGGCTTGGCAGAGCCGGATGAAGGCGCCGTGATCGGGCAGGGATTGCCAGTCTTCGGCGCTAAAGGAGGGCAGGGGAAAGGGGTGCGGGTTGATCCCGGTCGAGAGATCGAGCCATTCGGCTTTCGTGCCCCCATGGGCGGCGATTGCATGATCGAGTCCCCCTCCGTGATCACGGGGGCCGCGTGGATCGGCGCGGGCGTCGTCTGCATCGGCCATGATAGGCTCCGTGCTGCGGGTGGGTCCTCAGGCTAGGTTTCAAGCGGATTCTCGCCGGTCATACAAGCAAATCCGCCGGGTCACGGCTTGGTGCAGTGCATGTTAATGTTTTGTTAAGGCTTTGGGCAGATCACGGTTCATGCGGGGACGGCACAAGCAACGAGAGTGCCGAGGTGTCGGAAAATGAAAGTACTGATTGTCGAAAGCAATCCGGAGCTTGGCAGGCTCTGGCAGCGCCACCTGCAACGCCAAGGTTGCGAGGTGACGCTTGTCGCCTCGCAGGAGACTGCGATCCTCGCGCTCTATGCCTCGGATTTCGAGATCATCGTTCTGGACCTCGTGCTGGACGATGGCAGCGCGTTGGCGGTCGCCGATTTCGCAAGCTATCGCCGGCCCGAGGCGCGGGTGATCTTCGTGACGAACACGACCTTCTTCTCGGACGGTTCGATCTTTGCCCATAGTCCGAACGCCTGCGCCTATGTGCAGAGCGGGACGCCGCCAGAGGACCTGGCGGCGATGGTCGAGCATTACGCCGCGGGGCGCTGATCACGGCCGTGCGGCGCTGTGAAATCGGGCTGCGGGTTGATCGGGATGATCCGGTTCGGGTTCACCATGTCGTGGCTGTAGTAGTAGTGCTCGACGATGTGATCGAAATTCACGGTCTCGGCCACGCCCGGCCACTGGTACAACTCGCGCAGATAGCCCCAGAGATTGGGGTAGTCGGTGATCCTGTTGCGGTTGCACTTGAAATGGGTGTGATAGACCTTGTCGAAGCGGACGAGCGTGGTGAAAAGCCGCCAGTCCGCCTCGGTGATCCGGTCCCCCATGAGATAGCGTTTCGTGGAGAGGCGCTCTTCCAGCCAGTCGAGACTGTCGAAGAGCTCGCGCACCGGTTCGTCATAGGCCTCTTGGCTGGTGGCAAATCCGGCCTTGTAGACGCCATTGTTGACGGTGTCGTAAATTCGCGCATTCACATCTTCGATCGCGTCGCGCAGTTCCTCGGGCCAGTAATCGTCGGTATTGCCGGTGATGCCATCGAACGCACTGTTGAACATGCGGATCAGTTCGGCGCTTTCATTCGAGACGATGGTCTCGCGCTTCTTGTCCCACAGGATGGGCACGGTCACACGACCCGAATAGGTGGGGTCGGCCTTGGTATAGAGTTGGTGCGCATGGCCAAAACCGTGGAGCGGGTCACCCGTCGCACAGTCGAAATCCGTGTCGAAGGACCACCCTTGGCCCAGCATGTGCGGGTGCACGACGGACAGGCCGATGTGATCGGTCAACCCCTTGAGATGGCGAAAGATCGTGGTCCTGTGCGCCCAGGGGCAGGCAAGGCTGACATAAAGGTGATAGCGACCTGCCTCGGCCTCGAACCCGCCTTCGCCCGAAGGACCGGGGGCGCCGTCGGGGGTGATCCAGTTGCGGAACCGGGATTCGGATCGTTCGAACTTTCCCCCGGTCGAGTCGGTGTCGTACCACTTGTCTTTCCATTCGCCATCGACGAGCAGCCCCATGGGTCATCCTCCGTTTGCCGGTGTCATTGTTCTCAAGGTTAGCCCCTTGCCATGGTTCCGCCCATGCCTGCTCGCGCGCAATGGGGCTGCGCCGATGCACATGGCCCAATGTCGCTGTGGTCACGTTCGGAGGCCAATTTTCTCTGCGTCCAGATTTCCCTTGATCCGCCATATGGTTGCGCCACACTAAGGATGATTCTGCGGGGGATCCGGCGATGGACAACTACGTTCCGAAAGAGATCAGCGACACGCTTGACGCGGCGCGTATCGCGGCCCTGAAAAAGGCCAGCCGGTTGCGCGTGGAGGCTGGCGACGAGAGCTACAGGGTGCTGCGGATGTGGCGCACCGGGTTCGCCGTCGAGGCCGTGACCACCCCGCGTTTGCGCGGGCTGGTCGATATTTATGACGGCGGAAAGCATTTGTGCCAGTGCCTGATCGTGGCGGCCGAGGAAGAAGGCGGCGAGATGCGCTATGATTTCAAGCGCAACACAGCCAGCACCGACCATGCAGCGCTGGATTTCGAACGCACTGCAGAGGCGCCGGTCGCCTATCTCGGCAAGGATTAAAGGGCCGGGTTCGGCCCACTTGTTATTGCAGATCGGAAAAGGCCGATTTCAGCCGCTCGCAGGCGTCCTCGACCCTGGATCGCTGCGTCGCAAGGTTGAACCGGAGAAAGCTTTCCCCGCCGGTGCCGAAGGTCGTGCCGTGATTGGCGGCGATCTTCGCGGTCTTTTCAACCCGCGCGGTGAACTCCTCGCGGGTCATCCCGGTGCCCGAGAAATCGATCCAGGAGAGATAGGTGGCCTGGAGCGGGATGGAGCGCAGGCCCGGGATCTCGGCGATGGCCGCATCAAACAGTTTCCGGTTGCCGTCGAGATAAGGCACCAGCTCATCCACCCAGGCCGCGCCTTCGGGCGAATAGGCCGCCATCGTCGCGCGCAGGCCCATGGAGTTCGACGAGAGGTTCAGAGCCGACATTCGCGCCGCGAAGGGCGCACGCAGGGTTTCGTCGGGAATGATCACCTGCCCGGTATGCAGGCCGGCGATGTTGAAGGTTTTCGACGGTGCGGTGAGCATGATGAGACGGTCCACGATCTCGGGCGCGGCATTCTGCATCGGGATATGGCGCACACCGGGAAAGACGAGATCGTGATGCACCTCGTCCGAGATCAGCAGCAGATCGTGCCGCCGCGCGAAATCGGCCACGGCGCGCAGCTCTTCCTCGGTCCAGACCCGCCCGCCGGGATTGTGGGGCGAGCAGAAGATCAGGACCTTTTCGGTGCCGGTCATCTGCGCGTCCCACGCCTCGAAGTCGAGCTTGTAGTGTTCGGCATCGAGGATCATCTGCCGCTCGACCACCTTGCGCCCGGCATTGCGGATGACCTTGGCGAATGCGTGATAGACCGGTGTGAAAAGGACGATCTCGTCGCCGGGTTGCGTGTAGGCGTCCAGGCACATGCCCACACCGTTGACCAGTCCGGTGGTGGTGAAGATCGCCTCGGGCGCGACCTGCCAGCCGTGTCGCTCCAGCATCCACCAGCCGATCGCCTCCTTGTAGGGCTTGTCGAGGGTCGAATACCCGAAGATCCCGTGGTCCACCATCGCGCGCAGAGCGTCGAGAATGCAGTCGGGCGCGGGCAGATCCATGTCCGCGACCCACATCGGCAGCCCGTCATCAGGCGAAACGCCGTAGAGTGGCTCCATCGCATCCCACTTGGCGCAGAAACTGCCCCGGCGCTCGGTCAGGTCATCGAAACTCATGCATCACTCCGTCATTTCATTGCGCGCGAAGCTAACCTGTTGAATGCCGGGTGCAAGAGGCGTTGCGATGGCGGGCGTGATCGCCTAAATCCCCTGTCATGAAACGCAAGATCCTGATCCATCCCGATCCGCGCCTGAAGAAGGTCTGCGAGCCCGTCGCCGATATCAGCGACGAGTTGCGCCGCCTGGCCGATGACATGCTGGAAACCATGTATGACGCGCCGGGCATCGGGCTGGCCGCGCCTCAGGTCGGCCATCTGGATCGGCTGATCGTGCTCGACTGCGTCAAGGAGGAGGGGGCGGCGCCGCGCCCGCTGGTGATGTTCAACCCCGAGATCAAGGCGGCCTCGGACGAGGTGAGCGTTTACGACGAGGGGTGCCTGTCGATTCCCGATCAATATGCCGAGGTGACGCGGCCCCGAGAGGTCGAGGTCGAATGGCTCGACCGCGACGGCAACCTGCAGCGCGAGACATTCGACGGGCTGTGGGCAACCTGCGTTCAGCACGAGATCGACCACCTGAACGGCAAGCTTTTCATTGATTATCTCAAGCCTCTCAAGCGGCAGATGATCACCCGCAAGATGCAGAAGCTCAAGCGCGAGATGGCCCGGGCGTGAGCGTTCTCGAAATCCTTCGCTGGCCAGACCCGCGCCTTTCCAGGAAATGCGATCCGGTCGAAGACACGCGGTTGGACCAACTCATTGCCGACATGTTCGACACGATGTACGCGGCCAATGGCCGGGGCCTTGCCGCGCCGCAGGTAGGCGTCATGAAGCGGCTTTTCGTGATGGATTGCGGCTGGAAGGAAGGGCGCCCCACGCCGATGACGATGATCAACCCCTCGATCATGGCGGCCGAACGCGTGGCGGAAGTGGGCGAAGAGGTTTGCCTGTCGATTCCCGGTGTGTCGGTGCCCGTCGAGCGGTGGAAGGCCGTAACCGTGCAATGGACCGCCGCCGAGGGAGATATTCACATGGCCGATTTCGACGGATTCGAGGCGCGCTGCATCCAGCATGAGTTCGACCACCTCAACGGCATGGTGCATTTCGACCGCATCGCGCCGCAGTTGCGCCCCGAGATCGAGGGCCGGTACCTGGAGACGCAGGCATGACGGTGCGCGACTGCCTGCCCTGGCCGGACAAACGACTGCGGACCAAGGCGGTGCCGGTCGAAGAGATCACCGACGAGATCCGCGCCATCTGGGACGACATGATCGACACGATGGAGGCGATGCCGGGCGTGGGTCTTGCCGCGCCGCAGATCGGGGTGATGCTGCGGCTTGCCGTGGTCGATGGCTCGACGCAGCGGGGCCGGGCGGTACGAATGGCAAATCCCGAGATCCTGCACAGCTCCATCGAGCTGCGCGAGCATGACGAGGCGAGCCCGAACCTGCCTGGCGTGTCCGCCACGATCAAGCGCCCGCGCGCGGTGACGGTGCGTTTCCTCAACGAGTATGGTCAGATCGACCGGCGCGATTTCGTGGGTGTCGAGGCGACGAGCGTGCAGCACCAGATCGACCATCTGAACGGGCGGATGTATTTCGACCGCCTCAGCAAGGTGAAACGTGACATGCTGCTGCGCAAGGCGCGGAAAATGGCAGGCTGACATGCGGATCGTCTTCATGGGAACGCCCGATTTCTCGGTGCCGGTGCTAGATGCGCTGGTTGTCGCCGGGCACGAGATAGCCGCCGTCTATTGCCAGCCGCCGCGTCCGGCCGGCCGCGGCAAGAAGGACCGGCCCACCCCGGTGCAGGCGCGTGCCGAGGCGTTGGGGCTGGAGGTGCGCCATCCGGTCTCGCTCCGGGGAGCGCGGGAACAAGCGGAATTCGCCGCGCTCGATGCGGATGTCGCGGTGGTGGTGGCTTATGGGCTGATCCTGCCGCAGGAGGTACTGGATGCGCCCCGCCACGGGTGCCTGAACATCCATGCGAGCCTCTTGCCGCGATGGCGCGGGGCCGCGCCCATCCACAGGGCCATCATGGCGGGAGATGCCGAAACTGGTGTCTGCATCATGCAGATGGAGGCGGGACTGGATACCGGGCCGGTGTTGCTGCGCCGTGCCACCTCCATCGGGACGGAAGAGACGACCGGCGCGCTGCATGACCGGCTGTCGATGATGGGGGCCGAGCTGATCGTCGAGGCGTTGGCGCGTTTGCCTGATCTGGAGCCGCAGCCGCAGCCAGGGGCGGGCGTGACCTATGCCGAGAAGATTTCCAAGTCCGAGGCGCGCATCGACTGGACGCGCCCGGCCGAGGAGATCGACCGCAAGATCCGTGGCCTCTCCCCGTTCCCCGGTGCCTGGACGATGGTCGAGGGGGAGCGCGTGAAACTTCTGGGCGCACGGCTTGCCGAGGGGGAGGGCCGCCCGGGCGAGGTGCTTGATGACGCGCTGCGCGTCGCGTGCAAAGCAGGCGCCGTGCAACTCACCCGCTTGCAGCGCGCCGGGAAAGGTGCCCAGGATGCCGCGACGTTCTTGCGGGGATGGCCGGTGCCCGCGGGCGCGCGGCTGGGAGAGGAGTGAGCCCATGTTCATGGTTCTGATGGGGACCGTCGTGATCGCCGGGATCGTGGGCTATGTGTCCGAGAAGAGCGGCTTCACGCATAATGGCTATGTGCAATCCATCATCATCTGCGTGGGTGGCGCGTTCCTGTTCTTCTTCGTGCGGATCATGTTCGGGATCGGCTTCAACTCGCCGGGGCTGAACGCCATCCTTTCTTCGATCGGCGCGCTGATCATCGTGCCGACGCATTGGCGGCGCTAGGGTCAGATGCGGGGCGGGCGGCTCTTGTAGACGGGCAGGCGCCACCCGAAGAGCAGCGAACCGGCACGCAACACCCAACAGACGCAGGCGCAGAGGATCAACGCCCAGAGCGACGACAGGCCCAGTGCGGTGCCGGACACGGCCGCGACAGCACCCGCCAGGGCGCAGGAGACATAAAGTTCGCCCTGCTTCAGCACCAGCGGGACCTCGCCCACGACGACATCGCGCATCAGCCCGCCCATGCAGCCCGTGCTCATGCCCATGAGAACGACCACAACCGGAGGCTGGTTCAAGGACAGTGCGACACCGGTGCCTGCGGCCACAGCTATGGAAAGCGCGAAACTGTCCAGCCAGACGAGCCAGCGATAGCGGCTTTCCATGAGGTGCGCCGTGAAGAACACGACCAGCGCGGCGGAGGTGGCGATCAGGATATAGGTGGGCTCGGCCACCCAGAAGACCGGGTTCCTGTTGAGCAGAAGATCACGCACCGTGCCCCCGCCGACGGCGGTGAGGCTTGCGACAAATGCAAATCCCACAAGGTCGAGCTGCGCCCGGCTGGCCACCAAAGCACCTGTCAGAGCAAAGACCAGGACCGAGGCATAGTCGAGCAGGGCAAGGATGGTCACCCTTTCGCCTTCTGCGGTTTGAAAGGCTTCATTCCTGCGCGCGCCAGTTCGTCGGCGCGTTCGTTCTCCGGGTGACCGGCATGGCCCTTGATCCATTTCCAGGTCACGTCATGGCGCGCCTGTGCCTCGTCCAGACGCTGCCACAGGTCGACGTTCTTCACCGGCTTTTTCGCCGAAGTCTTCCAGCCGTTGCGCTTCCATCCGTGGATCCACCCGGTCACGCCGTTCTTCACATAGGCGCTGTCGGTGACCACGGTGACGGAAGAGGCGCGCCCGAGCGTTTCGAGCGCGGTGATCGCGGCCAGAAGCTCCATCCGGTTGTTGGTGGTTCCGGCTTCGCCGCCGCAAAGCTCGCGCTCCTTCACGATGCTGTCGCCCTCTTTCGCCTGAAGCAGAACACCCCAGCCACCGGGGCCCGGATTGCCGGAGCAGGCACCGTCCGTATAGGCCACGATCTCAGGCATGAGAGGCCAGCGCGATCCAGTCGGAGGGCGTGCCGTCCAGCCCCGGCGCGTTTCCATGACGCCGTCCGGTGATGGTGAAGCCTGCGTCGGCAAGAAGTTCAGTCAATTCATCCTCCGAATAATACGTGTAGAAACGGCCCAGCCGATCAGGGCCTTCGCCGGTGCCCAGCTTCATCCCGATGAAGAATGCGCCGCGCGGCCTCAGGGCCCGGTGAAGTGCTGCGAGGTGGCGTGGAAAGTCGCCGCGCGGCGCATGAAGCAGGCTGAAATTGGCCCAGACCCCGTCGTAGATCGCCGCGCCTTCGATCTGGTCGAAACTGGCCTGCCGGGCGGTGACCCCTTGGCGGCCATTGGCAAGGTTCACCATGCTGGAAGATGCATCAACCGCATCGACGGACAGGCCGGTCGCCACCATCCGTGCCGCGGCCATGCCCGGGCCGCAGCCGAGGTCAAGCACATGGCCGCCTTTGGGCACCGCGTCGATGAACGCGGACAGGTGCGGGTCTTCGGTATTGTAGTCGTCGGTCATCGCCGCGTAGTCGGCGGCTTTCTCGTCGTAGATCCGGACGGTCTCGTTTGTCACTGAAAGACCCCCACGGCGAGACAGGCCAGTGCGATCACTGTGAGCAGCACTCGCAATTGCATCCACCACGACGGTGTGAGGCCCCAATGGGCAAAAGCCGCGTCAAGCAGGAGCAGTCCGCCGAAGCCGAACATCAGGTTGAGACCGGCAGAGACCGGCCCGCCGCCCGTCATGAAAAACGCCCAGAGGGCGGGGATCACGGACAAGACATAGCCCAACGCCGCGCGCGGCCCCTCGGCCCTGGTGGCGAAGCCCCACAAGACGCCGGACATGAAGCTGAGAATCACGGAGCCGTAGAAAAGCTGTACGTAGGGCCCCACGAAACGCGGGGCGAGTGCGCTGGCCCCCCAAGCCTGAAGGTCGCCGTTCAAATAGGTGAGAGCCCCCCAGACAAAGGGAATCACTCCTGCCAGCCCAAGGGCCAGGGGGACGCGTGGAATGCTCGTCATGCAGGCACCCTGAGGACGCGAGGCACCTTGAACTCGACATTTTCGGTCGCGGTCTCGACCGTCTCGACGGTGACGTCGTAGCGCTCTGAGAAAGCGTCGATCACTTCCTTCACGAGGCTTTCGGGTGCCGAGGCACCGGCGGTTATGCCAACGCTGCCGATGCCATCGAGTGCGCGCCAGTCGATATCGGTCGCGCGCTGGACAAGTTGCGCATACCCGCAGCCGGCTTTCGCCGCGACCTCTACCAGGCGCTTGGAGTTCGAGGAGTTCGGGGCACCGACCACAAGCAGCGCGTCCACCTTGGGTGCGATGGCCTTTACCGCCTCCTGCCGGTTGGTCGTGGCGTAGCAGATATCTTCCTTGTGCGGCCCGACAATCGCTGGAAAGCGTGTCTTGAGGGCGGCAACGATGCCTGCCGTGTCATCCACCGACAAGGTCGTCTGGGTGACAAAGGCAAGGCGTTCGGCGTCGCGCACCTCGAGAGCAGAAACATCCTCGACTGTTTCGACCAGAAGCACCTCGCCCTCTGGCAACTGGCCCATGGTTCCGATCGTCTCGGGGTGGCCGCGATGGCCGATCATGACGATCTGCAACCCGTTCTGCGCGTGGCGCTCGGCCTCGATATGCACCTTCGAGACGAGGGGGCAGGTGGCGTCGACATAGATCATCTCGCGCCGCTGCGCCTCGGCGGGCACGGATTTCGGAACGCCATGGGCGGAAAAGATCACAGGGCGGTCGGTGGGGGCCTCGTCCAGTTCCTCGACGAATACAGCGCCTTTTTCGCGCAACCCGTCGACCACGAATTTGTTGTGGACGATCTCGTGGCGGACATAGACTGGCGCGCCCCATTTTTCGAGAGCCATCTCGACGATCTTGATGGCCCTGTCCACGCCCGCGCAGAAGCCGCGCGGAGCCGCAAGGTAGAGGGTGAGGGGGGATCTGGTCATGCGCGCCTCCTTGTCTGGGCAGAGGTAAGGTCTTGCGCGCGCCGCGTCCAGCCTGTCACGAATCTGACATCGCGCCTTGATATGCGGGCGGCAATTGAAGGCTGCTGAATTCTTTCGATAGCTGGTGATACTTGAAGAAGGCTGGTCTCTCCACGTCGGAGGAGGGACCGGCCGATTTCGTCCCGATGCATCAGCTTCAGCGTGCGGTGGCCGGTTCCGGTCGCCCGGGCCCGGGCGACCAGGAAACCCGTTACTTCGCGCCGCTTGCGGCGACGGTGCGCGGTTCGGCAGGGACCTCGCGGGGCGGACGGCCGATCACGTCGCGCAATTCCTCGAGTTCGATGAAGTTGTCGGCCTGGCGGCGCAACTCGTCCGAGATCATCGGCGGCTGGCTTCGGATGGTCGAGACGACCGAGACCCGGACCCCTTGCCGCTGTAGGCTGGCCACGAGCGGGCGGAAGTCGCCATCCCCCGAGAACAGCACGATATGATCGACGCGCGGCGCAAGTTCCATGGCATCGACGGTGAGTTCGATATCCATGTTCCCCTTGACCTTACGCCGGCCCATGCTGTCCGTATACTCCTTGGCTGGCTTGGTCACCATGGTGAACCCGTTATAGTGCAACCAGTCGACAAGGGGGCGGATCGGCGAATACTCGTCATTCTCGAGAAGTGCCGTGTAGTAGAAGGCCCGCAGAAGCTTGCCGCGACGCATGAATTCCTGCCGCAGAAGCTTGTAGTCGATATCAAAGCCCAATGCCTTGGCTGCCGCATAAAGATTCGAACCGTCGATGAACAGCGCTAGCCGTTCGTCCTTGTAAAACATAAATTGTTCCTTCCGGTATGAACCATTCGCCGCGTGTTCCGTGAGTGAGTGATAATAAAATCCGGCGGAATGGTGGTCTCAATTTAGGAGAATTGTCATGTATCGCAAGTGTATCACAAGGCGAAACGAGGGTGTCTTATGACCGAAATCCGGTCAATCTGTCTGGTTGCCGTGGGGTCAAACCTCCCGTTCGAGGGCAATGACCCAGAGGTCACGCTAAGAATGGCACTGAAGAGTCTGGCGGACAAGGGGTTGGTGATTCGCGCAATCAGCCGGTTTTTTGCGACGCCCTGCTTCCCCGCGGGTGCGGGTCCCGACTATGTGAACGCAGCCGCCGTGATCGAGACGTGCCGCGGGCCGCGCGACTTGCTTTCTTCCCTCCACGAGGTCGAGAACCGGTTCGGCAGGGCGCGCGCGCAACGCTGGGGGATGCGGACCCTGGACCTGGATCTGCTCGCCTGTGGCACCGACGTACTTCCCGATGCAGAAACCCAGGCCCGATGGCGCGACTTGCCGCCCGAGGATCAGGTCGAGGAGGCTCCCTCGGAGTTGGTTCTGCCTCATCCCAGGCTTCAGGATCGCGCGTTCGTCCTCGTCCCGCTGGCCGATGTCGCAAGGGACTGGGTGCATCCGGTCCTCAACCTCAGCGTGGCCGCGATGTGCGCGGCACTCCCCGCCGAGGATCGTGAGGCGGTACGCCCGATCTGAGGCGGAACTCCATGGATTCCCGCTTGTCAATCACCGGATTCGGACTTAGATAGGCCCCTTCTGACCACGGATTTGAATTGGAGTACCCTCATGGCCCGCGTGACGGTCGAAGATTGCGTCGACAAGGTTCCCAACCGGTTCGAGCTGGTGATGCTGGCTGCCCATCGTGCGCGCGAGATCTCTGCTGGCGCGGCGATCACCGTGGATCGCGACAATGACAAGAACCCTGTTGTGTCCCTGCGCGAGATTGCCGACGAAACACAAAGCGCGGACGAACTGCGCGAGCGCCTCATCGAGTCGAACCAGACCCAGATCGAGGTCGACGAGCCCGAAGAGGACCAGATGGCGCTGCTCATGGGAGCCGAATCCGACAAGCCCGCCGAGGATGACATGTCGGAGGAGAAGCTGCTGCGCGCGCTGATGGAGGCGCAGGGGCAGGGCTGAACCTGCTGCGCTGGGAGATGCGGACCGGATGATTTCTGCCGAAGACCTGATTGCGCTGGTCCGCAACTACAATCCGAAAACGAACGCCGACCGCATTGCACAGGCGTATGCGTTCGGCGAACGTATGCACGAAGGCCAGACGCGCCATTCGGGCGAGCCGTATTTCACGCATCCCGTCGCCGTCGCGGCGATCCTGACCGAGCAGCAGCTTGACGATGCGACGATCATCACGGCCCTTCTGCACGACACGATCGAGGACACCAAGGCCAACTATGGCCAGGTCGCCGAAATGTTCGGCGGCGAGGTTGCCATGCTGGTGGACGGCGTCACCAAGCTGACCAATCTCCAGCTCTCCTCCCGCGAAACCAAGCAGGCCGAGAACTTCCGCAAGCTCTTCATGGCGATGTCCAAGGATCTGCGGGTGATCCTGGTCAAGCTGGCCGACCGGCTGCACAACATGCGCACCATCAAGGCGATGAAGCCCGAGAAGCAGGTGCAGAAGGCGCGCGAAACGATGGATATCTATGCGCCTCTTGCAGGGCGCATGGGGATGCAATGGATGCGCGAGGAGCTGGAAGACCTAGCCTTCCGCGTCCTCAACCCTGAGGGACGCCAGTCGATCATCCGCCGCTTCATCACCTTGCAGCGCGAGACGGGGGACGTGATCCACCGCATCACCGGCGACATGCGCCATGAGCTCGACAAGGCGGGTATCGAGGCCGAGGTGTTCGGTCGCGCCAAGAAACCCTATTCGATCTGGCGCAAGATGCAGGAGAAGGAGCAGGGATTCTCGCGCCTGTCGGACATCTACGGTTTCCGCATCATCACGGACAGCGAGAATGACTGCTATCGCGTGCTGGGCGCCATACATCAGCGCTGGCGCGCGGTGCCGGGCCGGTTCAAGGATTACATCAGCCAACCCAAGTCGAATGGCTATCGCTCTATCCACACGACCGTGTCGGGCCGAGATGGCAAACGGGTCGAAGTGCAGATACGGACCCGCCAGATGCATGACGTGGCCGAAACCGGCGTGGCCGCGCACTGGTCCTATCGCGATGGCGTGCGGTCGGAAAACCCCTTTGCCGTCGATCCCGCCAAATGGATCGCCAACCTGACCGAGCAGTTCGACAGCGAGGAGGATCACGAGGATTTCCTCGAGGCCGTCAAGCTCGAGATGTATTCCGACCAGGTGTTTTGTTTCACGCCCAAGGGTGACGTGGTCAAGCTGCCGCGTGGGGCGACGCCGATCGATTATGCATATGCCATCCACACGCGGATTGGCCACGCCTGCGTCGGCGCCAAGGTGGACGGGATCCGCGTGCCGCTCTGGACCCGGTTGAAGAACGGTCAATCGGTCGAGATCATCACCGCCGAGGGCCAAACGCCCCAGGTTACCTGGCTCGAGATCGCCGTGACCGGCAAGGCCAAGACGGCCATTCGCCGCGCGCTGCGCGAGGTGGACCGCGAACGCTTCATCAAGCTGGGGCAGGAATTGGCCCGCTCAGGCTTCGAACATGTCGGGCGCAAGGCCACCGACAAGGTGCTTGAAACGGCCGCCCGGCACTTGCGTCTGAAGAACCGCGACGAGCTTCTGGCGCGTCTGGGTTCAGCCGAACTGACGGCACATGACGTGGTCGAGGCCGTCTATCCCGAACTGGCTCGCGACGATTCCGACACCGTGCCGCAACGCCGTGCGGTGATCGGGTTGGAGCCGGGACAAAGCTATGAGCGCGCGTCATGTTGCGAACCCCTCCCGGGAGAGCGCATCGTCGGCATCACCTCGCGCGGGAAGGGCGTGGTGGTTCACACCATCGATTGCGACCGTCTCAGCGAATTCGAGGATCAGCCGGGGCGCTGGGTCGACCTCCATTGGCACTCCGGCACGCACCCGGCGGTCTATGGCACGACGCTGGAATTGACCATCGGCAACGATGCCGGGGTGCTGGGGCGCATTTGCACATTGATCGGCGAGAAGAAGGCCAATATCTCGAACCTTGAGTTTCTGGACCGCAAGCCGGATTTCTACCGCCTGCGGATCTGTGTCGAGCTGCGCGACGTGGAGCAGTTGCATTCGCTGATGCTGATGCTCGAGGCGGAGAGCGATGTCGCTGCGGTCGAGCGGTTCCGGGACAAGGCCGCGGCACGGGGCCGGGCCGAGTAGGGGTGTCGGAAAGGACGACGTGAGGTGGTATTCAAGCGACGTGATCGCAGAAGCCCTGCCCGGGTCGCCTCGGACCTTGTCTATCCCCGTGGTGGGTGGACGCGCGCCTTTATGTACGTCAAGCACCGGGTGCGGCGATTGCCGGACACGCCTCACCGGATCGCCAGGGGGGTCTGGGCCGGTGTATTCACCAGCTTCACGCCCTTTTTCGGGATGCATTTCTTTGTCGCTGGCTTCATCGCCTGGATCATGCGAGGCAACATCATCGCCTCGCTGATGGCGACCTTTTTCGGCAACCCGATTACCTTTGTCCCCATCGCCGCGGTGTCGATGCGGCTGGGTCACTTCCTTTTGGGGACCGAGTTCGAACAGCAGGAGGCTTCTCTCGGGCGGAAATTCGAAAGCGCGGCCGGAGACCTCTGGCATAATTTCAAGGCCGTCTTCACAGCGGATGTGGCGGATTGGCACGGCTTGACCGTTTTCTACAACGAGGTCTTCTTTCCCTACCTCGTAGGCGGTCTGATCCCCGGGGTGATAGCGGCCACTGTCATGTACTGGCTCAGCGTTCCGCTTATCGCCGCCTATCAGAACCGCCGTCGCGAGAAGATCCGCGCCAAGTTCGAAGCGATCAAGAGATTGGCCGAAGCGGAGACTGCCGTTTCGGGAAACTTCGCTGTAGGGTCGCGCCGAAAAGGAACCAAGGAGGCTCGCGATGCCTGACACTTCCCTGCGCCTCGGCGTCAATATCGACCACGTGGCAACGGTTCGAAACGCCCGCGGCGGCGCCTATCCCGATCCGATTCGCGCGGCGAAGCTGGCCGAGGAGGCCGGCGCCGACGGAATCACCGCACATCTGCGCGAGGACCGGCGCCACATCACCGACCCGGATATCGAAGGGTTGATGGCGGCGCTGACCGTGCCTTTGAATTTCGAGATGGCTGCAACCGAGGAGATGCAGAAGATCGCCCTGCGCCACAAGCCCCACGCGGTCTGCATCGTGCCCGAAAAGCGCGAGGAACGCACGACCGAGGGCGGGCTGGAAGTTGCACGCGAAGAGAACCGGCTGGCGCATTTCATAGCACCCCTGCGCGATGCCGGTTGCCGGGTGTCGATCTTCATCGCAGCCGATCGCAAGCAGATCGAGGCCGCGCATCGCATCGGGGCCGAAGTGATCGAACTGCATACCGGCGCCTATTGCGATGCCCATGCCGAGGGCCACTTGGAGCAGCGCGACCGCGAGCTTGAAAGCCTGCGCGAGATGTCCGTATTCGCGCATTCCCTGGGATTGGAGGTGCATGCAGGCCACGGCCTGACCTATGACACGGTGCAACCCATCGCGGCCTTTCCCGAAGTGAGGGAACTCAATATCGGTCATTTCCTCATCGGAGAGGCGATTTTTCGCGGTCTCACCCCTGCGGTTCAGGAAATGCGTCGCCTGATGGACGAGGCGCGGGCATGAGGCTGCGCCATGCCGCGATCCTTTTGGCGTGTCTTGCCGGCGCCCCGGCGCTGGCTTGCACCGTTCCGGAGGGTGCCGCTGAGATGCGGTCAGACGTCATCGACCTCAGCAACGCGGCGCGGTCGGAGAATGATCTGGCACCTCTTGCGCAGAGCGAGGCGCTTGCCCGCGCGGCGCAGGACCATGCCTGCTGGATGGCCGAAACGGGTGAGTTCTCGCATTCCGGTGAGGATGGATCGACCATTGCGGACCGCGCGCGCGATGCCGGTTTCGACTATCGCTTCGTCGCCGAGAACATCGCCTTTGGCCAGAGGACGCCGGAACAGGTGGTTTCGGGCTGGATGGAAAGCGAGGGTCATCGCGAGAACCTGCTTTCGCCGCGGGCGAGGAAAATCGGCATCGGACTCGCCGCGAATGACGAGGGGCGCGTCTATTGGGTGATGTCGCTGGGACAACGCCTGTCGCAATGATTCTGGGTATCGGCACCGATCTTGCGAATATCGATCGCATCCAGCGCACGCTCGACCGGTTCGGCGACCGGTTTCGCAACCGCGTCTTCACGGGGACCGAGCAGCGCAAGGCAGAGCGCCGCGCCGATACCGCCGGAACCTATGCGAAACGCTGGGCCGCGAAGGAGGCGTGCTCCAAGGCGTTGGGCACCGGGTTGCGCATGGGCATCGCCTGGCGGGATATGTCGGTTTCCAACCTCAAGACCGGTCAGCCCGTGATGCACGTGACCGGATGGGCGGCCGAACGGCTGCGCGAGATGACGCCCGACGGACATGAGGCGATCATCCATGTCACGCTGACGGACGACCACCCGTGGGCGCAGGCCTTCGTCGTGATCGAGGCCCGTCCGCTCGATCCCGCCACCAGGGATGTGGGCGGCTTGACTTACCCCCGTCCGCCCCGCATGTAGCCCGCGCATCCCGACAATGCGCAAGAACGAACTGGAGAGCAGAATGGCCGAGAAAACCAAGGGCGGAAACCCGATCTGGGAGACGGTCAAGACCGTTGTTTACGCCCTGCTGATCGCGGGCGTGTTCCGAACCCTGTTCTTTCAACCATTCTGGATTCCCTCCGGTTCGATGAAGCCCACGCTTCTGATCGGCGACTTCCTGTTCGTGAACAAGATGGCCTACGGGTATTCCTATGCCTCCTGTCCCAGCCTGATCGTCCCCAGCCTCGGTATCCATATCGACGCCGAGGACGTCTGTGGCGTGTTCCGGGGAGACAATGACCGCCTGTTCGGGGATGAACCCGAACGTGGCGATGTCGTGGTTTTCCGGCACCCGGTCTCGGGGCGCGATTTCATCAAGCGGGTCATCGGCATGCCGGGGGATCGTATCCAGGTCAAGGACGGGGTTCTGAACATCAACGGGCAGGCAGTGGCGCTGGCCGATGACGGCGTTTTCGAGGAACTGGCCGAACCCCAAGGGCCGCAACGCCTCCGCCCGCGCTGTGAGAACGGACCGGTGGGTGCGGGTGGCGCCTGCCAGAAATCCCGACAGATCGAGACCTTGCCGGGCGGTGTTTCGCATCCGATCCTGAACATCGGCAACCAGGCCTCGGACCACACCGGCGTCTACACGGTGCCTGAGGGGCACTATTTCTTCATGGGGGATAACCGGGACAATTCCAGCGACTCGCGTCTGCCGCAGGCCGCCGGCGGCGTTGGGTTCGTGCCTTACGAGAACCTCATCGGGCGCGCAGACCGGGTCATGTTCTCCTCGGCCGGACGCTCCATGCTGTTCTTCTGGACCTGGCGCGGCGATCGTTTCTTCGAGAAGATCGAGTGAAACTCTCGGCAGAACATAAAGCCTTCGAGCAGCGGATCGGACACCGGTTCAAGCGGCCCGAGTTGCTGATCCGCGCTTTGACGCATGGCTCGGTCTCCTCGGCGACCAGGCCAGACAACCAAAGGTTGGAGTTCCTTGGCGACCGCGTTCTGGGCCTGGTCATGGCAACCGCGCTGCTGGAGGAAGACAAGGCGGCAAGCGAGGGGCAACTTGCGCCGCGCTTCAATGCGTTGGTGCGCAAGGAGACCTGTGCCGAGGTCGCGCGCGAGGTCGATCTGGGCGCGGTACTCAGACTCGGACGCTCCGAAATGATGTCGGGTGGGCGACGCAAGCAGGCACTGCTGGGCGACGCGATGGAGGCGGTGATCGCTGCCGTCTATCGCGATGCCGGGTTCGAGGCGGCGCAGGCGATGATCCTGCGTCTGTGGGATGGCCGTATCCGGTCGGTCGAGGCCGATGCCCGCGATCCCAAGACAGCGCTTCAGGAATGGGCCCAGGCACGTGGGCAGAAACCGCCCAGCTATGTCGAAATTTCGCGCAGCGGGCCAGACCATGCGCCGGTTTTCACCATCGCCGTCCGGCTTGAAGACGGCGCCGAGGCACAGGCCACCGCGGGTGCCAAGCGCCAGGCCGAGCAGGCGGCAGCCAAGACGCTTCTGGAGCGTGTGGAGCGCGGCTGAGTGTTCCGGCACTGGCCAAGGCGGGCCAAATGTCGTATGCGGCGCAGGTTCTAATGCCGGGATACCCAGAAGATGACCACACGCGCCGGATTCGTCGCCCTGATCGGAGAGCCCAATGCGGGCAAATCCACGCTGCTCAACCGCATGGTGGGCGCCAAGGTGTCGATTGTCACTCACAAGGTGCAGACCACCCGCGCCCGCATTCGCGGCGTCGCAATGGAGGGCGCGGCGCAGATCGTCTTCGTCGACACGCCCGGCCTGTTCAGTCCGCGTCGCAGGCTCGACCGCGCGATGGTCGCGGCCGCCTGGGGCGGGGCGGCGGATGCCGACCTGGTCGTGCTTCTCGTCGAGGCCCATCGTGGCGTCACCGAAGGGGTTGAGCGGATTCTCGAAGGGTTGGCCAATATCGGAAAGGGTCGCCGTGTTGCGCTGGCGATCAACAAGATCGACCGGGTCGAAGCGCCGGTCCTTCTGGGCCTGTCGGAGGATCTGAACGCGCGCTATCCGTTCGAGAAGACCTTCATGATCTCGGCCGAGCGCGGCTATGGGACGGACGATTTGCGCCGCTGGTTGGCGGAAAGCCTGCCGGAGGGGCCGTGGCTCTATCCCGAGGATCAGATCGCGGACCTGCCGATGCGCATGATCGCGGCCGAGATCACCCGTGAGAAACTGACGCTCCGCCTGCACCAGGAACTGCCTTATCAGCTGACGGTCGAGACCGAGAGTTGGCAGGAACGCAAGGACGGATCCGCACGTATCGACCAAATCATCTATGTCGCCCGCGATGGCCACAAGGGTATCATCCTCGGCAAGGGGGGGGAGACGATCAAGGCGATCAGTCAGGCGGCCCGCGCCGAACTGGAAGAATTTCTGGACCGCAAGGTCCACCTGTTTCTTCAGGTCAAGGTACGGCCCAACTGGCTGGAAGAAGCGGAGCGCTACTCGGAAATGGGCCTCGACTTTCGCGACGGAAATTGAGGACTGGAAAAGTTTTCTCGGAAAGCCAAAGGCTTGACGGAAAGGGAAAGACATGGCGCGGTTGACCTCGGGCTTCTGGGTGCAGGCCTATCTCGCCCGGTTGCGGTTGATGGAGATTCCCGCCTTCGTCGTTGCCCATGGTGATGACACAGCGGGCGCGGTTCTCGTCAAACTCAATACCTTGGACGGGAGCGCTTCGGCCTATCAGCGAAGCTTCGATCTGATGAGCGGCGAACGCGTCTGGGTCGAACTGGCATCGGGCGCCGAGGCCGAGGTCGACGGGTCGATTCAGCGGCAGCGAGGCTTTGACCCCGACCTCTGGGTGATCGAGGTCGAGGATCGCGCGGGGCGTCATCTTCTGGGGGAGGACGGGCTCGACTAGCCTTCGTTCGCGCCCGGCATCACGCCGGTGCGGATCGGTTCACCGTCCGGACGCATCAGGGCCCACCAACCCCCATAGGTGCTGATGGCGTGACCGTCGGGTATCTCGTCCCCGTCTTCCATGGCGAAGTGAAACAGGGTCCAGCCATTGTAGTGGAGCACATCCTGCCCCTCCCACGAGACCCGGTCGAACATCTCACGGTTCAGTTCGGGGCCGGCTGCAGGAGTGTCGTCGGCGGTGACGAAGGGCCAGTCTGTCAGGCAGCGCTGCTTGCAGCTTCTGAGCGGTGAAAGACCGTCGGTTCCTTCACCCTGAGTGATCATCGCATAAACAGGGCGCCCGTCGGGATCAACGATATAGCGACCGTGTTCGGGATGCATGCGGGTTGTAAACCCGCTATCGTCCGACTGGGCCAGAGCGGGAGATGTCAGCAATGCTGAGGCGAGGGCGGCCATGACAAGGCGCATGAAAACTTCCTCCGATGGATGGGTTTCCGGAAAAACGCGCAGCGGGTGCGGGGGTTCCGCCCCGTCTGTCGGCCCGTGCCGGGCGGAGTAGATGGCTCATGTTGGCATGGCGTGGTGAAGGGATCCTGTTGTCGGTGCGAAAGCACGGCGAAACCTCCACGATCATCGAGACGTTTACCGAGGCGCAGGGGCGGCATGCCGGCGTCGTGCGAGGCGGCACGAGTCGTCGCATAGCGCCGATACTGCAACCTGGTGCGCAGCTCGATCTGCACTGGCGCGCGCGGCTCGAGGAACATATCGGGGCATTCACCGTGGAGCCCGTTCGAAGCCGGGCAGGGACAGTGCTCTCCAGTCGCCTGGCCCTGGCCGGGTTGAACGCCGTTGTGGCGCTTCTGTCCTTCTGTCTGCCCGAGCGTGCGGCCTATCCCGCGCTCTACCGTCGCAGCGAGCAGTTGCTGGATCTTCTGGGGCAGGACGAGATCTGGCCCCTGGCCTATCTCCAGTGGGAGGTCGCACTGCTGGACGAGATGGGTTTCGGCATGGACCTTACGTGCTGTGCGGTGACCGGAACCACCAGGGATCTGGTGTTTGTCTCGCCCCGCACGGGGCACGCGGTATCGCGGGTGGGGGCAGGGGAGTGGGTCGACAGGTTGCTGCCGCTTCCGCCGGTGCTGCGTGGTGAAGGCGAAGGTGCGGACGAGGAGGTCGCGCAAGCCCTCCGCACGACCGGGTATTTCCTTGAAAACCGGCTTGCCCCGGCTTTGTCGCACAATCCCTTGCCCGAGGCGCGGGCACGATTCGTGGACCGATTTCTGAGAAACCTGTGACGTCGGCCGCCCGGCGCAATGACCGGGCTGCGCACAACGGGGTTATGGATCGCTTAGCCCAGAAGGCGGCGCGCGATGACCTGCGCCTGTATCTCGGCCGCTCCTTCGAAGATGTTCAGGATGCGGGCGTCGCAGAGAACACGGCTGATCTTGTATTCCAGCGCGAAGCCATTGCCGCCGTGGATCTGCAACCCGTTATCCGCCGCAGCCCACGCCACGCGCGCGCCAAGCAGCTTGGCCATTCCCGCCTCGAGATCGCAGCGCCGATCATGGTCCTTTTCCCAGGCCGAGAAATAGGTCAACTGCCGGGCGACCATGATCTCGACCGCCATCATGGCAAGCTTGCCGGAAACGCGCGGAAACTCGATCAGGGACTTGCCGAACTGCTTGCGGTCCTGCGCATATTGCATCGCGATGTCGAGCGCGGACTGCGCCACACCGATGGCACGGGCGGCGGTCTGGATACGCGCGGATTCAAATGTCTGCATCAGCTGCTTGAAGCCTTTGCCCTCTTCGCCGCCGAGCAGGTTCTCCTTCTTCACGAGGAAATCGTCGAAGCCCAGTTCGTATTCCTTCATGCCGCGGTAGCCCAGCACCTCGATCTCGCCGCCGGTCATGCCCTCGGTGGGGAAGGGATCCTGATCGGTGCCCGGCGTCTTTTCGGCGAGGAACATCGACAGGCCGCGATGATCGGTCGTCTCGGGATCGGTCCGCGCGAGGAGGGTCATCACATGGGTGCGCGCGGCGTGGGTGATCCAGGTCTTGTTGCCGGTGATGCGGTAGTCACCGTTCTCGTCCTTGACCGCGCGGGTGCGCAAGCTGCCCAGATCCGATCCTGTATTTGGCTCGGTGAAGACCGCCGTTGGCAGAATCTCGGCGCTGGCAATCTTCGGGAGCCAACTCGCCTTCTGTTCCTCGGTGCCGCCCGCGATGATCAGTTCGGCGGCGATTTCGGACCGGGTGCCAAGTGACCCGACGCCGATATATCCGCGCGACAGCTCCTCGGAGACGACGCACATCGACGCCTTGGACAGGCCGAAACCGCCGAATTCTTCTGGGATGGTCAGACCGAAGACGCCCATCTCGGCCAGGTCCTCGATGATTTCCATCGGGATCAGCTCGTCCTTGAGGTGCCAGTCATGCGCATGCGGCTCGACCTTTTCCAGCGCGTAGCGGCGGAACTGGTCGCGGATCATTTCCAGCTCTTCATCGAGACCCGAGGCACCGAACATCACCGACCCCGACTGGTCCTGCATCAACTCGACAAGGCGCGTGCGCGCGGCCTGCGTGTTGGCGCGGGCCATGAGTGTCTGAATCTCTTCGCTCTGGAACCCCTGCAATGCGTCCCAGCCCAGACCCATGTCCTGAAGGCGGATCACTTCGCCCTGGTTCATCGCGATACCGCCGGCGATCTGGTGGAGATACTCGCCAAAGGCGATCTGGTGGAGTAACTGCTCCAGTTCTCCGAACTTGCCCTCGCCGGACAGATGTTCGGCCCACCGCTGCATCTGCTTGAGGGATTGCTCATAGGTTGCCAGCCACGCCAGTCCATGTGCCGCCGTCTGGTGTGCCTCGATCAGTTTGCCCGAAACACTTCCCTCGTCGCTGACCATTTCCCGGACCGACCCGCGTGCGGCGTCGAGCACCGTTTCCACCGGGCCGATGGCGGCCTTTGTGAGGGTCAGAAGATCGGGCAAAATCGCCGAAGTGGTCATCGTCGTCATGTCCTGTCCGTCATGGGCCATTGATTCATATCCTCTCATCCGTCGGGCACGGTCATATCATTTTGCACATGCAGCGCAACTTAAATACGCGAGAGGGTTCGATCCGGTTCAAAAATTGCGCGACGGCGCGTCGTTCAGCGAGGCATTCCCGTAGACGAACCGGAAGGCGTAGAGCATCCCCAGCATCAGGAAGAACAACCCGGCGATGTCCCCTATGAAATAGGCCACGAAATCGTCGAAACCAGAGCGGAATACCGTGTTGGTCAGGCCAGCGATCAGGGCCGAGGTCAAGGCGCCGACACCAAGGATGCACGGCCAGCAGGGCATTCGACCCGCAGCAGGAAACAGGTTCCAGCCGGCGGCCTTGAGCAGGTAGAAAGTGGCCGGCGCTATGCTTACGGCGAAGAGCATCGCCGCACCGCGGCTAGGAGTCAAAAAGGTTGCGCCTGCCTGCCACGCAAAGACGATCACCACGCCCGGCAAAAGCGCGGGGATTGCCCGCCACCCCAAGAGCCACGCGGCCAGAACCCGCACGCCGTGCGGCAGAAACAGAAGGCTGCCATGACCGACATATGTCGGAACGGTCATGACCTGCAACGGCATCAGCAGTTCGAAGACCAGGGCCGACGCGACCACATAAGCCGCGGAGACCACGATCATTTCCGTCAGAAAAGGTCGCATGGTTTCATGGGATGATCCGCCTCACTGCTTCGGCGCGTGAACGACATAGCGCCCACGGTTCGCGGAATCGCATTGCGACAGATACCCTTTCTCGACCAGAGATTTCAGGGCGCGGAAGAAGGTTGGGCGGGACACGCTTTCCAGCAGCGTATGTTCGATCAGGCCGACCGTGCGGATATATTCACTATCCTCGCAGAGTTCATTCGCGGCATAATATATGTCGCGCTCTACCGGCGAGAGCGATTCAAGGCCAAGCGACCGCTCCATGCTCAACATGAGTTTCCGTAGTTCGGTGAGTTTCGCCACGTTTTTCATAGTTGCCTGAACCAATTAACGGAACGTGACCGCAAACGCCATCTCACGTCCGTAACGTTCGATGGTCAGGACATACCAGCCCTGAGTTGCGGTCACAGTCCCTATTCCCCCAGAAAGCGCCCTTGTCGAGCAGATTTTGTGGCTGGACGATAAAAAAAGCGCGGACCCGGCACAACGGTAAATTTCCGTACCGGGCCCGCGTTGTCCTGCGGTCAGCCGATGGCGACCGCTTTCACATCCTCGTCGATATAGGGCAGGTATTGCGCAAAATTGTCAGCGAACATCTGCACCAGCTTTTCCGCCTGCTTGTCGAAAGCGGCCTGGTCATCCCAAGTCCGGCGCGGATCGAGGAGGACTTCGGCGACGCCGGGAACCGAAACCGGGACGTCGAAGCCAAAATTGCTGTCCTTTCGGAACTCGGCCTCGGCCAGCGACCCGTCGAGCGCTGCGGTGAGCAGGGCGCGGGTCGCCTTGATCGGCATCCGGCTGCCGACGCCATACGCTCCGCCGGTCCAGCCGGTGTTCACCAGCCAGCAGGTTGCGCCGTGCTGGGCGATCTTGTCGCGTAGCAGGTTGCCATAGACCTCGGGTCGGCGCGGCATGAAGGGGGCACCGAAACAGGTCGAGAAGGTCGGCTGCGGCTCGGTCACGCCCCGTTCGGTGCCCGCGACCTTGGAGGTGAAGCCGGACAGGAAGTGATACATCGCCTGCGCCGGTGTCAGGCGCGCGATCGGGGGCAGGACCCCGAATGCATCGCAGGTCAGCATGATGATGTTCTTGGGATGACCGCCAAGCGCGCTCGCCGAAGCGTTCGAGATGTATTCCAGCGGATAGGCACAGCGCATGTTTGCCGTCAGGCTGTCATCGTCGAAATCCAGTTCCTTCGTTTCCGGGTCGAAGATCATGTTCTCGATGACCGTGCCGAACTTGGTCGTCGTCGCATAGATCTCCGGCTCGGCTTCGGGATTGAGGTTGATGGTCTTTGCATAGCAGCCACCCTCGAAGTTGAAGGTGCCGCGATCGGACCAGCCATGCTCGTCATCGCCGATGAGAACACGCGAGGGGTCGGCCGAAAGCGTTGTCTTGCCGGTGCCGGACAGGCCGAAAAAGACGGCGGTGTCGACGGGATTGCCCGGAGCGTGGTTGGCCGAGCAATGCATCGGCATCACCCCTTTTTCCGGCAGCAGGTAGTTGAGCAGGGTGAAGACAGATTTCTTGTTCTCGCCCGCGTATTCCGTGCCCCCGATCAGGATGAGTTTCTTGTCGAAATTCAGTGCGATCACAGTGTCGGAGCGGCAGTCATGCTTGGCCGGGTCTGCGCGGAAGCTGGGGCAGTTGAGGATGGTGAAATCGGCCGCGAACTCGTTGAGGTCCTCGCGCGCCGGACGGCGCAGCAGGTGCCGGATGAACAGGTTGTGCCAGGCCAGTTCGGTGACCATGCGAACGTTGATCGCATAGCTTGGGTCGGCCCCGCCCACGAGATCCTGCACGAAGTAGTCGCGCCCCTTCATGTGCTCGAGCATGTCGCCGTAGAGCGCGTCGAAGCCCTCGGGGCTCATCTCGGCATTGTTATCCCACCAGATGCTGTCCGAGACGCTGTCTGTTTTCACGACATGCTTGTCCTTGGGGGATCGCCCGGTGAACTTGCCGGTGGTCACCAGAAAGGCACCGCCATTGCCCAGCGTGCCTTCGCCCCGCTTGATGGCCTCTTCGATCAGTGCCGGTTCCATGAAGTTGTAATAGACATTTCCCAGGCCCTCGATGCCCTGATCCTCGAGGCGGAATTGCGGGTTAACCCGTCCAGATGTCATGCGTTTTTCTCCTGTGGCGACACGGCCCCTGCCTAGGCGCGGGGGCATGTCTTGGGCTTTCTCTTGGGCCATCACCCGGCACGGAGGTGCCGGTTGGCCGGGTCTTAGCACGAGCTTTCGGGACATGAACAGGACGGTTTGGCGCAGTTAGCGCCACCAAGGCGAGGTTTAGCGCAACCACCGATTTCGGCCCCGAACACAAGGGAACCGATTCAGTCCCGGGTAAGGTATTTTTGCCTCTAATGTGATGAAACGGCGCGGCGAATCACAGTTATCGATTGATTCGCAACGTCAAAGCGGCGATGAAAGAGGAAAAAATAAGGCAGTCACGAGCAGTATAGGGGCATTTTTCATGTCAAAGATTGCATTGGTGGATGACGACAGGAACATCCTGACGTCCGTGTCCATGACTCTCGAGGCCGAAGGGTTCGAGGTAGAAACGTACAACGATGGCCAGGCCGCGCTCGATGCGTTCAACAAGAAGTTGCCGGACATGGCGGTTCTCGACATCAAGATGCCGCGTATGGACGGGATGGACCTGCTTCAGCGCCTGCGGCAGAAAACCCAGATGCCGATCATATTCCTGACCTCCAAGGATGACGAGATCGACGAGGTTCTGGGCCTTCGCATGGGGGCCGACGACTATGTCAAGAAACCATTCAGCCAACGGCTTCTGGTGGAACGTATCCGCGCGCTTCTGCGTCGCCAGGAGGCTATCTCGGGCGATGCCGTTGGGGCAGGGTCCGAAGCCAAGGTCATGGAGCGCGGACATCTGCGGATGGACCCCCTTCGCCACTCCGTGAGCTGGAAGGGCAAGGACGTGTCACTTACGGTGACCGAGTTCCTTTTGCTTCAGGCGCTCGCGCAGCGTCCGGGGTTCGTCAAGAGCCGCGATCAGCTTATGGATGTCGCCTATGACGATCAGGTCTATGTCGACGACCGGACCATCGACAGCCATATCAAACGGCTGCGCAAGAAGATGCGGACGGCGGACGCGGAGTTCTCCGCCATCGAGACTCTCTACGGGATCGGTTACAGGTATAACGAAGAGTAATTCTGCTCGAGGCGAGGGGGCGATCTCGTGCGCGATACCACGATGACACAAGGCGACCGCAGCGGCGACGTGGTGCTGGGTGACGATTGGGTCGCCCCGCAAAGCACCGTCTCGCAAGAGTTGCGCAACAGGCGGGCACATCGCAGCCTCCTGTCTCTCAGGGGCTCTCCGCTTACACGGAAGATCATCACCTTCAACCTGATCGCGCTGATCATACTGGTCGCGGGAATTCTCTACTCGATCGACAGCCGCGACAGCCTTGTACGGCAACGGGCCAACGCGCTGGTCGGAGAAACGCAACTGGTCGGGGATGTGTTCGAGGCGCAGTTGGCCGACGGCTTTCCCGTGAACCTTGCCACCGGGGACGGCGTGGATGTGGGCGCCACGCTTGAGGGGCTGAAGATCCGCATGGGGGTCGAGGTCTTTGTCTTCGATACCGCCGAAACCCTGGTCGGCAGCATCCGCGGGCAGCACCAAAGCTCGGCCATCGCCGCGCTGAGTTCCGATGACGGGAGCCGTACGATCATCAGCGATGGGCTGAGTGCGTTGTGGTCGGGAATGGCGCGTCTGTTCCAAAGCAGCCCGCAACGGGTAGAGGCATCGATCGAGGAGCAGCTCAGCGCCTTGGTCACCGGAGCGCTGGCGCGTGGTACCCAGGTTCAGGCCCTGCGCGACGCCGAGGGAGGTACGGTCATCGCGGCGGCTACGCCGGTGGTGCAGAATGGTCAGCCGATCGGCGTCGTGGCCATGGTGAGCCCCGCCGGCGAGATCGACGCGCTTGCCCGGCGCGAACGCGAGCAGGTCCTGCAGATGTTCGTGGTGGCCCTTCTCGTCTCGGTCGGTCTGAGCCTCGTGCTGGCCTCTACCATCGCCAACCCGCTGGCCGATCTGGCCGAGGCTGCGGAACTGGGGCGGGACCGCAACGCGCGCAGAGTCAATCCGGGCCGCATCCGAATCCCCGATCTTTCGGCGCGGCCCGATGAGATCGGTCGGCTGAGCCGAGCATTGCGTGGCATGGTTTCGGCCCTTTACAACCGCATAGACGGGAACGAGCAATTCGCCGCCGACGTGGCACATGAGATCAAGAATCCGCTGGCCAGCCTGCAATCGGCCGTAGGCACCTTGCGGATGGTGCGCCGTGACGATCAACGCAGCAAGCTCCTGGACGTGATCGAGCATGATGTCCGCCGGCTCGACCGCCTCGTGAGCGACATTTCCAATGCCTCGCGGCTGGATGCCGAACTGGTCAAGGAAGAGGAGCAGGCCTTCAACCTGCTCGAGACGCTTGGCAACCTGAACCAGCATCTGGGCGAGGATGCGCGCTCCAAGGGGATCGACTACATAGCGGACTTGCCGCCCGATCCGATCATCATTCACGGGCTCGAGGCGCGTCTTGCCCAGGTCTTCGTCAACCTCATCACGAACGCGATCTCCTTCTGCGAGGAGGGCGATGCGATCCGGGTCTGGGCACGACGACGGTCGAACAGGGTTCTGATCGTGGTCGAGGATACCGGGCCGGGCATACCCGACGAGGCGCTGTCGAAAATCTTCAAACGCTTCTACTCGCAACGTCCGGCAGAGCATTTCGGCAACAATTCCGGTCTGGGTCTGGCCATCTCCAAGCAGATCGTCGAAGCCCATGGCGGAGTGATCTGGGCCGAGAATATCCGTCCGACCGAGGCCGATGTGACTTCGGATCCTCTGGGGGCACGGTTCGTGGTGGGGCTTCCGGTCTAGGAAGGGGCTTCACAATGCAACCGGTCGAGGCCGAGGAACAGATCCTGCATGCCAGCAGCGTGGCGGTCGACGACATCGGGCTACTCATCATCGGACCATCGGGGTGCGGGAAATCGTCGCTCTGCCTGCAACTGATGGGGCTCGGCGCGGAACTGGTCGCCGATGATCGGGTGCTCCTGAGCAAGGCGGGGCCAAGGCTCCTGATGTCGCGGCCCGAAGCCCTGCCATCGCTAATCGAGGCACGTGGGCTTGGCTTGCTCCGGGCACCAGGCAACCGGACGGCGAGGCTTTGCTGGGTGGTGGATCTGGACGCGGTGGAGGCCGATCGCTTGCCGGAGGCGCGCAGGATAAAGCTTCTCGGGCAGGAGGTCCCCTTGCTTCGCCGCGTGGATGCGCCACATTTTGCACCAGCTCTGATACAACTTCTCAAGGCGGGGCGACATGCCCCGGAATGGCCGTCCGCATGACCAGTGACAGACAACTCGTGATCGTGACCGGGCCTTCGGGCGCGGGCAGATCCTCGGCGCTGCATGTGCTCGAGGATCTGGGCTACGACGTCGTCGACAACCTGCCTCTCAACCTGGCCGAGACGTTGGTGACGGAAGAGAATTGCAAGTGGCCGCTGGCCCTTGGAATCCACACGCGCACACGGCGGTTCACGCCCGAGACGCTCGTCGAAACGATTGACAGGCTCTCGGCGGAAGGGATGGTCGATGTGTCGCTTCTCTATCTCGACTGCGCGCGCGATGCCCTCCTGCGACGCTATTCCGAAACGCGGCGGCGGCATCCGATGGCCGACAGCGCAGACCCGACCGAGGGGATCGCGCGCGAACTTGCGCTTCTTGCTCCGCTGCGCGAGCGGGCCGATACGCTGATCGACACGAGCACGATGAACGTCCACGACCTGCGCAGGGAGGTCGAACGTTGGTATGCCCCGGATGCGGGGCGCGATCTGAGCCTCGTTCTGGCGTCATTTTCCTACAAGCGCGGTTTGCCGCAGGGGCTTGACCTCGTTTTCGATTGCCGCTTCCTGCGCAATCCGCACTGGGAGTTGTCGCTGCGTGCCTCGGATGGACGCGATCCTGCGGTCAGCGCCTATGTCGAACAGGATCCATCCTATTGGGAGTTTCATGATAAGGTTATGAAACTACTTGTTTTCCTTCTCCCGGCTTACCGGTCGGAAGGGAAGTCGCACCTTTCCATAGGCTTTGGGTGCAGTGGCGGCCGCCACCGTTCTGTGGCGGTGACCGAAGCGATGGCAAAGGCCCTTGCGGAGACCGGTCAGCCAGTGTCAATAAGGCACCGCGAACTCGAGCGGCGCGAAGGCGTGTGAGGTGGGCTTGATCGGAATCGTGATTGTGGCGCATGGCGGGCTGGCCAGGGAATACCTGGCGGCGATGCAGCATGTCGTGGGAGAACAGCCCGGGCTGGCAGCGATCGCAATCGAGGCCGACCATGACCGCGATGCCAAGCAGGTCGAAATCTGTCAGGCCGCCGACAGCGTCGATACAGGTGACGGCGTCGTCGTGGTGACCGACCTCTTCGGCGGGTCGCCCTCTAATCTAAGCCTGCGCGCCTGCGCGCCCGCCGATCGGCGGATCCTGTACGGGGCGAACCTCCCGATGCTGATCAAGCTGGCGAAAAGCCGCCACCTTCCGATCGGCGAAGCCGTGCGCGGCGCGATGGAAGCGGGTAGAAAATACATCAACGCGCAGAATGTGACGTTGGACTGAAAGACGGACGTGAATGGCCAATCGCAGCTTGAAGATCGTGAACCAGAAAGGGCTTCATGCCCGGGCCTCAGCCAAGCTGGTCGAGGTGGTGGAGGCGTTCGACGCTTCGGCCGAGGTGTCCAAAGACGGTGTTTCCGCCTCGGGAGACAGCATCATGGGCCTTTTGATGTTGGCAGCTTCTTGCGGAACGACTATTGACGTCGAGACCCACGGCCCTGATGCTGAGGCGCTGGCGGATGCGCTCGAGGCCTTGGTCCAGGACAAGTTCGGGGAAGGTGCCTGAGCGTCCTTCCGGCGCAAGGTACGGGAAGAGCAAGACTTGGCGGATACCGCACAGAACAGCAAGACCGGTCTGGCCTCCGAGAGCCAGTCCACGCCGGGCGAGATATATGATCGCCGCACGCTGACCTATGCCAATTCCTTTGACGACGTGTGGACGGCGAGCGCCATCAAGGCGATCGAGTGGGTGACGGGCAAGCTCACCATTCTGCGGTTGGTGAACAAGTTCGAAAAACAGAATGACCAGTACCGTGGAAACAAGTTCTGGAAAGGTGCTCTCGACACGATGGGCATCGACCTTCTGACGCCCGCGGAACAGATCGCGCGCATCCCGAAGGAGGGACCGGTCGTCGTGGTCGCCAACCATCCGCATGGCATGGTGGACGGCATGATCCTGGCCGAGCTAATCGGGCGGGTCCGACAGGATTACCGGATCCTGACGCGCTCTGTTCTCACTGGCCTCGACGAGGCGGCAACCAGCTTCATGATACCGGTTCCGTTTCCGCACGATCCCGAAGCGCAGAAGAAGATGCTGGACATGCGAGCCAACGCTATGGCGCATCTGGCGGAGGGGGGCGTCGTCGCCCTGTTCCCTTCCGGGGTCGTAATGTCCTCGGACAGTTTTTTCGGTCCCGCCCAGGAGCGCGACTGGAACGTGTTTACCGCCAAGATGATCCGTCGTTCGGGCGCGCGGGTCGTTCCGATCTATTTCCCGGGCCGCAATTCGCGCGCCTACCAGATTGCGAACCGCATTTCTCCGGTTCTGCGCCAAGGTCTCCTGCTGCACGAGATCGTACGTTCCTGCAACAAGCCGCAGGCGCCGGTGATCGGAGAGCCCGTCTCGGAGCAGGACATGGAATTGCTTGAGCGGGATCCTCGCGGCTTCATGACCTGGCTGCGAAAGCATACGCTGTCGCTGGGCAAGAGCTGAGCGGACCCGCCCGCTTTCTCAACGCGTGGGGACCGGAGTATCGCCGCGGTAATCATAGAAACCGCGCTGCGTCTTGCGGCCCAGCCATCCCGCCTCGACATATTTCGTCAGCAGGGGACAGGGACGGTATTTCGTATCCGCCAGCCCGTCATGCAAGACGTTCATGATGGCCAGACAGGTATCCAGCCCGATGAAGTCGGCAAGTTCCAGCGGTCCCATCGGGTGGTTGGCGCCCAGCTTCATGGCCTCGTCGATCGACTTCACGTTGCCGACGCCCTCGTACAACGTATAGACCGCCTCGTTGATCATCGGCATCAGGATTCGGTTGACGATGAACGCGGGGAAATCCTCGGCGCTGGAAGCTGTCTTTCCGATCCGCTCCACCACGGCAAGGCAGGACTTGAAGGTTTCCTCATCCGTCGCGATGCCGCGGATCAGTTCGACCAGCTGCATCACGGGCACCGGGTTCATGAAGTGGAAGCCCATGAACCGCTCGGGCCGGTCCGTTCGGCTGGCTAGCCGGGTGATCGAAATCGAGGATGTGTTCGAGGTCAGGATCGTATGCGGTTGCAGATGCGGCTGCAGGTCTTCGAAAATCGCCTGCTTGATCGTCTCGCGCTCGGTCGCGGCCTCGATCACCAGATCGGTGGCACCAAGATCCGAGAGTTGCAGCGTCGTGCCGATGCGGCCCAAGGTGGCGTTCATTTCTTCGTCCGAGATTTTCCCGCGCGACGCCTGCCGAGCCAGGTTGCCGCGAATCGTCTCCAGCGCCTTGTCCAGGGCCTGCTGGCTGACATCGGTCAGGATCACGTCATATCCTGCAAGCGCCATGACATGCGCAATGCCGTTGCCCATCTGGCCCGCACCGACGATCCCGATCTTCTGAATGTCCATTCCGTTCCGCCCTTTGTCTCAAGTTGCCGCGACCTTATCGGCACCTGTGGGGCGGCGGCAAGGGGCGCGGTTCACCCGGCTTTGCTTCAAATTCGCACATTAGCGGTTTGGCAAGGGCGTTGCGGCAGCCTTTCGGGCGGGAACCAGAAAATTGGTGGGTGTCATGAGTTACGAACATCCGGGTGTTGCTGCGCCCGAGGGAGAGATTTGCCACTACGGCGCGTCGAAACTGCCGGTGCGCGGGCCTGCCCGCGACCTGAGAGAGCCATACATCGCCTTTCTTGGCGGGGCTGAGACCTTTGGCCGGTTCGTCCCCGAGCCTTTCGTCGCAAGGTTGGAGCCGAAGCTGGGCGTCACCTGCATCAATCTGGGGGTCGCAAATCTTGGGCTCGACGCGTTGCTGAACGATCCGGAACTCTTGGGTATCGGATCAGGGGCGGTACTGGCGGTTCTGCAACTACCCGGGGCGGCCGGCCTGTCGAATCGGCTGTACCGGGTTCATCCAAGACGCAACGATCGGTTCGTCGCCGCCTCGGACCGGCTTGCCGCGCTCTACCCAGAGGTCGATTTCACCGAGTATCATTTCGTCCGGCACTTGCTTGGCGACCTTGCGGCGCTTTGCCCCGAGCGCTTCGAACAGGTTTGCGAAGAGTTGCGCACCGCCTGGGGCGCCCGAATGGGGCAGGTGGTCGAGCGGCTGGATGGCAGGATCGTTCTGTTATGTCTGCGGTACATGGGCGAGCTTGTTTCGGAGCAGGGTGGGGCGCTCGGCCCCGACCCATGCCTCGTGACCCCCGCAATGGCGCAGACCCTGGCCAACCGTGCCCTGGCTCTGCTGGAGTTGCAGGTGCGCCCGTCCAGCGAATCCGACGAGTTGGAAGATATGCTCTTCGGCACGTTGCAGCAGCCCGCGGCCGAGCATCTCATTGGACCTGCAACGCACGAGACGATCGCCAGGCGGCTGTTCGCCTTGCTTGAGGATCTGGACTGACTAATAAAAACGGCCCGCCTAAACCGGCGGGCCGTCGAATGACTGTCTGGAAATGCCGGGGATCAGCCCAGCTTATCCTTCAATTCGGGCACGGCCTGGAAGAGATCGGCGACCAAGCCGTAGTCGGCGACCTGGAAGATCGGCGCCTCTTCGTCCTTGTTGATCGCGACGATGATCTTGGAGTCCTTCATGCCGGCGAGATGCTGGATCGCGCCAGAAATGCCCACCGCGATGTAAAGCTCGGGGGCAACGACCTTGCCGGTCTGACCCACCTGCCAGTCGTTGGGGGCATAGCCCGAGTCGACCGCGGCGCGCGAGGCGCCAACGGCGGCGCCCAGCTTGTCGGCCAACTGCTCGATCATGGCGAAGTTCTCTTCGGAGCCCACGCCACGACCGCCGGAAACGACGATCTTTGCCGAGGTCAGCTCGGGACGGTCGCTTTCGGCCACCTTGTCCTCGATCCACTCGCTCAGGCCCGGGTTGTCACCGACGGACACCGTCTCGACCGGGGCAGAGCCGCCTTCGCCTGCCGCATCGAAGGTCGATGTACGGAAGGTGATGACCTTCTTGGCGTCGCTCGACTTGACGGTCTGCACGGCGTTGCCGGCATAGATCGGCCGCTCGAACGTGTTTGCGTCGACCACGCCCGAGGCGTCCGAGATCACCATGACATCCAGAAGCGCCGCAACGCGCGGCATGACGTTCTTGGCGTCGGTGGTCGCGGGCGCCACGATATGCTCGTAGTCTCCTGCGAGATCCACGATCAGCTTGGCAGTGGATTCCGCAAGGCGATGGCCCAGCGAGGCATCCTCGGCCACCAGCACCTTGGCGACGCCGTCGATCTTGGCGGCGGCTTCGCCTGCCGCTGCGGCCGACGCACCGGCGCAAAGGACGGTCACGTCGCCCAGCTGCTTGGCGGCGGTCACGGCCTTGGCGGTCGCGTCCATCGCAAGCTCGCCATTGGTCACTTCGGCAAGAAGAAGTACAGCCATCACACAGCCCCCGCTTCTTTCAGTTTCGACACCAGCTCGTCCACCGAGCCGACCATGATCCCCGCGGCACGCGCCGGCGGTTCCTCGGTCTTGACGACTTCCAGCCGAGGCGTGACGTCGACGCCGTAATCGGCGGCGGTCTTTTCATCCAGCGGTTTCTTCTTCGCCTTCATGATGTTGGGCAGCGAAGCATAGCGCGGCTCGTTCAGGCGCAGGTCGACGGTGACGATGGTCGGCATCTTGACCGAGATGGTCTGCAAGCCGCCATCGACCTCGCGGGTCACTTTCGCGTTGTCGCCGTCGATGTCGAGTTCCGAGGCAAAGGTGGCTTGGGACCAGCCCAGCAGCGCCGAGAGCATCTGTCCGGTGGCGTTCATGTCGTTGTCGATCGCCTGCTTGCCGCAGAGCACCACGCCCGGCTGCTCTTCCTCGATAACCTTGGCAAGGATCTTGGCGACGGCCAGCGGCTCGATGTCCTGATGGACGTCATCGGCGGCGACGACCAGGATCGCCCGGTCGGCACCCATGGCGAGCGCCGTGCGCAGCGTTTCCTGCGCCTGCTTCACGCCGATCGAGACCGCGACGACCTCTTCGGCCTTGCCGGCTTCCTTGAGGCGGATCGCCTCTTCCACCGCGATTTCGTCGAACGGGTTCATCGACATCTTCACGTTGGCGAGATCGACACCGCTCCCGTCCGCCTTGACGCGAACCTTCACGTTGTAGTCGATCACGCGTTTGACAGGCACAAGTACCTTCATTGCTGCGTTCTCTCCTTCCAGAAACGGCAAGCCGCGAAAGCGACTCCCCCAATGGTCTCCCGGGCGTAGATAACGCCTGTCTCCCCGATGGGACAGGGCAAAATCGTCACGTCATCGTACCGGGACGTCGCGTTCCGCATTTTCCGAGCGCTCGGACGAAATATTGTTTCGCCTGGCGTTCGCACGAATTGGCATCAGCGGTTCGCGCCCGGAACCCAAAGAACATCCGCGGTTCCGCCTTCATTCGCGGTACGGGCAGCGACGAAGAACCAGTCGCTGAGGCGATTGAGATATTTCACCGCGGCCTCGTTCACCGGCTCCATGTTCGACAGTTCCACGGCCAACCTCTCGGCACGGCGCGACACGGTGCGGCAGACATGCAACTGGGCCGCCAGCCGCGTGCCGCCGGGCAGGATGAAGCTGCGCAGCGGTTCCAGCCCTTCGTTCATGGCGTCGATCTCGGCCTCCAGCCGGTCGACCTGCGACGGGATCATGCGCAGGGGCGGGTACTCGGCATCGGCGTCCTTCTCCATGTCCGGGCGGCACAGGTCCGCGCCCAGATCGAACAGGTCGTTCTGGATCCGGGCCAGCGCCGCGTCGATTTCTCCATCGGCCTCCAGCCGGGCGACGCCGACAAAGGCGTTGAGCTCGTCCACCGTGCCATAGGCAGAAACGCGACCGGCGTATTTCGCCACGCGCTCGCCGTTGCCCAAAGCCGTTTTTCCGCCGTCGCCGGTGCGGGTGTAGATCTTGTTCAGAACGACCATCAGGAACCTCCCATTCCGCGCAGCGCCACGTATATCACGATGAGAACCACCGCGATGAATTGGAACAGCAGGCGCAGCCGCATCATCTTGTTGCCGTATTTCGCGTTGAACTTTCCGCCCTGGGCAAAGCCGCCGATACCGATGACCAGTACGACGACCACCGCGGCCATCGCCAGAAGAAGGATGATGAAAAGTAGGTCCATGTCGGCCTCGAGTCAGAATGCGTTCGCGTGACCACCTAGCTGTTGAACGGAAAAAAGCGAAGGTGTTGTTTGGTCTCAGATGCGCGCAAGGATGCTGTCGATGGCACGGACGGGCAGTACGCGGCGCAGATAGGCGGCAACATAGGTGGGGGTCGTCACGTAGTATCGTCTGCGGGGGCGGCGCGCCTCGAGCGCGCGGGCAAGCTTGGCCGTGACCGCCGAGGCGGGCAGTTCGAACCGGTCCGGCCCGCGATCCTCATAAAGACGTTTCAGCAGCGATGTCTCGTATTTCGGGCGCAGAGCCGAGGTTTCCCAGTTCACGAAGCGCTCGAACAACGGAATGGCGTTCTCGCGCAACCGCGAGGTGATGGGGCCGGGTTCGATCAACACGACCTCTACCCCGCTGCCGCGCAACTCCAGGCGAAGCGTGTCGCTATAGCCCTCGATCGCGAATTTGGTCGACACATAAGCGCCCCGCCATGGGAATGCCACAAGACCAAGGACCGAGGAACACTGGACGATACGCCCATGACCTTGCGCACGCATCACCGGCACGACCTGGCGCGTCAGGTCGTGCCAGCCAAAGAAATTGGCCTCGAAGATGTGCCGCATCCCGTCTGTGGACACATCCTCCACTGCGCCGGGCAGGCCATGCGCGCCATTGTTGAAAAGGGCATCCAGTGTCCCGCCGGTCTTTTCCAGCACCTCCGCCAGCCCGGTTCGGATACTGTCCGCATCGGCATAATCTATCCGGGGGCTGTCGAAGCCCTGCGCGCGCAGCCTGTCGCAATCCTTCTGCTGACGACAGGAGGCAAAGACATGCCAGCCGCGCGAACGGAGCCCTTGCGCCGCGTCGAGCCCGATGCCCGAGGAACAGCCGGTGATGAGTATCGTCTTCGCCATGATCGCCCCAAAGAAAAGACCCCGGTCCTTGCTAAGCGGACCGAGGTCTGGGGGCAATGGCCGATCGGTGGGAGGTCTCAGTCGGCCCTGTCGCCCACGAGCGAGGCGGAAATCCACCCGACTGTGCGTTCCGGCAACACGCGCAGCCGCAGCCAGCCGTTGCCTGAGCTTTCAAGGACCTCGACCTCATGGCCCAGGCCGAGCCGCGAGATCACGGGGTATGTCGTACCGGGACCCAGCCGCATGTTGACGCGTGTGCCGATCACCTCCCGAATGTCGCGCCGAGGTTCTGCCGCAATGCCGGTTGCGACAGGGGGCTGGTCGTCGGAGATCACCTCAAGGGTATTCGGATCGCGGGCGAGCGAGGCAAGGGTGACCGTTCTCTCCGGATCATCCTCCAGGCCAAAGCTGGTATTGTACCCCGCCGCAACCCGCATCAGGCCATCGCCAAGGCGCGTTTCGGTATTCGTCTCTTCTGGTGCCGTCTCCCGGCTCTCGGCAAGGCCTGCCACGGTGCTGCGCGGGGCGATGACCTGCCTGGCCACGAGCTCGCTGGCGCGGTCCCGACGATTCGGGTCTGGCTTGGTCGGTTCGACGCGGGCTGTTCTCTCCTCGGGGTCGGGGCGTAAGCCGCGTGGTTCGAAATCGGCGCCTCCGCTCAACTCGTAGAAGGCGAAGCCCATAAACAGGAAACTGGCGATAATGAACTTGTTCATTGGCGACCCCCCAAGGTTGCGGAATGACTTACGGATCAAAAAAACGCGGGCAGCTTGAAAACGGTTCCGAATCTCTTCGGGCAAACGGCAGGGTTTCAGCTTACTACAATTCCGCCGAAAAATCAGGGGAGCGAAGTCGGACCTTTCCCTGTCCCATGACGCGGCTTGCCGGATGCCAAGCGGCGCTTGCCCAATGGCGCGCAGCCACGTATCACGGCCTTCATGAGCGATACCATTGACGACCCCGATATGACGTCCCCCGCAGGACGCGAGTTGGCCGAGCCGCTGCGCCGCGCGATTGGCGAGCGCTATCTGACCTATGCGCTCAGCACGATCATGCATCGCGCGCTGCCCGACGCGCGCGACGGGCTCAAACCCGTGCATCGGCGCATCCTCTACGCCATGCGCGAACTGCGGCTCTCCTCCTCGGGGGGATTCCGCAAATCGGCCAAGATCTCCGGCGACGTGATGGGCAATTACCACCCGCATGGCGACGCCGCGATCTACGACGCGATGGCGCGGCTGGCGCAGGATTTCAACGTCCGCTACCCGCTGGTGGACGGGCAGGGGAACTTCGGCAATATCGACGGCGACAATCCCGCGGCGTCGCGCTACACCGAGGCGCGGATGACCATCGTGGCCGAGGCGCTGCTCGAAGGGCTGAACGAGGATGCCGTCGATTTCCGCGACAACTACGACGGCACTCTGACCGAGCCTGTCGTGCTGCCGGCCACGTTCCCGAACCTTCTGGCCAACGGCTCCAGCGGCATTGCCGTCGGCATGGCGACCAATATCCCGCCGCACAACATCGCCGAGCTTTGCGATGCCTGCCTGCATCTGATCCGCACGCCCGACGCGCGCGACGACACGTTGCTCAACTACGTGCCCGGCCCCGATTTTCCCACCGGCGGCATCATCGTCGAGCCGCCTGAAAGCATCGCGCAGGCCTATCGGACCGGGCGCGGCTCCTTCCGTCTGCGCTGCAAGTACGAGGTCGAGGATCTGGGCCGCGGCCAATGGCAGATCGTGGTGACCGAGATCCCCTATCAGGTGCAGAAATCGCGCCTGATCGAGAAGATCGCCGAACTGATACAGACCAAGAAGATTCCTATCCTGGCCGATGTGCGTGACGAAAGCGCCGACGACATTCGTCTGGTCCTGGAGCCGCGATCCAAGAACGTGGAACCGGACGTGCTGATGGGGATGCTCTTCCGGAACTCGGATCTCGAGGTGCGGTTTTCGTTGAACATGAACGTGCTGATCGACGGGGTCACGCCCAAGGTCTGCTCGATGAAAGAGGTGCTGCGCGCATTCCTCGATCACCGGCGCGAGGTGCTTCAGCGCCGCTCGCGGCACCGGCTGGCCAAGATCGACCACCGTCTCGAGGTTCTCGAAGGCTTCATCGTCGCCTTCCTCAACCTCGACCGGGTGATCGACATCATCCGCTATGACGAGGATCCCAAGGCCGCCCTGATGCGCGAGGACTGGTCTCTCGACCACCCTCGCGCGATGAACGAGGCCGACTATGTCGCACCGGCGCCGGGTGAGGGCGAGCTTTCCGAAGTGCAGGTCGATGCCATCCTCAACATGCGCCTGCGCAGCCTGCGTCGGCTCGAGGAGATCGAACTGGTGCGCGAGCGCGACGCCCTGATGGAGGAGCGCGCCGGTCTCGAAGACCTGCTGGCCGACGAAGGCCTGCAGTGGCAGGGCATCTCGGAACAGCTGAAGGAGACGAAAAAGACCTTCGGCAAGGATTACGAGGGCGGCGCGCGCCGCACCCGGCTGGAAGAGGCGGGCGAGGTCGAGGACGTACCGCTCGAGGCGATGATCGACCGCGAGCCGATCACGGTGGTCTGCTCGCAGATGGGCTGGATCCGGGCCATGACCGGCCATATCGACCTGAACCGCGAGTTGAAGTTCAAGGATGGCGATGGCCCGCGCTTCATCTTCCATGCCGAGACGACCGACCGGCTGCTGATCTTCGCCAGCAACGGCCGGTTCTACACGGTGAGTGCCGCCAGCCTGCCCGGCGGCCGCGGCATGGGCGAACCCTTGCGCCTGATGGTAGACCTGCCCAACGAGGCGCAGATCATCGACATCCTGATCCATCGTCCGGACCGCAAGCTGCTGGTGGCCTCGACGGCCGGGAACGGTTTCATCGTGCCCGAGGGCGACGTGGCGGCCCAGACCCGCGCTGGCAAGCAGGTGCTCAACGTCAAGGATGACGAGCGCGCGCTGATCTGCAAGCCGGTCGACGGCGACCACGTGGCTGTCGTGTCGCAGAACGGCAAGTTCCTTGTCTTCCCTGTGGACGAGCTTCCCGAGATGACGCGCGGCAAGGGGGTCCGGCTTCAGAAGTACAACATGGCGCGTGGCAAGCAGGGCGCCCTTGAGCTTGATGGCGGCCTGTCCGACGTGACCACGTTCGACTGGGCCGAAGGGCTCAAGTGGTCGATGGGGGGCGACCGTACGCGGCACGAGCCCGACCTGACACAATGGCTCTCCAAGCGCGCGAGCGTGGGCAAACGCCCGCCCCACGGCTTCCCGAAAAGCTACAAGTTCACGTGACAAACCCGCCGCATCGCCGGAAATCCTGCCCATTCGGCTTGGCATCAAGTCCGATGGCGCGTTACATCCGCTGAAACCGAGACAGATCGAGGCACGTCGACCATGCTGCGCATCGCTACCCTTCTCGTCGGGATGACCCTCCTGGCGGCCTGCACTCCCGCCACCCCGGACGAGCCGTTGGAGCAACTGGGCGAATTCAGCCTCGGCCATAACGTGGTGGTGGCATCCAAGATGCAGAAGGGGCCGGTTTCGCGCGACGCCACCGAAGAGGAATGGGTCACTGCCCTGCGCAATGCCGTCGATGAGCGGTTCTCGCGCTACCAGGGATCGCAGCTCTATCACTTGGGCATCAGCGTCGAGGGCTACATGCTGGCACCCCCGGGCGTGCCGGTGATCTACAGCCCGAAATCGGCACTCATCATCAACGTCACCGTCTGGGACGACGCCCTCGCCAAGAAGCTCAATCCCGAGGTCAAGCAGTTCACCGTCTTCGAAACCACGACCGCCGATTCCGCGATCATCGGCTCGGGCCATTCGCGCACAAAGGAAGAACAGCTGGTCGGCCTGTCGCGCAACGCTGTGGGCCAGATCGAGGCGTGGCTGGTGGAAATGCACCGTGAAAACGACTGGTTCGCAAAGCGACCGGAGGTCGCTCAGAGCGCTTCCGCGGCGAAACCCGCGCAGGGCTGATCAGCCGGGGCGAAAGCGTTCAGGATGTGCTTGATTTTCCCTGTTGAACCCAATATGCCCCGCGCGCAGTAGCAAACACAGCAACTCGGGACCAAAGGTCCCCCGAACCGCAAAAGGGCGCCTGAGGATATGGGTAAGGAAAAGTTTCAACGGAACAAACCGCATGTGAACATCGGCACGATCGGCCATGTTGACCACGGCAAGAC
>CANMQJ010000020.1 GCA_947500005.1 uncultured Paracoccaceae bacterium | reverse complement strand
TGTTCCTTCGTCTCCGTCACGCAAGCCTTCAACACCTCCTCCTCCATGGGCCGGCTCACGCTCAACGTGCTGCTGTCCTTCGCCCAGTTCGAGCGCGAGGTGACCGCCGAACGCATCCGCGACAAGATCGCCGCCTCCAAGAAGAAGGGGCTCTGGATGGGCGGCAACCTGCCCTTGGGCTACGACCGCCACGCCGACCCCAATACAAGGACACTGGTGATAAACCCGGATGAGGCGGATCGCGTGCGCCGCCTCTTCACGCTTTATGCCGATCTCGGCTGCCTGCGCCGGGTCACCGAGGCCGCCGCTCGGGAGGGCCTGCGCTCGAAACGCCAGATCCGTGCAAGCGGAGCTGTTTCCGGCGATCTCCCGCTCTCCCGCGGACAGATCTACTACCTGCTGCGCAACCCGGTCTATCTTGGCAGGATCCGCCACAAGGAGAAGGTCTGGCCGGGACAACACCCGGCGATCATCGATGAGGCACTCTGGACGGAGGTGCAGGACAAGCTGCAAGTGGCAGCGAGCCGATCGCGCCAACATCGCCCGGAAGACGGTACAGCAAACTCCATCCGGAACACCGCGTGGCTGACGGCAAAGCTGCGTGACGAGACCGGCGACCGCCTGACCCCAACGCACACCACCCGGAACGGACGGCGGTTGCGTTATTACGTCTCCAACAGGCTGATCTCCGGGGGCAGCGATCCGTCGGGCTGGCGCTTGCCGGGGCCCGCGCTGGAACAGGCGGCGAGGGACATCACCCTTCAGCATCTCGAGGCGGCGGCCGACCGGCACCGGGTCCTGGAAACACCCGATGCAGCGACTGGCTCCGCGGTCAAAAGGTCCATGCAAGCCTTTGTCGAGGAGCTGCGTCGGGACGGAAACACCTCGATTGCGCGGCTGATCGAAGCGGGCACCGTCTCGCCCGGCCGAATCGAGTTCGACCTGGATCCCGGCGTCCTCGCCGAGGCTGTTGGTGTGACGACCTCCGACCTCGCACCCTCGCTTCTGCGGATCTCCGCGCCCTTCTACCTGCGCCGACGCGGGGTCGAGGCAAAGATCATTGTCGGAACCCGCGCGCGGCAACCGGATCCGCATCTCCGCACCATGCTGATCCGCGCCCATGGCTGGGCCGACGAGCTGAAATCCGGCACGCAACTCTCCGATATCGCGCGCCGGGAAAACGTGCCCGCATCGTTCATTCGCAACCGCACCCAGCTTGCCTTCCTCTCCCCGAAAATCCAGGCCGCGATCTTCGGCGGAACCCAGCCACCGGAGCTCTCGCTCAAACGCCTGGTCAGCGTCACCCTGCCTCTCGACTGGACAGACCAGGAGCGGATGTTCGGCTTATGAGGACCAGCGCTCTCCCCAATCCAGAGAGCGGGAAGAACACTCCCTGTTCCGGCCGGAAAGTTCCCTGTTCACCGCCAGGGTTTCCCTGCTTTCAAGCGCAGGGAAATTGCCTCCAGACACCTGTTTTCCTGACACAATCATCCCCGGATTGGCCGAGAGATCCTCGAAACGATCAAAATTCCCTGCAGATTCCCTGATTTCCGGGAAATCCGGACCCAAAGCGCACCCGCGGAAAACCGTCCCTGAGACAGCCGTAGATCTTGGTCGGGAATTGGGGTGTATCGCTGGTCTCAGTCTGAAAACCCTGCAGACAAACCACGGGAATTCCTGCATAATTCCGCCGCAGAAAACACAAATGAACTGAGACGCAGGTGCGTGGCGGGGAGACAGGGATTCGAACCCTGGGATGGCTCTCACCATCAACGGTTTTCAAGACCGCCGCATTCGACCACTCTGCCACCTCCCCGTTGGCGAGACGCCTTAAGCCCTTGCGGGCTTCGACACAAGCCCCGGCGCGGCGGCCGGGGTGAAAACTTGCCGAGCTTATTCCAGCAGGCTTTCCATGCCCGAACAGCCGGGTTATGATCGCGCGCAAACGGGGGGCACACCCTGCAAAGAGGCAATGACCGGTCAACCGGCTGAGGGTCCCACGCGGGCCCGCACACAGGCAAGGGGCACGCATGATGGATCGAGCGACCGCGAACCGCAAATCGCCAATGGCGCTCGCCGCGCTTATTCTTTCAGCGGGGTTTTTGGCGGGATGTGAGGAAGGAACCGGGATGCCGTTCATTCAACCCAAGGAGACAGCTGAAACCGGCGAGGCATCACAGAGCACGCGGCTGGTCGAGCGCGATGTCGAGGCGCCCGAGGTCTTCGAGGTGACCGAAGCAGGCCTGTGGGACGGACGGCCTTCGCTGGGCGGCGTCTGGGTGGCGCATCCGGACGCCAAGGACCCCGAACGGGTGATCATCCGCAACACAACGAACAACAAGTTCGTCATCGGCGCATTGTTCCGCCGCGAACGCGAGATCCCGGGTCCCCGAACCCAGGTTTCGTCCGATGCCGCCGCCGCGCTCGGAATGCTGGCGGGCGCGCCTGTGCAATTGCAGGTTACCGCGCTGCGACGCGAAGAGGTCGAGGAAACGACCGATGGCGAGGCACAGGCCGCAGCGCTCGACTCCGGTGAAATTCAGGAAAGCAGTCTTGAACCAGTGGCGGGCGCCAGTGCCGCGATCGACGCCGCAGAACCCGCGACACCGGCTCCGGTCGCGGCGGCCCCCGCTGCCAAACCCGCGCCGAAGCCCAAGGCATCGTCGCTCGACAAACCCTATATCCAGATCGGCATCTTCAGCGTCGAGGCCAATGCCGAGCGTACCGCCGATCAGATGCGCAACGCTGGCATGGTGCCGACGGTGCGCGAAGAAACCATCAACGGCAAGACCTTCTGGAGAGTGGTCGTGGGCCCCGCGCAAAGCACGTCGGAACGTGCCTCGCTCCTGCGCAAGGTTCAAGGGATCGGCTTCTCCGACGCCTATGCCGTGAAGAACTGATGAGGAGGATGGAGCCCGTGAGGACTTCGCTTCGCACACTCTGGCTTGCGGTGGGATTGTTGCTCGCCGCGCTGCCCGCCGCCGCCTACGACACCGCGGCCAAGGCCGCCATCGTGATCGACCAGGGCACCGGTACAGTGCTCTTGTCCAAGAATGCTGACGAGCCGCTTCCGCCGGCTTCGATGTCCAAGATCATGACGCTCTACATGCTGTTCGATGCTTTGCGCGACGGCCGCGTCGGGCTTCAGGAAGAGTTCACGGTTTCATCCAACGCCAAGAGCATGGGCGGGTCGACCATGTTCCTCAACGAACTGGACCGTCCCACGGCCGAAGAACTGATTCAGGGCATCATCGTGTCCTCGGGCAATGACGCCACCGTCGTGGTTGCCGAGGGCCTGGCCGGCTCGGAAGAGGCTTTTGCCCGTCAGATGACGGAAGTGGCGCAGCAACTGGGGATGGAGAACTCGACCTTCTCCAACGCATCCGGCTGGCCGCATCCCTATCAGCGGATGAGCGTGCGCGACCTTGCGATCCTCGCCAAGCATCTGATCGAGGAGTTTCCTCAGTTCTACGGCTACTTTGCGCAGGAAGAGTTCGATTACAAGGATCGCTCGCCGGCCAACCGTTTCAACCGCAATCCGCTGCTGGGCATGGGGATCGGTGCGGACGGGCTCAAGACCGGCCACACCCAGGAGGCGGGTTACGGCCTGGTGGGCTCGGCCAAGCAAGGTGACCGCCGGGTGATCTTCGTACTGACCGGCCTGCCCGACCAGGCCGCGCGATCACAGGAGGCGGCAGCGATCGTGAACTGGTCCTTTCGCCATTTTGTCGAAAGAACCGTCGCCAGCGCCGAAACCCCCGTCGCGCAGGCCGACGTCTGGATGGGAGCACAACAGTCGGTAGGCCTCGTGCCCGCCGAGGATGTCGCGATCCTTTTGCCAGCCCTGAACGACAAGTCCGTCGAGGCCGAAATCGTCTATACCGGTCCCATCAACGCCCCCATCCAACAGGGTCAGGAGCTGGCCCAGCTGGTGCTGAAGCCCGAGGGGCTGCCGGAACTCCGTCGGCCACTGGTCGCCGCGGAATCCGTGCCATTGGGCGGTTTCATGATCCGCGTGAAGACAGCCGCGAGCATCCTGCTCAAGCAACTCGTCAACGGGCCGGCCACGGGCGCGATGTGAACGGGTCCGGGCTGTTTCTGACATTCGAGGGCATCGACGGCTCGGGCAAATCGACCCAAGCCCGCCTGTTGGCAGACACGCTGCGGGCCGAGGGCCATGAAGTTGTCCTGACGCGCGAGCCCGGCGGGTCTCCGGGCGCCGAAGAGATCCGCAGGCTGGTGCTGGAAGGAGACCCCGACCGCTGGTCGGCCGAGACCGAAATCCTGCTGTTCACCGCCGCACGCCGCGATCATCTGGAGCGCACCATCGCGCCTGCTCTCGCAGCGGGCAAGGTGGTGATCTGCGACCGTTTCGCCGATAGTACCCGAATGTATCAGGGTCTGTCGCGCGGGGATTTGCGGCGTCTCGTCGACCAGTTGCACGGCCTGATGATCGGACGGGAACCGGACTTGACCCTGCTGATCGACATGGACCCGGACACCGGACTTTCCCGTGCGAAGGGCAGGAAGGGCACCGAAGAACGGTTCGAGGATTTCGGCCCCGAGCTGCAGCGCCGGATGCGCGCCGGTTTCCTGGCGCTGGCCGAGGAGTTTTCCGGCCGCTTCCGCGTGATCGACGGCAATCGCGAGATTTCGGCGGTGGCCTCGGATGTCGCCGAGATGGCACGCAAAGCGCTGCTACAACCCACATCATGACCGACGAGATTCCCATCCCGGACAAGGTGGAAGGTGCCCCCCACCCGCGCGAGACCCCCGTTCTCTATGGGCAAGGCGCGGCCGAGCGTGCCTTTCTCACGGCCTACACCTCGGATCGGCTGCACCACGGGTGGCTGCTGACCGGACCGCGCGGGGTGGGCAAGGCGACGCTTGCATGGCGCATCGCACGCTTCTTGCTGGCCACGCCAGCTGTCTCTGATGACGGACTGTTCGGCGCTCCCCCTCCGCCGGAAACGATCGACATCGACCCTGAGCATCCGGTGGCCCGCCGGATGCTGGCCGGCGCCGAGCCCGGCCTGGCCACCGTCACCCGCACGGTCAACGATAAAGGGCGTTTGCGCGACGAAATCGTGGTCGAGGACATTCGACGGCTGGGCCGTTTCTTCGGGCTCTCGGCGGCCGATGGCGGACGTCGGGTGGTGATCGTGGACAGCGCCGATGAAATGAACGTCTCGGCGGCAAACGCACTTCTCAAGATGCTCGAGGAACCGCCCGCGCGCACGACTCTCCTGCTGATTTCGCATCAGCCATCGCGCCTGCTGCCGACAATCCGGTCGCGCTGCCGGACCTTGCGCCTGACACCGCTTGATCCCGACGATCTGCAATCGGCACTGATCCAGACCGGCTGCGATCTTGCAGGCGACCCGATTCATCTGGCAGCACTCGCTGCCGGGTCCGTCGGAGACGCGATCCGCCTTGCCACGTTGGGCGGACTTGGCATGTACTCGGAACTGGTGGCCATTCTGGCCTCTCTGCCCCGTCTGGACCGGCAACGTGCCCTGAAGCTCGCCGAAGCGACGACGGGGCGCGGCGCGGCAGAGCGGTTCGACCTGACCCTCAACCTGTTCGACATTCTTCTCACCCGGCTCGCACGCACCGGCGCCGCCGGTTCGCCGCCACAACCCGAAGCCGCATCGGGCGAGGCCGAAACGCTCGCCCGTCTGTCGCCCGACCAGGACGCGGCCCGCCGCTGGGCCGAGGCTGCCGCAACCATCACGGGCCGCATGCGTCACGGTCAGGCGGTCAACCTTGACCCCGCCGCGCTGGTCCTAGATACGGTGTTCAGGATTGAGCAAACCGCCGGGCAGAGGACATGAGCGAGACCATTTCGCAACCCTACATCACCGACAGTCACTGCCACCTGGACTTCCCCGATTTCAACGGCGAACACGACGAGTTGATTGCCCGGGCGGCCGAAGCTGGCGTGCGACGGATGGTGACGATCTGCACCCGTCTGCGCAACGAACCCGCCGTGCGCGCCATCGCCGAGGCGCATGAACCCGTTTTCTACGCCGCCGGCACCCATCCGATGAGCGCGGCCGATGAGCCCATGGCCAGCGTCGAGGATCTTCTCGCGCTTGCTCGCCACCCCAAGATGGTGGGCATCGGAGAGACCGGCCTTGATTACCACTACACCGCCGAAAGCGCCGACGTGCAGAAACAATCCCTCCGGATTCATATAGAGGCAGCGCAGAAAAGCGGTTTGCCCCTGATCATCCATGCCCGAGACGCGGATGAGGACATGGCGCGTATCCTGACCGAGGAGCATCGCAACGCGCCCTATTCCTGCGTGATGCATTGCTTCTCCTCCGGCCCGGATCTCGCGCGCGCCGCGCTTGATCTGGACTTTTACCTGTCCATGTCGGGAATCGCCGCGTTTCCGAAAAGCCAGGAGTTGCGAGACATCTTCGCATCCGCGCCCGTCGACCGGATCCTCGTCGAAACCGACGCGCCCTATCTTGCCCCGCCGCCGCATCGCGGCAAGCGTAACGAGCCGGCCTACACTGCGCATACCGCGCGGAAGGGCGCCGAGGTCTTCGGTATGGACTATGCCGAGTTCGCCGCCCGGACCGAGGCGAATTTCGAGCGCCTGTTTTCCAAGGTCGCCGAATACCAGGCCGCCGCATGAACGGCGAGTTGCGCTTCACCATCCTCGGCTGCGGGTCCTCCGGGGGCGTTCCGCGCCTGGGCGGGCAATGGGGCGATTGCGACCCCTCGAACCCGCGAAACACGCGACGCCGCTGCTCGATGCTGGTCGAACGCGATGGCCCCGAGGGCACGACCACCGTGCTTATCGACACGACGCCCGACATGCGCAGCCAGTTGCTCGACACGAATACCGGCCGCCTTGACGCGGTGGTCTACACCCATTCGCATGCCGATCATGTCCACGGTATCGACGACCTTCGCATGATCGTCTTCAACATGCGCAAGCGCGTTCCGGTCTGGGCCGATGGCGACACGCAGAACGCGCTGCTCTCGCGCTTCGGTTATGCTTTCATGCAACCCGACGAGTCCCCGTACCCGCCAATTCTCGACCTGCACACGATCAACGGGCCTTTCGACGTGGACGGCCCCGGCGGCCCGATCACCTTCCGTCCCTTTCGGGTCAACCACGGATCCATCGACTCGCTGGGCTTTCGCATCGGCGATCTTGCCTACCTGCCGGACGTCGCCGAGATCTATGACGACGCGTGGGAGGAACTGTCCGGGCTCGATTGCTTCATCGTCGATGCGCTGCGGCGCACGCCCCACCCGACCCATGCCCATCTCGACCGCGCGCTGGAATGGATCGAGCAGGTCGCACCGCGCCGGGCCGTCCTGACGAACATGCATATCGATCTCGACTATGACACGGTCGAAGCCGAGACCGCCGACCACATCACACCGGCCCATGACGGAATGGTCATCCGTTATGCTCTCTGACCTATGTTCCAGAGCCTGATCGACGTCGTCCTGCCGGTCTTTCTTGTGATCGGCGCGGGCTATGCGGTGACAGCGACCGGCTATTTCAAGCAGGTTCACATCGACGGGCTGATGCGGTTCACGCAGAACTTCGCCATTCCCTGCCTGCTCTTCAACGCCATCGCGCATCTCGATCTGTCGGCCAGTTTCGACCCGCGTTTGCTGGCGAGTTTCTACACCGGCGCGGCCTTGTGTTTCATGGTCGGTCTCTTCGGTGCGCGCATTCTGTTCAACCGCGACTGGGAAGATGCCGTCGCCATCGGGTTTTGCTGCCTGTTCTCCAACTCCGTCCTGCTGGGCCTTGCCATAACCGAGCGCGCCTATGGTCCCGACAGCCTGACGGGGAATTACGCCATCATCGCCTTTCACTCGCCCTTCTGCTACGGCGTCGGCATCACGGTGATGGAGATCGTGCGCAATCGCGGGCAGGGCGGTGGGCGCATGGCGGGCTCGGTGCTCAAGGCGATGTTCAAGAACGCGCTGATCATCGGGATAGGCCTGGGCTTCGTCGTCAACCTCGTCGGCCTGACCCTGCCCCGCGTTGTCGATGACGCGCTCGGCCTGATCATCCGCGCCGCCCTGCCCGGCGCGCTTTTTGCGCTTGGCGGCGTGCTGGTCCAATATCGCCCCGAGGGCGACCTGCGCACCATCGCCTTTGTCTGCGCGGTTTCGCTGCTGCTGCATCCCGCGCTGGTCTGGACCTTCGGCACGGTCTCAAAACTGCCGCAGGATCTTTTCCGCTCGGCCGTGGTGAACTCGGCGATGGCCCCGGGCTTCAACGCCTATATCTTTGCCAACATGTATGGCCGCGCGCGCCGGGTCGCCGCCTCCTCCGTCCTGATTGCCACGGGCGCGTCGATCCTGACGGTCTGGATGTGGCTGACCCTTCTCGGATAAGGAGACCCACTTGCCCGAACTCTTGATCGTGGCGCATGGCCAACCGTCCGACACCGATCCGGCCGAAACCGCGCTGGCCCGGTTCGCAGCCCGCGTGCAGGCCGAGACCGACGCGCTGACGATCCGCTCGGCCACACTCGCCGCACCCCGGCGCTTGGAAGACTCGGTCGCTGCCCTGCCCGAAAGGGCCGCGATCTATCCGCTTTTCATGGCCAAGGGTTGGTTCGTGACCTCTGCCCTGCCCGCACGGCTGGAGGGGCGGAGCGTGCCGGTTCTCGACCCGCTGGGCGTCGATCCCGACCTGCCTGCGCGAATCGCGGGCCACCTGCGCAAGGTTATCGCGGATCGGGACCAGAGCCCCGCCGAAACGAACATCGTTCTCGCGGCGCATGGATCAGGCCGCAGCCACAACCCCGCGCGGGTCGCGCGCGATTTCGCCAAGGCGCTTGCAACGGAGCTCGGCTGCCCCCCCCTGCGTTTAGGCTTCGTCGAAGAGCCGCCCTCCATCGAAGAGGCCGCCAGCGGACTGGACGACACCGCGCTGTGCCTGCCCTTCTTCGCGCTGCTGGGCGGTCACACGATCGACGATGTCCCGCAGGCGCTCGACGCGGCCGGTTTCCGCGGCCTGCGCCTGCCGGTGCTGGGCGATTTGCCGCCCGTTCCCGCCCTGATCGCCCGGCGCGGGGCCGAGGCGTTCTAACCCATCCAGGCCGCCTTGCGCTTGTCGAAGAAGGCGCCGATGCCCTCGGCGGCCTCGTCGGTCTCCCAGCGGTCTACCAGCGCGCGGATCGTGCGGTCGATCACCGCGTCATCGACGCGTGGCCCCAGGTCGCGCACCAGCGCCTTGGAGGCCGCGACCGCCCCCGGCGCGCAGGAGAGGTAGGGCACGACCTCCGCCTCCACCGCCGCCTCCAGATCTTCCGCCGGCACCGCGCGCGACAGAAGGCCCAGTTCCACCGCCTCGGCCGCATCGAAAAGCCGCGCCGAGAAGAACACCCGCCGCGCGCGCGCCTCGCCCATGCGGGCGACGACATAGGGACCGATCGTGGCGGGGATCAGGCCCAGCCGCGTCTCGGTCAGCCCCATCTTGAGCGTATCGACCCCGATCGCCACGTCGCAGACCGAGGCCATGCCGACCCCGCCGCCAAAGGCATTGCCCTGCACCGCACCTATCAGCGGCTTGGGCAAGGTATTCAGCGCCTGCAGCATCTCGGCCAGCTTGCGCGCCTCGGTGAACCGCGTCTCGGGATCCGCGGCCATCTGCTGCTGCATCCAGCCCAGATCGCCCCCCGCGCAGAAAGATTTGCCGGCCCCGGTCAGCACCAAGACACGTACCGCGTCATCCGCGCCCAGCCGGTCGGCTGCTGCCGTCAACTCGGCGATCATCTGTGCCGATAGGGCATTGTGCTTCTCGGCCCGGTTCAGAACCAGCCGCGCGACACCGCGCGTGTCGACCGAAAGATCAAGCGTTTCGTACATCATGCTCCCCTCGCATCGCGCGCGCCATCTGCGCCGCCTCGTCCAGCACTGCCATGTCCAGCCCGGTCTCATAGCCCAGCCGCTCCAGATGGGCAGCAACGGCCTCGGTCGCGACATTGCCCGCAGCACCAGGCGCGTAAGGGCAGCCGCCCAGACCTCCGACAGCGGCATCAAAGACGCGCACCCCCAGCGACAGCGAGGCGTCGATATTGGCAATCGCCCGCCCGGCGGTATCGTGGTAATGCCCGGCAAGCCGCGTGACCGGCACGACATCGCGCACCGCCATCAGCATACGGGCGATCTTGTCCGGCGTGCCCTGCCCCACCGTATCGCCCAGCGAGACCTCGTAGCAGCCCAACGAGAACAGCTTGTCCGCCACCTCGGCCACCTTTGCGGGGGACGTGGGCCCGTCATAGGGGCAGTCCGTCACGCAGGAGACATAGCCCCGAACCGGCAGGTCGATATGGCGCGCGGCCTCCAGGATCGGCACGAAGCGTTCGATGCTCTCCTCGATGCTGGCGTTGATGTTCGCCTTCGAGAACCCCTCCGAGGCCGAGGCGAAGACCGCGATTTCGTCGGCGCGCGCGGCCAGCGCATCCTCGTAGCCGCGCATGTTGGGCGTCAGCGCGGCATAGCGCACGCCCTCCGCGCGGGTGATCCCCGCCAGAACCTCGGCAGACCCGGCCATCTGCGGCACCCATCTGGGCGAGACGAAGCTCGCCACCTCGATCCGGCTGAACCCGGCCCGGCTGAGGCAATCGACCAGTGCCACCTTTTCCGAGACCGGGATCTCGCGTTTCTCGTTCTGCAACCCGTCACGCGGGCCCACCTCGAATATCTCGACACGGTCCGTCATGGGCGCGCCCTCCCTGCTTCTTCTCGTTTCAAATACGGGTGTCCGGACGCTGCCACGGGACGCAGGTCCGGGCAAGGATCATGCCTCTTCCAGCCGCACCAGAGCCGCCCCCGCCTCGACCTGAGCTCCGGCCTCGGCCAGCACCTCGGCCACCACGCCATCGCGGGCGGCAAGCAGGGAATGCTCCATCTTCATCGCCTCGAGCACGGCCAGGCGGTCGCCCTCTTTCACCTCCTGCCCGGCTTTGGCGTAAACGGCTTTCACCAAACCCGGCATCGGGGCCTCGATCACGTTGCCATCCCCGCCCGAGAAGGCATCGCGCTCAAGCGGATCGATCACGTCGAAGGCAAGACCGTACTGGTCGAACACGGTCACGACCGCGCCCGCCTGCGCGATGTCTGGCAAGGGCTGGCCGTCGATGTTCCACGCGCCGCCGACCCGTTCCGCGACCGCCTCGGTCCCGTCAATCTGCCAGACCTGCCGCCCGGGCCCCTCGACCTGCACATCGGCCTCGAAGGGTTCACCGTCCCAGGCCAGCATCACCGCGCGATGCAGCGGCGCCCACAGGGTGAAACCGGTGTCCCAGCCCCCCTCCGTCAGATCCAGAGCTGCCATCGCCGCCGCAACCTTGTGACGCATTTCAGGCGCAGGTTCCCTGACGAGGGCATCGATGTCCCGCCCGATCAGGCCGGTATCCACGTCCCCGCGGGCAAAGCCGTCATGCCGGGCCAGCGCGCCGAGAAAGGCCAGGTTCGTCACCGTTCCGGCAACCTGCGTCTCCTCAAGCGCACGGGCCAGCCTTGCCAGCGCCACGGCGCGGGTGGGTCCGTGCACGATTACCTTGGCGATCATCGGGTCATACCAGGGGCTGATCGTGTCCCCCGGACGTACGCCGCTGTCGGCGCGGCAAATCGGGGGAAAGACCAGATGCGTGAGTGTCCCGGTCGCGGGCAGGAAGCCCTTGGGCACGTCCTCGGCATAAAGCCGCGCCTCGAAGGCATGGCCGTCAATCGACAGGTCTGTCTGCCGCTTGGGCAGGCTCTCCCCCGCTGCCACGCGCAGTTGCCATTCCACCAGGTCGACGCCGGTGATGGCTTCGGTCACGGGATGTTCGACCTGAAGGCGCGTGTTCATCTCCATGAACCAGAACCGGTCGGACCTGAGCCCGTCGGAGGCATCGACGATGAACTCCACCGTGCCCGCGCCCTTGTAGCCGATGGCCTCGGCCGCGCGCACGCCCGCCTGCCCCATCGCCTCGCGCATCTCGGCGGTCATGCCCGGTGCGGGGGCCTCCTCGATCACCTTCTGGTGGCGTCGCTGGAGCGAACAGTCCCTCTCGAAAAGATGCACGGCATGGGTGCCGTCGCCAAAGACCTGCACCTCGATATGGCGCGGCTTGGCGACGAATTTCTCGACCAGGACGGCATCGTTGCCGAAAGCGGTCTTTGCCTCGCCCCGCGCGCTTTCCAGCGCCGAGACAAAATCGGCGGGCTTCTCGACCAGCCGCATCCCCTTGCCGCCGCCACCCGCGACGGCCTTGATGAGCACCGGGTATCCGATCGTGTCCGCCGCGCCCGAAAGATGCTCGGGGTCCTGGTTCTCGCCGTGATAGCCGGGAACGACGGGCACGCCCGCCTTCTCCATCAGCGCCTTGGCGGCATCCTTGAGGCCCATCTTGCGGATCGCATCCGCGGAGGGGCCGATGAAGATCAGCCCCGCGGCCTCGACCGCGTCGACGAAATCCGGGTTCTCGGACAGGAAACCGTAACCGGGATGGATCGCCTGCGCGCCCGTCCGCTTCGCCGCGTCGATGATGACATCGCCCTTGAGGTAACTCTCCGCCGGGGCCGCCCCGCCAATATGTACCGCCTCGTCCGCCATCTGGACATGCTTCGCGCCCGCGTCCGCGTCGGAATAGACCGCGACGGTCTTGACGCCCATCGCGCGAGCGGTTTCCATGACGCGGCAGGCGATCTCGCCACGGTTGGCGATCAGGATCTTTTCAAACATGGGGTTGGTCCTTTGTGACGAACGTCGGACCGGGGGCTGTCTGCCCCCGGACCCCCGAGGATATTTTCAGCAAGAGGAAGATCACATCCGGAACACGCCAAAGCGCGTCTGCTCGATGGGCGCGTTCAGCGCGGCGCTGAGCGACAGCGCCAGCACGTCGCGGCTCTTGCGCGGGTCGATCACGCCATCGTCCCACAGCCGGGCCGAGGCGTAGAGCGGATGCGACTGATGCGCGAACATCTCGAGCGTGGGGCGCTTGAACTCGGCCTCCTCCTCGGCCGACCAGGAACCGCCCCCGCGCTCGATCCCGTCGCGCTTGACGGTGGCCAGCACGCCCGCCGCCTGCTCGCCACCCATGACCGAGATCCGGCTGTTGGGCCAAGTCCAGAGGAAGCGTGGCGAATAGGCGCGGCCGGCCATGCCGTAATTGCCCGCCCCGAAAGAGCCACCGACCAGCATGGTGACCTTCGGCACCTTGGTCGTGGCCACGGCGGTCACCATCTTGGCCCCGTGCCGGGCAATCCCCTCGTTCTCGTAGCGGCGGCCCACCATGAAGCCGGTGATGTTCTGCAGGAAGACGAGCGGGATCTTGCGCTGGCTGCAAAGTTCCACGAAATGCGCGCCCTTGGAGGCGGATTCAGAGAAGAGCACGCCGTTGTTGGCGATGATGCCGATGGGGCAGCCTTTCAGGTGGGCGAAGCCCGTCACCAGCGTCTCGCCGAAGCGCGGCTTGAACTCGTCGAAGCGCGAGCCGTCGACCAGTCGCGCGATCACCTCCCGGATGTCATAGGGCGTGCGCAGATCGGCCGGCACGACGCCCAGGATCTCGTCGGGGTCGTAGGCGGGCTCTTCGGGGCTCTGCCAGTCCACCGTCTGAGGCTTGCGGCGATTGAGCGAGCGCACGGCGCGGCGCGCCAGCGCGAGCGCGTGGGCGTCGTCCTCGGCCAGGTAATCAGCCACGCCGGACAGGCGCGTATGCACGTCGCCGCCGCCCAGATCCTCGGCACTGACGACCTCTCCGGTCGCGGCCTTGACCAGCGGCGGACCGGCGAGGAAGATCGTGCCCTGTTCCTTGACGATGATCGTCACGTCCGACATCGCCGGAACATAGGCGCCCCCCGCGGTGCAGGATCCCATCACCACCGCGATCTGGGGGATCCCCTTGGCCGACATGTTGGCCTGGTTGAAGAAGATCCGCCCGAAATGATCGCGATCCGGAAAGACTTCGTCCTGGTTGGGCAGGTTGGCCCCGCCCGAGTCCACCAGGTAGATGCAGGGCAGGTTGTTCACTTCCGCGATCTCTTGCGCGCGCAGGTGTTTCTTGACGGTCATCGGGTAGTAGGTGCCGCCCTTTACGGTGGCGTCGTTGCAGACCACCATGACCTCCTGCCCCTCGACGCGGCCGATGCCGGCGATCACGCCCGCGCAGGGGGCCGCGCCGCCATACATGTCATGCGCCGCCGTCGCCCCGATCTCGAGGAAGGGCGAGCCGGGGTCGAGCAGGTTCGCGACCCGGCGGCGGGGCAGCATCTTGCCCCGGCTCTCATGGCGGGCGCGCGATTTCTCGCCGCCGCCCTGGCGGGCCGCCTCGGCGGCCTTGGCGATCTGGCCCAGCGCCTCCAGATGCGCGGCGCGGTTCTCGCGGAACGCCTCGGATGCGGGCATGGCCTTGGACGAAAGCTTCACTTGGGGGCCTCCTCTTCTGCCGCGGCGCGGCGCTTCAATTCCTTGCGGATCACCTTGCCCGTTACCGTCATGGGCAGGGCGTCCAGAAACTCGATCTCCCGGGGATAGGAATGGCCGGCGAGCCTGTCCCTGACCCAGGCGGCCAGGTCCCCGGCCTCGGCCCGCGCGCCCGGCTTGAGCACGACATAGGCCTTGACGATCTCGGTCCTCAGCGGGTCGGGCTTGCCCACCACGCCCACCGTCGCCACGGCGGGATGGGTCAGCAGGCAATCCTCGATCTCGGCCGGGCCGATGCGGTAGCCGGACGATGTGATCACGTCATCCTCGCGACCGACAAAGCGGAGGTACTCCCCGTCCCAGATGCCACGATCCCCGGTCACCAGCCAGCCGCCGCGAAACTTCTCTGCCGTAGCCCCAGGATTGCGCCAGTATTCCAGCATCATCGAGGCCGAGCCACGACGCACCGCGATGTCGCCTTCATCGGTGGTGGGCGCGCCGTTCTCGTCGATCACCGCAACATCATGTCCCGGCACCGGCTTGCCGATGCAGCCCGGGCGCACCGGAAAATCCGCAGCGCAGGAAGAGACGGTCATGTTGCATTCGGTCTGACCGTAGAACTCGTTGATCGTGACGCCGAAGGCTTCGCGCCCCCAGGCCAGCATCTCGGCGCCCAAGGGCTCACCACCGCTCGCCACGGAGCGCAGGCCGGGTATCTTCTGCCCCGCCGCCTTGAGCATCCGCAGCGCGGTGGGCGGAAAAAAGACGTTGCGAATGCCGCCTCGAGCGATGACCTCGGCGGCGGCCTCGGGACTGAACTTGTCGAGCCGTGCCGCCACCACCGGGATGCCCAGCATCAGACCCGGCATCAGCACGTCGAACAAGCCGCCGATCCAGGCCCAGTCGGCCGGGGTCCACAGGCAATCGCCCTCTTGCAGGTGATCGTGGCTGATCGAGACGCCGGGCAGATGCCCGGTCAGCACGCGATGCCCATGCAGCGCACCCTTGGGCGCGCCCGTGGTGCCCGAGGTGTAGATCAGCACGGCCGGGTCATCCGGTCCGGTCTCGGCATAGGGAACCGGTTCGCCCTCCAGCCCGCAGTCCGAGGCGATGAGCGGCGTGGCCAGATCGCCCAGAAGCCTTGCGCCTTCGGCATCCGTCAATACCAGCGACAACCCGGCATCGCCGATCCGGCTCGCCAGCGCATCATGCTTGAACAGCTTGAAAAGCGGCACCGAGATCGCGCCGATCTTCCAGATCGCCAGATGCGCGGCAGCGCACCAGGGCGACTGGCTCAACAGCACCCCCACACGGTCGCCCGGCGCCACCTCTCCAAGCAACCGCCGGGCGATCCCGTCGGTCATCTCGGTCAACGCCCGATAACTTACCTCGCGCCGCGCTCCGCCGTCCAACGCGATGATCGCCGTGGCCTCATCGCGATGCGCAAGGCAATCCCGCGCCATGTTGAGGCTGCGCGGCAGGTCCCAGTCCTTCGCCTGCGTCAAACCCGGTATGCATTCCTGGCGGATCATCTCAGGAACCCCGCGCAACACACCGATTTAATGTCATTTTCGCATGCACTCGCAGGCAAGAGAGACACTCGGATCGGTAGGGTTTGATCCAGATCACGGACTGTCTCCGCGCCCTGTGCTTGTGTCCGGCTGTCACCACAAACCCCAAAGAAAAAAGAGGGACCTTCATGACACGCATTTCCGCCGCTCTCGCCCTGACCACCGCGCTCGCCGCACTTTCCGGTCCTGCGCTTGCCCAGTCGCAGGGCGACATGACCTTCGGCATCGGCTTGGGTTACCTGTCGCCGAAATCGAACAACGGCACGCTTGCGGGCGCCGCCGTGACGATCGACGACGATACCCGCCCGATCTTCACCTTCGAGTACTTCATTCGCGACAATCTGGGCATCGAGCTTTTGGCCGCCACCCCGTTCGAGCATGACATCTCGCTCAACGGGGCGGTGGCGGGCAGCACCAAGCACCTTCCGCCCACCCTGTCGCTCAACTATCACTTCGCCAACAACAGCGCCTGGACCCCCTATCTGGGCGTCGGCGTCAACTACACCGCGCTGTTCGAGGAAAGCACGCCGCTCGGCACACTGGAGCTTGACGATTCCTGGGGCGTGTCGGTGCAAGCCGGTCTCGACTATGCCGTCAGCGACCGCGGCGCGGTGCGTCTGAACGTCCGCTGGTTCGACATCGACAGCGACGCCACGTTGAATGGCGCCCCCATCGGAACGGCCGAGATCGACCCGATCCTGATCGGCCTCAGCTACGTGCACAGGTTCTGATCCGACCCTCGGACAGTCAGCAAGGCTCGGCACGCCGATAAGCGGGTCGGGCCTTGTTTTCTCACGCACGCCCCCGTCACTCACGACCAAGCTCCTTTTTCAAGGTGTCCAGTTCGCGCTCCAGGAAATAGGAGGTGATCGACCGGATGATCACAAGCAACAGAAGGAAGAGAAGGTCCGAGAAGCGCAGGCTCAACGCCGTGTGAATGACGTCCGAGACGATGAACAGTTCGAGCCCCGCCAGGATATACCGGCCCAGCTCGATCCGTTCCCGGTTGGTCTTTTCCACCCGTTCGGGGCCGCGCCGGACCAGTTCGGCCACCACGACCCCGAGAATGAAGCGCCCCGCCCCCACCAGCAGCAACAGGATGGCGGCAAGGTCGATCGCCGCCGATGCCCATTCCAGCAACGCGACGAGCCAGGGAAGCTGCCCGTGCAGCACCCCCTCGCCCGTCTCTAGTGCGGCGAGCGTCTCCATCGTCTCAGGCCATTCCGGCCATGAGTTCGCGGCCGATCAGCATCCGGCGGATCTCGGATGTCCCTGCCCCGATCTCCATCAGCTTGGCATCGCGGAAAATCCGGCTGACCGCCGCATCGGACAGGAAGCCGGCGCCGCCCATGGCCTGGACCGCCTGATGCGCCTGGACCATCGCCTGCTCCGAGGCATATAGGCAGCAGGCCGCCGCATCCTGGCGGGTCACGTCACCCCGGTCGCAGGCCTTGGCCACCTCGTAGATATAGGCCCGGGCCGAGTTCATCGCCGTGTACATGTCCGCGATCTTGCCCTGCATCAGCTGGAAGGTGCCGATGGGCTTGCCGAACTGCTTGCGCTCGGCGAGGTAAGGCATGATCTCGTCAAGGCAGGCCGCGATGATACCCGTGCCGATCCCGGCCAGGACCACGCGCTCGTAATCCAGCCCCGACATCAGCACGGCTACGCCCTTGCCCTCTTCGCCAAGCACGTTCTCGAAGGGCACCTCGACATCGTCGAAGATCAGCTCGGCCGTGTTCGATCCGCGCATCCCCAGCTTGTCGAAATGCGGGCTGGTCGAGAACCCCTTCATCTCCTTCTCGATCAGGAAGGCGGTGATCCCCTTGCTGCCCGCGTCCGGGTCGGTCTTGGCATAGACGACCAGCGTATCGGCATCAGGGCCGTTGGTGATCCAGTACTTGTTGCCGTTCAGCACGTAGCGGTCGTTGCGCTTCTCCGCACGCAGCTTCATCGACACGACATCCGACCCGGCCGAAGCTTCCGACATGGCCAGCGCGCCGACATGCTCGCCCGAGACGAGACGCGGCAGGTATTTCGCCTTCTGCTCCTCGTTGCCGTTCAGCTTGATCTGGTTCACGCAGAGATTGGAATGCGCGCCATAACTCAACGAGACCGAAGCGCTCGCACGCGCGATCTCCTCAACCGCGACGGTGTGCGCCAGATAGGACATGCCCGCACCGCCATATGCCTCGGGAACAGTGATGCCCAGAAGGCCCAGCTCACCCATCTCGCGCCACAGCTCATTGGGGAACTCGTTCGTCTTGTCGATCTCGGCCGCCATCGGCTTGACCCGCTCCTGGGCCCAGCGTTGTACCATCTCGCGCAGGGCGTTCACATCCTCGCCCAGGTCGAACTGCATGGTTGCGGTGAACATCCCGCTCTCCTCTCGCGTTTATGAACAACTGTTCAATAATTCCGATAGCAGCGTTTCGCCGTCCGGTCAATCATCGCATGAGGGTAGCGCAAGCCCAAACCGGAAAAGCCCCCGCGCAGGCGGGGGCTTTTCCTCATCGAGCGTGCGCCGCCAGGCGCACTCAATCAGGTAGCGATTGCCAGACCGCGCCAACCTCGGCCCGGATGATGCGGGCGATCAGCGCGCAATCCTCAAGGCTGAAGGTCAGCGGCACGCGCATGTCCAGAATGCCCGCCAGCACCCGGTCGCTTGCCGGCATCCGCTCGATGGGCGCATAGCGCCAGCTGTCATAGCGCGAGGTGAAGGCCACCGGCTCCGGCGCACCGAACCATTTCATCTCCACGCCCCGCGCCGCGCAGCGCCGCAAAGCTTCCTGCACAGCCTCCGCGGGCCAGTCGAGCAGCAGGAACTGGATCGAGGAACCGACGTAACGCTCCGCATCCGGGCGCTCGACCACGGTCAGCCCGGGCGTGCCGCGCACACCCTCTTCCAGCAGATGGTACCGCTCGTTCCAACGCTCGACCTGGGTCTCCAACGCGCGCAACTGCGGCCGCAGGATCGCCGCGCGCAGATTGTCCATCCGCCCCGATATGTTCGGCGTGACGTACTTTACCCGCTCGAACACCTCGGGACCCGGCGCAGCCAGGTGACGCTCGTAAAGCATGTAGGAGCCCGACAGCATCACCGCCCTTGCCGCCAGTTCCTCGTCATCGGTGACCAGCAGCCCGCCCTCGCCCGAGTTCACATGTTTGTAGGTCTGGCACGAATAACATCCGATGGCGCCGTGACGGCCCGACGGCACACCGTTCCACGCCGCGCCCATCGTATGCGCGCAATCCTCGATCACCGTGACCCCCGCCGCGTCGCAGATCGCCATCAGCCGGTCCATGTCGCAGATATGCCCGCGCATATGGCTGAGAAGCAGCACCTTCGCCTGCCCGGCCTTGGCTTCCAAGTCGTAGAGGTCGATCGTCAGATCCTCGGTCACGCCCACAAAGACCGGCACCGCGCCGACCGAGGCGATGGCCCCCGGCACCGGCGCCAGCGTGAAGGCGTTGGACAGAACCGTATCGCCCGGCGCAACGCCCACGGCCCGCAACGCGGTCGCCATCGCATAACCACCCGAGGCCACGGCAAGGCAGAATTTCGCGCCTGTCATCTCCGCGAATTCCTGCTCCAGAAGCGCGGTCTCGCCCAATTCGCCGGGCGCGACGTTGTAGCGGTGCAGCCGCCCGTGCCGCAGCACGGCGAGCGCGGCGTCTATCGCCTCCTCGGGAAGCGATTCCTGCTGGGTGAAACTGCCTGTGAAACGTTCTGTCATGGGATGTTTCTGCGGCCCTCACCGTGCGCGGTCAAGAGCGCGCCCGCAGCTTTCGAAAGGCCAAATCCCGTCATCAGCCAAGCAACTGGCGCACGACACCCGGCAGGTCGTCGAACCGGTCGATCAGCGCCTCGGGCTCCAGCGCCGCCATCTCCTCTCCCGACGGTCCGAAGGTGACCAGCACCGATGGCACACCGGCCGCACGCGCCGTGTTTCGGTCCGTGTCGGAATCGCCCACCAGCAGGCACAGCGCGGGATCGCCGCCCGCCCGCCGCGCGGCCTCGCGCAGCGGCTCGGGGTCGGGCTTGCGCACCGGCAGCGTGTCGGCCCCCACCATCGAGGCAAAGGCATCGCGTATCCCCAGACGCCGCAGCAGCAGCTCGGCCAGCGCTTCGGGCTTGTTGGTACAGATGCCCACGCCATAGCCCTCGCCCCTCAATGCCTCCACCGCTTCCATGGCGCCGGGATAAAGCCGCGTGTGATGGTCGATCGCCTCGGCATAGAACTCCAGCAACATCGGGTAATAACTATGCACCACGTCTTCCTCGTAGGCGCCCAGCCGCCGCAGCCCGTGGCTCAGCATCATCCGCCCGCCGCGCAGCGCGATGCCCGCATCCTCGCCGTGGCGCAGCACGTCGCCATGCCCCATGTCGCGGAAACAGGCATTGGCCGCCTCCAGCAGATCGCCCGAGGTATCGGCCAGCGTGCCGTCCAGATCGAAGATCACCGTTTTCATCGCATTCCCTTGCGGCTGTTCGCTTGCGCCCATGGCCTCAGCGGATAAAACGGGCGCGACCGAAACGAAAGGGAAATGTCCATGGCCACCGCGCTCGTCATCCTCGCCGCAGGCAAGGGCACCCGCATGAACTCTGACCTGCCGAAGGTGCTGCACCCGATCGCGCATCTGCCGATGCTGGCCCACGCGATGCGCGCGGGTCAGGCGCTGGCGCCCGAGCGGGTGGTGATCGTGGCGGGCCACGGGGCCGAGGCGGTGAGCCGAGCCGCGCGGGAGGAGAACGAGGAGGCTCGGGTCGTCCTGCAGGAGGAACAGCTGGGCACCGCCCATGCCGTCGCCCAGGCGCGCGCGGCGCTCGACGGGTTCTCCGGCGATGTCGTCGTCCTCTATGGCGACACCCCGTTCATCGGTGCCGAAACTTTGGAGCGGATGATCGACGCGCGCCGGGACCACGATCTCGTCATCCTCGGCTTCAAGGCCGCCGACCCCGCCCGCTACGGCCGGTTGGTGATGCAGGGAGACTCGCTGGAACGGATCGTGGAATACAAGGACGCGACCGAGGCCGAGCGTGCGATTACCTTCTGCAACTCCGGCCTGATGGCCTGCCGGGCCGACCTGCTGTTCGAGCTGATCGAGGCGGTCGGCAATGACAACGCCTCGGCTGAATACTACCTCACCGACGTGGTCGAGATCGCCCGCAACCGCGGCCTTTCGGTTACCGCCGTTTCCTGCGACGAGGCCGAGACGCTCGGCGTCAATTCCCGCGCCGACCTCGCCGCAGCCGACGCGGTGTTCCAGGCCCGCGCCCGTGCCGACCTGCTCGACCTCGGCGTCACCCTGATGGCCCCGGATACAGTCTACCTCTCTGCCGACACTGTGATCGGGCGCGACACGGTGATCGAGCCCAATGTGGTCTTCGGCCCCGGCGTGACGGTCGAAAGCGGCGTGACGATCCGCGCCTTCTCCCATCTCGAGGGCTGCCATGTCAGCCGCGGCGCGGTCGTCGGCCCCTATGCCCGCCTGCGCCCCGGCGCCGAACTCGCCGAGGATACGCGGATCGGCAATTTCGTCGAGATCAAGCAGGCCACCATCGGCGAGGGCGCCAAGGTCAACCATCTCAGCTATATCGGCGACGCCTCGGTCGGGGCTGGCACGAATATCGGCGCGGGCACGATCACCTGCAACTATGACGGCGTGATGAAACACCGCACCGAGATCGGAGAGCGCGTCTTCATCGGCTCGGACACGATGCTGATCGCCCCTGTCCGGATCGGCGACAACGCGATGACCGCGACCGGCACCGTGGTGACACGGGACGTGGAGCCCGGCGCGCTGGCGCTGGCGCGCTCACCGCAGGAGAACAAGCCCGGTTACGCGGTCAAGCTGTTCAACATGCTCCGCGCCAGGAAGGCGAAACGCGACGCCAAAAAGGGCTGAGCTGAGCGTCAGGAAATGTCGGCGGCGGGTTCCTGCACCGCCCGCCACAGGCGGACCGCCTGCATCGTTTCGGGCACATCATGGACGCGCAGGATCTGCGCGCCCTGCGCCAGCCCGGCCAGACCCACCGCGATAGAGCCCGGCACACGCGCCGCCGCCCGGGGTTCCCGCCCGATCCGGCCGATGAAGGCCTTGCGCGATACGCCCAGCAGGATCGGGCAGCCGATCCCATGGAACAGGCTCAGCCCCCGGATCAGGGCCAGGTTATGTTCCTGCGTCTTGCCGAAACCGATGCCCGGATCGATCACGATCCGCGACCGGTCGATACCCAAGACCTCCAACCGCTCCACCTGCGCGGCAAGGAAGTCGTAGACGTCAAGCAAGACATCATCGTAGCGCGGGTCGTTCTGCATCGTCTGCGGTTCACCCAGCATATGCATCACGCAGACCGGCACACCTGCCCCGGCGCAGAATGGCGCGAGCTCTTCGTCGAAAGTGAATCCCGACACATCGTTGACCAGCCCCGCGCCCGCCTTCAGCGCCGCGCGCGCTACCTCGGCCTTGCGCGTGTCGATCGAGATCAGCGCCCCGGTCGCAGCGATCCCCTCGATCACCGGCACTACCCGCGCGATCTCCTGCTCCGGCGGAATGAAATCCGCGCCAGGACGCGTGGATTCTCCCCCCACATCCAGGATCGTCGCGCCGTGGCCTGCCATGACAGATCCGGAAAGACGCGCGGCGTCCACCCCATGATGCACGCCCCCGTCCGAGAAACTGTCGGGGGTGATGTTGAGAATGCCCATGACATGCGGACGATCCATCGCCAGCCCCGCCACCGGGGCACGCGGTGCGGTCAGCCGGTCAAGGATGGCCGCCGGGATATCGTCAGCCGCAATCACGCGCGGCGGCGCATCGCGGCGCAGATGCTCGGCATGGGTGAACCACAGCGGCATCCCGGCAAGCGACACCGCCCCGTCGGGCCGAGCCGCGCCGGATTGCACCAGTGGCCGGAAATAGTCGCTCATAGCGTCTTTTGCCCCGCCGGCACGGACCGCAGCGGCACGCTGGGCGCTTCGGGCAGATCGGCGCCGATCACCAGCATCTCCTGCGCCTCGAAAGTCGCGGCGAACCAGGCCGCCAGCGCCACCGCGTCCGAGGGTTTGGCCGATGGTCCCTCGACCGAATCCAGCACGATCTTCGACGGCGCCCAGACGCTGATCTGGCCGTTCTTAATCGCCCAGTCCAGCTCGGTCCTGGTCGAGACCACGACGCAACGCGGATCGCGGGCGGCCAGGACCCAGGCGTTCTGCTCGATCGCCAGAAGGTCGATCCGCCGCTGCGTCATGGCATGCCCGGTCTGCGGCACCGGCAGCTCCGAGGCGCCCACGCACAGGATCAGCGGCTGGCCTTGCGCCTCCAACTGGTCGATCCAGCCCGGCAAATGCTCGGACGCAATGGCCGCGTTCGACAGGTAGACAAGCCGCGGATGCGGACGCTCGCCGCCCATAACCTCGTGATGTCGCCGGTCGCGCCCGCGCACGATCTCGACCCCCAGCGCACCCGGGCCGCGGTCCAGCTTCTCGACCCGGACAAAGGCGCGTACCGCCTGCGGCTCGGCCAGGATGCGCTCGGCGATCCGGTCCGCCAGCGTCTCCAGCAGGTTCAGCCGTTCGGCGCCCAGTTCCGCCGCGATCGCTTCGGTCACCCGGTCATAGGACAGGATGCGGTCGACATCGTCATCGATCGGGCCGGTCAGCGGCGCGACCTCGACCACGACATTGAAACAGACCCTTTGGGTCGTGCCGCGCTCCGCCTGGAACGCGCCGATCTCGACTTCGACGATATGGTCGCGCAGCGAGATGCGGTCCAGCGGCCCATGCGGCGCCGTGGCCTTGGACCGTTCTGAGGGGTGGGCAAAGGCGAGGCGGATTTCTGAACTCATGGGGCTTCTCGGGCTCGGGATGGGCGTCGGCGCCACATTAGGGGTTGTGCCGGCTTCTAACAGGCACGCAAGCGCCGCACCAGAACCGGAATGCGTCAGGTCAGGCGACGCGGAACCATGTGCTCATCCCCGCCGCGGCATGGCCCAGCATGTGGCAATGCAACAGCCATTTGCCCGGATTGTCCGCGCGCAGGGCAATTTCGACCGTCTCGCCACGATCCACGAGGACCGTATCGCGCCACGGACCAAGCCCATCCGAACCGACCACGCGGAAATGATGGCCATGCAGGTGCATCCCGTGGGGAAACATCGAGTCGTTGACGAACCGGATCCGGTGAAGGCTGTCGCGCGCCGCCTCCAGGAACGGGTCTTCGGGACGGTCGGCCCGGCCGTTCAGCGCCCAGAACCGGCCAAGCTTCGCCAGTTCCTGACCCGAAATCCGCGTGTCACCCAGCATGGCACTGTCCAGCCAGCGCATCGCGCCACCCTCGATCCGCATCTCGTGGCGCGGCGCATCTTGCCACCTTTCCAGATCAGGCAACGGGTTGGGCGGCAGCGGGCCGGGGTCCATGTCACGCGACATACGCGACCCCTCAGTCACCTCGAACCGGGCCAGCCCATATCCGCCGTCGCGTTGAAGTTCGACAACCGAGGCGATCTCTCCCTCCGCTGCCGTCACGTCGACGATCAGGTCGGCGCGCTGCGCGGGGGCAAGGACGATGCTCTCCTCAAGCGGGCGGGGCGCCTCAAGCGGCATCCCGTCCAGCGCCACCAGCCAGCCCGACATCCCGTCGAGCCCCAGAGAGAAGACGCGCGCATTGGCCGCGTTCACCAGCCGCAGGCGCAGCCGCGCATTTCGCTCCACCGAAAAGGACGGGTCGAACCGGCCGTTCACCGTCACGATATTGCCGATACGCCCGGCATGGCTCAGGTCATGGCCATTGTCGAAATCGTCGCGGATCGCCACCGTCTCGGGGTCCAGCCGCCAGTCATCCAGCATCAGGACGAGGTCGTCATCGACATCCGGACCATCCGCCTCCTCGACCACCAACGGCCCGTAAAGCCCCCGCGCCACTTGCTCGAAAGAGCGGTTATGCGCGTGATACCAGTAGGTTCCCGCATCGGGCAGCGCAAATTCATAGTCAAAGCCCTGCCCCGGCATTACCGGCTCCTGCGTCAGTCCGGGTACCCCGTCCATCGCGTTCTCGATGCGGATACCGTGCCAATGCACGCTGGTCGCCTGCGGAAGGGCGTTGACAAGCCGACGGCTCAGGCGCGCGCCCTGCTGAAGGCGGATTTCCGGCCCCGGTGCCAGCCCGTCGAAGCCCCAGATCGGCGTCATCCCATGAGGCGCGGGGGCGATCTGCGCCACGCCCTCGCGCGCTTCGATCACCTGCGGACCGGCATGGAGGCGGAGCGGGAAAATCGCCGCAGCGGCGGCACTGGCGAGAAACTGGCGTCGATCGAGTGTCATGTCGCATCCTCCACGCCGCGCAATATAGCGCGGCGCGGTGCAGGGGCGAGGCTCAATCGAGGCTTGCCGTGCGATAGCTGTCGTCGCGATAGAAGATGTGCTGACCGATCCGCGTCGTCTCGGCAAAGACCCGGGCCCAGCGCGGATTGACGTTTGTCGTGTGATAATGCGTGGCCCCATCCGTCAGGGCGTTCTGCGTCACACCGTCCAGCACAATGCGCGCGACCTTGGCGACCCGCTCGTAGGCGCGCCGCTCCGCGATCGTCTCGGCCCGGCCATCGCAGGTAAAGGTGAACTGGCACTGGTATTTGCGGCCCGTCCCCTGCCGGATCACGCCGCAGAACGTGTCGGGATAGCGGCTCGATTCCACCCGGTTGAGGATCACCTCGGCAACCGCGAACTGGCCCTTAACAGGCTCGCCACGCGCCTCGAAATAGAGCGCCTCGGCCAGACAGCGGAACTGTTCGCCGCCTTCGGCCTTGGGCAACCGGTCGATCCAGTCGCGGCTGTATTTGACCTGCACGGGTTTCGGCGCGGCCTCTTGGTTGAGCGAGACCAGTTTCACCGGCCCTTGCATGCGCAGGTAATCCCGGAAACGGTCCCCGGAAACGTCGTCCGGCCTGGTCTGGATTGAGGTTTCGGCCGGTGGCGCCGTCTCGGCGCTTGCAAGGCCGGGCAGCAGGCAGCAGCAGGCCAGCAAGGCGGCAGGAAGCAGTCTTTTCATGTCGCAGTAGGTCCCCAAGTTTGCACTGGTTATGCCTCGCCTCCCCCCGAAGGCGCAGGGGGGAAGTACCGAACCCGGGGCAAAAGGTCCAGTTTCAAGAAAAACGCAAGCAAATTCCCGCACATCCCGGGAAAAGTTTCCCGCGCGCAGCAATAGAACAACACACTACATTTTGAGGATCGGATTCTTTTCGCCACCAAGTTTTGCGGATATGGCAAGCTGCGCCGCCGCAAGCCGCGCCACCGGAACCCGGAAGGGCGAACAGGAGACATAGTCGAATCCGACCTCCTGGCAGAAGCGGATTGATTCGGGATTCCCGCCATGTTCGCCGCAGATCGACAGGGTGATTCCCGGACGCGCTGCGCGCGCGCGCTCGGCGGCGAGGCTCAGCAACTCCCCCACCCCGTCCGTGTCGAGAACGTGGAACGGATCCTCGGCGAAAACCCCCTTGCGGACATAGATCGACATGAACCGCCCCGCATCGTCTCGCGACAGGCCATAGGTCATCTGTGTCAGGTCGTTGGTCCCGAAACTCAGGAAAGAGGTATGCGGCGCGATCTCGCCCGCCCGCAGGCAGGCGCGCGGCGTCTCGGCCATCACGCCCAGGCGATAGTCGAATTCCTGGCCGCGCTCCGAGGCCACGGCGGCCGCCACCGCGTCGATGCGTGCCTTGACCAGTTCGACCTCGCGCCGGGCCGAGACCAGCGGGATCATGACCTCCGGCACTACCGGTTCGCCCTCCTTGCTGGCCTCCAGCGTCGCCTCGAAAATGGCACGCGCCTGCATGTCGTAGATCTCGGGCACCGTGATGCCCAGGCGCACGCCGCGCAGTCCCAGCATGGGATTGTACTCGGTCATCGCCTCGACGCGCCGCTCGACATCCGAGACCGGCAGGTCCAGCGCCTCGGCCAGTTCGCACTGCCCCTGCCGCGAGGTCGGCAGGAACTCGTGCAGCGGCGGGTCGAACAGGCGGATGCAGACGGGTTGCCCCTCCATGATCCGGAACAGTTGCACGAAATCGTCGCGCTGCATCGGCAGAAGACGCTCCAGCACCGCCGCGCGGCCCGAGGGCGTCTCGGCAAAAATCATCTCGCGCATCACCGTCAGCCGCCCGGGCTCGAAGAACATGTGCTCGGTCCGGCACAGCCCGATGCCCTGCGCGTTGAAATTGCGCGCGGTCTGCGCATCGGCCGGAGTGTCGGCATTGGCGCGAATGCCGATCTTTCGCTCGGCATCGGCCCAAGCCATCAACGTCTGGAACGATTCGTCCTGCGCCGCCTCCAGCATCGCCGGCTCTCCCGCCAGAACCTGTCCCGAGGAGCCGTCGATCGTGATGATGTCGCCCGTGCGGAACACCCGCCCGTCAGGCGCGACCAGCTGCCGCTTCTTGGTCTGGAACCGCATTTCCGAGGCGCCCACGATACACGGGAGACCCAGACCCCGGCCAATCACCGCCGCGTGGCTTGTCATGCCGCCGCGCTCGGTCAACACGCCCGACGCCGCGTGCATCCCCCGCACATCCTCGGGCGAGGTCTCGCGCCGCACCAGGATGCAGGCCTCTCCGCGGGCCGCGCTGGCCTGCGCCTCGGCTGCGGTGAACACGATCCGACCGGTCGCAGCGCCCGGGCTGGCCGCGATCGCCGAAGTCAGCACATCGCGCCGCGCCTCGGGATGGACCTGCCGGTGCAGCAACTCGTTCAGCGAATGCGGCTCCACCCGCATCACCGCCTCCTGCGGCGAAATGATGCCATCCTCGGCCAGCTTCACCGCGATCCGCACCCCGGCCCGGGACGAGCGCGGCACCCGTATCCCGTCAAGGATATGGACATGTCCGTTCTCGATCACGAATTCGACCTGCATCTCGGCCCGCAGCTTGCGCCGCATCAGTGCCGCATGCTCCTTGAGCGCGGCGAAAGCCTCGGGCGCCAGTTCCTCCAGCGACGGCCCGCGCGGGTCGCGCTCCAGGTAGATCGCCGCCACGCCCGGCCCCAGCGCATCGCGCCCCTGGCTCTGGCTCAGGTAGCGCCCGGTGATCTGCTGCGCCCCGGTGACCGGATCGACCAGCTGGAACACGCCCGATCCGCATTCGCCGCGTCCGAACCCCGGAATCATCTCCTGCACGACAAGCCCCAGCCCCGCATCCGCCGGCGCGCCCTTGGCCTGCCGCAACAGCCGGGCCGAGGTGCCCTCCCACGCTCGCGCCATCGACCGCAGCACCGCGCCCAGCTGCTCGCCCCGATCCTGCGGAAACGGCTCTTCGGTCTCATCCTCGTAGGCGCGCAGCGACTGGCGCAGCCCGGCGGCCCCGTCCGATTCCACGGCATCGAAAAGATCCGGGTCCAGCCGCGCCACATGCACGGCATAGCTCTGCACAAACCGCAGGTAGAGCGCGGCGGCCGGCTGCTCGCCCATCTCCTCGCGCAGGGCGGCGAAACGCTCGTCGTTCATACCGATATTCAGCACCGCCCCCGGCCCGCCCCAATCGGGATCCTCGGAACTGGGACGAACACACAGCAGCGCAGTGGTGTCGAACTGGCTCAGCACCGCCTCGAGATCGGGCAGGTTTCCCGCCGCGATGGCATGAACCGCATCGAAGGAGAGCGCCACGGTCGGCGGAACGGGCAGGTCCAGCCGCGCCAGGCGTTGCAGGCACTTGGCCCGCCCGCCATGCGTGGCCGTGGTCACCGGGGCGGTGGGCGTGATCAGCGTGATGTCGGGATTATTCTGCACTGCGGCACCTATCTTTCCGCCGCAGAATACGCCGCGCAGGGCGCGACGCAAGCCTCTGTCGCGCGGATCAGCCTTCGATCCGGGTTAGATCCGCCACCTGGGAACAGACCGCGCGGATCCGGTGCAGCAGGTTCAGACGGTTACGCCGGAGAACGGCGCTTTCGGCATTGACCTGCACCGCCTCGAAAAACGCATCTATAGGTCCGCGCAGCCCGGCCATCGCCGCCATCGCCGCCGCGAAATCCTCTTTCGCCAGCGCAGGCGCGATCCTTGCCTCGGCCGCGTCGAGTGCGGCGAACAGCGCCTTTTCCTCCGCCGCCTCGGCGAATTTCGGATCGGCGCCAAAGGAATACTCGACCCCGTCCTTCTCCTCGGCCTGGGTCAGGATGTTGTTGGCCCGCTTGAACCCTTGCACAAGGTTCTCGCCATCCTCGGTCGCCAGAACCTCGTTGAGCGCGCGCGCCCGCTTGACCAGCAGGTAAAGGTCGTCATTGCCCTCCATCGCGACGCAGGCATCGATGATGTCGTGGCGAATGCCCTCCTCGCGCAGGAACACCTTGAGCCGGTCATGGAAGAAGCCGACCAGGTCCGCGATGATCCCGGCATCCGCGTGAAAGCTCGAATTGCGATCCTTGAGCGTGTCCCAAAGCGTTCCGAACACGCCACGCTCGCCGATCATCGTGACCAGCGCCTCGGTGTTCAACTCGTGCAGCTTGTCCAGGTCGATTCCCATGATACGCGCATATTCGGCGCGTTTTTCCTCGGGCGTCTCGCCGCCATCCGCATCGCGCTTGACCGCATGGGGGAAAAAGGCCCGCGCGATCGCCTCGCGCAGCGACAGGCGCAGCCCGTTCTCCAGGATCAGGCGGATCACCCCCAGTGCCGCCCGACGCAGGGCGAACGGGTCCTTGGAGCCGGTGGGCTTCTCGTCGATGGCCCAGAAGCCCGATAGGGTGTCGAGCTTGTCGGCCAGCGCCACCGTCACCGACAGTGGCTTGTGGGGCACCGCGTCGGACGGGCCCAAGGGCGAATAATGTTCCTCGGCCACGGCCGCCATCGCCGCGTCATGGCCCGCGGCCTCGATGTAGTAGCGCCCCATCAGACCCTGAAGCTCGGGGAATTCATAGACCATTTCCGAGTTGAGATCGGCCTTGGCCAGCCGCGCCGCCTCCCGCGCCTCATCCCCATCCGCGCCGGCAACGGGCGCCAGCGCCTCGGCCAGCGTTGCGATGCGCCGGATGCGGTCACCCTGGCTGCCCAGCCTGTTGTGGAAGGTCACGTTTTCCAGCGCCCCGACCCATTGGCCCATGTCGGTGGTCGCGATGCGCAGGTCGTTCTCCCAGAAGAACTTGGCGTCGGCCAGCCGCGCCGACAGAACCTTCTGGTTGCCTGCCAGAATCGTCGCGCCATTGTCGGCGGTCTCCCGGTTGGCGACCGTGATGAAGCGCTCGATGCGGCCCGTCTTCGGGTTGCGCACCGAAAAGAACTTCTGGTGCTCCTTCATCGAGGTCTGAAGCACCTCGGGCGGCAGGTCCAGGAACTCGGCCCCGATCTCGCCCATCAGCACCACCGGCCATTCCACCAGCCCCGCGACCTCGGCCAGAAGACCCTCGTCCTCGACCAGCTCCAGCCCGGCGGCAAAGGCCAGCGTCTGCGCCTCCGACCGGATGTGATCGGCGCGCTCCTGCGCGTTCAGAACCACGGAGGCGCGCTTGAGCTTCGCCTCGTAATCCTCGAACGAGGAAACGGAAAACCGTCCCGGCGCCATGAAGCGATGCCCTTCGGTGGTATCCCCGGCCTTCAGGCCGTCGACCTCCATCGGCACCACCTCAGCCCCGCCCTCGTCGGTCAGGATGCACAGGATCGAGTGCAGCGGCCGCACCCAACGCAAGCTCGACGTGCCCCAGCGCATCGACTTGGGCCAGGGGAAGTTGCGGATCACCCCTTCCAGCACTTCCGCGACGATCTCGGCCGCCGGTCGCCCGGCCTTCTCGATGGTCGCGAAATAGACCGCGCCCTTGGGCGTCTCGCGCTCTTCCAGCTGGTCGCGGGTCAGCCCCGCGCCGCGCAGGAAGCCCTCGATCGCCTTGTCGGGCGCACCCACCTTGGGACCCTTGCGCTCCTCGCGGATGGTGGGGCTTTCGGCCAGCAGGCCGTGCACGGTCAGCGTCAGCCGGCGCGGCGTGGCAAAGGCTGCCGCGCCTGCATAGGTCAAACCCGCCTCGACCAGCCCGTCGGTCATCCGCTTTTTCAGATCCTCCGCCGCGCGGGTCTGCATCCGGGCAGGGATTTCCTCGGAAAAGAGTTCGATCAGCAGGTCGGGCATCGTCTCACCAAATGAGGCGCCCGCGCAGGGCAAGGCGCGGGCGGTGGGTTCTCTTTGGCTCGTTGCTTAAAGCCCGCAGGCGCAAGGGGCAAGCGATTAGGCGGTCGCCTCGTGCAGCTTGCCCTCGGCCTTGAGCTTGGCGCGGCGCGCAAGGCTCATCACGTCCTCGCCGTCCCGGCGCGGCACGTAGCGGTAAACCGCCTCTACCGCGTTCTCGACGGCAAAGCCGATCAGGCCCAGCCCGATGATGCCCAGCAGGAAGCGCCCGAAGGGGGCCGAACGGATCTGTTGCAGGGCCTGGCCCACGCCGCCCGCCTCGCTGGGGTCCGAGGTCAGCGCGGCATAGCAGATCATCACGCCGATGATGCCCACGACGACGCCCTCGGCCACAAGCCCGAACTTCATCACGGGGTCGAGCTTGCGGGCCGTGGGCGTGGCCACGATGTCTTTCTTGTACTTCTCGGTAATCCCCTTATGCGCATAATAGATCCCGGCGCCAATGGTGGCGAGGCCCACCGCGCCGACCAGCCACAGCCCGTACGGCATCGACATGATCTTCTGCACCATGGTTTCGGTGCCGCTGCCCTGCCCGCCGCTGCTCTGGCCGCCCATCGCCGTGCTGGCCGCCGAAACGCCCAGCGCGCCATGAACGAGGCCCGTGACGACCAGCCCGGTCCGCGCGATCAGGCCCTTGCCATCGGTTCCGTGGTTCTCCAGGTCCATGAAGGCGTCCATCAGCCGCCAGACCATGTAGGCCAGCAGCCCAAGGGCGATGATCCAAAGCGCGGCCTGCCCCCACGGCTCCCCGCGCAACTGCGCCAGGGCATCGCCGGTGCCTTCGGCCTGCCCCCCGCGCCACGCGGCCAGGACGGCAAGGACGCCTACGATTGTATAGACGGCGGCACGTGCGGCATAGCCGGCACGCATGACGGGAACGACCCAGGCGGGGGCTTTATCGGACATTGCGGCTCTCCTGTTGCTGACAGGACAGCGCGTCATGCCCGGTTTCGGTTCCCTCCGCGTCGGGAAAAGATCACCGACTTGCGGGCCGCGGCGGGCATTCCTCGCCCACTATCGTGCCGTCATAGGCCTTTTCGCCGCAATCGTTCAGCACGTGCCAGGCATACCCGCGCCCGTCCTGCGTCACCGCCACCACGCGGTCCACGCCGAAATGCACGTTCTTGATGCTCAGAAAGGCCTGCGCCTCCCCGGTTTCAAGCGCCGTGCCCAGCGCCTCGGCGTCGAAACAGTCGAACCAGCCCGGTGTCTGAAGCGGGCTCACACCGTCCATGGTTTCGTAGACCTCCGACAATTCGCCGGGGCTCGCCTCGGTCACGAAACAGGCGCGGTACCGGATGGGCGAGCTGTCGGCGTCGATCGCCTGGAACCCGTCATAGACAATGGCGCGGGGCTCGTCTCCGCCCACAGGCGTCAGCACCACGTCCTGCCCCGGACGCGGCTCCACCTCGTAATAATAGCCATAGACCTGAAGGTAATACATCGCCCCCGCCGCCACGACGGCGCAGACGCCCAGGATGATGACAAGGACCTTTCCGGTCATGCGTTCTTTCTCCGAAAACTGGTGTCCCGCCTGATATAGGTGTGGCAGGCCGAAAACCCTCTACGGCTCAGATCCAGTCGAGGTTGACCTTGCTGGAGGCATGGGCCTCCGCCATCCGCGCCTTCAGCGCCCTGAACCGGGGACGCAGCTCGGGAAACTTCTTTTCATGCGTCTCGACCAGCGTCACCCGGATCGGATCGAAGAGCCGCTGCTCCTCCATCGCCTCGAGAATATCCAGCTCCGCCCCCTCGATATCCATCTTCAGCATGGCGATGCCGCCCGCCTCGGCCACCAGCCCCGACAGGAAGTCGGGAAAGTCGATCATCTCGACCTCGACCGCCGCGTCCGAACTGATCCCGCGCCCGCCGGGCAGGGTCGTGCTCATCACCGTCTTCCCGCGCGGGTCCTCGTCGAACGCGTCCGAGCGCATCAGCTGCACGCTTCCCGCCTGCACGCCGACCGCCTTGTTGTGAAGATGGACATTGGGCGTCTCGCCGAAGCGCCCGCTCAGGATCTCCCAGGCATAGGGGTCGGGCTCGAAGCAATGCACGGTGGCCCCGGTCGCCGCCAGAACGGCCGTCACGTCGCCCACATTGGCGCCGCAATCGACAACCACGTCGCCGGGCCGCAACATCGCGGCGGCACCCGACATGAAGCCCTCGCTCTGCGCCGTGCGCACGCGCCGCGCCATCTTGCGGCGCATCTTCTTCAGCCGTTCCTCGTACTGTTCCTGCGTCGCGGTATCCATCGCCTGCCCTGCCCCGTTCTCATACCTCGGCGGCAGAATAGCCTCCGGCCTGCGTTTGCACAAACGCATCCGCGCATTGCTTGGCCAGCGCCCGCACCCGGCCGATATAGGCCTGCCGCTCGGTGACCGAGATCACGCCGCGCGCATCGAGCAGGTTGAAGATGTGGCTGGCCTTGATGCACTGGTCATAGGCGGGATGCGCCATCACGATGCGCTTGCCGGTCTTGGGGTCCAGATGCTCCTGCGCGAGGATGGTGGCGCACTCCTCCTCGGCCTCCTCGAAATGCCGCAAAAGCATCTCGGTATTGGCAACGTCGAAATTCCAGCGCGCATATTCCTCTTCGGTCTGCCGGAACACGTCGCCATAGCTCAGCGGGATCGGACATTGCGGATCGTTATAGGGCATGTCCATCACGTGATCGATGCCCAGAACATACATCGCCAGCCGTTCCAGCCCATAGGTCAGCTCACCCGAGACCGGCGCGCAGTCATGCCCGCCCACCTGCTGGAAATAGGTGAACTGGCTCACCTCCATCCCGTCGCACCAGACCTCCCAGCCCAGCCCCCAGGCGCCCAGCGTGGGGCTTTCCCAGTCATCCTCGACAAAGCGGATGTCATGCAGGTCCATGTCGATGCCGATGGCCTCGAGCGACCCCAGGTACAGCTCCTGCAGATCCGGCGGGCTGGGTTTGATCAGGACCTGGTACTGGTAGTAATGCTGCAACCGGTTCGGGTTCTCGCCATAGCGCCCGTCGGTCGGCCGGCGCGAGGGTTGCACATAGGCCGCGGCCCAGGGCTTCGAGCCCAGCGCACGCAGCGTGGTCGCCGGGTGAAACGTGCCCGCGCCGACCTCCATGTCATAGGGCTGCAACACGGCGCATCCCTTCGAGGCCCAGTAGGACTGAAGCCGCAGGATGATCTCCTGAAAGGAGCGGGGGGCGTTCTTCGCTTCGTTCATCACGTCTCTCCGGCGCGCGGTCTGCGCGCTTGGTTGCGCCTTTCCTATGCAAGCGGGCCACAGGCGTCAACGCCCCCGCCAGTGCGGGCCTGTCGTGATTGCGACACACCCGCTTTTCCCCCTGTGGCCGGGCATGGTATTTGCGCCATATACCGGCATAAGCTTCACCGATCCGAATTTTTTTCCCGAGGTATGAAACACAGATGATACGCGTTTTGTCGGCCCTTTCGATCGTCGCGCTCTGCGCGCTGCAACCGGCGGTGGCCCAACAGTCCGGGCAGGAGACCGTCTGGGTCCAGATCGAGGCGCATCCCTCGCTTCGTGCGGCCCAGGAAAGGGCGCAGTTCTTCTCTGACAATCTCGCCGACGTGCACGGGTTCGCCCTCGGCGGCGGCTGGTACGGCATCGTGCTCGGCCCCTACGCGCCCGAAGATGCCGAGCGCGTGCTGCAGGTCTACCGCGCCGAGCGCGAAATCCCGCGCGACAGCTTCATCACCTACAGCAACCGCCTCGATCAGCCTTTCTGGCCCGTCGGCGCGACGATCCCCGACACCGCGCTCAGCACCGAGGGGCTGCTCGACAACCCGTCGCAGGCGGCGGCCACGCCCGAGCCGCAGCCGGAACCGGAACCGGCCGACGAAAGCCCGGCCGAGGCTCGCCGCGGCGAACAGCTGCTGACCGGGCAGGAACGCCGCGACCTTCAGATCGCGCTTCAGGCGGCAGGGTTCTACAACGCCGGCATCGACGGCGCGTTCGGCCGCGGCACCCGCGGCGCGATGGCCGAATGGCAGCGCGCCCGCGGCTACGAGGCGACCGGCGTGCTCACCACCCTCCAGCGGCGGGCGCTGATGGACGAATACAACGCACCGCTGATCTCGGTGGGCATGCGCCGCCATTTCGATCGCGAGGCCGGGATCGAGATGGAGATGCCGATGGGCGCCGTCTCCTTCTCGAAATACGAGCCGCCCTTCGCCCATTACGACAGCACCTCGGATCTCGGCGCCCGCGTCCTTCTGATCAGCCAGCCCGGCAACCGGGCCACGCTGTTTGGCCTCTACGACATCATGCAGACGCTCGAGATCGTGCCGCTCGACGGCCCGCGCGAGAAACAGGGCGACAGCTTCACCCTGGTCGGGCGCGGCAACGGCATCGTCTCGCATACCGAGGCAAGCCTGCAAAACGGCGAGATCAAGGGCTTCACGCTGATCTGGCCGCAAGGCGACGAGGAGCGGCGCGCCCGCGTCCTGTCGGCCATGCAGCAAAGCTTCACCCGGACCGAGGACGTCCTCAACCCCGCCGCCGGCGGCAACGCGATGCAGAATGTCGATCTCGTCTCGGGTCTTCAGGTGCGCAAGCCGCGCCTCTCGCGCTCGGGCTTCTTCGTCGATGGCAAGGGAACCGTCGTCACCGTCGCCGAGGCGGTCGAGAACTGCACCCGCGTCACCCTCGACCGCGCACACGAGGCCGAGGTCGCAAATGTGGACGACAGGCTGGGCGTCGCCGTGCTGCGCCCGACCGTGCCGCTCGCGCCGATGGAGGTGGCCCGCCTGACCCAGGGTGAGCCGCGCCTGCAATCCGAGATCACGCTCTCGGGCTTTTCCTACGAGGGCATTCTCGGCGCGCCGTCGCTGACCTTCGGCACGCTGGCCGACATCAAGGGGCTGGGCGGCGAGGAGGAGCTTTCCCGCCTCGCACTCACCGCGCGCGACGGCGACGCCGGCGGCCCCGTCTTCGACGCGGGCGGCGGCGTGATGGGCATGCTCCTGCCGGGCTCGCGCGACGGCCGCCAGCTGCCCGACGCGGTCAGCTTCGCCGCCGATGCGCAGGCGCTGCGCCAGGTCCTGCAATCGGCCGGGCTGCGTGCCATCGACGATACCGGCACCAGCAGCCTCAGCCCGGACGAGCTGAACCGCCGCGCCACCGGCATGACCGTTCTGGTCAGCTGCTGGGATTGACCTGATCTGCCCGCCCCCCGGGGCGGGTTATCCCTTGGCCTTCATGGCCCGGGCATCCTCGGTGGTCAGCACCCGACCGGCATAGCCCCAGCTTCCGCTGCGCGCCTCGAATATCCGAACCGATGTCCCGTTCCGGATCGTGTCTCCGGCCACGCTGCCAAAGGCGTCGGTCACCCGGCGGATGATCTCGCCCTTCTCGTCGTCGGAAAAAACCCCTTCCAGCACCTGTATCTCGATCGAGGGCATCGACCTCTCCTCGCGCCTGTTTCCCGGAGTTCAGGGTAACACGCGCCGGGCGCCCAGGCGATCACGCGGCCGTGACAATCTCGGGCGTGACATGGATCAGCGTCGGGCCATCCGCCCCCAGCGCCGTCTTCACTGCCTCCTGCATCGCGCCAAGGCTCCCGGGCCGCGCCGCCCGCGCGCCGAACGCCTCGGCCAGCGCGCAGAAATCGGGGTTGCGCGCAACCACCGCTTTCGGCGCGATCTGGGCCGAGATCATGCTCTCCTCGATCTCCTTCAGCTTGCCATTGTCCCACAGGATGATCGGCAGCGGCAGGCCCAGCTCCACGGCCACGCCCAGCTCGGCCATGGTGTAGTGAAAGCCGTAATCGCCCACGATCACCGCCGTGGGCCGCCCCGGACGCGCCACCGCGCCGCCGATCCCGGCCGGCAGGGCATAGCCCAGCGTGCCGAAGCCGGTGGGATGGTGCCAGTGATGCGGATAATGCATCGGCCAGGCCTCCTTGGCGGCATAGGCGAATTGCGTCATGTCCGAATAGATCATCGTGTCATGCGGCAGCGCCGCGCGCAGCGCGTCGGCCACCGGCAGGATGCCGGGCCGCTCGGCGTCCAGTTCCGCCCGCCAGCGCGCCCGCGCCGCCGCCACCTCCTGCGCATCCCAGCCGGTGGCAGGGGTCGCGTCCTCGGTGGCCTCCCACAGCGCGCGGGCGAAACTCTCGGCCTCGGCCTGCACCTTGATGAGCGCGCGATGCTCGTCAGCCAGAACCTCCGGGTCCAGGTCCACCCGGATCAGCGGCGCCCGGTGCCCCAGCTCGTCCCGCCACAGGTCGACCTCGGCCAGCTCGGTTCCCACCGCCACCACCAGATCGGCCGAGCCGATCACCTCGGCACTGCCCGGCCGCGCCAGCGTGGCGCCGAAATCCAGCGGATAGGACGCCCCGACCAGACCGCGCCCGGCATAGGTGGTAAACACAGCCGCCCCCGTCTGCGCCGCGATCTGGCGCCAGAGACCGGACCGCGCCCCGCCCCCGAGGATGAACAGCGGCCGCCGCGCCAGGTTCAGCATCGACAGGACCGGCGCGATATCGGGCGGCCAGGACCGGAACCGCAGCGCCGGCTGGTTCGGAAAGGGGGCGGGATCGGCCTCCGCCTGCAAGGCCGCGATCGGCACGCTCACATGCTTGGGCCGGGGCCGCGCCATCTCGAACTCGTCAAAGGCCCGCTCCACCAGCGCATAGGCCGCCTGCGCGCTCCCCGCCACGTCGGACCAGTCGCAGACGCAGGCCGCCGCACCCGCCTGGTCCTTCATCTGATGCAACTGCCCGCGCCGTGCCGCAACCTCGTCCAGGCAGGAGGAGATCACCAGCATCGGCACCGAATCCGAATAGGCCTGCCCCATCGGCGTCATGATGTTGCACAGCCCCGGCCCGGTGATGACATAGGCCACCCCCGGCCGCCCGCTGGCGCGGGCATAGCCGTCGGCCATGAACCCCGCCCCCTGCTCGTGGCGCGCCAGGACATGGGTGATCCCGGCCTCCTCGATGCCGCGATACATCTCCTGGTTATGCACGCCGGGAATGCCGAAGATCACCTCGACCCCGCGATCCCGCAGCATGTGGGACAGTTGCGCGCCCAGGGGTCGTTGGTGGGGTCTTTGCATCAGGCTCTCCAGAATTGAACGGTGAACAGGACGTAGACGGCCATCAGCTCCAGCCGTCCGATTAGCATGCCGACGGTCAGGATCCACTTGGCCGCATCGTTGAGACCGCCGAAATTGCCCGCGGGGCCGATCCTGTCGCCAAGACCGGGGCCGACATTGGCGATGGCCGTGGCCGCGCCCGACACGGCGGTGACGAAATCCAGCCCGGTCAGCGACAGCGCCCAGGACAACAGGCCCAGCGTGACGACGAAGAAGACGAAGAACACCATGACCGAGTTGAGGATGTCGGGCCCCACCGGACGCCCCTGGTAGCGCGGCACGAACACGCCATGTGGCGACTGGATGCGCTGCAACTGCGTACGGACCGAGGCGAAAAGCAGCTGGTAGCGAAAGATCTTGACCGAACAGGCGGTCGAGCCCGCGCAGCCACCGATCAGCCCGATGAAGAAGAACAGCGTGATCAGGAACCCGCCCCATTGCATGTAGTCCACGCTGGCATAGCCGGTGCCCGAGATGATCGAGGTGATATTGAAAAGCGCCTCGCGGAACGCCTGTTCCCAGTGATGCGGAAAGATGTAGAGCAGCACGCCCGAGGTGATCACGACCAGGACGCCCACCACCGCCAGGAACACATGCACCTGCGAGTCGCGCAGCAGCGGCTGCGAATGCCCGTTGATCAACTGGACATAGCGGACGAAGGGCAGCGCCGCGAGGATCATGAAGAAGGAGGCCGCATATTCCGGCGCCCCCGAGAACGCCCCGAAGGACGCGTCGTAATTGGCAAATCCGCCGGTCGAGACAGTGGTCATCGAATGCACCAGCGCATCGAAGAATCCCATGCCCAGCACGATATAGACCATCAGGCAGCTGCCGGTGAGCGCGACGTAGATGACAAAGATCTGGCCCGCGATCTCCCGTGCGCGGGGCAGGATCTTGCCCATCGTGTCGAAGGCTTCCGCCCGGAACAACTGCATCCCGCCCACGCGCAGTTCGGGCAGAAAGGCCATGGCCACCACGACGATGCCGATGCCGCCCAGCCATTGCAGGATGCCCCGCCACAGAAGCAGCCCGCTCGGCAGCGTGTCGAGCCCCGACAGAACGGTCGAACCCGTCGTGGTCAGGCCCGACATCGCCTCGAACATCGCGTCGGTGAACCCCAGCTCGGTCTCGCCCAGCATGAAGGGCAGCGCGCCGAAGAGCGGCAGCGCTACCCAGACCAGAGTGGTCAGCAGAAAGGTCTGCTGGATCGTCAGCCCCTCACGTACCGCGTTGGCCGTGCTCAACGCGACGATGCCGCCTACCAGCACGGTAAAGACGCCACTCATCAGAAAGGCGGGCCAATGCCCGCGCCCGTCGATCAGGTCGGCGGCCATCGGAAAGACCATGGTCGCGCCCAGAATGGCGACCAGCAGGCCGATCACGTAAAGGACTGGTCGCGGATCCAACATGCGGCGCAGCGTTGGCGCGCCCGCGCGCGGCTGTCAAGCCCGCCCGGGCATGCCTTCGGGGCCGGTCAGCTTTTGCCGGTCTTGTCGCCCTCCGGCATGGCCGGAGGGGTCGCGGGCGTGCGGGTCCGACGACGGGTGGTGCCGGTTGTGCCTGTCTTTGCCGCGCCAGCCGGTTTCGCCGTGCTGCGCCGCTTGGCGGCGGGCGCGCGCGTGGCCGTCTTGGCCTTGGCCGCGGATGCCGGCTTCGCCGCTGTCTTCACTTCGGCCGCCGGTTTCGCGGGGGCCTCGGATTTCACCGCTGCCGTCGGTTTTGCGGGGGCCTCGGATTTCGCCGCTGCTGCCGGTTTTGCGGGGGCCTCGGATTTCGCCGCTGCTGCCGGTTTCGCGGGGGTCTCGGGCTTCGCCGGGGCCGGCGTCGTGGGGGCCGCCGCCGGTGTGACCGCGACCGCTTCCACCGTCCTGGTCACCGCGGCTTTCGCCGGGGCCTTCTTCGCCCGTCTGACCGCGGCAGGTCCCGCCGACGGGCGCCCGGCCAGAAGGTGCAGCGCATGGGCCTGCATCAACGGCGCGTGGACCGCCGAGCTGGCGAAAATCTGCATGATGCGCAGGTTGTTCGAGGCCATGTATCCGGCGAACCGCAGCGCCGCGGCCTGGAATTCGAACGGGTTGGGCATGAAAGTCATTGTCTGGCGCTCCTCCAGGGGCAATCTGTCAGTGACCTTGGACCGGGCACGCGACCTTTCAGCCGCTCCCCGCTCCGGACCGGCACCCCCGCCATCGATGCGCCGGCCAGGGGCGCAGACCTTCTGTCCCCCTGACCATAGACCAGAAATCACGCAGATGCAGCAATTTTTGCCGCAATGCGGCAAAATCGCTTACCCGACGTGAAACAGCGTGTTGAAGAGCTTCGGATCGAGGCTTTGTGCCGCAAAGGTTTCGCCCTCGACCAGGATCGACACGGCGTCATGGCTGTGCAGGCTTTCCTGGTGGCTGGCGATCACGCGGAAATCACCGACGCGGTGATCGGCCTGCAACTCGGCGCAGAACAGCCGCGCGGCATCCTCGACAAAGATCGGGTTGGCCGCGTTCAGCTCGGCAAAGGCCTGCTCGTCCTCGCGCTTGACCATCACCTGCGTCTCGGTGGGCACCGCGCGCCGGCACAGCTCGATCAGGTCCTCGAACCACAGGCAATTGGCATCGCAATCCAGCTCGACCGAAATCCGCGCCACCGAGCGCTGCGAATGCGGCGTGGCCAGCTGCCCGCGCTCGCGGCGCGCATGTTCGCTCAACTCCAGCGAACAGGGGCAGGTCGAGGAATAGACATAGTCGAGATGCATGATCTTCTGCCGCACCCCGTTCTGCTCCACCAGTTCCAGCGCGATGTCGTAATACTGGTACCCCGCCAGGCCCGAGCGCAGGCTTTCCACCTTCACCGGGTAGGAAAACCGCATCTGGATTCGCGCGTCAAAGCTTTCCAGGTCGGTCTTGTAGTCGTCCAGCGCCGCCTCGATCACCTCGAAGCTGAAGACGCTTTCGGCATGGCGATAGAAAGAGCGCATGATGCGGCTCATGTTGATGCCCTTCTTGTCGGCATCCAGGCTCACCGTTCCCGTGACCGAGGTTTCCAGCGCCAGGTCGGCCCCGCTTTTCTGGTGGAACCGGATCGGCAGGCGGAAGTTGGAAATGCCGACATGCTGGATCTGCTGGCGGGCACCGCGGATAAGGCTCTCGGGCCCGTTCTGAAGATCGGGAAGCGTCGCCTTGTAGACGGCATCGGCCGCGAAATCCTCCGGGTACCGGCGCGACAGCACGGGATATTCGTCCCTCACCAGCCCCGGCACCAGGCGCGCCACGGCCGGGTCAAGCTGCGTGATCTCCGCCTCGCTCGCATTGCGGGCCCAGCTGCGCAGAACGTCCAGCGCGGCCTCCGCCTCTTCGCGGTCGGGGGTTTCATCCGTGATGCGGGTATGAAAGTTCATCGGCGCATGTCCCTATCTGGTCACCGCACAGGCGCGGCAGGTCGGAGTATCTCCGTCGTCTTGCCCTCTATACGCGCGGTATATCAGGCCGGATCGAAAATTGATGCGATTTCCCGCCGCTTTACAACCGAATGCGTCCTGCTCTCGGGATCAAGATAGGAACGCCGTGCCCAAGGGTAAAGCACCGCTCACATCATCGCCGCGCGCAAAAGCTCCCGCGTCATCGCGAAATTGTGCAGGCAGACGCCGCCCCGTTCGACCTCCTGCCGTGGCCCGTCCCGCCAGCCATGGCGCAACAGGAACGGTCGCGCCAGCGCACTGGCCTCGACGCTCAGCCCACGAAGCCCCAGCGCGCGGGCCCGATTCTCCAGAACCGCCAGCAGCCGCGACGCCACGCCCCTGCCCTGCCACTCGGGCAGAACGAAGGCCAGGTCCAGAAGGCCGGTATCCGGCTCCAGCGACATGAAGCCCACCGGCACGCCCTCGCTTTCGGCCACCAGCGTCACCGCCCGTTCCAGCCGCCCGGCCCAATCCGGACCGCAGGGCGGCTCGGGGCTCCAGGCCGCCCGCTGCGCCGCGTCATAGGCCGATGCCGCGCCCTCTCGCACCGCACGGTGAAAGAGCAGGCCCAGCGCATCCGCCTCGCCAGGCCGCAGCCCGCGAATCCACACATCGCTCATCCCAGCCCCTCCAGCGCGCGGGTCAGGTCGGCGATCAGGTCGCCCGCATCCTCCAGCCCGACCGAAAAGCGGATCAGCCCCGGCGTGATGCCCAGCGCGTCCTTCTGATCGTCGGACAGCCGCTGATGGGTGGTCGTCGCCGGGTGCGTGGCGATGGACTTCGCGTCGCCCAGGTTGTTCGAGATCACCGGGATCGTCATCGCGTTGAGGAACCGGAACGCCGCCTCCTTCCCGCCCCTGAGGTCCAGCGACAGAACGGTGCCGCCGCGCCCGCCCAGCTGGGCTTGCACCAGATCGTGCTGCGCATGACCCTTCAGCCCCGGGTAGAGCACCCGCGCCAGCGCCGGATGCCCCTCCAGCGCCTCGGCGATGGTTTGCGCGGTATCGGCCTGCGCGCGCACGCGCAGCGGCATGGTCTCCAACCCCTTGAGCATTACCCAGGCACTGAACGGGCTCAGCGCGCCGCCGGTATGCTTCATGTAAGGTTCCACCGTGCCCCGGATGAACTCCCGGCTGCCCAGGATCACGCCGCCCAGCGCCCGGCCCTGCCCGTCGATATGCTTGGTCGCCGAATAGACGATGACATCGGCGCCCTGCTCGGCGGCCCGAGAAAAGACCGGCGTGGCAAAGACGTTGTCCACCACCACCAGCGCGCCCGCGTCATGGGCCAGCGCCGAAACGGCGGCAATGTCGATCACCTCCAGCGTCGGGTTCGAGATCGATTCGAAGAACACCGCGCGGGTGCCCGGCCGGATCGCCGCGCGCCACTGGTCCAGGTCCGTGCCGTCCACGAATGTCACCTCGACCCCGTAGCGGCTCAGGATGTTCTCCAGGATATAGAGGCACGATCCGAACAGCGCCCGGGCCGAGACCACGTGATCTCCGGCCTTCAGCATCGACACCAGCGCGCCATTGACCGCCGCCATGCCGCTCGCCGTGGCGAACCCGTCCTCGCAGTCCTCCAGAGCGGCGATCCGCTCCTCGAACATCCGCACCGTGGGGTTGCCGTAGCGGGCATAGATGAACTCGTCCGCGCCCGCCTCGATGAACCGTGCCTCGGCCGCCTCGGCACTGTCATAGACGAAACCCTGCGTCAGAAAGATCGCCTCGCTCACCTCGCCATACTGGCTGCGGCGAATCCCGCCATGCACCGCCTTGGTGCGCTCACTCCAGTCCTCGCTCATCCGATCCGTCCTTTCCCGCCCCGGAACCGGGGGCACAATCAGGTTGAGGGGCAAACGAAAAAGCCCCCGACGCGGTCAAGCGAAAGGGGGCTTTCATCCTGACCTTTTAGCGGAGTTGTTTAGCGTGGCCCGCAATCCGGTAACAAATCGCCACGTGGTCCCTGCGCCGCCGATACGCCCGAACGCCCCGCGCGTCAAGCGTCTGATCGGCCCCGAGGCGGCGTCCCGGCCCGCGAAGAGTGCCCGAAAGGACACGGATGGCCGGCCCTCCGCCCGACGCAACGCCATCGTCACGGCGCCGTTACCGTTCCTTCATCCCCGGTTCATAGCGTCATGGGAAGGGCAGCACACAACATCTGCGACGGGGCACGAGACATGCCGGTGATCAGGGTCAATGCCACGGGCAGTACGGCGCGGCTGCACGGCTCTCCCCGCGCGCTTGCGGGCCTGCTGGAGCGGACACGCGACACACCCGGCCCGGTCATCGTGATGACCCACGGTTACAAGTACCGCCCCGGCTCCCCCGACCACTGCCCGCATGACCACATGCTCTCGCTCTCTCCGCGCCCCATGCCCTGGGACGCGCCCAGCTGGCCGCGCGCGCTCGGCTTCGGCACGGGCGACCCCGGCGAGGGGCTGGCCATCGCCTTCGCGTGGGAGGCACGGGGCCCGCTCTGGCAGGCCCGGCGCCGCGCGACCCAGGCGGGACAGGCGCTGGCCGAAACGGTCCGCACCCTGCGCCGCGTCGCCCCCAACCGCCCGGTGCATTTCCTGGGCCATTCCATGGGCATCGAACTGGCGCTCGAGGCCCTGCATCACCTGCCCGAGGGCGGCCTCGACCGGATCGTGTCCTTGACCGGCGCCGCCTATCGCGCGCGCGCCTGCACAGCCCTGGCCACACCGGCGGGCCGCGGGGCCGAGTTCATCAACGTCACCAGCCGCGAGAACGATGTGTTCGATTTCCTCTACGAGCGTCTCATTGCCCCTCCGCGGCCCGGCGACCGCGCCATCGGGCTGGGTCTCGACGCGCCCAACGCGGTAACGCTGCAACTCGACTGCCCCGACACGCTCGGCCATATCTCCCGGCTCGCCCACCCGGTCGCGGAGGCCCAGCACCGCATCTGCCACTGGTCCAGCTACATGCGCCCTGGCGTGCTGCGCTTCTACAACGCGCTGCTGCGCGAGCGCGAGCGGCTCTGCCTCGACACGCTGCGCCGCGGCCTGCCAAATGAGCCCGCTCCGCGCTGGTCACGGCTTCTTGCGCTGCCGCGTCCCGACCTGCCCTTGCCCTTCGTCCGCAAAGCGTCATGATCCCTCCGCAAAAGCGGAGAGCATCATGACCATCGACCTCTACTACTGGCCCACGCCCAATGGCTGGAAGATCTCCATCGCGCTCGAGGAGATGGGCCTGCCCTACACCACCCGTCTCGTCGACATCCGCAAGGGCGAGCAGTTCGAACCCGACTTCCTCAGGATCTCGCCCAACAACCGGATGCCCGCCATCGTGGACCCCGACGGCCCCGACGGCGAACCGGTCTCGATCTTCGAAAGCGGCGCGATCCTGATGTACCTTGCCCGCAAGTCCGGGCAGTTCTACGGCACGTCGGAACGCGACCGCATCGCCGTCGAACAATGGGTCATGTGGCAGATGGGCGGGGTCGGCCCCATGGCGGGCCAGGCGCATCACTTCCTGCAATACGCCCCCGAACTGGATCCGCCGCAGGACATCCCCTATGCCAAGGACCGCTACAAGCGCGAGGTCGCGCGGCTCTACGGCGTGCTCGACCGGCAACTGGCCAAGAACCAATACGTGGCGGGCGATTTCTACTCCATCGCCGACATGGCGATCTGGCCCTGGGCGCATCTGTGGAAGCGGCAGGAACAGGACATCTCGGACAAACCCCACCTCACCCGCTGGCTCGACGCCCTGCGCGACCGCCCCGCGGTGCAGGCGGGCCGCGGCCTGCACGCCGACCTGCGCCAGGTCACGCCGACCGAGGAAGAACTGAAGGTCCTGTTCAAGCGCTGAGACGGGCCTCAGCCCTCCTCACTCGGCGCCAGCTCGATCGCCACCAGCCCCAGCTTGCGCGCCGAGGCCAGCGACAGGATACCCGAATCCAGCCCCTCGGGCTTCTGGAACCGGCGCACGGCGGCACGGGTGCGCGCATCCATCTCGCCGGTCACGTGGCCGCGATAATGCCCCCGCGCCGTCAGCGCCCGCTGCACCGAGGCTATGAATTCCGGTGTCATCTGCGCCGGGCACGGCGTCTCGAACCAGGTCTCCAGCCGCTCGCGCACGATGCGCTGGCGCGTCTCGGTCTTGTAGCTCGCCGGGCGCACCACCGTGCCGTCGCTCAGCACTTCGGCCGGCTGCAGCAACACATGCTCGGTCACCGTCTCGAAGACACCCGGCGTCACGTGCTTGCCCCAGCAGGTGCCCGGCGCCGCGCCCGGCGGGGCCGCCTGCTCCAGCCGCGCGACCTGCGGCTCGGTCAACGCGTCCAGATCGGGCATCGCGGGCGCACAGCCCAGAACCGCGCCCAGCGCGGCCGCGCAGCAGGAAAGGCGAAGGAATGTCATGCTCGGGCCTCTGGGGGCTTTTTCTCTCTTGGACCGGAGATTAACCCATTTCCCCCGACCCCGCCAAGCCCCGCTCCCGCACCAGCAGGTCGAGCATGGCGGAAATGTCCTCCACCTGCTCGGCGATCACATGGGTCACCCCATGCGCGCGCTGCACCCGTCCCGTCACCCGCAGCATCCGCCCAGCGATGACCGCCCGGCGGAACCGCTCGTAGATGGCGCGCCAGACGATCACGTTGACCACCCCGGTCTCGTCCTCGAGCGTGACAAAGATCACCCCCTTGGCCGTCCCGGGCCGCTGCCGCAGGATCACCAGACCCGCCACCGCCACCCGCGCCCCCTCGGGCGGCAGGCCGAGTTGCTCCGCGGTCAGGCAGGCGGGCGGGCGCGGCCAGGACCGCGGGCCGGGCGGCCCGTCCGCGACGGAAGGAGAAGAGATCACACGCATGAGAACAAAAATAGAACATCGTGACGGAATGTCCAGCCGCGCCGCCCCCTGTCGCAAATCGGACTGGAAACGGCCCAAAGCCTTCTCTAGATGTGTCGCGACGCATTGAAGAGGACTGAGGCAACCATGGCCAGGATCACCTATATCGAGCACAACGGGACCGAACACACCGTCGACGTTGCCAACGGTCTGACCGTAATGGAAGGCGCCCGCGACAACAACATCCCCGGCATCGAGGCCGATTGCGGCGGCGCCTGCGCCTGCTCCACCTGCCATGTCTATGTCCATCCCGACTGGGCCGACAAGATCCCCGCCAAGGAGGACATGGAGGAGGACATGCTCGATTTCGCCTACGAGCCCGACCCCGCCCGCTCGCGCCTGACCTGCCAGATCAAGGTCACCGACGCGCTCGACGGGCTCGTGGTGCAGATGCCCGAGAAACAGATCTGATGCCCCGGGCGCGGGCGCTCCCCTCGGGGCAGGCGCCGCGCCCACCCGCGCGCCCGTGGCGCCGCCTCACCCGCGGCGCGCTTCTGGCGGTCTGCCTGTGGCCCGCGACCCAGGCCCCGGCCGAAACGATCGCCTCTTCCCGGTTCACCCAGCCCACCACGCGCTACGCGCATGGCGTCCTTGGCGACGCCGTGGAATGGGGTGCGCTCGAGATGACGCTCGCCGATGGCCGCACGCGCATCGTGACCCTGCCCGACACGCGCGTCTTCGAGGATCTCGCACCCCGCCTCGCCGATCTCGACGGCGACGGCGCGCCCGAGGTGGTGGTGATCGAAACCGACATCGCCACCGGTGCCTCGCTCGCCATCTACGGCCCCGGCGGCAAGATCGCCGCCACCCCCCATATCGGCCGGCCCAACCGCTGGCTCGCCCCGGCGGGCATCGGCGATCTCGACGGAGACGGGCATATCGAGCTTGCATATGTCGACCGGCCTCACCTTGCGAAAACCCTGCGCATCTGGCGCTACGCGGGCGGCGCCCTCACCGAGATCGCCCAGCTCGGCGGCGTCACCAACCACCGCATCGGCGAGGCTTTCATCACCGGCGGGTTGCGCGACTGCGGAGAGGGCCCCGAGTTGATCCTCGCCAGCGCCGACTGGTCCCGCCTCGTCGCCATCCGCCACTCGGGCGGCTGGCAGCTCCGCGACCTCGCTCCCTTCCCCGGGCGCCACGGCGTGGAAAAGGCCCTCGCCTGCCGCCCTTTCTGACCGCGCGCCTTTCCTCTTGCCCGAAATATCCCGGGGGTGAGGCCCGAAGGGCCGAGGGGGCAGCGCCCCCTTCCCCCGCCGCCGCTTGCGCCCGGACGCCACACCTTCGCGCCCGCAATCCGCCCAAAGCGCCTGGACACGCGCCGCATTCGCCGGGCCGGAACCAGGGCGGCACCCGCGTGGATTGCCGCTTCCTTCACGATCCAACCAAAGGAGGCAATTGCGATCTCGGCATCTTCGTGCTAAAGTTGTTACACTTACCAAACCTCGCCTTTAGTATCCTGGCACATTGATCGGGAGACAGTTTATGAAAACGACTTTTATTTACATACTCATCCTCGCGGCGGGTCCGCTGCTGGCATCATTCACCGCAGAGCCGGCCCATGCCTGCAATCCCCGTATCCAGCAGTGTGGCGGCTGACACCGCCCCAAGATCGCGACGCGACACGGTCCGGCGGTCCGGAAAGACAAGACGGAACGAGCGCCATGGAAGGGCTTAGAAACTTCTTCTGGGGCGACAAGAACACCCTCGTGCATTCGCTGGTCGATGGCGCCATCAAGTCGCTGTTCAGCGCGGTGGTCGTGGCCGCGGTGGCCATGATCCTCATCGGCGCGCTCGAGGACCGGCTGGAGCTCTCCAAGCGCAAGGCCGCCCTGCTGGAGCTGCGCAACACCGCCCTGGCCGGCACGCTCGAAACCGTCAGCGACAGCTACGGCGCGCTCGACTGCGTCCGGGTCCCGGCGAAGATGGTCGAGCCCGCCTGCAAATCGCGGATCGACGCGTTCCTGGCATTGCTCAGGTCCCGGCAGGCCTATCTCGCGGCGCTGATACCTGGGGACGATTTCTCGTCGATCGACGAGGTGATCACGCGCGCCGAAAAGCTGCGCGCGACCAGTACCACCACCGGGGCGCATGACGCGTCCGACGCCTTCGCGACGGCCTTTGCCGGCATGGTCGACGCGGTCGCGGCCCAGTTCAGATGAGGGGACAAGTATGTACCGTTTCACGACGATTTCCGCAGCGGTGATCGCCACGTCCCTGCTCGGCCTCGAGGTCCGGGCGCAGGACGAGCTCGACGGCGGTCGCTGGGTACCGCGCGGCACCTTCGCCATATCCAATCTGCCCGAGAACCCGACGCGCGAACGCAGCTATGCCCGCTCCGGCAAGGAGCGGTCGCGCATCTCGACCTTCCTGCCGGGCATGACCATCGTCTACCAATCCTCTCCCAGCCCGTACCGCGACGGATATGTCGTCGGCATGACCCATTCCGGCATCCCGGTCGAGGTGCTCGACGCCGAGCTCTCCACCGGCAAGTTCTCCGATCGCTCGGCCAAGGACGTGGTCATGCACCGCTCCCACGAGGGCTGTCGCGACCTCTTCTGCAGCGGCGACCCGATCGAGATCGGGATCGGGGAATCCTACCGCATCCGCGAAGAGGACCGCGACAAGCTGAGCCTCATCAACGACGACGAAAAGGCCGTGGTCTATTCGCGCGAGGATTTCGAGGATTTCGAAACCCGCGGCTACCTGACCAAGCACAAGGACAGGGTCAATCCACGCTGGACGATTTCGGATGGCTATGCCGAGAGTCTCTCGACAGGCTGCGGGGAAAGCCGTTCCTCGATTGCCGAACTCGTCGTTCCGCAAGAACAATACCTTCAGGACCCCGCCACATGGGACCTCAACGACCCGCGCTGGAGCCTGAAGGCGATCGAGATCTTCGACCTCGGCGTCTTGGACCTCGATACGGAGACCGGCAATGTCGTCGGTCAGCTCGCCTCGGCCATCGAGGGGCAATCCGGGGAGACGGTGGCGATCGACCTGACGGTATTCTCCTATCGCGACAGCGGCTGGAAACCGAATTTCCACAAGTTCGCCGGGCTTTTGCAGATCGTCCATTGCGAGGACAGCGTGACCGGCATCGGCCGGGTCCGCCCGCAATACGTCAAGGACGCGGTCCTCTACTTCGACATGCAGCAGGGCGACGGGCAATCCCAGGAGTTTCCCCTGCCCGAGGTGGTCATGCCCCCGCAATTGTCGGACGACGCCAAGCAGAAGATCTTTCGCGTCACAGGCCGGTCCTTCTTCTACAGCGTCAACAGCGCGCGCGAATACGAGACGCTGTTCGAGGAACTGTCCGATTCCATCGTCTTCCCGACCGCCGTCGCCAATGTCATCGCCCGGCTGAATGCCTCCTGCGGCGCCAGCGACCGCGAGAAATGCCGGGCCTGGTCCGAGCCGCCTCCGGGCTGATCCGCCACGCGACATCCCGTTCAGGTCAAGGGTCTGCGTCATGCCGAGAATACCCCAGGACTTCATCCGCGACGACGACGTCAGGAAGGACTGGGTCGACCTGCGTGACCAGATATATGTGCCGGGCCTTTCGGTTCTGCGCAGCGCCACCAGCCTGGATCCGGCCCTCATGCGCCCGTCCCCCCTGCCGGGCCTCGGCCTTCCGGTCTTCGGCGTCAGGAACCAGGGGGCCAGCGGGCGCTGCGTGGGATTCGCGCTCGCCGCCCTGATCGACATCCAGCGCAACCTCCAGAGGCTGCGACCGGCCCAGCCCGCCGGGCACGGCGTGCCGGATGACGCGGCCCTGCGCCGGGACATCGCCAGCGCGGACATGCTCTACCGCATGGCCTTCTTTCACGACCGCTATCCCGATATCGACGACCTGGACCCCGGTTTCGAAGGGGTACGAACCCTGCGCTCGGCGATCAAGGGCTTCTACCACCACGGCGCCTGCCTCGACTGGCCGGACGGGGATGCGCCCTGCGGCCCGGACCGCTGGCAAAGCTCGGTCTTCCGCCCCGACAGCGCGGACCGGGACCGGCTCTTTCCCACGGTCGCCCAGGCGATGAAGGCGCGCGAGATCGGCCTGGGCGCCTATTTCCGGCTCGCCTCGGTGCTGAACCACTATCACGCGGCGCTCAACGACGCCGAGGCGATCCTGACCACGGCCAACATTCATGATGGCTGGCGCGATGCCTCGGCGGATAACGGCGGCGTCATCACCTGGCCGCCGGCCCTGGGCAAGACCGGCACCCATGCCTTCGTCGTGACAGGCTATGACGACAAGGGGTTCCACGTCCTCAACTCCTGGGGCGCGGACTGGGGCGGCTACCGGGGACAGGCCGGTATCGGGCTCTGGTCCTATGCCGACTGGGCCCAGAACGTCGTCGACAGCTGGGTGCTGCGCCTTGGCGTGCCCACGCCCTCGGCCTTCGACGCCTCGATCGGGGAACGGGGTACCAACGGGCTCACCGGGGCGGTCCAGACCGGCTCGACCCCCTGTCTCGAACTCGTCGGCCATTACATGCATCTCGATGACGGGTTCCACGTCTCGACAGGCTCCTACCCCTCGTTCAAGGACGGGTGGGAACGGACGCGCGACTACCTGAAATCCGTTCTAGATCCCCAGGCCGCGGCCGAGGGCGACGACACGAAATACCGCGGCATCCTGATCTGGATTCCCGGCAGTCTCGAAGGGATCAAGCCCGCCTTCACCGCCGCCACCCGGCGCAAGGACCGGATCAAGTCGCTGGGCCTCTATCCCTACTCGATCTTCTGGTGCAACAGCTTCGTCGAGAAGTCGCTCGAAGTGCTCGAATTCATCTTCGACAGCTGCGAGGCGCAGGCCGGCGCGGGCGCGGGCCATCTCGACGATCTCATCGAACAGCGGGTGCAGGGGGTTGGCCGCGCCTTCTGGCGCGATATCGAGATGGGCGCCCGGCGCGCGCTGCGGGGCAGCGGCGAGCTTCCCTACGAGCGTGACGAGCAGGACGACCCCGAGCGCGTCGAAAAGGGCCATGCCGGCACCTTCCTGGCAGACATCATCAGGCTGCGGCAGCAGACGGGCTGCGAAATCCACCTCGTCGCCGAAGGCGCGGGCGCGCTCGTGGTCCACGAGATGCTGTCGATCCTCGCCGAGGATGCCGAGGCCCGCCCCGAGGACAGACTCTTTCCCGCCCACGACGCCGAGGCGCTCTTCGACACGCTGCACCTTGTCCATCCCGCAATCGGCATGCCGCGCGCCGCAAAGCAGCTCGTGCCGCTCTTCCGCCGCATGAACGGCACAGCGCGGGGCCGGCGCGCGCCCGAGCCCGGGACCGCCGCGCCAAAGGTCACGTCGCTGCGGACGGGCGCAGAGGATACCCGGGCACGCGTCTACATCCCGACACCCCAGCTCGAGACCTGCATCCATTTCGGCAGCTACGGCAAATCCATCCTGCACCTCGTCGCCCGCGCCTTCGAGGACCGCTATCCGCCGCCAGGCGCCTCGGATGAGGGCGAACATGCCCCGATCAGTCGCCCGCGGCAGTTCCTCGGCATGGCCGAAATCGCCGAGGACAAGGGGTTCGACGCGCCCCGCGCCGTCTTCCGCCTCAACCGGGTGGCCGTGCAGAAACACCCGTTCGAGCCTGTGACACAATCCGAGGTGAACCGCGACGGCACCATCGCCGAGGCTGTCTGGGACGCCATCACGACATTTCAGAAGACTTCATTTCAATGCCGCGAAGGGAGCGAGCGATGACCAAGATCACGGTTGAACAACTGATGGACAAGATGGCCGACCCCAGCCTCGACGAAAAGGAGCTGGCGGAATATTTCGTGGTTGACGAGGACCGCTCCCGGCCCTTCGATCCGCAGCTCAGGCTGAACCCGGCCACGGTTCAGATCCCGCGCGGCGTGCAGGGGGCGCAACGGACCGCCATGCTGATGAACTCGGCCAACTGGTTCGCCCGGATGAACCGCCGCAACCGGTTCCACGCCAAGCTTGCCGAGGGTTATACCGGGCCGATCATCGTCTCCGAGGGCGACAGCTGGTTCCAGTACCCGATCCTTCTCACCGACACGATCGACCACCTGATGAGCGTCTACGCGGTCTATTCGCTGGGCGCGGCGGGCGACCTGCTCAAGCGGATGGCCGATCAGCAGGAATACATGGCCGCCCTCTCCGATACCGGCGCCCGCGTCCTGCTGCTCTCGGGCGGCGGCAACGACCTCGTGGCGGGCGGTGCGCTGGCCTCCCATCTCGAGGAGTTTCACCCCGATCTCGCCCCGGCGGATTACCTCCTGCCCTCGTTCCAGGCACTGCTGAACGACGCGCTGCACCATTACGGCCGGATGTTCCGGCAGGTCCAGCAGAGCTTCCCGCATGTCGGGATCATCTGCCACGGCTACGATTACCCGGTGCCCAACAACGACCGCTGGCTCGGCAAGCCGATGGCCTCGCGCGGTATCCGCGATCGCGGGCTGCAAAAGGCCATCGCCGCCGACATGATGGACCAGTTCAACCGGGGCCTGCGACGGCTGGCGAATTCCATGCCCCATGTCACCTATATCGACTGCCGCCGCGTGGTGGGCGATCACCGCTGGCATGACGGGTTGCACCCGACCGATGCGGGCTATCGCGACGTGGCGCAGAAATTCGCCAACGAGATCCACCGCATCGCCAACAGCCGCGCCATGCCTCCCCGCGTCATCAGCGGCCCCTTCGGCCGGGCGTCCGAACTGACGCGCGCGATGGGCACCCCCGAGATCATCGCCGAGGACGGACCGCGCGGCCTGTCGCTCCATGTCGGGCTGAACACCGTCGATCCGGGCCATTATGCCGGTTGGGACGGCGCGCTGACCGCCTGCGAGGCCGATGCCCACGCGATGCAGGCCCTCGCCGTCGCCGAAGGGTTCGAGCCGGTGCAACTGCTCACCGCCGACGCCACCCGCGCGCAGGTGGTGGCCGAGATCGAGAAGGCCGCAGGCATCCTCGTCGCGGGCGACATGTTCCTGTTCACCGTCTCGGGCCACGGTGGCCGCATCCCCGACTTCAACCAGGACGAGGATCACGACGGCGACCAGAAGATGGACGAAACGCTCTGCCTCTACGATTTCCAGATCGCCGATGACGAGCTCTACATGCTCTGGACGAAGTTCCGCCCCGGCGTGCGCGTCCTGATGGTTCCCGATACCTGCCATTCGGGCTCGATGGCCCGGTTCGGCCCCTCCCTTCCCGCCGAGCTTTTCGGCCAGCGGCTCGAGGCCGGGCCCGCCGTCCGCGCCATGCCGCTCCATGTCGAGGACAGGGTCTGGCGCGCGAACGAGGCCGCCTATCGCGACGCTTCGAAATCCTATGGCGCGCTCAAGGAAAGCGTGATGATGTCGCCGCTTTCGACCCCGATCCGGGCCTCGGTGCTCAATCTCGGCGCCTGCAAGGACGAGCAGTTCGCGATGGACGGCCCGCAGAACGGCGCCTTCACCGGCGCCCTGCTCCAGGTCTGGGACGGCGGCCGGTTCTCGGGCGACTATCACGCCTTTCGAACCGCCATCGATCAGCGCATCGGCGACCCCAGCCAGACCCCGCAACTCTTCGACCGGCTTCAGCGCGAGCCGGTCTTCACCGGCCACCGCCCCTTCACCCTGCGCCCCGAAACCCGCCCCGCAGGGATCGGCACCCCCGCCGTGCAAGGTCCCGGCCCTGTTCAACACGTCGAACAGGACGAAGGGATGGAGAACGACATCCTGCCCGAGGCCGAGGTCGAGGCGATCTATGCCCGCAAGGCACGCGGCCCCGTCCGGTCCCGTGGCGTGTCGGACTGGCCGGACTATCCCGATTTCGACGCCTTCATCCGTTCGCTCGGCCTGGTGCATTTCTCGACCGACGAGTTCCTCATCCTGGGCGGCGCGCATAACACCCCCGGCGGCAGCTGTGCGGGCAAGAACACCTATCCGCCGCGTCACCTCTGGCCCAACATCGCCGGCACGGCGCGGGTGCTCGACCAACTGCGCGCGCGGCTCGGCCGGCCGGTCGCGATCACCAACGCCTATCGCGCGCCCGCCTACAATGCCTGCATCGGCGGGGCGGGCAGCAGCCTGCACATGCAGTTCAACGCGCTCGATTTCCAGGTGCGTGGAATGCCCGCGCCCGAGGTCGCCACCGCGCTGCGCTGGATGCGCGACCGCGAAGGCCTCTTCACCGGCGGGATCGGGCGCTACAACAGCTTCACCCATGTCGATACCCGCGGCCACCCCTCCACATGGCCGCCCGCCTTCCGCGACCAGGCCCTGCCCGCGCAATCTCCGCTTGGTCCGCAGCCGCCGCGAAACGTCACCGAACGCGTCGCCCGGATCGAGGAGGTGGATCTCGGCCCCGAACGGGCCGCGACCCGCGGCGGCGGCGGCTCGGCCTTCTCGACACCGGTCAGCCGGGACGCCAGCGGCTTCGACCCGCAGGCCACCACCGCCGCGCATCAGCAGGCCCTCAAGGCTGCGGTCAGCGCGAAAAGCGTGATCTCCTTCGTCGAGAACCTGACCCCCGGCCAGAAAGAGGACGTGCTGCTCTCGACTCTCTTCGCGCAGCGCGCCGCCGACGCCAAGGCCGACCCCGTCGCCGACCGCGAGCAATGGCTGGCGCAGTACATGGAGATCCTGGGCCTTCTCGGCTGGAGCCGCGAGGCCGCACCCTTCCGCACCAGCCAGAAGATGCAGGGCAATGGCAGCTTCGACAAGGTGATCCTCGCCACGCTGGCCCAGGTCGCCACCGGCAACCAGTTCGGGATCGTCGAAAGCGCCATCGAGGCGCTGCGCGGACTGGCCGCCGACGATGGAAAGATCACCCTGTTCGACTTCGAAACCTCGCGAACCACCGGCGGCAATTTCCAGATCGGCAGCGCCGAGGCCGCGGGCGATGTCGTCAGCATGGCGCTGGGGGCGTTCAGCTTCACCTTCCGGGACAGGAAGCAGAACATCCTCTTCGTCTCATGGTGCAAGAACGAGCTTGAATACTGGCTTTCAGCCCAGAAACTGTCGCTCAGCCCGACGATCTACGCCGACATCCGCGAACTGGTGAAATCCCGTCTGGCCGAGACCCGCAAATCGCTGATCGCCGATATCGACATCGGCTAGCCTGCGCGCAAAAAGACGTTCAGGGCCCCGTCTCCACCACATGGGCGCCCTGGATGTCGCCCAGCGACTGGAACAGCGCGGCGGTATTGTTCACCCCGAATTTCTTGAGCAGCCGCGCCCGGTGCACCTCCACCGTGCGATAGCTCAGCGCCAGCTCGCGCGCGATCTCCTTGCTGGTCTTGCCCTCGCCCAGAAGCGAGAACACCTCCCGCTCGCGCTGCGTCAGCGGCTGGTAGGGCCGCGTCTCCGACAGGTCGGCAAAGGTCCAGACCGCGCGCGCCAACGGGTCCTCGGGGGTGAATGTCTGCCCCCGCACCCGGCACCAGAACAGCTCGCCCGACTTGCGCCGCATCACCCGCTCGTCCCAGTAGAGATTGCCCTCGCCCAGGTCCTTGTCGCCCCGGTGCAGAACGTTCTGGAACTCCGCCTCGGTCGGGTAGAGAAAGGCGAAAAGCTGGTCCAGAAATTCCTCGCGGCTGTATCCGAACATCGCGCAGAACCGCCGGTTGACCTCGCGGATCACGCGCGCCTCGGTCACGACGATGCCGACCGGCACCCAGTCGAAGGCCAGCGCCATCAGGTCCCGCCGCGCGTAAAGCGCGTCCAGCGTCTCTTTGTCCAGCTCGCCGCCCATCACCTCTCCGCGTGGTTGGTGCGTTACACTATCGCAGCGCCCGACAAGAGAAAACCGCAAAGGCACCGCTCACAGCGGCGGCCGCGTCAGCATCAGCCACAGGATCGCCAGCATCGCGGCCAGCGCGGGAAAGCCGCAGGCGCACCACAGCCGGAACAGCCGGTGATAGAGCGCGGGCAGCGGCCCGCCCGCATCGCGCGCGGCGCGGGCCAGGTTCCGCATCCGGATCTGCATCCAAACCACCGGCAGCCAGAAGGCCCCCACGACAAGGTAGAGGCCGATCGACCAGGCGACCCAACCCTCCAGCACCGGCCAGCCCGCAACGCGGGCCAGCAACAGCCCCGTGACCGGCTGCACCACCGCCGCCGTGGCGGTAAAGACCGTGTCGGCCAGCACCACGATCCCGGCCACATGCGCGATAAGCCGCGCCTCCCCGCTGCGATGCGCCACGACCATGAAAAAGGCGATCCCCGCCCCGGTGCCCAGCAGTACCGTCGCCCCCAGAACATGCAGGAACCGCAAAAGCTCGTAGCTCATCGCTCCTCCACCCACAGCCAGACGATCAGGGCCAGCACCATCCCCGGCAGCACCTTGACCATCGGCCCCAGCGGATCGGCCCAAAGGTCGGGCGCGACCACCACGGCGCTTATCAGGTAGAGCGCGGACAGGCCCACCATCCCCAACGCGGCAGGCCGCGCCCAGCGCCGCCACAGGATCGCACAGCCAAGCGCCAGATCCGCCACCGCCCCGCCGATCACGGCGCCCCACGCCACGCCCTCGGCCACGCCCCGCTGGGTCAGCAGCGATACCGCCCGGCCCGGATCCGACAGCGTGATCGCCCCCGTGGCGACCCAGAACAGCGACAGCACCCCGATGGACAGCGGCAGCGCCCAGTAGGCGCGCGCGAAAAGCCGCTCCTGCCGCGTCGCGGGCAGCGTCGCCAGCGTCTCCTCCAGCGCGCGGCAGGGCCTCCCGCCCACCCTCGCCCAGGCAGCGGGATCACCCCGCACCCCCGCAGACAGCGCCCGCAACGCCGTCGTCCTGAGCGGCGAGCGCCAGCCCAGATGCCCCAGCAGGTCCGCGCACCGGCCCAGACCGGCCAGCACGACACCGGGAACGCGCGGCCGCAGCACCGGCTCCGGCCAACCCTGCCAGCGCCGCACCGCCACAAGCACCTCGGGAAAGCTGCGCGATCCCGCCTCCGTCAGATCCGCCACCGTGCCCGAGGGAACCTCTCCACGCGCCGCCGCGACGACGGCCCCGGCCAGATCGCCCACATGGACCGTCTGCACCTGCGCGCCCGGCAGCACCTGCGGCAGCACCCAGGGCAAACCCGCCGCCGCGCGCAACAGCGCCGTGCCGCCATAGGCCTCCTCCGCCAGTACCAGAACCGGCCGCAGGATCACCCAGTCCGCGGCCCCCTGCACGATCGCATCGCCGCGCGCCTTGGTCCGGAAAAACGCCGTGGACGCCTCCGCCGATACGCCCGCGGCCGAGATCTGCACGATCCGCAGGCCCGGCCCGGCGGCCTCCACCAGCCGCGCCACCGCACTCACATGGATCGCTTCCAGATCGTTCCGCGCCCCGTCCTGAAGCGCGCCGGCGGCATTCACCACCACGTCGACACCCGCCAACAGCGCGCGCCACTCCGCGACCGAAACCGACGGGATATCCTGGATCACCCACTCCGCCCCGGCGTCCGAGGCCCGCGCCGCCGCGCCCGAGCGTCCCATGCCCACGACCTCGAACCCCGCCGCCGCAAGCGCCCGCATGCAGGCCGACCCGATCAGGCCATAACCGCCCAGAACAAGGGCCTTGCGCCGTCCCATGCACCCCCCGCACTCACCGGGACGAAGCTTGCCCCCGCCCCGCGCGAGACGTCAAGACGCCCCGGGGCGTTCGGGGCTCACGACAAGGCCCGCCAGCCGATGTCGCGGCGACAGAACCCCTCGGGCCAATCGATCGCATCCACCATCGCATAGACCCGCTCGCGCGCCTCGGCCAGGCTGCGCCCCCGCGCCGTCACGTTCAGCACCCGGCCGCCATTGGCCAGCATCCGCCCGCCCTCGAGCCTTGTCCCCGCATGGAACACCATGTTCCAGCTGTCCTCGGGCAGAGCCTCCAGCCCCCGGATCTCGCTGCCCTTGACGTAATCCCCCGGATAGCCCTCGGCCGCCAGCACCACCGTCATCGCATGATCCTCGGCCCAGTTCACCCGGGCCTCGCCCAGCCGCCCCTCGGCGGCGGCATGCATCAGGTCCAGCGCCTGCGCGCCCAGCCGCATCATCAGGACCTGCGCCTCCGGGTCGCCGAAGCGCACGTTGTATTCCACAAGCCGCGGCGCGCCGTCCCGGATCATCAGCCCGGCATAGAGAACCCCCTGGTAGGGCGTGCCCCGCCGCGCCATCTCGGCCACGGTGGGCTTGACGATCTCCTCCAGCGCGCGCGCCGCGATCTCGTCGGTCAGCACCGGCGCGGGCGAATAGGCACCCATGCCGCCCGTATTGAGGCCGGTATCCCCTTCGCCCACGCGCTTGTGGTCCTGCGCCGTGCCGATGGGCAGCACATCCTCGCCGTCACACAGCACGAAGAACGACGCCTCCTCGCCCTCCATGAACTCCTCGATCACCACCTCGGCGCCCGCCCCGCCGAAGGCGCCGCCGAACATGTCGTCGATGGCCTCCAGCGCGGTGGCCTCGTCCATCGCCACGATCACGCCCTTGCCCGCGGCCAGCCCGTCGGCCTTGACCACGATGGGCGCCCCCTGCGCGCGCACGTACTCCTTCGCCGCCTGCGGATCGGTGAAATGCGCGTATCCCGCGGTGGGCGCTCCCGCCGCGTCGCAGATCTCCTTGGTGAACCGTTTCGAGGCCTCCAGCCGCGCCGCCTCGGCCGATGGGCCGAAGACCAGCACCCCCGCCTCGCGCAGCCGGTCGCCGATGCCGGCGGCCAGCGGCGCCTCGGGCCCCACGATGACGAAGTCGATGGCGTTCCCGTCCACGAAATTCACCACCGCCGCACCGTTGTTGATGTCGAGCGAGGCGCATTCCGCGATCTGCGCGATCCCGGCATTGCCCGGCGCCACGATCAGCTTGTCGCATTTGGGGTTCTGCATCACCGCCCAGGCCAGCGCATGCTCCCGCCCGCCGCCGCCGAGAATGAGAATGTTCATGCCGCTCTCCCGCGCCTTGTCCCGTTCGTCGTCCCTCGCCCGCCTCCTAGCCCGCACCCCGCCCGAGGGCAAGCATGGCCGATGCTCACGGCTTCAGCCGCAACACCAGCGGAAGGATCGCGACGATCAGCACCGCGCTCAGAAGAAACGGCGCCCCGGGAAGATACAGCCCCTCGCCGCTGACGAAACGCTCGAACACGCCGGTCATCACCAGCGGCGCCAGGACGGCGGCGACCGACGACAATGACGCGATCACCCCCTGCACAAGACCCTGCTGATTCTCGGCCGCCCGGTTGGCCGCAAAGGCGGTCATCACAGGCGGCGCCATGTCCGAAAGCGCCGCGATCGGCAACAGGATCGCGACGGCCCAGACCGTTCCGGCAAAGCCGAACCCCACCAGGCCCACGACGCCCGCAGCGACCGCCACAAGCAGCGTCCGGAAATCGCCCAGAACGCGTGTCAGGCGCGGCAGGATACCCGCCTGAACCCCGGCGATCAGCACGCCATAGGCCGACAGTGTCAGCCCGATGGTGAACGCATCCCAGCCAAAGCTCTCGCGCCCCCAGAAGGCCCACAATGTCGGATAGACCATGTTGGCGAACTCGAAGACGAACAGGCAGACAAGCGGAATGGCAAGGCCCGGTACGGCAAAGGCCCGCAGGATGCTGGCAAACGGGTTGAGATCGCGCCGGCCAAAGGGACGCCGGTTCTCGGGTTTCAGCGATTCCGGCAGGATGAAGAACCCGAAGGCCACGTTGGCCGCCGCCAGCGCCGCCGCGATCCAGAACGGCGCCGTCAGGTGCCAGCCCGCGGCCAGGCCGCCCAGCGCCGGCCCCAGCACGAAGCCGATGCCAAAGGCCGCGCCGATCATGCCGAACCGCGCCGCGCGCTGCTCGGGGCGCGAGATATCGGCGATATAGGCCGTCGCGGTGATATAGGTGGCCCCCGCCATGCCGGCGAGAACACGACCCGCCAGCAGCATCCAGTAGGTCTCGGCCAGCGCCATGATGACATAGTCGATGGTCAGCGTGACCAGCGCCGTGATCAGCACCGGCCGACGCCCATAGGCATCCGACAGGCTGCCCACGACCGGCCCGAACAGGAACATCGCCGCGGCATATCCCGACATCATGATCCCGCCCCACAGCGCCCCCTCGGCGGTGCTGCCCGCGCCCACGCGCGCCATCAGGTCGGGCATGATCGGAAACACGATCCCGACCCCGATGGCGTCGATCATCAGGGTGGCCAGGATGAACAGGAAAGGACCGCTCGGTTTCATCGCGCCAAACGACATCAGTTTGCCGCGACAGGCAATCCGCAATCGCACTGTCAATAGGCATTTTAGCCGGCTCGAAGGGTTATACGTGCTGCTGCTCTGGCGTTGGGCTGCCGCTTCACGGCCCGTCGAGACTCGCTATTCGGCTAAGGTCCAGCACTAAAACCTGTGCCCGAGAACGCGTACCAAGTTCGAGTACCAAAATCTTTGACAACCAGACCTCCGAACACCGACAATGTGACCCAATGCCGTTTGAATTTCCCGCCTCGGAAAGGTCTAATCATGAATAGATTCGTCATAATTGGTATTTTACTATTTTTTTTCACCACTCTGTCCGCCGAAGCTCAATCGCGTTTCTGCGATCACGAGTTCTCTCGCCCCGCCTACAAAACACGTGGTCAATATTGTGCGATAGGCCAACTCGTCGTGGATCAATATAGCGACGGCAATAAAGTGGACTGCGAAGACATCGAGGTTGATCACCTCATTTCACTCTACTACGCTTATACACAGGGCGTGTGCGGAGATGATCTGAAACGCCTTGCCAATGATCCGAGGAACCTGCGCTTCACACACAGGCAGACCAACCGTGCCAAAGGCTACAAGTCACCGGAAGAGTTCGCATCCAATTTATCTCCGGCTATCCAGAAACAAGTACTGGGTGATGCAAACGGGTTGCGTTCCGATTACGGTCTAAAACCGATTGGTAAGATTTCCTCGGTTCGCAGACTCGCCATGCTGAGCGACGAGCTCGAGGCGAGCCAAAAACAAATAAGTCGATTGGTATTGGATTCTTCTGCGCTCAGAGGACAAATGGTTCGATACAAGTCTCGGAACCTCAGTTTGGCCGAGGCAGTTAATGAACACACAAATGGGGTAAGACGACGGCTGGTTGCCAGCGCTCAACGAAATTTTGCCGCGATGCCAGCCGAAGCGATTCCTTGGTTCGGGGTCTCTGTCGTTCTGGCGGCAACTGCATGGGAGTTGTTGGACATGTGTGAAGCCTTGAAAGATAATTATGCGTTGGCTCTGGCCTTTAACCCTGACTTGGAGATGACAGACGACGTTACGCGAGTTTGCGCAACCCGGGTCCCGACGACAGCCGAGTTGTTGGATCAGATAATCGCGGCGCCGGCGGAGATATGGGGCGTTGCTAATGACACCTACGAGAATTTGAGCATGCCCATACCGACTTGGACAGAGCTTAGAGAATACTTGTCAGCGGTGAAGCAAGTGGAACCGGAGATGAGCGAAGGAACCGGAAGCGACACACTGTGGGACAAGGCGTCGGATTGGTTCGGATACGATGAGGAAGCGAACAAACTCGAGTAATCCCCGCTGCCATTTTCTGTCAATTAGTCGAACCCGACCAGGCACGCCTCAATCGTTGCATGCAGCGCAGCGTGATTTTCCCTTCGCCGAACCTTAAGTACAAACCGGTCAAACCCCCTCGGAATCGCTGTACAAAACAGTCAATTCTCCCCCCGGCCGACCGGCTTGGCCTTCCCCGCGCCGCGCGGTACAGTCCGCCAAAGCGGAGGCAAGAGGCAACGGAATGGACCTTCTCGACGACCCCAAACCGGGCCAGAACATGCCCGAATACACCGTCTCCGAAATCTCCGGAGAGGTGAAGCGCACGCTCGAAGGGACCTTCGGCCGCATCCGAGTCAGGGGCGAGGTGGGCCGCGTTTTCAAGGCCCGCTCGGGGCATCTCTACTACGATGTCAAGGACGACCGGAACGTGCTCGCCTGCACCACCTGGAAGGGCCAGATCGACGGCCTGTCGGTCGTTCCCGAGGAGGGGCTGGAGGTCGTGGTGACCGGGCGCCTGACCGCCTTCGGCGCGCAGTCCAAGTACAACATGAACGTGGACGAGGTCGCCGTCGCGGGCCAGGGCGCGCTGATGGCGCTGCTCGAAAAACGCAAGAAAGCCCTTGAATCCGAGGGACTTTTCGCCCCCGAACGCAAGCGGCCCCTGCCCTACCTGCCCGATATCATCGGCGTCGTCACCTCCCCCTCGGGCGCGGTGATCCGCGATATCCTGCACCGCCTGCGCGAGCGGTTTCCGCGCAAGGTCCTGATCTGGCCCGTGGCCGTGCAGGGGCCCGCCTGCGCCGCCGAAGTGGCGCGCGCCATCGAGGGGTTCAACCGGTTCTCGCCGGGCGGCGCGCTGCCGCGGCCCGACCTGCTGATCGTGGCGCGCGGGGGCGGCTCCATCGAGGATCTCTGGGGCTTCAACGAGGAGATCGTCGCCCGCGCCGCAGCCGCCAGCGAGATCCCCCTTATCTCGGCCGTGGGGCACGAGACGGATACCACGCTGATCGACTACGTCTCCGACCGCCGCGCGCCCACCCCCACTGCCGCCGCCGAGCTTGCCGTCCCGGTCCGCATGGAATTGCTGGCACGGATGGACCAGCTGGGCGCGCGCCTCACCCGCGCGGCCGGCGAGGCCACGGCCCGCCGCGCGCAGCGCCTGCGGGACGTGTCGCGCCTGCTGCCAAAGCCTGACACCCTTCTGGAAAGCCCCCGGCAACGCCTTGACAATGCTTCATTTCGTCTTCCGGGGGCGTTGACCGGACTGGTCCGACAACGCCAATACGACCTGTCGCAATGCGCCGCCGCCTTGCGCCCCTCGCTCCTGCGCGGACGGCTTGACGAACGCCGCCGGACGCTGTCCGGCACCGGGGCGCGACTGGCCCCCGCACTCGACCGCGCCACGCGGGACAAGCACCGCGCGCTAGGGGAATGTGCCCGCCGCCTCTCGGCCGAGCGGATCACGCGCGACATCGCCCGCAAGCGGCAGGAGCTCGACCGCTGCGCCCTGCGCCTGACGCCGGTCTTCGAGGCGCATATCGACCGGCTCAGCCAGCAGCTGAAGGCCACCGACCGCCTGCGCGAAACGCTCAGCTACAAGGCCACGCTTGCGCGCGGATACGCGGTCGTGCGCGCGGGCGAACAGGTGGTCACGACCCGCGCCGAGGCCGAGCGCCATGCCAGCCTCGAGATCGAGTTCGCCGATGGCCGCATCTCGACTGGCACCGGGGGCGCCGCGAAACCGCGCAAGGGGAAGGACGACGCGCCCGAGCAGGGATCCCTGTTCTGAGGGTCAGCCCAGCCGCTTGCGCAGCTCGGCCATGAAATCCTCGCCGCGCTTCTCGAAATTGTCGTACTGGTCGAAACTGGCCGCCGCCGGCGCCAGCAGCACGGTTTCGCCCGGCTGGGCCTCCTCCATCGCGCGCTCCACCGCGCGGGCCATGGTGGTGCAGACCTCGGCCTCGACACGCAGCTTCATCGCGAAAGCAGCCGCCTCGCGCCCGATCACATAGGCCTTGGCGACAGACCCCGAGCCGGCGTTCAGCGCCTCCAGCCCGCCCTCCTTCTCCAACCCGCCGCAGATCCAGCGCACACGGTCGAAGGCCTGCAGCGCCTTGACGGCAGAATCCACGTTGGTGGCCTTGGAGTCATTCACATAGGCCACGCCGCCCGCCTCGGCGACCAGCTGGCTGCGATGTGGCAGGCCCGGATAGGAATGCATCCCCGCCTCGATCACCTTGGGTGACAACCCCAGCGCCCGCGTCGCGGCATAGGCCGCGCAGGCATTCTGGTGGTTATGCGGGCCTGGCAGGCCCTTGATCGCGCGCAGGTCGATGGAGCCCACCTGCCGCGCCTTGCGGTACTCGGACAGGAACCCCTTGCGCGCGAAAACATGCCAACCCGGCCCCGACAGCTTCCGCCCCGAGGAGACGCGGATCACCCGGTCATCCCCCGACCCTTCGGCAAGCTGGTTGGCCAGGAACAGCCCCTCGGTCTCGTCCACGCCGATCACCGCGCGCTCCGGCCCGCCCTCCGAGAACAGCCGCCGCTTGGCCGCGAAATAGCCGCCCATCCCGGCGTGACGGTCCAGGTGATCGGGGGTGAGGTTGGTAAATACGGCGACGTCCGGCGTCAGCGCGCGCGCCAGTTCCGTTTGGTAGCTCGACAGTTCCAGCACCACCACGCCCCCCTCGCCCGGCGGGTCGAGGTCCAGAACGCCCCGGCCGATGTTCCCGGCCAGCTGCACCGGCCGCCCGGCCTCGCGCAGGATATGGTCGATCAGCGCGGCGGTGGTCGATTTCCCGTTGGAGCCGGTCACCGCGATTACCCGCGGCACCGTGTCCAACGATTCCCAGTCCGGCGTGGCGATTGAACGGAAGAAAAGCCCGATATCGTTGTCGACCGGCACCCCGGCCTCCAGCGCGCGGCGCACCACCGGGTTGGGCGAAGGATAGAGATGCGGAATCCCCGGCGAGACGATGAGGGCGGCAATCCCGTCGAACGCCCCCTCGCGCGTGAGATCGGCGCAGGTGAAACCCTCGGCCTCGGCCCTCTCCCGCGCGTCCGGGTTGTCATCCCACAGAACCGGTGTGGCACCGCCCGCCACCAGCGCCCGCGCAGCCGTCAGACCCGACCGTCCAAGCCCCAGAACCGCCACCTTGTGACCCGAAAACCCTCTGACCGGGATCATCGCCGCTCTCCCTCAAACCCATCCGCGCGCACCCTGTACCGAGGTCTGGCCCGATTGCAAGCGGCGCTAATCGGGGTCTTGGGACAGCAACCGCTCCAGGTTCGTCCGAACCAGTTGCGTATTCGGATGATCCGCCCCCAGGGTCTGGTCACAGATCTCCAGCGCTTGCCGGTACAGCGCCTCGGCCTCGGCAGAGCGGCCCTGTGACCGCACCGCCCCGGCAAGGTTGTTGAGGCGAATGGCATATCCCGGATGCCGTTCCCCAATCGTCGCCGCATCGATCTCCAGCGCCTGCCGATACAGCGTCTCGGCCTCGGCATACCGGCCCTGTGCCTGCACCGTCAGCGCATGGTCGTTCAGGGCGCGCGCCAGTTTTTCCGGTTCGTCGACTCTCCGGGCCAGTTCCAGCAATCTGCCGCCATATAGAAGAGCCGCGTCGAGATCCCCGGCGCGCCATGCAAATTTCCTTGCCTTGCACAGGGTGTCGAACTCCGGCTCCTCCTGCAGATCGACCGCCCGCGCATAGTGCCGGGCCGCATCGGCCCAGAGCACCTCGGCCTCGGCAATCTCGCCGCGCCCGAATGCCGCGCGGGCGGCTTCCTGAACCTCCAGCTTGCGGCGGCCAACTGGCGATTGCCCAGACGAAACCTATCAATGCGATTAACCCACCGACCGCACCTGCTTCCTCGGTGTATTCCGTCAGGAACTCCAGAACCGTTTCCCACATCGCCTGATCACCCTGCCGCCCCTCCGGCAGCATACCCGTCACGGCCGATTGGAAAAGCGTCAACCTCCCCTTGGGGGCCGAAAAGGGAGAGTACCCCCTTGTACAAAACGGTCAATCGCCCCTTTCGAGCGCGTACAAAACGGTCAATTCGCGGTACGAAAGGGTCTCAGCGCACCTTGAGCGTCGCCAGCCCGATCATCGCGAGGATCAGCGAGATGATCCAGAAACGGATGACGATCGTGGGCTCGGCCCATCCCTTCTTCTCGTAATGGTGATGGATCGGCGCCATCAGGAAGACGCGCTTTCCGGTCCGTTTGAAATAAAGGACCTGCACGATCACCGACAGCGCCTCGACCACGAACAGCCCGCCCACCACGGCCAGCACCAGCTCGTGCTTGGTCGCGACCGCGATGGCGCCCAGCGCGCCGCCAAGGGCAAGCGATCCGGTATCGCCCATGAAAACCGCAGCCGGCGGCGCGTTGTACCAAAGAAAGCCCAGTCCCGCGCCGAAAAGCGCCATGGCAAAGATCAGGATCTCGCCCGTTCCCGGCACGTAATGCACGTCGAGATACTCGGTGAAGTCCACCCGGCCGACCGCATAGGCGATCACGCCCAGCGTCATGCCCGCGATCATCACCGGCATGATGGCCAGCCCGTCCAGCCCGTCGGTCAGGTTCACCGCATTGGCCGCGCCCACGATCACCACGATAGAGAACGGGACGTAGAAGAACCCGAGATTGACCAGAACGTCCTTGAAAACGGGCAGCGCCAGCTGGTTCTGCAACTCCGCCGGGTGGTTCCAGGCCGCCCAGAGAGCCGCCACCGTGGCGATGAGAATGCCAAGCGCCAGCCGCAGCTTGCCCGGGACGCCATTGGTGGTCTGCTTGGAGACCTTGGCATAATCGTCCCAGAAGCCGATCAGCGCATAGGCCATGGTGACGAAGAGAACCAGCCAGACAAAGGGATTGTCGAGCCGCGCCCAGAAAAGCGTCGCCGTCAGCAACGCCCCCACGATCAGCAACCCGCCCATCGTGGGCGTTCCCGCCTTGGACATGTGACCCTCGGGCCCGTCATTGCGAATGGGCTGCCCCTTGCCTTGCGTCTTGCGCAGCACGTTGATCAACGGCCGCCCGAACAGGAACCCGAAGATCAGCGCCGTCAGGAAAGCCCCGCCCGCACGGAAGGTGATGTAGCGGAAGAGGTTCCAGATATCCCCCCCGTCGGACAGGAGGGTGAGCCAGTAAAGCATCGCGGTCAGATCCCCGGTTCGTGTCTCAAGCGTCAGGCTCCGCGCCATTACCCATTTTGCGCAGCGCGTCAACGACCGTTGCCAGATCCATGCTCAATGACCCTTTCACCAGCACGATATCGCCGGGCTTCACAAGCGCCTGCAACCTTTCGGCAATCTCCTGGCTGGTTTCCGACCAGTCCCCGCGTCGCGTCTCGGGCAGCGCGGCATGAAGCGCGCGCATCAGCGGGCCGATGCAATGGACCTTGTCGACGGCGTCGATGCCCTCGTGGCAGGCAAGATCGGCATGCATGGCTTCGGCCTGCGGACCCAGCTCCTTCATGTCGCCCAGGATGGCGATGCGGCGCGCGCCGTCGGCTGCGGCCAGCGTTGCGAGCGTGGCGGCCATCGAGGCGGGGTTGGCGTTGTAGCTGTCATCGATCAGCTCGGCCATGCCGCCGGGCAGGGCGATCCGTTCGCGCTGGCCTCGGCCGCGGAAGGGCGTCCAGCGTTCGAGTGCGCGCAGCGCCGCGGCCGCATCGGCGCCCAGCGTCGCGCAGCAGGCCAGCGCGCCCAGCGCGTTCATCGCGAAATGCGTCCCGGCTGTGTTGAGCGTGAAATCGGTCTCCCGGTCGTCGCAGAGAGCCGAGACTCGGGTCATCCCGTCCTGAACACCGGTTTGCAACAGTTTGAACTCACGCGCCTCGTGGCCGAACTCCACGATGCGGGCACCGGCTGTGTCGGCCGCCGCGCGCAGGATCGGCGCCTCTTCGATATCGGCGTTGAGCACGGCGGTTCCGCCCGGCTCCAGCCCTTCCACGATCGAGGCCTTCTCGCGCGCGATGGCGGCGATGGAGTCGAAAGCCTCGAGATGGGCCGGGGCGACCGTGGTGACCATCACCACATCCGGGCGCGCCTGCCGGGCCAGCGGGGCGATCTCACCAGGATGGTTCATGCCGATCTCGATCACGGCGAACTCGGTCTCGCGCGGCATCCGCGCCAGCGTCAGCGGCACGCCCCAGTGGTTGTTGTAGCTGGCGACGCTGGCGTGGGTGCGGCCCTGCGCGCCGAGCATGGTGGCCAGCATCTCCTTGGTCGAGGTCTTTCCGACGCTGCCGGTCACGGCGACCACGCGCGCCTGCGTGCGTGCGCGGGCAGCCCGGCCCAAAGCCTCGAGGGCGGTCTGAACGTCCTCGACCACGAGAAGCGGCGCATCTTCGGCGACGCCTTCGGGTATATGCGCGACCAGCGCCGCGCCCGCGCCCTTTTCCAGGGCCTGCGCCACGAAATCGTGCCCGTCACGTGCGGCCTTGAGCGCCACGAACAGATCGCCCGGCGCGATGGTGCGGGTGTCGATGGAAACGCCGCTGGCCTGCCAATCACCCACGGCCTGGCCACCGGTGGCCTCTGCCGCCTCGGACGCGGTCCAGAGTGTCATGCGCCTCTCCCTTCCAGCGCGGCCACCGCGATGCTGGCCTGTTCGGCATCGTCGAAGGGCAGCACCTGGTCACCCACGACCTGGCCCGTCTCGTGCCCCTTCCCGCAGATCAGCAAGGCATCGCCCGGTTGCAGCGTGTCCACGCCGCGCAGGATGGCCTCGGCCCGATCGCCCACCTCGGCGGCCTCGGGCGCGCCCTCCATCACGGCGGCGCGGATCGTGGCGGGATCCTCCGTCCGGGGGTTGTCGTCGGTGACAAAGACGATATCGGCGTTTTCGGCGGCAGCCTTGCCCATGAGCGGACGCTTGCCCGGGTCGCGGTCGCCGCCCGCGCCGACGATGGCGACAAGGCGGCCCATCACATGCGGGCGCAGCGCGCCGAGCGCGGTCGCCACGGCGCCGGGCGTATGGGCATAATCGACAAAGACAGCCGCCCCGTTCCCGCGCGTCGCGGCCAGTTCCATCCGGCCCCGCACCGTCGTCAGTTCCGGGAGCGTGCGAAACACCTCCTCGGGCGGCTCGCCGCTGGCAATGGCCAGCCCGCAGGCAAGCAGGACGTTCTCCGCCTGAAAGCCCCCGATCAGTTCAAGCCGCGCCTGATGCGCCTCACCCCGCCAGGAGAAGCGGATGTCCTGCCCCGTCGCATCGAAGCGCTGGTTGAGCAGGCACAGATCGCCCATGCCGCGGCCGACCGAGATCACCTCCTGCCCGCGCGCGGCGGCGATGGCGCGCATCTCGGACCCCTTGGGATCATCGAGATTGATGACGGCCGTGCCATCCTCGGGCAGGACGCGGCGGAAAAGACCGGCTTTGGCCGCGAAATAGGCCTCGAAACTTTCATGGTAGTCGAGGTGGTCCTGGCTGAAATTGGAGAACCCCGCCGCGACAAGGCGCACGCCGTCCAATCTGCGCTGTTCCAGACCGTGGCTCGATGCCTCCATCGCGGCATGGGTCACTCCCGCCTCGGCGGCGCGCATCAGGGTCCGGTGAAGCGTGATGGGTTCGGGCGTCGTATGAGCCAGCGGTGCGGTCCAGACCCCCTCGACCCCGGTGGTCCCGAGATTGACTGCCTGCCGCCCGAGCGCGACCCAGATCTGGCGGGTAAAGCTTGCCACGGAGGTCTTGCCGTTGGTGCCGGTGACCGCGACCATCACCCCGGGCTGGGCGCCGAACCACAGGGCGGCGGTAAGGCTCAGAACCTGCCTGGGGTCGTCCGCCACGACCAGTGCGGCCTGCGAAGCGCCGAGTTCGGCGGCGGCGATGCGTGCGCCCTCGGCATCGGTCAGGATCGCGGTCGCGCCCATCCGCAGCGCGTATTGAATGAATTCTCCGCCATGCATCCGCGTGCCTGGCAGCGCGGCGAAGAGGTATCCCTCCTTCACGTCGCGGCTGTCTACCGCCAGGCCGGTGATGACCGGATCGCGCCCCCCGCGTGCGGTCAGGCCCAGCTGGCCGAGATGTCGTGCCGGTGTGCCCATCGCGCGCCCGCCCCCGTTTTTCGTAATCAGTTCGAGGTGAGGGTTATACCAGCCACCTGCCCCGGCTCAAGCCGTGGTCTGAGCCCGAGAAGCGGTGCGATGCGACCGATCAGTTCGGCCGTCACCGGCACGGCGGTCCAGCCGGCGGTGCGGCGCTTCTCGCCATGCGCCACGATCGACGGCTCGTCCAGCGTGACCACGAGAACATATTTCGGGTCCGAGGCCGGGAAGATGGTGGCGAAGGTCGCGATCACCCGGTCGTCGTAATAGCCACCGCGCGGCTTGGGCTTGTCCGCGGTGCCGGTCTTGCCCCCCACCTCGTAGCCCGGCACGTCGCCGAAACTCGCCGTTCCGCTGGTCACCACCTTGCGCAGCATCTTCTGCGCCTGGCGCGCTGCATTCTCGGACATCACGCGCGGCCCGTATTGCGGCCCCTTCTGCTTCAACACCGTGGGGCTGACATAGCGTCCGCCATTTGCGATGGCCGCGTAGCCCGCCGCCAGATGCATGGGCGAGGTCGACAGGCCATGACCATAGGAGATGGTCACCGTCGACAGCTCTCCCCAATTGTCGGGCTTGAGCGGCTGGCCCGTCGCGGCCTCAACGATCTCGAACGGGGTCGGGTCGAACATGCCCAGCGCATTCAGGAACTCCTGCTGCCGCTCTGCACCGATCTGAAGCGCCAGACGCCCGGTGCCGCGGTTCGAGCTGTGCACGATGATGTCCGCCACGGAAATCTTGCCGTAGTTCTTGTTTCGGAACTCGCCGATGGGAAACCTGCCGATGCGCATCGGGCCCGAGGTGTCGATGATCGTCTCGGAATTCACCAGGCCAAGGTCGACCGCCTGCGCGGCGGCGAAGATCTTGAAGACCGAACCAAGCTCGTAAACGCCCTGCACGAACCGGTTGAAGAGCGGGCTGTCCGACGGGTCGAAGCCGCTGGTCGGCGGCCGCGGGCGGTCGTTGGGGTCGAAATCGGGCAGCGACGCGGCGGCGATCACCTCGCCCGTATGCGCCTCCATCAGTACGGCCGAGGCCCCCTTGGCGTTCATGATGCGCATGCCGCCGAACAGGACGCGCTCCACCGCCGATTGAACCGTCAGATCGATGGAGAGTTGCAGGGGCTTGGCACCGTTTGCAGGATCGCTCAGATAGCCGTCGAACTGCTTTTCGACACCGGCCACACCCTTGACCTCGGCCGCGTTCACCCCCTGCTTGCCGAACCCGGCGCCGCCGAGAATATGCGCGGCGAGCGTGCCATTCGGGTAAAGTCGCATTTCGCGCGGGCCGAAAAGCAGACCCGGATCGCCGATATCGTGGACGGCCTGCTTCTGCTCGGGACTGATGCGGCGCTTGATCCACAGGAACTTGCGCTTGCCGGTGAAATCCTTGAGCAGACGTTCACGGTCGAGATCGGGGAAGATGCGCACCAGCGCATCGGCCGCACCTTCGGGGTCGATCAGCTGCTGCGGATGAGCATAGAGGGAGTGGGTCTCGAAATTCGTGGCCAGAAGACGCCCGTTGCGATCGATGATATCCGCGCGCTGCGTGGCGATGGTGGCCCCGGGGGCGCTGGCCACCGGTTCCTGTGCCTCGGATGTCGCCATGAGGCCCATCCGCGCGCCAACGACCACGAAGGCGCAGAGAAAGAAGGTGCCCAGAACCAGGATGCGCCCCTCGGCCCGCGCGCGGGCGCGATCCTGCATTTCCTCGTGACGCTTGCGAATGTTCTCTCGCTCGATCGAGTCGGGGTTCTCGCCCCGCGCACGGGCCTGAAGGATTCGCGCGAGCGGGCGCAGCGGCGTGCGAGCGGTCATGGCTGCTGGGTCTCCAGGTTAGCCACATCCACCGGGTTGAGGATCGGCAACTCGGGTTCGGCGGGATAAACGACCTGGTCGACCTGACCGAACTGGTCGGGCCGCAGCGGCAAGAGGCCCAGCCGGTCGAAATTCAGGTCCGCCAGTTCGCGCAGGCGGTCGGGACGGTTGAGATAGGCCCATTCGGCGCGAAGCACCGACAGCCGGATCTGCGCCGCGCCGATCTTGTGCTGAAGCTCCTGCGTATCGCCCAGAACCTGCTGGGTGCGGTAATTCTCCTGGTAGGCCCAGAGCGCCAGACCGAACACCGCGAGCGCCGTCAGAGCATAGATCACACCTTTCATTGCTTCTCTCCCTTGAGTTGCGGCATCCCCATCGCGCGCGGCGCGATGTCGTCTCCCGCCGGTGCGTCGGTGCGCACGGCGACCCGCAGCTTGGCCGAACGGGCGCGCGGGTTCTGTTCCAGTTCCTCGGCATCCGGGCCGATGGCCTTGCGGGATTTCAGCTCGAATTGCGGCGCTTCTTCTTCGATCTCGGGCGCAAAGCGATTGGCCCGCCCGGTACGACCCGAGCGATCCTGCAGGAACCGTTTGACCATCCGGTCCTCGACCGAGTGAAAGGTCACGACCGCCAGCTGACCGCCCGGCTTCAGCGCGCGTTCGGCGGCCATCAACCCGCGATAAAGCTCACCGTATTCGTCGTTCACCGCGATGCGCAGCGCCTGAAAGCTGCGGGTCGCGGGATGGGACTGACCCGGTTTGGCGCGCGGCAGGCAGGCCTCGACGATCTCGGCAAGACGCAGGGTGGTCGTGACGGGCTCTTCGGCCCGCGCGCGAACGATGGCCTTGGCAATGCGGCGGCTCGCGCGCTCTTCGCCATAGTGGAACAGGATATCGGCCAATTCCTCCTCTGAGGCGTTGTTCACGATATCCGCAGCGCTCGGTCCCTCCTGGCTCATCCGCATGTCGAGGGGCCCCTCCTTCATGAAGGAAAATCCCCGCTCGGCCTGATCGAGCTGCATGGAGGAGACGCCCAGATCCAGCACGACGCCATCCAGGTCCTGCGCATAGTCATCCATACGCGAAAAGACGCCCTGCTGCATCACCAGCCGGTCGCCGAATTCCTCGGCCCAACCGGCGGCCATCTCGAAAGCCAGCGGATCACGATCCACGGCGATCACCCGCTCTGCCCCGGCAGCCAGCAATCCGCGCGCATAGCCGCCGGCGCCGAACGTGCCGTCAAGCCATGTCCCCGTGACCGGGGCCACGGCCCGCAGAAGCGGACACAGCAGAACGGGGATATGAGGATCGTTGCTTGGGGGGCGGGCCGCAGCAGCCATGCCGTCACGCGCTCCCTGCGCCGTCGAGGAATTGCAGCGGATCGAAATCCTCGGGCAAGTCTTCCAGCCATTCCTCGGTCGCGGCCAGTTCCTCGGCCTCGTAGGTCTCGGGCTTCCAGATCTGGAAGGTGTCACCCGAGGCGATGAAGAACGCCTCGCCGTCCAGCTCGATCTTGTTGCGCAGCTTCGCGGGCAGGACCAGCCGGCCGGTCTCGTCCACGGTCGTTGGAAACGACATGCCGTGGAACAGACGCTGCAGCATCTTGCGCTCCATCGAGCCGCGCGGCAGCGCGTCGATCTTGGCATCGACCTCCTCGATCGCCTCCATCGTATAGCATTCGAGATATTTTCGGCGGTGATCGCCATAGACGATGACCAGCTCGGGATTTCCGCCAGGCTGACAGTTTGGGTCCGAGGCCTCCAGGACACGGCGAAAAGAGGCCGGAATCGAGACCCGCCCCTTGCTGTCCACCTTGTGGTGGCTTTCGCCTCTGAACCTGCGCGCCAAGCTACTGTCCCTTTCGCGAGCGCCTCACCTTTCGTCGCCCCCAGAAACTGAAAACGGCGGGTTGATCTGCTGCCACTGATCAACCCGCCGCCTTTACCCGCCTTGCGGGGTGTCCGACTGCGCGCGCCACCTGGGGGGATGTCTGCTCGCCCGCGCGCCGGATCTCTTTGTTCGATGAAGAGGAGCTGCCTGTATGAAACCGTTTTTTCTTATCGTTTCCGGGGTCGGATTTTTCCGTTTCCCCCGTGTGTCGCCTCGTCCTCATCGGATGAACAAGGGATGCCATGGGAATTTATGGAAATCAATAGCCCAATGCGGGAGCCTTCGACCAAAAACCAACGGGATTGCCTGTCCCAGCACTTTGAAATGGCCTTTAGACCTGACTATATGGTGTGACAATCGCGCCTGTAACACAAAATATAGAGACTTCGGAAGGGAAGCAGCAGGGCCATAAAATCCCGAAAAAAGTTGCAAGACGCTGGAGCTCTCCCGGAATGTTCTCCCTTTTCCCCTGCCATGACGCCCGAATCACCGCTTGGATCGACTGTATCCCGCGTTGTCCCGCGCAATCCCCTGATAAGTCCGAAAGGCCGTCCCATGATTTCCCACAAGGCTACAGGACCCTATGCTCGATGCGCCAGTAGCCGCCCCGGGGGACCGTTCCGCGTTCCGTCAAGGATCGAAAAAGCATCACTCGGCGTAACCTTTGTGCTTACCCTTACGTAAGTGAGGAAACAGGTCGCCGGAGACCACCATCAGGTTGGCCGGCGAAACCCCAATAAAACATGCATATTTTGCGAAGCGGATGATTTGTAACGACAATCCATGCAATTGCTGCATAGCAGCGTTGATCTTGCGAGGCATTGTGCACTCGCAGCATTTCCTTATCTTCGTTCTCAACAGGCCGCCCGACGCGGTCGGATCGAAACGAAGACGCAGGTGGACAACATGGCCGCAACGACAGATTTCACAGTATCGCACAGCACACGGACTTCCGGGTTCGGCGCATGGATCGACGGCCTTGGCGCCCGCTTTACCCGGTACCGGCTGTACCGCCGGACCGTGAACGAACTCAGCGCCCTTTCGGGCCGCGAACTGGCGGATCTCGGCCTGCACCGCTCGATGATCCGCCGCGTGGCCATGCAGGCCGCACATGAGGCAACCGCGCGCTGAGCGCATCGTCCGAACCTTCGGACGCCAAGAGACAACCGAGATCAGGCCCTCCTCCTCCTCCCTGAGGGTCTGACCTTCGCGGCGGCATCCTCCTCCTCCCTGATGCCGCCGCACCAATTCCGGCCAAAAGCCGGATCGAGGCACCCCGGGCTCTCCTCCTCCCTGCCCGGACAGTGCACGAACGCGGCGGCGCCCTCCTCCTCCCTGGCGTCGCCGCACTTCCCATACCGGCCTGCGAGGCCGGATTCTGATACAGCCGGGCTTCCTCCTCCCTGCCCGGTTGTTGCAAGAGAGCGGTGGCGCCTTCCTCCTCCCTGGCGTCACCGCTTCTCGCCCTCCCCCCTCCGGACCTGACGCACAGAGAAACCCCGACATCTCTTCGGAGACCACCGGTATCGTCGTAGGGGCACTTTCGGGTGGAGCATCCGCATGCGGCCGACAGGCCGCATGCCCGGCCCAACGCTTCGGCGCGCAGCTTCGCTGCGTGTCGAAGGGGCGGGAGCGCCCGGTCTATCAGAAGGGAATGTCGTCCTTGGGACTCAGGAACCGGGCCACGACCTTCTTGACCCCGGCCTTGTCGAAATCGACCTCGACCTTGTCGCCCTCGATTCCCGTTACCGCGCCATAGCCGAATTTCTGGTGGAACACGCGCTCACCCAGGGTGAAGCTTGCCACCGCGTTCATGTCGATCACCGTGTTGCGGCTTTCCTTGGGTTGCGACAGGCCACGCTGACCCTGCCGCGCCTGAAGACGCTTCCAGCCCGGCGAGTTATAGACATTGGCCTCCGCCGCGCGCGTGTCGATCGTCGGCGCCACCGCACCCGAGCCGTAAAGCCCCGGCGGCGTCAGCACCTCGACATGATCCTCGGGCAACTCGTCGATGAAGCGAGAGGGCAACGCGTTCTGCCACTGGCCAAAGACACGCCGGTTCGCGGCGAAGGAGACGGTGCAGACCTCCTCGGCCCGCGTGATGCCCACATAGGCCAGCCGCCGCTCCTCCTCGAGTCCCTTCAGCCCGCTTTCATCCATGGAACGCTGTGAGGGGAACAGCCCGTCCTCCCATCCCGGCAAGAAGACAGCGGGGAATTCAAGACCCTTGGCCGCGTGCAGCGTCATGATCGACACCTTGGCGCCCTCCTCGGACTGTTCGTTGTCCATGATCAGGCTGACATGCTCCAAGAACCCCTGAAGGTTCTCGAAATTGTCCAGCTGGTTGACCAGTTCCTTGAGGTTTTCCAGCCGCCCCGGCGCCTCGGGCGTCTTGTCGTTCTGCCACATCCCGGTATAGCCGGATTCGTCGAGGATGATCTGCGCCAGTTCGACATGGCTCACCTCGGGCGCCCCATAGCGCAGTTCCGGCTCGCCCTCCTCGATCACCGACTCGTCGTCGATCTCGACCAGCGGTCCGCGCGTCATCCCCCGCCACCGCGCCAGGTCCTCGACCAGCTGGCGCAGGGCCGCGCCGCCCTTGCCCTTGATCGCACCCTCCTCGACCGCAATGCGCGCGCCTTCGACCAGCGGCACGCCATTGGCGCGGGCCGTCATCTGGATGGTCTGCTGCGCCTTGTCGCCCAAGCCCCGCTTGGGCGTGTTCACGATCCGCTCGAACGCCAGATCGTCCTCGGGGCTGGTCACGACGCGGAAATAGGCCATTGCGTCGCGGATCTCCATCCGCTCGTAGAATCGCGGGCCGCCGATTACGCGGTAAGGCAGCCCAATGGTCAGGAACCGGTCCTCGAAGGCGCGCATCTGGTGCGAGGCGCGCACGAGAATCGCCATCTCGTCCAGAGAGTAGGACCGCATCCCGCGCGTGCCGCCCTGCATCGCGTCGATCTCCTCGCCGATCCAGCGGGCCTCTTCCTCGCCATCCCAATGGCCGATCAGGCGCAGCTTCTCGCCCTCTTCGGCCTCGGTCCAAAGCTCCTTGCCCAGCCGGTCGGCATTGCCCCGGATCACGCCCGATGCGGCGGCGAGGATATGCGGGGTCGAGCGATAATTCTGCTCCAGCCGCACGACATGGGCACCGGGAAAATCCTTCTCGAAGCGCAGGATGTTGCCCACCTCGGCGCCGCGCCAGCCATAGATCGACTGGTCGTCATCGCCCACGCAGCAGATGTTGCGATGCCCGGCAGCCAGCAGGCGCAGCCACAGGTACTGGGCGATGTTGGTATCCTGGTACTCATCCACCAGGATGTAACGGAACCAGCGCTGGTACTGCGCCAGCACGTCCTCGTTGGTCTGGAAAATCGTGACCACATGCAACAGCAGGTCGCCGAAATCCACCGCGTTCAACTCGCGCAGGCGGGTCTGGTACTGCCGGTAAAGCTCGATGCCCTTGTGGTTATAGGCCCCCGCATCCGCGGCAGGAACCTTTTCAGGCGTCAGCGCCCGGTTCTTCCAGTCGTCGATTACCGAGGCCAGCAGGCGCGGCGGCCAGCGTTTTTCGTCGATACCCGCGGCCTGGATCAGTTGCTTGAGCAAGCGCAGCTGGTCGTCGGTATCGAGAATGGTGAAGTTCGATTTCAGATCCACCAGTTCCGCGTGGCGGCGCAGCAGCTTGACGCAGATCGAATGGAACGTGCCCAGCCAGGGCATCCCCTCGGCGGGCTGGCCCAGCATCCGGCCCACGCGGTTCTTCATCTCGCGCGCGGCCTTGTTGGTAAAGGTCACCGCCAGAATCTCGTTCGGACGCGCCGTGCCGGTGTTGAGCAGATGCACGATTCGGGTCGTCAGCGCCTTGGTCTTGCCGGTTCCCGCGCCCGCCAGCATCAGGACCGGCCCGTCAAGACGCTCCACCGCCTCGCGCTGCGCGGGGTTCAGATCGTCGAGATAACGCATCGGCCGCGCGGCCATCGCGCGGGCGGAAAGAGAGGCGCGCTCGAAAGCGTCGGTATCGTCGAAACTGCTCATGTCTGCAAAATAGCGCGGGCGACAGGGGAAGGAAAGCCGGTGTTCGGGGATTGTTCCGCGCACAAAGGCTTTTCCGGTCCTTGCGGCTGATCTGTTCCATCACGACAATCGACGTAAGTCTCCAATCGCTCCTTGATACCGGTATCGCCGCCCTCATGCTGGACCTCGCCGGCCATGCAGTGACGGCAGGTCTGAAAAAACACCCGCCGTGCTCAGCCTGTCTCCGCCACCTGTTCCGCCAGAAGCCTGCTCAGATCGCAACTGAGTCCAGCCTGCTCTCGCGGAAGGTCGTTTGCCGCCCCGTCCCGCAGAGCCGAGGTCGCCGCCCAGCGTTCGATCGCGCCCCGGCTGCATGTGGCATAGACCACGCCGGCGGCCGGGGCCACATGGCGCATCTCGTATTCGAACCGGCCCTCGAAGCCATCGCGGTCGATCAGAATCACGGCGGGAATCTTGCCGGTCAGGCTGGCTGCGAACAGCGCCTGGTGCACGCTGTCGCGCGAAGAGGCCTTGCCGTCGAGGCCGATCTCGATCACGTGGCTTTGCGTCTCGCAATCGACCCGCACGTAACGCGACAACCCGTTGACGTCGAAATACTGCCGGGTTTCGGCATCGCTGCCGGCCAGAAAGGCGCATAGCAGCGCCGCAAGTTGCACTTCGCCCATGCGCATTCACCCCGCGATTCGTTAACCTTCGTTAACAGAAGGTTAACATGGGGGCGCCCCAGCCGCGATTCCATAGAGAGGCTGGACAATCGGCGCGACGCTGGCTCAACTGCACGCATGGATTTGCACAGTACCTATCCCGGCATCATGGACCTCAAATGGCGCGCGCGGCGCAGGTTGCCGCGTTTCGTCTGGGAATATCTCGACAGCGGCACCGGAGAAGAGGCCACCAAGGCGCGCAACCGCGCCGCGCTCGACCGGGTGGGGTTCATGCCCTCGATCCTGCATGGCGCGCTGGATTTCGACCTGTCGACCAGACTCCTGGGGCGCGATCTGCCCCTGCCCTTCGGCGTCGCGCCCCTGGGCATGTCGGGCCTCATCTGGTCTGATGCCGAGGGGCTTCTGGCCCGCGCGGCTGCAAAGGCGGGCATCCCCTACACGCTTTCCACCGTGGCCAGCCAGAACCCCGAAGACATCGCACCGCACCTGGGCGATAACGCCTGGTTCCAGCTTTACCCGCCCAAGAAGCCGGAGATCCGGCAGGACCTTCTCGACCGCGCCCGCACCGCCGGGTTTCGGACGCTGGTTCTGACGGTTGACGTGCCGGTCGCATCGCGCCGCGAACGGCAGATCCGCTCGGGCCTGACGCAGCCGCCGAAGCTGACCCCGCGCCTGCTGGCGCAGGTCGCCATGCGCCCAGCCTGGGCAATGGGTATGGCGCGGCGGGGGATGCCCAAGATGCGAACGCTGGACAAATACGTCGCGGCCCAGCAGAACCTGCCGCCGACCGCGCATATCGGCTATCTCCTGCGCACCTCGCCAGACATGGATTATGTCAAGTGGCTGCGCGATGCCTGGGACGGCCCCTTCGTGCTCAAGGGCGTGATGCGCGCCGAGGATGCCGAGCGGCTGGAGGCGGCGGGGATCGACGCGCTGTGGGTGTCGAACCACGCCGGCCGACAGTTCGACGGCGCACCCGGCGCGGCGCAGGTCCTGCCCGCCATCCGGTCGGCCACGACCCTGCCCCTGATCTTCGACAGCGGGATCGAGAGCGGGCTGGACATCCTGCGCGCGCTGGCACTGGGCGCGGATTTCGTCATGGCCGGTCGCGCCTTCCATTTCGGTCTCGCGGCATTGGGCGCGCGCGGCCCGGAGCACGTGATCGACATCCTGCGCCGCGACATGGAGGCCAACATGGGCCAGGTCGGCGCCGCGCGGCTGCGCGACCTTCCCTCGCCGATCATCCTGGACGAGGCCGGACCGGCGATCAGGCCACCTTGTGGGCATACTCCGGCAATGTCTTGAAAAAGGCGCGGATCAGGGTTGCGGCGCGCGGGTCGACCAGCTTGATCCGGGGCAGATCGGCGATCACCTGCTTGAGGGCCCTCAATTCAGGCCCGCCATCCCGGTCCAGATCCTCGGGGCGGGCAAATCCCATGCTCCACTCTCCGAAAAGCCGCTCCTCGACCTCGGCATCCATTATCTTCAGCAAATGCCTGTGGGACGGATCGCCCCCGATCCGCCCGTAGCAGGCCTCGATCATCTCCGCCTCGCCTTCGAGGATCTGCAGATACCCGCCGTCATGATACATCAGCATGCCGGTGATCCCGTCGCGGGCATTGTTGCGGCGCGAGACGGCCAGGAGTCTGTCCAACTGCCCCGGTTCCGGCAGCGGGCGCGCCGCACTGAAATACATGATCCTGCGCATGTCCTGCTCCCTCGCTGCAGATAGGCTCGTAGAGCCCCGCGAATCGATGCGAGCATGCCCCCAAAACCTTAAGCCGCGGTTTCCGTCGCTCCGGCGAAAGGGCGTGGCGCCGCATTGACATGCCGCTTCCGCTCAGACTTGCTCATGTACCTGAGGATAATTTCCCCCTAGAACTCACGGCCAAACAACCACGACCCGGGACCCGCCATGACCGATTTCAAGAAGATCCTGATCGCCAACCGCGGCGAGATCGCCATCCGCGTGATGCGCGCCGCCAACGAGATGGGCAAGAAGACCGTCGCCGTCTATGCCGAGGAGGACAAGCTCGGCCTTCACCGGTTCAAGGCTGACGAGGCGTATCGCATCGGCGAGGGTCTGGGGCCGGTGGCGGCCTATCTCTCGATCGACGAGATGATCCGCGTGGCCAAGGCCAGCGGTGCGGATGCGATCCACCCGGGCTATGGCCTGCTCTCCGAGAACCCCGAATTCGTCGATGCCTGCGTCAAGAACGGCATCACCTTCATCGGCCCGCGCGCCGAGACGATGCGCAAGCTGGGCGACAAGGCCAGCGCCCGGAAGGTCGCCATCGAGGCGGGCGTTCCCGTCATCCCCGCGACCGAGGTGCTGGGCGACGACATGGACGCCATTCGCAAGGAGGCCGACGAGGTCGGCTATCCCCTGATGCTCAAGGCCAGCTGGGGCGGCGGCGGGCGCGGCATGCGTCCGATCAACGGCCCCGACGAACTGGTCGAAAAGGTCAAGGAAGGCCGGCGCGAGGCCGAGGCCGCCTTTGGCAATGGTGAGGGATATCTGGAAAAGATGATCACCCGCGCCCGCCATGTCGAGGTGCAAATCCTGGGCGACAAGCACGGGCAGATCTACCACCTGTGGGAACGCGACTGCTCGGTCCAGCGCCGCAACCAGAAAGTCGTGGAACGCGCCCCCGCCCCCTATCTGTCGGACGCCCAGCGCGAAGAGCTCTGCGAACTGGGCCGCAAGATCTGCGCACATGTAAATTACGAATGCGCCGGCACGGTCGAGTTCCTGATGGATATGGAGACCGAGCAGTTCTACTTCATCGAGGTGAACCCCCGCGTGCAGGTCGAACATACCGTCACCGAAGAGGTGACCGGCATCGACATCGTGCAGGCGCAGATCCTGATCGCCGAGGGCAAGACCATCGCCGAGGCCACCGGCATGGACAGCCAGGACGAGATCACCCTGCACGGCCACGCGCTGCAGACCCGCATCACCACAGAGGATCCGCAGAACAATTTCATCCCCGATTACGGCCGCATCACCGCCTATCGCTCGGCCACGGGGATGGGCATCCGGCTGGATGGCGGCACGGCCTATGCGGGCGGCGTCATCACGCGGTACTACGATTCGCTCCTGACCAAGGTCACCGCCTGGGCACCCACGCCGGAAAAGGCGATCCACCGCATGGACCGCGCCCTGCGCGAGTTCCGCATCCGGGGCGTCAGCACCAATATCGACTTCGTCATCAACCTGCTGAAACACCCGACCTTCCTGTCGAACGAATACACCACCAAGTTCATCGACACGACGCCCGAGCTCTTCACCTTCAAGAAGCGCCGCGACCGGGGCACCAAGGTCCTGACCTATATCGCCGACGTGACGGTGAACGGGCACCCCGAAACCAAGGACCGCCCCCTGCCCCGAACCGACATCAAGGAGCCGAAACCGCCCGCGAAGCGCGCCGAGCCGATGATGGGCACCCGCAACCTGCTGGAGCAGAAGGGCCCGCAGGCGGTGGCCGACTGGATGAAGGCGCAGCGCCAGCTGCTGATCACCGACACCACCATGCGCGACGGGCACCAGTCGCTGCTGGCCACCCGGATGCGCTCGATCGACATGATCCGCGTGGCCCCCGCCTATGCCGCCAACCTGCCGCAGCTGTTCAGCGTCGAATGCTGGGGCGGCGCGACCTTCGACGTGGCCTATCGCTTCCTGCAGGAATGCCCCTGGCAGCGCCTGCGCGACCTGCGCGAGGCGATGCCCAACCTGATGACGCAGATGCTGCTGCGCGGCTCCAACGGGGTGGGCTACACCAATTATCCCGACAACGTGGTGCAAAGCTTCGTGCGTGAGGCCGCGAACGGCATCGACGTCTTCCGCGTCTTCGATTCGCTCAACTGGGTCGAGAACATGCGCGTCGCGATGGACGCCGTGATCGAAAGCGGCAAGATCTGCGAGGGCACCGTCTGCTACACCGGCAACATGCTCGACCCCGACCGGGCCAAATACGACCTGAAATACTATGTCGGCATGGCCAAGGAGCTGCGCGACGCGGGCGCGCATGTTCTGGGGCTCAAGGACATGGCGGGCCTTTTGAAACCCGCCGCCGCGCGCCAGCTGATCAAGGCTCTCAAGGAAGAGGTCGGCCTGCCCATCCATTTCCACACCCATGACACTGCGGGCATCGCCAGCGCCACGATCCTCGCGGCCTCCGAGGCGGGGGTGGACGCGGTCGATTGCGCGATGGATTCCTTCAGCGGCAATACCAGCCAGGCAACACTCGGCACCGTGGTCGAGGCACTGCGCCACACCGACCGCGACACCGGGCTGGACATTACCGCCATCCGCGAGATCAGCGACTACTTCGAGGCGGTGCGCGCCCATTACGCGGCCTTCGAGTCGGGCCTTCAGGCGCCGGCGTCAGAGGTCTACCTGCACGAGATGCCCGGCGGGCAGTTCACCAATCTCAAGGCGCAGGCGCGCTCGATGGGGCTCGAGGAACGCTGGCACGAGGTCGCCCGCACCTATGCCGAGGTCAACATGATGTTCGGGGATATCGTCAAGGTCACCCCCTCCTCCAAGGTGGTGGGCGACATGGCGCTGATGATGGTCAGCCAGGGCTTGACCCGCGAACAGGTCGAGGACCCGGCGACCGACGTGGCCTTTCCCGACTCGGTGATCGACATGATGCGCGGCAATCTCGGCCAGCCCCCCGGCGGCTTCCCCGAGACCATCGTCAGGAAGGTGCTCAAATCCGAGGCGCCCAATACCGAACGGCCCGGCAAGCATCTGGAGCCCGTGGACCTCGAGGCCACGCGCAAGGAGGTGTCGAAACAGCTCGAGGGCAAGCAGATCGACGACGAGGATCTCAACGGCTACCTGATGTATCCGAAGGTCTTCCTCGACTACATGGGTCGGCACCGCCAGTACGGCCCCGTCCGCACATTGCCAACGCGCACTTTCTTCTACGGGATGGAACCGGGCGAGGAGATCTCGGCCGAGATCGACCCCGGCAAGACGCTGGAAATCCGCTGCCAGGCGGTCGGCGAGACCGACGAGAAGGGCGAAGTGAAGGTCTTCTTCGAACTCAACGGCCAGCCCCGCGTGATCCGCGTGCCCAACCGCAAGGTCGCGGCAGCCGCCGCCGCGCGGCCCAAGGCCGAGCCGGGCAATACCAACCACGTCGCAGCGCCCATGCCCGGCGTCGTGGCCTCGGTCGGGGTCCAGGTGGGTCAGAAGGTTTCGGCCGGCGACCTGCTGCTGACCATCGAGGCGATGAAGATGGAAACCGGCATCCATGCCGAACACGACGCCACGATCAAGGCCGTCCACGTCCAGCCCGGCGGCCAGATCGACGCCAAGGACCTGCTTGTCGAACTGGAATAGGCACCTCGGGGCGGGACATGAAAAATCGGTCCCGCCCCGCATTTTCCGCTTGCAGCCGGGCGAGGGAATTTATATCCCCCTCCTCACTCGACGGGGCGGGCGTAGCTCAGGGGTAGAGCATTACCTTGCCAAGGTAAGGGTCGTGAGTTCGAATCTCATCGCCCGCTCCAAGTCGAGAACCCCAGGCCGGTATGGCCAAACGGATGCGGGCGTAGCTCAGGGGTAGAGCATTACCTTGCCAAGGTAAGGGTCGTGAGTTCGAATCTCATCGCCCGCTCCAGTTTATCAGGTCCATCCCGAAACAGATGCCACGGGGCTGCACCGCGCCTTGGCGCGCAGACCGAGGCCCTTCAGAACACCTTGAATGTCATGGTCGTCAGGGACCGTTCGATATTCGGGATCACCAGAAGATGGTCGTTGATGTATTTCCCCACATCCTCGTCCTCGGGGATATAGAGCTTCATAAGCAGATCGTACTCTCCGCTCGTCGAATAGAGTTCGGAATGGATCTCCCGCAGGGCGATCTCCTCGGCGACCTTGTAGGTGGTCCCAGGCTTGCAGCGGATCTGGATGAAGACGCAGGTTGACATGGCGCGGGCCCCCGGATGTTCGTGGTTCGGCGGCCAAGCTGGCATGCGGCGGGCCGGGGCGCAATCCCCCGCTGCAACACTCGGGCACAGCCGCGACCGGCCCCTCTGGTCAAGCCCACGCGCCCCGTCCTATAAGCGCCGCGAGACAAGAGGATACGCCCATGCGCCGCGCCCATATCAACCGGACAACCGCCGAAACCGCCATCACGGTCGATATCGACCTCGACGGCACCGGCACCTATGACATGCAGACCGGCGTGGGTTTCTTCGACCACATGCTCGACCAGCTTGCCCGCCATTCCCTGATCGACATCACCGTGCGCGCCGAGGGCGACCTGCATATCGACGACCATCACACGGTCGAGGATACCGGCATCGCACTGGGCCAGGCGCTGGCGCAGGCGCTGGGAGACAAGCGCGGCATCCGACGCTATGGCGAATGCCACCTGCCAATGGACGATGCGCAGGTGCGCTGCGCCCTCGACCTGTCGGGCCGGCCCTTCCTTGTTTGGAACCTCGACCTGCCCACGGCCAAGATCGGCACGTTCGATACCGAGCTGGTGCGCGAGTTCTTCCAGGCGCTGGCCACCCATGGCGGCATCACCCTGCACGTGGACCTGCTGCACGGGCTCAACAGCCACCACATCGCCGAGGCGGCGTTCAAGGCGGTGGCCCGCGCCCTGCGCATGGCGGTGGAGGTCGATCCGCGCAAATCCGACGCGGTGCCCTCGACCAAGGGCGCGCTTTGAGGGGCGCTGCCCCTCTTGGCCTGCGGCCAATTCACCCCGGAGTATTTTGAAAGAGATGAAGGGCCGGCCGGGCGCACCGGGCAGGGCCGGGAGAGCGAAAAGATGCTGACCGCGATCATCGACTACGAGTCGGGCAATCTTCATTCCGCCAAAAAAGCGTTCCAGCGCATGGCGGCCGAAACCGGCACCGGCAAGGTCGTGGTGACCGCCGAGCCGGAAGTCGTGGCGCGCGCCGACCGGATCGTGCTGCCGGGCGACGGGGCGTTTCCGGCCTGCGCCGCCGCCCTGCGCGGGCGCTCGGGCCTGTTCGAGGCCTTGCGCGAGGCGGTTGAGGATCGCGGGCGACCTTTCCTGGGCATCTGCGTCGGCATGCAGCTGATGGCCAGCCTCGGGCGCGAATTCGAGGAAACCGAGGGGCTGGGCTGGATCGCGGGCGAGGTGGTCAAGATCGCCCCTTCGGACCCTGCGCTCAAGGTGCCCCACATGGGATGGAACGACCTGGTCATCGACCATGACCATCCCGTCTTCGCCGGGGTGGAAAGCGGCCAGCACGCCTATTTCGTGCATTCCTACCATTTCCGCGTGACCGACCCGGCCGAGCGGCTGGCCCATGTGGACTATGGCGGCGACGTCACGGCGGTGATCGGGCGCGGCACGATGCTGGGGATGCAGTTCCATCCCGAGAAAAGCCAGAGCACCGGGCTCCGGCTCATCTCGAACTTCCTGACCTGGCGACCGTGACCTACTGGACGCGGGTCCAGGTCTGTTTCGAGCAGATCAGCCCGCCGGCCACGCAGCCGCGCAGCGCCAGCGAATTGCCGTTCATCTGCATCTTGCCGATATAGATCTTGTCGTTGGACGGTCGCCAGACCTTCCCCTCGTAGGCGCCGCCGCCCTGGGGCACCATGTCGATCACCAGCGTCTTGCCGATATTGGGCGACTGGTACTCGCCTTCGGCATTGAAGGTGCGCGCGATGGTGCCGCAGATGGCAGTGCCGCAGGGCGCCATGGCGATATGCGCGTAGGAGCCGTCATCGACCTCGGTCTTCCAGGTACCGACGGCCGGGTCTGCCGCCGCCATCCCCGCGAGGCCCAGCGCCGCGATGGTGCTCAGGATCAGTGTCTTCATGGAATATCCTCCCTGTTTCCGGGTCAGTCTGACCGCAGGCACGGCATCCTGACAAGATTGACTTGGGGTCGCGTTGCACTGGCAGGCCCGCCTGTGCCATATGCCCGCACGCACAGTATCGAAAGGGCCCGCGCATGATCCTCTACCCCGCCATCGACCTCAAGGACGGCCAGGCCGTGCGCCTTCTGCGCGGCGAGATGGAAAAGGCCACCGTCTTCAACGACGACCCGGCCGCGCAGGCCCGTTCCTTTGTCGAGGCGGGCTGCGAATGGCTGCATCTCGTGGATCTCAACGGCGCTTTCGCGGGCGAGCCGGTCAATGCCGCCCCGGTCGAGGCGATCCTTGCCGCCTGCCCCGTGCCCGCCCAGCTGGGCGGCGGGATCCGCGACATGGCCACGATCGAGCGCTGGCTCGACCGAGGGCTGGCGCGGGTGATCCTGGGCACGGTCGCCGTGGAGAACCCAGATCTCGTGCGCGAGGCGGCGCGTGCCTTTCCGGGCAAGGTCGCGGTGGGCATCGATGCGCGCGACGGGCGCGTAGCGACCAAGGGCTGGGCCGAGGAGACCGACGTGATGGTCACCGATCTTGCCCGCAGCTTCGAGGATGCGGGCGTCGCAGCCATCATCTATACCGACATCAACCGCGACGGCGCAATGCAGGGGCCCAATGTGCAGGCCACCGCCGAGCTGGCCCGCGCGGTCGAGATCCCGGTGATCGCCTCCGGCGGCGTCTCCTCGCTGGAGGACCTGATCGCGCTGCGCGATTGCGGGGCGGATCTGAATGGCGCCATCTCGGGACGCGCGCTCTATGACGGGGCGCTCGACCTGCGCGTGGCCCTGGCGGCACTCAAGCGCTAGCCGCCAGCGGCCGCGGCGGTCAGCTTCTGCAACGCGGCGGCCATCTGGTCCAGATATGCGGCGTCGTCGTCGATGCCGGCGAGATCCTCCAGCATCTCCTCGGGATCCTGGTAGACCAGCCAGGTCTGCCCGTCCTTCGCGTAGACCAGGACCTTCATCGGCAGGAACAGCCCCGCCTCGGGATCGGCCTGCATCGCCTGGGTGCCCAGCTTGGGATTGCCGAAGATCAGCACCTGCGCGGGCGCGAGCTCCATCCCCGCGCCCTGCGCGCCCTCGGCATGATCGACACGGGCAAAGATGGTCGCGCCCGCCCCTTCGACAGCGGCGACCAGCGCATCCATGACGGAGGGCACATCGCCCTGCGCCTCGACCCGCATCAGGTCGTCATCGGCCAGCGCGGGCGCGGCGAAAACGACAAGTGCCGCGGCAAAACTCATCAGAGGCTTCATCGGTATTCTCCTTGCGTCCGGGACGCGACCAGCATCGCACATCCCGACAGGTTGAACCCCGCACGTCTGCGTGAAGTTCCGCGCGATTGCATTTCCCGCCCCGCTGCGGCAAGGAGGCGATGCAGTTGAAGGACCACCCCATGCTCAAGACCCGCATCATCCCCTGCCTCGACGTGGCAGATGGCCGTGTCGTCAAGGGCGTCAATTTCGTGGACCTGCGCGATGCGGGCGACCCGGTGGAGTCGGCCAAGGCCTATGATGCGGCCGGCGCGGACGAGCTGTGTTTTCTCGACATCCATGCCACGCATGAAAACCGCGGCACGATGTATGACGTGGTCTGCCGCACGGCCGAGCAATGCTATATCCCGCTCACCGTGGGCGGCGGCGTGCGCACGCATGAGGATGTGCGCGCCCTGCTGCTGGCGGGCGCCGACAAGGTCAGCTTCAACTCCGCCGCCGTGGCGAACCCCGACGTTGTGGCCCAGGCCGCGGACCGCTTCGGCGCGCAATGCATCGTCTGCGCCATCGACGCCAAGACGGTGGAGCCAGGCCGGTGGGAGATCTTCACCCATGGTGGGCGACGCCCCACCGGCATCGACGCCGTGGAATTCGCAAGGACCGTGACCGCAAAGGGCGCGGGCGAGATCCTGTTGACCTCGATGGATCGCGACGGCACGCGCTCGGGCTTCAACCTGCCGCTGACCCGCGCGATCTCGGATGCGGTCGACGTGCCGGTGATCGCTTCGGGGGGCGTCGGCACGCTCGATCACCTGGTCGAGGGCGTGACCGAGGGCGGCGCCAGCGCCGTGCTCGCCGCCTCGATCTTTCATTTCGGCGATTTCACCATCCGCGAGGCCAAGGAACACATGGCCGCCGCCGGCATCCCCATGCGACTGAACTGAGGCTGACATGAGCATCCTGCACGACCTCGCCGCCATGATCGAGGCCCGCAAATCCGCCGATCCCGACAGCAGCTGGACCGCCAAGCTGCTTGCAAAAGGCCCAGAGAAAGCGGCCGAGAAATTCGGGGAGGAGGCCGTCGAGGCCATCATCGAGGCGGTGAAGGGCGACCGCGACCGCCTGACCTCCGAAGCAGCCGATGTGCTCTATCACCTGCTCGTCATGCTTGCCGCGCGCGACGTCGCGTTCGATGACGTGCTGGCCGAACTCGCCCGGCGACAGGGCCAGAGCGGACTGGCCGAGAAAGCCGCCCGCGATTGAAACGCCCCTTCCCCGCCGCTAGGATATTCGCAAGGGCAAGACGCAGAGGCAGGACAACGCAGATGATCAACCGTCGCGCATTTTCGCTTGGGCTGGTGGCACTGGCGTCGCTGGCTGCATGTTCGGACCCATCGCAGGTCACGCGCGCAGCCGTCTCGCAACCCAGCATTGACGGGATGACACGTGCCCTCATCGCGCTGGACCCGTCCGTCGACCCCGAGGAGGCCGCCCGCGCCGCGCGTATCTCTCATGAATATGCCGCCGATCTGCGGGTGCAGTACAAGGTCACCGACCCACCGCTGATCCACAACGCCAAGGTCAATAGCGGCATTCGCGAACGCGGCCTCTGCGTCCACTGGGCCGACGATATCGAAGCGCGCCTGCGGCACGAACATTTCCGCACCCTCTACATTCACCGCGCCATCGCGCCACCGCGCACCTCCTTCCATGTCAGCCACAGCGCTCCGATCCTGTCGGCGCGCGGGCAAAGCATATTCGACGGGATCGTGGTCGATGGATGGCGCGAAAGCGGGACTCTGGTCTGGGCCCCCGTGCGCACCGACGAGGATTACAACTGGCGGCCCCGGACCGAGGTTCTCAACGCCATCGTCGAGGAGCGCGCCAGGCGACAGGCCCGCCTGACCCAGTAGGCGTCACAGTTTCGACGAAATGATGCCGGTGGCGAAACCGCCCATGCGCAATTCACCAAACAGGCGCTGATACTCGATCTTGGGGCACCGGTTCATCACCACGTCCACCCCGCGCGCCTCGGCCTTCGCTGCCGCCTCGGCATGTTCTACCCCGATCTGCATCCAGACCGTCTTCAGCCCCGGCAGCGCCTCAAGCGCCTCATCCACGATGGGCGGCACCGCCTCGGACCGGCGGAAGATGTCCACCATGTCCACCGGCGCATCGATTTCCGACAAGCTCGCGCGGACGGTCTCGCCGAAGAGCGGCACACCGGCATGGCCCGGATTGACCGGAATCACCCGGTAGCCCTTGAGCGAGAGATATCGCGCCACGTAGTAGCTCGGTCGCACCGGGTTGAGCGAGAAACCAACCACCGCGATGACCTTGCTGCGTTTCAGGATCGTCTTGAGGAAATCATCGGAATAATCGGCCATGGGCCGCACTTTATCCAAAGCCCTGTACCCCCGAAAGAAAAAAGCGCCCGGAACGTATCCGGGCGCGAGGTATGGAACGAGGGACAGTGAAATGACCCGCGGAGGTTCCAAGATCCGCGGTCACTGTGACATTTAGGCATGGATCATGGACAAAAAAGGGGGTCGTGTCATTTTTTTGGTGACTTCTGGGCAATCGGCGGAATGACGCCGATCACTTGAACAATACGTCGGGCCAGTGCGTCACGGCCCGGGCGATATTGCCTGCCATGTCCTGCCGCCACAACGCATCGGCCCGGGCCGAATGGGTCAAATACAGTTTGCCATCAACGATATGCCAAGCGTGCGGGTCCGTCGCGGCGGTATAGCCATTTGCAACGGCATAGGCGCAGTAACCTCCGAACTGGGGCGCATAGGCGCGGGGATTCGCCTCGAACGCCTCCCGATTCGCAGCGCTGGTGAAATGCCACTCCACCCCTTTCCACATCACGACATGGGCGGAGGATCCACGCCGCGCCTCGCCGGAGCGGAAATATTCGACCACGTCATACCCGTCCAGCGCGGCACCGCCAGGGGCATAGAAGACCTGCTCATCGGCACGAAGCGGAGCGGCGGCAAGCAACAGGGCAGCAAACCCGGTCAATATCTGGCGGCGGTCGAACATGGGTCTCCTATGGGTGGAATGCACTGAATGTGCATCCTCTCCGCCCCGCGTGAAAGCCCCCCTGACGGGGATGTGATCGCCGCGGCACCCTGCGTGAAAAAGGATCAGTCAAAAATATCCTCGACCACGTCCCAGGCCTCTTCGAGGACCTTGGCGAAAAGGCTCTTGCGCCTTTTCACCTTCTTCCGCTTCACAGGTTTCGCCTTCTTGCCCCTGTAGGGATCCGGTCCCCGCTCCGGCCGGGGCATCTTGCGCGGCGCCGCCTGCGGCAGCATCTTCATCTCGTGCAGCGGCGCGCCGCAGGCCGAACAGCTCAGCTCGTGCCGATCCTGCCCGCGCAGCACCAGCGCCGCCCGTGTCCCGCAATAGCAGCAGGTCGCGATCTTGGTCGGTCCCGGAATGGTCCCCTCCTATGCCCTCTGGCTTGCATATAGGGCGATCGCCGCCGCGTTGGAGACGTTGAGCGAACCGAATCCCCCCGCCGCGTCGATCTTGACCAAACGATCGACCGTCTCCTTCGTCTTCTGCCGCAAGCCCGGCCCCTCGGCCCCCAGAACCAGCGCCAGGGGACGATCGCCCTGCCCATCCAGCGCGGCCTCCAGCGTCACCTCCGCCTCGCCATCGAGGCCCAGCACCAGGTAACCCATGTTCTGCAGCGCCCCGATGGCCTCCGCCAGGTTGCGCACCCGCAGATAGGGCTGCCGCTCCAGCGCACCGCTCGCCGTCTTGGCCAGCGCGCCCGTCTCGGGCGCCGAATGGTGCCGCGTGCCGATCACCGCGCTCGCGCCCAGCACTTCGGCCGAGCGCAGGATCGCGCCCACGTTATGCGGGTCCGTCACCCGGTCGAGCAGGATGACCCGCGGCCGCTCCGCCCCGATGCACACCTCCTCGAGGCTGCCCCAGTCCAGCGGCTTGACCTCCAGCGCCGCCCCCTGGTGGACCGAGCCGGGATCGATCGGTGCGGTGAACCTGCGCGGGTCCGCCACCTCGGGCGCAATTCCAGCGGCCTCGATCGCCTCCGCCAGCTTTGCCTGTGCATTGGGCGTCACGATCAGGCGCAGCTTTTCGCGCCGCGGGTTCACAAGCGCATCGCGCACTGCATGCAGCCCGAAAAGCCACACGGTTTCGGCCGCCGCGGCCTTTTTGGCTTGCTCCTTGTCGATCACCCACCTGGGTTTCTTCATGCCGATTTTCCCTTCGCGCTTGTGCTCGCGGGTTTCTGCGCGGAACCGGAATTTTTCCGGTTGACGCTCCTTTGACGCGCTAGTAATCACGCCTCCACGTCAGGCGCAACGCCTGACAGTGGGCGACAGGCCGCAAGGTGTGGCAGGGGACTGTAACTCCCTCGCGGAGACGCACGCCTGGTTCGATTCCAGGGTCGCCCACCATTCTCCCCGACTATTCCGCCATGTTCAGTTCCGCTTTGCACACGCTCGCTCCGGCAGCTCTTTGCTCATGTGCTTGTTTTTCCGGCTGCCCGGATAAGTGACTGAACATGAGTACGATCAGCCTGCGGCCCGGCTCCGCCCCGTTCGTCCCCGCCCTACTCGCCCTGGCCCTTCTCCTGCGGAAAGCAGTCGCGAGGCTGCCGGTCAGGGACTGATCCTTGCTGCCGTCATCATGCTGGGCGCGGCCGCGATCGTTCACGCCGACGAGGCGCTGCAGGACTGGATCCCCGACGTTCTCACCTTCCCCGACGATACCGAGATCGTGGCCGACCGCGCCATCGGGTCCGGCGTTCGCATGTTCTCGATCGCGACCGGCGCGGATGGCCGGGATCTGCTCGCAAGATGGGAGGAGAGCCTGAATGCCAGCGGCTATCGCGCGACCCGTTCCGAAGGCGAGTTGCTCGACCAGTCCATCGAGTTCTCGGGCCCGGGGATCGCCAATGCCAGGATAATCGTCGCGCCCACCACCGAGGAAGGCCAGAACCTGATCGAGTTCGACGCCACTCTGGAGTAACGGCTCTGCGCGCCTGCGCTCCACCATCAAGCACTTGATCCGCAACCCGTTTCGGGTAAATCTCCGGCAGCAGGCCATCATTTCATGACTGTTCGGATGAGCCGAAACCCTCTGCCTGCATCCCGTGTCCCCAGTGCACAAGCGCGGACGGAATGCCGGACCGGCCCGCTTACAATTTCGTATTGCCGGCAGACCGAGAGTGTATAGACACCATGACGATTTCCTTCGGCGCGCTGATAGAGCGCGATCTTACTTCCAATGCCTCGAGAACCTTTCAGGTCGGCGACCGTGTCTTCCTGATCAACGAGCCGCCCGCCTACGGGGAGACAGTGCCCAGTTTCACGGCATGGGACGACCAGGGCAACCGTGTCCTGACCGAACGGCCCGTGACCGACGCCACCGAAGAGGACCTGGCCGGCGCCACGTATTTCGGGGTTTTCCTGCCCTATTCCATCGAGGTCCGCCATATCGAAGGCCGGGCCGATGGCGGCTTTGTCATCCATTACGCCGAGCACAATCCCCGCCTTCAGTTCCTGTCACCGCCGCAAGCACCGGGCTCGGTCAAGATGCGCGCCTTTTCCGCCGACGGAACGCCCGAGCCTTCGCAGCCCGGCGTGGTCAAGATCGATCTCAAGGGGGCGTATGAAACGCTTGACCTTGAGGGCGGCGGCTTTGCCGAGGTCTGGGCCGCCGATGGCACGCGCCCGGACGAATTGCTCATCCATGACGGCAACGGCGGTCGCGCCCGGGCGACGTTCGAGGCGACCGGCGAAGCCGTCAGCGGCCTTCTTCCCTCGGCGCCGGCCTCCTTTTCGCTGGCGCAATCCGGCAATACGCTTTTCGTGATTCACCAGGACGTCCAGACCGGGAACGTCTATCTCAACCGCTACGGGCTAGACGCCACGAAGATCGGCGACGAGATCGCGCTCGACGAGACCGGCAACGCTGCCATCGCCGGCCGCCCGGCGGCGGACCGTACCCATGCCGCCACCCTGAACGACGGGCGCGTGGTCGTGACCTGGAGCAATCCGGGCCCGGTCGAGGATGACGGGATCGACCTGTTCCAGATGATCCTGAACGCCGATGGTTCGGTGGCCCGCGCCGCCGAGATAATCAACACCGACTTTGGCGGCGGCACGCAATATGATGCCCAGGTTCATCCGTTGGCCGATGGCAGCTACGTGATCGTCTATCACACGATCGGCACCTCCTGGGACAGCACCTACCGGCAGGAAGCGCTTGCGCGGCTCTACAATGCCGACGGCACGCCGGCGACCGGCACGATCGCCTTCCCCGAGGCCGACGAGGGCGGTCAGGCTCTGAACGCGCATCTGGCGGCGGTCTTTCCCAACGGCTTCGGCTACATGCTCGACGCGTTCGGCAATGAATACACGATCCAGGTCGGCGAAGGCTCCGGTGAAACCACCCCGCCCGACATTACCGGCACCGAGGAGCGCGAGGTGCTGTCGGGGACGCAGGCGTCGGAACGCATCTTCGCCCTGGGCGGCGACGACCTGATCCTCCCCGGCATCGGCTCCGACACGATCGACGGGGGCGCGGGAATCGACATGGTCGATTTCACCGCCCAGCCCAACGTGACCGGGCTGACCGCACAGGACGCCCTGCTGACACTGACCCTGGCCTCGGGGCTCGCGACCATCTTCGGCGGTGACGTCAAGACGCTGACCGGGATCGAGAACGTCACCGGAACCGGCTGGTTCGACGAGATGGCGGGCGATGACGCGGCCAATGCGCTGGTCGGGCTTGCCGGCAATGACCGGCTGATCGGCCTTGCGGGCGATGATGTGCTGGATGGCGGTATCGGCGCCGACACGCTGAATGGCGGCGAGGGCGACGACCGGATCACCGGCGGCCCGGACGGGCACGAGGCCGACCAGCGCAACGTGATCTACGC
>CANMQJ010000019.1 GCA_947500005.1 uncultured Paracoccaceae bacterium | reverse complement strand
GAGATCAGACATGTTCACCGCTCGTTTTCGAGCCGTGAACCACGCCGCGCGGCGGAAATCAATGGGTCCTGAGCCTACAGTTCAAGTCACGACCTCCTCCAAGATCATGATAGGAGGGATCCGCCAATGCGCCAGTCACACGGTACCTCTGCCTGCATGGCGGCTTTCCTGCCGCCGTGTCTGCGACACATTTGGCCGCGAGGTATGGAGGCCGATCTCGATAAGCTTGCGAAGAAACGGGCGTTGGAAAACTCAGGCCAAAAGTCGCTACCGTCACCTTGCCTTGGCCTCACCTCACAAGCAGGATCGGCACCTTGCAGGTGCGGATCATCTCGAGGCTTGTCGATCCCACGAAGAGCGACCTCAGACGGGAGTGCCCGGAGGCGCCCATTACGAGGTGGCCGAACTCCGCCTCCTCGATCAGCTTTCCCAGCGCCTCTTCTGGCTGGCCGGGCAGGATGGCGGTTTCCGCCTCGAGTCCCGCGTTTGCCAGCGTGGCTTGCGCGTTCTCGAGGCTCTTTTTCGCAGCCTCCGTCGCGGCTCCCACGGTAACGATCCTCATATCGACACCGCGATAGAGCGTCGAGCGGGCGACATGATTTACGGCGCGCATGGCACTTTCGCTGCCATCGTAGGCAATCAGCACCTTCTCGATAGGTCGGTAGGCCCGTGACGCGATGAAAAGCGGCCTTGAGACTGCTCGCATGACGCGGTCCAGGTTCGAGCCGACATGTCCCTTGGCGAAGTCGGCAGCCTCACCGCGCTTGCCGATCAGGATCATCTCGGCGCCCCCCTCCTTCGCGGAGATCGCCTCGATCAGGTCACCATGACGCAGGTGCTCGGTCGACTTGACACCGGCCGCGACCAAGAGAGCCCTTGCGTCTTCGAGAATGGCGCGTCCGCGGCGAACCGCCAGCTTTGCGCGCTGTTCGTCGATGCTCGAAAGTTCCTCGAGCAGCGCACTGCGCGCACCGAGAGTGATTGCGCCCGAGAGATCGGATCCGGTCCCGGTCTCGCGCCGTCCCAGGACATGCATGAGCTCGACTTCATAGCCACCCCGGCTTGCTATCCAGGCAGCATGGTCGCACACGCTCTTCGAATAAGCGGAACCGTCCACCAAGGCGATGATCTTGTTGGTCATGAAGTCTCCTCCTTCAATGCGCCGTCAGCTTGTCTATCGCGCCGGGCTTGTCATGCACGGCAAGCCGGTCGACGATGGTCTCCGAGGCTTCGTTCATGCCGACAATTTCGACCTCGGATCCGTCTCTGCGGAACTTGAGCACGGCCATGTCAAGCGCGGCAACCGAAGAAATATCCCAGATATGCGCCTGGCTTACGTCGATTACGACGCGTTCGGCCGCCTCCTTGAAGTCGAAAGCGTCCATGAAATCCTCTGCTGAAGCAAAGAAAAGCTGTCCTTCGACGCGGTAGGTCCGCACGCGCCCGTCCTCGGACATCGACGAGGTGACGCGAAACAGTTGCGCGATCTTGCCGGCAAAGAAAAGGCCAGACAGCAACACCCCGACAAGCACGCCAATAGCGAGGTTGTGGGTATAGACCACGACCGTCACCGTCGCGAGCATCACGATCGAGGAAGAACGGGGATGGGTTCTGAGTTGCCTGATCGAAGACCATGAGAAGGTACCGATGGAAACCATGATCATGATCGCGACCAGCGCCGCCATCGGGATCTGCGCCACGAGATCGCCAAGCGCGACCACCATGAACAGCAGAAAGACACCTGCCGTGAAACAGGACAACCGGCCCCGGCCGCCGGACTTGATGTTGATGATCGACTGACCGATCATCGCGCAGCCAGCCATGCCCCCAATGAAGCCCGTCGCGGTGTTCGCGAGGCCCTGCCCAATACATTCCTGATTCCGGTCGGACTTGGTATCGGTCAGGTCGTCCACGATGTTTTCTGTCATCAGGCTCTCGAGCAACCCGACGACGGCGACGGCCGCCGCATAGGGCAGAATGATCTTCAGTGTCTCGAGATTGAGCGGGATGTCCGGGACCAGGAAGACCGGCAGCGTGTCGGGCAGCGCGCCCATGTCGCCCACGGTGCGCACATCCCAGCCCATGAGCGAAATCAGCGCGGTGAGAACGATGATCGTCACCAGCGGTGACGGCACGGCCCGCGTCAAATAGGGAAACAGATAGATGATCGCGAGGCCGGCGGCCACGAGCGGATAGGTCAGCAATGGCACACCGACCAACTCGGGCAGTTGCGCCATGAAGATCAGGAGGGCGAGTGCGTTTACGAAGCCCGTCATTACCGACCGCGAGACGAAGCGCATCAGATGGCCCAAACGGGCGAAGCCTGCGGCGATCTGAATGAGGCCGGCCAGGACCGTGGTGGCGAGAAGGTATTCGAGGCCGTGGTCGGCAACGAGCGTTACCATCAGCACGGCCGTCGCCGCCGTGGCCGCCGAGATCATGCCGGGACGCCCCCCCGCGATGGCGGTCACCACGGCTATCGAGAAAGAGGCATAGAGGCCCACCTTGGGGTCAACCCCTGCGATGATTGAAAAGGCGATCGCTTCGGGGATCAGGGCGAGCGCTACAACGATCCCGGAAAGCAGGTCGCCGCGCACATTACCGAGCCATTGGCGTCGATAGGCATCAAGAGTCATGTCGGATGTTCCGTTCCTGCCCGGCTTGCTGCTGCCGCCCGCCGGTCATCTTGTTCAGATAGTCTTGGTTTGCCCGGCGGATCGGCGGCCGGGAGAGCCACCCGGGGATCGCACCCCAGGTCCAGATGATTTCAGGGCGGATACCCTGCAGCCGCCGAAATCGCAACCATTTCGGTTCTTGCAATGGAAGACACCAGCAAGATGCCTGACAAATGTCCTTTCGTAGCCGGAGACCTGAGCGCCGGTGCCTAGCCTTGGGCACCGTAATGTGGTTGAGCCGCGATGAGTCAAAGCCGGACGATTGCGCAGGCCGAGATGATCGCTTATCGGCGATGTACGAAGGGACTGGAGTCAAATGGCACAGGCTGAACTCGACATTGCGGATTTGACCGTCGATGCGGGGGATCTCTCCCGATCCACGGTTTCCGAGCATTTGCACATCCTCAAAACCGACGGCATCATCCCCGGCGAAATCACCGGCCCGTGCATCGGCTACGCGCTCACCACACCCCCGATCCCGCCTGCCGCGTACCGGGCCAGAAGGAGATTCCATGACCCTGTTTGAACGTTGGCTGACCCTTTGGGTCGCGCTGTGCATTCTGGCCGGACTGCTCCTCGGCAACCTTGCGCCCGGTCTCTTCGGCGCGCTGGCGGCGCTGGAATATGCTTCGGTCAACCTCGTCGTGGCGGTCCTGATCTGGGCCATGGTCTACCCGATGATGATCGCGGTGGATTTCGGCTCGCTCAAGGCCGTGGGCCAGCGGCCCAAGGGCCTTGTCATCACGCTGGCGGTAAACTGGCTCATCAAGCCCTTCACCATGGCGGCGCTGGCGGTGCTGTTCTTCAACCACGTCTTCGCCGGGTTGATCGATCCCCAGCGCGCCCCGGAATACATCGCCGGGCTTATCCTGCTTGGCGCCGCGCCGTGTACCGCGATGGTTTTCGTCTGGTCGCAACTGACCAAGGGCGATCCCAATTACACGCTGGTGCAGGTCTCGGTGAACGACCTGATCATGGTGGTGGCCTTCGCGCCAATCGTGGCCTTCCTGCTGGGGGTGACCGACATCAGCGTCCCGTGGGAGACGCTGATCCTGTCAGTCGTCCTCTACATCGTCATTCCGCTGATCGCGGGGGCGCTGACACGCCGGGCGCTGATCGCGCGCGGCGGCGAGGACGCGGTGGCGGCCTTCACGGCGCGGATCAAGCCCGCCTCGGTGATCGGCCTGCTGCTGACGGTGGTGCTGCTCTTCGGTTTCCAGGGGCCGGTGATCCTGGCGCAGCCACTGCTGATCGCGCTGATCGCAGTGCCGATCGTCATCCAGTCCTACGGGATCTTTGCGCTGGGCTACGGCGCGGCGTGGCTTTGGCGCGTGCCACACAAGGTCGCCGCACCCTGTGCGCTGATCGGCACGTCCAACTTCTTTGAACTGGCGGTAGCGGTGGCCATCGGGATCTTCGGACTCAACTCCGGTGCGGCTCTGGCCACCGTGGTGGGCGTGCTGGTCGAGGTACCGGTGATGCTGAGCCTCGTGGCCATCGCAAACCGGACCCGCGCGAGCTTCCCGGCATGAACTTCTTCCCGGTCGCCATCCATCATAACCCCGACTGCGGCGCCTCTCGCGACGTGCTCGCGATCATTCGCGCGGCCGGATACGATCCCGTCGTCATCGACTACCTGAAAGAGGGCTGGACGCGCCCGCAGCTTCTGGCGCTTTTCGCCGCCGCAGGTATCACGGCGCGCGAGGCTTTGCGCATCTCCCGCTCCCCCGCCGAGGAGATGGGGCTAACCGCGTCGGACGTGACCGATGAAAAGCTTCTGGAGGCTATGAGCAGCCACCCCGTCCTGGTCAATCGTCCGATCGTCTGCACCCCGAAAGGCGTCCGCCTCTGCCGTCCGTCCGAGATGGTTCTCGATCTGCTCGACAGGCTGCCGCCGGGACCTTTCGTAAAGAAGGACGGTCAAATGATCATTGACGCCGAGGGCAAGCGGATCGCCTGAGCACCGGTCAGGGCGCAGGCTCGACCAGATCTCTTGCAGAGGCCACCGAAGCGGGCCGGGGCGACAATCGCGCCGTCAACGACACCGGGGCCAGGGTGCCATCCGCCGACAGCCGCATCGGTTCGCCCAGCAACTTCAGGTCCACCTCGCGGTCGCGAAGCCTGTAGCGATGGCCCATCGAATGCGTCAGCGCCACCCTCTCGCCCGGACGGGGGTTGAGACCGGGCAGCGTCGGACCCAGCCCCGCCTTGAGGTGATGGGCAATGTCCCATTCCAGGGTCTCACCCGCGTGGCGCGTGACGACCCAGCAATGCCCGTCATCGGTCATGCCGCCCCGCTCTTCGGGAAAGAAATAGCCGTAGAAATAGGCCGCCTGGTATCCCGCGGCCCGCAGGCTGGCCACGAGGTAGGTGTTGATGTCCACGCAAGAGCCCGGCGTCAGGCCGCAGGACAGGAAGGGAACGGTGTCCATGCCGTCGTTGAACCTCAGCTCCGGGTGGTCATAGGCGAACCGCGCCTGCGCCTCGGCAACGAGGGCCTCGATCCCGGCCCGGCCGCCGCCGGCGGCCTGCGCGATGGAGCGGCTGGCCGCGGCCAGTTCGGTGGCCGCGGTCGTATAGCGGTTGGCGCGGGGTCGAAACGCCGCGTCGGGATAGTCTGCGCCCTCGCGGGCCGGTTCTACCGTGTAGCGAAGGATGACCGTCTCGCCATCGGGCTCGATCACAGCGGCGCCGAGCGCCAGTTCCGGTTCGAGCGCCATCGCCGCGACGCGCCCGCCAGTCACCGTCAGGCTTGTCACCGCCTCATCCGGGGTCGCCGTTCCGGCGGGGGCCAGGATCGGATCGGTGAGGGGCCCTTCAATCTCGACAAAGAGCGTTCTCATGCCATCATCCACAGCTGGAACAGCAGCCCCGAAGCGAAGGCGCCGGTCAGCGACAGCGCGATGTAAAGCGCGAAGACCTGCGGCCGGGCCAGGGCCCAGACCGCCATGGCGGCCGGGATCGAGGTGACGCCACCGGCGACGAGGAAGGCCATGCCGGCCCCCGGCGCCATGCCCTGGTCGATCAGCCCGCCGACGAGCGGCAGGGCCGCGTAGCCGTTCAGATAGGCCGGTACGCCCACCAGCGTTGCGGTCACGATGGGTAGCAGCCCCTCACCCCCAAGCGCCGCGGTGACGGTTTCCGCCGGGATCCAGGCCAGCATCAGGCTTTCGAGGATAAAGGCCAGCGTCAGCCACTTGGCCAGGAACAAGGTGGTGCTCAGCGCCGTCTTGCCGAACTTCGCCCGGCGCTCGGGCTCGGCCCAGAAGCGCCAGACGACGGACTTGGGCGCGCGGATCTTCGCCCCGCCGCAGCCCCCGTTGCCGATACCATCGCGCAGCGGGTCGGCAAAGGCCCCGACCTTCATCATCAGGTGCACCACCGTGCCGCCGAAGACGCCGAGCCCGATGGCGGCCAGCGTCTTGGCCACCGCGAATTGCAGGTCCAGCACGCCGGCCGTCAGCACGAACATCGACGGGTCCATGATCGGCGAGGCCAGCCAGAACGCCATCACCGCCGAGAGCGGCACGCCCATCGCCAGCAGCGCCGCGATCAGCGGGATCACCCCGCAGGAGCAGAAGGGCGAGATGCCCCCCGCCAGCGCACCCAGACCGATCATCAGGATCGGCGCGCCGGTAAAGGCCCTGGCGATCAGGTTGTCGGCCCCGGTCGCGTTCGCCCAGGCGGCGATGGCGATCGACAGGATCAGGAAGGGCGCCGTGTTACCCAGCGCCTGTCCCGCGAAAAGGGCACTCTCGGCCGCCTGCGGCGGGTCGAACACAGCCAGCGCGGCAAGTATCAGAGCCGAGGCGAGCCAGACCCGCTGATCCTGCCATAGGTAGCGCAGCGTGGAGCGGAGGCCGGGCGTTTCGAGGGTCGTGTCAGTCATCACCAAATCTCCGGAATTCCAGTTGTTTTTGAGAAATTAGAAATCGTGCCTGCCTCATGCAGCATCCTCCGGCCTGAGCGTGACGCCGGTGCAGCATTCGGAGGTCAGGAAGCCGACCACCCGGTGCATGGCGGGGAAATCGACCCGGTTGAACACTTCCCGGCCCTTCTTCTCCTGCAGCACAAGGCCAGCATCGACCAGTGCGGAAAGATGATGCGCGAGGGTCGAGGGCGCGAGGCCCAGGTGATCGCCGATATCGCCGACCCGCAACCCGTCCTCCCCGGCTTTCACCAGCAGGCGAAAGATCGAAAGGCGGGCATCGTGGCCGAGGGCTGCAAGAGCGCGGGCGTTGGGGCTGGTCGTGGTCATGAAACCTAAATAACCACAATTCTGGTTTTGTAAAGGATTCATTGCGCAAGGCGGTCGCACCGAATCCACAACTCGAGGATCAGACCATTCGAGTTACCGGTCTATTCAGTGTCCAGACTTGGGTTTCGCCATTTCCAGCCCGAAAAGTTTTCGCCGTGGGGGAAGGCCTTAACCAAAGTCGAAGAATCTGGAACTCTGCTCCGTCATTGCGGTTGCATTTGCAACCATAACTGAGGCAGGTAATCGCCATACCCAGCCGCTGTATCCGGCAGCCGGCTTCGATCCAGAACGAGGCGCCCCATGACAGAGACGAAATCCTACACCTACCAGTCCATCGCGCAGGCAGTACAGGATCACGGGCTCGACACCATGTTCGGGCTCATGGGCGACGCGAACCTGTTCATGGTCGATCACTACGTACGGTCCTGTGGTGGAACCTTTGTGCCGGTCGCCTACGAGGGCAGCGCGGTACTGATGGCACTCGCCTATTCCCATGTCTCGGGCAAGGTGGGCGTGGCGACCGTGACCCATGGTCCGGCGTTGACCAACTGTGTCACCGCACTGACCGAAGGCGCGCGGGGCCATATCCCGATGGTCCTGCTGGCCGGGGACACGCCGGTGATGACGCCGCAGAATCTTCAGAACATCGACCAGCGGGAACTGGTCAAGGTCACCGGCGCGGGGTTCGAGCAATTGCGCGCGCCCGAAACGGCCGCCCATGACATCGCGCACGCCTTTTATCGTGCGCGGGTCGAGAAACGGCCCATCGTGCTCAACATGCCCGCCGACTTCATGTGGCAGGAGGTCGAGCATCACAAGACGGTGTTCGAGGCTTTCGGCGCACCGGCCTATGTGCCCGAGGGCAATGACGTGGACGAGGCCATCGGAATGATCGCGTCGGCCCGACGTCCGGTCATCCTCGCGGGCGGGGGCGCGGCCCAAGCGAAGGACAAGCTGATCCGCCTTGCCGAACGGCTGGAGGCGCCGCTGGCCACCACGCTCAAGGCCAAGGGGCTGTTCAACGATCACCCCTACAACATGGACATCTTCGGCACGTTGAGCACACCCGCCGCCTATGACGTGATCGCCAAGGCAGACTGCGTGATCTGCTTCGGAACCAGCCTGCACCACTTCACCACCGACAAGGGCGCGCTGATGAAGGGCAAACGGGTCGTGCAGGTCAACGACTCGGTGCGGGAACTCAGCAAGAACTATCACCCCGACGCGGCGCTTGTGGCCGATGCCGGGCTGACAGCCGACAATATCGTCTACTGGCTCGACGAGGCCGAGATCGCGCCCAGCGGCTTCACCAAGGAGCTCGACATGGACGAGCTGACGGCACATCCGCCGGGAGAACGCGACAAAGCCGGTCCGGGCTATGTCAATTTCGTCTATGCGCTGGAGCAGCTGGAAAAGGCCCTGCCGAAGAACCGTATCCTGACCACCGATGGCGGGCGCTTCATGACCGAAGTCTGGTGCCGGATTTCGGCCCCCGACCCGAAAAGCTTCATCGTCACGGCGAATTTCGGCTCCATCGGGCTGGGCCTTCAGGAAGCGATCGGCGCGGGATTTGCCGCACCTGACAGGCCGGTTGTACTGTTTACCGGCGACGGTGGATTCATGATGGGCGGGGTAAACGAGTTCAACACCGCTGTCCGGCTCAAGCAGGATCTGATCGTCATCGTGGCGAACGACTCCGCCTATGGGGCCGAGCACATCCAGTTCCTCGACCGCAGCATGGACCCGGGCCTTTCACAATTCGAATGGCCTTCTTTCGCGGAAGTGGCCCGGTCGCTGGGCGGTCAGGGTGTTCTGGTGGAATCTGCTGCAGATCTGGACAAGGCAATAGCCGCTATCGAGACGCGAGATGGCCCCCTTCTGATCGACCTGCGGCTTGATCCCAACGACGTCCCGCGCATGCGTCTCTGAAGCCGCGGGCGAAGTCTTTTAAGATGCTCCGTCGATTGTTCTCCGACACACGACCGGAGAACATTTTTGCGCGGCGATGACCTTCTCTGGCCATCAAGCTAAAAACAAAAACGCGCAGGCCGATTGATCCATGACATCGCGCTGCGTGCGTTCGAGCAGGGCTTGGCGATACCGAAATCGGAACCGATACGACTCCCGGGACGTTGAACACGCAGTCTTCACGAATTCCGAGGTGGTCGAAATGTCTCCTGCTCTGCGCAACACGTTTTTAGGCCTGTGGATCGCCTGCGTCTTCGGTGGTGCCCTAGCCGCAATGCAGACAAATCTCGCCGTGAACTGGATCGGGCTGACATTCGCCTGCTTGGCGGGTGTGGCTCTGTTTCTTTTCCCAAGCGCCCTGCCCATGGAGGCAAGGCGCGTCGTGAGTCCCGGAAATCCTCCAAGGCAGGCACGGTTTCGCAACCAACCGCATGCGTGACCTTACCGCGCGCTGCAACGCAAGTCCTCGCTGATTTCCGGGTGATGATTTGGAACAGATCTTCGACGAATTCCGCTCGACAATGGATATCCCCTGGACCGTCTGGTCCCTGCGGCTGCTTGGAACGGTGGTCCTGTGCGGGTTGATCGGCTTCGAGCGTGAGCTTGACAGGCGGCAGGCCGGCATCCGGACGCATATCCTTATCGGTTTGGCTTCGGCACTTTACTGCATTGTGATGCAGCACCTCGTTGTCAGCGACGAATTCGCCAGCGATCGTGTCCGCACCGACCCAATCCGCGTGGTCGAGGCGGTGACGCAAGGTGTCGCCTTTCTGGCAGCCGGTCTCGTGGTGTTCCATCAGGGCAATGTTCGGGGCCTGAAGACCGGGGCGACCATGTGGCTTTCGGCCGCCATCGGACTGGCCTGTGGTCTGGGGCTGTGGGTTCTCGCCGTCACCACCACGGCGATCGCCATCGCCACCATCGTCATTTTCAGAAAGATCGAGAAGCACGCCGGAACCCATATCCCCGACCATGAGCGTCCGGCGAGCCAGCAGGCAGGAGACCATGACGGATGAGCGACACGCACACGCCGCTAGGAGACATGGCCGATCAGATCCTGGACGCGGACGGAGACGAAGATGGCGAGATTACTGTCGGCGACGTGGTGCATATCCTCGGAGCGCGAAGTCACTACGCCTTGCTTTTGGCTGTGTCGGCGACTTGTGCGACCCCTCTCTCGGGGATTCCCGGAGTCTCGGTCGTATGCGGTTTGCTCATCGCGCTGATTTCCGCCGAGCGCATATTTCTTGGCCACAGAGATGTTTACCTGCCCGGCAAGTTGAGCCGTCGGGCGATCAGCGCCGAAAAGGCCCAGAAGACCATCCAGAAGATCCGCCCATATATCGGCTGGGTCGACAGGCATACCCGGAAACGGTTTTCCGGCCTCTTCAAGGCACCGATGATCCTTGTCCCCCTGACCATCTGCATGATTTCGGGGGCCGCGATGCCGTTTCTGGAGTTCATCCCCTTTACCTCTTCCATCGTGGCATCGGGCGTACTTCTTATCTCGGTCGGACTGGTCACACGGGACGGGATTTTCGCCCTGCTATCGATCATCCCCTATATCGGCATCCTCGTGCTGCTTGCGCGAGTTTTGGGATGACGGTGCGCGCCGCCTCTGCGTTGCTGCTCGTTTCCGGGCTATCCGCCTGTAGCGGACCGCAATCGGTCCTCGACCCCGCCGGGCGCGATGCCCAGGTTCTGGCGTCCCTGTTCTGGGTCATGTTCACCGGGGCCGTGATCCTGTGGTTGGCGATGAACGGCATTTTCCTGACCGTTACACGGTTCATCAAGCGGGAGATGAGCGAGCGAAAGGCCGAAACGCTCATCATTGGCGGTGGGATCGTCTTTCCCACGGTCGTGCTGGCTGGATTGCTGACCTATGCACTGGCCGAGATGCCGCGCCAGCGCGAGCGCGGAGAGGGGTTGACTGTCCGGGTGGTGGGGGAATCCTGGTGGTGGCGTGTCGAATACCTGCCCGATGGGTCCTCCGAACCGGTTGTCAGCGCTAATGAGATCCGGCTTCCCGCGGGAAGCCGCAGCGAGATCGAGTTGGCCGCGAACGGGGTGATCCATGCGTTCTGGATACCGGCCTTGGGCGGAAAGACCGACATGATACCCGGCCGTACCACGCGCATGTCGTTGGAACCCGTCACGCCGGGCACATACCGTGGACAATGCACCGAGTTCTGCGGTGAGAGCCACGCGATGATGGCCTTTGGCGCGGTCGTGATGGAGCCAGAGTCATTCGACGCCTGGCTGCGAAAGGAGGCCGCGCCTGCCGATCCGCCGGAAAGCCCCGAGGCAATCCGGGGTCGCGAAGTTTTCGTCACCGAGGGCTGCGGCGCCTGCCACACCATTCGCGGCACGCAAGCGCAAGGCCGCGTTGGTCCCGACCTTACCCATCTTGGAGGACGGACCACGCTGGCCGCCGGGATCCTGCCGATGGAAACCGATGAGCTGGTCCGCTGGATCCGCGACCCGGAAAGCATCAAGCCGGGCGCGAGAATGCCCGGATACGACCATCTGGACGACGCCCGGTTACGGGCGCTGGCAACGTATCTGGAGGGGCTGACGTGACGGACCGGAACCCGCAGATGCACGATATTCCCGACGAGGAGATCGGGCCGCAGGGGATATACCCCCCGACCGAGGAAATGCTGAACGAACCTGTCGATCCCGCCCTCCAGGAGGCGCAAAGGGAACGGTTGCGCGCGGTCTGGAAGCAGCCGCAGGGTTGGCGATATTGGTCCGCCGTCAACAATTCCGAAGTCGGTTTGTGGTACACGCTGACGGCCTTCGGCTTCATGCTGATGGCAGGCGTGCTCGCCTTGCTGATGCGCGTTCAGTTGGCGGTACCCGACAACGATTTCCTTTCGGCAGACAAGTTCAACCAGTTCTTCACGATGCATGGCTCGGCGATGATGTTCCTCTTCGCCGTTCCGATGTTCGAGGCGATCTCGATCCTGTTGCTGCCTGCCTTTCTGGGCGCACGGGACATGCCCTTTCCGCGCCTGTCGGCCTATGGCTACTGGTGCTTCCTGATCGGCGGGATCTTCGTGATGGGCTCGCTGCTCTTTGACGTGGCGCCCGATTCAGGCTGGTTCATGTATCCGCCGCTGGCGACCAAGGCAGAGGGCCCGGGCAGCGATATCTGGCTCCTGGGTCTCAGCTTCATCGAGATCGCGTCGATTGCCGCTGCGGTCGAACTGATCGTGGGTGTCATCAAGTGCCGTCCGCCGGGGATGCGGATCAACCTGATGCCCCTATACGCGTGGTACGTACTGGTTGTGGGCGGAATGATCCTGTTCGCCTTCCCGCCGCTCATCGCGGGCGATTTCCTGTTCGAGATGCAGCGCAGTTTCGACTGGCCCTTCTTCGATCCCGAACGCGGGGGCGATCCGATGCTGTGGCAGCACCTGTTCTGGATCTTCGGACACCCCGAAGTCTACATCATCTTCCTGCCCTCGATCGCCGTGGCCGCGATGATCGTGCCGACTGCGGCGCAGCGCCCGATCTACGGCTATTCCTGGATCGTCCTGTCGGCAGTCGGAACGGGGTTCCTGAGCTTCGGCCTCTGGGTGCACCACATGTTCACCACGGGGCTGCCCTCGCTGTCGCTTGGGTTCTTCTCGGCCGCCTCCCAAGCGGTGGTGATTCCGACCGGCGTTCAACTCTTCGCCTTCGTCGCGACGCTCATGGTGGGCAAGGTTCGGATGATCGCCCCGATGCAATGGATCGCTGGCGCGGTGGCCGTATTCACCGCCGGGGGCCTGACCGGCGTGATGGTGGCGGTCGCACCTTTCGACTGGCAGGTGCACGACACCTATTTCATCGTGGCACACCTGCACTACACGATTTTCGGCGGCATGATCTTTCCGATCATCGGCGGCATCTATTACTTCTACCCCTTCATCACCAAGAAGAAGATGTCCGAGCGGCTCAGCCGGATCTCCTTCTGGCTGACCTTCATCGGGTTCAACATCTGTTTCCTGCCAATGCACCTGACCGGACTGAAAGGTATGCCGCGCCGGGTCTACACCTATCCCGGGGATGTGGGGTGGGACGTACTGAACATGATATCGACGGTGGGGGCCTTCGTCGTCGCCTCGGGCATTCTCGTGTTCACATGGGATCTGCTGCGACCCAAGCGCAACCAGGACCTGACCGAGCGCAACCCCTGGGCCGCCGGAACGCTGGAATGGGCGCATGACGTGCCCGACCCGGGGTGGGGCGTGCGCTCGGTCCCGTTCGTGCGCTCGCGCTATCCGCTATGGCAGGAGGACAAGATCGTCGAGCGGATGGATGCCGGGCGCTTTTACATACCCGACGCACCCGAAGGGCTGCGCGAAACGGTCGTGACATCGGCCGTCGACGCGGTGCCGCAGCATGTCGGGCGGATCACCGGCCCAACATGGTGCACGATCGTTGCGGCGATCTTCACCGGCGGCGGGTTCATCTTTCCGACCTTTCACATGTACACGCCGGCGGTCATCTGTGCCTTGCTGGCCGTGACAGCGGTGATCTGGTGGCTATGGACCTCGACCGCGCAAATTCCGGAAAAGCCCATGAAGGATGCGGGGCTCGGTCTTAGCCTGCCGACCTATGTTTCCGGGCCCAAGGCTCTGGGGTGGTGGGGGGTTTTCATCACCATGTTCGGGGATGCCACGGCCTTTGCCAGCCTGATCTTCGGGGTGTTCTTTTATTGGACGGCTCGCCCCGATTTCCCGCCCGAAGGCGCCATTCACGCCGATCCGTCATTCGTCGCGCTTGCCGCGGGGCTTTCGGCGGGCAGCTGGGCCGCCACGCGGATCGCGCGGGGGGTAAACCGCCGCGGCGCGGTCAAATCGGCACAGCTCTTGCTGGGAACTGCGCCGCTGCTTGCGATGGGCGCGGCGGCCTGCCTGATCTTGTCTGTTCAGCTTGCCGGGTTGGATCCCACGTCGCATGTCTATCCGGCGATGATGTGGGCGCTGGTGGTCTGGACCTGCGCGCATATCGCAGCGGGGGTGATCATGCAGCTTTATTGCCTGGCCGGGTCCTTCGCCGGGAAGCTGACACCCCGCTATGACGCCGATCTGTGGAACACGACGCTGTTCTGGCACTTCCTGGGCCTGACCTGTCTCATAACTGCCGGGATGATCGGCCTTTTGCCGAGGATGCTGTGATGCTCTGGAACAGGAATCGAACTCTTTGGCCGATGATTGCTGCGCCCATCGTCTGGGCCGTGCATTTCTGCCTGACCTACTGGCTGGGCGCCTCCTCTTGCGCCCATCTTGGCAGTGCCACTCCCGCGCGGATCGGGATTGCCATCGTGACGGCGATCGCCTTGGGCCTGATCGTATTTCTCGGCTGGCGCGCGTGGTTGCGATGGGATTACCGGAGCGATCAGGATTATGTCCATGACGGCCCGACCACCGAGGATCGGCGCAATTTCCTCGGTCACGCGGGATGGCTGCTCGCCATGGTTTCGGCCATCGGTGTGATCTTCGTGGCGCTTCCTGCCGTCTTCATCCGGAGCTGCATCTGATGCGCGCGGCCCCCGCGATAGCTGCCGGGCTCCTGCTAGTGGGGGTCTGGCTTCCGGACTGGGAAGCCCATCTTGGCGCATTTCCAGCACACATGCTGCGCCACATGGGCCTTGTCGCCCTGGCGGCGCCGGCACTTGTTCTTGCATTTCCGGTCAGCGGACGCGTCGCACCGCCGGTAGCCATTGCCGCAGCGGTCGAGTTCGTGGTGGTCTGGACCTTTCACCTGCCGCTGGCCCACGCCACCACGCAATCGGGCGGGCTCTGGTACGTGCTGGAACAAGCCCTGTTTCTTGCGGCAGGGATTGCCGTCTGGGCCAGCGCCTTGGCCCCATCGCCGCGACTGGCAGGCGCGGGGGGGCTTTTGCTCACTTCGATGCACATGACCCTTCTGGGGGCGTTGCTGATTCTCGCTCCCAAGGATCTCTATGCCGAGATCTGTGGACGCGCGCCCGACCTGTCGGGGCAGCAACTGGGGGGTATCCTGATGCTGGCCATGGGAACTCCGGCCTATCTATTCGGCGGTCTGGCCCTGACCGCAAGCGCCTTGAAGGAGAGCGCCGCATGAAACTGCTAGAATATCTTGCCGGTCCTGTCCATCTGCGCACTGTGCTGCGCATCTTGGCCGTTCTGGTCATCGTTGGAGCACTCGGCGCGGTGGTGGTGGTCGGCCTCGGGCTCTACAACGTGTCTGCCAAGGCAGGACATTTCCCTGGCGTCAGTTGGGTCTTGCACACGACCTTCCGCAATTCAGTGCAGTTGCGCGCCGACGGCAGCCCGCCAGACAACCTGAGCGATATGGACATGATCGCGCTTGGGGCCGGGCATTTCGACAGCGCCTGCCTCATGTGCCATGCAGCCCCAGGCGAGAGTCGTTCGGCAACGGTGCGCGCAATGGTCCCCGAGCCACCGCCGATTACGGAGGCGGCGCGGGAGTGGAAGCCGCAGGAACTGCACTGGATCGTGCATAAAGGCGTAAAGATGACCGGCATGCCACATTGGCCCGCGACGCGCGAAGACGATGTGTGGCCCGTGGTCGCGTTTCTGCTGGCGGCCAAAGGGATGAGTGCGGAAGAGTTCGCGCGGCTGACCGAACGGCCCGATGGGAAATATTGTGCGATGTGTCACGGGACAGACGGAGTCTCGGACAACGACCACATTCCACGGCTCGACATCCTTTCCGAAGAATACATCACCGACAGCTTGCGTGCCTATCGGGCAGGAACGCGTGACAGTGGAATCATGGCCCAGGCGGTGGGACATCTTCCCGAAGGCGCCGGACCCGAGGTCGCAGCGGCATTTGCCGAAACCAGACCGCGTGGCGAACCCGGCCGCCGGGGTCCGCAAGAAGAACGGGGCCGAACCCTCGCCGCCGCAGAGGGTCCGCTCGACGTACCCGCCTGCCGCGCCTGCCACGGTCCTTGGCCAGAGCCGCTCAACCCTGCCTTTCCCTCGCTCGCCGGCCAATACGCTCCGTATCTGGAACAGCAGTTGACGCTTTGGCGCAAGGGCAACAGGGGAGGCGGTCAGGCAGCCGAACTTATGCACCATGCGGCGCGCGACCTTGAAGATGCCGAGATCGAAGCGCTCGCGGCATATTATTCGGCCCTTGCCCCGGCCAAGTTGAACGAGGCAAGTGATACAGCAGATTGACCCGGACAATCCGGCCCGGGTCAGATGCATCCAAGTCAGATCAGCGCTTGTTCATCGCAACAGGTGCGCCGCTCGACATATCAGTGCCTGTATAGGGCAGCTTGGCCTCCTTCCAGGCGCCCATGCCACCCTCCATATGCGCGACGGGCGAAATCCCGGCGCCGCGCATCAGTTCGGCCACTTTGCCCGAGCGCATGCCCGACCCACAGTGCAGCACGATCCGCTTGCCATCCTGCGTGGGCAGGGCATCAGCGCGGAAGAACGCCATCGGCATCAAAAGCGCGCCCTCGATATGCTCCATCAGGTATTCCTGCGGCGTGCGCACGTCGATCAGGACGATTTCACGCGAATCGAGGGCCTCTTTGACCTTGGCGGGGGACCAGTTCTCGGTTTCGGACATTGTATTCACCTCAAAAACGGTTGGCAGGGATCTTGAAATAGCTGTGGCCGTCGCTTTCCGGTTCGGGCAGCCGCCCGCCCCGCAAGTTGACCTGCAGCGCATGCAGCATCCGGTCCGGCAGACCGAGCGTCGCGTCACGCTCCTCGCGCACCTTCACATATTTCTCCTTTGGAATGCCACCGCCCACGTGTTTGTTGGAGGCTTTCTGCTGCGCGACCGTGCTTTCCCATTCGGGGTTCTCACGTTCGTCGGTACCATAATCATGGCCGATGAAGATGCGGTAGTGATCGGGATGATCGAGGATCGCCATCAACGAGTCGTAGAGTTCCGACGCTGACCCACCAGGAAAATCCGCCCGCGAAGTACCGGCGTCCGGCTGCATGAACGTGTCATGCGCAAAGATCGCGTCACCGATCACATAGGTGATCGACCCCAGGGTGTGGCCTGGCGACAGCATCACCTTTGCCTGCAGTTCACCAATCTCGAAACTGTCACCATCCGCGAAGAGACGGTCGAAATCCGAATCCGGATCAAATGCGTCCGGCATGTGGTAGAGGTCCCGCCACAATTCCGCGATATCGCGGACCTTTTCCCCTATCGCCGCCGGCTTTCCGGTCTTCTCCTTCAACCATGCCGAGGCCATCAAATGATCCGCATGGGGATGGGTGTCGAGGATCCATTTGAGTTCAAGCCCTTCCTTTTCGATGTAGTCGATGGCCCATCGCGCACATTCGGTCGAGGTACTTGCCGAAGCCGGATCGAAATTGAGGACGACATCGATCAATGCGCAGGCGCGTGTTGCCTCGTCAATGCAGATATACTGGCAACTGCCGGTCGGCTCGTCATAAAAGCCGACAACCCTGGGGCTGCCCGGGCCATTAGAGGCGCTGATTGAATGGGGTATTTTCATGGAATGCTCCGCTTTGTCCGAACAATGGGTGAAGACGCCAAAATGCACGATCCATGACGCCATATTCCAAACGCACGATATATTCGAAGGTTCCGAACGGTCCAGGCCGCAGCACGCCTACCTTGGTCCGCGAGGGGGCGGTTGTTGTTTCGGCGGCCGTGGATCCAACCCTCGATCCGGCCGCCGATACCCCGATTTTCCCGACGCTCGTCAGGTCTGCAGATGCCTTCCCGACGTCGAGGCCGGACCCTGGACGCGCAGGTTGTTCTGGACGTGCTGCACGCCGCTGACATGATCGGCGCAGTCCTCGGCCGCACGCTTGGCGGCCCGTGTATCGACCGTTCCATCCAGCGTGACCTCACGATCCTGTACCGTGACCGTGATCTCGGTTGCATCGACCCGGGGGTGATCGGTCAGGTTGTCGTTCACGTCCTCCTCGATACGGCTGTCGGAGCGGCGGTAGTTCTTGGGTCCTCTCCCTCGGTGATCCTGCTCCCGGCGATGCTCCGCGTCTTCATCACCGAACCAGGATGAGACTTCATCCGCCGCGCGATCCAGAAATCCGCGCTCATGTTCCGAACGTCCATATCCGGGATCATAAGCCGGAGGCGCAAACCGGTCTCGGCGGGGATGCCCATAATCGGCGACTGCAAATCCTCCGCCGCCGATATACGGGTCCCTTAGCATCGCCGGGTCCAGCCAGTCGCTACGCGAGGGGCCTCCGAAACGGTGTTCGAAATCCGCGTAACGGGGCGGACGGTCATAGCCGCGTTCCCGAGGATACCCGGCTTCACGATAGAAATCTTCAGGGTCATGGGGATTGCGCTGATATCTTCTGGTCATCGTCAAGCTCCTTTCTTGTGTGGAGTCTGTGAAACCCGGACGAAAGCAAGGATGTTCCTGACCCGACCTCATTCTTGGAAGGAGGTTCGCGGAGCGTTTCGAACATGTCCGCTGTCTGTTGTTCCTCGGCGAGTTATTGGACGCCGGTCAATAGAGCCCCATCTTTCGATCATGGTTGATCGACGCACATTTGCCATTGCCGGTTGCGCCGCCCTTGCCATGCCGGGCCTGGTCCGCGGGCAAACCGCCGAACTGCGCACATTCGTCAAGAACATGCCACAGCTTCACTCCCTGCAGGTCCGCCAAGGCGATGAACTCGTCATTTCCGAGGCTCCACGCGGACCCGGCCTCGACGAACTGGCGAATATCAAGTCCTGCTCAAAAAGCATCGTGGCCTTGCTGCTCGGGGCTGCCATAGATCGGGGAGAAATCGCTTCTGTGAAGTCCCGGTTGGGCGAGGTGGCTCCCGGGATCGTTCCGCCCGAAGCAGATGCCAGCGTCAAAGACATAACCATGGAGGATCTGGTGACCCTGCGCGCCGGCCTCGAACGTACCTCGGGTCCCAATTATGGCTCGTGGGTGGCCTCATCGAATTGGCTGGCAAATGCGTTGACTCGGCCCATGGTAGCGGAACCCGGGCAACGAATGCTCTACTCTACCGGCTCCACCCATATTCTAGGCGCGGTCCTGAGCAAGGTATCGAGGCAAAGCCTGCTGGAGTTGGCCCGCGACCGGCTGGGGAAACCTCTGGGCATCACGATCCCACCCTGGACACGCGACCCGCAAGGCTATTATCTCGGCGGCAACGAGATGGCGTTGCGGCCAACCGCCATGCTGAAGATCGCCACGATGATGCGTGACGGAGGCGTTTTCCAAGGGCGTCAGATCGTGCCCCGCGACTGGATCATCGCATCGGTTGAACCCCGCACGCGGTCGCCCTGGTCGGGCCTCGCCTACGGGTATGGCTGGTTTCTTTCGCGGTCCGGATATGTCCTTGCCCGAGGCTATGGCGGTCAGATCATCGCCGCTCATCCGGACAGGAATCTGGCCGTCGCCATCACCTCCGATCCAACCCTACCCGCCCGATCCGAAGGGTATTTCGGAAACCTGATGCAACTTCTGGATGGGCCGGTTCTTGCACTGACGTAGGAAATCACACGTCCTCAGGGCGATACGCATGAGCCGTATTTTCGGCAACGTAAACCGCTCGAGGATAACCGAAAAATGCGGATTCTTGACAGGCGGAAGAGACCCTGCGGTGGCATCGCATAACGCACTATCAAAGCTTCGGTCCTGCGAAGTGGTGCCGCTGAAGGGACTCGAACCCCCGACCCCATCATTACGAATGACGTGCTCTACCAGCTGAGCTACAGCGGCCCCGATGGGGCTTTACCTCCCTTCGCGGACATGCGCAAGCACCGAGGTGGTCTCCAGCATCGCAAAATTTCTGCCCCGGAATCGGCTTTAGGCTTGCGCCCGGTCGCTATAAAAGGTTGCGCAGGCATTCCTGCCAAATACGCCAGACACGAGGATCCACGAACCACGATGCATATGGACCGGTCACTTGCCCATGAGGGATTTCAGCCCGGCCCCCTCATTGACCTGAAGGACGTGCGACATGTCATCGAAGGGCAAGAGGTCTTGCGCGGCTTGACGCTTTCCCTCGGCGCGCGCCGGGTCGGCATCGTGGGGCGGAACGGCTCCGGTAAGTCCACACTCGCGCGCTTGTTGGCGGGTTTGATCTCTCCGACCGAGGGTTCGATCAGGATCGGCGGCAAGGATCTGGCACATGATCGCCGAGCAGCGTTGCGCGAGGTGGGGATCCTGTTTCAGAATCCCGATCACCAGATCATATTCCCGACGGTGCTGGAGGAGATCTCGTTCGGTCTGCGCCAGCAGGGCGCCATCCGAGCCGAGGCGGAGGCCCATGCTCGCGCAGTTCTGAGCCGGTTCGGCAAGGTGCATTGGAGTGAAGCGCAAACCAACGCGTTGTCACAGGGGCAAAAGCATCTCGTCTGTCTGATGGCAGTGGTCGCGATGGAGCCGCGCACCATCCTGTTGGACGAGCCGTTCTCGGGACTGGACATACCCACCCGTCGGCAGCTGGACCGGTACTTGTCGCATTATTCGGGGCAGATCGTGCATGTCACGCACGACCCGGCGGATCTCGACGGGTACGACCAGGTGATATGGCTGGATGCCGGCACGCTCAGACGGGCGGGCACCGCCGCCGAAGTCCTTCCCACCTACCTGGCCGAGATGCATGCACAAGGGGAGCGCGATGATATCTCTAACCTCCCCGGTTAAGACAAGGGCGCATGGTTGGCCGGCCTGGGCCAAGCTCGGCGGACTTTGTATCGCAACTGTCATTCTGTTCCTGATCGAAAGCCTGATCCTGCAACTCGTCATCTTCGGCTTGGTACTGGGCGTTCTGGCATTGCCTGGCGTGGGTTTCCTGAAGGCTGCATTGAAACCGTTGCGCCTGCTTTGGCCTTTCCTCATCGTGGTGGGAGTGTGGCATCTGTGGACGGGGGAAATCGCCAAAGGAGGTGTCATTCTTCTGCGGCTCGTCTCGGCGGTCCTGATCGCCAACGTCGTTACCATGACCACGCGGCTGAGCGACATGATCGATGTCGTAGGCAGGTTGGCGCGCCCCTTTGGCCGGTTCGGTCTGCGCCCCGAGATCATGGAACTTTCCATAGCACTGGTGATCCGGCTCACTCCGGTCCTTGTACTCAAGGGCGAAGGTCTGGCAGATGCATGGCGGGCACGGTCCCGGCGCAGGCCAGGCTGGCGGATCGTGCTGCCTTTCACCCTTCTCGCTCTGGACGATGCAGAGCAGGTCGCCGAGGCGCTGCGCGCGCGTGGCGGCTTTACGCCGATCAAGGATTGATTAAATGGAAAAGAACGTCGCACTGATCGCGCTCTTTGCAGCCCTCATCGCCGCGTTGGGCCTGGTGCCCAAGATCACCCTCACCTTCGGAGTGCCGATCACGGCACAGAGCCTTGGGGTGATGTTGTGCGGCACGGTTTTGGGCGCGCGTCGCGGGGCCCTGTCCGTATTGCTGTTCTTGCTTCTGGTGGCGATTGGGCTGCCACTTCTGTCGGGTGGGCGCGGGGGCCTTGGCGCTTTCGCCACGCCCTCGGCCGGGTTCCTGCTCGGCTGGCCCGTTGCGGCCTTTGTGACAGGTTGGATCGTCGAAACCTGGCGCGGGGCGCCCATGACACTGGTCGCGGGGATGGCGTCCGTGATCGGGGGGATCGGTGTGATGTACGGCTTCGGGATAGCGGGAATGGCCTTCATGCTGGACAAGACCCTGGCCGAGGCCGGCGCGCTTGTTCTGGCTTTCGTGCCGGGCGACTTTCTCAAGGCGGCGATCGCCGGGATGCTGACCTCGGCCCTCGCGCGTGCGCGACCCTCAAGCGTGTTGTCGCGCGCGGCCTAATTGCTTTGCAGCAGCAGCGCGGTGCCCAGCCCCCCTGCAGACGCAATCGCTGCAAGCCCGTGACCTGGAACCTCGTGAAGGGCATGGAACAAGCGCGTGGCCAGGATCGTGCCCGAGGCTCCGACAGGATGACCTCGGGCCAGCGCCCCACCCTGCGGGTTGACCAGATGGGGAGAAAGCCCCGCGCCTCGCTGGCAGGCTATGGCCTGAACTGCAAAAGCCTCCATGATTTCAGCATGTTGCAGGTCGGCAGGTCTTAGATTCGCCGCTTGCAGTGTGCGGTTGATTGCGTTGACAGGTGCGAGACCCGGCATGTCAGGGCTGCCACCCAATGTGCAGCCTCCGAGGATCTGTACGCCCCGCAGCGCTTTTTCACGGACCAAACGTTCAGACGCCATCAATACGAAAGCCGCTCCATCTGCTGCCACCGCCATGTTCGCGGCGGTAATGTCTCCGCAAACCTTCGGCGCCCGGCGGCAATGCGCCGGTGTCAACGCACGACTGAAAGGGTCGTGGTCAAGGCCTGCCACCGTTACCAACTCCGGCAACGGCGGGGGCGCGGCCAATGCCTTGGCATGGCTTGCGATTGCCCAGAGATCCTGCTCGTCGCGGCGGATCCCCTCTCTCCGTCCCAAGGCATCTGCCGCCACAGCCATATCCGGGTCGCGATCGGCCCAAGGGGTGAAACGAGCCTGTTCGTATTGTTCCGGCGCGCGACCGTCGGGATGGGTTCGATATCTGAGGGGTCGTCGGGAATAGCTCTCTACCCCGCCCGCGACCACGATTTCGTGCTGACCCGCGCGGATCATGGCATCTGCCAACAGGATCGCGTCGAGCCCGCCGGCGCACTGACGGTCGATGGACAAGCCCCCAACCCGGTCGGGCCAACCCGCGGCAAGCGCTATCACGCGGGCGGGATTGCCACCGGCACCCAATGCGTTGGAAACGACGATCTCTCCGACTTCATCCGGATGGATGGTCGCATCCCGCAACAGTGTTTCGAGGACCGGGCGCGCGAGTTCGTGCATTTCCAACCGGGACAGCGCACCCCCGCGAGGGGCGACGGGACTGCGTCGCGCTGCCACGATGACAGAGCGTGTCACCCCGATTGCTCCATCAAAGCGCTTATGGCCTTCAGATCGGGTTTTCCTGCCGCGAGGAGGGGCAATTCCGGAACAGCTCTGACCACGCGCGGAACGGAGGCCGGGCCAAGGCGCCGGCGCACAAGAAGGCGCAGTTCATCGACGGGGGGAGTACATCTCTCCACAAGACAATGAAGCGCGTTGCCCCTTAAAGGGTCAGGGACGGGGATCACCACGCAATTCCGCCCCCCGCAAGCAGCCGAAATCACCAACTCGATCTCCTCAGGAAAGACGTTCTGATCCGCGACGGTCACCATCCGGCCTTTCCGGCCGCGGAGAAACAGGTTTCCCTTCGCATCCAGCCACCCCATCTCGCCGATGCCTAGGAACCCATCGCGCCATCGCGTGTCCCTGCCCTGTCCCTCGGCGTAACCGTCAAAGAGGTACGGGCTGCGCACCCAGATCTCGCTGGTTTTGCCCGTCGCGGCGTCGACCTGCAACTCCACACCGGGATAGGCACGGCCGACCGATCCCTGCGGTGTGTCCTGGTCCGACAGGGTGATGAAGCTGGTTTCACTTGCCCCGAAGAACTCGCGAATCTCGGCAGCAGGGACCAAAGCCTCCACTTCCCTACGCAGATCCGGATCCATCTTGCCCCCACCGACCAGGATACGACGAAGACCGATCCTGCCAGCGCGCTCCACCTTTGCGGCCCTCAGCAACAAACGCAGCTGCACGGGTGTTGCATAGAGTACGGTTGCCCCGAACTCTTTTATCGCACGAACCTGGGATCTCGGACCCAAGTGGCCCAACGCGCAAAGTCCGGCACCGAGATGGAGTGCTTCCAGAGTTGCGTAGAGCGTCAGCGAATGGCCCAGGGCCCCCAGCGTCGCATAGATATCCGCGGAAGAGGTCAGGAACCGGCCGGCCGATATTTCGAAACTGGCGATCCAGCTCTCCGGAGTACGCCGAATCGTTTTGGGCGCGCCTTCGCTACCCGAACTCTGACACAGCAGCCATTGGCGCTCCTCAGATCGGAGACGCACCGGCGGCTCCTGCGAAACAGAGGTCACGATTGTCGCAGCACGCCCGACGCCCTCGATAAGGGTCCGGATCCCGCGCGCCTCGGGGGTCAGCAGGCGGAATTGCGGATGGTGCGAAAAGACTCCCGGCACAGACATGGCAAGGCGTTCGGATTGGAGAGATGAAGCCCGACTCTTCACGTCACGATGAAGGCCGGGTCGTATCGCTTCTTTCTCCATCGTCAACGGAGTCGGAAGGCGCCATCGAACTCGTCTCACCCGGCGCCACGACATCGCTCTCATCGGCCTGCGTCTGGTCCAAGTCAACGACCGTTTCGTCCTTGAAGCGCGAGAGTTCTTCGCTCTGGTCTGCTGTCGAAACGGGGTCGGGACGGCCAACGGAGCCTACGATAAGCGGTAGCATCGCAACGCCTGTGGCCGAGGCGATCTCGGGCGTTTCCGGTGTTCTCCAGCTGAGGGTGTCGAAGCTGTTGCAATGCTCGCAGACAGGGCGCCAATCAGCATGAATGTGATGACAGTTGTCGCAAACCCATTGCGGACCCCGCGGCGCGTTGAGCGCCTTGGCAAGCCAACCCTGCACCACCGCGTCCGAGGACCCTTCGCCCCGCTCGATCGCTGCCATGAGCGTATAGACCCGCGCGTCGCCCCCCGATTCCACCAGGTCGCCGAGGGCGCGGCGGGCCTCAGGGAAATCTTCGGCTACGATGTTGAGTTCGGCCATCATCAGGCGTGTCTCGGGGCTCTGAGGATGCATGCGCGCAAGCACCCCGAACCGCTTGATCCGCGCGTGGGGTGTCTCGTTCGGTTCGATCTCGGCAAAGGCATGCGCGATATCGGGATGCGGCTGCGCCTCCCACGCCTTGCGCAGGATGCGCGTCGCATAGCGCGGCTTGCCCTTGGCCATGTGCGCGCGAGCCGACATCACGGCGGCAGGCACCAAATCAGGGGAGAGACGGTTGGCCTCGATCGCGCGCTCCTGCGCCTCGACGGTATTCGCCTCGTTCAGAACCTCCTTCGCCTCGGAGAGCGCCAGCACGGCATCGCGCCGCTTGTAAACGTCACGCGGCAGGTTTCCGGATTTCAGCTTGGCCGTCAGTGTCGAACGCGCGCCGGCCCAGTCCTGCGCCCTGGTCTGAAGCTTGAGAAGGATGTCCTGTGTCTCTTCATGTCGGGGGCGCATCGTAAGGGCTTTCTCGGCCAGCTTGCGCGCGGTTTCGTCATCCCCTTCGGCCAGCCGCTGTTTCATTATCCCGCGCGTGCCAACGAAACGCGTGTCGTTGCTGGACAGCAGCTTCTTGTAGGCTTCGCTCGCCTTTTTGGTGTCTCCCGTCATCTCGGCTGCCTGGGCGACGAGCAGCGTCGTCAATTCCGGCTTGTTGAGCAGTTTCTCTGCCTTGTGCGCCTTGGACATGGCGGTGCGCCCTTCACCCGAGGCAAGCGCCATGAAGCTGTCGGCCAACGCCTGGTAACCGCGGCGCTCGCGGCCTCGGTCGAAATAACGCGAAAGCGCGGTCTCGTCGCCGTTGAGGAAATGCAGCGTGGCGATCAGCAACGTGAAGAGCTTGAAGAACAGCCAGACCGCCAGCACCAACACCAGGAACGCGATGACCGACTGGAGTGGACCCAACGTGTATTCCATCCCCGCAACGGTGACCTGGACGCCCCCGCTGGTTTCCAACAGGAAGGCCGCGCCCAACGCCAGCAGGCCGACGATCGCAACAAAGACAAGGATCTTGAGGAGTGACCAAAGCATGTGCGGTCCTTCAGTTCGAGTTCAGGCGTTGGACCAGCGCATCTGCGGCGGCCACGGTTTCGAGGCGCGTGCGGGCCATAGAGGTCCAGTCCGAGAGTGCCTCCTGCGCGGGTTCGGGAAGCGCGTCAAGCTGGTCGAGCGCCATCTGCACATCCCCTCGAGTCAGGTGCGCCTGTGCCCGGGAGAGAACGGCGTCCGGGTCGTCCCCTTCACGCGGGACGACCGAACGCGCCCCGGTCTGGCGCTCGAGAAAGGCACGGAACCCCGTTCCCCTGTCGGCTTCTCGGGCCGTGGCCAAAGCGTCCCGAGCAGCCGGATTCCAGGCATCGCGAAGCACGGCCATTGTCGCGATTCCCTCTTGGGCATGGGCCGCCAAGGGCTCGGGGATTTCAACCCCGGCAGACCGCAATTCATCCAGCCTCCCGGCATAAGCGGCACCTGATGAAACCTGTTCGCGAAGACGGGCCGCCGTGGCGCGATTGGCCGCGGCCTGCGCGTCTGCCGCAGCCTTCACTTCCATCTGGCGGGCTTCCTCCACCATTGCCTCAACCTCGCTGCGCTGGTTGGTGATGCTCTCGCGCAGCTTGTCTATCTCGGCTTCGTAGGCCGCTATCGCATCCTCGGAGATGCCTTCGGAGATCGGACGCTTCTCAAGCTCTGACAGACGGGATTCCAACTGAGCCACGCTGTCTCCGAGTGTCGAAAGTTGCTCGCCCTGCGCCTGCATCTGGCCCGGCAGGCCTCCGAGCGAGGAAGAGAGATCCGATACCTGGCCCTCAAGAGCCGACGTATCGGGAACCGCAAAACCCGCAACCGCCTCGCTCAGTTCCGTTATCCTTTCGCCCTGCTCGGCGACGCGGCTTTCGAGACTGGCAACCACCTCGCCGTTCTGGGCGCCGCGCCACGCCTCTGGAAGATAGGGGTCGATGACTTGGGACTTGCCCGCGAAGAACCCAAGACATGCGGCGATGATCCCGCCGATCAGAGCAGGAAAGAACCCGCTCCGTTTCTCGACAACCACGGTTTCCTTGGGCAGTGGCACTGGTGGAGGAGTCGATTCAGTAATGGCGGAGTCGTCAACTTCGTCCTGACGCTCGTTTTCAGTGCGTGGATCGGGGTCCTCGGCGGCCGCTTGGGCATCTGCGTCTTCGGTTGCTGTCTCGAACGCCTTGTCTTCGGTTCCGGCATCAAGGGTGTCGTCGGCGTTCAGCACCACTTCGGGGTCCTGCTTGCCCTCGGTGTCTTCAAGCGGCGTGTCATTCTCTTCGACGCCGCCCTCGATCGTTTCCGGTTCGGGATTGGCACTTTGGTCCAGATCCTTGTCTTTCTTGTCAGCCACCGGTGCGATCCCTTTCGATTCTGGAACTTTTCAATTCAAGACGTGGGTAAACAGTAGTCCGCAGGTCAATTCCCCTCAACCCGATTGGCGCGGCGCACGATCTTCTCGATCGTACGGGCCATGGCCTCGGACTCGGGTCTCTTCGCGATCTTAAGACGCTCGAATGGCAAGGATTCAAGCGGTTTCGCGACCGCCTCGCTCAACGCGGCAAGCCATAATGGCGCCCGGCCTCTATGCAGGTCGGCAAATTGTCGCGCGGTCCGCGGCGAGAACAGCGGCGCCAATACCGGTGTTTCACCGGCAAGAGTGGCAAGTGCTTCTTCGGTGAAGGGCAAGAGCCGTTGTTGATAGATTACTGCCTCCCGAACCAACAAACCAAGGCGAGTCAGCGTCTCCGCCAGACGTCCCCGGCTGTATTCGCCGCGCAGATGCAGCAAGGGCGATACGGGGCGTTCGTTCAGGAGACTCGCAATCAAGACTTCCGAGCTTTCGCCGGCAAATCGGGCATCCCAACCCGCCTTCCGCGCGGCTTGGGTGGTCGCCACGCCAACGCAGAACGCGGGCAGGTCGCGCCCCTCAAGCTGGCGGGCAGCGACGTTTACACCGTTCATCGAGGTAAAGATCAGGCCCCGGGTGTCTTGCAGGTCTATAGACGTGTCAGTCGGTTGAAGGTCGAGCAACGGAGAATAGATTGGTTGCAAGCAGCTACGAACGTCATCCGGCAGCTGGGCCACAAACCGCTCGGACGCGGCCTTTGGTCGGGTCATCAACAGGTTCAATGGCAGCCGGGCCTCGGTCCGTGGGATTGTTCGCGGTCGCGCACAGTGCTACGCGCTGACAGTGACATCATGCAACGGCTAGAGGCCATGGCGCAAACCTTAACCATCCTGGGCATCGAAAGCAGCTGCGACGACACGGCCGCAGCCGTGCTGCGTCAAACCGGGAACGGAAAGGCCGAGATCTTGTCGTCAGTGGTGTTCGGGCAGACCGATCTTCATGCCAGTTTTGGAGGGGTCGTTCCTGAAATTGCGGCACGCGCCCATGCCGAGAAGCTGGATCTTTGCATTGTCGATGCGTTGCAGACCGCCGATATCCGCTTGGACGACCTGGATGCGATAGCTGTCACAGCGGGCCCCGGCCTGATCGGCGGTGTCCTGTCCGGGGTAATGTGCGCCAAGGGTTTGGCCGCGGCGACCGGGCTTCCGCTAATCGGCGTGAATCATCTTGCCGGTCACGCACTGACGCCCAGGCTCACCGACGGGATCGGGTTTCCTTATCTCATGCTGCTGGTCTCGGGGGGTCATTGCCAGTTCTTGCTGGTGCTGGGCCCTGACGAGTTCTCGCGCCTCGGCGGCACCATAGACGATGCTCCGGGCGAAGCTTTCGACAAGACCGCGCGCCTTCTGGGGCTGCCGCAACCCGGCGGACCCTCGGTCGAAACAGAGGCGCAGGGTGGCGACGCCAAACGGTTCGCCTTTCCCCGTCCGCTATTGGACCGACCCGATTGCAACCTTTCCTTTTCCGGGCTCAAGACCGCCTTGATGCGCCAGCGCGACCGCTTGGTGGCCGAGCAAGGCGGCCTGACCCGGCAGGATCGGGCGGATCTTTGTGCAGGGTTCCAACAGGCGGTGAGCGATGTGCTGGCAGTTAAGAGCAGACGGGCGCTTGCGGAATACATGGCGTGCCACCCCGCCACCCCTGTCATCGCGGTCGCCGGTGGAGTTGCTGCAAACGGCAGGATTAGGACTGCCCTCGAAGAGGTGGCCGCAGAATTCGGCGCACGCTTCGTCGCGCCACCCCTTTCGCTCTGCACCGACAATGCCGCGATGATCGCCTATGCCGGTCTGGAAAGGTTTCGCGCAGGCGAGCGGGATGGAATGGACCTGAGCGCGCGACCGCGCTGGCCGCTGGATCGGCAAAGCCCGTCCCTGTTGGGCAGTGGCAAGAAAGGGGCAAAGGCATGAGCATCACGGTTCTGGGCGCGGGCGCGTTCGGCACGGCACTCGCGGTTTCGCTTGCCGACAACGGCCCGGTTACACTTTGGGCACGGTCCGGAGAGCAGGTCGCGCGGATGCAGGAGACCGGGCGAAACGAATCGCGCCTGCCAGGGGTGGATCTTCCAAAGGCACTGGTCCCAACGGCTGATTTCGAAGTTTCCATGAAATCGCGGATAGTCCTGCTCGCCGTGCCGATGCAGAAATTGCGCGGCGTGCTTGAGGTTTTTGGGCACCGGCTTGGCGACAAGATCCTTGTGGCCTGCTGCAAGGGTATCGAACTTGAGACCGGCCTTGGGCCGGTGTCGGTGATGCACGAGGTCGTGCCGGACGCCCGACTCGCATTGTTGACAGGGCCGAGTTTTGCTCATAACATCGCGCGGGGCTTGCCGACGGCGCTGACGCTGGCCTGTGCCGACGCCGGGTGTGCTGCGGAATTGCAACATGATCTGACCACAAGAAATCTCAGGCTCTACAGAAGCACCGACACCGTTGGCGCCGAGTTGGGCGGCGCGCTCAAGAACGTCGTGGCGATAGCCTGCGGGACGGCGATGGGTGCCGAGATGGGTGAAAGCGCGAGGGCCGCACTGATGACGCGCGGCTATGCCGAGATGCAGCGCATGGCCTTGGCGCGGGGCGCCGAGGCCGAGACGATGGCGGGATTGAGCGGGTTCGGCGACCTTGCGCTGACCTGCACGTCAGAGCAGTCGCGCAACTATCGGCTTGGCTTGAGCTTGGGCCGCGGCGAAGGGTTCGATCCCTCGGTCACGGTGGAAGGGGTCGCCACGGCCCGTGCGGTGGACGCTGTGGCAAGGGATCTGGACCTGGATATGCCCATCACCGCGTGCGTCAATGCGTTGGTGGATCGCCGCTTGACACCGCAAGAAGCACTTGCGCACCTTCTCGCGCGACCGCTCAAGGAGGAATGACATGCTGATCGCCCTGATCGCCCGCGACAAGCCCGGCGCACTACAGACCCGTAAGGACAACAGGGCCGCGCATCTGGCTTATATCGAAGAGACCGGAAAGGTCTTTCAGGCCGGGCCGCTGCTGGATGGTGAGGATATGATCGGCTCGCTGGTCATACTCGACGTGAACGATATGGACGAGGCCCAGGCTTGGGCCGCAGGTGACCCCTATGCAAAGGCGGGACTTTTTGAGCAGGTTGAGCTGATCCCGTGGAAAAAGGTGATCGGTTGATGGGGTATTGGCTTTTCAAGTCCGAACCATCGGTCTGGGGCTGGTCTGACCAGGTGGCCAAAGGGGAGGTCGGCGAAGAATGGGACGGGGTCCGCAACTACCAGGCGCGAAACTTCATGCGCGAGATGAAGCTCGGCGAGCGTGGATTTTTCTACCACTCTCAGAAGGAAAAGGCCGTCGTCGGCATCGTGGAGATATGCAAAGAGGCGCATCCCGACAGCACCACCGAGGATGACCGCTGGGAATGTGTCGATGTCAAGGCTGTGCGCCCCTTCGCCAGCCCGGTCACGCTGGATGACATCAAGGCCGAGGAAACCCTTTCCGAGATGGTTCTCCTCAGAAATTCGCGGCTCTCGGTTCAGCCGGTGACCGAGGCGGAATGGCTTAGAATCTGCCAGATGGGCGAGACCGACCCGGAATGACACCGGGCAGCCATCCTGAGGCCTGTGCCGCTTGAAATGCTGCAAAAAACGGGGAAGGCTCCGGATTAGCCGGAACCTTCCCCCACCCCGCGTGCTCCCTACTCACCACACGCGTTATGCAAAAGGTCCCGACCATCCTGGTCTCTGCCTTTGTTGTAGCCGACCGCAGGGGTCGCGGCAAAGCCAAAGCTTTTAGAATGTACCTCAAATGCCGACCGCCCGCCGCAGGGCGAGCGCCGGGATGTTGAGCATCAGCCGTAAACCGATTCCTTTCCGAAATGCTTGGTGAGAAGGTAGTACATGACCGCGCGGTACTTGTTGCGCTCGGACCGTCCATAGGTCTCCACGGCCTTTTCGATCCCTTCCATGAGCTCAGGGCCGTCGGAAAGGCCAAGTTTCTTGATCAGGAAATTGTTCTTGACGGTCTCCAACTCTCCGGGCTGGCTGGCCGCGACAGTCGAGGAGTCGTCATTGTAGATTGATGGCCCACAGCCGATCGTGACCTTCCTCAACAGATCCATATCAGGTTCCAAACCGCACTTCTGCCTCAGGTCATCGGCGTATTTTCCGATAAGTTCGTCGCGCTTGCTCATTATGTCAGTCCCTTCTCCAAAATAGTCGCTGTCGCCCAACTGTTCGACGGTGAATGCAGACAGACTATCGGCGGAAAAGTGTGCTTCAATGAAAAATCGCGCTGATATGAGAGCTGACTAATCGTTCAAACAAGAAAACGGGCGCCTCAAGGGCGCCCGTTTCCAATGTTCAGGGGAAAGATATCAATCGGTGGTCTCTTCCGGATCCGCCTTGGGGCCGGTGGCGACACCAGGATCGGTGCTTTCCATCAACTCCTCGTCTTCTTCCATGTCGTCGACGCTTGCCGCAGTGCGCGAATTGTCCGCGATTTCCTCATCCTTGGCGGGCGACACGACAGTGCCTGCCTCATCTTCGGAGATCACGTTTTCCGAACCGTCGATCACGCCGTCGTCGCTGCCGGTGCGCGAAAATTCCGCGCGGCCTTCCGCGTCAACTTCGGCCGCGTTGTCGTCTTGCGTCGCAAAAGATGCGGTCGCGGTCAGAGCAACTGCCGAAGCGGCGGTGAGAGCAAAAAATTTCATGGTCTTGAAGGTCATAATGTCATGCCTTTCCGTTTTTCGTTTCCAGTTCGTGATGCCAGTACAACGTGGGCGTCCCGGCACCGTTCCTGCATTCGCGGGATTTTATTTATGGAACCGAACAGGGGCCGACACGTTAGCGGGGCCATTTCACTCTGAGGATCTCGGACACCGGAGGCTGAAACGGAAAAGACCGCGACACCAAGATGCCGCGGTCCGATAGTTGCCGGAGACTCGTTCGTTCAATAGCGATAATGTTCCGGCTTGAACGGACCCTCAGGTTTCACGCCAATGTAGTCTGCCTGCTCTGCCGACAATTCGGTCAGCTTCACGCCGATGCGTCCGAGATGCAGGCGCGCCACCTTCTCGTCGAGATGCTTGGGCAGGATATAGACCTTGTTCTCGTACTGGTCGCCCTTGGTGAACAGCTCGATCTGCGCCAACACCTGATTGGTGAACGAGGCAGACATCACAAAGGACGGATGGCCAGTGGCGTTACCGAGGTTCAGAAGACGCCCTTCGGACAGAAGGATGATGCGGTTGCCCGAGGGCATCTCGATCATGTCCACCTGATCCTTGATGTTCGTCCACTTGTGGTTCTTCAGGCTTGCCACCTGAATCTCGTTGTCGAAATGCCCGATATTGCCGACGATGGCCATGTCCTTCATCTCGCGCATGTGCTCGATGCGGATCACGTCCTTGTTGCCGGTTGTGGTGACGAAGATGTCGGCCGACGAGACCACATCCTCGAGCGTCACGACTTCGAACCCGTCCATTGCGGCCTGAAGCGCGCAGATCGGATCGACCTCGGTCACCTTGACACGTGCGCCCGCGCCCTGAAGCGAGGCAGCCGAACCCTTGCCGACATCGCCATAGCCGCAGACCACCGCAACCTTGCCGGCCATCATCGTGTCAGTCGCACGGCGGATGCCGTCGACGAGGCTTTCCTTGCAACCATACTTGTTGTCGAATTTCGACTTGGTCACGCTGTCGTTCACGTTGATCGCGGGGAAAGGAAGGTGGCCTTTCTCCATCATCTTGTAGAGACGGTTCACACCGGTGGTCGTCTCCTCGGACACGCCCTGGATCATGTGGCGCTGCTTGACGAACCAACCGGGGGTTTCGGCGATGCGCTTCTTGATCTGCGCGAAAAGGAACTCTTCTTCCTCGCTGGTGGGGACGGCGATCAGGTCTTCTTCACCTTCCTCGACGCGCGCGCCCATCAGGATATAGAGCGTCGCATCGCCGCCGTCGTCCAGGATCATGTTTGCGCCGCCATCGGCGAACTGAAAGATCTTGTCGGTGCAGGACCAGTATTCCTCGAGCGACATTCCCTTCCATGCGAAGACCGGCGTGCCACCTTCGGCGATGGCGGCCGCGGCGTGATCCTGGGTCGAGAAGATGTTGCAAGAGGCCCAGCGCACCTCGGCCCCCAGAGCGACCAGCGTCTCGATCAGCACGGCGGTCTGGATCGTCATGTGCAGCGAACCGGCGATCCGCGCACCCGTGAGCGGCTTGCTGTCCCCGTACTCGGCCCGCAGCGCCATCAAGCCCGGCATTTCCGTTTCGGCGATGTCGAGTTCCTTGCGACCGAACGCGGCCAACGAAATGTCTTTGACGATGTAGTCCTTGGCCATTGGGCCCTCTCCGCTTGAAAATGTCCCCGTGCAGGTAGCACCGCTTGCGGCTCCGGGCAACATGATGCTCCCGAGGGCCGCGACTCCTTCGGTTCAAGACACCAGTAAGGAAGCCAACAGAAGAACCGGCGACCCTGCTCAGCTCGTGCCACCTTGTCCTTCGGTACGATCAGGAAAATACAATCGCCCACCGCTCAGTTCGTTGCGGGTCATTTACACATGCCGCAGCAGGTACTACCCGCGACACGATATCCGAAAGGGGGCACGATGGCGAAACAACCAAGAGCATGGCAACGAATGTTGTCCGGACGCCGGCTTGACCTGCTCGATCCGACACCGGTGGATATCGAAATCGAGGACATCGCCCACGGCCTTGCCTTCGTTGCGCGGTGGAACGGTCAGACCAGGGGCGATTTCGCGTATTCGGTCGCGGAACATTCGTTGCTTGTCGAAGCGTTGTTCCGGCGTCTCGATCCTGGTGCTCCTGCGCGTTGGTGCCTTGCGGCATTGCTGCATGATGCGCCGGAATACGTCATCGGCGACATGATCTCCCCGGTCAAATCTGCCGTGGGCCCGGGCTATGGCGAGCTCGACGAAAGGTTGAGTGCCGCCATCCATATCCGATTCGGCCTGCCAGCAGCGGTTCCCGCACAGATAAAGAAGCGGATCAAGAAGGCAGACAGCATCAGCGCCTGGATGGAGGCGACCCAGATCGCAGGGTTTTCGGAGGCCGAGGCGACACGATTCTTCGGACGGCCGGACAAAGAACTGACCGAAGGTCTGCAAATCAAACTGCGTCCGCCCGTCGCCGTGCGCGAGGAGTTCACCCGTCGGCACGTGGAACTGCTGGCCCTGGTCTGAGCGAAACACGCTCGCGTCAATCTTCCGCCTTGGCGTCCCGCTCAGCGCGCCGGGCCCTACGTTCTTCGCGCATGCGGCGCTTTCGTCTGCGCTCGTGCTCGGGCGATTCCATGAAACCGGTTTCCAGATCCAGCCCCTTGGACTGGAACAGCTGTGCACGTTCCGTGTCGGAAATGATCGGCCAGTCCGCGCTCTCCGAGACGAAACCGGCAGCCCCCAAGGCCTCGGCGATAGCCGGATGGTGCAACTCGCCGAACGATAGCCGGTTCGACTTGCCGTGATCACGCCGCCACCACTCGGTGTTGAGCGCGTGGATGACCAACGGCTCGGCTCCGCAAAAGGCCGCCACATTGGTGGCAAGCAAGTTGTTCGCGCCGGAGGTTCGACGCAGTATCATCGCAACCTGCTGGTCCGCGCGTCCGACCATCGCGTACAGATGGAGGGCTGACCCGTCCGCCGCAACGATCTGGCTGGCCGCCTTGTAACGGGCGATCTGCGTGGCGAGATCATATTTCTCGGGGTGGAATATCTCGTAGCCTTCGGCACGCAGATGGTCTTCGAGCCGCTCTTCGCCCAGAAGTCCGCCTTTGCCCAGGCCTAACGCAGAACGGGAGATATACAGACGACTACCGCCATCGGGTGCGATATGTGTACCAAATCTTTTGTGTACCGCATCGCGAAAGGACGACGTCCCGCGCGTGATGGCCCCAAGGCCAAAGCCTTGCCCCGGAACAATCAGTCGCTCCACCCGAAGCGCGTCGGTTGCCACCTCGATCGGCAGCTCCGACTGCATAAGGTCAAGATAGTCGCGCTGGAACCCCCGCACCGTGTCACCGACACGGGGGCGCTTGGGAATGAACAACACACCATCAATGTCTCCCTCGATCCGGTCGAGCGCCCAGAGCCGGGATGTACTTTCCACGAGGAAATGGCCGAAATGCGCCCACAGGACCCCACCCCAAAGCCAGCGGCCCTTGAGCGCCACAGGTTCCTCGGTCGGCATCTCGGGTCGTGTCGTCAGAGGGCGGAACTTGCGCCACAGCGCGCCGCGCGGGCAATACGCGCCATCTGCATAGAGCACCCCCGCCGCTTGGGTGAAGGCGCTGATCTCGGGTGGAATGACCACCGCCCCTGAAATCTCCTCGATGCTCTCCGACCAGCCCCCTTCGGGCATCGGTTGCGTCTCGGGGTCGTTCAGGTCCAAGGCGCGATCATCGGGCATTGCCGATCCTCTTCAGCGAGGGGAGCGTTTCGCCAGAATCCGTTGCAAGGTCCGACGGTGCATGTTTAGCCGGCGCGCGGTTTCACTCACGTTACGATCACAAAGTTCATAGACGCGCTGAATATGCTCCCATCGCACGCGGTCCGCGCTCATCGGGTTCTCGGGCGGGGGCGGCAATTCATCGGACGGCACGAGAAGCGCGTTTGTGATGTCCGTCGCGTCGGCGGGTTTGGACAGGTAGTCGGTGGCCCCGATCTTGACGGCGGCCACGGCCGTCGCGATGGCACCGTAACCGGTCAGTACCACGACACGGCTGTCCGGACGCTTCTCGCGCAGAACCTCGACCACGTCCAGACCGTTACCGTCTTCCAGCCGCAGGTCTACCACGGCAAAAGCCGGCGGCCGGGCCGTTGCGATGGCGCGCCCTGCGGCAACCGAAGAGGCTGTTTCAACCTCGAATCCGCGCTTTTCCATCGCCTTGGCGAGGCGCCGCAGAAACGGTTCGTCGTCATCGACCAGCAACAGAGACTTGTCTGGCCCGATATCCTGCGCGCTTTCCGCCATGCTGCCTCTTTTTCGCCCTTGGTCCTGAATTGGACAGAGTATTAACCCGGCATCCGCAAAGGTCAAACCTCGCGTGGCCTTACATCGCGTCTATGAAACAGGCGGTTCGTTCGGCGATCTCCGCGGCGCTGTCGTCGCGCTTGAAGAACTCGACGAAGCCATGTTCGGGAAGAACGAGGTAGGTGAAGGTCGAGTGATCCACCAGGTAGTAGTCGTCGCTCTTGTCCTGAGCCTTGTAATAGGTCTTGTAAGCGCGGCTCGCCTCATTGACCTGCTCGGGCGAACCGGTGAGGCCGATCATGCGCTCGTGCAGGTTGGCGGCGAAATCGCCAACCGCCTCGGGCGTGTCACGGTCAGGGTCAATCGAAATGAAGACCGGCGTGACCATGTGGCCGCTCTCTTCGAGCATGTCCACCGCCTCGGCGTTGCGCGCCGTGTCGAGCGGGCAGACATCGGGACAGAAGGTGTAGCCGAAATAGATGAGCGAGGGTTTCGTGATCACGTCCTTGTCGGTCACAGTCTCGCCTTGGGCATTCACCAACTCGAACGGTCCGCCGATGCTGCCCGGCCCACCGGCCACCTGGCCCTCGCGGCACTGGGCGAACTGGTCGTCCCCGCCCCGTCCGAGGGTCATCACGTAAATCGCGCCCAATCCGAGGGCAATTACGAGAGCGGCCAGAATGGCGTAGAGGCGGGTCATGGCATGGAACCTTGCAGGCAAGCGGAGATTGAACGTTTTCGGCCAGACACCTATCAAGATACCAAGCCGTTGCAACAGGACATAATGGACCATGGCCCAATCCGACATGAACCTTCTTCGGGGGGGCGAACGCAGCAGCTGGATCCGCTTGCGCACCCTGATCGTCCTGCGTTGGGTGGCCATCGGCGGGCAGATCGCCGCGATCACCGTCGCGCAGCGGATGTATCACATCCAGCTGGAACTGGTGCTGTGCTACATCACCATCGGCGTGTCGGTGCTGGGCAACCTGACCGCGACCTTCCTGTTCCCCGAGAACAAGCGCCTGAGCGAGTTCGAGAATTTCCTGATGGTCATGTTCGACCTTCTCCAACTCGCTATCCTGCTCTACCTGACCGGCGGGCTGCACAACCCCTTCGCGTTGCTGCTGCTGGGGCCCGTGACGATCTCGGCCAATGTGATGGGGCTGCGCTCCACCGTGCTGATCGGGGGCACGGCGATCATCCTCGTCACGCTCTTGGCGGAGTTTCATCTGCCGCTGCGGACCGAGCAGGGCTTTGTCCTTCGGGTGCCCGACATCTTCGTCTTCGGCAACTGGGTCGCGCTGATCATCGCCATCGGGTTCCTGGGCGCCTATTCGCATCGCATCAGTTCAGAGGTACAGTCGATGTCCGAGGCGCTGTCGGCCACACATATGGCCTTGGCACGCGAACAGAAGCTGACCGATCTGGGCGGCGTCGTCGCAGCCGCGGCGCATGAGCTTGGGACGCCGCTGGCAACGATAAAGCTGGCGAGCTCGGAGTTGATCGAGGAACTCGACGACCGGCCCGATCTGCGGGAGGACGCGGCCCTGATCCGCGAGCAGGCCGACCGCTGCCGCGACATCCTGCGCGACATGGGCCGGGCCGGCAAGGACGACCTTCACCTGCGGCAAGCGCCGCTCTCGACCGTCATCCACGAGGCAGCCGAACCGCATATGGGCCGTGGAAAGACACTCCATTTCGAAGAAGGCCCGGGCGACGGCGGCGACCTTCAGCAACCTGCGATCCTGCGCAAACCCGAGGTGATCCACGGGCTGCGCAACCTGATCCAGAACGCGGTGGATTTTGCCCGCGCGAATGTCTGGGTCGAGTCCGAATGGACGGACGAAGAAATCGTGGTGCGCATCATGGATGACGGCCGCGGCTACCCGCCACAAATGTTCGGCCGGATCGGCGATCCCTTCGTCCGCCGCCGCCGTGCCGAAAGCGACCGCGAGGCCCGGCCGGAATACGAGGGCATGGGTCTGGGCCTGTTCATCGCGAAGACGCTGCTGGAACGCAGCGGGGCCGACCTGCGCTTTGCGAACGGTTCGGATCCATACCAGCGCTTCACTCGCCGCCCGGAGCGGCGCGGCGCCATTGTGCAGGTGACATGGCCACGCACGCTGATCGACGCGCAACAAGGCGAAAACGCCGTTCCGATGGGCCTCAATCAACCCTTTCGGATTTGAGTTAAGGCAGCGTTAACCCTTCTCTTCGCATCATTGCCCGCATCGCAGACAAAGGGACACTGATGACTGACTGGATCGTGGTGGCCACCAGCGCCTTTTTGGCTGCCGTTGCGGCCATAGTGATTTTGCGTCCCCACCGCCGGGTGACCGTGCCCCACCTGAGACCGGGTACCGAAACTGTTGGGGCCGTCTATCTTTTCGACGAAACCGATCTGCTTGACTGCTCGGACGAGGCTTGGCCCGATGTCTCCACCTGGCAAGACCTGCGCGAAAGGCTGAAAGTGGATTTTCCAGCTTTTCCGATGACCCCAAGCTGTTTGCGCGATGTCGGCTCGATCGTCATGGCACCCACGACTAGCGGCGAAATCCGGCGGGTCCTTTGCGAATGGATAGACGGAGCCGCTCGTGTCCAGGTCGAACTTTCCATCCCCGGAGCGATCGACACCGGGGAACACAAGGAAACTCATTCGCTCCAACGGGCCATGGATCAGGCACCGTACCCGGTCTGGCAAGTGGACAAGGATGGACGCCTTCGCTGGTGCAACGAAACCTATTCCAAGCTTGTCCATCATGTCCGAGGTGACGACAGTGATAGCTCGTCCCCTCTTTTCCCCTGCGCCACGGAACAACCTCATACCGGCAAGAAGGCGCGAGTGTCGATTGATGCGCCCATGGGCGACCGCAAACTCTGGTACGAGCTTTCCTTTGTCGCGCAGGATGACGGGTACTTGTGCTATGCGATCGACGTCAATGCCGTCGTCGATGCGGAAATCGCGCAGCGCAATTTCGTCCAAACCTTGACCAAGACCTTTGCCCAGCTACCGATCGGTCTCGCGATTTTTGACCGAAACCGGCAACTGGCTCTCTTCAACCCTGCCCTGGTTGATCTCACCGGCCTTCCCGCCCAGTTCCTGAGCGGCCGTCCCGGCCTTTCCAGCTTTTTTGACAGGCTCAGGGACCAGAACCTCATGCCCGAACCAAAGAATTACGGGGGCTGGCGGCAGCAGATGAATGCCCTCGTCGAAGCGGCGGTCGACGGCCGATACCAGGAGACATGGACGCTGCCCTCCGGCTCGGTCTATTCCGTGAACGGGCGCCCGCACCCGGACGGTGCCATAGCTTTCCTGTTCCAGGACATCACTGCCGAAATCACGCTCACCCGCCGCTTTCGCGCCGAACTGGAATTGGGGCAATGGGTTCTCGATGGACTGGACGAGGCAATCGCTGTCTTCGCCGGGAACGGCATGCTCACAAACTCCAACAGGGCCTATCGCGCGCTCTGGAATGCCGACCCGGAAAGCAGTTTCGCACAGGTGTCGGTGGTGGATGCGATGCGCGACTGGCAGGACAGGTCTGAGCCGACACCGATCTGGGGGGACATTCGCGATTTCGTGGATCTCGAGGATGACCGCGCGGAATGGTCCGCGAGCTTCTCGTTGAAGAACGGAGACCGGATGACATGCATTGTCAGCCCCATCCAGAAAAGCGCAACGCTGGTCCGCTTTGTTCCTGATCCGGACCCCGGAAAGCAAGTGCAGCGCGTTGCCGCGAAACCCATGGAAAAGGCCTGAACAAGCTTGCAGCCGAGCAGGGCCAAGGTCATTGTGGCGCCATGATGCCCAAAGAGCGTTCCCTGACCTTCGACAGCCCCGAAGAAACCGCAATTTTTGCCCGACGGCTGGGTGCCCGCCTCCGCCCCGGCCACACGCTCCTTCTCGAGGGCGGGATCGGTGCAGGAAAGACGCATTTCGCTCGGGCCTTGATACAATCCCTATTGCCCACGCCCGAGGATATTCCGTCGCCAACCTTCACTCTCGTACAGGTCTACGACGGTCGGAATGGTGAAATCTGGCACTGCGACCTATACCGTCTGGGCACTCCGGAAGAAGTCGAGGAACTGGGCCTGACCGAGGCCTTCAATACGGCGATATGCCTTGTGGAATGGCCGGACCGCCTGGGCCCGCTAGCTCCGGACACAGCCCTTACCCTGGCATTCATGCCGGATCCGGAACGGGATTCGATGCGGCATGTTTCGCTGCACTGGTCCGCTCCCGAGTGGTCCGGGTTGCTGAGTGAGGCGGCATGACGAATCGCACCGTATTGGCTGACGCGCTTCTGTTACAGGCTGGATGGGCGAACGCCCGGCGGCAGACGCTTGCAGGTGATGCATCGCGTCGCAGGTATGAGAGGCTGACCGCTCCACAATCCGGCCACTCGGCAGTGCTGATGGATGCGGCCCCCGAACTTGGCGAAGATGTCGAGCGGTTCGTCCGCATCGCCGAAATTCTGCGCGGCCTCGGCCTCAGCGCGCCCGAGATACTTGCACAGGATGTACAGCACGGCTTCCTTCTGCTCGAGGATCTGGGCGATGACCTGTTCGCCCGCCTCTTGGACACACGACCCGAGATGGAGCGAGAATTGTATGAAGCGGCCACAGACGTACTGATCGCCCTGCACGCGGCAGAGACGCCCGCCCTCGACAGTTACGGACCGACCCGCATGGCCGAGGCCTGCACTCTCGCGTTCACGGCCTATGCCGATGTCCTGCACGAGCAAGATACCGACAGTTGCGAACGGTTCGAAGCACGGTTCGAGGATATCCTTCAGCGCACGACGCAGGGGACCCGGGTACTCATGCTGCGGGATTATCATGCCGAGAACCTGATCTGGCTGCCGGAAAGGGAAGGAACGGCGCGCGTCGGCCTTCTCGATTTCCAGGATGCGATGCTGGCGCACCCGGCCTATGACCTCGTGTCTCTGCTGCAAGACATTCGCAGAACGGTTCCCGCGGGCATCGAGATGCGGATGATCGACCGCTATATCTCGGCCACGGGCGTGGACGATCACGCCTTTCGGACCGCCTATGCCGTGCTGGGCGTGCAACGCAACCTGCGCATCATCGGGGTCTTTGCCCGGCTGGGGCGTGAATACGGCAAACCACGGTACCTGGAGATGCTTCCAGCCGTCTGGGACCACGTGATGCGCGGTCTCGATCATCCAGCCCTGGCTTCGATCGCCGAGTTGCTGCGCGGCGCATTCCCGGCGCCAACCAAGGAAGTGCTTGACCGGCTGCGAGGGTCCTGATCATGCAAGCCTTTCCAGTGATGATCTTTGCCGCTGGCTTCGGCACGCGCATGCAGCCACTGACAGCCGACCGGCCGAAACCGCTGGTCGAGGTGGCCGGCCGGCCCCTGATCGACCATGCGCTCGACCTCGCCGACGAGATCCGGCCTCCCAGGATCCTGTCGAACCTGCATCACATGGCCGACAAGCTGGAGCGTCATCTGGCGCCGCGCGGCGTGCTGCTCTCGCTGGAAAGGGACCGCATCCTCGACACCGGCGGCGGGCTGAAAGCCGCGCTGCCGCAACTGGACGCCGATACCGTCATCACCCTGAACCCCGATGCAATCTGGCAGGGGCCGAACCCGCTGGCCCGCCTGCTTTCGGAATGGGAGCCCGCGCGCATGGACGCGCTTCTGATGTGCGTGCCTCCCGCGCAGGCCGAGGGTCACGCCGGTCTCGGTGACTTCACACGCGACGCCGACGGCCGCATCACCCGCGGACCCGGCCTGATCTATGGCGGGGCGCAAATCATCAAGACCGCAAGGCTGGCGGAGATCGGAGAAGAGGTCTTCTCCCTCAACCGCGTCTGGGACCTGATGCAGGCCGACGGGCGCCTTCACGCCGCGCGATATCCAGGGCGCTGGTGCGATGTCGGCACGCCTGCCGGGGTTACACTGGCCGAGGATATGCTGGCCCATGTTTGACCGGCAGGAGAGGCCGCGCGTCTTCGCTTTGCCTCCAGGGGCGGACTTCGGCCGCGACTTGGTGGCCGGGTTGCAACACCGCCAGTTGAACCGCCCGCCCGAGACCATGGCGCAGGTGGAACTGATCCTGAACACCACGCGGATGTTCCGCAGGGTCCGCGGCTTCTTTGACGAGGGGCCGGCAAGCTTCCTGCCGCGTATACGCCTGTTGACGGAACTGGGTGATCTTCGCGATCTCGCAACACTGGCGCCTGCGATCCCGCCCTTGCGTCGTCGCCTGAAATTGGCGCAACTCATCGGCAAGCTGCTTGAGGCGCAACCGGACCTCGCTGCGCGATCTTCGCAATTTGATCTGGCCGACAGCCTGGCCGGGCTGATCGAGGAAATGGCGGGCGAAGGGGTCTCGCACAACACGATACGCGACCTCGATGTCAGCGACCTGTCCGGCCACTGGGAGCGCGCCCAGCATTTCATAGATATCGCCGAGAACTTCCTCGCCGCAGGAGGAGAATTGCTGGATCCGCAGGCGCGACAGCGGCTGATCGTCGAACGCCTGATCGCGCGCTGGGCCGAGACACCGCCGACACACCCCGTGATACTTGCCGGCTCGACCGGCTCGCGTGGGACGACCATGATGCTGATGCAGGCGATCGCGCGCCTGCCGCAGGGCGCGGTCATCCTGCCTGGGTTCGATTTCGACTTGCCTGCGGCGGTCTGGGACGGGATGGACGAGGCTCTTCTGAGCGAGGATCATCCGCAGTTCCGCTTCCGCAAACTGATGCACGCGCTGGAACTGGATCACGGCCAAGTCGACCGATGGGTTCCGACAGAAGCCCCGGCGCCGGCACGCAACCGGGTGGTTTCGCTGGCCCTGAGACCTGCGCCGGTGACAGATGCCTGGATGGCCGAGGGGCCGAAACTGCGCGATCTCGACACCGCAATGGAGCGAGTGACCTTGGTCGAGGCGCGCACACCGCGCGAGGAAGCCCTGGCTATCGCGCTGCGCCTGCGCCAGGCGGCCGAAGAGGGACAAAGCGCGGCGCTGATCACCCCCGACCGGATGCTGACGCGCCAGGTCGCCGCCGCGCTGGACCGTTGGCGAATCCTTCCCGATGACAGCGCGGGCCTGCCACTGCAGCTCTCACCGCCGGGGCGGTTCCTGCGCCATGTGGCAGAGCTTTTCGCGCGGCGGCTGGACGGTCAGGCGCTGCTGACACTGCTCAAGCATCCGCTGACCCACTCCGGGGCGGATCGTGGCGACCACCTGCGCCATACTCGTGACCTGGAATTGGACCTGCGCCGCAACGGCCCGCCCTTTCCCGATGCTACGAGCCTCGCACAGGCGGCGGAACGCAAGAGGCTGCCCGAGAACTGGATCAACTGGCTGCACGCAACCCTGTGCGAACAGCATGACCCAGAGGAGCGGCCGCTTGGCGAATGGGTCGACAGGCTGCGCCGGGCCGCAGAAGCGATTGCCCAAGGCAGCACTGGATCCGGAGCTGGGACTTTGTGGGACAAGAAGGCCGGCCAAGCGGCCCTTGCCGTTCTGGAGACGTTGTCGCAGGAGGCGGAGCACGGCGGCGAGATGCTCGCCCGCGATTTCGGCAACCTGCTGGGCACCCTGTTGTCCGGGGAAGAGGTTCGCGACCGCGATGCGCCGCATGCCGGAATCATGATCTGGGGTACGCTCGAAGCGCGCGTTATGGGCGCCGAGCTTCTGATCCTCGGCGGGCTGAACGAAGGCAGTTGGCCCGAGGCACCCGCGCCCGATCCGTGGCTCAACCGCCAGATGCGGGACAGGGCCGGGTTGTTGCTGCCCGAGCGCCGGATCGGCCTGTCTGCGCATGACTTCCAACAGGCCATCGGCGCGGAAAAGGTCTGGCTGACCCGCGCGGCCCGCTCCGACGATGCCGAGACGGTGCCGTCGCGTTGGCTCAACCGGTTGACCAACCTGTTGCAGGGCCTGCCCGAACAGGGGGGTGTGGCGGCCTTGGACGGGATGCGCGCGCGCGGTCGTAAATGGCTCGAATGGGCGGAAGCGCTCGAAGAGGCCCCACGCACGGCTCCTGCACCGCGGCCCTCTCCCCGTCCACCGGTGGCCGCCCGCCCCACGCGCCTGTCGGTGACGGAAATCAAGCGGCTGATCCGTGACCCTTATGCAATCTATGCCAAACACGTCCTGCACCTGCGGCCCCTCGACCCGCTGGTTCGGATACCCGACGCGCTGCTGCGCGGGATCGTGGTGCACGAGATCCTCGAAACTTTCGTGCGCGACAGCATGGCCGATCCCGGGCTGCTCACGCGCGAGGGGTTTCTGAACTGCGCCGCCGCGTTGCTGGAAAAGCATGTCGCCTGGCCCGGCGCCCGAAAACTCTGGCTGGCAAGGCTTGGCCGGATCGCGGATGATTTCCTGGCGGCCGAGTCCGCACGCCGCACCGACGGGATGCCCGAAGCGTTCGAAGTGAAACTGGAACAGCAACTCGCCCCGCTCGATTTCACGCTGGTCGGCCGGGCCGACCGGCTTGACCGAACGGCGCGCGGGTCGCTGCGGATCTACGACTACAAGACTGGCGCCCCGCCGACCGCCAAGGAACAGCAGCATTTCGACAAGCAACTGCTGATCGAGGCCGCCATCGCCGAAGAGGGCGGCTTTGCCGAGATCGGCCCCGCGCCGGTTGCCGAAGCGGTGTTTATTGGCATGGGTGGCACCTACAAGGAGGTTGCAGCACCGCTGGCAGAGGAGCCCCCAGACAAGGTGCTTGCCGACCTTCGCAAATTGATCTCGGCCTATTTCGACCCGAAACAGGGCTTTACGGCTCGCCGGATGCTGCAACGCGACAGCCTGATCGGAGACTATGATCAACTCGCCCGCTACGGCGAATGGGACCGGACCGAAACGCCGGTTCCGGAGGATCTGACATGACGGTCCGCGACGCCGCGTCCGAGGCGCAATTCCGCGCCGCACGTCCCGATGCCTCGACCTGGCTTGCCGCGAATGCCGGATCGGGCAAGACCAAGGTGCTGACCGACCGGGTGGCGCGCCTGCTGCTGAACGGGGTGGAGCCGCAGCACATCCTGTGCCTGACCTATACCAAGGCCGCCGCCAGCGAGATGCAGAACCGCCTGTTCAAGCGACTGGGCGAATGGGCCATGAAAGAAGACACGGCGCTGCGCAAGCAACTTGCCGAGCTGGGTGTCGACGGGCTGGACTCCGACAGGCTGGCCCATGCCCGCACGCTCTTTGCTCGCGCGATCGAAACGCCGGGCGGCCTCAAGATCCAGACCATCCACTCCTTCTGCGCCTCGCTCCTGCGGCGCTTCCCTCTCGAGGCCGGGGTCAGCCCGCAATTCGCCGAGATGGAAGACCGCGCGGCCGCCCTGCTGCGCGAGGAAATCCTGGAGGATATGGCCGAGGAGCCGCGGGGGCACCTTGTCGACGGCATTGCCCGTTTCGTCACCGACCAGGGGTTCGACGGACTTTGCTCCGCAGTCACAGGCCGCCGCGATGTCTTTACCAACCCTTGCGACTGGGAAGACCTGTTGCGCTTGTTCGACCTCCCGCCCGACTTCAACGAAGAGCTTTTGCTGGCCGAGGTGTTCGACGGGTCCGAGCCCGACCTGATCACTGCGATTCTGCCTACCCTGCGCGACAGCGGCGGCAACAATGCCAAGGCGGCCGAGAAGCTGGCGACCGTGACCGAATGCTCACTCGCGGCGCTACCCGTTCTGGAAAATGTTCTGCTGACCGGTGCCACCGCCAAGGAGCCCTTCACCGCCAAGATCGGCAGTTTCCCCACCAAGTCAGTGCGCGAGGGGGCCCTGGCCACGTTCATGCCCGAGCTCGAGGCGCTGATGCGGCGGGTCGAGGCCGGTCGCGCATTGCGACTGGGCTTGTTGGCGGCGCGCAAGTCGCTGGCGCTGCACCGCTTCGCGGCCGCCTTCGTTCCGGAATACGAACGCCGCAAGCAGCTGCGCGGCTGGCTGGATTTCGACGACCTGATCCTGCGCGCGCGGCAGCTGCTGAACGATCCCGCCGTTGCGGCCTGGGTTCTCTACAGGCTCGATGGCGGCATCGATCATATCCTCGTGGACGAGGCCCAGGATACCAGCCCGGAACAATGGGACGTGATCGAGAAACTGGCGCAGGAATTCACCTCGGGCGAGGGTGCACGGCCAGAGGTGGAACGCACGATCTTCGTGGTAGGCGACAAGAAACAGTCGATCTACTCCTTTCAGGGAGCCGACCCCGAGGCGTTTGACCGGATGCAGCGGGAATTCGGCTATCGGCTGCACGAAAGCGGCGCAGGGCTACAGGACCTGACACTCGAATTCTCGTTCCGTTCGTCGCAGGCGATCCTGCGGCTTGTCGACCTGGTCTTCGAAGGGATGGAGGAGGCGGGTTTTCGAAAGGAGGCGCAGCACCGCGCCTTCAAGGCCGATCTGCCCGGACGCGTCGACCTCTGGCCACCGGTCGAAAAGACCGAGGAGAGCGAGGAGGACGACTGGACCGACCCGGTCGACCGGCCCGGCGCACGGCACCATACCGTCATTCTGGCCGACAGCATCGCCCAGCGCATCAAGGCCATAATCGACGCTGGCGAGACCATCCCCGACGATGGAGACCGGCCAGGACATTTCGTGCGCCGCCCGGTCCGGCCAGGCGACTTTCTGATCCTCGTCCAGCGGCGTTCGGATCTCTTTGCCGAGATCATCCGCGCCTGCAAGGCCGCCGGACTGCCCATAGCCGGGGCCGACCGGCTGAAGGTTGGCGCCGAGCTTGCCGTGCGCGACCTGGCCGCGCTGCTGAGCTTTCTCGCCACGCCCGAGGATGACCTGTCGCTGGCAACGGTGCTCAAGTCGCCACTGTTCGGCTGGTCGGAACAGGCCCTGTTCGATCTGGCTCATCGTCGGACGCCCGGGGAGTATCTCTGGACCGCGCTGCGGCACCGCAAGGCAGAATTCGCCGAAACGCTTGTCGTGCTCGACGACCTGCGGGGCCAGACGGATTTCCTGCGGCCCTATGACCTGATCGAACGCGTCCTGACCCGACATGACGGTCGCCGCAAATTGTTGGGCCGACTGGGTCCCGAGGCCGAGGACGGGATCAATGCGCTACTGAGCCAGGCCCTGGGATACGAGCGCACCGACATCCCGAGCCTGACCGGCTTTCTGACCTGGATGCAGACCGACGATCTGGAGATCAAGCGCCAGATGAGCGGCGTCGGCAACATGATCCGGGTGATGACCGTGCATGGCTCCAAGGGTCTCGAATCGCCGATCGTCATCCTGCCCGACACCGCCAGACGCAAGCCGCCCCGCGACGCGGAGGTGATGCTGGCGCAAGATACTCCCCTGTGGAAGGTGCCGCAGGCCGAGTCTCCGCCCGTGATCTCCGAGGCACGAGCAGCCGCACAAGCCAGGCAAATGAACGAACGCATGCGCCTTCTCTACGTGGCGCTAACCCGGGCCGAGAAATGGCTGATCGTCGCCGCCGCGGGAGACCTGGGCAAGGAGGCAGAAGACAGCTGGTATGGCCTCATCCAGCAAGCGATGGGCCCTGCCGGTGCGACCGAGATTCCCGAAGAGGGCCTGCGCCGCCTGGAGCATGGCGACTGGCACGGGTTACCGATCGTTCAGCCCGGATTCGAGGTAACGGAAAAGCCGGTGTTGCCCGGTTTTGTCCACGACCCCGTGGCGCCGCCGGTCGAGCCCGTCAAACCGCTCAGCCCGTCGGACCTGGGCGGGGCGAAAGCCTTGCCGGGCGATCCCGGTCGCGATGAAGAAACCGCCAAGGCCAGAGGGACGGCCCTTCACCTGCTGCTGGAAACCTTGCCTGTTCTCGAAGAGAGCGCCTGGCACACGGCATGCGCGAACCTGCTGCCATCTTTCGATCCAGGCACGCGAGACGAACTGCTGGCCGAAGCGGCGCACGTCCTGAAGGACACTGAAATCGGGTTTCTTTTCGCGCCGGGCTCATTGGCCGAGGTTCCCGTCAGCGGTGAGATCGAAGGGCTGCGCCTGCATGGCGTGATCGACCGCCTGATCCTTGAGAAAGACCGGGTGCTGATCGTCGATTTCAAAACCAACATCCTCGTACCGGACACGCCTCAGCAAGTGCCCGAGGGCCTGCTGCGGCAGATGGGGGCTTATGCGGCGCTGATCGGCTCCATTTACCCCACCCGGCGGATAGAGACCGCCATTCTCTGGACACGGACCGCTGCGTTGATGCTGTTACCGCACGATGCCGTGACACAGGCGCTCGCTCGGGGATGGGCCGCTTGACCTTCGCCCCGCGCGTTTCTACGTTCTCAAGCCAAGCACCCGTCATTCAGGAGACAGAATATGTCCACCGTAGCCGTTACCGACGAAACCTTCGACGCCGAGGTCAAGAATTCGGACATCCCCGTGGTGGTTGATTTCTGGGCAGAATGGTGTGGCCCGTGCAAACAGATCGGACCCGCTCTGGAAGAGTTGGCGACCGAATATGAAGGCAAGGTCAAGATTGCCAAGGTCGATGTCGACAACAACCCGAACGCGGCCGCCGCGATGGGCGTCCGGGGCATTCCCGCGCTTTTCATCTTCAAGGATGGCCAAGTCGTGTCTAACCGTGCGGGCGCCGCGCCCAAGGCCGCGTTGAAAGGCTGGATCGAAGAGTCGATCTGAACGGATCCGCCGGTCAGAATTAAAAGAGGCGCTCCTCTTCGGGGCGCCTTTTCCGTTGCGACCGTTCAGGCCATACCCACTTGCTCCTGAAGGCCGATCGCATCGTCGGGCCGACGATCTATGTAGCCCATGAGACGATCTCGAAGTTCGGCAGCGTCGGCTTCGTCGAAAATGTTGGCCATCTCATGCGGGTCCGCTTCCAAGTCGTACAGCTCGCCGGCGCCCGATCGCAGATCGACAGTCATCTTGTAGCGTTTGGTCCTTACTGTCCTGAGTGAGAGCGCCACGCCCGCCCGGGTCGGAAGAAGTTCCCATTCATTGAGAGCGTAGTCGCGCGCCCCCTCCGCCTCGATCAAGGGTCTGAGACTGGTGCCATGTTGCGGCAAAAGCGGCTCTGCACTGGCATAATCACAGAAACTCGCCGCCAGATCGAGTGTCGAAACCGGATCCTCCACTTCGCGCCCCGCCGGGACGCCGGGCCCCCGCCAGATCATCGGCACGCGCAAAAGGCCCTCATAGTGCATCGGCCCCTTCAATATCAGCCCATGATCGCCCAGCCAGTCTCCGTGGTCCGATATGTAGACAACCAGCGTGTTCTCTGCCAAGCCCGCCTCTTCGAGCGCGATCAGGATGCGCCCGACATTGTGGTCGATCAGGGCAATCTGGCCATATGTGTTGGCGATGATCTCGCGCAACTGCTCGTCCGTCTGCTCGGGAATTCGGCTATAGGCCTTGCGGGTCTCGGCGTTCTTCTTCGGTCCGGCGGGTTCCTTCGTCAGCACGGCCTCGTGCCACCAGGGCCGATTCTCGAAATCGCGAGTGCGGTTCTCGGGCAGGTCCACCTCGTCAGGATCATGCAGGCGCGACCAAGGCTCGGGCGCGTCGAACGGGTGATGCGGATCGGGAAAGCTTACCCAAGTGCAGAAAGGTTGTTCGGGATTGCGATCATGCTTCAACCATTCGATGGCGCGATCCGCGGTCCAGGTGGAGTTGTGCCACGCGGACGGCAACTTGGAATGCCACGTCTGCGCCGCGCCACGCGTATCGCCCGCATTCTCCCAGTAGAGAGCCGTCTTTTCATCCCCGCGCCCATCGGCATGATACCACCTTTCGTAGTGTTGCCCGGCGGGCGGCTTTTCCGGTGGAAACCAGTTGTGGCCGACCAACATCAACTCGACATGCCCGAACCCCATGTAGGGGCCGTACCAATCGGGCGGATAGCTGGCCGAGGATTTCAGACATTCCGGCGAGCCCGTTGCCTCGAACGTGTGATAGGTCGAGAAGTGGGCCTTGCCGAAATACGAGGTTTCATAGCCTGCGGCCGTCAGCGCGCCAGCAAACCCCTTTTCGCCGATCTCGGGGTTCAGGTCGATCCCGTTGTCGTGTACCCCGTGAGTTCGACACAGTTGTCCGGTCAGGATCGAGGCACGCGCCGGCTGACAGACCACACATGGCGTAATGCAGGCAGAGAAGTGTGTGCCGTCTGCGGCCAACCGGTCCAGATGCGGTGTCTTGACCCTCCGTCCCATGAAGCCGAAACAATCGGCCCGCTGCTGATCTGCCGAGATGAGGAGGATGTTCGGTCGGGTCATGTCCGCTCCCTTGGATGTGTTTGTGCCGGTTTGCGCTGTGTAAGAACGATCACGGCAACCGAAGCCGCCATGAAAAGCGCGGCCACCGGACTGGTGAATAGAAACCACGGATCACCGCCGGTTGCCGCGAAGGCCTGACGTGCGCTTTCCTCGAGTTTCCCGCCGAGAATGAAGGCGATCACGAACGGCAGGGGCGAGATTCCGAGCATGCGCATCAGGTACCCCAGAACGCCAAAACCCATTGCGAACCAGATCGCTTCCATCCGGGTCTCCTGCACGTAGATAGCCGTCAGCGTCAGAAGCAGAACCGAAGGCAGCAGGATATGCTTGGGAATGCGGATCATCACGCCCATGGACCGCATGAAGAGCCCGCCGATGGTCCAGTTCATCAGGTTGGCGATCATCATTGCGGTAAAAAGGCCGAAGGCCACGACCAGTTCCGGGTTCACCGCATCCTCGGTAAAGCGAAAGACTGATGGGCCGGGATTGAACCCGCCAATGCTTTCGGCGGCAAGGATCAGGAAGACTGCGGCGGCGTTGCCGGGGATACCGAGCGAGAGGACCGGGATCAGGTTCGCCCCCGAAACCGAACTGTTCGCGGCCTCGGTCGCGACGATCCCTTCGCTTGCGCCTTCGCCCCATTCCGGAGCGTCCGGACGCTTGACCTTGGCATACCGTCTGCGGCCAACCGTATAGCCAAGTGTCGCGGCAAGCGTTGACCCGATCCCCGGCAAGGCACCAATGGCTGTACCGATCAACGCGGACCGCCCGACAAAGGGCATCAATCGACGAATATCGGCCCAGTACAGGCGTTGATCCCCGTTCTCGCGATAATCGGGTACGTCGCCGATGGTACGCTTTTGCCGCCAGAGATCCTGCAATTCCTTCAGGACGGCACCGATGATCAGCACGCCCAGAACCGCCGTCGAAATCGGAAAGCCCCTGCTGAGCTCCTGCGTGCCCAGCGACAGTCGGGGATAGAAGTCTTCTCCCGTCCCGATATAGACGGCCAGAAGGCCCAGGCCGATCGAGATCAGCCCTTTGCCGGGAGAGCCGCCGATCACCGCCGCGATGAAGCTGAGCGACAGGACAAGCAACGCAGTCTTCTCGGGAAGATCCAGGTAGGCTTCGACCAGAAGTGCCAGGAAAGGCGCGCAAACGATCAGGACGATATCGGAAAACGTGTCGCCGGAGGCCGAGGCGAAATGCGCTACGCGCAGCGCTTTGCCTGCCTTGCCACGCTGTGTCATCGGGTAGCCGTCCAGCGTGGTCATGTAGGCATCCGGAGTGCCGGGCGTGTTGAACAGTATAGCCGGGACCGCCCCGCCTATCGTCGCGCCCTTCATCACGCCGATCAGGAAGCCCATGACAGGCAGCAACGCATCGGGTGTGTACCCGAAAATCGAAATCAGGATCGGCAACGCGATCGCCATGGCGATTGGTCCGGCCAGACCCGGTGTCGCGCCCACAGCGATGCCGGTCAGGAAGCCCGCGAGGATCATGACGAGCGTGACCGAGACCGGGAGACCCAAGACCGAGAACAGCTCCGGGCCCTGGAAGACCGCCAGTATCCCCATCCAGATATAGTCGAGAGTGCCCATCAGACATCCCCGTTTGGCGGCAGGAGAAGGTCCTCGAATGGCAGGTCGTAGAGTACGATCATCGCCAGCACCGCAAAGGCCGCGATCACGAGGATGCGAAGCCTGATGCGCCCTTCGACCAAGGCGACCATGCCGATGATCATCATGGTTCCGCCAAGAAAGTACCCAATGTATTTCCAGGGTGCCGTCCCCCGCAGCAATCGGTACTCCGCGGTCTCCTCCGCGAACAGGGCGACGGCCAGCGGTCCAGCGTGACGCATCACCACGAGGCTGAGGGCGACTATCCCGACGAGCCCTGCGACAAATGCCATATCCCGCGCCGAAAGACCTGGTTGGTCCATCGACTTTCGTTCAACCGAAACAAGCAAGGCACCCCCGACAAGAAGGAACAATGACGCAACCGTCGGGGCTAGGGCGTCGCCTATGATGACTTGGCGGCGCACTTCCAGGATTAGCCCGGAATCTGTGTCCATCGGGATCCACACCGCAAGCAGGAGCACCGAGAAACCAAGCACACAAATTCCGAGGATGAGGTTCCCCTTTGAATGGCGTGGCATCGGCTTCACTCCGTCCGGATACAGGACGGCCGGGCATCTCGAACGATGGCCCGGCCGTTTCGATGTTTACTTGGATGCCGCTTCGAGCAGGCCCCCGGCCAAATCATAGTCAGAGGCCAACATCTTCGTCAGTTCCTCGCCACTGATCGTCGTGGCGCCGCCGAAGGTTTTCTTGATCAAGCCCCCAGCCTTGGTTTCGGGATCATTCACGATATCACCGATGACAGATGCCATGGCGTTTCGCGCATCTTCGGGCATCCCCGCGGGGCCGATAAAGACGAAGTAGCCATCGGCGTTGTAATCGACACCAAGATCTTTCAGCGTTGGGGCCTCGGGCGTCTGCTCGAGGGGCTCCGACAGGGCGGAGGCCAGGTTGACGAGATCTCCGGCGGCAACGCCTTTCGCCTGGATACCGGCCATGAAGCCGAGATCGAGATCGCCGGCGTTCACGCCATCCATCACGGCCTTGCCGCCCTTGACCGAGACGATGTTGAACTCAACCCCCTGCGCCTTGCTCAGCAGATAGGCAAGATCGGCCAGTTTCGGGGTCATCACGCCGAACCGTAATTCGGCGCCGTCCTTGGCGGCTGCTATGACCTCGTCAAAGCTCTTCCAGCCCTTCGAGCTAAGCGAGACGATACCCATCTGGAAACCGGCGGTGGTCGTAATACCCGTGAAATCAGCAGGCGTCATGTTCGTCCGCGATGCGGCCATATTGTAGCCCAGCGTCTCGGTCACGGCCATTCCGATGGTGGTTCCATCCGCCGGTGCGTCCTTGAGCGCATTCGCAAGGTTCAACCCGCCCTTGCCTGTCACCTGTTCGGGTACAAATTCCCAGCCCAGCCGCTGTTCCAGTTCTTCGGCGATCAGCCGGGCCTGGGTATCGGCACCCCCGCCAGCGTGAAAACCGATCAGCAACTTTATTGGCCCCGGCGGCGTCCAATCGGCGGCCATCGCGCCGGTTGCCAGAACCGCGAAACCAAGCGCGGTGATCCCTGCTTTGACGAAACGCTGCATGTCATCCTCCCTGAATGCTCTCGAACGAGCATGGAACCCAAAGGTTGATACGTCAACTAAAAAGTTGACCAATCAACTTTTGGCTGCCAGTCTTCTCCAACCACACCGGAGACCACCACGATGCCGAACACCCTGCCCAAAGAGGTCGAAATCGACAGGCCGCTGCAGCGCCTAATCACGCTGCGCCTTCTGCGCCTGAGTTCCAAACTCAACGCCCAAGCGGCCAGAATCCTTAAGGAATCGGCAGGTATCTCGATCAATCAGTGGCGCATGTTCGTCATGGTGAAGGCGCATGGCGAAATCACGCCGGCCGAGATCGTCCGCCAGACCGGCTTCGACAAGGGCCTCATCAGCCGAACGCTCAAGAGGATGGTCGAGGACGGGCTGCTGACGAGCACCATCAGCGAATCAGACGGAAGATCTCATGTGATGCGGATGACAGAGAAGGGCTTTGATCTTTACGAGCGGGCGCGACCCTGGATGCACCGGCGGCGGGACCGTCTCGAAAGCGCGCTGACAGCCAGCGAGTTGGCAATGCTCTACGACGCTTTCGACAAGCTGGAAGGTGCGATCGAAGATCTGGAGGCGCAACGATGACCTCGAACCTTCTTGTGATCCTGTCCGACGAACATCAGTCTCGCGCAATGGGCTGCGCCGGGCACCCCCTTGTACAGACACCGAAACTGGACGCTTTGGCGGCACGCGGAACGCGCTTCACAAACGCCTATACACCCTCCCCCATCTGCGTGCCTGCGCGGGCGAGCTTCGCGACGGGTCGCTATGTCCATCAGACGCGGATGTGGGACAACGCCATGCCCTATGACGGGTCGATCCCGGGTTGGGGCCATGCCCTTCAATCGCGCGGTGTTCCGGTCGAGTCCATTGGCAAGCTTCACTATCGCGCCGAGGAGGATCCGGCAGGTTTCGACGTCGAACATATCCCCATGATGGTGGCCGGCGGTGTCGGAATGGTCTGGGCCTCGATCCGCCGGGAGGATGAGCGTGTCGGCGGGACTACACGGATGCTTGGCGACTACATCGGGCCGGGTCACTCCAAATACACCGACTACGACACTGCGGTCACCAGCCGAACCGTACGATGGCTCCACGATCACGCCAAAAGCGAACACCCGTGGTGTCTCTATGTCGGCCTCGTCGCGCCTCACTTTCCGCTCGTCGTGCCGCAGGAGTTTTACGACCTCTACCCGCACGACCGGTTGCCCGATGCGAAACTCCACCCACGCGACGGTCACCCACGCCATCCCTGGGTCGAAAAGCAGAACGCCATCATGGACAGTGAGGCCAGTTTCAAAAGCGAAGAGGAACGATTGGCAGCAATGGCCAGCTACTTCGGCCTTTGCACATGGCTTGATCACAATCTGGGCCTTATCCTCGGCGCGCTTGAAAAGACCGGGCTGTCGGAGACTACCACCGTGATCTACAGTTCGGATCACGGCGACAACGTCGGCGTCCGCGGCCTTTGGGGCAAGTCGAACCTCTATCAGGAAAGCACCGCTGTGCCGCTCATTATGGCTGGACCGGGCATAGATACGGGAACCTGTGACACGCCAGTAAGCCTGATCGACCTTTCGGCCACTATCGCCGCCCATTTCGAAGTCGACCTGAATGGGGCCGAGGATGCCGAAAGCCTTTATTCCATCGCGGCGCGCCGCGAGGACCCGGAGCGCCCGGTCTTTTCGGAATACCATGCCGCCGGGGCCGTATCGGGGGCATTCATGCTTCGCATCGGTCGCTGGAAATACCATCACTATGTCGGGTTCCAGCCCGAACTATACGATCTCGACAGCGATCCGGAGGAAACCAAAGATCTGGCCGCAGACCCTGAATACGCCGAAACGCTTGCACGGATGGAGGCCGCACTGCGCGCCCGGATCGACCCCGAAGCCGTCGACGCCCAGGCATTCACTGATCAGGCGGCCCTGATCAAACGGCATGGCGGGCGTCAAGCTGCCCTTTCGCTTGGCGCGCCCGGCGCGACCCCTCCGCCCAGCTTGGAGAAAACATGAAACTTGCGGTTCTCGGCTCGGGCTCTCCCGAAGCGTATGTCCGCCGCGCGTCCTCGGGTTATCTTCTGGAAATCGGAGACGATCGCATCCTGTTCGATTGCGGCGGCGGCGTCTTCGACAACTTGCTCCGTTCCGGGCGTCTGCCCTCGGAAATCACGCATCTTTTCTTCACCCATCTGCACAGCGACCACATGATGGACTATGCCCGCCTCGTCCACGCTGCGTGGGACGAGGGCGCGCCACCGCTCAAGGTCTGGGGACCAAAGCCAATCGCGCGACAAACCGAGCTTCTTTTTGGCCCGGACGGCGTGCTGTCGCCAGACCTTGTCGCCAGAACAGAGCTTGCCCCCAGCCAGCAGGTCTGGGTCGCGCGGGGCGGAACCCTGCCCCGCCAATGGCCAGCGCCAGAGGTAACCGAGATCCGGCCCGGCTTCAGCTTCGGGGGCGACGGTTGGCGATTGACCTCCTGCGAAGTGCCCCACGCACAGCCCGCCTTTGACTGCATGGCGTTTCGCGTGGAAGCAGGCGGTAAATCCTTTGTCTACTCTGGAGACGCAGGACTTTGCGACAGCCTGACTGCGTTGCAAAAGGACGCCGATTTGCTTGTTCACTGGTGCTATCGTCTGTCCGTCGACAACATCCACCCGGCGATCGCCGCATTCTCGCCGACGCCAGCCGATATCGCGCGAACTGCTCAGTATGCGGGTGTCAAACGGCTGTTGCTGAGCCATTTCCGCATCCACATGGACAGTGCCGAAGGTCACGCAAGCGCCGCGGCCGACCTGGCGGAGCATTTTCACGGCCCCGCCGAGATCGTAGAGGATCTGAACAGTTACGAGATATGAGCGTCAGCGCGACCGCATTGCATCGCGCAGAGCGGCACCCAACGCGCCACCGGAATCGTCTCTACTCTGCGGTTTAGAGCCGGTTTTCGCTTTCGGCTTGTTCTCCTTTCGGGGGCCGCGCATCTTTTGATCCTCACGTGCCGAGGCGCCGCCATCCTTGCGCATGGTCAGCCCGATCCGCTTGCGGGGCACGTCGACCTCGACCACGGTGACCTTGACCACCTGCCCGGTCTTCACCACCTCGTGCGGGTCCTTCACGAAACGGTCGGCCAGCTGGCTGATATGCACCAGCCCATCCTGGTGGACGCCGATATCGACGAAAGCGCCGAAGGCCGCGACATTGGTCACCGTCCCCTCGAGCACCATGCCGGGTTTCAGGTCGGTGATCTGTTCCACCCCGTCGGCGAAGCTGGCGGTCTTGAAGCTGGGGCGCGGGTCGCGGCCGGGTTTTTCCAGTTCCGACAGGATGTCGCGCACGGTGGGCAGGCCGAAGCGGTCATCGACGAATTCTTCGGCGCGGAGTCCCTTGAGCGCGCCCTCATGGCCCATGATCTGGCGGATGTCGCGGCCGCAGGCCGAAACGATGCGGCGCGCCACGTCATAGGCCTCGGGATGGACGGAGGAGGCGTCGAGCGGTTCCTTGCCGTCGCGGATGCGCAGGAAGCCCGCGCATTGCTCGAAGGCGCGGGGGCCGAGGCGCGAGACCTTCAGCAGCTCCTTGCGCGAGGTGAAGGCGCCGTTCTGGTCGCGATGGGCGACCACCGCCTCGGCCAGGCCGGGGCCGAGGCCAGAGACATGGGCCAAGAGCGGCGCGGAGGCGGTGTTGAGATCGACGCCCACGGCGTTCACCACGTCCTCGATCACCGCTTCGAGCGATTTCGACAGACGGTGCTGGTCGACATCGTGCTGGTACTGGCCGACGCCGATACTCTTTGGTTCGATCTTGACCAGTTCGGCCAGCGGGTCCTGCAGCCGTCGCGCGATCGAGACCGCGCCGCGCAAGCTGACATCGAGGCCCGGAAACTCGCGCGCGGCCAGTTCCGAGGCGGAATAGACCGAGGCGCCGGCCTCGCTGACCACGACCTTGGTCGGCGGGGTCACGCCCTTGGGCAGGAGGGTCAGCGCCTCGGCCACCATGCGCTCGGTCTCGCGGCTCGCGGTGCCGTTGCCGATGGCGATGAGTTCGACGCCGTGCTGGCTGACGAGTTTCACGATCGCCGCTTGCGCGCCGCGCAGATCGTTCTTGGGCTGGAAGGGATAAAGCGTGTCGGTCGCCACCAGCTTGCCGGTGCCATCGACCACCGCCGCCTTGACCCCGGTGCGGATCCCGGGATCAAGGCCCAGGGTCGGGCGGTTCCCCGCGGGGGCGGCGAATAGCAGGTCTTTGAGGTTGCGGGCGAACACGGCGATGGCCTCTTCCTGCGCGCGGGACCGCAGATCCCCCATCAGCTCGACCATCATCGACAGCGAGAGTTTCACCCGCCAGGTCCAGCCTGCGATCTTGCGCAGCCAGGCATCGCCCGGCCCCTGTCCCCTGGTGCTCAGGCGGGAGGCGACCAGCCCCTCGACCTGCTCGGCATCGGGCGGGGCGATGTCGAGGGTCACGATCCCCTCTTTCTGGGCGCGCAGCATCGCCAGCGCCCGGTGCGAGGGAACGGTGGCCCAGCGTTCGGAATGGGCGAAATAGTCGCTGAACTTGGCGCCCTCGGTTTCCTTGCCCTCGATCACCTTGGCGCTCAGCACCGCCTCTTTCTGCATGTGCTCGCGCAGCGCCCCAAGCAGTTCGGCATCCTCCGTCAGGCGTTCAGCGATGATGTCGCGCGCGCCGTTGAGGGCGTCCTTGGCGCTGGGCACCGCATCGGAGAGGTAGCCATTCGCCAACGCCTCGGGCTGGGCCTGCCGGTCAGACAGGATGGCGTCCGCCAGCGGCTCCAGCCCGTTTTCCCGGGCGATCATCGCCTTGGTGCGGCGCTTGGGCTTATAAGGAAGGTAGATATCTTCGAGCTGCGCCTTGGTCTCGGCCCCGGCGATGGATTTCGCCAGATCGTCGGTGAGCTTGCCCTGCTCCTTGATCGAGCCGAGGATCGTCTCGCGCCGCGCTTCGAGCTCGCGCAGGTAATCCAGCCGGTCGGACAGAGTGCGCAGTTGTGTGTCGTCCAGCCCGCCGGTCGCCTCTTTGCGGTAGCGCGCCACGAAGGGGACGGTGGCCCCCTCGTCCAGAAGCTTGACCGCCGCGTCGACCTGTTCGGGGCGGGCGCCGATCTCGGTTGCGATGGTGCGGGCGATGCGGGCGGGGGTGTCCAATGGGCTCTCCTGCGCGGATGATGTCGGGAGCATCGTTATATCCCGGCGGGCGACGGGTGAAATCCCGAAAATGCGCAAGCTGCGGGCCGCCGCCCATCGGTTACGGTGAAGAGGGCGGATCAGCGGGATTCCCTGCCGTTGGGACAATTTGCGCGCGGCGATCCGATTGATCGGGCGGCGCGCGTGGGCTAAGGGAGGCGCGTCACATCCACCGCCGACCCCGCGAGAAGGGCCTTGGCGGTCTTCCCGCCGTGGCGCGTCCGCGCCACCGCTCTCACGCCCCAGACAGGCCGAAAAAGGTAAGGGACCATGGCAGATCACACGAACCCAGACATAGTGTATACCATTGTAGACGAAGCGCCGGAGCTGGCCTCGGCCTCTTTCCTGCCGATCATCCGCTCCTTCGCGTCGGCGGCGGGCATCAGCGTGGGCACCCGCGACATCTCGCTGGCCGGTCGAATCATCGCGAGCTTTCCCGAGAAGCTGACCGAGGCGCAGCGCCAGAACGACGACCTGGCGACGCTGGGCATCCGCGTGAAGACGCCCGAGGCGAATGTCATCAAGCTGCCGAACGTCTCGGCCTCGGTCCCGCAATTGGTCGCGGCGGTCAAGGAACTGCAGGAGCAGGGATACAACATTCCCGACTATCCCTATGAGCCCTCGACGGACGATGAGAAAGAGGTTCGCGCGCGCTATGACGCGATCAAGGGATCGGCGGTGAACCCCGTCCTGCGCGAGGGCAACTCGGACCGGCGCGCGGCGGCGGCGGTCAAGAACTATGCCCAGAAGAACCCGCATTCGATGGGCAAATGGGAGAAGGACAGCCAGACGAAGGTCTCGTCCATGCCGGGCAATGATTTCTATGCCAACGAGAAATCCGCCACGCTGAGCGCGGACCAGGCGGGCGAGGCACGGATCGAATTCGTGGGCACCAGCGGCGAGCCGCAGGTCCTGAAAGACGGCTGGAACCTGGACGAGGGCACGGTGGTCGATGCCACCTTCATGTCGGTGAAGGCGCTGTCGGAGTTCCTGGGCAACGCGATCGAGGATACCAAGTCGGACGGCACCATGTTCTCGCTGCACATGAAGGCCACGATGATGAAGGTCTCGGACCCGATCATCTTTGGCTATGCGGTCAAGGCGTGGCTGAAGCCCGTCTTCGACAAGTATGGCGAAGAGCTGAAAGCGCTGGGCGTGAACCCGAATTCGGGCATGGGCGACCTGCTGAAGAAGGTCGAGGACAAGCCCGAGATCAAACAGGCCATCGAGGCCGTGCGCGCCGAGCGCCCCGAGATGTACATGGTCGACTCGGACCGCGGCATCACCAACCTGCACGTGCCGTCGGACGTGATCATCGACGCCTCGATGCCGGCGGTGATCCGCGCGGGCGGCAAGGGCTGGGACAGCCAGGGCAACAAGGGCGACGTGAACTGCGTCATTCCTGACAATTGCTACGCTCCGGTCTATGACGAGACCATTCGCTTCTTCAAGGAGAACGGCGCGCTCGACCCCTCGACCGCCGGTGCGGTGGCCAATGTCGGCCTGATGGCGCAGAAGGCCGAGGAATACGGCTCCCACCCCACCACTTTCGAGGCGCCGGGCAATGGCGTGATCCGTATCGTGCTGGCCAATGGCGAGACGTTGCACGAACACGCGGTGGAAGAGGGCGACATCTGGCGCGCCGCGACGGTCAAGAAGGCCCCCATCGAGAACTGGATCGAACTGGCGATGGATCGCCAGCGCCTGACCGGGTCCGAGGCGATCTTCTGGCTGGACGAGAACCGCGCGCATGACGCGGAGCTGATCAAGTATGTGAAGCCCGCACTGGAAAAGGCCGGCGTGGCCGACAAGTTCAAGATCATGGCCCCGCGCGAGGCGACCCGCCAGAGCCTGGAGACGATCACCGCCGGCAAGGATTCCATCGCGATCACCGGCAACGTGCTGCGCGACTACCTGACCGACCTGTTCCCGATCCTGGAGCTGGGCACCTCGGCCAAGATGCTGTCCATCGTCAAGCTGATGAATGGCGGCGGGCTGTTTGAGACCGGCGCGGGCGGATCGGCCCCCAAGCATGTGCAGCAGTTGCAGGAGGAGAACCACCTGCGCTGGGATTCGATGGGTGAATTCTGCGCGCTGGGCGAGTCGTTCAAGTTCCTCGCCGACGGGCAGGGCAACGACAAGGCCGACGTGCTTGGCCGCGCCGCCGAGAAAGCGACTCAGGGCATTCTGGACGAGGGCCGTTCGCCCAGCCGCAAGGTGGGAGAGCCCGACAACCGCGACAGCCACTACTGGTTCGCCCGCTACTGGGCCGAGGCCTTGGCCGAGCAGAACGACGATGCCGAGCTGTCAAGGCATTTCGGGCCGATCGCGCTGAAACTGCGCGAGAACGAGGCGCAGATCCTCAAGGAACTGGCCGAGGCGCAGGGCAAGCCGGTCGACCTAGGCGGCTACTACCACCCCGACCGCGAGAAGGTCGCCGCCGTGATGCGGCCCAGCAAGACGCTGAACGCGATCATCGACGGCACGGCCTGAGGGGCTGAGAGCGCGCCCGGCCGCTTGGCGGGGCGGATGCGGAGAGAAGAGCCGCCAGCGTGATGCTGGCGGTTTTTTCGTGTCGGATCATCAGGGGGCGCATTTGCTTTGGGGATACCTCGAGATGGATGGCCGGATCGAGCCCAAGGACGAAGCCGCTCGCGCGGCATTGGCGCCCGTGGCTGGCGTTCCGGACTGATCGCCACCCTGTACATTTGGGAATGTGGGCATCTGCCTGACGATTGAGGCCTCTCAATCGACAGACAGGAGGTTCCCATGACCGAGGAGAGGATTTCGCCGCTGCGGGCGCGGATGATCGAAGACATGCGCATCCGGGGGATGGGCGAGAAATCTCAGAAGGCCCACATCCGGGCGATCAAGGATTTCGCCCGGTTTCTTGGGCATTCGCCGGATACGGCCGCCCCGGAGGAGTTGCGCGCCTAACAACTGCACATGACTGACGCCGGGGTCACGGCCAGCACGTTCAACGTGAGGATCGTGGCGCTCCGGTTCTTCTTCGGCATGACCTGCGGGCGCGAGGACATGAAGCGCAACATGCAGTTCCGCACGCAGCCGCGGAAGTTGCCCGTCGTGTTCAGCGTCGAAGAGGTGTCCGAAATCCTGATGGCGGCGCCCGGGCCCGGTCTGAAGTATCGGGCCGCGCTCAGCATCTCTTACGGTGCGGGTCTCCGGGCCGCCGAGGTTTGCAATCTCAAGATCGGCGACAGCGACAGCGACAGCGACAGCGACAGCGACAGCGACAGCGACAGCGACCGCATGCTGATCCATGTCGAGCAGGGCAAGGGGCGGAAGGACCGCAAGGTGATGCTGTCCCCGGGCTTGCTCGAACTCCTGCGCGACTACTGGCGCGAAGCTCGACCCGAGGGCTGGTTGTTCCCCGGCAAACCGAAGATCAACCCGATCTCGCCACGACAATTGAACCGGGCGTTCACGTCGGCCAAGACCATGGCCGGGGTCAAGAAGGCCGCCACCCTCCATACCCTCAGGCATAGCTTCGCCACGCACCTGCTCCAGGCCAAACGCCTTGGGGCCCGGATCGGCATGACCTGCGTTCTGCACACCTGGGGATCGGCGCTGACCCACCATCCCCACATCCACATGATCGTGCCGGGCGGTGGCTTGTCGCCGGACGGCACCCGGTGGGTCGCATGCAAGCCGGGATTTTTCCCGCAAGTCCGCGTGCTGTCGCGCCTGTTTCGTCGCTTGTTCCTTGACGGGCTGCTGGCCCTGCATGGCGCCGGGGAGCTGGACTTCTACGGAGATCTCGAACGACTGGCACAAGCGGATGCCTTCACCGCTTGGCTCGCGCCGTTCCGCAAATCCGAATGGGTCGTCTACGCCAAACCGCCCTTCGGCGGCCCCGAGGCAGTGCTCGCCTACCTCAGCCGATACACCCACCGCGTCGCGATCTCGAACCATCGCCTGATCAGCGCCGACGCCGAGACCGTCGCGTTCCGCTGGAAGGACTACCGCATAAAGTCCGGCGGCAGGCAGAAGGTCATGCGCCTGGCCATGACGGAGTTCATCCGCCGGTTCCTGATGCACGTCCTCCCCGACGGGTTCCACCGGATCCGGCACTATGGCTTGCTGGCTGGCGCGACACGCAAGGCCACCATCGCCCGTATCCGCGATCTCCTCGGGCATCGGCCGCCCGAGACAGAAGAGCAGAAAACGGCGGGAGTTGCCCCGCTCACCCTGCGCGAACCATGCCCATGCTGCGGCGGCCCGATGCGCATTGTCGAGATCTTCCGCCGTGGTCAAAAGCCGATGTCGCGCGCACCCCCTCGGGAGCAGGCCGCATGACGAAACGCCCTTCACTGCAACAAACACCACTCCGGTTCTCTCGCCCGTTCCGGACCGGCTCAGACTTGCCGCATGCGGAGTTCCGCACGCAAACCGCCGAGGAAATGCGCCACCCGAGACCGAACATTTTCATCTGGACAGATCAGGGCGCCCTTGGAGACCCTCGACATCTTTCGAGACGTCAGCCACGCTCCACCGTCGCTGGAAACCTCAGCCCACTTTCCCCATGGAAAGCGCCTGGCCTCTCCAACGGAGTTGCAATCCGACAAGCGAGTTTATCTTTCTCCCCGGCAAACCAACCATACGTTGATGCCAACGGCCAAGGATTTTTCCTTGGTCGCAGGTCTTTGGCACTTGAGATCAGTCGCGCCCGGCAACCATTATTGCGTCCGCTAACGCGGCGGGATTGGTGAAGCAAGTTTCGTGGCTGCCCGGAATCTGAACAAGCCGGAATAACCCCAGCTTTTCGGACAAGCGAGGGTGCCAACCGAAGCTCTGCGGCAAGGCCGTATCTTCGGTGCAATTGATGTAGGACTTCCCAATCTGCGTTTCGGCCGGGTTTGCAGACAGTTTGATCGGGTCTGTGAATGTCGCATAGGGGTGGGCATTAAGCATGTCGTAAGTTGACTGTGCAAGCTCTGCGGACCCGTCGTTAATGAAGGCTTCGCGCCAAATTGGGAATGGCAGCATGACACTGTTGTCGGGGCTTTCCGCACTGATCGCGTCGAAAAGCCCGACGTAGTGGGGTGGCACCATGTCATTGAGACATTCGCCGTCATTGGGGACGAAAGCGTTCCAATAGATCAGCCGTCGTATCCTGCCCGGAATACGGTCTGCTACACCAGTAATAACCATGCCGCCATAGCTGTGGCCCAGCAGGATGATGTCGTTCAGATTTTCGGCCTCGATATAATCGACGATGGATGAAATCGCCGCGTCCAGTCCCGTTGTGCGCGCGTCACCAGGGTTGTTCCCGGCAATGGTCGGGCAGTGAACGACGTGCCCGGCATCGCGTATGGGCTGCGCCACGGGTTCAAACAGTTCGCCGGTATGCCAAGCCCCGTGCACAAGTACGAAAGTAGACATGATTGACTTCTCCTCTTACCCTTTGTCTTGCGGACGATACCCAAGTGGTTCTGGAATCCTATGGCTGAAACTCCTGAAAACTGTGCTGAAACTCAGGTTTCACCTTTGTCCAAGGTCTGGGACACCAGAATGGTCGGCCAGTCGGAAGCCTTCGACTTTTACCGGGAAAGCATCTGCGCGGCATTCATGCCGCTGCGGCCCGAAGTGGACGCGCGGGGGCGCACCAGATTTCAGGCCAAAGTCACCTCGCGCCACATAGATGATGGCATATTGAACTTCGTGTCGGCGCATGCGCATCGGGTGCAACGCAGCAGACGCGAAATCGCCGCCTCAGACAGTGAGTGCTATTACCTCAACACCCAGTTCGAGGGCGACTGTCATATAAAGCAGCGCGGTACGTCGATCACGTTGCGCGCGGGCGATGTCGGGATATTTGACGGGGCGGAGCCTTTCGATTTACGACACGACAACTGCCCTTCGCTGAAGGTTGCATCACTCATGGTGCCAAAACAAGTCCTTCATGATGCATTTGGTGCACCGCTTGAGACAGGCCCGGAGGTGTTGTCACGACATCCAATCCTTGGCCCGCTGTTATCGGAGGCAGGACGCTCTCTGGCAACGGCCGCCAGCCAAAAACGCGGTGATGGCCTATCAGGGTTGTACCGGGTTTTTCTGTCCGTCGCCGCCATGACTGCGAAGCCACGGACGGCGAACGATCATCCTGCCACGCGGAATCTGGTGCAGGTTCAGAGTATTAGACAGATCATTCGCCGGAATTTCGCAGACCTGGAATTCGGCGTGTCCGATTGTGCGGCGCTAATGGGGCTGTCGGTCGGACATGTCCAGCATCTGCTAGCGCAGAACCACACGCGCTTTGGTCGGTTGTTGTTACAGGAACGACTGGCGATGGCTGCACAATGGCTATCGGACCCCATGCGCAGTCACCAGTCAGTTGCAACGATTGCATTCTCATGTGGGTTCAAGGATACGTCGCATTTCGGAAGGGCTTTTCGTGAAAGATACGACCTCTCGCCGGGCGAATGGCGGCGTCAAAATCACTGGTGATCATTCAGAACACCGCAAACCATCCCAATGCAATACGTCTTATTTAGTGTCTTCGCTCTATGCAGCACACTGACTGCCTGTGAAAGCGCAGCGAAAACTAACTTCGTCCCGCATAGCTGTTACTCAGGTACACCCCCGCCGGATGTCCTTTGCCAAAGCTTGGCCCGCCGTTTCCCCGATCCGCCTACCCGACGATCATCTGCTTCATCTGCAGCGCCTCGTATTCCAGTTCGCGCAGGCGGTGGTTCACCACGTCTCCGATGGTGATCATGCCGCAGAGCCGGTTATCCTTCATCACGGGGATATGGCGGAAGCGGCCCTCGGTCATGCGTTTGAGGATGTCGATGACATAATCCTCGGGCGTGCAGGTCACCACCTCGCGCGTCATCAATGCATCGACCTGCTGTTTCAAGGTCTCGCCGGGGGTGTCGGCCATGCGGCGCACGATGTCGCGCTCCGACAGGATACCCAGCAGGGTGCCGTCATCGTCGGTGACGGCCAATGCGCCGATGCGCTGCTCCTTGAGCTGGTTCACAGCCTCGTGGATGGTGTCGGAGGGCCGGACCGAGTAGATCGCGTTGCCCTTGCCCTCTAGCAGCTTGGCCACCGTCGTCTGGCCCGCCGAGAGGTTCGAGGTGCTGGTCTGGCTTTGGGTGTCTGGCTTGGTCTTGTCCCCGCGCATCGGAGCTTGGTAAGAGCTGGGTGCCATCCGTCCGGTTCCTCCTCGTTGCGGCCTTCCTCAGAGTCACTTTAGCGCAGGGTGAGAGGCTGAACAGGAAAAATCGAGATCCGGCAGATCCGGAACGTTCAGACAGCAAGGCAGCCCACGATTTGCAGCAACTATACCTGACCCCATTGACCGGTGCCGCGCTGGTTTTTCTGGTTGTCGTCTGCGGCCACCGGTTCCGGTTGGCCTGGAAGGAGAAAGCGCCCGGCTGGCAGCGCCGGGCGTGGATTTGGGGCGTGCCGGCGGCGCTCGGGCTGTTCCTGCTGGCCTTTCTCCCGCTGGAGTTCTGAGCGGCGGTTTGACTCGGGACTGGCCCGCTGGCATAGGCGGGGACAAATTTCCCGGAGGTTCCGCCCATGCGCGCCTGGTGCGTTCTGCCCGCCATCCTGACCCTCTCCGCCTGTTTCGAGAAAGAGCCTGAAACCGTCCGCCTATCGGGGGAGACGATGGGAACGACCTATAACGTGATCGCCATTGGCATCGACCTGGACGAGAGCGCGCTGGCCGGCGCGGTCGAGGAAAGGCTCGCCGAGGTGAATGCCACCATGTCGAACTGGGACCCGGAATCGGAAGTATCGCGCTTCTCGGCCAGTGACACGACGGCGCCGCAGAATATTTCGGCCAGTTTTGCCACGGTTATGGCGGCCGCGGCCGAGGTGCATGAAAAAAGCGGCGGTGCGTTCGACGTCACCCTTGGACCACTGATCGAGTTGTGGGGCTTCGGGCCGCGCAAACCAGGCGACCCGGTTCCTTCGGCCTCGGAAATCGATGCAGCGCTTGCCGAGGTCGGGCAAGCGCGCCTCTTGAGCCTGGACACAGAGGCAGGAACGCTGGCCAAGGCCACATCGGGCGTCGGCATCAACCTTTCGGCCATCGCCAAGGGCTACGGCATCGACGCGGTCGCAGAACTGCTGCGCGAGGCGGGGATCGAGGATTACATGGTCGAGATCGGCGGCGACCTCGTCACCGCGGGAGAGAACGACAAGAGCGAACCCTGGCGGATCGGGATCGAAGTCCCGGAGCCCAGCACCCGTGCGGTGCAGATGGTGGTGCCTGTCAGCGGGCGCGGCATGGCAAGCTCGGGCGATTACCGAAACTTTTTTGAAAAGGATGGCGTTCGCTACTCACATATCCTGAACCCGGTGACCGGACGCCCGGTGACGCATCGCACCACCTCGGTCACGGTTCTTGCCGGGGATGCCATGATGGCCGATGCCTGGGCCACTGCACTGCTGGTGTTGGGGGCCGAGGCGGGGCTTGAGGTGGCGGAACGTCACGATATCGCGGCCTATTTCATCGAGAGGGATGTGACGGGCGGCGAGAATGCCTATATCACGACCCAAAGCAGTGCCTTTGACGGCGCTCTGGCCCGCGACTGAAAGGAACCGGATATGAGCACATTCATCCTTGCCTTTATCCTGCTTGCCCTTGTCATGGTGGGCATGTCGCTGGGTGTCATGCTGATGGGCAAGACCATCAAGGGCAGCTGCGGTGGGTTGAACGCGATCTCGGGTGCGGACAAATGTGTCGTCTGCCAGAAAGATGTCGATCCGAACAGCCCCCTGCGCGACCAGTTGCAGTGCAAGCGCGCGCGCAAAATGCTCGAGCGGATGGAGACCGAAAGCTAGTCCTTTCCGCGCCGTACCTTTCCCTTGTCGAGGGCAAGGAGAACCTTCTTCAGTTCTTCATGCATAAGGGCAAGACAACCGTCAGTCGTCTTGCAAGGCGGCGATCAGATCCTTGAGCGTCTGGATGAACTCGGCGCGGCGCTGTGTGCCGATGGCATCATTGAGCGCCTGAAGATGCGCCACCGCCTTCGCCTCCATCTTGGCCTGCATGTCGATCCCGGCCTGCGTAGCGACACACATGTGGGTGCGACGGTCACGGCTTGAAAGATGCCGCTGTATCAGTCCGTTATCTTCCATCCAGCGCAGAGCATTCGTGACATTCGTCTTGTCGCGCGCGGATGCCAGCCCGATCTGCGTCTGCGTGATGCGAGGGTTGTGCACGATCAGCGTAAGAATCGTGAAATAACCTGGCTTCAACGCCTCGTTACCCAGGCGCTTCTTGAAATCTCCATAGGCCGCCTCATAAGCGGCCCTGAGGTACATGCCGACGAATTCGTGCAGAATACCGTGATTGAGCTTGTTGAAATCGGGCGGGCTGGCATCGTCGTAGGACAGAGGGGGCAGCATCCGGCCTCCTACCGCGCCAACTCGGGCAGAACCGTCACGATCGCGGGAATGGCGATGATGATGGCGATGCGCAAGATATCCGCGAGAACGAAGGGCACGATCCCGCGATAGACCGCGCCCACGGAAAGATCGTCGATCACCGATTTGATCACGAACAGGTTCAGCCCCACCGGCGGCGTGATCAGCGAAAGCTCGGTGACCATCACCGCGAAGATCCCGAACCAGACCGGGTCGAAGCCCAGATCGGTCACGATGGGAAAGAAGATCGGGATCGTCAGCAGGATCATCGACAGGCTCTCCATGAACATCCCCAGGACGAGGTAGATCGCCAGGATGACGAAGATCACCGCGATCGGCCCAAGGCCCAAATCCTCGATCAGCGAAGACAGGGCGGCCGGAAGGCCAAGCAGGTTCATGAAGTTCGAGAACACGAGCGCTCCGATCAGGACGAGGAACAGGCTAGCCGTCGTCGTCACCGTCTCTATCAGCGAGTCGATGAAGACGCGAAAGCTCATCGCGCGGCGCCAGATCGCAAAGGCCAGAGCCCCCGTCGCGCCTACACCGCCCGCCTCGGTCGGGGTAAAGACACCCTTGTAGAGCCCGCCGATGATGGCGAGAAACAGCATCAGGATTGGGCCTACGCTGCGTAAATTGCCTACCCGTTCGGACCAGTCAGCCCTGGGGGCCGCTGGTGCGCAGGACGGATCGATCTGCGCCGTGACGCGGATCGCCGCGAGATACAGGAGGATGGCCAGAAAGCCCGGCAGGATACCTGCGATGAACAGCGATCCGATATCAGTACCCGTCGCGATGCCGTAGAGCACGAGGATCACGGAGGGCGGGATCAGGATGCCCAGCGTGCCGCCGGCCGCCACGGTCGCCGCAGCGAAGCCGTCGGCATAGCCATAGCGTCGCATTTCCGGCACCGCGACCTTGGCCATTGTCGCGGCGGTGGCCAGCGACGACCCGCTGAGGGCCGAGAACCCGCCACAGGCCAGAACGGTCGCGGCGGCCAATCCGCCTCGCATATGTCCGACGAACCCATGGCAGAGCCTGTAGAGATCCTCGGACATCCGGGCGCGGGTCACGAAGACACCCATCAGGATGAACATCGGCAGAACGGAGAGTTCGTAGGACATGGTGGCATTTATCGGCAGCTGGCCGATCATGCCCATCGCCGTGCGCTCCGAGATCGTTACGGCAATTCCGCCCAGCCCCACGACCAGCATTGCCAGCGCGATGGGCACGCCGATGATCATCAGCCCGAAGACCGCGCCGAAGCTGAGCCCGGCCGCTTCCCAAACCCCCATCAGAAAGACCCCGAACGCGCGGAGTGATACCGGCCCCGGCTTCGCAAAGCCTCGAAAGCACAGACCAGGAAAGCCAAAGCCGTCACGATTAGCAGGGCGGACATTCCTTGCGCGATCAGGCCTTTCGGGACCCGCAATTCCATTGTCACCTCATTGTATGTCAGTAGCCGTTCGCCCTGTAGCCAGACACGCCACGCGACAAAGGCCATCAACGCGGCGCCGAGGATCTGACCGGAAAATTCCGTCGCCCGCGCCAGCAGTGGCGGGAACATGTCTGAAAGGATCGTGACGCGAATGTTGCCTCCTTTGCGTACCATCCAGGGCAGGGCAGTGAACACAATCAGCCCCATTCCGATCTCGATCATCTCGAACCCGCCCATGAGGGGATGGCGCAGCACGTATCGCATAACGACGCCGACAAACGTGACGGCCATGACAAAAGCCGCGATCAGGCCCGAGAGCCACGCGAGTGCAAGGCAGAGACTATCGAAAAAGGCTATGGCAGAACGCATCAAGTAAGGGCTCCGGGGTTGGGCCGGCACCGCGCGAGACGGTGCCGGCCGCTGTCATTTCGCGACGTTCACCGTCTTGTCGGCACGATAATGTTCGACCATCGCGCGGGCATAAGACAGGATCTCTTCTCCATCGAACCCCTTGCCGTTGGCCTGTTCCAGCCACTCGGTTTCAAGAGGTTTCAGCCGTTCGCGGGCCGTTGCGACATCCTCGTCCGACATCGACAGGAACTCGACCCCCTGCTCGTTCAGCTTCGCCTCGCCATAGGTGTCGCCATTGGTCCATGCGAAACCGGCCAGAAGAGCGATTGCTATCCCCGAATGCTTCTCGACCGCGGCGCGCTGCTCATCGGTCAGACTGTCCCAGCTATCCTGGTTGAAGGCGACCCAGAAGGTGTCGGTGTAAAGGCCGCCCGGAATGCGGGTGATCGATGTGATTACAGGCGTGATCCCGAAGAAATCGATGGATTCGGACGGGAAGGTGATGCCGTCGGCCACGCCGCGCGACATGGCGGTCTGTGCCTCGGTCGGCGGGAGCTGTACAGGCGACGCGCCCAATTCGGACATGATGCGCCCGGTCACGTTGCCGCCGACGCGGATCGTCTTGCCCTCGAGATCCGACAGGGTCTCGACCCGGCCCTTGGCCATGTTGATGTTCGGGTTGGAATGGGTGAACAGGCCGACGACATGCGCGCCTTCATGCTCGCCATACTCGGACCCGTATTTTTCATAGGTGGTCCAAGCCGCGGCCGAGCCCGCCCAGGGATCGGGCGACATGAAGGGCAGATCCATCACCTGGGTCATGGTGAAACGGCCCGCGTTGTGGCCGCTCACGCCATAGCCCACGTCGAAGGACTGATCCAGCAGCAGATCGAACTGCGCCGGTGGCGGACCGAGAGCCGAGGTCATGATCTCGAATTGCAAAGACCCTCCGGTCTCGTCCTCGATCGCTGCGGCCCAAGGCTCGAGGATACCCGAAACGATCAGGTGGTGCGGCGGCAGCCAGCTTCCAATGCGCAGGGTCGTGACCTCTTGCGCCATTGCAGGCAGGCTGATCGCGCCAAGGGCGGCGGATAGTACCAGAGATTTCCAGTGTTTCATCTTTTCCTCCGAGTTGGTTCGCGTGTTGTTGTTATAGGTTTCCTAAAGTTCGGTCGGCGCGCTGAGCTTGAAGATCTCCAGCGCATCCGCCGTGTCGCCTCCGCGCACCTTCAACAGCCGGAACTGCTCCGCCGCCATCGCGGTGAATGGCACCGGAGAGGTGCAGGAGCGGGCCAGATCGCAGACAGAATCGAGATCCTTGAGCATTGTGTAAACATGCCCAAGAGGCGGCTCGTGCTGCGCCTCGACCATGCGCGGCACAAACAGCTGTAGCGGCTTGCTGTCGGCGAATCCACCAGCCAGCGCCTCGGGAAGGCGCGAAGCGTCCACCCCGGCATTGGTCGCCAGCCGCGCGGCCTCGGCCAGAACGGCCATGGTACAGCCTACGATTACCTGGTTGCACAGCTTGGTGGTCTGACCTGCCCCGCTCGGCCCCATCAGGGTAAAGCGCGAGGCCATTTGCAAGACGACCGGTTCCACGCGGGCAAAACTCTCTGCTGTCCCGCCTGCCATGATGGCAAGTGTTCCCGCCTCGGCCCCCGGAACGCCGCCCGAAACCGGCGCATCGATCCAGTCCATGCCGGTGTCTTCGAGCAGGCGCGCGGCCATCTCGCGCGTGGCCTCCGGCTGGATCGAAGAGAAATCGACGAGGATCGAACCCTCACGCGCGCCTTGTGCGACACCGTTCTCTCCGAAGACCGCCTCGCGCACGGCAGCGGTATCGGTGAGGCACATGAAGACAATGTCGGATTTCGCGGCCACGTCCGCCGGGCTCTCACCCAACGCAGCGCCACGCTCGGCCAAAGGCTGCGCCTTGGCTGCGGTACGGTTCCAGACCGTGACGGTGTTTCCGGCGTCGATCAGCCGGGTCGCCATCGGCGCGCCCATCAGACCAGTGCCGATGTAGCCGAGAGAGGGTTTATCGGTCATGTGCGTGCTCCTCTGATCTTGCCGCGGCGCTGATCGGGCCATTGGGCATTTCCGGGATGGGTCACCGCGCCTTCATGCGCCTGCCCCACCGTGGCGGCGTATTTCCACAAGAGGCCACCCTTGTGCTTGGATTCCGGCGCCGCCCAACCTGCTCGACGGCGTTCTATCTCGTCCTCGGGAACATCCAGCGTGATGGTTGCGGCCTTACCATCGATGGTGATTCTGTCGCCATCGCGGACAAGTCCCAACGGCCCACCGGCCGCCGCCTCTGGCGCAGCGTGGCCGATGCACATGCCACGCGTCGCGCCCGAGAACCGGCCATCGGTCAGCAGCGCGACCTTCTCGCCCATGCCCTGACCGTAGATCAGCGCGGTAAGGCCCAGCATCTCGCGCATCCCCGGCCCGCCCACGGGCCCTTCGTTGCGCACGATCAGAACCTGCCCCTCGTCATAAGCACGGGCATGCACCGCCTCGACGGCCTCGTCCTCGGATTCGAACACGCGGGCCACGCCGGTGAAGACCAGCGATTTCAGGCCAGCGACCTTGAGCAAAGCACCATCGGGGCACAGGTTGCCCTTGAGCACCACGACACCGCCCGACGACATAATCGCGTCCGAGACCGGGCGGATCACCTCGCCGTCCGGTTCGGGGGCGTTCGCGACCTCTTCGGCCAGCGTGCGGCCGGTGACGGTCAGCGTGTCGCCATGCATGAAGCCGTGCTTGATGAGTTCCTTGATCACCACATGCGCGCCACCGATCTCGTAGACATCCTTGGCGTGATACTTGCCGCCCGGGCGCAGGTTGCCGATGAAGGGCGTCCGTTGCAGTACGGCGGCCACGTCATCGGCGGTAAAGCTGATGCCCGCCTCATGGGCGATGGCGGGAATGTGCAAGGCGGTATTGGTGGACCCGCCGGTGGCCGCCACGATGGCGCAGGCGTTTTCCAGCGCCTTGCGCGTGACGATTTCGCGGGGCAGCGGGCCGCCGCGTTCCAGCATCTCCATCACCAGGGCACCCGCCCGCTGGCCGATGCCGCGCCGCTCGGAATAGACGCCCGGCACCATGGCCGAGTTCGGAACGGTGATCCCCAGCGCTTCGGACACCATTGCCATCGTGTTGGCGGTGAACTGGCCCGCGCAGGCGCCTATGGTCGGTTTGCACGCTTCTTCCAACTGCGTCAGCTCATCCTCGGTCATCGTGCGGGCCTGTACCGAGCCAACCGCCTCATACGCGTCGAGGACGGACACATCGCGCCCCTGGAAGCGCCCCGGCAGGGCCGAGCCGCCATAGACGAAGACCGAGGGCACGTTGCAGCGTACCATCCCCATTATGACGCCCGGCAAGGTCTTGTCGCAGCCGCCATAACCCACCAGCCCGTCATAGGCGTGGCCATGCACCACCGCCTCGATGCTGTCCGCGATGATCTCACGGCTGACGAGGCTGAATTTCATCCCCTCGTGATTCATCCCCACACCATCCGAGACCGAGATCGTGGTGAACTCGCGCGGGGTGCCGCCGGCCATAGCGACACCTTCCTTGGCGTATTCGACCTGATCGTAATGGGTCATGTTGCAGGGCGTTACCTCACCCTTCTGGCTGACGACGCCGATCATCGGCTTTGCGATCGCGTCATCGTCCAGCCCCATCGCCCGCATGAAGGCGCGGTGCGGCGTGCGGTCGATCCCGTCCGTAGTGATCCGCGAACGCAGTTCCCTGGCCTGAGATTTCGTGTCAGGCTGCGGCTTGTCAGACGAGGCGGACATGGCGTTCCCTTCAGAGAAAGTTTCAATCAAGAATGTTTCCGGTTGAAAGAAACACGCGAATCCCTTTTCCTGTCAATGTCGAAGTCACGGGAAACGACAATGCGCCTGATCGCAAACATCTCCATGCTCTTCACCGAAGTTCCCATCGGGCAGCGTGTGGGCGCCGCTCATGACGCCGGGTTCGAGGGCGTCGAGGTCCAGTTTCCCGAACCTGACGATATCGCATCTTTGCGCGCCGGCATGGCGGCAACAGGATTGCCGGTCGTTCTGATCAACGTACCCCGCGGAACTGGCGACGAGGTCGGCCTTGCCGCCTTGCCAGGCAGGGAAGACGATTTTCGCGACGCGGTCGCATTCTGCGCGGAGCAGGCCGCCGCGCTGTCGGTGCGCAAGGTGAACGTCCTCTCCGGACGACCGCCACAGGACGCGGACCCGGCCGAATGCCGCGAGCTTCTGATCGGCAATCTGCGGCACGCGGCGGACACGATGGCGAAGATCGGCGTTCGGGTCATGGTCGAACCTGTGAACCCGCATGACGTGCCCGGTTTCTTCCTGACAGGTCTTGATGCAGCCCTCGACGTGCTCGAAGAGGCGGCCCATCCCAACCTTTTCCTCCAGTTCGACTTCTACCACATGGCGATCACCGAACCCGATCTTTGCGAAGCGATAACAAAGGCCGCTCCCCGCATCGGTCACGTTCAGTTCGCGGATACGCCGGGCAGAAACGAACCGGGCAGCGGCAGGATCGACTTCGTTGCCGCCCTTCGCACCCTGCGCGAAACCGGCTATGACGACACCGTATCCGCAGAATATCGGCCCGCCGGCACCACGACAGACGGCCTCGGCTGGATACAGGAATTCAGAAAGGGACTTTCATGAGCGACAACGAAACCCGCGACCGGATCGTCAAGGACATTCTCGGTGCCGCGCCTTTCACGGCCTATGAGACGGATCCCCCACGCGATCCCTCGGCGGCATATGTCCTGCAGGATGCCATCGCAGAGGAGCTTGCCCAGGATCCCGCCTACGGTACGGTCGCCGGTTGGAAGATCGCTGCGAATTCTCCCGCTCTTCTGGAGCGTTTCGGCATGGGGGAACCGGCAAGCGGGCGTGTTTTTGGCGCCCAGAGGCGTGCCAGCCCAGCCATTCTCAAGGCGGTCGGCTATCGTCAATTCGCGCTTGAGCCAGAGATTGCGGCCGTGATGGGTACGACGCTTGCTCCAAAGGACTCTCCTTTCAATACGCAGACAGTCCTCGAGGCAATCGACCGCTTCGTTCCGGCAATGGAACTTCTGGACATGCGCGATGCGGACATGCCGAACGTCCACCTGCCCGATGTCATCGCGCAGAATATCTCGAATGTCGGTGCCGTTGTCGGTGGCCCCGGCATCGCACCGGAAGACCTCGATCCAGCCGCCATACGCACGACACTCGCCATCGATGGCGACGTCCGTCACGACGTGACGGGTGCCGCGCCGCAGCACCCGCTGGAAGCGGTGACCTGGCTGGCGAACCACCTGGCGAGCCGCGATTTGACGCTGGAGGCGGGGCAGATCGTGCTTTGCGGAACGCACAGCCCGATCTGGTATCACGACGGCACCGGCGAAATCGTCCTGGAAATGTCCGGCTTGGGCAAGGCGTCGCTGACACTGGAGTAGAAGGCAGGAGGCGCAGAAAACCGCCAGCGCCTGGCCGATTTTTCTGTACTTGGCTTGTCCGAGGTGCTAGTTGCCGCGTTTTCTGCAGCTATGACTGCGAAGGCGCGCCGAATCTCGCGTCCAAACCTCACGGACAAACCACCCCCCATGATCAAGACACTTTCCGATGCGCTGACCGAGCGCGGCTATGACACGCTGACCGCCGTTCAGGAGGCCGTGACGGCGCCCGAACTCCAGCAGGCCGACCTTTTGGTATCGGCGCAGACCGGCTCGGGCAAGACCGTCGGTTTCGGTCTGGCCATCGCGCCGACCCTTCTGGGCGAGGCCGAGCGGCTGGAGGCGGCTGCCGCGCCGCTGGCCCTGGTGGTCGCACCGACCCGCGAACTGGCCTTCCAGGTGATGCGCGAACTCAGCTGGCTTTATAGCAAGGCCGGCGCGCGGGTCGTCTCCTGCGTGGGTGGCATGGACATGCGTGACGAGCGTCGTGCACTGGAGCGCGGGGCGCATATCGTCGTCGGCACGCCCGGCCGCCTGCGCGATCATATTCAGCGCGGTTCGCTTGACATGTCGGGCCTGCGCGCGGTGGTTCTGGACGAGGCCGACGAGATGCTGGACCTCGGATTCCGCGAGGACCTGGAATTCATGCTGGGCGAAGCCCCGGCGGAACGCCGAACGCTGATGTTCTCGGCAACGGTCCCACCTGTCATCGCAACGCTCGCGAAACAGTACCAGCGTGACGCGATCAGAGTACAGACCACGACCGGCACCAGCCAGCATGCCGATATCGCTTACCAGGCGCTGCGCGTGGCGCAGGCGGATGCCGAGAATGCGATCATAAACGTGCTCCGTTTTCACGACGCGCAGAATGCCATCGTCTTCGCCAATACCCGTATGGCGGTGAACCGCCTCATGGCCCGTTTCGCCAATCGCGGTTTCGCGGTGGTCAGCCTGTCGGGCGAGTTGAGCCAGACCGAGCGGACTCATGCGCTTCAGGCGATGCGCGACGGGCGCGCACGCGTCTGCGTCGCGACTGACGTGGCAGCGCGCGGCATCGACCTGCCCAATCTCGAGCTTGTCATCCATGCCGATCTTCCTTCGAACCCGGAAACGCTCCTGCATCGATCGGGCCGGACCGGTCGCGCGGGCCGCAAGGGAATCTCGGCCCTCATCGTTCCTCCGAAACTCGCCAAGAAGGCCGAGCGCCTGTTGAAGTCCGCCAAGATCCAGGCGGAATGGACCAGCGCCCCGAGCGCGGACGAGATCCTGCGCCGCGATGAGGAGCGTCTGCTGGCCGACCCGGTCTGGTCCGAGGAAATCACCGAGGACCAAGGCAGCTTTGCCCGAAAGCTTCTTGACCTGCACACTCCGGAAACCATCGCGGCCGCCTATCTGAAACTCTATCGCAGCCGCCAATCCGCGCCCGAGGAACTCGTCCCGCCGGATTCTCCGGCTCCGACGAAGGAACGCAAACCCTTTGGCCCCAGTACCTGGTTCGCCCTGTCGGTCGGCCGCAACGATCGGGCCGAGCCGCGTTGGCTTTTGCCGCTGCTGTGCCGGGCGGGAGGCCTGAACAAGGAAGCTATCGGAGCGATCCGGGTACAGGCGTCAGAGACCTTTGTGGAGATCGCTCAGACCAGCGCCGAGTCTTTTCTCGCGACGCTGGGAGCGGGCGGTGAGCTGGAGGAGGGCGTTACCGTTCGCCAGATGGACTCGATTCCGCCGATGACGGACAGGACATCCCGACCCGGACCCGCGAAAACGGGTGGCCCGGCCTATGGCGGGAAGCGCACCCCGCGCGCACTCGGCGGCAAGCAGGCTGAAAAGTCTCCGCGGCAAGCTCGAACGACAGAAGAAAGCGTGGCGGAAATTGCCGTCAAAACGCCTCGCAAGGGGCCGCGCAAAACAGATACCCAGAAGACGCGCAAGCAGGGGGGAGAGAAGCACCGCGCGGCGGCATCCGCAGGTAAACCATCGGCCAAACGCTTTACCTCTCCGGAAGGCAAGCGAGGGCCCGTTGCCCCGGGCAAACCAAAGGAGTCGAAGCCAGGTAGCCGGAAGGTTCAACGCGCAGGCGGGAACGAACCCCCGCGGCGCGGAAAGAAGTGACCTCGCCCGGACTGCAACTTGGGGCGTTGGCGTGGCGGTCGGCTCGGCTCGTTCGATGACCGTACGCCTGCGCCGGTAGCCGCTAGGTTTACAGGTTGGACAGCCACGCACGGGCCAGCGCTTCGTCATCCGGCACGAGCGCGTGTCCCGTCGGCAGCATGTGGTGTTCGAGCTTAGCGTCTTTCAACACCTCCCCGAGTCCCGACTCCGGTGACATCAGTGTATCCTGAGCGCCCGAGGTCATCAGGACCGACACGTCCCCCAGATCGGCACGAGGCGCCTTCTCCAGAACCTCGATCGCACGCAGCAGGATGGCCTTGCGGATCGATCCCGGAGTCAAACGTAACATCGCACCGAGCATGTTGGCCCCGTTCGAATACCCCATAAACACCATCCGGTCAGGATCGAAGCCATAGGCCCGCGCAGCCTCGGAAAAGAAATCGGCGAGCGCTGCGGCCTCAGCGCGGATATCATCCTGGTCGAAACGCTTGGCGCCGAACCGGCGAAACCATCGCAGCTTGCCTTCCTCGGTCGCACGGCCGCGAACGCCCAATAACGTTGCCCGTGGCGCGATGCGCGCGGCCAATGGCATCAGGTCGGTCTCGGAGCCGCCGGTGCCATGCATAAGCACCAAAACCGTGCCATCGGCGTTTTCGGGATGATAAAGCCGATGAACGAAACCCAAGTCGCGTTTTGGCAATCGCGGCTCACCCGGTTGCGCGAATTGCGGCAGCATCACCTGAAGATCCGGCACCGTCTCCTCATCGAGATCCGGCAGGAACAGCCGTGTTCCAAGATCTTCCTCCGCTTCGTCCACGGTGAAGCCGGGCTTATCCGTGGCATATTCGATCAACGTCCCGCCCGGCTCGCGCACGTAAAGCGATTTGAAATACTTCCGGTCATGGATATTCGTCACGCTCTCTTCGTCTTCGAGCCCTTGTCGCATCCGTTGCAGCGCCTCGGCATCGGGAGCGCGAAAGGCGATATGATCGATCACTCCCGCTCCACCGGCACCGATGAGGAAGCCGGCCGAAGCGCGCAGGTCGATCACATCGCGATCCGACCTCAACCGGAGAAACGGACCTTCGCGCAGTGTTTCCACATAGCCGAAGCGGGCGAGGAACGCCGCAGAACGATCGACCTCATCAGTAAGCAAGGTCGCCGAGCGAATTCGTGTCGGGGCATGTCTGCTGGTCAGCGGTGCCGCGGAAGGCAGATCCACGCCGATCAATTTCAGGGATATTCCATCGGGGTCGCGCAGCCGCAGCACGCTTTCACCCATTTCGCGCATTGGCCCGACGACCGGTACACCGGCGGCGATCGCCTTCACCGCCCAGTCCCCCAGACTTGCACGTGGTACGGCAAGGCCGATTTCGCTGACCTGCCCAAGCCCGACCTGACCAAGGGCCCCATCCTGCCAGACCAGGAAGCTGACCACCGAACCGGGAGAGCCGAGATGGTCGCCATAGAACAGGTGCAACTGTTCCGCATCCTCGAAACCTCCAGTCTGTTTCACGAGGCGCAGGCCAAGAAACCCGACCCAGAAATCGACATTGCGCTGAACGTCGCGGGTGATCGCGGTGATATGGTGGATTCCTGTGGTCAATGGACGCCCCTCCTATGCGCATGAAGGCATGGCCGCCAAGAGATGGACAGTCCCCTTGCCCCGAAAATCACCGATATCGCAATTGTGAGGTTCGAAATTCCGGAACCCTGGATGCTTTTCGAACCGTGTCGCGTTCCCTTCGCGGTAGACACGCGATCACGCCTCGGGATCGAGTTTCTCCCAGCCATGCGACGAAGCCTTGTAGCGTACGGAGGTGTCCGGGACGAATTGACCTTTGCGTGCGACCATCCGGTGCACGGCAACCTGGTTGCCGGCACAGTCGAGGATCGCGAAATCGTTCGGATCGCCGCGGAGGCGGTGCGAAAGCCCGGTGCCGCAATGTAGCTGCAATGTCATGTTCGCGCCCTTCCGGCGCACGAAGGGCTCGAACAACCATCTGTGCAGGTGACCGGACAGGATGATGTGCGGGCCTTGCTCGCTCCATCGCTCAAGCGCGCGGGGTGCCCCAATCATCAGGTTCTTCTCGACATGCGCCGCGTGGTGAAACGGATGATGTGCAAGCACGATCGGCAGACGCCGGTCGGCGCCAGCGATCTCGTCGCCGATCCGGCGCATCGCGTTCTCGGTGATACGGCCCCTTTGATGTGCAAAGGGATCGGTCGTGTCCAATCCCAGAATCAGGGCGTCATCAAGTTCCACCCGCGGCTCGCGCTCTGTCGAGATCCAGCGCTTATACCGGCGGTAGGGCGCCAACAGTCTGAGAAACAGGTTGTAGAGCGGGATGTCGTGATTTCCCGGCACACCGATCCAGGGCAGGCCGATCCCGTCCATGAACTCCCTCGCCTTGGAGAACTGCGAGGCACGGGCGCGTTGGACGAAGTCTCCTGCAACGAGTACAAGATCGGGTCCCGCCTCGCGAATGGCATTTGCAAGAGGGTCGAGCAACTCGGGATCGTCTCGCCCGAAATGCAGATCGCTGACCAGGACAAGCCGGGTCACGAGACGGCCCTCCGCTCCTTTTCCGGATCCGGAACCCGCAATCGGATGGCGTCGTTCATCATCCGAAACTCGAACGGATTGCTCATGCGCTCCCTTTCTCCGTCGCGGGCCACGATCGAGGTGGACCGGCGCGTTTCGACGGTGACATTCTTTCCGCTCAGGAGCGTGAAGTCACGGCCCTCCCTGACCCCGCGCAGTGCGATCAACAACGCCTTCCAGATCAGGCGGAAACGTCCGCAATTCGGCGCAAGGAAAACCGCGAACTCACCGTTTCGGATCGCGTCGGCGCCCTGAATGTCGAATTCGTCGAGCTGGTAGGCGCTGACAGCGACGAAAACCATCGGCGACTTGGCCCTGCGAACCTCACCATCGATTGAGATCCGCATCGTCATAGGTCTGTAGACCGTCGCCATTGCCACAAGGACCGACCAATAGGCGGCAAGACGTGAGCGGCCCCACCGTCGGTATATCCCTTCGCGGCGTTCGAGGATCGAAGGGTAAAGACCGATACTGGCATTGTTGAGGAACGTGCGACCGTTAACGGAACCGAGGTTGATGGGTTGCGACACCCCCTCGCAAATCACGCGGATCGCATCCTCGACGTTCTGGGGGATACCGAAACTGCGTGCGAAATAATTGAAAGTTCCAAGGGGTATGACGCCGAGTTCGATACCCGTTCCGGCAAGCGTCCCGGCGACACCGCAAATCGTGCCATCTCCTCCCGCTGCCACCACGCATTTGGCGCCCGAGGCTGCGGCGTCGGAAAGCGCCTTGTCGAACTCATCGCCCGAGTCCAGCGCAACCACCTCGGCGCTATGTCCGCGGTCGGCAAAGAGTTTCTCGATTTTGGCGATCGAAACGCTTTCCCTGTCATCACCCGAGTCCCTGTTGAGAATGACGACGACATCCGATCCGGCGTCGGTTCTGGCTTGCTCCATTTCCACCCCTCGATTGCACTGGCGGATACTAAACGAAACAAGCCCCTTCCCGTTCCCGGCAATATGAACGTCATCCCCGCGAGGGGGCGGCATCGGCATGATCCTCGTCTCGCGTACTGTCCCACTGCAAGAGGTCATATAAAACGGGTGTCAGGAACAACGTCAGGATCGATGCGATGAGAAAGCCACCGATGATGACAATGCCGATCGAAACCCGGCTTGCAGCACCCGCGCCACTTGCAAGGATCAGGGGAACGGCGCCGAGGACGGTCGAAAGGACCGTCATCAGGATAGGCCGCAGCCGGACCGTCGCGGCCTCGACCACGGCCTCTCGCACGGCGTATCCGTCCTCGCGCAACTGGTTGGCGAACTCGACGATCAGGATTCCGTTCTTGGCCATGAGCCCGATCAGCATGACCATTCCGACCTGAGTATAGATGTTCACCGCTTCATCGAGGATGAACAGCGTCAGCAAGGCGCCCGCCACGGCCAACGGCACCGAAAGCAGGATCACGATCGGCTGAATGAAGCTTTCGAACTGCGCGGCCAGAACAAGAAAGACAACCAGAAGCGCCAGCGCGAAGGTCAATGCGATGCCGCTCGACGTTTCCTGGAACTCCTCGGCCTGACCTGAGTAGAATACCTGCATCTGCGGCGGCAATTCCTCGGCGATGCGTTCTACGGTGGCGATGGCCGAACCCAGATCGACCCCGTCGGCAAGCGACGCGGAAATCTCGACCGCGGGTTGACGGTTGAAGCGGTTGAATGCCGCCACCGATGCCCGCCGCTCCAAGGTCACGAGCCCGTCGAGGGGCACAAGTTCGCCATTCTGCGCCCGGACATAGATATCGCGCAGGTCCTCGACGCTGGTCCGTCGGTCGTCAGGGGCCTGAAGGATGACGGGATATTGGCGGTCCTGCGCAATGAACTCGGTCACTTCGGCCGACGCGAAGAAGGTCCGCACAGCATCGGAAATGGCTACGGCCTCGATGCCGATTTCCCGTGCCAGATCGCGGTTGACCTTGATGTCGAAGCCGGGCGTGTTGACCTCGTAGGCCCGCCGCACGCCGACCAGGTCGCCATCTGCCCGAAGGGATTGCGCAAGCTGCGCGGAATACTCGGCAACCTGGTCGAAATCCGGCGCGGTCACGATCACTTCGAGCCCGGATCCGCCTCCCGCATCCAGGCCGGAAGGGGCGAAGCTGCGTACATTCGCAAGGGTGATTTCCGCAAATTCAGGGCGCAACTCTGCCAGAACATCCCGTGGCCCGGTTTCGCGGTCGCCCCAAGGCGCCATCGTCGCGACAAGAAAGGCACGACCTGTCTCACCGTACTGCCCGACGATCGCGATGACGTCCTCTACGATTCCCTCCTCCCGGTAAGGCGCGATCAGATCTTCCACCTGTTTCACTGCGGCATCCGTCAGGCCCAGCGCCGAGCCCGCCGGCGCTTGAACGGAAACGAAGAAAATCCCGCGATCCTCGTCCGGTGCCAACTGGGACGGCAGTTTCTGGTACAGCGTCCACGACACGCCGGTCAGCAGGGCGGCGATCGCGAGGATGATGAAGGGAACACGGATCGCGCGGTTCAGGATGCGGCGATAAATCCGCGTCACGCCATCCGTGACGGAACGGGTGACGCAGGCAAACCGGCCCTGGTTCAAGCCTTTATTCAGCACCAGGCTGGCAATGACAGGACAGAGTGACAGGGCGACGAAGGTCGAAAGAGCTACGGCGATTGCAAGCGTGATACCGAACTCCCCGAACAGCTTGCCAATCTCGCCCTGAAGGAAAGAAAGCGGCACGAATACGGAGATGAGCACAGCCGACGTCGACACGACCGCGAAAAAGACCTGATTGGCGCCGGCGCGCGCGGCCTCTTTCGGATCGTCGCCTTTCTCCACGCGCCGCTCGATGTTTTCCAGAACCACGATGGCATCGTCCACAACCAGGCCGATGGCCAGGATCAGGGCGAAAAGGGTCAGGATGTTAATCGAAAACCCCATGGCCGCGATTCCCGCGCACGCGCCGAGCAGGGCGATGGGGATCGTCACGGCCGGCACGACAGTGGCCCTCAACGTCGCGAGAAAAACGAAAATCACGGCGATCACGATGGCAACGGAGATAGCGAGAGTCGTCAAGACCTGCCGGATCGAGTTGCGGATGAAATCCGCATCGTTCGAGGAAATCCCAAGCGTCGTGCCGACGGGCAAGTCGGACTGGATGGCCGAGACCTCGGCCTCGACGGCAGTGGAAATGGTGAGGGTGTTGGCAGAAGACTGGCGCAGGACACCGATTCCGATGGCCGTTTTCGAATTCGAGCGGAACAAGCTGTCATCATTCTCGGTGCCGATCTCGACGCGCGCAACCTCGCCGAGGGTGATCCGTCCGGTTTCCCTGTTTGCAACGATCAGGTCTTCGAATTCCGAGACGGTCGATAACCTCGTTTCGGTCCGCAACAGATATGTCCGCGAACTGCTTTCGATCTGGCCTGCGGGAAGCTCCAGGTTGTTGGAACGCAAGGCATCGGCGATTTCTGTCGCCGTGACCCCGCGCGCTGCCATCGCCTTCGGGTCAAGCCAGACGCGCATCGCGTAGGGTCGGTCGCCATAGATCTGCGCAGCCGCAACGCCGGTCAGCGTTTCCAGCCGGTCGATAACGAACCTGTCGGCATAATCCGTCAGCTGCGAGGCCGACATGTTTTCCGATGTCATCGTCATCCAGATGATCGGATCGCTCTGACTGTCGTTCTTCTCGATCCGGGGTTCCTCGGCCTCCTCCGGGAGGTCACCGGTCACGGACTGAACGGCGGCGCGCACGTCGGAGGCCGCCTGATCCACATCGCGCCCCTGTCGAAAGGTGATGACCGTACGCAGGCCTCCCAGTTCCGACTCCGTCGAGATCCGGTCGATCCCGGCAACGGTGGAGACGGCGGATTCGATCACCGATGCAAGCTCGTTGTCGACAACGCCGGGACCGGCACCGGTATAGGAGACACTTACGGTAACTTGCGCAGTCGTTGTGTCAGGCAATTCGCGAACCGGCATCCGGGTCAAGGCGCCGATCCCCAGGACCACGATAAGGATCGACATCACGGTCGCCAGCACGGGACGACGAGTACAAAGATCGGGAAGGGTCACTCCAGCCCCTCCTTTGCATCGGTCTCGGCGATCGTGACCGCGGAACCGTCCGAGAGTCGATCCCAGCCGGCAACGACCACACGGGTCCCCTCTTCCAGACCGGACCGCACTTCGGTCATGGAGCCAAGGGAAACGCCGGGCTCGATCTCGGTCCGGGCGGCCGTGCCGTTGGCAATCGTGAAGACATAGGTGGCAAGCCCTTCGCTGATGATTGCATCGTCGGGAACCACGAGGCCGTCATATGTGTCGAGAACCACAACGGAGTTCGCGAACATCCCGCCCACAAGGCGACGGTCTTCGTTCCTGATCGTCACCCGGACCTCGAAACTGCGGGTCCCGAGGTCGATTTGGGGCGCACGAAGGGTCACACGGCCGGTGAAACTCTTCTCGGGGTATGCGGGGGTTTCAACCTTGACCTCCTGATCCGGCAGAACCCTGTCGAAATATCGCTCGGGCAAGGACAAGGCAACTTCGACGGAGGAAAGGTCGGACAGACTTGCCACCGGTTCACTGGCATTCAGGTACGTCCCCGGATCCGTGTCGATCACTCCCAGCCGCCCGCTGAAAGGTGCGGTAATCGCCCGATCTTCGAGATCGGCCTGTGCCGCCATCACCGAGGCCTCGGCGCGAAGCAGATCGGCGCGCGCTTGTTCGAGTTGCGCCTCGGCCGCCGCGTTCCGCTCTTCCAGTTCCTCGAACCGGCGATAGTCCTGTCGCGCTTCGTTCAATGTGGTCTCGGCGCTTGCCAAAGCGGCCCGGGCTGCGCGATCATCCAGTTGGACAAGCAGTTCCCCCTTCTCGACTTCCTGTCCGGAGGAAACCGGAACCTGCACGACGCGGCCGGGTGCGTTCGGCACGATCTGTACCGCTCTCGCAGGGAGGAGCGTTCCGACGGCAGACACGGCATCCTCGATCCTGCGAACCTCCGGCGTGGTGACTGCGACACGGACGGGCCGCTCCCTTCGGTCGCTTCGGTCCGCCTCATCCTCGTCGTTCGACAGGATCGCATCTGTGCCGAATATGCCTCCGGCAACAAAGGCCGCTACGACACAAAGTCCAACGATAATCTTGAGGAAACGCGACACGGAAAACCTTTCGATACACGTCCGGGTTTCGAACAAGACGGGCAGTTCCAAACAAGATCTTTCACCCGGCCAATCCTGACCGGCCCCTGCTCGGGGAAACGGAACCGGTAGACGTCGAATGCACCTTGCCCGGCGCCAAGCGGACTCGACCATGTAGATGGATGTGGCCAGTTTCCAAGTTCACAACCTGTAACTGCAGGTCTTCCTGCGATCCTGCGTCATAGGCCAAGCCGAGATTTCAGCAGGCGTCCGGAGTTGTCTTGGCAATGCCCGCAAGATCAAGGCGTCGTATCGCGCCACAGGATCTCGTAGCCGAGATCGACAACCTCCGGAGCGATGGCATCGCGCGATTGGCGTTCGAGGAGCATTTCTCCGGCGAGAGTGCCCATCTCGAAGCCGCTGATCTTCACGGTGGTCAGCTTCCTTTCCAGAATCGACGACACTTCGAGATCGTCAAAGCCGGTGATGGCGACATCCTCCGGTACCGCCAGGCCCAGGCGGGCGCATTGCAGCTGGACGCCCAGCCCGAGGATGTCGTTCGATATCACCGCATCGATATCCGGTCTCTCTGCATGCATCTGCGAGAACACGCGGGCGCCGTTCTCGATCCTGAATTCCGCTCCGGCGACAAGGCCCGGATCGAACGGCAGCCCCGCGGACTCCAACGCGGCCCTGTACCCTTCCAACCGCCTCTGAACGCGGTCGTTTCCTTCGGGCGGCGCCGAGATGAAACCGATACGCCGCCGTCCCAATGCGATCAGCCGGGAAGTCAGGTCGCGCGCGGCGGCAAGGTTCGACAATCCGATCGCGATGTCGATGGGCGGGTTGTCTATCTCCAGCAATTCCACTGTCGGTGTGCCCGAAGCACGCAGCAGCCGGGTGGTTCGCTCGCTATGGTGCTGACCGATCAACACGATCCCGGCAACCTTGTGCGCCAGGAACCGCTCCACCTGCTGTTCTTCCTTTTCCAGAGAAAAGCCGTTGGTTGCGATCATCAGGCCGTGATTCCGCGCCTCGAGCGTCTGTGCCAAACCGGCGACCGCGTCGGAAAAGATCGAATGGTCGATGGTGGGTACGATGACCGCCACAAGATTGGTCCTGTTCGCAGACAACGTGCTGGCGGCCGGATTTGGAAAATAGCCGGTGTCGGCCACCACCTTCGCGATCCGTTCCCGATTGCCCAGACCGATAAGGTCGGGGTTCTTGAAATATCGCGACACCGTCTGAGCCGAAACGCCGGCCATCCGGGCGACATCTCGCATATTCAACCTGGCCTGTTTCGGCTTTGGCCGACGGTAAGGTGTCGCTTTGCTCATAGGCAACCCGGGCGTTCCTGCCGGTGACGGCGAACCGCGTTGGGAACGGCTTGGCGGCAACGGCATTGACAAGGATATAGTTACCGGTAACTCTATCCATGGACATTCTGTCGCACAAGTTTTTCGCTGATTGGTCGGTCAAGTCGGACCTCCTCTCGAACCCCGCGGCACGAAAAGCAAAGAATACGGGGGAATTCCGTTGCGTGTCGCCATCGCCAGCTTCGAATACGAGGGAAACAGCCTGTCGCTCCGGATCGAGACCCGAGAGGATTTCGAACGCAAGGGACTGTGGACCGGGCAGGAACTCGTTTCCCGGTCAGAGGGCAAGAAAACCGCACTGGCCGGCGGCATTGGTGTGCTTCAAGATGCAGGATGCGGGTTGGTGCCCGTCCTCGCGACCAAGGGCGGCGCAGGCGGGCATGTCGAGGAGTCCTTCTTTCAGGACACGATGGCGCGGATCGTCGACGACGTGAAAGCTGCCTTACCGCTCGATGGGGTCTTTCTCGCGCTTCATGGCGCCATGATCTGCGGCAAGGAGAAGGATCCCGAGGGCGCCCTCCTGACCCGCCTGCGCGAGGTGGTCGGCCCGGACGTGCCCATCGCGGCAAGCCTTGATCTGCATGCCCATGTCTCCGCCCGGATGGCAGAGGCAGCCGATATTCTCGTGGGCTACGAGACCTATCCCCATGTCGATGCCTTCGAAACGGGCAGCAAGGCGGCATCCCTTCTTGTGCGGACGTTGCGCGGCGAGATTGCGCCTGTAACGCGGATCCAGAAATACAACGCCATCGTGCCCGTGCTGGGCGGCGCAACCTTGCCCGGCGCGCCAATGGCCGAGGTCGCGGCCGAGGCGCGCGCCATGGAGGCGCAAGGCCGCGCCTTGAGCGTGAGTTACTTTCCGGTACAGCCATGGCTCGACATGGCGGATGTGGGGATTACCGGCCTTGCCGTCACCGATGGCGACCCGGCGGGCGCCGATACCGCGGCGCAGGACATTCTCGACGCGATGTGGCAGCGGCGACATGCCTTCGAACTGGACGCCATGACGCCTGAGGAGGCAGTAACCGCGGCACTGGCGATGGACGTACGCACCGTGCTCCTGATCGACGCGCCGGACAGTATCGGCGGCGGATCGGCGGGCGACTCTCCCGCGCTCCTTTCCGCGATCCTGAAACATGCGCCCCAAGTGCCCTCGGCCCTCAGCATTTATGACCCTAACACGGCGAAACGCGCCTTCGAACTTGGCGAAGGGGTCGAGGCCGAATTCCAGGTCGGCGCCTGGCTGGATACGCGCTGGCACGATCCGGTGACCCTGACTGCCACGGTTGAAAGCCTGCATGACGGCCGTTTCACCTACAAGGGCGGGCCCATCGCCAATGTCGAGGTAACGCTTGGCCCCTCGGCTGTCCTCCGGACGGGTGGCTTGCGCCTTCTCTGCGCGAGTCACGCCATCTACGAACATACCGACGAACACTATGCCGCCTGCGGGATTGATGTATCGGGCTGCCGGTTGGTCTCGTTCAAGAACCTTATGAATTTCCGAAAACTGCTGTCTGACGACGTCACTTTCATCGCTCTTCAAGGCCCGGGCGGAACACCGCTGCGCCTTCAGGATGTCGCGTGGAAGAACCGCAAGCGGCCCTATTGGCCGGCCGATGACATGCAAAGTCCGGATCACCTGTAACAATAACGATAATTCGCGGCCGAACCGCTCATCGCAACAGAGAGGAAGACCCATGATCAAACGTCGCACATTACTCGGAGCGGCCGCAGCCTCGCCGCTTCTGTCGCTGCCTGCCTTCGGCCAGACCGGTGACAGCAAGGTCCTGAAATACGTTCCGGCGTCGAACCTGACCGTGCTCGATCCGATCTTTACACCTGCCGCGGTTTCGGTGACGCATGGATACTGCGTTTTCGACACGCTCTATGGTGTGGATGCGAACCAGGTACCGCAGCCGCAGATGGCCGCAGGCCACACCGTCTCGGATGATGGGCTGGAATGGCGGATCACGCTGCGCGACGGGCTGAAATTCCACGATGGAGAGCCGGTGCGTGCGCAGGATTGCGCCGCCAGCCTTGCCCGCTGGGCCCAGCGCGACCCGTTCGGCCAGGCGCTGAACGCGGCGACCGAGTCCTTCGGTCATGCCGACGACAAGACCATCGTGATCAAGCTGACCCGTCCCTTCGGGCCGCTGCTGGACGCTATCGGCAAGCCGCATTCGCGACCCGCGATGATGATGCCGGAAAGGTTGGCCAGCACTGACCCGCAGACCCAGATTACCGAAATGGTGGGCTCGGGGCCCTTCCGGTTCATAGCGGATGAATATGTTTCGGGCGACCGTGTGGTCTACGAGAAATTCGCGGATTATGTGCCGCGCGAGGGTGCGCCGGAATGGACTTCGGGGGGCAAACAGGTGCACTTTGATCGTCTGGAATGGCAGATCATCCCTGACGACGCCACCGCCATCGCCGCCATTCAGGCCGGCGAGGTCGATTGGCTGGGCTCGGTCCTGACCGATCTGCAACCGATCCTCGAGGTGCATCCGGACGTGAACCTGCACCGCACCGATCCCTATGGCGTGATGCACGTGATCCGCTTCAACCACCTGATTCCGCCCTTCGACAATGTCGAGATCAGGCGCGCGGTAATGAAGGCCGTGGACCAGGTGCCCTTCCTGCAATCGGTCGCCGCGAACGAGGCCGACCGCGAACAATGCCTCGCGCTCTTCCCATGCGGCACACCGGGTGTCGAGGAGGTGGGCGAAGGCATCATCAACAGCCTCGACATCGAGGCGGCCAAACAGGCCGTGATGGATGCGGGATACAATGGCGAACCGGTCGTTATCCTGAACCCGACCGACATCGCGTCGATTCACCCTCACGGCCTGCTGGCAGCGGACCTGCTGGAAAAGATCGGCTTCAACGTCGACTTGGTCGAAACCGACTGGGGCACCGTCGTGCAGCGGCGCGTCTCCAAGGAATCGGTGGAGAATGGCGGTTGGAACCTCGCCGCGACCAACTGGCCGGCGATCTCGATCAACAACCCGGCGACCAACGCCACCACCCGCGGGCTGGGCGATTCGGGCTGGTGGGGCTGGTACAAGGACGAGACGATGGAGCAACTCGTCGTCGACTGGCTTGGCGCCACCAATGATGAGGAAGCAGCCAGGATCTACCTCGACGTGCAGAACCGCGCGATCGACCAGGTGCCGACCCTTCCGTTGGGCCTGTCCTACCGCTCGGGGGCAGTTCGGGCAGACCTTCAAGGCGCGCTTCAAGGCTCGGTCGACATGTTCTGGAACATCCGCCGCGCCTGACGGCGCACGTCATGTCGTGTGGCGGACCACCGCCGCACGACACTGAACCGGACCCCGTCAAGAGGACCCCCCGCCACCGATGGCAAGCTACATCCTCCGCCGCATCCTCGCGACCATCCCGGTGGTGGCCTTCGTGATGCTCTTCGTCTTCAGCCTGCTCTACATCACCCCCGGCGACCCGGCGGCGATCCTCGCAGGCGATCAGGCGACCCAAGCCGAGATCGAGGCGATCCGCACCGATCTGGGCCTCGACCGAAGCTTTCCCGTGCGCTTCCTCGAATGGTCCACTGGGGTACTTCAGGGGGATTTCGGCACCTCGATCTTCACCCAACTTCCGGTCTCGACCATGATTGCGCAGAGGGTGGAACCCACCCTGTCGCTGATGGTGGTCACCATGGTCATTGCCATCGCGATCGCGGTCCCGCTGGGTGTTCTGGCCGCGTGGAAACACGGGCAGTTCGTCGACCGGGCGATCATGCTGTTCGCCGTGCTGGGCTTTTCCGTCCCCGTCTTCGTCATCGGCTACGTGCTGGCCTGGACCCTTGCCCTGAAACTCGGCTGGCTACCGGTGCAGGGCTATACACCGTTTTCCGAAGGCCCTTGGCCGTGGCTGCGCAGCCTGCTCTTGCCGGCCTTCACGCTGGCGACCTTCTACATCGCGATCATCGCGCGCATCACGCGGGCCACGATGCTGGAGATCCTGCAACAGGATTACATCCGTACGGCACGCGGCAAGGGTGTCTCCGAGACCTCCGTTCTTTTCGTACATGCGTTGCGCAACGCGTCCGTGCCCATCGTCACGGTTGTCGGCATCGGCATCGCCCTGGTCATCAGCGGAGCCGTGGTGATCGAAAGCGTCTTTGCCCTGCCCGGTCTTGGGCGGCTGATCGTCGACAGCATCCTGCGCCGCGACTACCCGGTGATCCAGGCGGTGATCCTGATCTTCAGCTTCGTCTACGTGCTGATCAACCTGTTGATCGACCTCAGCTATACAGTGATCGACCCGAGGATCCGATATTGACCGATTTCCCTGACGATCCACACAAGTTCGCGGCAGCCAAGCCAATGCCCGCCATTCTGGCCGTCCCGCCACAACGCTCGGCGCTCCTGCGCTCGATCCGCCGGCACCCGACCATGTGGCTTGGCGGGATACTCTTGGGCGCTGTGGTGCTGATGGCGGTCTTTGCGCCGCTGATCGCCAACCAGGATCCCGCTGCACTGAACCCCGCGCAACGGGTCAGGCCACCTTCGGCCGAAGCGCTGTTCGGCACGGATATGCTGGGTCGGGACATCTTTTCCCGCTGCGTCTACGGTGCCCGGGTATCCCTAATCGTGGGCCTTGGCGTCGCATTGCTCGCCTCGGCGGTAGGCATGGTGATCGGGCTGGTCGCCGGGTTCACCCGATGGGCCGACGGTATCATCATGCGGGTCATGGACGGGATGATGTCGATCCCCGCGATCCTGCTCGCTATCGCGCTGATGACACTGATGCGGGGCGGGTCGATCTTCAACGTCATCCTCGCCATCACCTTGGCCGAGATCCCGCGCGTGGCACGGCTGACCCGGTCGGCGGTGCTCTCCGTGCGCGAACTGGCTTATGTCGAGGCCGCCGTTGCCTGCGGCACCTCCAGGCTCGGCATCATCCGGCAGCACATCCTGCCCAACACGCTGGCCCCGATCACGGTGCAGGCGACCTATATTTGTGCCTCGGCCATGATCACCGAGGCGATCCTGTCCTTCATCGGAGCGGGCCTGCCGACCTCGATCCCGTCCTGGGGCAACATCATGGCCGAGGGACGCGCATTGTGGCAGGTGAAACCGAATATCGTCTTCTTTCCGGCGATCTTCCTCTCCCTCACCGTGCTGGCCGTGAACCTGCTGGGTGACGGACTGCGCGACGCGGTCGATCCGCGGCTGGCCAAGAGGGTTTGACGGCATGAAGCTTCTCGAAGTCTCAGATCTTCAGGTCCATTTCCAGACCGATCGCGGCGTGAATCGCGCGGTGGATGGCCTGTCCTTCTCAATCGACCGGGGCGAGGCGCTGGCCATCGTCGGCGAGTCGGGCTGCGGCAAATCGGTCACCTCTATGTCGATCCTGCGTCTTTTGCCTACGCCGCCGGGCAAGATCGCGGGCAAGGTGCAGTTTCGCGGCGAGGATCTGGCGCTCAAGTCCGAACGCGAGATGCGAAGGCTGCGGGGGGGCGAAATCGGCATGATCTTCCAGGAGCCGATGTCCTCGCTCAACCCCGTTTACACCATCGGGCGCCAGATCGGCGAGGCGCTGCGCCTGCACACCGAGAGCGATCCGCAACAGGCCCGCAAGCGCGCCATCGAGATGCTGACGCTGGTCGGCATCCCTTCTCCCGACAAGCGCGTCGATGAGTATCCCCATCAGCTTTCCGGCGGGATGCGGCAGCGCGCCATGATCGCCATGGCGCTGGCCTGCAACCCGGCGCTGCTCATCGCGGACGAACCGACCACCGCGCTCGACGTGACAATCCAGGCGCAGATCCTCGACCTCTTGCGGGATCTGCGTGAACGCACTGGAACCGCAATCCTTCTGATCACCCATGACCTGGGCGTCGTGGCCGAATTCGCGGAGCGTGTTCTTGTGATGTATGCCGGCCGCAAGGTCGAAGAGGCCAACGTCACCGACCTCTTCGCCACGCCGAGGCATCCCTATACCGTCGGATTGATGAACGCTGTTCCGAAACTCGGCCGTGCGCACGGTGGTGACGGACCGGCGGAACTCGCCGAGATCCCTGGCCGCGTGCCTGACCTGACCCAGTCGCTGCAAGGCTGCGTCTTTGCCCCGCGCTGCCCCCGGGCCGAAGCAGTCTGCGCACGCATCGACCCCGCACTCCAGGAAAAGGCGACCGGTCACTTCGCCGCCTGCCATTTCGCACCAAGGGACAAGGCCGCCGAGAATGCGTGACATGACACAGGACACCACACCCCTGGTCGAGGCCCGCGATCTTCGCAAGTATTTCCCGATCTCGGGCGGGGTGCTGGGGCGCACGGTAAACCACGTCAAGGCGGTGGACGGTGTCAGTTTCGCCGTTCAACGGGGCGAAACGCTCTCTCTGGTGGGCGAATCGGGCTGCGGAAAATCCACGGTCGGTCGCTGCGTGGCGCGATTGCTCGACCTCACCTCGGGCGAATTGCTGCTTGAAGGCGAACGTATCGACGGGCTGCCGGAAAGCCGCCTCAAGCCGTTTCGCAGGCGTCTGAACATCGTCTTCCAGGATCCGTTTTCAAGCCTCAACCCCCGCATGAATGTCGAGGCGCTGGTTTCCGAACCGCTGCGCAGCCACGGTATCCTGACCAACCGTGCCGCGCGAAAGGCCCGTGTGGCGGGATTGCTGGAAACCGTAGGGCTGGCACCCGACACGATGGACCGGATGCCGCACCAGTTCTCGGGCGGGCAACGACAGCGCATCTGCATCGCGCGCGCGCTGGCATCCGAACCCGAGTTCATCATCTGCGACGAGGCCGTGTCGGCCCTTGACGTCTCGGTGCAGGCCCAGATCATCAACCTGCTGATGCGCCTGCAACGTGACCTTGGTTTGGCCATGCTGTTCATCAGCCATGACCTGGCGGTGGTCGAGCATCTCAGTGACAGGGTCGCGGTCATGTATCTGGGCCGTATCATGGAACTGGCCGACCGCGACACGCTGTTCTCGCGGCCCTGCCATCCCTATACCAAGGCGCTGCTTTCGGCGGTTCCCCTGCCCGACCCCACCGCGCGGCGGGATCGCGTGATCCTGAAGGGCGACGTGCCCAGCCCGATCGACCCGCCCTCGGGCTGCCCGTTTCGCACCCGCTGTCCCATCGCGACGGACAGATGCGCGCAGGACCGCCCCGAACTGGTCGAAAATGCACCGGGGCAGCACGTGGCCTGCCATTACCCCGACGCTGCCATCGCTTAGGCTCTGCTCCTACCTGCCGCTGATGCGGACCGAGAATGTATGGCTGCGCCCGTCCGGGGGTGGTGGAAACGGCGCTGCTCGTTTCACCTGGGCCAGGGCGATACTGTCAAGCCGGCCCGAGCCGGACCCTCGGGCGACACGTACGCCGCTCAACCCGCCCGAGCCGGAAATGGTCAGCGTGACCAGCACCTCACCCCGCAGATCGACACTGCCCCGCCTTGCACGGGAGATCCGCCGGAATACCTGGCCCTTGTAATTCGACAATGAGGCATTCCCGTTGGCCCTCGTCGCGCCAGCCCCTTGCGACGCGGCCTCTGCCTGCCTGTTGCCCGTTTGACTGCCCTTCTTCGCGTTCCGGCTGGAATTGCCCGCGCGTTGCTGTGTCGGTTTCGCTGGCCCAGAGGCGCTGGTTTCGATCGGCTCGCCTTTTCGCTGTGGGGCGGCCCGCTCGGGGCGCGCAGCCGGACGCACTGTGGCTTCCGTTGGCCGGTTCACGGCAGGTTGCGCGGTCTGGACGGGTGCAATCGTTTCCAGCGAGCGTGCTTGCCGCGTGGGCCGGGACGGGGATGGTTGCGCTGTCTGCCACGCCGTGGTGGGCGGCGTGACGGGGACGGCACCGTTATTGGGCATCTGCACCGGCGGGGTCGCCGGCGGTTTCGCCGGGGCCTCCGCTCTCGCCACGGCTGAGGTCTTTGGCTTTATAGCGGTCGCTCGTTCAGGTTCGCTCTCGGTCGGAGGTACCATTGCATCACGCATCGGCGCGGCCTGCGGTTCGTCGACGGCCTCCATTCTGATCGGTTCCGACTGCGGGGCAATCCTCGGTGTATCCGGTTCGCTCACTTCCGGTTGGACAGGCGTGGCGACGCCCGCCGCGAGATCCGCGAATGACGAACCGAGCGCGGCCCGAGTCGATTCTGTGCCCCCGGCAGTTTCGACCGGATCCGATGCGGGTGTCGAAACGAGCGGTGCGGCGTGCAGAACCAGCGCCACCGCGAAACACACGATCGCGGCACCAAGCGATGTCCGTATCATTCGAGCGCCCTCTCCGTCACCAGGAACACGCGCTCTGCGCCCAGCGCGCGCATCTCGGTCACATGGCGCATCAGGTCGCGCGCAGGCAGTTCGCGGTCCGGCACGATGCGCACCGCGCTGCGGTCGTCGTCGGCGAGCCGTTCCATGAAGCCGCTGACCGAGGTCAGCTCGATTCCCCGCAGCCAAAGGGTACCATCGCTGTGGATCACCAGCGTATCGGGCGGGTCGCGGGGGTCGAGATCGGCCGCGCGAACCAACGACAGCGACCGGTCCATCGGCGGGGCGAGCGTGCCCGCGATCATGAAAAAGACCAGCATCAGAAAGACGATGTTGATCAGGGCGATGGTAGGTTCCCTGCTCCGAGACGGTTTGGGCCCAGCCATTTTCATTGCATCACCACTGGCCGCACGTTGGTTATGCCGCGCAGAACGGCCAGAACGTCGACCAACTCCTGCGAGGTTGTCGTGGCCGAGAGACTGACAAGGACAAGTGTCGTCTCGTCACCCCTCATCGCGTCGGCGAGATCGACAAGGGTCGTCGGCACGCCGTTCAGCATAAGCCCTGTGGGCCGCAGACTCAGAAAGACACGCGGCAAAGGTTCCGCAACTGGAGCCTTTGCGCCGGAGGCCAACAGTTCGATTTCGGCAAAGCGGGAAAAAGTCGAAGTCAGCATGAAGAACAACAACAGCAGGAAGATGACGTCGATCAGCGACGTCATCGACAGGCGTTTGCCCCGTTTTGCGCCCGTCTCAACCGCCATGAACCAAGGACCCCGGAACCGTACCCTCGGACCGGGTGCGATGCCCCGGTGCAAAGGCCGTGCGCAAGGCTCGGTTGACAAAGACACGTTCACGGCGCATCCGGGCCTCGAACCAGCTGAGGACCAGCGAGGTCGGCATGGCAACCGCCAGCCCCGCCGCAGTCGTCAGAAGCGCGACCCAGATACCGCCCGCCAGCAGCGAGGGATCGACCGAACTGCCGGCGTGTTGCAGCGCCTGGAACGCCTCGATCATGCCCAGCACGGTGCCGAACAGGCCCAACAGCGGCGCAAGTTGCGCGACCATGTCGAGCGTCGCCAGTCCACGCTCCAGCCGCGCGAAACATTCCTCGGCCTCGGCATCGGTACGGTCCGAAACACCTTCGCCCGAACCAACAAAGGCCATGCCGAGGATCGGCGCCAGATAGCTCGAGCTTTCCTTGAGCAGCGTCAGCGCCATTGCCCTGTCGCCCGCATCCCACGCATCCACGGCTTCGCTCAACCGTCGATGGCGCCCGACGCCCGAGACCTGGAATTGCCAGAACTTGTAGAGCACCAGGCTGAGCGTCAGGATCGAGGTCACGATGAGCAGGGCGACCACCGGACCGCCCAGTTCGAGAACCTCGGCCGCACCGGCCCTGAGCATGTCCACCAGGTTCATCCGACCAACTCCGTGCCGGTGCGCGTGCTCAGCCTCAGCGCGTCGATGCAACCTCCGTCCGATGTGCCCTCGCAGGTCTGGGCGCCGTTTATCAGAACGCGCGGGATCTGATCGCAGGTCATACCATCGAACTGGAATTGCCGGACACGGGGCCGGCCTGCGGGCAGATCCCGAAAATCCAGCAGGGACAGTTGCGCCACGCCCCCATCCGCTCCGAACAGGACAACTTCATAGACCGCGCGGGTGATGTCCTGCCCGGTTTCATTTGTTGCGAGGAAACTCATCTGGCACGCGCCCGACATGGTGATGGCGCTGCTGAGTTCGATGGAAAGCCCGACCTCCTCTGCAGCACCCGCCAACGGGGCGCCACAGAGAAGCGTGAGCATCGCGGCGCGAAGCCTATGGGTCATGAAATGCCTCTCGGTCTTTGGTGGATCAGAAGGTCTTGGCCAGCGTCAGCTTGAAGTTGCGGCCAGCTGCTGGGCGGGTGGAGAGCTGCGTCTGGTATTGCTTGCCAAGGATGTTCTCGACGCCGAAGCGGATCTCGGTCCCTTCCAACGCGCCCTGCTGGACGCGATAGGTGGCACGCAGCGTGTTGACCCCGTAACCGCCCAGATGGATCGGGTTCGCGGCGGTACTGTTGATCGCCTCCGTCCCCTTGGCAGCCGTCAGCTCCCAGCTGACATCAAGCGCCTCGCCGAAACGCTTGCCAAGCGTGATCGCCGCAGACGGTTCCGGTGCAAAGATCCAGTCGGTCGCAGGCGCGGCGGGAAAGATCTGCTCGCCATTGGCTGCGGTTGCATTGAAATCGACATAGACCCCGCTCGCATGGGCGTAAGAGGCTTCGATCTCGACACCACTCACCTCGACCTCGGTCATGATGTTGCCGGCAGCGCGCACGTCGTCCAGCGCGGTGTCGTAATAGCTGGCCTTGAAGGCAAGCCGGTCACCGGCCGAAACGAGATCATCGCGAAGGTAGGAGAAGCCCGCCTCGTAGGTCATGCTCGTCTCGGGAGTCCATGTGAAAGTGGGCTTGTCGAGCCGATCGATGATCGGAAAGACCTCGGTATAGGCGGCGCTGGCAAAAACGGCGAACCCGTTGCCGAAGTCATAGCGCGCCGACAGCCCGCCCATCAGCGCATCGTTGTTCCAGGTACCATCATAGGGGTTGGTCTCGCCGGGAGAGACGATGCCGGTCCCGTCGACCTTCTGGCTCTCGTACCGCAGCGCGGGCGTCACGGTCAGGCCGTTGCCGAAATCGATAGTGTCGACGGCGAACAGTGCCCAGCGGCGATCGTTGCCGCCGGGAGAGGCGTTCGCGTCCAGCCGATCGCGATCGATGAACTCCACCCCGTACCGCATGTCGTGACGAGCGGCTCCGGTCGTGAAGTAGCTGACATTCTTGAGTGTCAGCTTGGTAGTCTTGTAATTATGATCTGCATCCAGCAGATCCTGCACCGACGCATCGCAGCCCGGAAAGCCCGCGCAGCTGCCGGGGATATAGCTGCTGTCGATATCCTGCTCCGCATAGGTCAGCGTGGCGCTGAAATCGATCAGGTCGTTGTCGAGCGGGTTGTATTCATAGCGCAAGCCGCCAGTCCGGCTGTCGACCACGCGATCCACGTTGCCAAAGAAGAACCCGCCGCCGCCCGAGGCACCGAGAATGTCATAGGGTACGTCCTTTTCGTCGGACCGCGTGACATTGTACCAAGCCGAGATCGCATGGTCCTTGCTATCTCCGAAGGTGTAGCGCCCCTTCAGCAGGTAGGAGTAATCTTGGAAATCCGTGCTCGGAACGGCCTTTCCCTGACCGTCGTCATAGATGTCGTTGTCGCGATAGGTATAGTTCAGCAGGACCTCGAAATCCTCGGTCTGCTGCCAGGCCGCGATGGTCGAGCTGGCAAATCCCTCGCCATTCGACTGCACCTCGAGTGTCTGGCGCAGGCGCAGACCGATCTCGCCACCGGTGAAATCCGATGCATCCTTGGTTTCCAGCTGGACGACGCCACCCACCACGCCCGAGCCGAACTCGAACGAGCCCACCGTGCCACGCAGCACCGAAACGGACTTGTACAGTGCCGGGTCGGTGAACAGCTGATTGCCGATACGATAGATCTCCTCGCCGCCGGTGGTCGCGCCGTCGATGGTGATCAGCACGCGGGGACTGCTTCCATAGGTCCCGTCAGCCCCGAAGCCGCGGATCGAGATGCCCGAGGATTGCGGCGTCGTGCCGTTTACCAAGGTGACCCCGGGCACTGTGTCGATCAGTTCGGCCACGGTTGCGGCCTGACGGTCGTCGATCTCTTCCTGTCCGATTTCCGTCACGGCCTCGGCGGTCTGGGTCTGAACCTCGCGCTTGCTGCTGCCAAGGTCGATTTCACCCAGATAGTCGCCGACCGCCTCACCTTCGGGTGCGTCCTGTGCCATCGCCGGTGCGGCGATGACCGTCACGCCAATAACGGATACAGAGCCCAACAAGGCGGTTCTGAATGCGCACATTCCCATTTTCACGTTCCCTTCGTCGTGAACCGTGGGCTTGCGGGATGCTGGCGCGGTCGTTCGTTTTTCTTGCTGATTTCAATGTCGAAGATGTTTCGACTTGAGCCTCCTACATTTGCTGAGTAAAACAGTCAACATAAAGAGTTGCCCAACTCTCTCGCCAGCGAAAGCCCCGCCCCCGCGCGGAACGCTCAGCCAAAGCACACCACAAGAAGACACCAGAGCCGAGGCTGACATGACCGAAAATCACACGCTGACCGGCGCGGAAATCCGCGCGCGTACTGATGAGAACGACACCCTGAGAGCCCGCGACCTTGCCGACAAGCTCGGCATTTCCGAAGCGCAGCTGGTCGCCGCGCAGGCAGGCCGGGGCGTCACCCGAATCGCCGCCGAACCCGACCGGATCATGCCGCTTCTGTCCGGGCTGGACGAGGTGATGGCCCTGACCCGCAACGACAGTTGCGTGATCGAAAAGGTGGGGGTCTACAACAATTACCGTTCCGGGCAGCACGCCTCAATGATCCTCAACGATGCGATCGACCTGCGGATGTTCCCCTCTCACTGGGTCAGCGCCTTTGCCGTCGAGCATGAGGGCAAGAGCGGCACGCGGCGTAGTTTGCAGGTCTTCGATGCCGCCGGCGATGCGGTGCACAAGGTCCACCTGCGAGACGGCTCGAACCTGGATCACTGGTCGAAACTTGTCGGTGAACTGCGTCACGAGGACCAGTCAGACACGCTCGCGGTCGCACATCGCAAGCCGACAGAAGCCGCCAAGGCCGATGCCGAGAAAGCCGGGATCCTGCGCAAGGAATGGTCACGGATGACCGACACGCACCAGTTTCTGCGCCTGACTTCCAAGCTCAAGATGAACCGGCTCGGCGCCTATCGCATAGCGGGCGAACCCTTCGTCCGCCAACTGGACGTCTTGGCCGTGAACCGGATGCTGGAATCGCTCGCCGGTAGCGGGATCGAGGTCATGGTCTTCGTTGGAAATCGCGGCTGTATCGAGATCCACGGCGGAGCGTTCGAGATATTGAAACCGATGGGTCCGTGGCAGAACATCCTGGACCCGGGCTTCAACCTGCATCTGCGGCTCGATCATGTCGCCGAAGTCTGGGCCGTCTCGAAGCCGACGCAGCGCGGCGATGCCGTATCGGTCGAGGTGTTCGACGCCGACGGCGGGCTTATCTTCCAGGTTTTCGGCCGTCGCACCGAAGAGACGGACAGCCGCCCGGCCTGGGCCGCGGTGGTAGGGGAGCTTCCCACGGTTCTTGCATCGGAGGCCGTCTGATGCTCCGTCACTCCCTTGTCGCGTTCTGCCTTGCCGTGCTTCCCGTTCAGGCGACGTCCGATCAGGCGCAGCGCATCATCACAATCGGCGGTGCGATCACCGAGATCGTCTATGCGCTGGGGGCCGGGGATCGCCTGGTCGCCCGCGACCAGACCTCGACCTATCCGCCCGAGGCCGAAACCCTGCCTGATATCGGCTACGCGCGCGCCCTGTCGCCCGAGGGGGTGTTGTCGATGAACCCTGACCTTGTGATCGCGACCGAAGGCGCAGGGCCGCCCGAAACCTTGTCGGTGCTGGCTGAAACCGAAGTCGACTGGGTCCCGATTCCCGAGGCCTACAGCGCCCAAGGCGTTCTGGACAAGATCGCGCTCGTCGGTTCGGCGCTGGGGCTGGACGAGGCGGCAGAGGCACTGTCAGACAAGGTTTCGGCCGATCTCGAACGCGCGGCCGCGCATGTGAACGCGACGGTGACAGACAGGCCCCGCGTGCTGTTCATTCTCAGCGCCGCCAATGGCCGCATCATGGCTGCGGGCGACGGGACCGGGGCGGACGGTATCCTCGAACTGGCCGGGGCCGAGAACGCCATGACCGGCTTCGCGGGGTACAAGCCAGTGACTGACGAGGCTATTCTGGCCGCGGCGCCCCAGGCCATCCTGATGATGGATCGTAGCGGCGATCACGCGATCAGCGATGCCGATCTCTTCCGTATGCCCGCCATCGCCGCGACCCCGGCGGCCGCGACCCGCCGCGTGATCCGGATGGATGGCGGGCATCTGCTGGGCTTCGGGCCGCGTACGCCAGAAGCAATCGCGCAACTGGCCGAAGCGCTGTCCGGGATCGAACACCGATGACCGCCCTGGCCGAACCGACCGCCACATCCTGGCGCCGGCCAGAGGGCCGGCTGCGCCGCGCACGCCGGGTATCGTTACTCCTCGTGGGGCTTCTGCTTGGCACCTGCATTGGCTCGCTGTCCGTCGGAGCCTCCGGCACCTCGCTCTTGTCGGTGCTGCAAGCCGTGCTGTCAGGCGAGCAAGCAAGCGCGCTCGACCGCGTCGTGTTGGTGGACATCCGTCTGCCCCGCATGGTGATGGCGATACTTGTCGGAGCGGCGCTGGCGGTCTCGGGGACCCTTATGCAGGGTCTGTTCCGCAACCCTCTGGCCGATCCCGGCATCGTCGGCGTCAGCGCCGGCGCGGGGCTGGGCGCGATCTCGGCCATCGTGCTGGGCGGCCTGCTTCCCCCGTCGCTGAGCCAACTTGCCGGCGGGTCGCTGATCGCCGCCGCAGCCTTTCTCGGCGCCTGGGCAAGCACCCTGATCCTTTACGGGGTTGCGACCCGGAACGGCCAGACCTCCATCGCCACGATGCTGCTGGCCGGCATCGCCATCGCCGCCTTGGTGGGCGCGCTCTCGGGCCTGCTGGTCTATGCCGCCGACGATACGCAGCTGCGCGACCTGACCTTTTGGGGATTAGGCTCCCTTGCCGGCGCGACCTGGAACAAGGTGCTGGCCGCTGCGCCGATCATCCTGGCCGGGTTGGTTGTCGCGCCCTTCCTGGCGCGTGGGCTCAACGGCATGGCCCTGGGCGAGGCGGCGGCGATGCATATGGGAATCCCGGTTCAGCGGACCAAGCGCCTGGCGGTCCTGGCCGTTGCCGCGGCCACCGGAGCGGCAGTGGCGGTGTCGGGCGGAATCGGCTTCGTGGGGATCGTGGTGCCCCACCTGCTGCGCCTCGCGACCGGGCCGGATCACCGCGCGCTCCTGCCGAATGCGGCTCTGCTAGGGGCAATCTTGCTGATGGGGGCCGATATGATCAGCCGTTCGGTGGTGGCGCCGGCGGAGCTTCCCATCGGGATCGTCACCGCCATTCTGGGCGCGCCGGTCTTCCTGTTCATCCTGTTGCGCAAGCATGGCACGTTCTGAGGGTATGATGATCGCAGACAACATCCGCGTCCGGGTTGGACAAAAGACGGTTCTCGAAGGGGTCAGCGTCGCGGCGCAGCCGGGCCAGATCACAGCGATCGTGGGGCCCAACGGCTCGGGAAAATCGACCCTAATAAAAGCCTTGACGGGGGAATTGCCCGCCGAAGGGCCGATCAGCCTGAACGGCCGATTGGTGTCGGACTATGCCGGGTGGGAGTTGGCGGCCATTCGGGGGGTGTTGCAACAGGCGCTGACGGTGGCCTTTCCCTTTACCGTTGGGGAAATCGTGCAACTGGGACATTCGGCAGGATTTTCGGCGCAGAATCAATGGGTTCCAGAGAAGGCGCTGGCGATGATGGACCTCGCAGGGTTCGCCGACCGGTTCTATCACCAGTTGTCCGGAGGAGAGCAGCAGCGGGTGCAGATCGCCCGGGTCCTGGCCCAGGTTTGGCCCGAAAAAGGAAATGATTCCAGATGGTTGTTCCTGGATGAGCCGGTGTCGAGCCTGGATATCGGGCACCAGTTCACGGTGATGGACCGGATGCGCGAGATGGCCACGCAGGGGGCGGGCGTCGTGGCCGTGATGCATGACCTGAACCTGACCGCCATGTATGCAGACCATGTTATCCTGTTGAAATCAGGAGCGATTCTTTCCTCCGGCCCGGTGGGGGAGGTGCTGCGGGACGAAACGCTGTCGGTGGCCTATGACTGCCCCGTCCGGGTCAACGCGCCGGTGCCGGCGGACCTGCCCTATATCCTGCCGCAAACCCGTCTGTACCGTGATCTGGGGCGGAATTGACCGTTTTGTACAGGGTATTCGAGGGGGTTTGACCGTTTTGTACAAAAGTTTTGGGGTGGCATGTTACCTCCATCAACACTGTCTCAATCTTTGGCTTGCCTAAGCCGGATCACGGAACCTCAAAGATGCGGATGGTGGCGGGCGCTCCTCCGACCGAGACCAGCCCAAAGCGTTCATGGAGCAAGAATCCGAGGCTGGCCAGAGCTGACCTTCGTAGTGCGTCTGTCGAATGACTGTTGTGCGGACTTTGCAAACCTTGTTTTTCATCCTAAGTTGAGCGCTTACTTGTGTCAGAAGCGATAGGTAGAAATGCATGTTGGAAGTCTTGGAGAGTTTCGACCCAACTGTCCTCGTAGCAGTTATTAGCGTTCTTTCTGTTGTTCTGAGCGCAGGCATCGGAGCAATTGTGTCACGTTGGCACACAGCAGCTAAGTTTCGCGAAGAGCTGCAAAAGCTCAGGCTGGAGCGGCTCAACGAGCAAAGCGCTACCTAAAAAATGCCAGGCAACAAATTGGGACGGTCTATGTTCCTTTAAGTGCTGAACTCGCGGCCCTGAAATCAGCATTTCAAAACTATGTTTACCAGGAAAAGACCGAAGAATTTCGAACTGCATCCATCACCCAAGTCGACAAATTTATAAATGAGTTGCAGGCACTTGAGTTGCGCGGTGCAACAGCTTTTGTAACCACAGACTTGGAAGATCTTCTAATTAAATTTGTTATCTTTCTTCGAACGTCAAAGAGTTCCACCGAGCCGGTAGTCGACGTCACCTACAATTTCAGTCTTAGCTTTCTGGGCTTTACGACTAATAAAAGTGGAGCCGTAAAAGCGCGCTCCTCCGGGGCATCTCGGTCAGGGATTTCAGCATCCATTTCTGCGGCAGGAATCGGCGCAAACGTTCGAGTCTCAGACATCATTCAAGCCCCTATTAATTCCGAAGATTTTCAAGCACGATTTGAACGGGATGCATATCGGTTGAGCGTCCTGATAAAAGAAGTAACTGTCCTATCCCGGACGGTCACATAGACCCTCGCCGGACTGCGTTGTTCATAGCAAGATCGATCCTGCGCGAGATTCG
>CANMQJ010000018.1 GCA_947500005.1 uncultured Paracoccaceae bacterium | reverse complement strand
CCACGGCACGCTCGGGCGTCGGGATGTACTCGTCCACGGCCGCCATCAGCTCGCGGATCTTGTTCTCGCCGATTTCCGGGTCGCGGCCTTCCATCGCCGCCAGCGCGGAACCCGCGATGATCGGGATGTCGTCGCCGGGGAAGTCGTAGGAGGAGAGCAGTTCGCGGATCTCCATCTCGACGAGCTCCAGCAGCTCCTCGTCATCGACCTGGTCGACCTTGTTCATGAACACGACCATGGCGGGGATGCCCACCTGGCGACCCAGCAGGATGTGCTCGCGCGTCTGCGGCATCGGGCCGTCGGCGGCGTTCACCACCAGGATCGCGCCGTCCATCTGCGCGGCACCGGTGATCATGTTCTTGACGTAGTCGGCATGGCCGGGGCAGTCGACATGCGCGTAGTGGCGCGCGTCGGTCTCGTATTCCACATGCGCGGTCGAGATGGTGATGCCGCGGGCCTTCTCCTCGGGCGCGCCGTCGATCTGGTCATAGGCCCGGAAATCGCCGAAATACTTCGTGATCGCCGCCGTCAGAGTCGTCTTGCCGTGGTCAACATGGCCGATCGTGCCGATGTTCACATGCGGTTTGTTCCGTTGAAACTTTTCCTTACCCATGAGGGGTCTCCTTGTACTTGTCGGATGGTGGGGTGAAACCCCACCCTACGGATGGTGGGTAGGGCGGGGTTCACCCCGCCACCCGGCTTTTAGGCGTATTTCGCCTGGATCTCGTCGCTGATGTTCTGCGGCACCGGATCGTAATGATCGAACTGCATCGTGAACTGCGCGCGGCCCGAGGACATGGAACGCAGGTTGTTGATGTAGCCGAACATGTTGGCGAGCGGAACGAAGGCGTTGATGGCGATCGCGTTGCCGCGGTTCTCCTGCCCCGACACCTGGCCCCGACGCGAGGTCAGGTCGCCGATGATCGACCCGGTATACTCTTCCGGCGTGATCACCTCGACCTTCATGATCGGCTCGAGCAGCTTGGCACCGGCCTTGCGCATGCCTTCGCGCATGCCCATCCGTGCGGCGATCTCGAACGCGAGCACCGAGGAGTCGACGTCGTGGAACTTGCCGTCCACCAGCGCGACCTTGAAGTCGATCACCGGGAAGCCTGCCAGCGGACCGGAGTCCATGACCGACTTGATGCCCTTTTCGACGCCCGGGATGTATTCCTTGGGCACGGCACCACCGACGATGCGCGATTCGAAGGAATAGCCTTCGCCCGGCTCGGTCGGCGAGATGATCAGCTTGACCTCGGCGAACTGACCCGAACCACCCGACTGCTTCTTGTGGGTGTAGGTGTGCTCGACCTCTTTCGAGATGGTCTCGCGATAGGCCACCTGCGGCGCACCGATATTGGCCTCGACCTTGAACTCGCGCTTGAGGCGGTCGACGAGGATGTCGAGGTGAAGTTCGCCCATGCCCTTCATGATGGTCTGGCCCGACTCGATGTCGGTCTCGACGCGGAAGGACGGGTCTTCGGCGGCCAGACGGGCCAGACCCTGGGACATCTTCTCCTGGTCACCCTTGGTCTTGGGTTCGACCGCGATCTCGATCACCGGCTCGGGGAAGGTCATGGTTTCCAGGACGACCGGATCCTTGGCGTCGCAGAGCGTGTCGCCGGTGGTGGTGTCCTTGAGACCCGCCAGAGCGATGATGTCGCCGGCAAAGGCTTCCTCGATCTCCTCGCGGTTGTTCGAGTGCATCATCATCATGCGGCCGATGCGCTCTTTCTTGCCCTTGGTCGAGTTCAGGATCGAGTCGCCCTTGTTCATCTTGCCCGAGTAGATCCGGGTGAAGGTGAGCGAGCCCACGAACGGGTCGTTCATGATCTTGAACGCAAGACCGGCGAACGGCATGTTGTCATCCGCGCGGCGCGGGATGTTGCGGGTTTCCGTCTCGTCGCCCGGCTTGAAGCCCATGTAATCGACCACGTCCAGCGGGCTGGGCAGGTAATCGACCACGGCATTCAGCAGCGGCTGCACACCCTTGTTCTTGAAGGCCGAGCCGCAGAGAACCGGGATGAACTTGATGGCCAGCGTGCCCTTGCGGATCAGCTTGCGCAGCGTCGGAATATCGGGCTCGTTGCCCTCAAGATATTCCATCATCGCCTCGTCGTCCATCTCGACGGCGTTCTCGATGAGCTTGCCGCGCCATTCCTCGGCCAGCTCTTTCAGGCTGTCGCGGATCGGCTGACGGGTCCAGGAGGCGCCAAGGTCTTCACCCTTCCAGGTCCATTCTTCCATGGTGACCAGGTCGATGATGCCTTCCAGCTCGTTCTCGGCGCCGATCGGGATCTGGATCGGGGCCGGGATCGCGCCGGTGCGGTCTTCGATCATCTTCACGCAGTTGAAGAAGTCGGCGCCGATCTTGTCCATCTTGTTGACGAAGACGATGCGCGGAACCTTGTAGCGGTCGGCCTGGCGCCAGACGGTCTCGGTCTGGGGCTCGACGCCTGCGTTGGCGTCCAGAACCGCGACGGCACCGTCGAGCACGGCCAGCGAACGCTCGACTTCGATGGTGAAGTCGACGTGGCCCGGCGTGTCGATGATGTTCATCCGGTACTTGGTGTCGTAGGTGCCTTCGGCGGTGGGGTCTTCCTGCCACTGCCAGAAGGTCGTGGTCGCGGCCGACGTGATGGTGATGCCGCGTTCCTGTTCCTGCTCCATCCAGTCCATGGTGGCTGCACCATCGTGCACCTCACCGATGTTGTGGGATTTGCCGGTGTAGAACAGGATGCGCTCCGAGCAGGTCGTCTTGCCTGCATCGATATGCGCCATGATACCGAAATTCCGGTAACGTTCGAGCGGGTAGTCGCGTGCCATTGGGATGAGCCTCTAGATTTACCAGCGATAATGCGAGAAGGCCTTGTTGGCCTCTGCCATCTTGTGGGTGTCTTCGCGCTTCTTAACGGCCGTGCCGCGGGATTGCACTGCATCCATCAGCTCGCCGGCGAGGCGTTCTTCCATAGTGTTCTCGTTGCGGTTGCGCGCGGCGACGATCAGCCAGCGGATCGCCAGAGCCTCGCGGCGCTCGGGGCGGACCTCGACGGGCACCTGGTAGGTGGCACCGCCCACGCGGCGCGAGCGGACCTCGACCGAGGGTTTGATGTTGTCGAGCGCTTCGTGGAACACTTCGACGGGGGCGCGCTTGATCTTGGTCTCGACGCGGGTCAGGGCGTTGTAGACGATGCGCTCTGCGACCGACTTCTTGCCGTCGATCATCAGGTTGTTCATGAACTTGGTGAGCACCTTGTCGCCAAACTTGGCGTCGGGCAGGACTTCGCGTTTTTCTGCGGCGTGACGACGTGACATGTCGTGATTTCCTCTTGTGTTCCAGGCGGCGGGGTGAACCCCGCCCTACGGCAAACGGGTAGGGCGGGGTTCACCCCGCCACTGGCGAATTTACTTGGGACGCTTCGCGCCGTACTTGGAGCGACGCTGCTTCCGGTCCTTGACGCCCTGGGTATCCAGAACACCGCGCAGGATGTGATAGCGCACGCCCGGAAGGTCCTTCACACGGCCGCCACGGATCAGGACCACCGAGTGTTCCTGCAGGTTGTGGCTTTCACCGGGAATGTAGGAGATGACCTCGTAACCGTTGGTCAGGCGCACCTTGGCGACCTTCCGCATGGCCGAGTTCGGCTTCTTCGGCGTGGTGGTATAGACCCGGGTGCAGACGCCGCGCTTCTGCGGGCACTGTTCCAGGTGCATGGATTTCGAGCGTTTTACTTTGGGCTGCCGCGGCTTGCGGATCAGCTGTTGGATCGTTGGCATTCCGGTTCTTTCCCCGTTTCGCAACTGCTTCGTGTCATGCACGCGCGTTGCGTGCGGCTTCGGTACTGGCGCGCCTGCGTTGCCACATGCGCAAAATCCGCGATCGTTCCCGTTCCGAGGTGAACGTCGCGGTTGGGTATCAGAGGGTGCGGACGACAAAATTGTCCGGACCTTGACCACTTGATATGTGAAGTCGGCTGCGAATAGTTACGGAGCCGAGATAACGCGGGCGTATAGGGGGAGTCGCGGATGGTGTCAACAGCCCCGCCTGGCAGACCCGCGCGGCGTCTCTGCCTATGTAGGCGGGACACAGCCCGGACGCAACCCGCAGCCGCCCGCTTGTTCGCCACGGGGGCCACGGCCATAGTGCCGCGCGGACAATGACAGGAACATCCCATGCAGGTCATCGGCCTTTGCCGCTTTTCCTATCCCGCCATCGGCGGCTTCCAGGTCGAACATGACAGCATCGAGGAGAGGATCGCCTTTCTCTACCAAGAGGACCGGCTGGAGGAGCGTTTCGGCCTGATGGAAACGGTCGCCCTGCCCTGCCTGCGCGCGCAGACCGATCCCGATTTCGAGCTGATCGTGGTGATCGGCGACAGCCTGCCAAAGCGCCATCGCGACCGGCTGCACGACATCACCGCCGGGATGCCGCAGGTCCGCATCGTCTCGGAACCGCCGCGCCCGCAGCGCGAGGTGATGAAGGAGCTGCTGCAAAAGGCGCGCCGCGCGCCCGACCAGCCCTGCCTGCAGTTCCGCCATGACGACGACGACGCGATCTCGGTCGATTTCGTCGAAAGGCTGCGCACCTCGGTCGAGGACTGCGCCGGGCTGGTCAAGCGCAACAAGACCGTCGCCTTCGACTGGACGCGCGGCTACGTGGCCGAGATGGGCGCGGACGGCATCGCCGCGACCGAGATCGTTCGCACGCTCTATGTCGCGTCGCTGGGCATGTATATCCGCGGCGGCTGCAAGCTGACGATCATGAATTTCGCCCATGAAAAGATCCACCGCTTCATGCCGGTGGTCAGCGACAGCGGCCCGCCGATGTGGGTGCGCACGCATAACGGCTACAACGACTCGCGGCAGAAAAAGGTCAAACCCGTCCCGGTGGAGCCGCTGACGCGCGAACAGGAGGCCGAGTTCCGCGCGCGTTTCGCGGTGGACGCCGCCACCATCCGCCACAGGTTCGGGCGCTGAGATGCAGGTTCTGGGCCTGTGCCGCTTCTCCTATCTCGGCCGTGGCGGCTTCAAGGTCGAGCATGACAGCCTCGAGGAGCGCCGCGCCTTTCTCTACGACCCCGCCCGGATGGAGGAGCGGTTCCGCTATTTCGAGGCGATCACCCTGCCGTCGGTCAGGGCACAGACCGATCCCGATTTCGCCTTCCTGATCGCGACCGGCGACTGTTTTCCCGCCCCTTACATGGAGCGGCTGGAGGCGTTGACCGCCGACATTCCCCAGTCCGCCATCCGCCGCTACCCGCCGATGAAGCATCGCCAGGCGATGGCGCGCGCGCTCAAGGATGCGCGCGTGGAGGATGGCGAACCGCATCTGCAATTCCGCCTCGACGACGATGACGCGATGGGCGTGGATTTCGTCGAGCGTTTCCGCCGGACCGCGCTGGACCTGCGCCCGCTCTGGGCGCGGCACCCGGCCATCGCGGTCGATTTCAACACCGGATACGTGTTCCGCGCCGGGCCTCGGGGGCTGGAAGTGGTCGCCTACAAGTACCCCTACAGCGCCATCGCGCTCGGCGTGATCCTGCAACCGGGCTGCCAGGAGGGGATCATGCATCACGGGCATCACAAGCTCTGGACCGCGATGCCCACGATCACCTTTCCGGGCGAGGACATGATGCTGCGCGGACATAACGATTTCAACGACAGCCGGATGAAGGGCGGCGCGCGGGAATTCGACTATCAACCGCTGACGCCCGCGCAGGAGGCGCATTTCCGCGCCCGGTTCGGCATCGACAACGCCCATGTGCGGGCGGTGTTCTCAGGCGACTGAACGTTCCCGGAACAGCGTGAAGAGCCCCGCCGCCACCACGAGGCCACCGCCCAGCATGGTGATCGCATCGGGCCAGTGGCCGAAGACCAGCCAGCCCAGCACCAGCGCCCAGAGCAGCCCGGAATAGCGAAAGGGCGCGACGAACCCCACCTCTCCCACGCCCACGCGCATCACCATCACGCTCAGCGTATAGCCCAGCAGGATGAAGAGCGAGGTGGCCAGAACCATCCCGCCCAGTTCCGGCGTCAGCGGTTGCCATTCCACGGTCAAAGAGGCCAGCGCCCCCGCACAGGTGACCGAGATCGCGGTGGCAAGGCTCACCGTGAGCGAGGGCACCGACGAAGACATCCGCCGCGTCAGCAGGTCGCGACCGGTGACGCAGGCCACGGCGGTCAGCGCAAAACCCGCATGCAGGCTGAACCCCTCGGGCCCCGGCCGCACGATCAAGAGCATCCCGCAGAACCCCGCGGCGATGGCCAGCATCCGCCGCCAGCCGATGGTTTCGCCGAAAACCAGCGCCGCCCCCAGCGTCACGGTCAGCGGCAACACCTGAAGCACCGCCGTCACGTTGGCCAGCGGCATGTTCATCAACGCCGTCAGGAAGAAGAAGGTCGCCCCCACCTCGGTTCCGCAGCGCGCCAGAACCAGCCAGCGGTCGCGTACGGGGAAGTTCAGGTGCAGCGCACCCATGTAACGGGCCAGCAGGAACAGCCACAGACAGGTCAGCGCCCCGCGCAGGGTAATGATCTGAAACAGCGGCAGCGCATCGCCCAGCAGCTTCACGATCGTGTCGTTGATCGTAAAGGCCGCCATGCTGCCCATCATCAGAAGCGACCCTGTAAGGTTGGGGGACATGCGCGAAACCCTTGAAATTGCCCGACCTCGGATTGCTAGCGCCGGGGCCCGGGAAGGGCAAAGGGAAAAGACGCCCCGCCCCTCGCGCGCATGTGACCGCGCCGCGCGCAACTTCCACCATGCCCGCCACGTTGGTCCCGGTGAAAGGAGATGTTCCATGATCAACCGACGCACGATTCTTCTGGGGGGCGCCGCCGGTGCCGTCATCGTGGCAGGCGGGGGGCTGCTTTTCTGGCGAACCTCCGGCGACATCCCCGAGGGCAGCTTCGAGATCACCCGGTCCGAGGAGGAATGGCGCGACATCCTCACCGAGGAGGAATTCGCCGTCCTGCGCGAGGAGGCGACCGAACCGCCCTTCTCCAGCCCGCTGAACGCCGAGACGCGCGAGGGCATCTTCACCTGCGCGGGCTGCGGGCAGGATGTCTATTCCTCCCGGACCAAGTTCAAGAGCGGCACCGGCTGGCCCAGCTTCACCGACAACCTGCCCGGCGCGGTGGGCACCAAGCCCGACCGCAAGCTGATCGTCGAACGGACCGAGGTGCATTGCAGCCGATGCGGCGGCCATCTGGGCCACATCTTCGACGATGGCCCGCCGCCCACGGGCAAGCGCCACTGCCTGAACGGCGTGGCGCTCGACTTCCGCCCGCAGGAGGTTTGAGGCGCAGGCGCACCGTCCGGCGTGGGCGGGTCCGGTGTCGGGGGGGGTGGCCGCCGCAAGGGCGCACCAAGACCCCGCTGGACGCCGCCGGCAAGGACGCCTAGCGTCTGCGCCGAAGCCCCCAAGGAGAAACGCCCATGCCCCAGATCGCCATCCGAACGGAGTTCCCGCGCCGAGTCCGCGAGATCGAGAATACCTGGATCCCGCTGCCGGACGGAACGAAACTCGCCGCGCGGATCTGGCTGCCCGAGGATGCCGAGGAGAACCCGGTGCCCGCGATCCTGGAATACCTGCCCTATCGCAAGCGCGACGGCACGGTCGAACGCGACGCACTCACCCATCCGTATTTCGCCGGGCATGGCTATGCCTCGATCCGCGTGGACATGCGCGGCACCGGCGACAGCGAGGGCGTTTGTCTGGGCGAGTACCTGCAACAGGAGCAGGACGACGCGCTTGCGGTGATCGAATGGATCGCGGCGCAACGCTGGTGCACCGGCAAGCTGGGCACGATCGGGATCAGCTGGGGCGGTTTCAACGGGCTACAGATCGCCGCCCGCCGGCCCGAGGCGCTGGGGGCGGTGATCACGATCTGCTCGACCGACGACCGCTATGCCGATGACATCCACTTCATGGGCGGCGCCATCCTCACCGACAAGCTCGCCTGGGGCGCGACGGCCTTCGCCATCGCCAACACCCCGCCCGACCCGGCCATCGTGGGCGACCGATGGCGCGAGATGTGGCTGGAACGGCTGGAGAACAACGGCCTGTGGCTGGTCGACTGGTTCCGCCACCAGCGCCGCGACGACTTCTGGCGGCACGGCTCGATCTGCGAGGATTACGCGAACGTGCAGGTGCCGGTCTATGCCGTGGGCGGCTATGCCGATGGCTATACCAACCCGGTCTTCCGCATGATGGAAAACCTCTCCTGCCCGCGCAAGGCGCTGGTCGGACCCTGGGCGCATAAATACCCGCATTTCGCGACACCCGCCCCGCGCATCGGCTTTCTTCAGGAAGCCTTGCGCTGGTGGGACCAGCACCTCAAGGGGATCGACACCGGCATCATGGAGGAACCGATGATCCGCGCCTGGATGCAGGATGCCGCCGCCCCCGGCGCGGTGGTGGCCGAGCGTCCCGGCCACTGGATCAGCGCGCCCGGCTGGCCCGCCCCCGGCGCCGGAAACAAAACCCTGCATGTCACCGGAACCGGCCTTGGCGATACGCCCGACGCCGCGCCGATCCGCCTCGCCTGCCCCGAAACCGCCGGGATGGCGGCGCAGAACTGGTATCAATACGGCCCCGGCCCCGATGGCCCGCTCGACCAGAACCACGAGGCCGGGCGAATGCGTTTTTTCGAGACCGCGCCGCTGGAGGAGGAGATGCGCCTCTTCGGCTTCCCGAAGCTGCGGTGTGAAGTTTCCAGCACCGTCGAACAGGCCAATATCGCCGCCGTCCTGTCCATGGTGGCCCCAGACGGCCGCGCCACGCTGGTCAGCTTCGGCGTGCTGAACCTGACCCATCGCGACAGCCATGCCGACCCGCAGCCGATGCCGCTAGGCCAGCCCGTACCGGCGGAGGTCCAGCTCAACGTGATCGGACAGACCGTTCCGGCGGGTCACCGCCTGCGCCTTCAACTGTCACAGGCCTATTGGCCGCTCATCTGGCCCTCGGCCGAAAAGGCCGAACTGACGCTGACCGATGCGCGGCTCGACCTGCCGCTGCAACCCGCGGGCGCGCAGCCCGATCTGCCGGAATTCGGTCCCGCCGAAGGCGCGCAACCGCTCGAGGCCGCAGTGATCGAGGAAGGGCACGAGGAACGCAGCCTCACCATCGACTATGCCACCGGCACCGAGACCCATCTGCGTTACAGCGACACCGGGCGCGAGCGGCACACCCATACCGGGATCGAGGTGCATTACGAGACCGAGGATCGCTTTACCGTCCACCCCGACGACCCCAACAGCGCCACCGGAACCAGCCGCTGGGCCAAGCATTACCGGCGCGGCGACTGGGTGGCGGAACTGGATGTCTCGGTGACCGTCCGCGCCCTGCGCGATGCGTGGCACATCACCGCCACGCTTCAGGCGCGCGACAGCGCGGGCGAGGTGCTAAGCCGCGAATGGGACGAACGGATTCCGCGCGACCTGGTCTGAGCGGCCCGCGCCTCCTCAGCCCAGCCGCTCCATCAGCAGAACTGACAGTGCATCCGAGGAAGCGGGGTTCTGCCCGGTGATCAGCCGGCCGTCGACGACGGTCTTGGACTGGAAATTGTCACCGGGCTGGAACTCCGCCCCCTGCTCGCGCAACCGGCTTTCCAGCAGGAAAGGCACGACGCCATCAAGCTCCATCGCCTGTTCCTCGGCATCGGTGAAGGCGGCGAGTTTCATGCCCTTGACCAGCGGCTGACCGTCGATCTCCACACCCGTCAACGCCGCCGGCCCGTGACAGAGCGAGGCGATGACCTTTTCCTGCCTCCACGCCTCGGCCAGAAAGGCGGCCACCTCGCCGCTTTCCGCCAGATCCCACATCGCGCCATGACCGCCGGGGATGACGATGGCATCGAAATCGCCGGGGGACTGGTCGGACAGCCGCGCGGGCTTGTCCAGCAGGGCCATGGCATCGTTGTTCCCCTTGAACCGGCGCGCGGATTCCGAACTGTCCTCGTCTGACGGTTCCGAGTTGGGGTCGATGGGGATCGGCGCGCCCCCGATCGTGGTCAGCGTCACCTTGTGCCCGCCATCGCACAGCGCGAAATAGGGCGCGGCCAGCTCCTCCAGCCAGACGCCTGTCTTGTTGCCGGTCTCGCCCAGCGCGTCATGGGCGGTGGACAGGATGAGGATATTCGACATCGGGGGGCCTCCCTTCGGTGGCGCGGCCGGACCAGGCCGCGCCGCGCGCAGCCTCTCGACCTCACCGGGGAAACGCCGCGCACCGCGGAAAGTTCCGCGCGGCAAAGTGCGGTTGCGCATGCCCCCCAAGATGCGCAGACTGCGCGCGCAGTCACGGCGCGCCGCCCCGGTTCGCCGGAGCCAAACCGTTCAGGGAGGAACCACATGAAACGGACCGCAGGTCTCGTTGCGGCGATCCTGGCGCTTGCCGCCACAGCCGCCACCGCGCAAGAGCGCATCACCTACAAATCGGCCAAGTCCGGCTCGTCCTACTACCAGATGGGCGTGCAGATCGCCGAGGCCGTCAAGGCCGGTACCGATGGCGGCATGATCGTCACCGTCGAGGAAAGCCAGGGCTCGGTCCAGAACGTGATGGAGGCCAAGGCCCGCGGCGGCGATTACGTCTTCACCACCCCGCCCGCGCTGGTGGGTCTCGCCCAGCAGGGCAAGGCGATGTTCGAGGGCAAGGGCGACCCGGCCTTCGACGAGATCCGCGCACTCTTCCCGATTCCGTCGCTCACCATGCATTTCGTCATGTCAGAGGATAGCGGCGTCACCGATTTCGCGGGTATGGAAGGCAAGACCATCCTCTTGGGCAAGGGGTCCTTCGGCGCGCGCGAGGGCGAGAAGTATCTCGGTCTCTTCGGGCTCGAAGGCAAGGTGGAGCTGGCCGAGGTCGAGCTTTCCAATGCTGTCTCGGCGCTCAAGAACGGGCAGATCGACGGCTTCGTGACGGCGGGTTCCTACCCCGCGCCCAACGTGATCGAGGCCGCGGCCACCACCGGCGTCACCATCCTGTCGCTGAGCGAGGAGCAGATCGCCGAGACGGGCCGCACGCGGCTGGTGATCCCGGCGGGCACTTATGCCGGGCAGGACAGCGACATCGTCACCACCTCGCTGCCCGTGGTGGCCTATGCCACCACCAAGATGAGCGACGAGGCCGCCTATGAGCTGACCAAGACGTACTGGGAACAGCGCAAGGCGATGGGCGAGGACGCGCGCTGGTGGCTGGGCGTGGACGAGGGGCTGATGGACACCATCACCGGCAAGATCCATCCCGGCGCCATCAAGTACTACAAGGAAGCGGGCATCGCGCTGACCGACGCGCAGATGTAAGCCTTTCGCACCGGCGGGCCGCCCCGCCGGTGCCCCAACGACCGGAACCCTCCCGACATGCGCATTCTCTCCCTCCTGCTGGCCGCGGGGCTGGTGGCCTTTCATCTCGGGCTGATCTTCTCGGGGCTGGTGCCCAACCTGGTCAGCCGCCCGCTGCACCTGGCGCTGGCGCTGCCCTGGATCCTGCTCGTGGCCGGGCAATCGCCCGCCATGCGGATCTCGGGGATCGCGCTCACCGTGCTCGGCGTGGGCGCATCGCTCTGGGTGGCGCTGTCGCATGACAGGCTTTCCGACCAGTACGGCTTTCTCGAAGGGCCGGGCCAGACCGCGATCGCGGTGATCCTTCTGGGCGTGGTGCTCGAGGCCGCGCGCCGCGCGATCGGCTGGCCGCTGCCGCTGGTGGCCGCAATCGCGCTGCTCTACGGCCTGTTCGGACAGCACATCCCCGGAGAGTTCGGCCATTCTGGCACGCCCCTGCCCAGTTTCCTCGGCACGCTCACCATCGCCGAGGGCGGGCTCTGGGGCAGCCTCACCGGCGTTTCGGTCAACGTCGTGGCAATCTTCGTCATCTTCGGCGCGGTGCTGAACGCGGGTGAGGCGGGACAGGGCTTCATGAACCTCGCCGCCGCCGCGGCCGGCCGGCTCAAGGGGGGCGCGGCCAAGGTCTCGGTCCTCTCCTCCGCCTTCTTCGGGTCGATCTCCGGCTCGGCCTCGGCCAACGTGGCCTCGACCGGCGCGATCACCCTGCCCGCCATGACCCGGCTGGGCTATCCCAAGCGGCTGGCGGCCGCGGTCGAGGCGGTGGCCTCCTCGGGCGGGCAGATCATGCCGCCGCTGATGGGCGCGGGCGCCTTCGTGATGGTCGAGCTGACCGGCGTGCCCTACACCGCGATCATGGCCGCCGCCGTGCTGCCCGCGCTGCTCTATTTCCTTGCCGTCTGGGTCGGCGTGAACGCCTATGCCGCCCGGTTCGACCTGCGCGCCATCGCGGTCGAGGATCGCCCGCCCCTGCGCGACGTCCTGGTCACCAGCGCCTTCTTCGCCGTGCCCTTCGCCCTGCTGCTCTGGGGGATGTTCGGCCTCGGCTTCACCCCGCAATACGCCGCCTGTCTCGCCATCCTTGCCGCCTTCGCGCTGCTCTTCTTCGACGCGCAGGGCCTTGGCTCGCTGCGTCAGAGCGCCGGGCGCGTCGAGGCCGCGCTGCTGGCGGCGGCGCGGCAGGTCTCGATGATCGCCGCCATCATCATATGCGCCTCGATCATCATCGGGGTGCTGTCGATCACCGGGCTGGGGGTCAAGATCACCTCGCTGATCCTTTCAGGCTCGGGCGGGATGCTCTGGCCCGCGCTGCTGCTGACCGCGCTGGCCTGCCTGATCCTGGGGATGGAGGTGCCGACCACCGCGGCCTATGTCATCTGCATCTCGGTCGCCGGGCCCGCGCTGAACACGCTCGGGCTGGATCTGCTCCAGGCACATCTCTTCGTGTTCTGGTTCGCGCTTCTCTCGACCATCACGCCGCCCGTCTGCGGCGCGGTCTTCATCGCCGCGGGCATGATCGGCGAGAACTGGCTGCGCGTGGCGCTGACCGCGATGGCGCTGGGCTTCGGCCTCTACATCATCCCGCTGGCGATGATCGCCAATCCCGGCCTGATCGCCCTGGCCGAAACGCCGGGCCTCGCCCTGCTCAACGCGCTCCAGATCGGTATCGGCCTCGCGCTCATGTCCTCGGGCCTGATCGGTACGCGCGGCCGGGCGCGGCAGGTGGCGATGCTGGGCGCGGGCGCGGCGGTGATCTTTGCCCCGCTCGCGTTCTGAGCCCTAGCGAATCGGGTCGAACAACGCGCTGTCCGCCCGGCAGTCGCGGATCGCGTCGCGCCCGCAGACCACCGGCTCCAGCCCCTCGCGCGACAGGCACAGCCGCACCTCGGCGATATACCCCTCGCGGCAGGTCACGGTGATCATGTCACGCTCAAGCCCCGGATTGGCCTCGATGAACGCCTCCTCCACCACCCGTGCGGGCAGGCGCACCGGCCGGTCCAGCTTGCGGAAAATCTCGGGCCGCGTGACCCGCTCATAGGCGAGCCGGGACAGCGCATAGTAATCGGCCGCATCCAGCCCCGAACAGGTGCCGTGCTTTTTCCACTGATGCCAGGCAAGCCCCGCATTGGCCTGAATATCCTCCATCCCCCGCGTCATCGCGCGCGAGGGCGGGGCATGGGGACTGCGGCAATAGCTGGGCCAACCCCGCTCGTATTGCGGCCACAGCCCGTGCAGGATCCAGCCGTGATCGTGGCGCGCATCGCACTGATCGGCCCCGCGCGCGTCCCCCTCGGTCGCGCACCAGCTGGGCGACCAGCTCAGCGCCATCACCCAGTAATCGAACTCTCCCGGCGTTTCCCCCTCGGCCCATGCGGCGGCGGCGGTGAAAAGCCACAGTGCAAACCAGCGCATTCGCCCCTTTCCTTCCCGTCTTCAGGCGACTATATACGCCCCGAGTTCCCCGACAATGGAAACACGACCCCGGCCCCCGGGGCAGCCAATTCCAGGCGACGGGAAAGATGTACGTTAAGGAGACAGGCTCATGGCAAAACCCCTGATGGCCAAGGCGACCGCCGTGTGGCTGGTCGACAATACCACGATCACCTTCAAGCAGATCGCCGATTTCACCGGTATGCACGAGCTGGAAATCCAGGGCATCGCCGATGGCGACGTGGCCGCGGGTGTCAAGGGCTTCGACCCGGTCGCCAACAACCAGCTGACGCAGGAGGAGATCGACAAGGCCGAGGCCAACCCCCTGCACAGGCTCAAGCTCAAGTTCAACGCCGCCGCCGTGGGCGAGGAAAAGCGCCGTGGTCCGCGCTATACCCCGCTGTCCAAGCGGCAGGACCGCCCCGCCGCGATCCTGTGGCTGGTCAAGTTCCACCCGGAACTGACCGACAGCCAGATCTCCAAGCTGGTGGGAACCACCAAGCCCACGATCCAGTCGATCCGCGAGCGCACGCATTGGAACATCTCGAACATCCAGCCCATCGACCCGGTGGCGCTTGGGCTGTGCAAGCAGTCCGAGCTTGACACCGCCGTGCAGAAGGCCGCCGCCAAGCGCGCCGCCGAAGGCGGGGTGATGAGCGATGACGAACGTCGCAAGCTCGTCTCGACCGAGCAATCGCTCGAGATGGAAACCGCGCCGCGCATGCCCACGGCCATCGAAGGGCTCGAAACCTTCACCCTCGGCGGCAACGACGAGGAAGAGGTGGAGGACAAGCGCGACGTCGCGGATGCCGAAAGCTTCTTCAACCTGCCCAAGCGCAGTGAAGACGACGACGATGAGGATGACGACGACAGCGACGATCCGCGTTACTGACACGCTCCCACGCCCCGACCCGAAAGGCCGGGGCGTTTTCTTTCACAGACCAGCGAAAATTCCCATGCTCGAAATCCTGTCCAAAGCGGTTGGACCCCACCGGGCCGTCTCCGTCTATGCCTTCCTTCAGACACGCGGCCTGGCCGTCGCGGCCGTGATCGGCTTTGTCCTGATCGCCGGCGGGCTGCTCTATTTCTCGCCCGACGAACATCACGAGCACGAGGCCTTCCTGACCGTGCCGGTTCTCTCGGCCACGCCGATCAACGGCGACCTGCGCCAGGGCGTCATCGCCTCGGTCCGCCTGCCCGATGGTTCCGCCACATCGATCACCACCACCGAGGGCGTCCTGGCCACGACCGTGGGCGAAACCGCCTGCATCGAGAAGCGCGTCTATGTCGAAACCGGCGAGCCGCGATATCGCTTCAAGCTGCCCGATACCTGCGCCACGAACTAGGGCAACCCTGCCCAGCTTTGACCCCGATTGTTCTGCTTGGGCGCCCGGATTTTTCCGCATTTCATGGTATATCACAGTGAGACGGAAAACGATCCAGAGGGGGCAGACATGGATTTCGGGTTCGACGTAAGCGGCACCGTGGCCGGCGTCTCGCAACTGTCGCAGGCGCTGTCGGGAAAATTCCTCGCCCTGCTTCTGATCGGGGCGATCGGCCTCGGTGCGCGGCCCTTCTATGTCGCTTTCCTCGCCGGACGCAATTTCTCAAGCCCCATCGCGGGCTTTTCCGGCTGGGCCAAAATCGCGCTCGGCCTTGCGCTGGCCAGCGGTCTGGCCGCCTGGCTGGGCCGGTTCGACGTGGTCGCGATCAAGATCCAGCGCTATGTCACCGATCCCTACACCGTCTCGATCCTCAAGAAGGACAGCTGCGACCCCGCCGGCCCCGATTTCTGCGTGATCGTCTTCGACTCCGGCCGCGAGATCTCGGTCAACTGGTGGGACAGGAGGGTGGACATGCTGCGCCTTGCCCATCCCGTCTCCGGCGCGCCGCAATGGTCGGTCCGGCCCAGCCCGCGCCCCGAAGGGTAAGTCCAGATTGCCACCGGCATAAGACCACCATAACCTGCGCGTATGGCAATCTCGGTCGATACCTTCTTCCTCAAGCCCGACGCGCAGGGCACCTTGCAGGCGCAGATCCAGCAGATGATCGCCGAGGGCATCCTCTCGGGCCGCTTCCACATGGGCGAGAAACTCCCCTCCTCGCGCAAGCTCGCCGCACATCTGGGCGTCAGCCGCATCACCGTGACGCTGGCCTATACCGAGCTTCTGGCCAACGACTACCTCACCTCGCGCGGGCGTTCGGGCTATTACGTGTCGGAGAACGCCCCCGTCCCGCCCAGCTACACCCCCGCCCCGCCCCGGGACGAGACGGTGGACTGGTCGCGCGCCATAGCGCGGCGCTTCTCGGGCGGCGACACCCTGCACAAGCCCGCAGACTGGCGCAGCTACCGCTATCCCTTCATCTACGGCCAGGCCGATCCCGACCTCTTCGACCATGCCAACTGGCGGCTCTGCGCCGTGCGCGCGCTGGGGCAAAAGGATTTCGCCTCGCTCACCGCCGATTACGTCGATCAGGACGACCCGCTGCTGATCGAGTTCATCGCCCGCAACACGCTGCCCCGGCGCGGCATCACCGCCCGCCCCGAGGAGATCCTGATCACGCTCGGCGCGCAGAACGCCCTCTGGCTCGCCGCGCGCGTGCTGCTCGACCGCCGCCGCAAGGCCGCGATCGAGGACCCCTGCTACTACGCCCTGCGCGAGTTGCTGCTGCAAGCCAACGGCAACGTGAGCGTCCTGCGCGTGGATCAGGACGGTCTGCCTCCCGAAAGCATTCCCGACGATACCGACGTGATCTTCACCACCCCCAGCCACCAGTCGCCCACCACGGCGACCATGCCCAGCTGGCGGCGCATGGCCTTGCTGGACCGCGCGCGCGAGATCGACGCGATGATCGTCGAGGACGATTACGAGTTCGAGATGGCCTTTCTGCGCGCCCCCTCGCCCGCGCTCAAATCGCTCGATGGCGACGGGCGGGTGATCTATGTGGGCAGTTTCTCCAAATCGCTCTTTCCGGGGCTGCGGCTGGGCTACATGGTCGGATCGGAGCCCTTCATCCGCGAGGCGCGCGCGCTGCGCTCGCTGGTCCTGCGCCACCCTCCGGGCCATATCCAGCGCACGGCGGCCTATTTCCTGTCGCTGGGCCATTACGACACCCAGATCCGGCGCATGTCGGCCACGCTGATGAAACGCCGCCGCGCGATGGAAGAGGCGATCACCCAATACGGGCTGACCGTTGCGGGGCGCGGCGCCTTTGGCGGCTCCTCGCTCTGGATGCGGGCGCCCGAGGGGGTGGATTGCTCGCGACTGGCGATCTCGCTGCAGGCCGAAAGCGTGCATATCGAACCTGGCGAACCCTTCTTCTCGGGACCCTACCGGCCGCGCAACTTCTATCGGCTGGGATATTCCTCCATCTCGGCCGATCGCATCCCCGCCGGCATCGAACGCGTCGCGCGCGCCATCGAACGGGCCTGACAGGTCTGGACTTAGGTCGCCTTTCGGACTGGACCTAACCGCGCAGGGGCGGTTGCCACTACACCGGTACCCAAGCGGCCGGACCCTGACCGGCGCACCCCTTTCCGCATGGAGTGACCCTCATGAAGATGACGACCGAAGAAGCATTCGTCAAAACCCTGCAAATGCATGGCATCGAACACGTTTTTGGCATCATCGGCTCTGCCTTCATGCCGATATCCGACCTCTTCCCCAAGGCCGGCATCACCTTTTGGGACGTGGCGCATGAAGGCTCCGGCGGCATGATGGCCGACGGCTACACGCGCGCTTCGGGCAAGATGAGCATGATGATCGCCCAGAACGGGCCCGGCATCACCAATTTCGTGACCGCGGTGAAAACCGCCTACTGGAACCACACGCCGCTGCTGCTGGTGACACCGCAGGCCGCCAACAAGTCCATCGGCCAGGGCGGTTTCCAGGAGGTCGAGCAGATGAAACTGTTCGAGGACATGGTCGCCTACCAGGAAGAGGTGCGCGACCCCTCGCGCGTGGCCGAGGTGCTCAACCGCGTGATCCTCAACGCCCGCCGCGCCAGCGCGCCGGCGCAGATCAATATGCCGCGCGATTTCTGGACCCAGGTCATCGATATCGACCTTCCGGCCGTGGTGGAGTTCGAGCGCCCCGCCGGTGGCGAACAGGCCGTGGCCGAGGCCGCCAGGCTGCTCTCCGAGGCGAAGAACCCCGTCATCCTCAATGGCGCTGGCGTGGTGCTGGCCAAGGGTGGGATCGACGCCTCCAAGGCGCTGGCCGAGCGGCTGGATGCCCCCGTCTGCGTGGGCTACCAGCACAATGACGCCTTCCCCGGCTCGCATCCCCTCTTCGCCGGGCCCTTGGGCTACAACGGCTCCAAGGCGGCGATGGAGCTGATCAAGGACGCGGACGTGGTGCTCTGCCTCGGCACCCGTCTGAACCCCTTCTCGACCCTGCCCGGCTACGGCATGGACTACTGGCCCAAGGACGCCAAGATCATCCAGGTCGACATCAACCCGGACCGGATCGGCCTGACAAAGAAGGTCTCGGTCGGCATCGTCGGCGACGCCGCCAAGGTGGCCAAGAGTATCCTGGCCCAGTTGTCGGAGGCGGCAGGCGACGAGGGCCGCGACGCGCGCAAGGCCCGCATCGCCGAGACTAAGTCCCGCTGGGCGCAGCAGCTCTCCTCGATGGATCACGAGGATGACGATCCGGGCGTCACCTGGAACGAACGCGCCCGCGCGGCCAAGCCCGACTGGATGAGCCCGCGCATGGCCTGGCGCGCGATCCAGGCCGCGCTGCCCCGAGAAGCGATCATCTCGTCGGATATCGGCAACAACTGCGCGATCGGCAACGCCTACCCCTCGTTCGAGACGGGCCGGAAATATCTCGCCCCCGGCCTCTTCGGCCCCTGCGGCTATGGCCTGCCCGCCATCGTCGGGGCCAAGATCGGCAGGCCCGACACACCTGTCGTGGGCTTTGCCGGTGACGGCGCCTTCGGCATCGCGGTGAACGAGCTGACGGCCATCGGCCGCGGCCCCTGGCCCGCGATCACCCAGGTCGTCTTCCGCAACTACCAGTGGGGCGCGGAAAAGCGGAACTCGACGCTGTGGTATGACGACAATTTCGTGGGTACCGAACTCGACAACGACGTGAGCTATGCCGGCATCGCCAATGCCTGCGGCCTCAAGGGCGTGGTCGCCCGCACGATGGACGAGCTGACCGACGCCCTGAACCAGGCGATCAAGGACCAGATGGAAAACGGCGTGACCACGCTGATCGAGGCGATGATCAACCAGGAGCTGGGCGAACCCTTCCGCCGAGACGCTATGAAGAAGCCGGTCGCCGTGGCCGGGATCGACCCGGCGGACATGCGTCCGCAGGCGGTGTAACCGGTGGCCGACCGGATCGGGCTGGCCCATGCCTTCGACATCCGGGCGCTGATCGCCCCACCGCTCGACGGCGGGGCGGGGCGCAACGGGCATCGGCGTGTCATCCCGATCACCGGCGGCACTGTCGAGGGGCCGCGCCTTACCGGGCGCGTCCTGCCGGGCGGCGCCGATTACGAGTTGCAGCGCGCCGACGGCGCTTCGCTGGTCGAGGCGCATTACACGATCGAGGCCAGCGACGGCACACCCATTTACATCCGAAACGCGGGCCTGTTCACCGCCCCGGCCAAGGTGATCGCCCGCGTCGACGCCGGAGAGGCGGTCGGCCCCGAAGAATACTATTTCCGCACCGCCCCGGTCTTCGACGCGCCCGACGGCCCGCATGGCTGGCTCTCGGACCGGCTCTTCGTGGCAGAGGCGCGCTTCACCCCGCAGGAAGTGACGATCAAGGTCTACGAGGTGACATGAGCCATCAGCCCAGCGCCAGCGTCACCGCCGTGGCGTTCACGATATCATCGACCGTCGCGCCCCGGCTCAGGTCGCAGACCGGCCGCCGGAACCCCTGCAGGATCGGCCCCAGCGCCTGCGCGCCCGCCAGTTCCTGTGCCAGCTTGTACGCGATGTTGCCCGAATCGAGATCGGGAAAGACCAGCACGTTGGCATCGCCCGCGCCCATGCCCTTGGCCGCCGCGACCCGCGGATTCAACGCCGCGTCGCCCTGCACAGGGCCGGTAAAGCCGGTGGCCTCCGCCGCCGCGCGCACCCGGTCCACGCTGGGCCCCGCGCCCGAGGCGCCGGTGGAGAACGACAGCAGCGCCACGCGCGCCGCGCCCAAGAGCCGCTCGGCCGTCGCGGCCGAGGCCCGCGCGATCCCTTCCAGACCCTCGGCATCGGGAGCCACGTTCAGCCCGCAATCGGCAAAGATCAGCTCCCGCCCGTCGGGAAACCGCATCAGGAAGAACGACGAGGCCAGGGCAACCCCCTCGGCCAGGCCGATGGCGATGCTAGCCGCCTCGATCACCTTCTTCGTGGGCGCCACCGCGCCCGCCACCATCGCGTCGGCCTCGCCCGCCGCCACCATCGCCGCCGCACGGAACAGCGGCCGCGACAGCATCCGCCGCGCCAGGGGCTCCTTCAGCCCGCGCGCGGCGACCAGCGCCGCCACCTGCGCGTCGCTCACCTCGCCCGGCACGACGGGCTTACACAGCCCCTCGCCCTCCAGCCGCGCCGCCGCCTCGGCGATCCGCGCATCCTCCATCTCGGGGAAAACCACGCGCGCGTCCCGCACGCGGGCAAGCTCCAGGGCGTTCTCCAGTGCCGACATGCAACTTCCTTAACTTGTTCCGAAAGAGACAATGATGACCCAAGACGTAAAGATCAACCGGGGCCTTAAAGGCGTCTATTTCGAACGCTCCGCCGTCAGCGACATCGACGGCGCCAAGGGAGAATTGACCTATCGCGGCTACTCGATCCACGATCTCGCGACGCAATCCACCTTCGAGGAGGTCTGCTATCTCCTGATCAACGGAGAGCTGCCCGACAGCGCGCAGCTGGCCGATTTCGACGGCAAGCTCAAACAGGGCCGCCACCTGCCCCCCGCCATCCGCGACATCATCGCCGCCTGCAAGGACGGCCACCCGATGGACGTGCTGCGCACCGCCGTCTCGGCGCTGGCCGCGATGGACCCCGAAAGCCAGAAGGTCAGCGAAAAGGCCTTCGTCGAGAACGGTATCCGCCTTGTCAGCCAGGTGCCCATGATCATCGCCGCGCATGAGGCCATCCGCAACGGCCGTGACCCGGTCGCGCCCGACATGGACCTGTCCCATGCCGCCAACTGGCTCTGGATGCTCAAGGGCGAGAAACCCAGCGAGGATGCCGCGCGGCTGGCCGATGTCGATTTCATCCTGCATGCCGAACACGGCTCCAACGCCTCCAGCTTCGCCGCCCGCGTCACCATCGGGACCGAAACCAACCTGCATGGCGGCATCGTCACCGCGCTCTCGACCCTCGCCGGCCCCGCGCATGGCGGCGCGGCCGAGGACGTGATGAAGATGGTGCACGAGATCGGAAAACCCGAGAACGCGGCCGAATACGTCAAGGCCAAGCGCGCCGCGCGCGAGGCGGTCACCGGCTTCGGCCACCGCGTCTATCGCAAGGAAGACCCCCGCGCCCGCCACATGCGCGACGGCGTCAAGCGGCTGGGCGAGGAAATGGGCGCGCCCGAATGGTACGAGATCCTGCAAGCCGTGGTCGAGGCGATGAAACCCTATTCGCGCCACGGGCTGAACGTGAATGTCGATTTCTATTCCGGCGTGATCTACCAGCTGCACGGCATCCCGATGGACCTTTACGTTCCGATCTTCGCCATCGGGCGGATGCCCGGCTGGATCATCCAGTGCCTCGAACAACAGCGCGGCAACATCCTGATCCGGCCGCTCACCCTCTATAACGGTCCCGAACCGCGCGCCTACACCCCGATCAAGGACAGGTGATCGCGGCGCGGCGGGTTTTCCGAAACGGATAATTCGCCTAGGCATTCATCAACAGGACAATATCGCGCAGCCGGACCCCGGCCTGCGCGGACCAACGACAGGGAACGTCATGGCTCATACCCAACCCCGGCTCGATCTCTCGCCTCCCATCTCGGACGAGGTGCGCAAGACGACCTGCTACATGTGCGCCTGTCGCTGCGGCATCAACGTCCACATGAAGGGGGGCAAGGTCGCCTATATCGAGGGCAACCGCGACCATCCCGTCAATCGCGGCGTGCTCTGCGCCAAGGGCAGCGCCGGCATCATGCAGCACAACTCCCCCGCCCGCCTGCGCGCGCCCTTGAAGCGCGTGGGCCCCCGCGGCTCGGGCCAGTTCGAGGAGATCAGCTGGGACGAGGCGCTGGAGATCGCCGCCGGCTGGCTGGAACCGCTGCGCAAGAATGCCCCCGAGAAGCTGGCCTTCTTCACCGGCCGCGACCAGTCGCAATCCTTCACCAGCTTCTGGGCGCAGAATTTCGGCACGCCCAACTACGCCGCGCATGGCGGTTTCTGCTCGGTCAACATGGCGGCGGCGGGCATCTACACGATGGGTGGCGCCTTCTGGGAGTTCGGACAACCCGACTGGGACCACACCAAGCTCTTCATGCTTTTCGGCGTGGCCGAGGATCACGATTCCAACCCGATCAAGATGGGCATCGGCAAGATCAAGGCGCGCGGCGCGCGGGTGATCGGCGTCAACCCGATCCGCACCGGTTACAACGCCGTGGCCGACGACTGGGTCGGCATCACGCCGGGGACCGACGGGCTCTTCGTGCTGGCGCTGGTGCATGTACTGCTGAAGGCGGGCAAGATCGACCTCGACTACCTCGCGCGCTACACCAACGCGCCCTGTCTGCTGATCGAGAATCCCGGCGGCGCCGATCACGGCCTGCTGCTGCGCGACGACGCCGGCAAGCTGCTGGTGAAGGATCGCACGAGCGGCGACCTGGTGCCCTTCGACACCCCCGGCGTGCGCCCGGATCTGACCGGAACGCATGTACAAAACGGTCAAACCAGCCACACGGTGATGTACAAAACGGTCAATCGCTACCTGTCCGAGGAGTACTCCCCCGAGGCGGTGGCCGACCGCTGCGGCATCCCCGCCTCCCGCATCCGTGCCATCGCCGGCGAGATCGCGCGCGTGGCCTTCGACGAAGCCTTTGAAATCAATCAGCCTTGGACCGACTTCCGCGGCGAAAGGCACGAGAAAATGGTGGGGCGCCCGGTCAGTTTCCACGCCATGCGCGGCATCTCCGCCCATGCCAACGGCTTCCAGACCTGCCGCGCGCTGCATCTCCTCCAGATCATCCTCGGCACGGTCGAGGTACCCGGCGGCTTCCGCTTCAAGCCCCCCTATCCCAAGCCGGTCGAGGCCCATCCCACGCCCCATCGCGATGTCGTGCCGGGCAAACCGCTCAACGGCCCGCACCTGGGCTTCGTCCGGGGCCCCGACGACCTGGCGCTGGAACCCGATGGCAGCCCCAGCCGCATCGACAAGGCCTTCACCTGGGAAAACCCGATGAGCGCGCATGGCCTGATGCATATGGTGATCTCCAATGCCCATGCGGGCGATCCCTACAAGATCGACACGCTGTTCATGTACATGGCGAACATGTCGTGGAACTCGACCATGAACACGCGCGGCGTGATCGACATGCTGACGGACACGGACGAGACCGGGGAGTACGTCATCCCGCGCATCATCTATTCCGATTCCTACAGCTCCGAGATGGTCGCCTATGCCGACCTGATCCTGCCCGACACGACCTATCTCGAACGCCATGACTGCATCAGCCTGCTGGACCGTCCCATCTGCGAGGCCGACGCCGCCGCCGACGCGATCCGCTGGCCGGTGGTCGAGCCCGACCGCCCCGGACATGCAGGGGTACGCGGCTTCCAGACCGTGCTGGTGCAACTGGCCAACAAGCTGAAACTGCCCGGGTTCACCGACGAGGACGGCAACCCGAAATATGCCGATTACGCCGATTACATGGTCAGGCACGAACGCCGCCCCGGCATCGGTCCGCTGGCCGGGTTCAGGGGAGAGGACGGCACCGACCAAGGCCGCGGGGCACCCAATCCCGATCAGCTGGACCGCTATATCGAGAATGGCAGCTTCTTCGTCGCCCATGTCCCCGAGGAGGGGCTCTACTACAAGCCCTGGAACAAGGCCTATCAGGACTGGGCCGTCGGGATGGGCCTTTATGACAGCCCGCAACCCTTTCTCTTCAGCCTCTACGTGGAACCCCTGCGACGCTTCCAGCTTGCGGCCGAGGGCCACGGCGACCGTCAGCCGCCCGACCACCTGCGCGAGCGCATCAAGGCACAGCTCGACCCGCTGCCGATCTGGTACGAGACGGACCAGCAGGGCAACGAGGGCTACACCGTCACCGCGCTCACCCAGCGGCCGATGGCGATGTACCATTCCTGGGGCAGCCAGAACGCGTGGCTGCGGCAGATCCACGGGCACAATCCGCTCTATGTGCCGACCAAGCTGATGCGCGAAAATGGCCTGAAAGATGGCGACTGGGCCCGCGTGACCTCTCCGCATGGCGAGATCACGGTGCCCGTGATGGAGATGGCCGCGCTGAACGAGAACACCGTCTGGACCTGGAATGCCATCGGCAAGCGCAAGGGCGCCTGGGCTTTGGAAAAGGACGCGCCCGAGGTGACGCGCGGTTTCCTGCTCAACCACCTGATCCACGAGCTGCTGCCACCCAGGGGCGACGGGCTCCGCTGGGCCAATTCGGACCCGGTGACCGGCCAGGCCGCGTGGTTCGACCTCAAGGTGAGGATCGAGAAGGCCGCCCCGCCCGACGGGCTTTCCGAGAGCCATCCTGCGACGGAGCCCCAGGTCTCCCCCGTTGGCACCGGCCCCGAAGAACTCGAATGGAAGGTGGGCAAATGACCCAGCCGCCCCCTTCCTCTTGCCGAAAATATCCCGGGGGTGAATTGGCCCGGCACGGGACAAGAGGGGGCAGCGCCCCCTGCCCCGCTATTCCAAAGAGCACGGAGGCCGGACGATGACGGATCTGCCCACCACCACCGAGCGCAAGCTGGGTCTCGTGATCGACCTTGATACCTGCGTGGGCTGCCATGCCTGCGTGATCTCCTGCAAGGGATGGAACACCGAGAATTACGGCGCGCCCCTCAGCGACCAGAACCCCTATGGCGCCGATCCCTCGGGCACCTTCCTCAACCGCATCCACAGCTACGAGGTGCAGCCCGAAGCCGGGGCGGCGCAGCTGGTTCATTTCCCCAAGTCGTGCCTGCATTGCGAGGACGCGCCCTGCGTCACCGTCTGCCCCACGGGGGCCAGCTACAAGCGGGTCGAGGACGGGATCGTTCTGGTGAATGAGTCCGACTGCATCGGCTGCGGATTGTGCGCCTGGGCCTGCCCCTATGGCGCGCGCGAGATGGACCAGGCCGAGGGGGTGATGAAGAAGTGCACGCTCTGTATCGACCGGATATATAACGGTAATCTGCCAGAGGTCGATCGCGTTCCGGCCTGCGTGCGGACCTGTCCGGCGGGGGCGCGGCATTTCGGCGACCTGGGCGATCCGGACAGCGACGTATCGCGGCTGGTGGCCGAACGCGGGGGCATGGACCTGATGCCCGAGCAGGGCACCAAGCCCGTGAACAAGTACCTGCCGCCGCGTCCGCGCGACACGGTGGAGGAGGAGATCGACATTCTCGCGCCGCTGCTCGCTCCGGTGACAGAGGAGCCGGGCGGCTTCCTCGGCTGGCTCGACCGCGCGCTTGACGCATTGCCCGGAGGCAAGAGCTGATGCATCCCGCACCATCCGTCATCATATTCACCACCCTGTCGGGTCTGGGCTTTGGCCTCCTGTTTTTTCTGGGGCTGGGCCTTCCAGATGTAAGTGGCTGGATTGCCTTCACTTTCTTTTTCATCGCCTATGCGCTGGCGGTGGGCGGGCTGATGTCCTCTGCCTTTCATCTGGGCCATCCCGAGCGGGCTTTGAAGGCGTTTACCCAATGGCGGACGAGCTGGTTGAGCCGCGAGGCCTGTTTCTCGGTGGCGGCTCTGGTCGTGATGGGAGTGTTCGCGCTGGGGGCGGTTTTCTTCGACGCGCAGTGGCGTGTGCTGGGCGTGATCGGGGCGGTTCTGTCGCTGATCACGGTCTATACGACCTCGATGATCTATACCCAGATGAAGACGGTGCCGCGCTGGAACACGCAGCTTACCCCGTTGTTATACTTGACGATTTCCCTGGCGGGCGGCGCGCTGCTGGCGGGGCAGGAAAGCCTGGCGCCGTGGCTGTTGGCGCTTGCGGGCGGGGTGCAGATCGCGTGGTGGATGCGCGGCGACGGGGCCTTTGCCGCGTCGGGGACGGACATGGCGAGCGCGACGGGGCTAGGGCATGGGAAGGTCCGCTCCTTCGAGCCGCCGCATACCGGGACGAACTACCTTCTGCGCGAGTTCGTCTATGTTATCGGGCGAAAACATGCCTTGAAAATCAGGGGGATAGCCCTCGCCTTGGGATATGCGCTGCCGATCCTGCTGATGGTTCTGCCGCTCGACAGCATCGCCCTGAAACACGCTTTCGCAGGGCTTGCGGTGGTGTCTCACCTGGGCGGAATCGCGGCGTCGCGCTGGTTGTTCTTTGCCGAGGCCGAGCATGTGGTCGGGCTGTATTACGGCAAGCGGTAGGGGCGTTTTGACCGTTTTGTACCGAGATCGAGGGGGCGTTGACCGTTTTGTACAACGCGGTACCCCCTCGAATATTGCCGATCAGTTAATCAGGCCGGCATGGCGCATCGCGCCGTCGATGGCATGCTTGGTCGAATCTTCCAGACCGGTGAGCGGCGAGCGGACCTCGTCGCTGCAAAGACCCAGGCGCGACAGCGCGTATTTCGCGCCGACGAGTCCCGGCTCGATGAAGATCGCCTCGTGCAGGGGCATGAGCCGGTCCTGGTAGTCGAGCGCCTTGGCATAGTCGCCGGCAAGCGTCGCCTGCTGGAATTCGGCGCAGAGGCGCGGGGCCACGTTCGCGGTGACCGAGATGCAGCCCACCCCGCCATGCGCGTTGAAGCCGAGCGCGGTCGCGTCCTCGCCCGAGAGCTGGCAGAAATCCGGCCCGCAGGTCGCGCGCTGCTGGCTGACGCGCTCCAGACGGCCGGTGGCATCCTTGACGCCGATGATGCGCGGCAGTTTCGCAAGCTCGCCCATCGTGGCGGGGGTCATGTCCACGACCGAGCGGCCGGGAATGTTGTAGATGATGATCGGGATCTCGGCGCAGTCGTGCAGGGCGGTGAAATGCGCGATCATCCCGCGCTGTGTCGGCTTGTTGTAATAGGGCGTGACCACAAGCGCGGCATCGGCGCCCACCCGCTCGGCGAACTGCACGAAGCGAATCGCCTCGAAGGTCGCGTTCGACCCGGCGCCCGCGATCACCGGAACGCGGCCCGCCACGGCCTTGACCGTCTCGGCCACGACGATTTCATGTTCCTCATGGGTCAGCGTCGGGCTTTCGCCGGTGGTGCCAACCGGGACGATCCCGGTGGAGCCTTCGGCGATGTGCCACTCGATCAACTGTTTAAGCGTGTCCAGATCCAGCTCACCGTTGCGAAAAGGTGTGACCAGGGCCGGCATCGAGCCTTTGAACATGGAAAACGCTCCCAGATTTTCGGTTTGGCGGCTATACTGCCGCCGAGGTCGGACAACTGCGCCTCCGGGTATGGTTGATCCGGTGGACGCGGGAATTATGTCAGGGGCACTAGCCTTGGTTTGTTGGAAATTGCAAGTGATGACGCGCTTTTTGGCGGCTCTTGCCGCGCTCTTCCTTTTCATCGTTGCGCCCGCGGCGCGGGCAGATTCGGTGGCGGATCTGCGACGTGGTCTTGCCGAGATGTACGCGGGCGACTGGAACGCCGCGCTGGAGGTATCGGGCGCGCGCGGATCGGTCAGCCGGGACGTGATCGTCTGGCACTGGCTGCGGCAGGGATATGGCACGGATGGCGATGTTCTGGTGTTTCTCGAACGGCGGCCGGACTGGCCGGGCCTGGACTGGCTGCGCCTGAAAAGCGAGGTGGCCTTTACCAATGCAGCGTCGGAGCGGGTTCTGGAATTCTATGAGGGCCACCCGCCCGAGACCGCCGAGGGCGCGCTGAATTATGCCGCGGCGCTGATGGCCCAGGGGCTGCATGGCGATGCCGAGGCCGAGATCGTCAAGGCGTGGCGGACGCTGGCCATGGGCGACGGGTTGCAGGCGAGTTTCCTGGAGAATTTCGGTGATCTGCTGAAGCCGCATCATGTGGCGCGGCTGGACCGGCTGCTGTGGGAAGGTCACATCGTCAGCGCGCGGCGGATGCTGCCGCTGGTTGACGAGGGCCAGCAGAAACTGGCCGAGGCGCGCATTGCCCTGCACGAGATGGTGCCGGGCGTCGATGCAAGGATCGAGTCCGTGCCGGAGGAGTTGCTGGACGCGCCCGGCCTGGCCTTTGCCCGGTTCGTCTGGCGCGACCGCAAGGAATACGATGAGAGCGCGATCGACCTGATGCTGGAACGCTCGGTCAGCGCCGAGAGCCTGGGCGAGCCGTCCTATTGGGGCGATGCGCGGCGCAGGCTGGCGCGGCTGACGCTGCGCGAGGGCAACGCGCAGCGTGCCTATGCCGTGGCCTCGCGCCATTACATGACGCCCGATAACGGCTATGACTATTCCGACCTGGAGTGGTTGTCGGGCTTCATCGCGCTGCGGATGCTGAACGACCCGCAGACCGCGGCGCAGCATTTCGAGCGTTTCGCGGCCTCGGTCGAAAGCCCGATCTCGATGGGGCGCGCGGGGTACTGGATGGGTCGCGCCTATGCCGAGGCGGGCGATGCCGAGAAGGCGCATGCCGCCTATGCGCTGGGGGCGGAGAACCAGACCTCGTTCTATGGCCTGCTGGCGGCGGAACGGATCGGGCGGCCCTTTGACGAGACGCTGGCCAATCCGCCCGCCAACCCACCCTGGCGCGAGGCGGAGTTTACCCGGTCGAGCGTGTTCGAAGCTGGCCGGATGCTGCTGGAACTGGGCGAGGATCACCTGGCCGAGCGGTTCCTGACCCACCTGGTCGAGAGCCTGGACAAGGAACAGGCGATGCAGCTGGGCGACGCGGTGCTGGAGCTGGGCGACGCGCATCTGGGCGTGATGGTGGCCAAGCGCGCGGCGCAGGACGGGGTGGTGATCCCGGCGGCCTATTACCCGGTCCATCCGGTGGCCGAGATGGAATTACCGATGGCCGAGGAGATGACGCTGGCCATCGCGCGGCGCGAGTCCGAGTTCGACCCGGTCGTGGTCAGTGGCGCGGGCGCGCGCGGGCTGATGCAGGTGATGCCGGCCACGGCGCGGCTGGTGGCGCAGGAGCTGGGCATCCTGGGCGGGCACCAGACCGACCGGCTGACCGCGGAATGGGAGTACAACGCCAAGCTGGGCGCGAATTACCTGGCGCAGCTGGCGGGCGACCTGGACGGCAACGTGGTGATGATGTCGGCCGGATACAACGCCGGGCCGCGGCGGCCGCTGTCCTGGATGAACCGGTTCGGCGATCCGCGCACCGGCGAGATCGACATGATCGACTGGATCGAACTGATCCCGTTCTCGGAGACGCGCAACTATGTCATGCGGGTGACCGAGAGCCTGCCCGTCTATCGCGCGCGGCTGGGCAAGGAGCCGTTGCCGGTGCCGTTCTCGGAAGAGCTGCGCGGTTCAACGCTGAACGCGTTCGCGCCATAGGGTGAAGAGGCCGGCCGCCACGATCAGCGTGGCGCCGGCGACCACCTCGGGGCGGAGATTCTCGCCGAAGATCGAGATGCCCAGGATCGCCGTCCACATCAGGTGGAAATAGGCGAAGGGCTGCACCGCGCTGGCCTCGGCCATCTCGTAGCACTTGATGAGCAGCCAGTGGCCGCTGGCCCCGGTGACGCAGAGCGCGGCCATCCAGACCCAGTCGGCGCGCGCCATCGGCTCCCAGAACCACATGCCGACCGCCGTCATGGTCACCGCGCCCGCCACCCCGGTCCAGAAGAAGGAGGTGGCGGTGGTGTCCTGGCGCGCGGCATAGCGGGTGAGCAGCGCGTAGAGCGCGAACATCGCCGCCGAGATCAGCGGGATCACCGCCAGCGGGTCGAAGACGCCCATGCCGGGTTGCAGGATGATCAGCACGCCCGCACAGCCCACGCCGATGGCCGCCCAGCGCCGCCAGCCGACACTCTCGCCCAGCACCGGGCCGCTGAGGGCGGCGACGATGAGCGGGTAGCAGATGAAGACGGCAAGGCTTTCGATCAGGCCCAGAACGGTGAAGCCGTAGACCGCGACGCAGATCTCGGCCACCAGAAGCACGCCGCGAAATATCTGCAGGCCCGGCTGCTGCGTTCGGGCGGCGGCACGGATGCCGCCCGGGGCGCGGGCGGCCAGCGCGATCACGAAGGCGGAAAAGAACCAGTAGCGGATCATCACCACCATGTAGGTGTTGTAGGTGCCTGCAAGGTGGCGCGAGATGCCGTCCTGAAGCGCGAAGACCACGGTGGCACCGATCATCAGCGCGATGCCGGCGGGGATGTTGTTCTGCTGGCTCATGGCTTGACCGCGCGGGTCATGTGGCGCTTGCGGCCGTAACCGGGCGTGCGGGTGACGGCGAGGCCCGCGGCCTCGAGCCCGCGGCGGACGAAGCCCGCGGCGGTATAGGTGGCCGCCGTCCCGCCGGGCCGGGTGTGGCGGGCGACCTGGGCCATCAGGTCGGGTCCCCAGAGCTCGGGGTTCTTGGCGGGCGAAAAGCCGTCGAGGAACCAGGCATCCGCCGCGCCCTGCCATCCCGGCAGGCGGTCGCGTGCGTCGCCGCGGATCATCTCGGCCTCGAGCGTCGGCAGGCTGGCGCACCTGTCATCCCAGGCGGCGAGAAAGCGGTCTGCCCTGCCGGCGAGTTCGGGGAAGGCCGCGAGCGCGCGCGCCATGTCGGCAGGGGCCATCGGGAAGGCCTCGAAACTGGTGAAGCGCAGGGGGCCGGTCTGGCCAGCCTCCTCCCATGCCGTCCAGGCGGTGAGCAGGTTCAGACCGGTGCCGAATCCCAGCTCGGCGATGTGGAAGCCGGGCGCGAAGCGGGCGGGCAGGTCGTTGCCGTCGAGAAAGACGTGGCGCGTCTCCTCCAACCCGTTCTGAAGCGAGAAATAGGGATCGTCGAACCGGTCGGACACGGGGACCTGGTCCTCGGTCCAGCTGAGCGTGGCGCGCTGGTCTTGCATGGGGTTATCCGTTATTGCGGCGCGACACTGGCGAAGGGCGAGAGGTTTGGCAATGGTCGATGTGACGGTGCGCGGCGCGGGCATCTTCGGACTGTCCATCGCCTGGACCTGCACCCGGCGCGGCGCACGGGTGCGGGTGGTCGATCCGCATGGTCCCGGCGCGGGGTCCTCGGGCGGGCTGGTCGGCGCGCTGGCGCCGCATGTGCCGGAGAACTGGAACGAGAAGAAGGCGTTCCAGCTGGACAGCCTGCTGATGGCCGAGCGGTTCTGGCGGGAGGTCGAGACGGCGGGCGGCGTCTCGGCGGGGTACGCGCGGCTGGGCCGGGTGCAGCCGGTCGCGGACGCGGGGCTGGCGCTGGCACGGCAGCGGGCGGAAACGGCGCGGGAGCTGTGGCGCGGGGAAGCCGCATGGCGCGTGATCCCCGAGGCCGAGGCGGGGCCGTTCTGTCCGGTCAGCCCGAGTGGCTTCGTCATTCACGACACGCTGAGCGCGCGGATGCATCCGCGCCGCGCCTGTGCCGCGCTGGTCGCGGCGCTGCGGGCGATCGGGGCCGAGATCGTGGAAGCTGCGGAGGATGCGGGGCGCGTCGTTCACGCCACGGGCGTGGCGGGACTGGAGGCACTGAACGCGGGTCGCGCGCGTGTCGTGGGGACCGGGGTGAAGGGCCAGGCGGCGCTGCTGCGCTTCGATGCCGGGGAGGTGCCGCAGGTCTTTGCCGAGGCGGTGCATATCGTGCCCCATGCCGATGGGACGGTGGCCGTGGGATCGACCTCGGAGCGTGACTTCAACGATCCGGTCAGCACCGACGCGCAGCTGGACGCGGTGATCGACCGTGCGGTTGCCGCCATGCCGGTGCTGCACGGGGCGGAGGTGATCGAGCGATGGGCCGGTGTCCGCCCGCGCAGCCGCAGCCGGGCGCCGATGCTGGGGGCGCATCCGCTGCATGAGGGGCAGTTCATCGCCAATGGCGGGTTCAAGATAGGCTTTGGCATGGCGCCGAAGGTGGCGGAGGTCATGGCCGACCTGCTGCTGGAGGGGCGCGACGCGATCCCCGAGGGGTTCCGCCCCGACGCGTCTCTCTGACCGGTCAGGTTTCGGCGCGGGCCGTCATGCATTGCCGCCCGTCGGAGCCGCGCACCCAGAGATCGGACCCGTCGCGGCAGAGCGTGGCGCGCTCGGTATGCATGAGCGGCGCGGTGGCGCGGAAGGAAAACGCGGTGAGCGGGCCGATCTCTGCCTCGGCCATCAGCATGAGGAGCTGCGCCAGAAGGGGGCCGTGGACCACCAGTCCGGCATAGCCTTCGACATCGCGGGCATAGTCGAGATCGTAGTGGATGCGGTGGCCGTTGAAGGTGAGCGCCGAGTAGCGGAAGAGCAACGTGGAGTCGAAGTTTTGCGGGCGGCTGGTGCTTTCGTCTGTCCGGGCCTGCGGCGGCGCGGGTGGCGGGGCTTCGGGGTCGGGATCCTCGCGATAGACGAGGTCCTGCCATTCGGTGAGGCACAGTCTGCCTTCCTGCCGGATCTCGTGGCGCAGGGTGACGAAGGCGAGCGGGCCGGAGCGGCCCTGCTTGCGCGTGGCGCTTTCGACGGTGGAGCGTTTCTCGGCCAGTTGTCCGGCGATCAGCGGCGTCTCGAATCGCAGCCGACCGCCCGCCCACATGCGGCGCGGCAGGCCCATGTCGGGGATGAGGCCACCGCCCACGCGCGGGTGGCCGTCGCGGCCCAGCGCGTCCGGCGCGACGGGGGACCAGAAATGAAGCTGGTGGAAGAAGGGCGGCAGGGGCGATCCGGCGGCGATGCCGCGCCCCTGGCCCAGCGCCGCCTGAAGGGCGGCGGCGCGGGCGGGGTCCATGACGTCGGTGACGGTTTCGACCCTCATGCCGCGCTCAGGGGCAGAGCGCGCCGATGGCGCGGGCGGTATCGGGGTCGGCGGCGAGGCTGTCGGCCACGAGGGTGCGCGCCTCCTCCATCAATTGTTCCGGCTCGACGATCCGGTCGATCAGGCCGAAGGTCAGCGCCTCTTGCGCGGTGATCTTCGCGCCCGCCATCAGGATCAGCCGGGTGCGGGCGGGACCGATGAGGGCCGCCATGCGCTTCGGGTCGGACGGCTGCGGCAGGAAGCCCAGCTTCATCACCGGGTAGAAGACCTTGGCCGAGGGGACGGCGATGCGCAGATCGCAGGCCAGGGCCATGCCGTTCGCCCCGCCCGCCAGCGTGCCGTTCATCGCGACGACGGTCAGGCAGGGCAGCGCCGCGATGGCGCCCGAGAGCCGTTCCCAGAGCGGCGAGGTGGCGAGACCCGCGCGCGCCTCGTCAAGGTCGGCGCCGGCGCTGAACACCTTGCCGGTGCCGGTCAGGATCAGGGCGCGCGCCTCGCCCTGCGCGCGTTCGGCGATCTCGGAGAGTTCGGTGAGCATCGCGCCGGTCAGCGAGTTGGCCTTGTCCGGGCGGTCGATGGTGACGGTCCAGAGCCCATCCGACTTGTCGAGCCGGATCATGTCAGGCCGACCTTCTGGCGCACGCCCTCGTCGCGCAGGGAAATCTCCTGCCCGAGATAGTCGTCGGCCTCTTCGGAACACATCCACAGCAGCGCGCGGGCCGGCCAGTCGGGCGGGATATGCGCCTCCCAGTCGAGCTGGCTGACCGGGTTGATACCGCTTTTCTTGATCTCGCGCTGCATCTGGGTGGCCACGGTGCCCGGCGAGAGGCCCATGGCGCGGATGCCGTTATGACCCTCTTCGAGATGCAGGCACTCGGTCAGCATCGCCGCGCCCGCCTTGGAGGCGCAGTAATGGCTCCACGCCTCGATGGGGCTGTGGGCGGCGCCCGAGGAGATGGTGAGGATCGTGCCGCCGCGCGCCTTGCGCATCACCGGCAGCGCCGCGCGCATGCCGTGGAAGACGCCCTTGAGGTTGACGTCGATCACCTTGCCCCAGCCCGCCGGATCGGCGCGCAGCATGTGGGCGATGGGTTCGATCGCGCCCGCGTTGCCGATCAGGACGTCGAGCCCCCCGAAGCGATCGACACAGGCCTGCACGGCGGCCTCGACCGAGGCATAGTCCGAGACGTCGCAGGGGATGGCGAGCGCCTGCTCGCCGATCTCGGCAGCAAGCTCCGATATCGCCCCCTCGCTGCGCGCGACCAGTCCCAGGTTCGCGCCCGCCTCGGCAAAGATCCGCGCGGCCTCGGCGCCGATGCCGCGGCTGGCGCCGGTGATGAGTACCGTCTTGCCCTGCATGTCCATGCTGTATCCTCCGCAAATGTCGGATCGAGTCGTACTGCGCCCGCCGGGGCGGGTCCAGCCCAAGCCGCCCCGGATCGAGCCGCGTCGTGGAACAATGCGTTGAGACACGACGCGTTTTCGCGATAGTGCGAGGACCGACCGGAGAACGCCCTTGTCCCGATCCCCCGCCGATATGGTGATCAGTCTCTATGACGCCAACGCCGCCGACTGGGACGCGCTGCGTGGACAGGACCTGATGGAACAGCCCTGGCTCGACCTCTTCCTGGGAACGATGCCGCCCGGCGGGCGAGAGGTTCTGGATCTGGGCTGCGGATCGGGGACGCCCATCGCGGGCTACCTGATCGCAAGGGACTGCCAGGTCACCGGGGTGGACGGGGCAGAGGCACTTGTCGGCAAGGCGCTGGCGCGTTTTCCGGATTTCGATTGGATCGTCGCGGACATGCGCGCCTTGCCGCCGATGGGGCGCTTCGACGGCGTGATCGCCTGGCACAGCTTCTTTCACCTGCGCCCCACGGACCAGCGGGCGATGTTCGCGCGCTTTGCCCGGCTCTGCCGTCCGGGTGCGGCCCTGATGTTCACCAGCGGGCCCGCGCAGGGCGAAGTCATCGGGACCCTTGCCGGCAAACCGCTGTACCACGGAAGCCTCGACAGCGCGGAGTATCGCCGCCTGCTCGAACGGCACGGATTCGAGGTGATCCGCCATGTCGCTGAGGATCCGACATGCGGCGGCGCAACGATATGGCTTGCCACGAAGCGTCCGGAAAGCGGGTGAGCGCGGGGCGGGCGTGGCATGGAAAGGGGGCGGCGGAACTTGCCCACCCTCCCCGCCTTGACGCCTCTCGCCCATTCGCGGACCATGCGCGCAGGTTTGAACGAGAAAGGTTCTCACATGTCAGTTTTCTTTCGCCGCACGTGCGGCGCCGCTTTCATCTATGCCATTGCGACGCAGGGGGCCCTGGCCGATCTGACCGCCGAACAGGTCTGGGCGGATTGGCAGGCCTACATGGCCGGAATGGGATACGAGGTCACCGGGCAGCAGAGCCAGTCGGGTGACACCACGACGATCCGCGACATCGCGATGACGATGGACATGCCCGAGGATGACGGGACGCTCACGCTGACCTGGCCCGAGATGACGCTGACCGAGAATGGCGACGGAACGGTGACCCTGGGCTTTCCAGAGAGCTTTCCGATGGTCGTGTCGGGCGAGGCCGAGGGCGAGACGTTCCGCGCCGAGCTGGCCAATGAACACCAGGGTCTGAGCATGGTCGTCTCGGGCACGCCCGAGGACATGACCTATGAATATTCCGCCGACATGCTGGGCATCCGTCTGACCTCGCTGGAGGCGGATGGCGAAACCCTGCCCGCCGACGCGGCCGAGGTCGGGTTCGACCTGGCCGGGATGGAGGGCGTGTCACGGATGCAGGTGGGCGATCAGCGCCGGGTCGAGCAGAGCTTTGCCGCCGCGCAGATGGCCTATGTGCTGGCCTTCGACGATCCCGAGGGAACCGACAATGTCGATATCCGCGGCACGCTGTCGGATCTCGCCTTCGAGGGCGGCGGGGTGATCCCGCAGGGTATGACCGCCGGCGATTACCAGAGCATGGTCGAGGCCGGGTTCGATTTCTCGGGCGATTTCAGCTTTGGCGCGGGTCAGACCGCGATGGCGGGCACCAGCACCGAGGACGGGCAGGAAAGCAGCTTCGCGCTCAACAGCACATCGCAGGGCGGGGCGCTGTCGGTGGCGATGAATGGCCAGCACCTGGCCTATGACGTGTCGCAGAACGCCACGCAGATCGCGGTGCAGAGCTCGGACCTGCCCTTCCCGGTGGAGCTTGCGATGCAGGAGCTTGGCTTGGCGCTGGACGTGCCGGTGCAGAAGGCCGAGGAGGCGCAGCCCTTCTCGATGTCGATGAACCTGACCGAATTCACGATGTCGGACATGATCTGGCAGATGTTCGATCCGGCGGGTCAACTGCCGCGCGATCCCGCGACCGTGGTGCTGGACCTGACGGGGATGGCCACGGTGCTGGTCAACATGTTCGACCCGGAGGTGGCCGAGACGCTGGAGGAGACCGGCGCGGCGCCGGGTGAGCTGGAGAGCCTGAAGATCAACGAGCTTCTGGTCTCGCTGCTGGGCGCGCGGCTGACCGGGACGGGAGATTTCGAGTTCGACAATGCCAATACGCAGGCCTTTGGCGGGATGCCCACGCCCTCGGGCACCGCGAACCTGACGCTTGTGGGAGCCAACGCGCTTCTCGACAAGCTGATCGGCATGGGGTTCATGTCCGAGGAGGACGCGATGGGCGCACGGATGATGATGGGGATGCTGGCGGTGCCGGGTGATGCGCCCGACACGCTGAAATCGACCATCGAATTCACCGAGGAAGGCCAGATCCTGGCCAACGGCCAGCGCATCAAGTGAGTCTTGCCCGCTCGTGATGGAGGGGGGCCGCGCCAGTCGCGGCCCTTTTCCGTTTCGGCCGGTCAGGGCGACCGGGGGCGGGCCGGGGGCGCTTTCTTGGCCTCCCGCTCTTGCAGCGATGCCGTGGCGCGGCTACGTCCATTTGAACCCTGACGCAACGAGATGACCGAGGCCGCATGACCCGTACGCCCGAAGAGATCTGCCATGCCCTGCTGGATGCCGCCCGGAGTGCGGGTGCCGAGGCCGCCGATGCCATCGCTATCGACGGGACATCCCTGTCGGTCGATGTAAGAGGCGGCGCGCTGGAACACGCGGAACGCTCGGAAGGCACGGATCTGGGCCTGCGGGTGCTGATGGGCGGGCGGTCGGCCATCGTGTCGAGCTCGGATGCGCGGGACGAGACGTTGCGGGCGATGGCCGAACGCGCGGTCGCCATGGCGCGCGAGGCGCCTGAGGATCCCCATGTCGGGCTGGCCGATGCCGCGCAGCTGGCGCGGGACTGGGACCTGGGCGCGCTGGAACTGGCCGATCCGGGGCCGGAACCCGAGGCCGAGGCGCTGCGCGACGCGGCGCTGGAGGCCGAGGCGGCGGCGCTGGCGGTCGAGGGCGTGCGGCAGGTGTCGGACGCGGCGGCGAGCTATGGCCGGCACGCGGTGCACCTGGCGGCCACCAACGGGTTCTCGGGCGGGTACGCGCGCACGGGGCGGTCGGTCTCCTGCGTGGCGATCTCGGGCGAAGGCACCGGGATGGAGCGCGATTATGACGGCGACAGCCGCACATGGGCCGCGGATCTGCGCGACCCGGCCGATGTCGGGCGCACGGCCGGAGAGCGCGCGGTGGCGATGCAGGGCGCGCGGCGGCCCAAGACCGGGACCTATCCGGCGCTGTTCGACGAGCGCATCTCGTCCTCGCTGATCGGGCACCTGCTTGCGGCGGCGAATGGTGCGTCAGTGGCGCGGGGGTCGTCCTGGTTGAAGGACGCGCTGGGGGAACAGGTCCTGCCCGAAGCTCTGTCGCTGATCGAGGATCCGCACCGCCCGCGCATTGCGGGTTCGCGCCCCTTCGATGCCGAGGGGCTGCCGACGCGCCGCCGCGCGCTGGTCGAGAACGGCGTGCTGACGGGCTGGACGCTGGATCTGTCGAGCGCGCGCAAGATGGGGATGGAATCCACCGCCAATGCCGCGCGCAGCGTGTCCGGCCCCCCCTCGCCCAGCAACTGGAACCTGGCGCTGACGCAGGGCGAGAAAAGCCGCGAGGAACTGATGGCCGAGATGGGCACCGGGCTGCTGGTGACCTCGATGATCGGGTCCACCATCAACCCCAACACGGGCGATTACTCGCGCGGGGCCTCGGGCTTCTGGATCGAGAAGGGCGAGATCGCCTATCCGGTGAACGAGTGCACCATCGCGGGCAACCTGCGCGACATGCTGCTGCGGATGATCCCGGCCAACGATGCGCGGAACTATCTGTCGCGGGTGGTGCCGTCGATCCTGATCGAGGGGATGACCCTTGCCGGCAGCTGATCTGCCCCTGCTGATCGACGCCGCGCGCGAGGCGGGGCGCATCGCCTGCCGCTATACCGGCACCACGGCGCAGAAATGGGAGAAGGCCGAGGGTGCCGGGCCGGTGACCGAGGCGGACCTGGCGGTGAACGAGATGCTGGAGGCGCGCCTGCCCGGTGCGCGCCCAGGTTACGGCTGGCTGAGCGAGGAGAGCGAGGACGATCCGGACCGCCTGACCCGCGAGACGCTGTTCATCGTCGATCCCATCGACGGCACGCGCAGCTTTGCCGAGGGGTCGCGGACATGGGCGCATTCGCTGGCCGTGGCCCATCGCGGAGAGGTGACGGCGGCGGTGATCTACCTGCCGCAGCGCGACCTGCTTTATGCCGCCGCGAGGGGCGAGGGCGCGACGCTGAACGGCCAGCCGATCCGGGTGAGCGAGGTGCCCGACCTGTCGAAGGCCGAGATCCTTGCGGCGCGGCCAAACCTGGAGGCCCGTCATTGGCGGACCGGCGCGGCTCCGGGGTTTTCCCGCGCCTATCGCCCCTCGCTTGCCTATCGGCTGGCGCTGGTGGCCGAGGGACGGTTCGACGGGATGTTGACCCTGCGCCCGAGCTGGGAATGGGACATCGCCGCCGGCGCGCTGATCATTGCCGAGGCCGGCGGCGCCTGCACCGATCGCGTTGGCGGGCCCCTGCGCTTCAACACGGCGCGCGCCCGGCTGGACGGTGTGGTGGCGGGCGGCCCCGCGGTACACCAGGCGCTTGGTGCGGCATTGCATCCCGGCGGACCGGGCCTGGCCGACCTGCGGCCTTCTTGACCTCGGGGGTGAAACCCGTAGGTTGCCCGCGATCCCCGGCCCCGGATTCCACCAAGGAGATTTCCAATGGCCCAGCGCCTTCACCTCGTCTTTGGCGGCGAGCTTGTCGATCCCACAAAGAGCGTGTTCAAGGATGTGGACGACATCCACATCGTCGGCATGTTCCCCGATTACCAGTCGGCCTACGACGCCTGGAAGGCCGAGGCGCAGCGCACGGTGGACAACGCTCACATGCGCTATTTCATCGCCCATATCCATCGCCTGCGCGACGAGGAGACCGAGGCCTCCTCGACCGAAGAACTGGGTTGAGTCCTTGGCCCGCTCGCTGAGCCTTGCCGCCTATCGGGCGCTGTCATGGCGTGGCGGGGCGCTGAGCGATGTGGCCGGCACCGGCCGGCCCGAGGGCGAGTTGCTGTGGATACACGTGGCCGCGCAGGATCGGCTGGCGCCGGTGCGCGACCTGTGCAGGCGGCTGCTGTCGCAGCGCGCGGGGCTGAAGCTGCTGCTGACCTGCCCCGAGGAGACCGACAAGGAGGTCTGGGGCGAGGGGCTGATGCCGCTGCCGCCGGACCAGCCGGGGGTTGTGCGCAGCTTTCTCAACCACTGGCGGCCCGATGCCGCGCTTTGGGTGGGCGGGGGGTTGCAGCCGCTGCTTCTGAGCCAGGCGGCGGCGCGCGGCATGGCGATGATGCTGACCGATGTCCAGAATGGTGACCTGGTGCTGCGCAAGCGGCGCTGGTTGCCGGACCTCGCGCGCGCCACGCTGGACGTGTTCGAGCAGATCCGGGTGACCGACCAGGAGACCGGCCGCGCGATCCGGCGGACGGGTATCGCGGGGGCCAAGGTCTCGGTCGCGCCGCTGTTGCGCGTGGGGGCGAGCCCGCGGCCCTGGCCCGAGGACGAACTGGCGCAGATCACGCGCATCTTTGCCGGGCGGCCGGTCTGGCTGTCAGCCTGGACACAGCCCAAGGAGTTCATCTCGGTCCTGAGCGCGCATCGGCAGGCGCTGCGGCTGCTGCATAGGCTGGTGCTGGTGATCCACGTGGCCGATCCGGCCGAGGCGGCACCGCTCAGTGCCCGGCTGCGGCACATGGACCTGCGCTGCACCGACTGGGACGCGGGCGGCGAGATCGAGGATACCACGCAGGTCGTTCTGTCGGCATATGGCGAGGATCTGGGCCTGTGGTACCGGGTTTCGCCGCTGACCTTTCTTGGCAGTTCGCTGGAGGCGGGCGGCGGCGGGCAGGACCCGCTGACCGCCGCCGCGCTGGGCTCGGCCCTGCTGCACGGTCCCGATACGGGCAGCCACCGCGATCTTTATGCCCGGCTGGCGCGGGCCGGGGCCGCGCGGTCGGTGCGCGATGCCGAAAGCCTGGGCAAGGCGGTGGTGGAGCTGCTGGCGCCCGATCGCGCCGCGGCGATGGCGCTGGCGGGCTGGCAGGTGGTGACCGAGGGGGCCGAGGCGATGGACAGCCTGATCGAGCTGATCCAGGAACGGCTGGACGACCGGAGGGCGGGCAATGCGCGCACCTGAGTTCTGGACCCGACCGCCCGAGGCGCCGGGCTGGCAGGCCCGCCTGCTGGGGCCGCTGGGCGCGCTCTATGCACGCGCCACGGCGCGCCGGGTGGCCGGGCCGGGCTGGCGGGCGGGGATTCCGGTGATCTGCATCGGCAACCTGAGCGCGGGCGGGACCGGCAAGACGCCCACCGCGATCTGGATGGTCGAGGCCCTGCGCGATGCGGGCCACGAGCCGCATGTCGTCTCGCGCGGTTATGGCGGCACGCTGGAAGGCCCGGTTCGGGTGGAGCCCGCACGGCATCGCGCGGCACAGGTGGGCGACGAGCCGCTGCTGCTGGCGGCCTTTGCCGAGGTGTGGGTCGCGAAGGACCGCGCCGAGGGCGTGCGCGCGGCCGAGGCGGGCGGCGCCAGCGTGATCGTGCTGGATGACGGGTTCCAGAATCCTTCGGTGGAGAAGGACCTGTCGGTGATCGTGGTGGATGCCGCGCAGGGCTTTGGCAACGGGCGCTGCATCCCGGCCGGGCCGCTGCGCGAACCGGTGGAGGCCGGGCTGGCGCGGGCGGACATGGTCCTGTCACTGGGGCCGGAGGCTGCGCAGCAGGGTTTCGCCGCGCAATGGGGCGACCGGCTGGGCCTGCCGCATCTGACCGGGTCGGTCGAGCCGTTGCAGACCGGCATGGATTGGGCGCAGACGCCGGTTCTGGCCTTTGCCGGGATCGGCCAGCCCGAGAAGTTCTTTGCCACCCTGCGAGCGCAGGGCGCGCAGCTGCTGCGGGCCGAGGCGCTGGACGACCACCAGCCGCTGACGCCTGCGCTGATGGGGCGTCTGGAGGGCGAGGCGAAGCTGCTGGGCGCCCAGATGGTGACGACCGAGAAAGACGCGGTGCGGTTGCCGCCCGCCTTCAGGTCCAAGGTGATCACCCTGCCCGTCCGGCTGAAGATCAGGCAGGACGACCGGATGCGCGAGATGCTGGCGCGGGCCGCCCCCGCGCCGTGAGCGGCACCGAGGTGTCCCGGCGTGGCCTGATGATCGTCAGTTGTCCTCGCCCAGTTTCGGGGCGGGGCGGTGCAGGCTCAGCTCGGCGTCCGAGAATGTGAAGGGCGCGCGCACGCCCGGCACGCCGTCCAGCTCGATCTGCATCCCGCGCGCGACGACCTGCGGATCGGCCATCACCTCGTCCATGCGGTTGATCGGCCCGGCGGGCACGCCCTGGGCCTCGCAGGCGGCCAGCAGGTCGGCCTTGTCGCGCTGCGCGGTGGCCCCGTTCAGCCGCGCGATCATCACCCGGCGGTTGGCCAGCCGGTCCTTGTTGCGCGCGAATTCCGGCGCCTCGGCCATGTCGTCGAGCCCGAGGATGCGGCAGAGGCGCTGGTATTGGCGGTCATTGCCGGTGGCGATGATGATGTGCCCGTCGGCGCAGTCGAACACCTGGTAGGGCGCGAGGTTGACATGCGCGTTGCCCATCCGCCCCGGCGGGGTGCCGGTAGTGAGGTAGTTCATCGCCTGGTTCGCGGTCACCGCAACCGCCACGTCAAGCAGCGACATGTCGATATGCTGGCCGCGCCCGGTGGTTTGCCGCTGGTGCAGCGCGGCGAGGATCGCGGTGACGGAATAGACGCCAGTGAAGACATCGGTGATCGCGACGCCCGCCTTTTGCGGCTGTCCGTCGGGCTCTCCGGTGATCGACATCAGGCCCGACATGCCCTGGATGATGAAGTCGTAGCCCGCGCGATGCGCGTAGGGGCCGGTCTGGCCGAAGCCGGTGATCGAGCAATAGATCAGGCGGGGATTGAGCTGCGCGAGGCTGTCGTAATCCAGCCCGTATTTCTTCAGCCCGCCCAGCTTGAAATTCTCGATCACCACATCCGCGTCAGCCACCAGGTCGCGCACCCGCGCCTGCCCTTCGGGGGTCGTGAAATCGACGGTGATCGAGGCCTTGCCGCGATTGGTCGAGTGGAAATAGGCGGCCGAGACATCCTCGTCCCGCGTCACGAAGGGCGGGCCCCAGGCACGGGTGTCGTCGCCCGCGGGGCTTTCGACCTTGATGACCTCGGCGCCCAGATCGGCGAGCGTCTGACCGGCCCAGGGGCCGGCCAGGATACGCGCCAGTTCGATGACTTTCAGTCCTTCGAGCGGTGCGGCCATTACTCGGCCAGCTCCGCCTCGATCAGCGCCTTTAGATCGGCATAGGGCTGATTCTCGACCGGCTCGCCGTTGAGGACGAAACTGGGCGTGGCCTGAACGTCATCCTCTTCGGCGTTTTCCTGGTACCACGCGACAAGGGTCTGGGCCTTTTCGCCATCCTGCAGGCAGGCCTCGAGCTGGTCGTTCTCAAGCCCGGCGAGGCGACCGATCTTGCGCAGTTCTTCGACGATCTCGGCGGGGCCGCCGGCGCGGGCCCAGGTCTGCTGGCCTTTCATGATGAGGTCGGTCATGCCGAAGAACTTCTCGGGGCCGGCGCAGCGCGCAACCATCGAGGCCCAGAGGCCGTAACGGTCGAAATAGACCTCACGGAAGATGAACTTCACCTTGCCGGTGTCGATATACTCTTCCTTGAGTTGCTTGTAGGGGCCGGCATGGAAACTCGCGCAATGCGGGCAGGTGAAGGAGGCGTATTCGATCAGCGTGACCGGCGCGTCCTCGGCGCCCTGCACCATCTCGGTGATGGTGGAGGTATCGACCTCGGTCTCCTGCGCGGTGGCGGCGCCCACCAGCGGGTTGGGCAGGTTCGGATTCGAGCTTGAGAGCCAGAAGGCCCCCGCGGCGAGGGCGACGGCCGTGCAGGTCACGGTCAGAAATCGGGTCATGTTTGGCCTTTCTCAGCGTTTCTGTCTGGATAGAACGTTGCGGCCCAGACGTTCAAGGGCCGCGCGCAGATCGGGATCTCCGGCGCCTTCGGCGGCGCGGCTGGCCTCGGCCAGCACCTCGGGCGCGGGGGCGGGTTTCTCGACCGGCTTGTGAGCGAAGGCGGCCTGCCCTTCGGCGAATCCCGTGGGGGCGGTCTGGGTGATGCGGACACGGCTGATGGCGTTGTAGCCATAGGCGGCGTTCACCTTCTCGCGGATGCGCTCCTTCTGCATTTCCAGCATGGGCGCTTGCGGCCCGGTGGTGAGCACGGTGAGCGTGGCGCCGAAACCGCCCTTGCCATAGCCCACGTTCACGGGACGCGAGATGGCGGCGATGTCCGCGCCCACGATCTCGGCCCAATGAGTCAGCACGCGGCTGACGGCGAAGCCACGGCTTTCGCCCGCCTTGCGGATCTGGTCATTGAGCAGCGTGGCGGTTCGCTTGAAGCCGCGAGTGGTCGAGGATTTGCGCATCGTCTGGTCTTGTGCTCCCTGCCGCCTATTGTATGGGGCCAGTGGCCGGTGGCCAGCGAAACCGAAGGGGACAAGAGGTAAATCTTGCGTGACGGGACCGATATGGCGGTAAGTGCCGCGCTGCTCAAGTGGTACGACGTACATGCGCGGGAGATGCCCTGGCGCGTGGGCCCTGCCGCGCGGGCGGCGGGGGTGCTGCCCGACCCCTATCGCGTCTGGCTGTCCGAGGTGATGCTGCAACAGACGACGGTGGCGGCGGTGCGCGACTATTTCCACCGCTTCACCGCACGCTGGCCGAGTGTCGAGGCGCTGGCCGCCGCGCCCGATGCCGATGTGATGGGGGAATGGGCGGGGCTTGGCTATTACGCCCGCGCCCGCAACCTGCTGAAATGCGCGCGTGTCGTGGCAGAGGAGCATGGGGGGCGGTTTCCGGATACCTACGAGGGGCTGCTGGCCCTGCCGGGGGTGGGCCCCTACACGGCGGCGGCGATCGCGGCCATTGCCTTTGATCGGGCCGAAACGGTTCTGGACGGCAATGTGGAGCGGGTCATGGCACGGCTGCATGACGTGCATGTGCCCCTGCCCGAGGCAAAGCCAGTTCTTAAGGACCTGGCGGCGCGGCACACACCCGAAGCGCGGCCCGGCGATCACGCGCAGGCGGTGATGGACCTGGGGGCGACGATCTGCACGCCGCGCGGGCCGGCCTGCGGGATCTGCCCGGTGATGGAGATCTGCGCCGGGCGGCGGGCCGGAACCGCGGCCGAGTTGCCGCGCAAGAGCCCGAAGAAGCCCAAGCCGACGCGGTATGGCTATGCCTATCTTGCCCGGCGGGCCGATGGCGCGCTGGTGCTGGAACGGCGGCCGGACAAGGGATTGTTGGGCGGAATGCTGGGCTGGCCCGGGTCGGACTGGTCCGATGCGCCCTCGGTCGAGCCGCCCTTTGCGGCCGAGTGGCGGGAATTTCCCGGCGAGGTGCGCCACACGTTCACCCATTTCCACCTGATCCTGCGGCTTTTCGTGGCGGAGCTGCCCGAGGATGCCGCGCCCGAGGGCTATGAGATCATGGGCAGGCACGCCTTCCGGCCCAGCGAGCTGCCGACCGTGATGCGAAAGGCATACAGCCTGTGGCGCGACGCTTGAGCAGATGGGCAAGAGGCCGGCAAAGCGATAGGATTTGGCCCATCGACGACAGCGGAGACGCCCCGATGATCGCGGCACAGACCCTTTCGCGCGCGACGAGCGCCCTGCCCTTCTGGCTCTCCTTCCTGCTGATCCCGCTGGTGTGGTTCACGGCGATGCAGGGGGGCTGGTGGCTGTTGCTGATCCCGCTCTCGACCTGGTGGGTCTTTGCGGTGCTCGACCAGTTGACCGGGCTGAACCTGGAAAATGCGGACCCCGCCACCTCCGAGGCCGATCTGCGCTGGTATGTTCTGCTGACGCAGGCCTGGGTGCCGGTGCAGTTCGTGACGCTGTTCGGGCTGATCTGGTACGCCACGCGGGCCGGGCATCTGGATACGGTCGAGCGGATCGGGCTGTTCTTTGGCGTGGGCGTGATCACCGGGACCATCGGGATCAATTACAGCCACGAGTTGATGCATCAGAAGAACCGGCTGGAGCGCGGCCTGGGCGATCTGCTGCTGGCGATGGTGATGTATTCGCATTTCCGGTCAGAGCACCTGCTGGTGCATCACCGCTATGTCGGCACGCCGCGCGACCCGGTGACGGCGCGGTATAACGAGGGGTTCCACCGCTTCTATCCCCGCGTGCTGATCGGCAGCCTGCGCTCGGCCTTCAAGGCGGAACGCGACATGCTGGCGCGCAAGGGCAAGCCTTGGCATGACGCGGCCAACCCGTTCTGGCGCTACTGGGCGCTGCAGGCGGGGATGCTGGCGCTAGCGTTGATCCTTGGCGGCTGGAGCGGTGTGGGCCTGTTCCTGGTGCAGGCGGGAGTCGCGATCTGGCAACTGGAACTGGTGAATTACGTCGAGCATTACGGGCTGACGCGAAAGCATCTGGGCGAAGGCAAGTACGAGCATGTCCTGCCGCGACACAGCTGGAACGCGGCGCACAAGGCGTCGAACTGGCTGCTGATCAATTTGCAGCGCCATTCCGATCACCACTACAAGCCCGACCGCCGGTTTCCGTTGCTTCAGAACCATGACGAGGCCGAGGCGCCGCAGCTGCCCTATGGCTATCCGGTGATGACGGTTGCGGCGATGATTCCGCCGCTCTGGCGTCGGGTGATGAACCCGCGCGTGCGGGCCTGGCGGCGGAAATACTATCCCGAGATCGAGGACTGGAAACCCTACAACAAGGGCCGCACGCCCTTGCCGCGCTGACCCGCGCACCAGATCGTCATGCGCTCGTCCACGCCGCGGATCTGCTGATCGTCGCAGCGCTCGAATCCCGACAGCATGTCCTGCGTCGCGCCGCCCTCGACCAGGACGCGCTCGCGCAGTGTATCGCTGATGATCAGGCAGACATCATGCTCGCGCGTCAGCGCCTCGAGCCGCGAGGCCACGTTGACCGCGTCTCCGATCACCGCGAATTCCAGCCGGTTCGCACCGATATCGCCCAGCACGACCTCGCCGTAATGCAGGCCGATGCCCACCTCGATCGGCGGCTCGCCCGCGCGGCGGCGGTCGGTGTTCCAGCGGTCGATCACACCCGCCATCGCCAGCGCACAGGACAGCGCATTGCTGGCGTCGCGCTCTCCGGCCGTGGGGGTGCCGAAGGTCGCCATCAGCCCGTCGCCCAGGTATTTGTCGAGCGTGCCGCCATGACGGAATACCTCGGCCTCCATCCGCGCAAGGAAACCGCGCAGCACCTCGATCACGTCGCGCGGATCGCGGCCCGCGGAAAACCGGGTGAAGCCCACGATGTCGACGAAAAGCACGGCGATGTTCTGGCTGCGCACCTGTTTCAGCGGTTCGTCGTTCTGGCTGAGCTCTTCGACCACGTTTGGCGAGAAGTAGCGCGACAGGTTCGCGCGCTCGCGCTCCAGCGAGGCGTTGCTGAGCAGCAGGCGATTGAACCTCCGCACCGAGATGCCGAGCGTCACCGCGACGAGAAGGAAGACCACGACCTCCTGCACGCGCATGTGGATCATGAAGCTGTTGGGGTCCATCAGGGACAGCACGGCCGGATAGTCGCCGAAGGCTGCCACCGCGCGCGCGCTCAGCTCGGGGATCGGTGTGGACAGGTACCAGGCGAGTGCCCAGCCCAGCGTCCACATCGCGGCGGTCCAGGTACCGATGGCGATCACCGTGCGCCAGGAATAGGCCAGCGTGCCGGCGGCGAGGATCAGGAAGAAATAGGGAAAATTGTCATAGCGATACTGCATCGCCACGGGCAGCACGTCGTCCGAGAAGGGATTCGGGATGACCATGCCCACCGTCATCACGAAGAGATCGAGAAAGATCAGCGCCAGTTCCGGGCGCGACTGGCCCACCCGGCCCATGCGGCGGATGAGAAAACCGTTGCCGATCAGCAGCAACAGGATGAAGTGGTAGTAGAGCACGTCCCAGTCGGGATTGGTGAAGGGCAGAAAGGCCGCCACGATCAGCAGCATGATCAGCCGGGCGCGCAGGGCCAGTTCCAGCCCCTCGCGCTTGTGCCGTTCCAGCGCCGCGAGGGCATAGGGGGACTGCTCTTCGAGATTATCGGGTTGGGTGATCCAGATGCTGCGCCGCCGCGGCGCCGGGGCGGTTGCCTCGGCCATGTCGTCCCTCCCTGTCGAGCCATTCGGTCGAGATAGGGGTGAACCTGCCATTGCGCCAGAGCGCATTCCAACCAAAAATGCCCCGCCAGTGACGGCGGGGCCAGGTGTGGTGCGCGCGTGTCAGGCCACGGGCACCGGCGGTAAGCGTGAATTTCGGGGGTGGATCAGCCGTGCAGTTCGGCCCGGATCTGCTGGCGCAGCACGTCGATGGGTACGGTCTTGCCGTCGCGCTTGAAGCACCAGTAGGTCCAGCCGTTGCAGGAGGGCGCGTTTTCCAGATGCGCGCCGACCTGGTGGATGGAGCCTTTGACGTTCTGCCCCACCAGCGTGCCGTCGGCGCGGACCTTGGCCTTGTGCCGCTGGTTCATGGAGTAGAGTTCCTCGCCCGGGCGCAGCAGGCCGCGTTCGACGAGCTGTCCGAAGGGGATGCGCGGCTCGGCCCGCTTGCTGGCGGTGACCTGAAGCGCCTCGCGGTCGAACTTGCGCACATCGGCGATCCGTTTCGCGGCGATCTTGCGATAGCTTTCCTCGCGCTCGATCCCGATGAACTCGCGGCCCAGCATCTTGGCCACGGCGCCCGTCGTGCCGGTGCCGAAGAACGGGTCGAGCACCACGTCGCCCGGATGGGTCGAGGCGAGCAGGACGCGGTGCAGGAGCGATTCGGGCTTTTGCGTGGGATGCGCCTTGTCGCCGTTTTCGTCCTTGAGGCGTTCATGGCCGGTGCAGATCGGCAGGACCCAGTCGCTGCGCATCTGCACACCCTCGTTCAGCGCCTTGAGGGCCTCGTAGTTGAAGGTGTATTTCGCGCCTTCGCGCTTGGAGGCCCAGATCATCGTCTCATGCGCGTTGGTGAAGCGCTTGCCGCGGAAATTGGGCATCGGGTTCGACTTGCGCCAGACCACGTCGTTGAGGATCCAGTAGCCGGCATCCTGAAGCGCCGCGCCGACGCGGAAGATGTTGTGATAAGAGCCGATCACCCAGATCGCGCCATCGGGTTTCAGCAGGCGATGCGCGGCCTTGAGCCATGCGCGCGTGAACTGGTCATAGGCGGCGAAGCTGGAAAACTGGTCCCAGTGATCGTCCACCGCGTCGACCTGGCTGTTGTCGGGTCGGTGCAGCTGGCCCCTGAGTTGCAGGTTGTAGGGCGGATCGGCGAAGATCAGGTCGACGGACGCCTCGGGGAGACTGTTCATCTGCTCGATGCAGTCTCCGGACAGAATCGTGTTCAGCGGGAGCGCGGTTGCGCTCTCAGTCCTGCTAATGGTCATTTTTATTGTCTGCCTCGTTCAACGGCGCTTATGCGCTCATTTGGTTGAGGACAGATTGAGTCAAACCGGATTCGCGGTCAATTTCTTTTTTGAATCAGCAAGTTACGTTTTGCGCTTGATACAAGATATTGTGTACCGGCTTGAAGGAACGTCTATGGTGGGGCGTGACACCGAGATTTTGAAGCGCGTCCCTGTGTTCTTTCGACCCATATCCCATGTTCGTTTCCCAGCCATATCCGGGATGCTGTTGCGCCAAATCCACCATGTGGCGATCGCGCCATATCTTGGCGCAAATCGACGCCGCCGCGATCGACATCGAGCGCGCATCGCCCTTGACCACGGCCTCGCAGGCGCAGGCCAGGTTGGCGGGAATCATGTTGCCGTCGATCAGCAGGTAATCGGGCGCGGGATCGAGCATGGCCACGGCACGCTCCATCGCGAGATGCGAGGCGCGCAGGATGTTGAGGCGGTCGATCTCCTCGACGCTGGCCTGGGCCACAGCCACGTGCGCCGAGGCGCGGATCTCGAGATCCAACTCGGCCCGGCGCGGGGCGGTGAGCTTCTTTGAATCATCCAGGCCCACCGGCAGCGCGGCGATGTCGAGCACCACGGCCGCGGCGACGACCGGACCCGCAAGCGGGCCGCGGCCGACCTCGTCCACGCCCGCGATCCGCAGCGCGCCGCGGCTGCGGGCGGCCTCTTCGAGGTCGAAACTGCACTGGATGTCGAGGATCTCCATGCCTTTGGGAAACCGTGAATCGCGATCCGGCGCAAGCAAAAAAGGGGATGGCGCGGGACCATCCCCTTTTCCGCGGGCCTTTGCGGCGCCGCTCTGCTCGACCCGGGTTTCAGTTCAGCGAGACGCGATAGCCCTGCTGGCGCAGGCAGCGCGTGTCATAGGCCCGGCGGTTTCCCCGACCCTCGCGCACGACCACCTCGCAACCACGCGGCAGCTTGTGCGCCCAGCGATAATTCCGCTCGAGGCAGCGGCTGCCGAGCACGGGCCGGCGGCCCAGGGAATCGAACTGGCGCAGACATTGCGAGGGCAGATCGTAGCGGGCCACGCGATCGGGAAGCGGCCGCGCGGGCAGACGGGGGCCGCCGTGATTGTACTGCGGATGGTTGCGGGTGACCGGCGGCTGGTAAGTCCGCTGACGCTCGCGGTCGCGCTTCTTGTCGTAATGGTTGATTGCGGCGCCGATGATGGCGAGGGCGGCGATCCCGCCCAGAATGTCGTGCGGATCGGCGGCGCGGGCGGGCGCGGCGGAAAGCCCGGTGACGGCGATGGCGGTTGAAACGATCAGGGCGATGAACTTGCGGTGCATGATGCGGGTCCTTTCAAGATTCGGGAGGCGGGATGCGCCTTGGTGATGCACCGACCCTGCGCCCGGGCTCTGAAATCGGGCAATAACGCCCCCCTGCTATCCGATATCATTGCCGCCAATCCCCTGCGGTTATTGAATATCCTCGCGCATGGGCGCAGATTGGCCGGCATGAAACAGATGCTTTCCCTCCTGGCCCTCGCGGCCTGTCTCGCGGCACCCGCCCCCCTTGCGGCGGCAGAGTGCTATGCCGATTACAAGGCCAAGCAGGACGCCCCCCTGCGCCTGCATTACGGCGTGATGCAGGTGTCCTCCTGCGCGCCCGGACAGGCCCAGCCCGAAGTGGCCGCGCGGTTGAGCGCGGCGGGCTGGACCCTGCTGAACGTGCTGTCGGTCTTCGGGCCCGAGGGGTTGCAGGAAAGGAAGGCCGATGCAGGAGCCTATTACCTCCGTTTCTGAGGCGCGGCGGTCGGGGGGCCGCGTCGTGGGCCTGGGCATCGCCGCGATCGTGGTGATCCTGGGCACGGCGCTGACCTTTCTGCTGCTGACGTTGCCCGACGCCAATGCCTTCAACGCGCGGGTGGAGCGGGTCTTTGTCGAGAACGACCTGACCAACCAGGCCGAGATCAAGCTGCTGGAGATCCTGGCGCAGTCGGGCACGGCCTTTGCCGACACGCTGGCCAGCTACCGCATGGTGATCTTCGTTCTGCTGGTCTTTGCCGCCGCGATGCTGGTGGCGGCGCTGGTATTCCTTGTAATGCTGGTGGCGCTGAACCGGCGCATGGCGCAGATCGAGCGGACGGGCATCCAGGTGACCTCGCTTCTGATCAGCCGGGAAGAGAATACCGTCTATCTCAACAACATGGATTTCAAGCTGACCCCGGCGGCGATCGAAACCCTGTCGGTGCTGGCCGAGGCGCGGCTGGATGACGAGGTCCTGTCGGGGGCCGAGATCGAGGCGATGATCTCGGGGCGCGCGGCCGCGGATTGCGAGGAGGCGGCCGGTGCCACGCGGATCAAGCGGCTGCGCGACACCCTGGGCAACCAGATGGTCAGCGAGTTGCTGGTCAAGAACATCGCGCGGCGCGGCTACATGCTGTCGATCGACAAGACCGTGATCCAGATGGTCTGACGGAAGGTGTGTTCACATCTGCGCCAGCGCACCGCCCCACTGCGGGGCAGGGACTTGGATTCCGGCGCGCGGGAACGCACAATCACGGCACACGGCAGAGGGAAACCGGCCATGACCGTCCATGACGTTCCGCAGATCACCGGGTACGGGATCGAGATCGAGCCGCTGAAGGGGCGCGTTGCCATCTGGCGCGGCGAGGTGCTGCTGGCCGAGACTACGCGTGCGATTGCGATGTACGAGACGCGGCAGGCGCCCGTCGTCTACGTCCCGCGCGAGGATCTGCGCGTGGGGCTGAGCGAACCGACGGCACTCCAGACCTTTTGCCCGTTCCGGGGTACAGCGACCTATTTCGACCTTCTGCTTCCCGGCGAGCGGCTGATCGAGGCCGTCTGGGCCTATGACGACGCGCTGCCCGAAAGCCGCGAGATTCGCGGGCATGTCGCGTTTCTGCCCGACAGCCATGACCGGATCGACCTGGGGACGAACCGACTGCGCGAGGTGCAGGGTGGGCATATGGTCGGACCTCTGGTGGACTGGCTGATGCGTGAGGCCTCGGCCCAGACGACGCCCGAGGCGTTCACGTTGGAACTGGCGACGCGGATGCGGGCCTCGGGCATCGCGGTGTCGCGGTTTTCGGCCCTGGTCTGGTCGCTGCATCCGCAGATCGCGGGCAAGCACTTCATCTGGGAGAGCGACGCCGGCGTCTCGACCTATGCCCCCACATACGATGAGCATGACAGCGTCGCGTATCGCGACAGCCCGCTGCGCCATGTCTCGAACGGGCTGGGCGGCGTGCGCCAGAGGCTGACCGACAGCAGCGCGCCGGACCGCTTTCCGATCCTGCGGGATCTGCGCGAGAAGGGGGCGACCGACTATGTCGCGATGCCGATGCCCTTTTCCGACGGACGGCGCAACGTGCTGACCCTGACCAGCGACGCGCCCGAGGGATTCACCACGGCGCAGCTGGGGCTGCTATATGAATGCGCGGGCGTCATCGGCCGGTTCTACGAGGTGTTCGTGCAGCGCGAGAACGCGCAGGCCCTGCTGGAGACCTATGTGGGCAAGCGCAGCGGCGCGCGGGTTCTGGGCGGCGAGATCCGGCGCGGCGATGGCGACGAGATCGACGCGGCGATCATGTTCTGCGACCTGCGCGGCTCCACCCGGCTGGAGGAGGAACTGGAACGGTCGGCCTATCTGGCACTGCTCAACCATTTCTTCGAGACAGTCTCGACCGCGGTCGAAGAGCATGGCGGCGAGGTGCTGAAGTTCATCGGCGACGCCGTGCTGGCGGTCTTTCCGGCGGGCGAGGATGCGGCGGCGGCCAAGGGCCACGCGCTGGGCGCCGCGCTGGGCATCGTCGAGGCCCTCTCCGCCCCTGCCGAGGGACCGGCCGCAGATTGCGCCATCGGCCTGTCCTATGGCCGGGTGACCTATGGCAATATCGGCTCGCGCGAGCGGCTGGATTTCACGGTGATCGGGCGGGCCGCGAACGTGGCCGCGCGGCTGGGTGACGCGGGCAAGCGGTTGGGCCACCGGATCGTGGTCTCGGGCGACATCAAGCCCGCCTGCGACAGCGTGATCGACCTGGGGCAGCTGAGCCTGCACAATGTCGCGCAGCCGGTGAGGTGCTACGCGGTCGAGGGACCGGGCTGCGCCGCGGTGGCGTGACCCGGCAGGTCACGATTGCAAAAGCATGAGGGCCGTCTGCATCGGGGAGGCGGCGGCGCTTGCCGAATTGATCTGTGACCGGGCCAGGTAGGTCGTCGTCAGCTTCTCCAGTGCGGCCGGATCGGTGAACTGCGCGATCTCCCCGGACCCGGTAAGCCGGGCCAGCTTCTCCTCGAAGACCGATTTCTGCTGGTCGATATCGATGCGGCCAAAGCTCGACGGCAAGCCCAGCGCGGTTTCCATCATCGTGCGCAGCGGCGGCAGGGACATCACCTTGAACCAGCGCGCGGTGCCGCTGACGGGTTCGGCCGCCAGGTCGGTCAGCGTCCGTTGCGCGTAGAGCGCGATGCGCATCTTGTCGTCCTGCTCTCCAACCGCGACCTCGAAGGACGAGACGTGGTATTTGTGCAGGATATCCGCCATCGCGCCGGGCTGCCCGGTGCGCCGCACCTCTCCGGGGCCCAGGCCGAAGGCGCGGCTGAATTCAAGGTAGCGTTTGTCCGACAGCCGGTTGGCAAGCGCATCGCGTGAACTGGTCCCGTCCTCGAGGATCTTGCGGATGAAGAACCTGTTTGGCAGGTCGCCCTGCAGGCCGAACGCGCCCAGCGCCACACCCAGCAGGCGCCGGTCGGCGACCAGGTCGGCGGCGCTTTTCACCGTGCCGATCTTTTCGGTGAAATAGGCGCCCTCGCGCTGGCGCAGCGCCGATTTCGAGAAGACGTCGAGCTGGCTTTCATAGGTTCGTTGCAGGAAGCGCCAGCCGGTCAGCCCGCCCGAGGTCAGGACCGGCTGAAAGCTCATCGCGCCGCGAGCGCCATCAGGCGCTCTTCGCGCGGGAGAAGGGAGCGCAGCGCCTTGAGGCAGCGATAATGGTGATCGGCGACCAGCGCCTCGGTCGCCTCGGCCAATGCCGCGCGGCTGTCGGGATCCTTGAAGACCTGGCTCAACTCCTCGATCCGGCGCAGCAGTGTCAGACGGGTCTCTTCGGCATCGCTGTCGCCCGAGAGGACCAGCTGCGCAGCATAGCAGACGCGGCGCACCGGGGTCGTCGCCTCTTCGGGGTGGATGGCGTCGCGCAGCCGCAGGATGTTTGCGTTGGGCGTCACGATGGAGAGCCGCCCGCGGCGGTCGCCATTCTCGATCACCGCGCCGTTGATCAGCACCCGCTCCTTGGGTGCCAGTTTCAGGACGAGGCCGCTCATCTCGCGCCTTCCCCGTTGCGCAGGCCACGCAGGATGGCCGTGTTGATCTCCAGCAGCGGCTCGGCCCCGGCCTTGCCTGCAAGAACCTTGGGCGTGTGCTGGTGCGTGAATTCCGCGAGGTAGAATATCTGCGCCCTGAGCCCGCGGGGCAGCGCGTTGCCCTCGTCCGCGACCTGCGCGGCAAGCAGGCTCCAGAGCTTGTGATTGGCATGCAGGGCCTCGGCCAGTTCGGGAAACCCGGCACCCTCGTTCTGCGTGGCAAGGCGGAGCCTGCGGGTAATGCGCGAGATGGCCTCGTATTCGATGTTCCTGGGCGTCCGGATCGGTGCCGCGGCGGCCGCATAGGCCTGGCGAGCATGGGAAAGCGCTGTCACGTCATGTCCTTAACTTGCGAGAGGGAGGAAGCCCCCGGGCGCGGCAAGGGCTGCGCCCGGGGTCATCGGTATCAGCGGAAGAGCGACAGCAGCGACTGCGGCGCCTGGTTGGCGATCGACAGCGCCTGCACACCGAGCTGCTGCTGCACCTGGAGCGCCTGCAGGCGGGCGGACGCCTCCTCCATGTCGGCATCGACCATGCCGCCGATTCCCGCCTTCAGAGAGTCGGTGAGGTTCGATACGAAGGTCTTCTGCGTCTCGATCCGCCCCTGGACCGAACCGAAGGCGGCGGAGGCGTCGATCGCCGTGTCGATCAGCGTCTCGATCGCGGACAGGGCCGCGGTCGCGCCCACGCCGGTGGAAACGTCGATCCCAGCCAGCGCGCCCAGCCCGCCGGATCCGGCATTGGTGAACTGACCGCTCACGGTAAGATCTTCGCCCCCGTTATTGGTGAAGTCGAGCGTGCCGGGCGTGCCGCTGTCATAGTCCACCACAAGCCCCGCGATACCGAGGTCGTCGATCTTGCTCTTGAGGGCGACTGCGACGAGATCGGCGGTGGTGGTGGCGGCGGCGTCATCGGCGGAGACCGTATAGGAGACGGTCTGATCGCCAACCGAAATCGAGACCTTGTCACCGGCGGCGAAGGCCGCGCCGTTCTCGGCGATCTCGATCTGTTCGTTGCCGCCGCCGTTGTCGAGCGCGAAGGCCACGGTATCGCCATTGCCCGAGGCGCCATTGGAACTGCCCGAAAAGATGTCGTTCGCCGTGTAGCCGCCGGTCGACAGGTCCTGGCCGTTCACGGTGATCGACGAGGAGGTCACGTTGCCCGAGCTGTCACGGTCGAGCGAGGCCAGGATCGAGGCCGAGGCCGCCGTACCATCCACCAGGTTGAGCCCGTTGAACTGCGCGGCGCCCACCACGGCCGAGATCTGGTCCTTGAGAGCGGTCACGTCGGCATTGATCTTGGCGCGGTCGACATTGTCCTCCTGCGCGGCGACGATCTTGCCCTTCATCTGGGTCAGCAGGTCGGTGACGGTTTCGGCGGCGTTGCGGGCCACGGAGACGGTGGACTGGCCCAGCGAGAGGCTGTCCTGGATCGCCTTGAAGCCCTTGACGTCGGATTCCATGACCTTGGAGATCGCCCAGACCGCCGAGTTGTCCTTGGCGTTGGCAACATCCTTGCCGGTCGAAATCGCGCTCTGTGTCTTTGACAGGTCGCTGTTGATCGATTTCAGGGTTTGCAGCGCAACCATTGCGCCATTGTTCGTCAGAATGCTGGACATAGCATGATCCTCTGGTGTTTCGGGCGTTTGGCCCTGTGTTTCATCCGCCCCTTCAGGCGCCGTGACACGTCTTTCTGACGAGTGCGAAACCTTGTGACCGGTCCCGCGCCACCTTGTTCCAGGTGCGGTCTCACCTTTGCCGGGGACCTCCTAATGGTTTCCTAAGGCGCAAGCACGCGACTCCGAGAATTTGAGACGATTCACGCGCGTTTCTCGAGCTGGGCGCGCCCGCGGACCGGATGACGCCGTTTCTGGCCGGCCCGATCATAGGTCTCGAGCCCCTGCCGCACGCGGCGCAGCTCGGCCATGCGGGCAGCGACGGCCCCGATTCCCTCGCGTGCGCTCTCCAGCAGGTCCCGGTTGCGGATGACCTTGCGCTCCAGCGCCTCGATCTGGACGCGGGCAAGAGTACCCATCGCGTTGATCCGGTCGATCAGCATCTCCTTCTCGGCGAGCAGCCGGTTCAGCCCGTCGAGCCTGCCTGCGATCAGCGCGGCGCGCTCCTCCTCCAGCAACGCGTCGAGCGCAGCGACGACGTCCTTTGCCGCTTCATCTGTCATCGGTCTTCTCCATCAATGCGGTGAACAGGGTTTCGGCCAGGCCAATACCGCCCGCGCGGGCAATCTGTTCGGCCTGCTGGCGAACGAGGAAAGAGGCGAACTGCTCCTCCCCCGCACCGCCGCCGAAGGGGCCGCGCGCCTTGCCCAGACCCGAGGCCTTGAGCATCTCGGCCAGGAAAGTCGCCTCGAGCGCGACGGTGGACTCGCGCAGTTGCCGGTCGCGATCGGGTGGCGCGACGGGGGATGGTGCGGTGATCTTCATCGGATCCTCTGAGATCTCTCGGGTTTTTCCGATCTGAGGGCAAAGCGGTTAAAATATTTGTAACCGGTTCCGAGCCAGTCTCGGCGAAACCCAAGAAAAGCGAGTTCCATGTTGCTGCACCCTGTCGCCCTTGCCTCTACACCTCCGCATTCCACATCGACCGGCCAGCCAGCGCCGACCGTTCTGGGCGATTTTGCCTCGGCCTTCCGCGCAGCGGCTGAGACCGCCCAGCCCGAACCGCAACTTGCCGACCCTGCGGGGCCGGAGGCAGAGGGGGCTGCGCGATCGGCGGAGGATGAGGCCGACCAGGGGGCGATGGACGGCATGACCTCGACACGGCCCGAGGAGGACGCGGCCGTCCCCCGTAAACGTGAGGACGCGATTGCGCACCTTCGCGGAGCTCTGGCCAAGGATTCGCAACGGTCGGTGTCACCGATGCACAGGGCCGATGCGAAGGAGAGCCATGATCCGGTCACGCCAGGGCGGAGCGAAACCGGATTGCCACTGGATACAGGACGCGAGGACATCGCCGGAAAGTTTCATTCCGCCGACTCAGCCTCGGATCGGGTCGTGCCGGGCGTGACCGACCCAGTCAAGACGTCGCGGAGCGCGCTGCACGCATCCCCGCCGCCGGGGACGACGGAACGCGGGATTGTGCCCGAATCTTCTGCGGGGCGGCCGTGGAATGAGACCGCATCCGGTCCTGTCGCGGAGGGAACAAAGCCACCTCGAGAGATGGAGGCACCAAATGCGCCGCGCGCAGCGCCCGCGCCTGCGGCCGCGAGGGATGTCGCATCGGCGGACAAGCAGCCGGACACCCACCCCATGCAGGAGAGGGCCCGCATGGAGTCGTCCGCCACGCCCACGGAGCCAACCAAACCGGGCCACTCCGCTGCCGACACGGCCGCTGGAGGCGCTTTGATCACATCGCGGCGTGAGGCGGCGGCCCAGCGCGGCGAGAACGACCATGCAACGCCCGCTACACCGGACGCAGCCACCCGTCGCGAAACGCAGCCTGTGAACAGTGAGCTTTTCTCGTCACCCGCCGATGGGAAAACCGCACCGACGCACACGGTCGCGCGCGTTTCACCGGTCACGGGTTGGCAGGTATCGCCCGAAAAACAACCGGAGGGGCCCGCATTGCACTCGGCCAGCCCCGACGATGCCGAGTGGCCATTGCACGCGACGGACCGGGTTGCGGCGTCTGTCGGATCCGATCCGGTGGGGGCGGGCGACCGGTTTCAACCCGCGGTCGCGGCCAACAGGGCGGACATGGCTCGCCACGCGGCGGTACAGATCAGCTCGGCAGTGGCCGGTGGTGGCGACAGGGTGGAGATCGCCCTCAATCCCGAGGAACTGGGCCGCGTGCGCATGAGCATCGTGACGCGGGAGGATTCCATCATTCTCCATCTCGGTGCAGACCGGCCGGAGACGCTGGACCTGATGCGCCGTCACATCGACGAGCTTTCATCCGCCTTCCGAGAAATCGGCTACGGCTCGGTGGCGTTCACCTTTGGAGACGGGTCTGACGGAACCGGAGAAGGCGCTGGCGGCCATGAACCGGACGAGGCCGAGATCCGCACCATCGCGACGCCCGACGCCCCCCCCGAACGACCGACGCGGCCGGTATCGGGGCTGGACATGAGGATCTGAGCCATGGTGACGGAAATCGTGCAAACCGGCGCCGCGCCGCGCGGCAACCCGGCGCAAACGACCAGAACGAAGGCCGGGCTGTCCTCGGATTTCGAGACGTTCCTGAACATGCTGACGGCACAGGCCAGGTACCAGGACCCGCTTGAGCCGCTCGATTCCTCGCAATACGCCGCGCAGTTGGCGCAGTTCTCGATGGTCGAGCAGCAGGTGCAGACCAACGACATGCTGACCGCGCTGGTCTCGCAGCTTGGCGGCGCCTCGATGACGGAACTGGCGGGCTGGATCGGGATGGAGGCGCGCAGTTATGCCCCAGCTCACTATCGGGGCGAACCGATCACCGTCGTTCCGCAGGTCGCTGATGGCGCAGAAAGGGCCGTTCTGGTGATCCGCGACTCGACCGGGGAAGAGGTGGAACGTCGCGGGATCGGTACGGATGGCGAGCCGTTGGACTGGACCGGAGCCGGGGGGCTTGCCCACGGTCTTTACAGCTTTTCGACCGAAAGCTATCGCGCGAACGAATTGCTGGCCGATCTGGCGATGCCCAGCTATCGCCGGATCGCCGAGGCACGGTTCGAGAACGGGATGGTCCTGCTGGAACTGGCGGGTGGCGGCGTGATCCGGGCCGAGGACGTGATCGGCCTGCGCGAGGGCGGTTGATCCGGGCGGTGTTTCGGGTCAAACCTGCCGCCCGAGCCCTACCCATGACGGAGAGCCCTTCTGCCCGAAACCTGCGCCCTGCCGCCACCATCGGTGACCCGGGATCTCCTGGACGCGGGCGCTCTGTCACCCGAGGCGCGCTTCGTGCCGCTGGCGGGCGGCCGGACCAACCTCGTCTGGCGCGTCGACGGCGCGGGGCCTGCCCTTGTGCTGAAGCTCTATCACCTCGACACCGCGAACCCGCTTTTCCGCAACGATCCCGTGCTGGAGGCGCGCTGTCTTGCGGCGCTGGAGGGCAGCGGCCTGGCCCCGCGCCTGCGCGCGCAGGGGAAAAGCGAGGGGTTTCACTGGGTTCTCTACGATCACGCGTCAGGCGCGTGCTGGCGGAGGGATCCTGGACCGGTGGCCCGGCTGCTGCGGGCCCTGCACCGACACCCGCCGGCGAACACCCTGCCCCGGGGCCCGGATGGAAGCCGGGACCTGGCGCGTCAGACCCGGACCCTGATCGCCCTGTGTCCGGCCGAGGATCGGCCCGGCCTCCTCGCGCTCGCCCCGGACGGGGAGATTCCGCCCGCCGACCGCAAGGTGCTGATCCACGGTGACCCGGTGCCGGGCAATATCCTGAGCGGGCCCGACGGGCTGTGCCTGATCGACTGGCAATGTCCGGCGCTGGGCGATCCTGCCGAGGATCTTGCCCTGTTCCTGTCGCCGGGGATGCAGCGCGTCTATCGCGGTGCACCTTTGCGCGCGGCAGAGCGTGCAGAGTTCCTCTCGGCCTATGACGATCCCGCCGTGGTGCAGCGCTATGCGCGGTTGCGCCCATGGTTCGGCTGGCGCATGGCGGCCTATTGCCTGTGGCGCGGTCGGCTGGGGCCCACGGATTATGCCGAGGCGTACCGCCTGGAACGCGCCGAGCTTGCCGGGTGACGCTCAGAGGTCGGCCAGCGCCAGCGCCGCGTAGGCCGGAGGCATGATCGCGCGCCGCCAGCGTCCCAGGGGAAAGCGAAGCGGGGGCAGGGTCATCACCTCGGGCAGGCCCGCCTGCCGGCCCAGCGCCAGATCTGCCAACGCACGGCCCGAATAGGTACCCATCGCAACGCCGTTGCCGTGATAGGCGAAGCCCGCAAAGAGACCCGGCTGCCCCGGCACCGTCCCGGCAAAGGGCACCAGCCTGCGCGACAGGCAGACCATGCCGGACCAGGAATGTGTGGCCTCCACACCGCGCCAGGCGGGGAACATGCGGTCGAAATCGCGACGCACGCGGCTTCGGATCGCGGCCTCGACACGGGGCGAGGAGGTCAGCCCGCCGCGCATCCCGAACAGGAAACGACGATCCGGCATCAGGCGGAAATAGTGCAGCATGTTGCGCGTGTCATAGGCCATCTGGTCCGAGGTCCAGCCCTGCGCCTGCAACTCGGCCTCGGAGAGGGGACGCGTCACCATCACCGTCGATTGCGCCGGCATGTAGCGCCCGGCCATCCAGGGGGGAACATCCTCGGAGGAATATCCATTGGTGCAGAGCAGGACAGTCTCGGCCTCGACGCGGCCCAAGGGCGTTTCCAGAGACCAGAGCGCGCCCGTGCGCGCGACCTCTTGCACCGGGCTGCGCTGGAAGAGCAACGCGCCCTGCCCGGCCGCCGCGCGAGCCAGGCCGAAAAGGTATTTTCTCGGGTTAAGCCCAAATCCCGTCGGGGAGCTCAATCCGCCTTGGAAGGGGCCCGAGAGGCCGAGACCCGGCAGGTCGGCGGCCTCGTGGAGGATGTCGCCCTCATCGGCCTTTCGGCGCAGCGCCTCCATCGCGCGGCGGGAATGGGCAAGCTGCGTCTCTCCGCGCGAATGGGTATCGGCCTCGATCCCGTGCGTTTCGATCAGGCGCGCCGCGAGGGCCACGGCATCAGCCTCGGCCCGGTGATATTCCACCGCCGCCTGTGCCCCGTGTTGACGCGCCATCGCAGCCCCGCCGAGCTTGGCGCCGCCCAGGCAGCAGAAGCCGCCATTGCGGCCCGAAGCACCCCAGCCGGGAGATTCGGCCTCCAGCACCGCGACCGAAACGCCGGCCTGCGCCAAGTGCAAGGCGGCCGAGATCCCGGTGAATCCGCCGCCGATCACCGCGACATCGGCGCGTAGGGAATTTTCGAGCACCGGCCAGTCGGGCGCGGCGACGGTTTCGTCCCACCAACAGCCGTCTCGGGGACCGGGACCATAGGTCCAGTCGGGAAAGATTCGCCTCATCCCGCCCGGATCGCCGCCTGTTCGTCCTGCTGCTGCCGGACCATCGCGCGTTTAGTGACCAGCGACGCGGTGATGACGCCCACGGTCACGATCGCGATCATGATGGTCGAAAGCGCGTTGATCTCGGGGCTGACGCCCAGACGCACGGCCGAGAAGATCTTGATCGGCAGCGTCGTCGCCGAGGGGCCGGCGGTGAAGGAGGCGATCACAAGGTCGTCGAGCGACAGGGTGAAGGCCAGCAGCCAGCCCGAGATCACCGCAGGCGCGATGATCGGCAGAGTGACCAGCCGGAACGCCTCGGCCTGCGAGGCGCCAAGGTCAAGTGCAGCCTCTTCGAGCGAACGGTCGAAACTGACAAGACGTGAGGAGACGACGACAGAGACATAGCACATCGAGAAGGTGGTATGCGCAAGCACGATGGTCAGGATGCCGCGGTCGAGCCCGATGCCAATGAAAAGCAGCAGCAGCGACAGGCCGGTAATGACCTCGGGCATCACAAGGGGGGCGTAGATCATGCCGGAAAACAGCGTCCTCCCCAGGAAGCGCCCGGCTCGCACCAGCACTAGCGCGGCCATCGTCCCCAGGATCGTCGCGATGGTCGAGGAGAAGACCGCGACCTTGACCGTGACCCAGGCGGCGTCGAGGAACGCCTCGTTCCGGACGAGTTCTCCGTACCATTTGGTCGAGAAGCCCGCCCAGACCGTCACCAGCTTGGATTCGTTGAAGCTGTAGACCACGAGGATGATCATCGGGATGTAGAGGAAGGCGAAGCCCAGTGTGAGCGACACCGTGTTGAACCAACTCAGCCGTGTCATGTGTCCTTCTCCGCCTGTTTCTGCTGGTTGCGCTGGAACAGCACGATGGGGATCACGAGGATCAGCAGCAGGACCACGGCAACCGCCGAGGCGACCGGCCAGTCGCGGTTCGAAAAGAACTCCTCCCACAGCACCTTGCCGATCATCAGCGTGCCCGACCCACCCAGGAGCGAGGGGATCACGAACTCGCCAATGACGGGGATGAAGACGAGAAAGCAGCCGGCGATGATCCCTGGCCGCGAGAGCGGGATGGTCACCAGCCAGAAGGCCTGCGCTCGCGAGCATCCCAGATCCTCGGCCGCCTCGATCAGGGAGCCATCCATCCGGTCGAGCGTGGCGTAGATCGGCAGGATCATGAAGGGCAGATAGGTATACACGATGCCGATATAGACGGCGGTGTTGGTGTTGAGGATGGTCAGCGGCTCGGAGATCACCCCGAGGGCCAGCAGGAACTGGTTGAGCAGACCCTCGTTGCTGAGAATGCCCATCCACGCGTAGACGCGGATCAGGAACGAGGTCCAGAAAGGCAGGATGACCAGCATCATCAGGGTCGGGCGCCATTCCTCAGGCGCGCGGGCCATGCCATAGGCGATGGGGTAGCCCACCAGAAGCGTCAGAAGCGTAGAGAACAAGGCGATCCGGACGCTGCTCAGGTAAGCCTTCCAATAAAGATCGTCCTGAGTCAGCCAGACGAAATTCTCGAAATCCAGCCCCGCCCAGAACTCGGCGAACCCGTCCCGAAGCGTGGGCGTATAGGGCGGAATGGCCAGCGCGATATCCGAGAGCGAGATCTTGAAGACGATGACGAAAGGCACCAGGAACAGCGCCAGAAGCCATGCATAGGGAATGGCTATGAGGACGAAGCGCCGCATCACTCGGCCAAGAGAACGCCCGCCGTGGCTGTCCAGGACAGCCAGACAGTGTCTTCCCAGGTAAAGCTGCGTCGGGCGATGCGGCGGGTATTGGCGGATTGCGCCTTGATGATCGTGCCGTCCGGCAGTTCGACGTGATAGGTCGACAGGTTGCCGAGATAGGCGATGTCATGCACGCGGCCCTGAACCGCGTTGTCGGCATCGGTGGGCCGTTCGGCGGTGATCGTGACCTTCTCGGGGCGGATGGCGAGGTGACAGGCCTGCCCGGCCGAAAAAGGCTGTGCCGATTTCGCGGTCAGCGGTTCGCGCCCCTCGCCCCAGTCGATGCGATAGGTTTCCTCGCCCGTCGCGGTGGCGTGGCCTTCTATGATGTTCACGTCGCCGATGAAATCGGCCACGTAGACCGAGTTCGGCGTCTCGTAGAGCCGGTCGGGCGTGGCGACCTGCACCAGCTTGCCGTCATTCATCACCGCGACGCGGCTGGCGACGGTCATCGCCTCTTCCTGGTCATGGGTGACGATCACGAAGGTGGTGCCGGTCTTTTCCTGGATATCCATCAGCTCGAACTGGGTGTCCTGCCGCAACTTCTTGTCGAGCGCGCCCAGCGGTTCGTCCAGCAGCAGCAGCTTGGGCGCCTTGGCCAGGCTGCGCGCAAGCGCCACGCGCTGGCGCTGACCGCCCGAGATCTGGTGCGGCTTGCGGCCGGCGAATTTCTCCAGCCGTGTCAGACGAAGCATCTCTTGCACCCGGTCATGCAGATCGTGCTTGGGCATGTTGCCCCGGCGCAGGCCGAAGGCGATGTTCTCGTAGACGGTGAGATGCGGAAACAGCGCGTAGGACTGGAACATCATGTTCACCGCGCGCTTGTTCGGCGGAATCGGGTCGATATCCTGCCCGGCCAGCAGGATCTGGCCCTCGGTCGGCTTCTCGAACCCGGCCAGCATCCGCATCATCGTCGTCTTGCCGCAGCCCGAGGGACCGAGCAGGGCGAAGAACTCGCGCTCGAAGATATCCAGCGTCAGGTCGTCGATCGCGGTGAATTCACCGAACCGCTTGGTGACGTTCCTGAACTGGATGAGAGGTTTCGCATTGGGATCGTCCCAAGGCGCAAAGACTTTGGTACCCACGTCTGTCCCCGATTGCCGCACTGTGTCGTCGGAAAAAGGGGCGAGGCCATTTGGGCCCGCCCCCGACGGGCTCAGGTGCCCGATTTCACCTTGGTCCAGAGGCGCGTCACCACGCGCTGCACCTTCGGCGGGTAGGGGGTGGTGGTGAAGAGATTGTCCAGCGTCGCCGCGTCGGGATAGATCGCCGGATCACCGATCACGTCCTCGACCAGGTATTCCTGGCTCGCCTTGTTGCCATTGGCGTAATAGACGTAGTTCGACGCCGCCGCCATGTTCTCGGCGTCCATGATGAAGTTGAGAAAGGTATGCGCGCCTTCGGGGTTCGGGGCGTCCACCGGGATGGCCATCTGGTCGAACCACATCTGCGCGCCTTCCTTGGGCGCGTGATAGGCGATCTCGATACCGTTATCGGCCTCGGCGGCGCGGTCGCGGGCCTGCAGGATGTCACCCGACCAGCCGACCGCAACGCAGATATCGCCATTGGCCAGCGCGTTGATGTATTCCGAGCTGTGGAACTTCTGGATGTAGGGACGCACTCCCAGCAGGACCGGCTCGGCCTTGGCGATCACATCGGGGTCGTGGCTGTCGGGATCCTCGCCGATATATTTCAGCGTCATGGGGATCATCTCGGCAGGCGCGTCAAGGAAATGCACGCCGCATTCGGCCAGCTTTTCCATGTTTTCGGGATTCAGCACCAGTTCGAGACTGTCGATGGGTGCGTCCTCGCCCAGTATTTCCTGGACCTTGCCGACATTCACGCCGATGCCGGTGGTGCCCCACATGTAGTTGATGGAATACTCGTTGTTCGGATCGTATTGCTCGGTCCGTTTGGTGACGACATCCCACATGTTGTCCAGGTTGGGTAGTTGCGAGGCGTCCAGCTTCTGGAACGCGCCCGCCTGGATCTGGCGTTGCAGGAAGGTGCCCGACGGCACCACCACGTCGTAGCCCGATCCGCCGGCCAGCATCTTGGTTTCCAGCAATTCGTTGCTGTCGAACACGTCATAGACCAGAGTCAGCCCGGTCTCTTCCTCGAATTTCGACAGCAGGTCCTCGTCGATGTAGTCGGACCAGTTGTAGACCCGGACCTCTTGCGCGGCGGCCACCGAGGCGGCCAGCGCGATCGCGGAGGTGAGGGTGAGCGTCTTGAAGGTCATTGGATATCTCCCTGTAGGCAACGGGTATGTTCCCGCCTTGCCCGGATTTGATCAAGTTTTGCCTTCCACGGCAACAGTGTTTATGTTTCCACGCCAAGGTGGCGCGACGCAAGCGAAGGCGCCGGGAACGGGCAAGGGCCGGAATAGATGATCAAAATTAAGGCGATGCAAGGGGTCTCGGACATGTCGAAACGTCCCGCGCACGAGCAGGTGTATCAACGTTTGCGCGACATGATCCTGTTTGGAGAGCTCGCCCCGGGCCAGGCTGTGACCATCCAGGGACTGACCGGAGCGCTCGAGGCAGGCATGACCCCCGTGCGCGAGGCGATTCGGCGGCTGATTTCAGACGGGGCCCTGGTCCATCAGGACAATCGGCGGGTTTCGGTGCCGGTCCTCACGACACAAGATATCGAAGAGTTGATTTTCCTAAGAAAAACAATGGAGCCAGAGCTTGCCTGCCGCGCCGGTGCGCGGCTGAATGCGACAGGAATCAATGAACTGGAACGGATCGACACCCGTCTCGACGCGGCCATCGCGGCCGGGAATGTCGAGGGATACCTGCGCTACAATCATGCCTTTCACGCCGCCCTGAACGCGGCCGCCGACGCGCCGATCATGTCGGACCTGGTCGACCGCCTCTGGCTGCGATTCGGCCCCTCGCTGCGGGTGGTCTGCGGGCGTTTCGGAACCCGTAACCTGCCCGACCGGCACAAGGAACTGCTCGCCGCGCTGCGCGCAGGCGACGCTGACGCCGTTCGGCAGGCCATGCTGGACGATGTCGAACAGGGAATGGTGCTGATGGACGGGATGCTTGCGGACAAGACCCGGACGAGCGATTCGATTGACACCGAATAATTTGATCATATCCTGAGCGCCGATACTTCAAGACCGCTTTCAGGAGGCACGCCGATGTCCGCGATCACCAACCACATGCCGACCGAGGAGCTTCAGCGTCTCGACGCGGCTCACCACATGCATCCCTTCTCGGCCAATGGTCCGCTGGGCAGGAAAGGTGCGCGCGTCATCACCCGCGCCAAGGGCGTCTACCTGACCGACAGCGAGGGCGAGCAGATCCTCGACGCCATGTCGGGGCTATGGTGCGTCAATATCGGCTATGGCCGCGACGAACTGGCCGAGGCCGCCGCCCGCCAGATGAAGGAACTGCCTTATTACAATACCTTTTTCCAGACCACGCATGTGCCCGCCATCGCCTTGGCCGACAAGCTGGCACAGCTGGCGCCGGGCGATCTGAACCACGTCTTCTTCGCGGCCGGCGGGTCCGAGGCGAACGACACCAATATCCGCATGGTGCGCACCTATTGGGAGGCGAAGGGCAAGCCGGACAAGAAGGTGATCATCAGCCGCAAGAACGCCTATCACGGATCCTCGATGGGCTCGGCCAGCCTTGGCGGGATGGCGGCCATGCATGCGCAGGGCGGGCTGCCGATTCCCGACGTTCATCATATCAACCAGCCGAACTGGTGGGCCGAAGGCGGAGACATGACGCCCGAGGAATTCGGCCTGGCCCGCGCGCGCGAACTTGAAGAGGCGATCCTGGAACTGGGCGAAGACCGTGTCGCGGCCTTTATCGGCGAGCCAATCCAGGGCGCGGGCGGCGTCATCATCCCGCCCGAGACCTACTGGCCCGAGATCCAGCGCATCTGCGACAAGTACGAGATTCTGCTGATCGCGGACGAGGTGATCTGCGGCTTTGGCCGGACCGGCAACTGGTTCGGCTCCGAGACCTTCGGCATCCGGCCCGACATCATGACCGTCGCCAAGGGGCTGAGCTCTGGCTACGCGCCCATCGGCGGCTCGATCGTGTCCGACGAGGTGGCCGCCGTGATGGCCGAAGTTGAGTTCAGCCACGGCTACACCTATTCCGGACATCCGGTAGCCGCGGCCGTGGCGCTGGAAAACCTGCGCCTGATGGAGGAGGAACACATGGTCGATCACGTCCGTGACACCGCCGCCCCGCTGGTGAAGGAGAAATGGAAGAAGCTGACCGAGCACGAGATGGTTGGCGAGGCGGTGATCACCGGCCTCATGGCCTCCATCGCGCTGACCCCGGACAAGGCGAGCCGCGCCAAGTTCGCGACGGCGCCCGGCACCGTGGGCGGCGTGTGCCGTGACATTTGTTTCGCGAACAACGTCATCATGCGGCATGTCGGGGATCGCCTGGTGATCGCGCCGCCGCTCACCCTCACACCCGCCGACATCGACGAGATGTTCGTGCGGATCAACCGCTCGCTCGAACAGGCTACCGCGGCGGTCAAGGAAAAGGGGCTGATGCAGGCTGCATCCTGAGGTTGTACGACACTATACAGACGCCGCCTTTCGGGGCGGCGTTTTGCTTTCCGGGACGGTTTATCCTAGGATTGCCATGTCGCTAAGGGCCATGAATCATCGCAATCCGGTTGCAACACACCAGAACCTGCGTTTAGGCTTTGACATCAAGCGGCGAAGACCGCTGAGGAAAAAACATAACGGGGAGATTGCTTTGGCTGCACCAAACGGCAACGATGCGTTTGTCGAATTCGAACGCGTCCAGAAAAGCTATGATGGCGAAACGCTCGTTGTCAAAGATCTGAACCTGACGATGCCCAAGGGCGAGTTTCTCACGATGTTGGGACCGTCCGGGTCGGGCAAGACCACCTGCCTGATGATGCTGGCAGGGTTCGAGACCGCGACGCATGGCGATATCCGTCTCGACGGCGTGTCGATCAACAACATCCCGCCGCACAAGCGCGGCATCGGCATGGTGTTCCAGAACTACGCCCTGTTCCCGCACATGACCATCGCCGAGAACCTCAGCTTTCCTTTGGAGGTTCGCAATATCGGCAAATCCGACCGCGAGGAGAAGGTCAAGCGCGCGCTCGACATGGTCGAGATGGGCGACTTTGGTGGCCGGCGGCCGGCGCAGCTTTCCGGCGGGCAGCAGCAACGCGTCGCCCTGGCCCGCGCCCTGGTGTTCGAGCCCGAGCTGGTCCTGATGGACGAACCGCTGGGCGCGCTGGACAAGCAGCTGCGCGAGAAGATGCAGTTCGAGATCACCGATCTTGCCCACCGCCTCGGGATCACCGTGGTTTACGTGACGCACGACCAGACCGAGGCGCTGACCATGTCCGACCGCGTCGCGGTGTTCAACGATGGCCGCATCCAGCAACTCGATCCGCCGGATGTGCTGTACGAGGAGCCCAAGAACAGTTTCGTCGCGCAGTTCATCGGCGAGAACAACACGCTCGAAGGCACGATCAAGGAGGTCAACGGCGATATCGGGCTGATCCAGCTCGATGACGGCGGCCTGATCGACGCCAAGCTGATCAATGTGTCGAAGCCGGGCGAGCGGACCCGCGTGTCGATCCGCCCGGAACGTGTCGAGTTCAATCGCGACCGCCTTCAAGAAGGAGTGCACACGCTCAAGGCCGAAGTTCTGGAATTCATCTACATGGGCGATATCTTCCGCACACGGCTGCGGGTCGCCGGCAACGACGAATTCATCATCAAGACCCGCAACGCGCCCGACCAGGTGCGTCTGCAACCCGGCCAGCAGATCGAAATCGGCTGGCTGCCGCAGGATTGTCGCGCGCTCGACGCCTGATCGGGCGCGCGCAGTGTCCCCCGGCTTGCGATCCGGGGCAAGAACCCACTCAAAAATCGCTTCAACAAGGAGAGATCTACATGAAACTCACCAAACTGACAGCTCTGGCGGTCACGACCGCGCTGGTCGCGCCGGCCGTCTCCGCGCAGGACATGGCAGACGAGATGACGATCGTGTCCTGGGGCGGCGCCTATTCGCGCTCGCAGCAGAAAGCCTATCACGAGCCCTACATGGAAAAGACGGGCGTCAAGATCATCAACGACGAAAGCTCGAACGAGGCCGTGGCCAAGCTGCGCGCCATGAACGAAGCGGGCAACGTGACCTGGGACGTCGTCGACGTGGTCGCCGCCGACGCGCTGCGCCTGTGCGACGAGGGTCTGGCGATGGAAATCGACCCCGACGAGATGCTGGCGGCCGCGCCGGACGGCACCTCGGCCGAGGAAGACTTCGGCGAATTGCTGGTCGGCGACTGCTTCATTCCGCAGATCGTCTATTCGACCACCTTCGGCTATCGCACCGACATGGTCCCCGAGGGCGTCGAGCCCCCGAACGACATTTGCGACGTGTGGGACCTGGAAACCTATCCCGGCAAGCGTTCGCTTGAGAAGCGCCCGATCAACAACATGGAATGGGCCCTGCTCTGCGACGGCGTCGCCAAGGACGAAGTCTATGACGTGCTCGCCACCCCCGAGGGCCAGGAACAGGCGCTCGCCAAGCTGGACGAGATCAAGGACGACGTGATCTGGTGGTCGGCCGGCGCCGACACGCCGCAGTTGCTTGCCGATGGCGAGATCTTCATGGGTTCGACCTATAACGGTCGTCTCTTCTCGGTGATCGAGGAGCAGGACCAGCCGGTCGCCATGATGTGGGACGCGCAGGTGTTCGACCTTGACGGTTGGATCATCCCGGCCGGCCTGCCGGAGGATCGCCTGAACCGTGCGCTCGACTACATCATGTTCGCCACCGACACCCAGCGTCTGGCCGATCAGGCCGCATGGATCTCGTATGGTCCGGCCCGCAAGTCCTCGGCCCCGCTGGTCGGCAAGCATGCCGAACTGGGCATCGACATGGCGCCGCACATGCCGACCGATCCGGCCAACGCGCAGAACACGTTCCTCTACAACTACGAGTTCTGGGCCGACTATCGCGACGACATCGACGCGAAGTTCCAGGCCTGGCTGGCCAAGTGATCGGCTGATTGCGTGAACACTGGGAAGGGGCCGTTCGCGGCCCCTCCACCCCAACGACATAAATAGAACCGACGGGGAAAATCATGAGCGACGTGACAGACGCCACAACCGGCAAACGGGCGCCTACGCCCGACGACGCCCTCCGCATCGCCGACAGCAAACAGGGGGGGCCGGTGCTGGCCGCCGACGGGACACCGCTCAAGCGAAGCCTGGCCCGGGCGCTGCGGGTGCAGAAATTGCGGGCGCTGGCCCTTATCGCGCCGCTTCTGATTTTCGTCCTGTTGACCTTCATCATGCCGATCGCGGACATGCTGTTCCGCTCGGTCGAGAACTCCATCGTCTCGAACACCCTGCCCTACACCACCGAAGCCCTTGCCGATTGGGAACCCGATACCGGCGAGGCGCCGGGCGAGGAAGTCTTCCAGGCACTCTATTACGACATGTTCCTCGCCGCCGAGGCCAAGGAGCACACCACCCTGGGGTCGCGCCTGAACTACGAAAACTCGGGGATCTCATCGCTCTTCCGCGGATCGGGCCGCAGCGTCGACGACGTGGGCGAGGACCAGATCGACATGCTCGAGGATCAAGGCGAGCATTGGGAGGATCCCGCCTTCTGGTATGCCATGATGTCGGGCGACGGCGGCGCAACGGATGAGGGTATCCTGCAGCAGCAGCGCCAGCGTCTCGCCAACCTGACCTCGGACAATTTCGGCGGCGAAATCGGGTTCATCCCCGGCGCCGAGATCGCGGGCATCCTCCCGCGCACCGTGCGCGCCTATACAGCCTTTGCGCTTTTCACCGCCATCGCGGACGAAGATGTGGTCGCCGAAGAGGAGCCTTGGGAAGCCGTGAAGGTGGCCCTGATCGAGGATCTGCGCACGACCGATCTGTCAGGCTACTCCGGCCCCGGCGCGGCCGAGCTTCAGGAGGCGCAGGGCGCGCTGGCCGACGCCGAACCGATCTCCTACCGGACGGCCTTCGAGGGGATGGACAAGGACTGGGCCGATTCAGACGTATGGCGCACGATCAAGATCTATTCGCCCGCCTACACGACCGGCTACTTCCTGAACGCCATCGACATGCAGAAGGGTCCGGACGGCCCCGAGGCACGGCCCGAGAACCAGCAGATCTACATCATGCTGTTCAAGCGGACCCTGTTCATGTCGCTGATGATCACCGGGTCGTGCATCCTGCTGGGGTACCCTGTCGCTTGGATCCTGGCGAACCTGCCGGCACGTAGCGCCAACATGCTGATGATCCTCGTCCTGCTGCCCTTCTGGACCTCGCTGCTTGTGCGGACCTCTGCCTGGAAGGTGATGCTGCAACAGCAGGGCGTGATCAACGATACGCTGGTCTGGCTGGGTCTGGTGGCCGATGAATCGCGACTGGTGATGATCAACAACCAGTTCGGTACCATCGTCGCGATGACGCATATCCTGCTGCCGTTCATGATCCTGCCGATGTACTCGGTGATGCAGACGATCAACCCGACCTACCTGAGGGCGGCGAAGTCGCTGGGGGCCACGAACTGGACGGCCTTCTGGCGGGTCTATTTCCCGCAATCGGTGCCGGGGATCGGGGCGGGTAGCATCCTCGTCTTCATCCTCGCCATCGGCTACTACATCACACCCGAGATCGTCGGTGGTACCACGGGTACCTTCATCTCGAACCGGATCGCCTACCACATCTCGTCCTCGCTCAACTGGGGCCTCGCGGCGGCGCTTGGCAGTATCCTGCTGGCGGTCGTGCTGATCCTCTACTGGGCCTATGACAAGATCGTGGGCATCGACAACGTGAAGCTGGGGTAAGGCACATGGCACTGACACCTGTAGAAAACCAGACCCCCGGATTCGTCGCCGCAGTGGCGGCCGCGGCGGGGGCGTTCTTTGGCCTCTTCATCGGCACCGCGCAGGGCTCGGGCCTCATGGGGGTGGTCGGCGGAGCGATCCTGCTCGGGGTGATGGGCTTTGTCTTCGGCAACATGACCGACAAGGAAAAACCCTTGCGCTGGGGGATCCTGGCGGTTTTCCTCGTGGCGGGTTTCGTGTTCGCCGGGTTTCCGGGGCTGGTGCTTGGGGGGCTTTTCGGATGGTTCTTCGGCTGGTTCATCTTCTGGCTGGCGACCTCGCGCTACCGCGCGCATCTGGCGCCATACCTGACCCCCGGGCAGGTTCTGTGGCATTATTCCTTCCGGGTGATATGCGGCGCGATATTCGTCTTCCTCATAACCCCGATCCTCGTGGTGATGCCGCTCAGCTTCAATGCCGAGAACTTCTTCACCTTCACGCCCGAGATGTTGCGGTTCGACCCTGAGGGGTATTCTCTCAAGCATTACAGGGACTTCTTCACCAATGCCGACTGGCAGCAGGCGCTGTGGAACTCGGTCAAGATCGCGCCGATGGCGACGATCCTGTCAGTGAGCTTCGGCACGCTGGCGGCGATCGGGTTGAGCCAGCCTCATGTTCCGTTCCGGCGCGCGATCATGGCGATCCTGATCTCGCCGATGATCGTCCCGCTCATCATCTCGGCGGCGGGCATGTATTTCTTCTACAGCCGGATCGGCCTTCAGGGCACGTATTTCGGCGTCGTTCTGGCCCATGCCGCGCTTGGAATTCCTTTTGTTATCATCACGGTAACGGCAACCTTGGTGGGTTTCGACCAGTCGCTGACGCGGGCTGCGGCGAACATGGGTGCGGGGCCGGTGACGACGTTTTTCCGGGTTCAGATGCCGCTGATCCTGCCCGGCGTGATCTCGGGCGGGCTGTTCGCCTTCATCACCTCCTTCGACGAGGTGGTGGTGGTGCTCTTCGTCGGTTCGGCAGGACAGAAAACCCTTCCATGGCAGATGTTTACGGGTCTGCGCGAGCAGATTTCACCGACCATCCTGGCGGTGGCGACGATCCTTGTCGGGATCTCGATCGTGCTGCTGGCGACGGTGGAGATGCTGCGGCGGCGGTCGGAGCGGCTGAGGGGCATGTCACCCGGCTGATCACCGTTGAACCCCGGAATTGACCGTTTTGTATATCGGTTCCGGGGGGCATTGACCGTTTTGTACAAGACGCGGGCGAGGTTTCGCCCGCGTTTTTTCGTTGCCGGACGGGTTCCCACCATGGTGGATTCCGGCAAGGTTAGCGGATGATGATGCCGCTCCCGTCACCCGCCGTCCGCGCGGTCTTCGACTCGGCCCCTCCGGATACGCGGGAGGGTCTGCTGGCCTTGCGCGTGCTGGTCTTCGACACGGCGCATCGCCTGGGCGAGCCGGTGGAGGAGGTTCTTCGCTGGGGGCAGCCGAGCTATATCGCGCCGAAGGGGAGCATGCTGCGGATCTGGACGCACAGCCAGGCGTCCTTTGCTCTGTTCGTGCATTGCCAGACCCGGCTGATGGAGGAGCACCGCACAGCCTTTCCCGGCATGGACCGGATCGAGGGGAATCGCGCTGTCCTGTTCGATCGCGTGGGAGAGATCGACGCGGACCGGCACGGGATGCTGATCGGGCGGGCCTTGACATACAAGCGGAAGGGATAGGCGCTGCCCGGCCTTCGGCCGGGCGCGACGTCTGACCAGCGGGCCGAAGCCCTTACCGCGTTTCGCGGCGCTTGCGTTCGACCTTGCGCTTGACCTTTTCCTGCTTGCGCTTGGCCTTGACCGCCTTGCGCTTGGGCGCGGTGCGGCCCGGACGGCCCTTGCCGCCACCGCCACCGCGCGGCAATTCCTGATCCTCGATGGTCAGCAGCTCCAGCTCCAGCCCGCCGGTGACGGGGGTGGCCTCGGTCAGTTTCACCGTGACGCGCTGGCCTATGGTTATGGTAAAGCCGGTATCGGCCCCCATGAGCGTGCCGGCTTCGCGGTCGAAATGAAAGAACTCGCGGCCCAGCGAGCGGACTGGCACGAGGCCGTCGGCGCCGGTTCCGTCGAGTTTGACGAAGGCGCCGAAGCGGGCGATGCCGCTGATGCGGCCTGCGAACTCGCTCCCCACGCGCTCGGAGAGATAGGCGGCAAGGTAGCGGTCGGTCGTGTCGCGCTCGGCCATCATCGAGCGGCGCTCGGTATCCGAGATATGCTCGGCGGTCTCTTCGAGCCGGTCGATCTCCTCCGCGCTCAACCCGTCATCGCCCCAGCCATGCGCAGTGATGAGCGCGCGATGCACGATCAGGTCGGAATAGCGGCGAATGGGCGAGGTGAAATGTGCGTAGTTGCGCAGGGCGAGGCCGAAATGGCCGAAATTCTCGGGCGAATAGTATGCCTGCGCCATGGAGCGGAGGGTGGAGAGGTTGATGAGTTCCGATTCCTCGGTCCCGGCGGCGGCGTTCAAGAGCGCGTTGAGGTGGCGGGTTTGCAGCACCTGCCCCTTGGCCAGCGTCAGCCCGGCGGCCTCGGCGGTTTCGCGCAGCGCCTCGAGCTTTTCGGGCGCGGGTTCCTCGTGCACGCGGAACAGGAGCGGGCGGCGTCTGGCGATCAGCGTCTCGGCGGCGGCGACATTGGCGAGGACCATGAATTCCTCGATCAGCTTGTGGGCGTCGAGCCGGTCGCGGAAGGCCACCGAGATCACCTTGCCATCGTCGTCGAGCACGATCTTGCGCTCGGGCAGGTCGAGGTCGAGCGGCTGGCGGCGTGCGCGCGCGTCGCGCAGCGCGTGATAGGCGGCATAGAGCGGCCGGATCACGTCATCGAGGAGCGGGGCGGCGTGGTCGTTGGGGGTGCCGTCGATGGCGTTCTGCACCTCTTCGTAAGAGAGCGAGGCGGCGGAGCGCATGAGGCCACGATGAAAGCTGTGGTCGATCTTGTTGCCCTCGGCGTCGATGCGCATCCGCACCGCGATGGTGGCGCGCGGCACGCCCTCGTGCAGGGAGCACAGATCGCCCGAGAGCCGGTCGGGCAGCATCGGCACGACGCGGTCGGGGAAATAGGTGGAGTTGCCGCGCTTGCGCGCCTCGCGGTCCAGCGCCGAGCCGGGGGTGACGTAATGGGCGACATCGGCGATGGCGACCCAGATGACGTGCCCGCCGGGATTTTTCGGATCGTCATCGGCATGGGCGAAACAGGCGTCGTCATGGTCGCGCGCATCCGAGGGGTCGATGGTGACGAGCGGCAGGTCGCGCATGTCCTCGCGCCCCGAAAGGCCCGCGGGCTTGGCGCGGTCGGCCTCGGCGATGACCTTGTCGGGGAAATCGTCGGGGATGCCGTGCTGGTGGATCGCGATGAGCGACACGGCCTTGGGCGCGGAGGGATCGCCCAGCCGTTCCACGATGCGGGCGCGCGGCAGGCCCATGCGGGCCTTGGGCCCGGCCTGTTCGGCCTCGACCAGTTCACCGTCCTTGGCGGACAGCGTGGCGCCGTCGGCGACGGTCCATTCGTTCTGGCCAGCCTTGTCGATGGGCACGATGCGCCCGCCCTCGGCCTCCTTGCGGAAGATGCCGACGATCTTGCGCGGGTTGGAACCGATCTTGCGGATCAGCCGCGCCTCGTAATTGTGGTCCTCTTCGTGGACGACAGTGAGGCGGGCGAGGATGCGGTCGCCTTCGCCCAGCGCGGGGTCGGCGGCGCGGGGCAGGAGGAGAACGATGGGCTCCACCCCCTCGCCATGCCATTCGAGCGGGCGGGCGAAGAGGTCGCCATCGGCGTTGGGCGCCTTGACCTGAAGGACGCTGACGGGCGGCAGCCGGTCAGGGTCGCGATAGCTGCGCTTGCGCTTTTCGAGGTGCCCCTCGGCCTCGAGCTCGCGCAGGACGCGCTTGAGGTCGATCCGGTCGGCCCCCTTGATGCCGAACGCCTTGGCGATGTCGCGCTTGGAGGTCAGGGTCGGATTGGCGGAGATCCAGTCGAGGATCTCCTGCTTGGTCGGGATGCGTGTCATGTTCGGGACGTAGCACGCGGCGCATGCGCGGTCATCCGGGAAAACGCGCGGGGCGCCCATGGGCGGCAAGGTCGGCGGCGGTGTCGATATCGCAGAGCCGGTCGGTCAGCGCGATGCGCGCGCCGGGGGCGGAGGCGATGGTATCGGCCAGCGCGTGTTCCGTGGACCAGCGAACATGCGCGAAGAGGCCCCGCGGCAGGCGCCGGGGATGTCCGCCCACCAGCCAGTAGCCGCCATCTGCGGCGGGGCCGAAGACGAGGTCGTTCTGTCCAAGCGCCGCGAAGGCCCGGGCGATATGGGGCCGGGTGATGCCGGGGATGTCGGTGCCGATCACGCAGGCCCGGCCCGGCGGCGCGGTGCGCAGCTGGCGTGTCATGCGGGTGCCGAGATCGCCGGGGCCCTGGGGTTTGCGGGCGAGGTCGGCGGGCCAGGCGCGACTGAGGAGTCCCGCACGGTCGGGGGAGGTAGCGAGGACGATCCTCCAGCGGGGGTCGCGCAGGCGACGCAGGAGCGCCGCGGTCTGGTGGCGGAACCACCAGGCGGCGGCGGTCATGCCAATCTCGCGCCCCAGCCGCGTCTTGACGCGGCCGGCGCGGGGTTCCTTGACCATGACGATCAGGGTCTGGCGCATGTCAGGCGAAGTAATCCCTGAGGATGCGGGTATAGATCGCCTTGAGCTGGTGGATCTGTTCGACCGGCACGTTCTCGTCCACCTGGTGCATGGTCTTGCCGACGAGGCCGAATTCGACCACCGGGCAGTGATCCTTGACGAAACGCGCGTCCGAGGTGCCGCCGGTGGTGGAGAGCACGGGGGTGACGCCGGTTTCGGCCTGCACGGAGTTCGACACCAGCTCGGAGAGCTCTCCGGGCAGGGTAAGAAAGCTTTCGCCGGAGATCTTGATCCTCATCTCGACGGTCACGCCGAATTCCTGCGCAACGCGGTCGCCCTCGGACCGCAGCCAGTCGCTGAGCGCCGCGCCGGTATGGGTGTCGTTGAAGCGGATATTGACCGCGCCGGTGCATTGGGCCGGGATGACGTTATTGGCCGGGTTGCCGGTGTCGATGGTGACGACGGCAAGCGTGGAGGGGTCGAAATGATCGGTGCCCTGGTCCAGCTCATGGCTGGCGAGCCGGTCCATCAGCCGCGCCATGGCGGGGAGCGGGTTCCTTGCCCTGTGCGGATAGGCGGAATGGCCCTGCTTGCCGGTGACGGTGATCCAGGCCGACATCGAGCCGCGTCGGCCGATCTTGATCATCTCGCCCATCTGCTCGGGGCATGTGGGTTCGCCGACAAGACAGACGGCCATCCGCTCTTCCTGCCCGTCCATCCAGTCGAGGATCGCAGTAGTGCCATCGACGGCGTCCCCCTCTTCATCCCCGGTGATGGCGAGAATAACGGCCCCGTCGGGGGGCGTGTCGCGGACGAAATCGACGGCGGCGGCGGCAAAGGCCGCGACACCCGATTTCATGTCGGTCGCGCCGCGCCCGTAGAGGATGCCGCCCGCCTCTTCGGCGCCGAAGGGGTCATGCGTCCAGGCGGCGGCATCGCCGACCGGCACCACGTCGGTATGGCCGTTGAAGCCGAAGCTGCGGGGATGGCCCTTGTCGCCCCAGCGCGCGAAGAGATTGGCCACACCGCCCCGGTCCACCCGCGTGCAGGCGAAGCCCGCATCCGCGAGCAGCCCTTCGAGCAGCTTCAGCGCGCCCCCCTCTTCGGGCGTGACAGAGGGGCAGCGGATGAGATCTGCGGTGAGTTTCGCGGGGTCTGTGACGGTCATGGGGCCTCCGAGCGGGTGAATTTCGTCAGGTTTGTGACGAAAACGACGCGTTCACAACCCGTTTCGAACGAGAGCGATTAACATATGACATATCAGCCTGTACCGTTTGCCCAATAACAAGGACCGGTGGCAGGTCATTCGAGCATCATCCGGCGTCAGACCGGAGATCCTTAGCAGCGCCCGACAGCAGAGCCCGCAAAGGGCCGTCGCGCGCCATTCTTGTGCCGTGGGCTGCAGGGGGAGAACCCTGCGCCCGCGCCGCCCTGCCCGATGGTCGCATGAGGGGCAAGGGCAAGATGGCGACGGGGGACGAGCTTAATTACAATACCAATGCCAGCGCCTGGCAGATGGCGCAGGAGATCTTTGGCGACGGGGTGACCGTGGTGGGGGCGTCCTATTCGGGCGACCGCAACTCCTCGGCCACCTATTCCAATGGCGACGCATTGGCGCCGGGGGCCACGCCGGGCGACAGCGGGGTGATCCTGTCCACTGGGCGGGCACGGGATTTCACGCAGTCCTGGGGCGACCCGAACCGGTCGGCCAGCACCTCGACCGACACGCGCGGCGAGAACGGCAATGACGATTTCGACGACGCGGCGGGCACGCGCACCTATGACGCGGCCTATCTGGACGTGAGCTTCATCCCGACCGCGGACAAGATGACGATGCAGTTCGTCTTCTCCTCGGAGGAATATCCCGAGTTCCAGAATTCGGTCTACCAGGATTTCGTCGGTGTCTGGGTCAATGGCCAGCAGGTCGAGCTGGCCGTGGGCAATGGCGATACCGATCCGGGCAACATCAACTCCACCTCGAACGAGAACCTGTTTCTCGACAACACGAACGACGATTACAACACCGAGATGGACGGTCTGACCGTCACCATGACGCTGACGATGAATGTCGTGCCGGGGATGGTGAACACGATCCGCATCGGCGTCGCGGACGTGTCGGACAGCAATTACGATTCCAACCTGCTGATCGCCGCCGACAGCATCCAGACCGATTTCGTGGCCCTGACGGACGAGACGACGCTTTATCCCACGGGCAGCGTGGACCTGGACGTTCTGGCCAATGACGAGAGCGCCTCGGGCGGGGTGCTGACGATCACCCATATCAACAACGTCGCGGTGAACGCGGGCGACACGGTCACGCTGAACACCGGGCAGACGGTGCAGTTGAACGCCGACTGGACGATCACCGTCTTCGGCGATGGCGATACCGAGGATTTCAATTTCACCTATACCGCGACGAACGGGAGCAACGACGACACCGGATTCGTCAAGGTCAGCCAGGTACCGTGCTTCGTCGCCGGAACCCTGATCCGCACACCCGGGGGCGAGCGCCCGGTCGAGGCGCTGCGGCTGGGCGAGCTGGTCGAGACGCGCGATCACGGGCCGCAGCCGCTGCGCTGGATCGGGCGGCGGCGGGTGGCGGCGGAGGGGGATCTGGCGCCGATCCATATCCGGGCCAATACCTTCGGGCGGCATGACGCGCTGATGGTCTCGCCGCAGCACCGGGTCCTGGTGCGCGACAGCGTGGCCGAGCTGCTGTTCGGCGAGGCCGAGGTGCTGGTGGCCGCGCGCGACCTGGTCAACGACCATTCGGTGACGCGCAGGCCCGGCGGGGCGGTGACCTATGTGCACCTGATGTTCGACACGCATGAGGTGGTTTGGTCCGCCGGGCTGGAGACAGAGAGTTTCCTGCCCGGCCCGCAGACCACCAGCCTGTTCGAGCAGCCGGTTCTGGACGAGATCTGCCGGATCTTTCCCGAGCTCGATCCGCTGACCGGAACGGGATACGGCCCGGCGGCGCGGCGCACCTTGCGCAGCTACGAGGCGGGATTGCTGTTCAGGAAGGGGAGGGCCGCGTGATGGGATGGATTGCGCTCTGGGACAAGGAGACGGAATTGTTCGCGCCGCGGGGGTTGCGGGCGGGGGCGGATGCGCCCGACCTGCTGGGCGCCCACGAGGACGACCTGGTGACGCGCGGGACGCTGGTGATCGAGACGCGGATGCCCAGCGCCAGCCGGCCCCGCGCGCTGCTGCACTATGAGCGGGGCGGAAGCTGGCCCTTTCACCTGTCGGTGCAGGCGATCCCCGGCGGCGGGCTGATCTTCGTGCTGAACCAGGGCGGCTGCGTGATCCATCACGCCATCGATTCCACCGATACCGGGCGGCAGGAGATCCTGCGGCTGAGCTATAGCTGGGACGCGCCGGCGCGGCGGGGGCAGATCGCGCTGGAGCAGAACAACAGCGAGGTGGTGCGACTGATCCCCCTGTCGGCGCCGCCGCCCCTGCGGGTGGGCGACCTGCGCGCGCTGTTCCGCGAGGGGCCGCATCGGTTCACCGCGCCCGATATCGGGTTCCTGGCGCTGTCTTCGCGGATCGAGCCGGTAGGCCCGATGCCCGCGCTGGTGCCCGACACGCCGATCGCCACGCCGCAGGGCTATCGCCCGCTGCGCGAGATCCGGCGCGGAGACCTGGTGGTGACGCCGCAGGGCGAGGCGGTGCCGGTGCTGGCGCGCGTCAGCCGCTCGGTCCCCGCGCGGGGCATGACCCGGCCGCTTTACATCCGCGCGCCCTATTTCGGGCTGGGCCAGGATATCTTTGCCGCGCCGTCGCAGCGGCTGGTGCTGAGCGGGTCGGATGTGGAGTACCTGTTCGGGCACGAGGCCGTGCTGGCCCCGGCGGCGGCGCTGACCGGCGGTCATTCGGTGCTGGAGGCGCGGTCGGGCCCGGTGATCACCTATGCGCAGCTTCTGCTTCCCAAGCACGAGCCGATCCTGGCCGCGGGATCGGTGGTCGAGAGCCTTTACATCGGGCGGCTGCATCGCAAGGCCGACCTGCTGGCGGCAAGCGTGCTGGCGGGGTACGACCGCGCGCGCCTGCCCGATCACGGGCGCGCGCGCCTGCCGGTGCTGCGCGGTTTCGAGGCGCGGGTGCTGGCCGAGCGGCGCGCGGCCTGAGCCGGGGTTGCCCGCGCCGCGCGTTCCGGGCTAAGGGGCGGGACCATCCCGTGAGTGTCCGATGTTGCGCCTGTTTGCCGTCCTGTTCCTGTGTCTCCTGCCGCTCGCCTCGGGCGTGGCGGCGCAGACATTGAGCGTGTCCACCGTCAGCCGACCGCCCTTTTCGATGGTCGAGCAGGGTGTCGAGACCGGGTTTTCCATGGAATTGCTGGCGGCGCTGGCCGAGACGCTGGGCTGGGAATACCAAACCATCCGGCACGACACCTTTGCCGAGATGCTGGAAGCGGTGCAGGGTGGCGAGTCGGACCTGGCCATCGCCAATATCTCGATCACCGCGGCGCGCGAGGCGGCGATGGATTTCAGCCAGCCGATCTTTGAGGCGGGGCTGCAGATCATGGTGCCCTATGGGCAGGGGGGGACCCCCTCTCTGTTGCGGGCGCTGATGTCGATGGACCTGTTCATCGCCCTCGGCGCGGCCTTTGTCATCCTGCTGACGGGCGGGATGGTGATGTGGTATTTCGAACGCCGCGCGCAGCCCTATTTCGACCGCAAGCTGAACGAGGCGTGGTTTCCGTCCTTCTGGTGGGCGCTGAACCTGGTGGTCAACGGCGGGTTCGAGGAGCGGGTGCCGCGCACCGCGTTCGGCCGGGTGTTCGGCGTGGTTCTGGTGATCTCGTCGCTGTTCATCGTCTCGATCTTTACCGCCAAGATCACCTCGGTGATGACGGTGAACGCGATCACCGGGACGATCAACTCGGTCAACGACCTTTACGGGCAGCGGGTGGCGACCATCGCGGGATCGACCGCCGCGGGATTCCTGGAACGGCGCGAGATCGACTATGCCGCCTATGACGGGCTGGCGCCGATGATCGCGGATTTCGAGACCGATGACCTGGACGCGGTGGTGTTCGACGCGCCGATCCTGTCCTATTACGCCACGCACGAGGGCGGGGACGTGGCCAGCATGGCCGGGCCGGTCTTTCTGCGCGAGAATTACGGGATCCTGTTTCCCACCGGCTCGCCCCTTCGCGAGGATGTCAACCAGGCGCTGCTGGGCCTGCGCGAAGATGGCACCTACGACCGGATCTATCGCAAGTGGTTCGGGAACCGGGATTGAGGGTCAGTGCGCCGGGCCGTCGCCGAAAAAGGGCGTCATCTGCGCGACGATCACCGCGTTCTCGTCCAGCGCGCGCTGCATGAGCGCGCGTTCGTCGGCGTCGATCTCGTGACCTTCGGCCTCGCGCTCTTCGAGGGTGCCGTAGCCGGTCACGTCAAGCGGGGCGGTGTCGGCCTGTTTCAGGATGGCGACGGTCTCGCGCACGGCTTCGGCCTCGTCCACTCCGGAGGCGTAGCACATCAGCGCGGCGCCGGTGGCGCCCTCGGGCAGGCCGTCGCCATCCTTGCGTCCGATCTGGACGAGGAGCGTGTAGACCTGCTGGCGGGAGGGCTTTTTCGGCTGTGTCATGCGCGCCGCAATAGCCCCGGCCCGCGTCCCGGTCAATGGGCGTCGCGATAGGGGCAATTCGCGGCGAATTGCGGGCATTTTCCCGGGCGCGGGCAGCAGGGCGGTAAGGGATGGCGCGCTAGTCAGAAGGCCGAGTGCCACAGACGGATGATCGCCCATGCCCAGCGCGCAGGAATTGCCCATCGATACCACAGCCTCGGCCGAGGCCATGGCGGCAGAGATGTTCGGCACCGGGATCGAGATCGTCTCGGCCAGCTATACAGGGGCGGCCGCTGCCTCGGGCATCTACACGGATGGCGATGCGGTGGCTCCGGGGGTTACCCCGAGCGACAGCGGCGTGATCCTGTCGACCGGGCGGGCGGGCGACGTCACCAACGGCTCGGGCGATGCCAATGCGAGTTCCGGCACCTCGACCCGCTTGGGGCGGGCGGGCGATGACGATCTGGACGAGATCGCGGGGGCGCGGACCTATGACGCCGCCGTCTTCGAGGCGGAATTCGTGCCCGAGGGATCGACGCTGACGATGCAGGTCGTGTTCTCGTCCGAGGAATACCTGGAATATGTCGGATCGGGGTTTAACGACGCGGTGGGCGTCTGGGTCAATGGCGAGAAGGCCGAGCTGACCGTGGGCGATGGCGACATCACGATCAACAACATCAATGATGGGAGCAATTCCAACCTGTACGTCGACAACCCCGCCAGCGCCGAGGCCTACAACACCGAGATGGACGGGTTCACCGTCACCCTGACGCTGAAGGCGCCGGTCACGCCGGGCGAGGTCAACACGATCAAGATCGGCATCGCGGATGGGGGAGACGGGTATTACGATTCCAACCTGCTGATCGCAGGCGACTCGGTCCAGACCGCGCTGATCGCCGGGGACGAAGCCGTTGAGATCACGGGCGGCAACGCGGAAGTGGTCGATGTGCTGGCCAATGACAGCTCGGCCGCCGGCGGGCAGCTGACCGTCACCCATATCAACGGCCAACCGGTCGGCGCGGGCGATACCGTTACGCTGAGCACGGGTGAGGAAATCACGCTGAACGCCGACGGGACCTTTACCATCGACTCCGATGGCGGAGAGGAAGCCTCGAACGTGTTTTCCTATCGCGTGGAGGATGATGCGGGAAATGCCGACACCGCCTTTGTCACCATCAACACCACGCCCTGTTTCGTGGCCGGGACGCTGATCGACACGGTGCGCGGGCCGGTGGCGGTGGAGGCGCTGCGCGTGGGCGACCTGGTGCTGACGCGGGATCGCGGGCCGCAGCCCCTGCGTTGGATCGGGATGACCCAGCGGCTGGCCGAGGGGGAGGATGCGCCTGTGGTCCTCGCGCGCGGTGCGCTGGGCAGGCACGCCGCGCTGGCCGTGTCACCGCAGCATCGCATCCTGCTGAATTCGGGCCGGGCCGAGGTGATGTTCGGCGCGGACGAGGTGCTGGTGGCGGCGAAACACCTGGTCAACGGGCGCAGCATCCGGATTTACGCGGACGGGGCGCCGGTGACCTATGTGCATCTGCTGTTCGACCGACACGAGATCGTGACGGGCAACGGGCTGGAGAGCGAGAGCTATCATCCCGGCGACAGGACATTGGGCGGGTTCGATCCGCAGGTGCGCGCCGAGGTTCTGCGGCTGATGCCCGATCTTGCGGCGCGCGACCTTGGCTATGGCCCCGCCGCGCGGCCGGCGCTGAGGGGTTACGAAGCGCGCGCACTGATCCGGGCCTGACCGATCGGGAAGGTCTTTACACCGGGGCGATTCTGTCGCTGGCTCGGCGGGATATTCGTTTCGGGAGTGTTCGTCATGGAGTTTCACGTCTGGCTTGCCTTCGCATCGGCCTCGATCGCGCTGCTTCTCATTCCGGGGCCGACGGTCCTGCTGATCCTGAGCTATGCAATCAGCCAGGGCCGCCGGGTTGCGCTGGCCACGGTGGCGGGTGTGGCCCTGGGCGACCTGATCGCGATGTCGGCCTCGCTGGCGGGGCTGGGGGCCCTGGTGCTGGCCTCGTCGCAGCTGTTTCTCCTGCTGAAATGGGTGGGGGCGGCCTATCTTGTCTACCTGGGCGTCAAGCTGTTCCGCAGCGCGCCCGGCGCGGCGCTGTCGCTGCCGGGAGAGAGCCCTGCCGCCACGCCGCGGACGGTGTTCGCCCATGCGACGGCGGTGACGGCGCTGAACCCGAAATCCATCGTGTTCTTCATCGCCTTCGTGCCGCAATTCGTCGATCCCGGCGCGGCGCTGGCACCGCAATTCGCGATCCTGATCGCGACCTTCGTGGGATTCGCCGCCCTGAACGCACTGGCCTATGCGCTGCTGGCCGACAGTCTGCGGCAGAGGATCGCGCGGCCCGCGGTGATGGCTGCCCTGACGCGGCTGGGTGGCGGCGCGCTGGTCGCGATGGGGGTGGCGACCGCCACGATCCGGCGGGCCTGACGAAAAAGGGCCGCCAGTGGCGGCCCTTGAGACGCGATCCGCGCGGGATCAGTCGCGCAGAAGCTCGTTGATGCCTGTCTTGGAGCGGGTCTTTTCGTCGACGCGCTTGACGATCACGGCGCAGTAGAGGTTGAGGTTGTTCCTGGTGGGCATCGAGCCCGAGACCACGACGGAATAGGGCGGCACCTCGCCCATGAAGACCTCGCCCGTTTCGCGATCGACGATCTTGGTGGACTGGCCGATATAGACGCCCATGCCAAGGACCGAGCCCTCTCGCACGATCACGCCCTCGACCACTTCGGAGCGGGCGCCGATGAAACAGTTGTCCTCGATGATGGTGGGGCCGGCCTGCATGGGCTCCAGCACGCCGCCGATGCCGACGCCGCCCGACAGGTGGACGCCCTTGCCGATCTGCGCGCAGGAGCCGACGGTGGCCCAGGTATCGACCATCGTGCCTTCGTCCACATAAGCGCCGAGATTGACGAAGGAGGGCATCAGCACCACGCCGGGCGCGATATAGGCCGATTTGCGCACGATGCAGTTGGGCACGGCGCGGAAACCGCCGGCTTTCCACTCGGCATCGCCCCAGCCCTTGAACTTGCTGTCGACCTTGTCCCACCAATGGCCGCCCTGCGGGCCGCCATCCTGCTGTTCCATGTCCTTGAGGCGGAAGCCCAGCAGAACGGCCTTTTTCGCCCACTGGTTCACATGCCAGTCGCCATTGTCCTGACGTTCGGCCACGCGCAGCGCCCCACTGTCGAGCGCGTTCAGCGTCGCCTCGATCGCCTCGCGGGTTTCGCCACCGGTGGAGGGCGTGATGCTGTCGCGCTGTTCCCAGGCGGCCTCGATGGCGGTTTCGAGCTGTGCGTTGGACATCGGCGGTGGCTCCCCTTGCTGCGTGTCACGGTTTCCATGCGCTATACTGTGGCGGTCCGCATGGCACAATGCGGCATTCAGGGGAACGGGTCCGGCGCGATGTTGCCGCCGCAGACCAGAACCGCGACGCGCTCGCCCGGTTCGGGGCGGTAGGCGCCCGACATGAGCGCGGCGAGCGCCGTGGCACCGGCGGGTTCGACCAGTTGCCGGCGTTCGCGCCAGAGCGCCTGTTGCGCGGCGGTGATGGCCTCGTCGGGGACCAGCACGGAGTCCATCCCCTGCGCCAAGTCGAAGCAGATCGAGCCAATGCGCCGGGCGCCGAGGGCATTCGCCGCAACGCCCGATACGGTGACGTCGACCGGCTCGCCCGCCGCCAGCGCCGCGTTGAGGGCGCGGGAGGTTTCCGGCTCGACCGCCACGACCTTGCGCGCGCCGGCGAACCAGCCCAGCGCGCCCGCGATCAGGCCGCCGCCGCCGACCGCGACCAGAAGGGTGTCGGCCTGCAGCCCCTGCGCCTCCCACTCGGCGAAGCAGGTCCCCTGCCCGGCCACGGTGAGCGGCGCGTCATAGGCGTGGATCTGCATCGCGCCGCTCTCGGCCTCATAGGCCTGGGCCATCTGTGCGGCATTTGCGTATTCTCCGGGCACCACGGTCAGCGTGGCGCCGGTGCGTTCGATCAGGGCGATCTTGGCGGGGCCGGCCATTTCGGGCACGAAGATCTGCGCCTTGTGGCCCAGCGCGCGGGCGGCATGGGCCGCGGCCGCGCCGTGATTGCCGCCCGAGGCCGCGACGATCCCGGCCTCGGGCACATCGGAGGCCAGCAGCGTGTTGAACGCGCCGCGCGCCTTGAAGCTGCCGGTATGCTGGAGCTGTTCGAGCTTCATCTCGATGGGGTAGCCCAGGCCGAACCCGTCGGTCACCAGGACCGGCGTTTCCTGCACATGGCCCGCGATACGGTCGCGCGCCGCGCTGATTTCGGCCTTCCAGTCCATCTGACCCCTCCCGGTTACTGGCGTTGCGGTCGCGGACCCTATACGGGTGTTGCGAACAGGAAAAGCGGGGAACGCCCACAGATGACCGACGAGCGCCATTCGACCTTTCGCGATGCATCGCTGGACCGCAACACGGCGCGCGATGTCCCGGACACGCCGCAAACGCGGTCGCCCTCCTACACGCTGGCCTTTGCCGACGAGGAGTTCATCACGCGTGACGCGCTGCGCCCGGTGCGTCTGCAGCTGGAATTGCTGAAGACCGAGATGCTTCTGGAGGAGCGCGAGATCGCCTCGACCGTGGTGATGTTCGGCGGAGCGCGCATCCCCGAGCCCGCAAAGAAGGGCGAGGCACGGACCCGAACGCTGGCGGACTTGTCGCATTACTACGACGAGGCGCGGGAATTCGCGCGGCTGATGACCGAGAAATCGAAAAAGACGGACTGCCGCGAGCATGTCATCGTCACCGGCGGCGGCCCCGGCGTGATGGAGGCGGGCAATCGCGGCGCGCATGACGCGGGGGGCTGTTCCATCGGGCTGAGCATCGTGCTGCCGCACGAGCAGGCGCCCAATGCCTATGTCACGCCCGAGCTGAGCTTCAACTTTCACTATTTCGCGATCCGCAAGATGCACTTTCTGATGCGGGCGCGCGCGATCACCATCTTTCCCGGCGGGTTCGGGACGATGGACGAGCTGTTCGAATCGCTGACGCTGATCCAGACGGGCCGGATGGAGCGGGTGCCGTTCCTGCTGTTCGGGCGCGAATTCTGGGAACGGGTCATCAACTGGGAGGCGCTGGCCGACGCGGGTACCATCGCGCCGCAGGATCTGGACCTGTTCCGCTATGTCGAGACCGCGCAGGAGGCGGTGCATGTGATCGAGAACTGGGACCCCGCGCCGCCGCGTTCGGAAATCCCGGGCCGCGAGCCGCCGCGCACCCCGCGCCCGGACGGCGCCGGAGACTGACGGATCTGCCCGCTCAGTTCAGATGGGCGGGCAGCACGCCCAGTTCGGTCCCTTGGGGCAGCTTGGTAACGATGCGCTGTCCCTGCACCTCCTTGATGCCGTAGCCGAAACCCGCGAGGCGGAATTTCCATTCGCGCGCGCTGAGCGCCTTTTCGCGTTCGCGCATCAGGACGTCGAGCACGCCATCCTCGATCATCATCCCGCCGATATCTGCATGTGCCATTTCAATTTCCCCTCTCGTAGGTTGTTCACGAGTTGGAAACTGACTGTTGATCGGGGCCGAAGTTTACCGGGAATGGGGAAAAATCTGGGCAGGCCGCCGCGCCCGGTGGCGGCAGCGCCTATTTCTGCCGTTTCTCGCGCAGATCCTTGAAGACGAAGATCGGAATCAGAACGGCGGCGATCAGCGCGCCGAGCCAGACCAGCAGGTTCGAGATGCCGCCGATCACCAGCCCGGTGGTGATGAAATCGGTGAGCAGCAGCCCCACGAAGGTCACCACCAGCGCGATGCCGCCCTTGAGCGCGGGCACGTGACGTTCGCCAACCCGGGTCAGGAGCGGGTCGGCAATCACCTGCACGAGGGTGAAGATGGCAACCACCACGATGAAGGAGAGCGGCGCGATCGTGAACCCCTCGAGCAGGAGGGCGGCCAGCAGCAGACCTGCGGCATTGCCGATCAGAAGGGCGGCTGCGGAAAGGAGCCTGCGGGACATTCGGGAACCTCCGTTCAGGGTGCAATCGGGCCCGAGCCTAGGATGGGCGGGGCGGAAATGCCAATGATTCCGTGGCTTGCCGTCTTGGTTTGCCACGACGCCGCGCCCATGTTTAGATTTCCTTGGCGGAATATGTCTGCCAACCAGAACGAAACGAGCGCGAGATGAGTGAAGACCCCTATTCCGTCCTCGGCGTATCGAAGACCGCCAGCCAGGACGAGATCAAGAAAGCCTATCGGCGGATCGCCAAGGAGTGCCATCCGGACCTGAAACCCGGCGATGCGGCGGCAGAGGCGCGGTTCAAGGCGGCGGCATCCGCCTATGACCTGCTGAAGGATCCCGAGACGCGCGCGCGGTTCGACCGGGGCGAGATCGACGCCTCGGGGCAGGAGCGCGCGCAGCAGCAATATTACCGGCAGTATTCCGAGGCCGCCGGAAACCCCTATCGCCGGGCCCAGGCAGGCGGCGCGGGGCAGGAGGCCGGATTCGAGGACATGTCGGACATCTTTGCCGAGTTCATGCGTCGGCAGGGCGGCGGCGGCCAGGGATTCGGCGGCGGTCAGGGCACGCAGCGTGAATACGAGTTCCATGCGCCCGGACAGGACCGGCGTTACGCGATGGAGATCTCGTTCCTCGACGCGGTGTTCGGGGCGGTGAAGCCGATCACGATGCCCTCGGGCGACAAGCTGGAAGTGCGCATCCCCGCGGGCATCGCGGACGGGCAGACCGTTCGGCTGCGCGGCAAGGGTGATCCTGGTTTCGGCGGCGGGGCGCCGGGCGATGCGCTGGTGACGATCGGCGTGGCGCCGCATGCGGTATTTCGCCGGGAGGGAGACGACATCCATGTGCGCCTGCCGGTGAGCCTGGACGAGGCGGTGCTGGGCGGCAAGGTGCCCGCGCCCACGATCGACGGGCGGGTGTCGGTGACGATTCCGGCCGGCACCAGCAGCGGCAAGACGCTGCGCCTGAAGGGCAAGGGGGTGCAGCGGCGCGGCAAGGGCACGCGCGGCGACCAGCTGATCGAGATCGCCATCGTGATGCCCGACACGGTGGATGAGGAGTTGCGCGCGTTCATGGAAGGGTGGCGCAAGAAGAACGGATACGACCCAAGGAAGGACATGCCGGCATGACACGTCTTTACTCGGAGGAAGAGGTGATCGCCCGCGTTTCGTCGCTGACACCGGGACGGCTGGTGGCCTATCGCCATGCGCGGATCGTGGTGCCGATGGAGGCGGAGCGCGGCGAGCTCTACGAGGGGCTGGACCTTGCGCGGCTGGAACTGGCCTGTGAATTGCACGACCATTACGAGGCCGAGGCGGAGGCGATCGGCCTGATGATCTCGCTCATCGACCAGCTGCACGGGGTTCGGGCCGAGCTGCGCGAGTTGACCCGGGCGCTGGAGGATCAGCCGGAGGAGGTGCGCGGCCGCATCGCCGAGGTCATCCGGCAGGCTCGGTTCGGGGAATGACGGATGGGGTTGCCCGGCAGATGCGCGGCATGTGGTATCGGATCGCTTGCGCGATCCGACCAGCGGGGGCTCCGCCCCCGCCCCCCCCCGGAGTATTTGAAAAGAGATGAAGCAGGGCGGCGCGCCGGGCCGCAGGTCCCCGAAAAGAAAGAGGAGCAGCGGCGCAGGCGGGGTGGGTCCGTTGCGAATCTGGCCCGAAGCGCCCTGGAGGTGTGGCGGCGTCTGGGTCAGCTGGGCAGGCCGGCCTCGGCCTCGATCTGCTTGCGGGATTTGCGGGCGCGCTCGGTGGCGGATTTGAGCTGCCCGCAGGCGGCCATGATGTCCTCGCCCCGCGGCGTGCGGATGGGGGAGGCGTAGCCTGCCTGGTAGATGATGTTGGCGAAGGCGCGGATGCGGTTGTTGGAGCTGCGCTTGTAAGGCGCGCCGGGCCATTCGTTGAAGGGGATCAGGTTGATCTTGGCCGGGATCTTGTGCCGCCGGATATGCTCGATCAGGCGGTGGGCATCCGCGTCGCTGTCGTTCACGCCGTCGAGCATGACATACTCGAAGGTGATGCGTTCGGAATTCGACGCCTTGGGATAGGCGGCGAGCGCGGTCAGCAATTCCTCGATGTTCCAGCGCTTGTTGATCGGCACCAGCTTGTCGCGGGTTTCGTCCGTGGTGGCGTGGAAGGAGATGGCGAGCAGGCAGCCGATCTCGTCCGCGGTGCGCGCGATCTCGGGCACGACGCCGGAGGTCGAGAGCGTGATGCGGCGGCGCGAGAGCGAGATCCCCTCGGGGTCCATCGCGATCTTCATCGCGTCGCGGACATTGTCGAAATTGTAGAGCGGCTCTCCCATCCCCATCAGCACGATGTTGGACAGACGGCGCGTCTCGTCCTTGGGCGCGCCGGGGGTGGGCCATTCGTCGAGATCGTCGCGTGCCATCATGATCTGGCCCACGATCTCGCCCGCCGTGAGGTTGCGGACGAGTTTCTGCGTGCCGGTATGGCAGAAGGAGCAGGTCAGCGTGCAACCCACTTGGGAGGAGACGCAGAGCGTGCCGCGATCTTCCTCGGGAATATAGACGACCTCGACCTCGTGTCCGCCGGCGATGCGGACGAGGTACTTGCGGGTGCCGTCGGTGGAGACCTGGCGCGAGACCATCTCGGGGATCTCGATGGTGAAATGCTCGGCCAGTTGCGCGCGGTAGGCCTTGGCGAGATTGGTCATCTCGGCGAAGTCGCGCCTGCCCCATTGGTAGATCCATTGCCAGACCTGGTTCACGCGCATCTTCGCCTGCTTCTCGGGCGTACCCATGGCGATCAGCGCCTGGCGCATCTGGTCCCGGGTCAGGCCCACGAGATTGGTCTTGCCGCCCTCGGGCAGTTTCCGGGGCAGGGTCAGGACATCCTGGGTTATGGGCGCATCTGCGGACATGAAAGGGCACTCGCGATTCTGGGTGAATGCGGGTGTATATAGGATATCGCGCGCGGAACAAAAGGGTTTCTGCCGGACTGCTCAGGACGCGGCGAGGCGGGCGCGCAGGGCTTCGAGCACTTCGGGTTCCAGCGCGCCGGGCGGGGCGAAAGGGTTGGAGAGCGCGAGGATGGTATAGAGGATGAGCCCCAGATAGCCGGCATAGGTCGAGATCAGCACGAGGTTGGGCCGCTCGGGTGGGAAGACATAAAACCCGACCGAGACCAGGAAAACACCGCCCAGCGCGGCGATCCAGAACAGCGCGCTCATCCCGGTGATGGCGTGGTGCTGGCGCATGTCGCGCATCTCGGCGATTCGGGCGACCGCGTGGAGCATGTTGCCGCGCAGGCTGTCCTGAGCGGCGGTTTCCGGTTCCAGCGCGAGTACCGCGTTGTAGATGCCATCCCAAGCGATCCAGCCTTCGGCCATCAACTGCCGGTTGGTGCCCAGATGCGCCCATTCGGCTTCGGACGCGAGTTCGAGATAGCGGCGCAGCGCCGGCTGAACCTGTTGCGCAAGCGCCGGGTCGTAGCGGGCAGCATCGAAGTAGAGATCGGCCGCGGCATTGGCCTCGGCGGCTAGATCCGCCTCGATCTGGTGATATTCGACGACCTCTCCGGCAAAGACGAGCGCCAGGACCAGACCATGAAGAGCGGCAAGGCGCAACAACACCTTGCCGGCAAGATCGAAGGTCCGATCATCGGCATCGCCAAGGACAGAACGAGCCCCGAAATAGACCCCCAGAACGGCAAGCATGGTGCCCGCGATAACGACAATGGCGTGGCCCATGGCCCCCCTTTCCCGGACGGTACAAGGGCAGCTTTCAGGCTTGCACGCGGTTTGGCAAGCTGCACTCACCGCACGCGGGGCCGGGGCGGGTCACGCCTTTGTCAACCGTGACCCGGAGGCCACTCACTCGCGGAAATTGCCGTAGTTGAAGGGCCGCAGCTCGTCGAGCTGGACGGAGCTGTAGGGCACCTCGGTATAGGCGGCGCGGGGATCGTAGGTTCCGGCGGAATACGGCATGGCGACCCAGCGGCCGCGATAGCCATAGGAAGGGTTCGGGCGCACGACCAGCGCGGTCATCTGGCCGTCATCGTCGAAGATGACGTCGTCGATGCTGCCATATCCCGCGCCCTCTGCGGTGAGGAAATCGCCGATCACTTCGCGCACACGGAAATTCCGGGCCTCGGTCCGCATGTCATCTACGTTGGGATAGCGGGTGTAGTCGTCGAGATCCTCGCCCCGGAGCGGAACCGTGACGGAAGAGGCGGCGTTGCGCTTGACCTCGTCCCACGGGATGGCGGCATGGGTGTCGCCGATATCGAGAAAGCCGCCACCCTCGACCACGACGCGGCGGATCATGCCGTCGGGGCCGACGATCAGGTCCTCGACCTCGCCCAGTTCGTCGCCGGTGGCGTTGTAGGCGTCCTCGCCCAGAAGCGACTGGGCGCTCCAGCCGTCATAGACGGTGTCGTCGTTCCAGCTGGTGATGTCTACCCAGGTGGCGTTCTGGTCGCGGGTCATGTCCTGCGCATCTTTCGGCGCCTCCTGAGCGGCGGATGCGCCGGCGACCAGCGCGGCGCCGAGCGACAAGGCGGTGAGGGAAGAGAGTGTCTTGAAGGTCATTGCGTCCTCCCGAATCTGGGGCCCGGTGCGGGCCGGTGGGGCGGCGGGGGGCCTGCCCCTTCTACCGGGAAAACACGGGGAGCCGGGAGGTTGTTCCCGAGTTTGGCTCAGGTGCCGCCGGCGGGCTGGAGAAGGTCCTCGACGAACCAGGCGGCGAACTGCGCCCGGCCCGAGACGCCGGCCTTGGCATAGATCCGGGTGAGTTGCGCCCGCACGGTGCCCGAGGCCGCGCCGCGGATCTCGGCGATTTCGGCCACGTCGAGCCCCTTGAGCGCCAGCAGCCCCACGTCGCGCTCGGCCGGGGTCAGGCCCCATTGGTCGAACTGGTGTTCGATTACGTCGGCCAGGGAGCCACGCGCCGTGTCGAGCGCGCGTTCCTGCGCTGCGATGCGGGCGAGGGCCTGGCGCAGCTGCCAGATACCGATCACCACGCCGAGGATCAGCGCGAGGGCGACCAGCCCCTCGAATATGCCGTGCGGCGCAGTGGGTGCCGCGATCAGGTCGGCGAGCGCGTCGCCCACGAAGAAGATGGCCGCCGTCGCCTGAAGCAGCAGGAAAAGGGTCAGAGCGACGGGTCCGCGCCGCTCTGACCTGCCGGTGGCGAACCCGCTCATGAGTGACGTTTGCCGATCAGCATGGGGCGAACAAGGTTCCGGCCCAGGGCGCGGCTCTCGACGGCCACGCCGGCCACGTGAAGGGCTGCCAGGATCAGCAGCAGGTTGGCGCATATCTCGTGAACCTCCTCAGCGAGTTCTCCGATGCCTTCCTCGTCGTCGTCGTCGTCATTGTCGTGACTGTCGGCATCCTTCGCAAGCACGGACCAGTCGCCTGCGGCAACGGCGGCCTTTTCCTCGGCAATGGTGACGGGGCTTTTCGCGTCGGTCATGACGAGGCCTGTCACGGTGACGACGGCGAGGCAGGCCCAGAGCGCATAGGCCATGAGCGCGCCCGCCGGGTTGTGGGAGCGGTGTTCGCGCGGGGTGCCGCGCATGAGCTGGCGCAGATGGGCGAAGGCCGCACGCGGGGCGAACGGAAAGGCACGGAACCGCGCCTCGGCCGGGCCGACGAAGCCCCAGGCGAGGCGGAGGGCGAGCAAGGCCAGCACGCCCCAGCCGATCCACACATGGGCGGTTCCACCGGGTTTGTTGATCAGGCCGTTGACCAGGACGGCCACCGCCACCAGCCAGTGGGTGATGCGCACGAGCGGGTCCCAGGGGTCGGGCGGCACGATGGTGCCGCCCCCGCTGGCGGGTCTGGCCGCGTCAGTCATCGGCCTTGACCTTGGCGACCTTGCCGGAGGTCGGGTCGATGTAGATTTCCCATTTTTTGTTCTCGGCATCGCGGCACTTGGCCTCGATCTTGCCGTCCTCGGCCTCGAACATGGGCGACATGCAGCCTGCGGCCTCGAGCGCCTTGGTGGCCTCTTCGGGGTTGGTGCCGACCATGTCCCCGACGGCGGGGAAGGCGGCGGCGGCCAGCGGCGCGAGGGTCAGGAGAGCTGCGGCGATATACTTGGTCACGGGTCATGTCCTTTCAATGTGGAGGGCCGGGGCGAATGCCCGCGGCTGGACCATCACCTGCCTCCGGAGAAGCGGCCCGTCGATCCGAGGAATGCTGAAACGCCCGGGCGTAAGCGCGCGCTTACGCCTTTTTTCATGGAGCTCCGGAGGGCGGACATGAAAAAGCCCCGGCCGTTCGGTCGGGGCTGTTCCGTTCGGGAAAGGGAGCGCTGTCAGCCGCCGCAGCGTTTCTCGGCATCCTCGAAGGCGGCCGTGAACCCGAGAAGCGAGAAGGTATCCTTGGTCTGCGTCCCGCGCGAGGAGCGGGCGGTGAGCACCGCGTCGGTTCCGCGCTTCAGGGCGGTGATGATCTTGGCGTCATCCGCCTCGGTCGCGGGCCAGGCCCATTCGCCATCGGTGAAAAGCTCGAACTCGGTGCCGCCCACGTTGAGATTGACGGTGGAACCCTCGGCGAACGGGTAGCCGCCGGTAAAGGTCACCTGCCCCTGAACCCCGGCATTGGGGCGGAAGAACACGAAAAGCAGGATGTCGCCGCGACGTACGGCCACGACGCGGCCACCACGGGTGTTGACCGTTTCGGTGGGCGAGGAGACGCTCCAGCACTCGGTGGGGTCATCCTCGACAAAGACGCTCCAATCGGTCTTGGCCGCGACACGGTTGGTGCTTTCTTCCTGCGCGAACGCGGTGTTTGCGGTTGTGGCCATCGTGGCCATGCACAGGCCCGCGACGATGCGGGCGAGCTTCGATCCCATTTGTCCAGCCTCCTAGACCGACCTTAACCTCAATTGTCCCCGGGACTGGCGCGGATCGTTCGGCGATCCGTCTGGCTTGTACGTCCCTTCGATTGCCGACATACACACACTATCGCAAGTTTCGCCATGAACGAAAGGCCGATTGGCAAGTTTTCGCGCAGGTAATTGGAGGCAGCATGACAGAACCCGTACCGATGACCGAACTGTGGCGTGGGCAGCTGCTCGAAAGCCTGCATCGCGGTCACGCGGCAATCTGCGACGGGACCGGGCAGGTGGTGCAGGCCTGGGGCGACCCGCACGCGGTGATCTATCCGCGCTCGTCGTGCAAGATGGTCCAGGCGCTTCCGCTGATCACCTCGGGAGCGGCGGCCAAGTGGCAGCTGGGCCCCGAACACCTGGCGCTGGCCTGCGCCTCGCATAACGGGGCGGCGATCCATACCGACCGGGTGCGCGCCTGGCTGGACCTGCTGGGCATGGACGAGTCGGATTTCCGCTGCGGCCCGCAGGACCCCGATGACCGCGCCGCGCATGAGGCGCTGATCCGCGCCTACGAGCAGCCCTGCCAGGTACACAACAACTGTTCCGGCAAGCATGCGGGGTTCCTGACGCTGAACCGGCACATGGGCGCGGGGCCGGAATACGTGGAGATCGACCACCCGGTGCAGCAGGCGGTGCGCGAAGCCTTCGAGGAAGTGACCGGAGAGACGAGCCCGGGTTACGGCATCGACGGCTGTTCGGCCCCGAATTTCGCCACCACGGTGGAGGGGCTGGCCCGCGCGATGGCGTGGTTCGCCAGCGCGCGCGACCGCAGCGACCGGCAGAGCGAAGCGGCGGTTGAGCTGGTCGCGGCGATGACGCGCCACCCCGAGCTGGTGGCGGGCGAGGGCCGCGCCTGCACCGAGTTGATGCGCGCAATGGGCGGGCGCGTGGCCATCAAGACGGGGGCCGAGGCGGTATTCGTCGCCATCATCCCCGAGAAGAAACTGGGCGTGGCGGTCAAGATCACCGATGGCGCGACGCGGGCGAGCGAATGCGCCATTGCGGCGATTCTGGTTCATCTGGGCGTGCTGGATGCGGAACACCCGGCGACGCGGCGCTTTCTGACCCCCGAGGTGAAAAGCCGGCGCGGGCTGCACGCCGGTGTGATTCGTCCCGCCGACGGCTTTCCGGTCTGACTCAGTCGGCGAAATCGGACCGCGCGTAGCCCTGGAGATAGAGCAGCGCGGTCAGATCTCCGTGATTGATACGCACGTCGCACTGCGCGGCCACGGCGGGTTTGGCATGGAGCGCCACCCCGGTCCCCGCACGGTGCAGCATGCCCAGGTCGTTGGCCCCGTCGCCCACGGCGATAACGTCGCCCTCGGCCAGGCCGAGCCGTGCGGCGATCCGTTCCAGCGCCTCGACCTTGGCCTCGCGCCCGAGAATCGGGCGGGTCACGTCACCGGTGAGCCGCCCGTTTTCAATCACCAGGTCGTTCGCGTGGTGCTCGTCGAAGTTGAGAACTGCCGCGACCCTGGCGGTAAAGGCGGTGAAGCCGCCCGAGACCAGCGCCGCATGACCGCCCTGCGCATGCATGGTGTCTATCAGGATCCGGGCGCCCGGCATCAGTTCGATCCGGGTTTCGATCACGCGATCGATCACCGCGGCCTCCAACCCCGCAAGCAGCGCGACCCGTTCCAGCAGCGACCCCTCGAAATCCAGTTCGCCGCGCATGGCGCGTGCGGTGATCTCGCGCACCCGGTCGCCGACGCCGGCCTCCTCTGCCAGTTCGTCGATGCATTCCTGCCGGATCATCGTGCTGTCCATGTCTGCAAGCAGCATCTTCTTGCGACGATTCGCCGAGGGCTGCACGATCAGGTCGACACCCATGCCCTGAAGGTCCCGCCAGACGTCCCAGCGATTGTCGGGCAGGCGTTCCAGCGGAAATTCCGCCACCTCGTCCGGCGAGAGCCAGAGCGCCGCGCCACCGCCCCAGGCATTGCGCAGCGACTCGACCAGCGCGGGGTCGAGCGCGGGCGCGGCGGGATCGGTGAGAAGCGTGGCGATATGCATCCGGGGGTCCTTTGGGGGCGATTTCCGCCCTCTTCTTCGCGCTCCACGCCGCAGTGTCAATGCGGCGCGCGCGGGTTCGGCCCCGTTCGGAGCGCGCTGGCGCGGATCGGAAACTTGCGCGCCTCGAAAAGCACCGTTCGACCGCGACATTCTGCATCGCGTCGCATTTTGAAGTTGCAGTGCCGCATTTCACCGCTTAATCCGGCAGGTGGGACACCCCTCCCCAACGAGGGGCGTATATCTGGAAGGGTAACACCTTATGGCAATCGACCAACCGGCAACGCGGCCGGCAAATCCGCGTTTTTCCTCTGGCCCCTGTGCCAAACCCCCCGCATTCGAATTGAACAAGCTTGCCGATGCGCCGCTGGGCCGTTCGCACCGCGCCGCCGTAGGCAAGGACAAGCTGAAAGCCGCGATCGAAGAGACGCGCGAGATCCTCGGCGTTCCGGCCGACTACCGGATAGGCATCGTGCCGGCCTCGGATACCGGCGCGGTCGAAATGGCGATGTGGTCCATGCTGGGCGCGCGCGGTGTCGAGATGCTGGCCTGGGAAAGCTTTGGCGCGGGCTGGGTCACCGATGTGGTCAAGCAGCTGAAGTTGGACAATGCCCAGGTCAAGACCGCCGAATATGGCGAGATCGTCGATCTGGCCTCGGTCGATTTCGCCAATGACGTGGTGTTCACCTGGAACGGCACCACCAGCGGCGTGCGCGTGCCGAATGGAGACTGGATCGCGGCGGACCGCGAAGGGTTGACGATCTGCGACGCCACCAGCGCGGCCTTTGCGCAGGACCTGCCCTGGGACAAGCTGGATGTGACCACCTTCTCCTGGCAGAAGGTGCTGGGCGGCGAGGCGGCGCACGGGATGCTGATCCTGAGCCCCCGCGCGGTGGAGCGGCTGGAAAGTTACACGCCCACTTGGCCCCTGCCCAAGATCTTTCGCATGACCAAGGGCGGCAAGCTGAACGAGGGCATCTTCAAGGGCGAGACGATCAACACGCCCTCGATGCTGGCGGTCGAGGATTACCTGCTGGCGCTGGACTGGGCACGCTCGGTCGGCGGGCTGAAGGGGCTGATGGCGCGGGCCGATGCCAATGCCAAAGCGGTCGCGGATTTCGTGGCGGCGCATGGCTGGATCGACTTCCTGGCGACCGACCCGGCGACGCGGTCGAACACCAGCGTCTGCCTCAAGTTCACCGACGACCGCATCGCGGACGGCGCGGCATTCGCCAAGGCCGTGGCCAAGCGGCTTGAGGCCGAGGGTGTCGCCTATGACATCGGCGCTTATCGCGACGCGCCCGCGGGCCTGCGCATCTGGTGCGGCGGCACGGTCGAGACCTCGGACATCGAGGCGATGCTCGCATGGCTCGACTGGGCCTTCGAGGCAGAGATCGACGCGCAGGCGCAGGCCGCGTGACGGGTACGGCGGGGGAAACCCCGCCCTGCCCGACCCCCTGACATTCCAATTTGCGTAGGGCGGGTTTCATCCCGCCTTTCCCCGCACATCCCGAAGGACCCAGACAATGGCCCCCAAAGTACTCGTATCCGACAAGCTGAGCGAAACCGCCGTGCAGATATTCCGCGACCGCGGGATCGAGGTGGATTTCATGCCCGACCTGGGCAAGGACAAGGACAAGCTGGCCGAGGTGATCGGCAATTACGACGGCCTGGCCATCCGCTCGGCCACCAAGGTGACGCCCACGATCCTGGAGAAGGCCGACCGGCTCAAGGTGATCGGCCGCGCCGGGATCGGCACCGACAACGTGGACAAGGAAGCTGCCTCCAAGAAGGGCGTGATCGTGATGAACACGCCTTTCGGCAACATGATCACCACCGCCGAACACGCCATCGCGCTGATGTTCGCCGTGGCGCGCCAGATCCCCGAGGCGAGCGCCTCGACCCATGCGGGCAAGTGGGAGAAGTCCAAGTTCATGGGGGTCGAGTTGACCGGGAAGACACTGGGCGTGATCGGCGCGGGCAATATCGGCGGAATCGTCTGCGACCGCGCGCGCGGGCTGCGGATGAAGGTCGTGGCCTATGATCCCTTCCTGAGCGAGGAGAAGGCCAACAAGATGGGCGTCGAGAAGGTCGAGCTGGACGACCTGCTGGCGCGGGCCGATTTCATCACCCTGCACGTGCCGCTGACCGACCAGACCCGCAACATCCTGGGCCCGGACAACCTTGCCAAGACAAAGAAGGGCGTACGCATCATCAACTGTGCCCGTGGCGGTCTGGTGGACGAGGAGGCGCTGGCCGAAATGCTGAAATCGGGCCATGTGGCCGGCGCGGCTTTCGACGTGTTCAGCGTGGAGCCCGCCAAGGAAAACCCGCTTTTCAACCTGCCCAACGTGGTCTGCACCCCGCATCTGGGCGCGGCCACGACCGAGGCGCAGGAAAATGTCGCGCTTCAGGTGGCCGAGCAGATGGCGGACTACCTGCTGACGGGCGCGGTGACCAACGCGCTGAACATGCCCTCGGTGACCGCCGAGGAGGCCAAGGTGATGGGCCCCTGGATCAAGCTGAGCGACTATCTCGGCAGCTTCATCGGCCAGATGACGGACGAGCCGATCAAGGCGATCAACATCCTCTATGACGGGATCGCGGCCGAAATGAACCTGGAGGCGCTGAACTGCGCCGTGGTGGCGGGGATCATGAAGAAGGTGAACCCGGACGTGAACATGGTCTCGGCCCCGGTCGTCGCCAAGGAGCGCGGCATCAAGATCTCGACCACCAACCAGGACAAGTCCGGCACGTTCGACGGCTACGTCAAGGTGACCGTGGTGACCGAAAAGCGCGAGCGGTCCGTGGCCGGGACGGTGTTCAGCGACGGCAAGCCGCGCTTCATCCAGATCAAGGGCATCAATATCGACGCCGAGATCGGGCAGCACATGCTTTATACCACGAACGAGGACGTGCCCGGCATCATCGGCGCACTGGGCCGGACGCTGGGCGAGAACGGGGTGAACATCGCCAACTTTACCCTGGGCCGCGCCAAGGCTGGCGGCGAGGCCATCGCACTCCTCTATGTCGACGAGGCGGTTCCGGCCGAAGTACGCGCCAAGCTGGCCGAAACCGGCCTGTTCAACCAGATCAAGCCTCTCGAATTCGACGTGGCCTGACCATGACCTGCGGCGGTCCCCTTGCGGGGCCGCCATCCCTACCCGCCGGGCCCGGGATCAGGCCCGCGCCAGGCTGCGCCCTTCGCGCAGGACGATCCAGCCGAAGACGAGCATCGACAGCAGCATAAGCGCCGAGCCGAGCTTGGCCGGAAGTTCTGTCTGCTGCTGGATGGCAAGGGCGATTCCCGGCGTCAGGATCAGGACGGAGGCCAGCACCAGCCCGAAATGAAGCCGCGCCAGCGGTCGTTCCGCCGCCTCGGGCACAAGATGATAGTAGAAGGCAAAGATCGAACAGCTCACCCAGCCCAGCAGGTTGAGATGCCCATGTGCCGGCGAGAGCGAGTGATCATGTGTCGCCGACATCTGGATTCCCCAGATCATGCCACATACCGCTGCGAGGATGGCCACCAGGAAAAAAGCGCGCGCCAGACCGTTCATGTCCTCTCCCTCCGCGTCTGAATGGACAGATATTCCCGGCCAACCCTGCCCGGCACAACAATAAATGTTAAATCGATAGATCATATGGTATCTATCCACCCGATGAATATCGGGAGCTTCGACCTCAACCTTCTCCGCGTTCTAGATGCGCTGCTCGACACCTGTTCGACGACCGAGGCCAGCACGCGGGTCGGGTTGTCGCAGCCGGCCGTCTCGGCCGCGTTGTCGCGCCTGCGCCATGCCTTGAACGACCCGCTCTTCGTCCGCCAGGGCCGGCATCTTGTCCCCACCGAATTCGCCGCCAGCCTGCAAACGCCCCTGCGGGAAATCCTAGACCGGACCGAGGCGCTGCTGTCGGCACCCGCGTCGTTCGACCCTGCGCAATCCGGCGCCCGGCTGACCCTGTCGGGCAGCGATTTCTATGCCGAGATGCTGATGCCGGCCCTCGCGGACCACCTGTCGCGCCGGGCGCCGCGGATGCGGGTGCAACTGGTCGACCAGGTGCCCGACAGTTACGTCCGGTCACTGGAACATCAGAATATCGACATGGCGATCCTGCCGCGCACCGACGTGCCGGGCTGGATCGAAACGCGGTTTCTGCACCGTTCGGCGTTTGTCGTGGTAGCCCGCTCGGGACACCCGCGCCTGGCCGCAGCGGGGCTGAAGGAGGGGGCGCTTCTGCCCCTCGACATGTTCTGCGCCATGCAGCACGTACTGTTCTCGCCTGAGGGGAGGCTGGAAGGGCTGGGCGACAAGGCCCTGGCACGGATGGGCCGACAGCGGCACGTCGCGATCACCCTGCCGGTCTTCTCGGGGGTGCTGAACGCGGTCGCACAAAGCGACCTGATCGCACTCGTCCCGCATCAGCTGGCCGAACACGCCGCGCCGCGGCTGGGCCTGTCGCTCTATCGCGAACCGGTGGGGGTGGGGCCGGTAGACCTTGTCCTGGCCTGGCACCGAAGAAAGAGCCATAGCGGCCCCCATCAATGGCTGCGCGACCAGATCGCCATGTTGACCGAGACCTTGAACCGGCCGCCATCCTTCGGCAGGTGAAACGGGCCGGAAAACCCCAGGACCAGAACGGAGACTCCCATGAACCGCCCCATCTATGCCATCGGCGACATCCACGGACAGGCCGGGATGCTGGACGCGACGCTGGCACGGATCGAGGCGGATGGCGGGCGTGACGCGCGGGTGATCTTCCTGGGTGACTACACCGATCGCGGCCCCGACAGCCGCGGCGTGCTGGACCGGCTGATCGCGGGCAAGGCCCAGGGGCGCGACTGGATCACGCTCAAGGGCAATCACGACCGGATGTTCGCCATGTTCATGCGGGAAGTGCCCACCCCCGACGACCGGCTGCTGGTGGGCTATCACTGGCTGCACGAGCGTATCGGCGGGGTCGAGACGCTGGCCAGCTACGGGGTCGATGTGCCCGAAGGCGCGCGCACCTACCAGGTGCACGAGGACGCGCGGGCCGCGGTCCCCCGCGCGCATGTCGATTTCCTCAACGCCCTGCCCGCGCATCACGAGGAAAACGGGCTGCTGTTCGTCCATGCCGGCATCCGTCCCGGTGTTCCGCTGTCCAAGCAGAGCGAACACGACCTGATCTGGATCCGGCACGAGTTCCTCGACGATCCGCGCCCGCATCCCTGGCTGGTGGTCCACGGCCACACCCCGCTCGAGGCGCCGCGCCATCACGGCAATCACGTGAACCTGGACAGCGGGGCGGGCTATGGCCGGCCGCTGACAGCCGCCGTGTTCCAAGAGGGCGGGGTCTGGCTGCTGACCGATCGGGGGCGCGAACCGCTTACGCCCACAGATCCGTAGAGAGATATTTCAACCCGCTGTCGCAGATGACCACCGCGACCGCCCCGCCCCGCTCGGGCCCCTCCAGCAGGCGCAGGGCCGCGGCGACATTGGCGCCTGCGGAAAACCCGGCAAAGATCCCCTCCTCCCGCGCCAGCGCGCGGGCCGTCGCGCGCGCCTCCACGCCCGACACCTGCAGGTAGCCGTCGACGGACACGCCCTCCAAGAAATCGAGATCGGCCATGGCGTAACCGCCGCCCTGGATCGGATGGCCCGGCCGCGTCACCGCCTGCCCGGCCAGCGCGGCCGCACCCTCGGGCTCCACCAAGTAGCCGCGCAGCCCCGGCGCACGGGCCCGCAGCCCGCGCATCACGCCACCGAAGGTGCCGCCGCTGCCCGCGAAATCGGCAAGTGCGGTCAGCCGCCCTTCGCCATCCTCCCAAAGTTCCGCCGCCGTCCCCGTCTCATGAGCCGCGGGATTGCCCGGGTGGTGGAACTGGTCGGCGCGAAAGGCTCCGCGCTGCGCGCAGATCCGCCGCGCCTCCGCCTCGACCAATGCCAGGTCCGCGCCCGACACCTGTCCCGGAACGCCCGCTTCCGCCTGGTCCACCAACACCACCTCGGCCCCCAGCGCCGCCATCATCCGCGCGCGTTCGGGCGAGTTGCCCCGGCTCATCACCGCCACGAAAGGATGCCCCCGCTGCGCGCAAACGATGGCAAGCCCCGTGCCCATGTTGCCCGAGGTCAGCTCGACGACCGTCTGACCCGGCCGCAAGGAGCCGTCGCGCTGCGCGGCGTCGATGATGCCCAGCGCGGCGCGGTCCTTCTTGGAAAATCCCGGGTTGAGGTAATCGAGCTTGGCCAGCACCCGCCCCTCCAGCCCGCGCGCCGCGACCATCCGGTCCAGCCAGACCGCGGGCGTGTGCCCTATCGCCTCCACGATGGAATTGAGCGCCATGCCCTGTCCTTCATCTCTTTCCAAATACCTCCGGGGGTCCGGGGGCAGCGCCCCCGGTCCTCAGGTCCAGTCCAGCACGACCTTGCCGGACCGGCCCGACTTCATCGCCCGGAACCCCTTCTCGAACTCCGCCACCGGAAAGCGGTGCGTGATCACGCGGCTCACGTCCAGCCCGTTCTGCAGCATCGCGATCATCTTGTACCAGGTCTCGAACATCTCGCGGCCATAGACGCCCTTGATCGTGATCGCCTTGAAGACGATGCGGCTCCAGTCCACGGGCGATTTGCCCGGCGGTATGCCCAAAAGGGCGATCTTGCCGCCCATCACCAGCGCCTCGACCATCTGGTCGAGCGCGGCCTGGCTGCCCGACATCTCGAGCCCCACGTCGAACCCCTGCTTCATCTTCAGCTCGGCGATGACATCGCGCAACTCCTCCTGCGCCACGTTCACCGGGCGGACGGCGGGCACGACATGGGCAGCAAGTTCCAGGCGATCGGGGTTGATATCGGTGATCACGACATGCCGCGCGCCCGCGTGTTTCGCCACCGCCGCCGCCATGATGCCGATCGGCCCCGCGCCGGTGATCAGCACGTCCTCGCCCAGCAGGTCGAAGCTGAGCGCGGTATGCACGGCATTGCCCAGCGGATCGAGGATTGCGCCGATCTCGTCGGGGATGTCATCAGGTAACGGCACGACGTTGAAGGCGGGCAGGCGCAGGTATTGCGCAAAGGCCCCTTGCACGTTCACGCCGATGCCGCGCGTGCCGGGGTCGAGGTGGAACTTGCCCGCGCGGCTCTGCCGGCTTTCCGTGCCGATCAGATGCCCCTCGCCCGAGCAGCGCTGCCCGATGTCCAGCCCCTTCACGTCGCGCCCGATCTCGACGATCTCGCCTGCGAATTCGTGCCCGGTGATGAGCGGCACCGGCACGGTATGCGCGGCCCACTCGTCCCACTTCCAGATATGGATGTCGGTGCCGCAGATGCCGGTCTTGTTCACCTTGATGAGCACGTCGTCCGGGCCGATCTCGGGCACCGGCGCCTGAACCTGCCATAGCCCTTCGCGCGGTTCGGATTTCTCGAGCGCGGTCATCGTGTTGGGTCGCATCAGATCACTCCCAGCTTCTTGCCGGCGCTTTCGAAAGCCGCGAGCGCGCGGTCCAGTTCCTCCTGCGTCAGCGCGGCGTTCATCTGGGTCCGGATGCGCGCCTTGCCGCGCGGTACGACCGGGAAGAAAAAGCCCGAGACATAGACGCCCTCCTCGAACAGGTGGTTGGCCATGTCCTGCGCCAGCCGCGCGTCGCCCAGCATCACCGGGATGATCGGATGCTCGCCGGGCAACAGGTCGAAGCCCAGCCGCGTCAGCCCCTCGCGCCAGATGCGGGCCTTTTCGAAAAGCTGCGCGCGCAGGTCCTGGCCCTCTTCGACGAGGCGGATCGCCTCGATCCCGGCGGCGGCGATGGCGGGCGGCAGGGAGTTTGAGAAGAGATAGGGCCGCGCGCGCTGGCGCAGCAGGTCGATCACCGGCTGCGGCCCCGCGATATAGCCGCCGATGGCGCCGCCCAGGGCCTTGCCCAGCGTCCCGGTCAGGATGTCGACATCGACGCCGAAATGATCGGGCGTGCCCGCCCCGCGCGGCCCCATGAAGCCGGTAGCGTGGCAATCGTCGACCATCACCACGGCGTCATGGTCGCGGGCCAGCCGGGTGATCTCGGGCAGGTTGGCGAGGTATCCGTCCATCGAGAAGACGCCATCGGTGGCGATCATGACGTGACGCGCGCCATCGGCGCGGGCCTGTTTCAGCTGCACCTCGAGATCGTTCATGTCGTTATTCGCGTAGCGGTAACGTTTCGCCTTGCACAGCCGGATACCGTCGATGATCGAGGCATGGTTGAGCGCGTCCGAGACGATGGCATCCTCCGGCCCCAGAAGCGGTTCGAACAGACCGCCATTGGCGTCGAAACAGGCGGCGAACAGGATCGAATCGTCCTTGCCAAGGAAGCTGGCCAGACGCTGTTCCAGCTCGCGATGCAGGTCCTGCGTGCCGCAGATGAACCGTACGCTGGCCATGCCGAAGCCCTTGTCGTCCATCGCGTGTTTCGCGGCGGCGATCAGCGCGGGATGGTCGGCGAGGCCAAGGTAGTTGTTGGCGCAAAGGTTGATCACCTCGCGGTCGCCCACCGTGATCTCTCCGCCCTGCGGCGAGGTGATGAGGCGCTCATGCTTGGTCAGCCCCTCCGCCTCGATCTGGACGAGGGTTTCGGAGACATGCGAAAGAAAGGCGTCGGGCATGGTCTCTCCTGTCTGCGGCCTGTCCACGGTTCGGACGCGGGGCCACGGTCGGCGGGCGCGCCCGGCTTGTCAACGCAGACGTGACCCAACGTCCCGCAGACAGCGCCATGCCGCACATGCATAGTGCCGCAAGTTCGAGAGGAGAAACTATGACCGATATCGTGATTCTGGACGGTGCGCGCACCGCCATCGGCACTTTCGGCGGGGCGCTGGCCTCGACCGCGCCCATCGACCTGGCCACCGTCGCGACCGAGGCCGCGCTGGAACGCGCGGGCGTGGAGGCCGCCCAGATCGGGCATGTGGTGTTCGGCCACGTGATCAATACCGAGCCGCGCGACATGTATCTGAGCCGGGTGGCCGCGATGCAGGCGGGTATCCCCGAGGGCACGCCCGCGATGAACGTGAACCGCCTCTGCGGATCTGGCGCGCAGGCCATCGTCTCGGCCACGCAGTCGCTGATGCTGGGAGACGCGGATTTCGCGCTGGCGGGGGGTGCCGAAAGCATGTCGCGCAGCCCCTATATCCTCCAGCAGGCCCGGTTCGGTGCCAAGATGGGCGATATCAAATCGCTGGACATGATGCTGGGCGCGCTGAACTGCCCCTTCGGCACGGGCCACATGGGCGTGACCGCCGAGAACGTGGCGGACGAGCATCAGGTCACCCGAGAGCAGATGGACGAGTTCGCCCTGACCAGCCAGATCCGCGCCGCCGAGGCGATCGAGTCGGGCCGGTTCGAGAGCCAGATCGCCCCGGTGCAGGTCAAGGTCAAACGCGACATGGTCGATTTCAAGGTGGACGAGCACCCCAAGAAGACCTCGGCCGAGGCGCTGGCCGGGCTGCGGCCGGCCTTCAAGAAGGACGGCCGGGTGACCGCGGGCAACGCGAGCGGCATCAATGACGGCGCGGCCGCGCTGGTTCTGGCGCGGGCCGAGGCGGCCGAGAAGGCCGGGCTGAAGCCGCGCGCGCGCATCCTGGGCTATGCGCATGCCGGCGTGCGTCCCGAGGTGATGGGCATCGGCCCCGTGCCCGCGGTGCGCAACCTGCTGGAAAAGACCGGGCTGTCCGCCTCCGATTTCGACGTGATCGAATCGAACGAGGCCTTCGCCTCGCAGGCTTTGGCGGTAAACAAGGAACTGGGCCTGGACCCCGCCCGCGTGAACCCCAATGGCGGCGCCATCGCCCTGGGCCACCCCGTGGGCGCGACCGGCGCGATCATCACCGTGAAGGCGCTTTACGAACTGGAGCGGATCGGCGGCAGCAAGGCGCTGATCACCATGTGCATCGGCGGCGGCCAGGGCATCGCCATCGCCATCGAGCGGCTCTGATCCTGAGGGCGCGAGGGGGGCTGTCTGCCCCCACTTGAGCCTGCGGCTCAATTCCCTGGGCTCCGCCCGTTCGCAGGCAAAACGCTCCGCCGGAGCGTTTTCAGGAAGCCTGCTCGCCCCCCGAGGAAAATTTGGGGCAAGAGGAAGGACGGGGCGCGGTCATTCGGCCGCGTCCCTTTCGCGTTTCCGGGCCAGTTTTGCCGCGAGGTTCAGACCCACGCCGGGGCGCGACCAGGGGCATTGCGCGATGCAGATGGCGCAGCCATGGGTCTGGTTGAAGAAGGGCAGGCAGCGGTCGAAATCGACATACCACTTGGTGGTGCCGCGCACGGTCCTTTTTTCAGGCGAAAGCGCTTCGGGCGGGCAGGCATCCTCGCAGATGCGGCAACTCATGCAGAACGCGTCGATGCCGAAATCGCGCGCCGGGGTGGGCGCGAAGGGCGCGTCGGTCAGGACGGCGGAAAGCCGGAAGGAGGCGCCGAGCTCAGGGTTGATGATCGAGCCGTGCTTGCCCAGCTCACCGAAGCCGCAAGCGATGGCGGCGGGGATCATGGCAAGCGCGCCGGTCATCGGGCCGGTGAGCGGTTCGGCCTCCCACCCCTGTTCGCGCAGCCAGCCCGCGACGGTCTTGGCCGCCAGCGCGGCGCGGGCATACTGGTTGAGCACCTCAAGCCCGGCGGGAGGTTCGGGCGCGGTGGCGATCTGTTCGTAGTCGTGCCGCACGCCCAGCATGATGACGCGGGACTGCGTGACCTCGAAGCCTTCGAAGACCCAGGCGGGATCGGGTTCGGCCACGCCGGTCATCTCGCAAAGCCCCTCGGCGCGGAACCGCTCCAGCGCGGCGGTCCAGTCCTCCGGCGAACGCGTGGCTCGCTCGGAGGCGATGGCGGGCAGGGGCGCGTCGAGAATTTCCTGACGCGCCGCGCGCGCCGGGGCGAAATCCGGCTCTTTCGCCGATTGCGCGTAGAAATAGCGTTGCAGCGGCCCGTGCGGGATACTGTCTGGATCGGGCGCCCAGTAGACCATGCGCGGGCGGCGGGGGCGCTGCTCTCCCAGCCCGTTGATGGCGTTTCCGCTTTCAGGCGGAAAAAGCGCGATCTGCTCGGGGTCCGGGGTGAAGGGGCGGTGGGGATTCGATCTTGTCATGCCCGGAGCCTAGCATGGCGAAGGCTCAGAACAGTACCTCGATCAATCCCACTGCCAGCCCGCCGACCAGAGCACCCGCCAATGCGGGCCAGATCCAGGCACGCCAGCCCTGGCTCTCGGGATCCTTGCGGGTGGCCTGGGCGATCAGCGCCCGCTCTACCAGCCCCGGGAGGCGCGGGCCGAAACGGGCGAGGACCAGGGCCGTCTTGGCAAGGTCGCTGGCAACGGCGCGGGGGCCGATGGATTTCTTGATGTAGTCCTCGACCACCGGGCGGGCGACCTCCCAGATGTTGATATGGGGATCGAGCGAGCGGGCGACCCCTTCGACCACCACCATCGTGCGTTGCAGCAGGATCAGTTCGGTCCGGGTTTCCATGCCGAACCGCTCGGTCACCTCGAACAGGTAGCTGAGCAGCCGCGCCATCGAGATATGCGAGGCGTCCATGCCGAAGATCGGCTCGCCCACGGCGCGCAGGGCACGGGCGAACTCGTCCACATCGCGGTCCGCGGGCACATAGCCGGCCTCGAAATGCACTTCGGCCACGCGCTTGTAATCGCGACGGATGAAACCGAAGAGGATCTCGGCATAGACGCGACGGGTATATTCGTCGATATGGCCCATGATCCCGAAATCATAGGCGATGATATCGCCGTCCGGCGCGACCTTGAGATTGCCCTGGTGCATGTCGGCATGGAAGAAGCCGTCGCGCAGCGCATGCATCAGGAAAAGCCGCAGGACGCGCGCGGCAAGCGCGGCGCGGTCATGGCCCATCGCGTCGATGGCGGCGTTGTCGCCCAAAGGCACGCCATCGGCCCAGCCCAGCGTCATCACGCGCCGCGCCGACAGGGACCAGATCACCGGCGGCAGGCGAAAGCCCTCGTCCTCGGCCGTGTTGTCCGCGAATTCCGAGGCGGCGGAGCTTTCCAGACGCAGGTCGAGTTCCCCGCGCACCACGCCGTCGAAATGGGTGATGACATCCATGGGCCGGAGGCGGCGGGCACCGGGGGCCAGCCGTTCGATGATCCAGGCGGCTAAATAGAAGGCATCGACATCCTTGCGGAACGCCTTCTCGATGCCAGGGCGCAGAACCTTGACCGCAACATCGCGGCCCGTGCCGGCCAGCCGCGCCTTGTGTACCTGCGCGATGGAGGCCGCGGCAATGGGGTCGCTGAAATCGTCGAACATCTCGGCCACCGGCTGGCCCAGTTCCTTTTCCACCTCGGCCATGGCCACGTCGCGGGGAAAGGGCGGAAGCTTGTCCTGCAGGACGCGCAGCTGGACGGCCATCTCCTCGCCCACGACGTCGGGGCGTGTCGAGAGGACCTGGCCGAACTTGATGTAGGCCGGGCCCAGCGCGGTCAGCGCGCGGGTGGCGGGCGGCATGGCGGGATCGCCCTCGTATCCCAGCCAGGCAAAGGGTTTGCCCAGCGCGCGGGCAAAGGCGCGCAGCGCGGGCGGCGCCTCGAAGGCGTCGAGCACCACGCCCATTGCGCCGGTCCGTTCCAGGGTCGCGCCGGTGCGGACCAGCCGGATGATGTTGTGGGGGCCGCGCATCAGATCTTCCAGCCGGAATGAAGGGCCGCGATGCCAAGGCTCAGGTTGCGGTATTTCGCGTTTCCGAAACCCGCCGCGCGCACCATCCCGAGGAAGGTTTCCTGATCGGGGAAGTTGCGGATGGATTCGACGAGGTACTGGTAACTGTCGCGGTCACCCGCGATGGCCTGCCCCATGCGCGGGATCACGTTGAAGGAATAGAGGTCGTAGACCTTCTGCATCATCTCGTTGGGGATCTGGCTGAATTCCAGCACCATGAGCCGCCCGCCCGGACGGAGCACGCGGAACGCCTCGGCCAAGGCGTCCTGCGGGCGGGTCACGTTCCGGATGCCGAAGGAGATGGTGTAGGTGTCGAAGCTGTTGTCGGGAAAGGGCAGCGCCATCGCATCGCCCACCACCCAGTCGAGGCTGTCGGCCATGCGCGCGGCCTCGGCCCGCTTGCGGCCCTCGACCAGCATGGATTCGGTGAGATCCAGCACGGTGGCGTGGCCATGCCCGGCCCGCTTGAGGAAGCGGAACGAGATGTCGCCCGTCCCCCCCGCCACGTCGAGCAGACGCTGGCCGGGACGCGGCGCGAGCCAGTCCATCATCGCGTCCTTCCAGACCCGGTGGATGCCCATGCTCATCACGTCGTTCATGATGTCGTATTTCGAGGCGACCGAGGTGAACACGCCCTGCACGCGGCCGGCCTTGTCGGATTCGGGGACGGTCTGGTAACCGAAATGGGTGGTCTTGTCGGTCGTGTCGGACATGCGCCTTGCCGTTCGTTGAATTCGCCCTTGTTATAGGGCGCTGTGATCCGGGCACAATGCGGCCCGTGGAAAGAGGACTGCCCGAATGCCCGAATTGCCCGAGGTCGAGACAGTAAGACGCGGCCTGGCCCCCGCCATGGAGGGGGCGGTGATCGCGCGGGCCGAAGTGAACCGGCCGGACCTGCGCTGGCCCTTTCCGGAACGCATGACCGAACGGCTGACCGGAGCGCGGGTCGAGCGATTGCGCCGGCGATCGAAATACATCCTGGCAGACCTCGACACCGGCGAGACGCTGCTGATTCACCTGGGGATGTCGGGACGGATGACCGTCTCCGGCGATCCGCTGGGGCAATTCGTGCATGAACACCCTGCGGCGCAGAAACACGACCATGTCGTGCTGCACATGGCCAACGGGTCGCGCATCACCTTCAACGATCCGCGCCGGTTCGGGGCGATGGACCTGATGCCGACGGATACATGCGAGACCCACAAGCTGCTGACGGTGCTGGGGCCGGAACCCCTCGGCAACGCCTTTCATGAGGAGTATCTGGTCGAGCGTTTCCGGGGTCGGAACACGCCGGTCAAGGCGGCGCTTCTGGATCAGGGAATCGTGGCGGGGCTGGGCAATATCTATGTCTGCGAGGCACTCTACCGCGCGCGGATCTCGCCGCGCCGCAAGGCGGGACGGATCGCCGCGGCGCGGGTTGCGGCGCTGGTGCCGGTCATCCGGCAAGTGCTGATGGACGCGATCGAGGCGGGCGGTTCCTCGCTGCGGGATTTCCGGCAAGCCGATGGAGAGCTTGGATATTTCCAGCACCGTTTCGATGTCTACGGGCGCGAGGGACAGCCCTGCCGCACGCCCGGTTGCACAGGGGTCGTGGCGCGGCTGGTGCAGTCGGGACGCTCGTCCTTCTACTGTCCGCGCTGTCAAAGATAACTTGAACCACGGGCCGCGCGTGGTAATGAGTCGTCCCTGAACGGAACCAACCGAAAGCTTTTCGCCATGGCCTTTGAGACGATCATCGTCGACATCGAGGACCACGTAGCCCTCATCAAGCTGAACCGTCCCGATGCCCTGAACGCGCTGAACTCGCAGCTTCTGGGCGAACTGTGCAGTGCGCTGGAGGACGCGGACACCAATGACAAGGTCCGCTGCATCGTGATCACCGGGTCCGAGAAGGCCTTTGCCGCCGGAGCCGACATCAAGGAAATGTCGTCGATGAGTTTCGTCGACGTCTATACGCGAAATCTGTTCGCCGATGCGAACGACCGCATTACCGCGATTCGCAAACCGATCATCGCAGCGGTCAGTGGCTATGCCCTGGGCGGCGGCTGCGAACTGGCGATGATGTGCGATTTCATCATCGCGGGCGACAATGCCAAGTTCGGCCAACCCGAGATCAACCTCGGCGTGATCCCCGGCATGGGCGGCAGCCAGCGCCTGACCCGCTTCATCGGCAAGTCCAAGGCGATGGACATGAACCTGACAGGCCGTTTCATGGATGCCGAAGAAGCCGAGCGCGCAGGACTGGTGAGCCGGGTCGTGCCAGCCAAGAAACTGCAGGAAGAGGCGATGGGCGCGGCCCAGAAGATCGCCGAGAAATCGCTCCTGAGCGCGATGGCGGCGAAAGAAGCGGTCAATCGCAGCTATGAGCTCCCCCTCGCCGAGGGGATGCTGTTCGAACGCCGGCTGTTCCACTCGATGTTTGCCACCGAAGACCAGAAGGAGGGCATGGCCGCCTTCCTCGAAAAGCGCCAGTCGCAGTTCCGCGACAAGTAAGGCCAGGCTTTTCTCATGCATCGGGGCGGGCCCTGGCGCCCGCCCTTTTCATGCCTGATGCCCGGGGCTTGGCAAAGTCCGCGAATCCCGCTAAGAGCCGCGATCATACATGCGCGTGAGGCCCGCCTGGCCCGATTCACATTCGTGATCCCCGACCCGGGGCGGTGTCCGCGTTGCGCAACTGAACAATCGAACCGAACCAGAGGTCACAGATCACATGGCAAATACGCCCCAGTCCAAGAAACGCGCACGTCAGAACGAGAAGCGTTTCGCCGTCAACAAAGCCCGCCGCTCGCGCATTCGTACCTTCCTGCGCAAGGTCGAGGAAGCCATCGCTTCCGGCGACAAGGAAGCGGCAACCGCTGCGCTGCGCGCGGCCCAGCCCGAACTGATGCGCGGCGTCACCAAGGGCGTGTTCCACAAGAACACCGCATCCCGCAAAATGTCGCGGCTCTCGTCGCGCGTGAAAGCGATGGGCTGAGTCGCCCGAAGATTCGCGTTTAAGGCGAGTGCCCTTGAGACGTCGCGTTCAGCGGCGTCTTTTTTTTGCACTGTTGCGCCGGGGTCGCTTTGCTGCGCGCGCGAGAGATTCTTTGCCCCCCAAGCCCGAGTCAACTGCATAGTTTCGTTGCCGCTCGCGCACCGGTCTTGCTAACCATTGTGTCAGCGATTCACTCGCTTGGGGGGACAGGCTGCTCCCGGGGGTCCGGCAGGTACCGGACATTTCGGAAGCGAATGTCGAAGGCCGGGAAACCTGGTTCTTAGATCTGCTTTGGGTCGTGGCGTCTGCCGCGTTTCAAGCCCTGTCGAATATTGAGAGTGTACGGAATCGAGCATTTCCGGGTTCATCATGTCGTGATGGATCGGGTTGTTCTGTTTCCGTTTGTTGGTTGTGTCCCGAATGGCATGGCTCCGGCATCCATTGCCGGTGTTTGCCGCCCCATGAGAGTGAGTCACCGCCGGGGCAGGTCCGGCGCAAGATGGATGGGTAACAAAGACCGCAAGGTCGGACAAAAACGGGATGCACGAGGCGCCAGATGACTCAAGAGAAATGGGGACAACTGCGGAAAAAGCTGCTCAAGACGGTCGGGCAGAACAATTACGCCACCTGGATCGAGCCGCTCGAATTCCAGGAACTCGAGGACGGCGTGGCCGTGTTCTCGGTACCGACCAATTTCATGGGCAACTATGTCAGCCAGAATTTCGCAGACCTCATTCTCTATGAACTGAACACCTCCGGGGAATCCGTGCAGCGCGTTGCCTTTCGGGTCGCCGCCAACGCGACCACACGGCCCAGCCGTCCAGCGCCGCAGCCCGTGACCGACGCAGCGCCCGCTCAACCCAAGGGCGAGGCGATCTCGTCCTCCAATACGCTTGAAGCGTTGCAGGCCGCACCGCTCGACGCGCGCTTCACCTTCGAGAGCTTCGTCGTGGGCAAGCCCAACGAACTGGCCCATGCTGCCGCGCGCCGCGTGTCCGAAGGCGGGCCGGTCACCTTCAACCCGCTCGTGCTCTATGGCGGGGTTGGCCTCGGCAAGACGCACCTGATGCATGCGATCGCCTGGGAGCTGCGTTCACGCCGGCCAGAACTGAACGTGCTCTATCTGTCGGCGGAACAGTTCATGTACCGTTTCGTGCAGGCGCTGCGCGAACGGCGCATGATGGATTTCAAGCATCTCTTCCGCTCGGTCGACGTGCTCATGGTCGATGACGTGCAGTTCATCGCCGGGAAGGATTCCACGCAGGAGGAATTCTTTCACACCTTCAACGCGCTGGTGGACCAGAACAAGCAGATCATCATCTCGGCCGACCGCGCGCCGGGCGAAATCAAGGATCTCGAAGACCGGGTGAAATCGCGTCTGCAATGCGGTCTGGTCGTCGACCTGCACCCCACCGATTACGAACTGCGCCTGGGAATCCTGCAGACCAAGGTCCAGCAGCACCGCGCGACCTATCCCGAGGTGCAGATCGCCGACGGCGTGCTTGAATTCCTCGCGCATCGTATCTCGACCAATGTGCGCGTTCTCGAAGGGGCGCTGACGCGGCTCTTCGCCTTTGCCTCGCTGGTCGGGCGCGAGATCGACATGGACCTGACGCAGGACTGCCTGGCCGACGTGCTGCGCGCCTCCGAGCGCAAGATCACCGTCGAGGAGATCCAGCGCAAGGTGTCGGAGTATTACAACATCCGCCTGTCCGACATCATCGGACCGAAGCGCCTGCGCTCTTACGCGCGGCCCCGGCAGGTGGCGATGTACCTGTGCAAACAGTTGACCAGCCGCTCGTTGCCCGAGATCGGTCGCCGCTTTGGCGGGCGGGACCACACCACCGTGATGCATGGCGTGAAACGCATCGAGGAGCTGAAGCTCACCGACGGGCAAATCGCCGAAGATGTCGAGATGCTGCGCCGCGCGCTCGAAGCCTGACCTTGACACGCTCCGCGCGGCCGCAGCAGGCCGCGCGAAAGATTGCCTTGTGTGACGCAGTTCATATCTCGAAGCCCCAGAATCGGTCACTCGTTGTCCCGTGAGTTCAACAATGAGGCGTTTCGAAAATGGCCATGACAGGCTCGTACGACCTGTGTTCTCTTTCGGCACCCATCCGCGGTTCCCGCCCGATCCCCTGATCCTCGGGAAAGGCCGAAAGGTGGCGTATCCAGTCACCTGAAAACTCTTCACAAGACTTCCGATTACCTGAAGCGACCGGACCGGCGAATACCGGTTCGGACCGGACACGGCATTGCATTCGTACGAATGCGTGTCGGCGTTCATTCAAAAGGACATGAAAAATGAAAAAATTCGGTTTCAGCAGAACGATCGAAGAATTCCAGATCACGGTCAACCTGTCCCCGCTGTGGCCCGGAAACGGCAACGTGGTCCTGGCCCCAGGCGCGATCTGGATCGACTGGTTCGACGCCGACCATTTCGAGGGCTCGGCGCTGAACGACACGGCCTATGGCCTTTGGGGCGATGACCGGATCTTTCTCTATGACGGTGACGACTTCGCCTCCGGCGGCACTGGCAATGACTTGCTGCATGGCGGCAGGGGCGACGACACGCTGGAGGGTGGCGACGGCAACGACGTCCTGATCGGAGATGTCGGCGACGACCTGATCGAGGGCGGCAACGGCAACGACATCATCAACGGGGGAACCGGCAATGACGGCCTCCGCGGCGGTTTCGGCAACGACCGCATCGACGCCGGCAGCGGCCATGACTGGGTTCGTGCTGGCGGTGGCGACGACTCGGTCGAGGGCGGCGCAGGCAATGACGTGCTCTGGGGCGATGCGGGCCGGGACAGTGTTTTCGGTGGCGACGGCGACGACCAGGTTTTTGGTGGTGGCGGCAACGATCTTCTTCATGGCGGCGACGGTGACGACCAGATGCATGGCGGCAGTGGCGTGGACGTCATGATCGGGGATCTGGGCGATGACCGCATGTATGGTAACAGCCAGGATGACCGCATGTCGGGAAACAAGGGCAACGACAGGTTGGACGGCGGTTCCGGCAACGACGAGCTCGATGGCGGTCTGGGCAATGACACGCTCTGGGGACGCGAAGGCAACGACACTCTCAAAGGTGGCGCGGGAAACGATTACCTTCAGGGCGACGCCGGCAACGATGTTCTCATCGGCGGCGCGAACGGTAACGGCGATATCGGCGACTACATGATGGGCGGTGAAGGCTACGATGTCTTCTACTTCTCCTTCGGAGACAGCGGTGGCGCCTCGTCGGCCGTGGATGTCATTTCGGACTTTGTCACGGGGGGCGACCTGATCGCGATTCTGGGCTTCAACGCCGTCTTCATGGGCGAGCAGGCGGGCTTCTCGAACGCGCCGGGGGCCGAGGCCTATTTCGAACATGGCCAGCGCGACGGGCTGGGGGATGTGACCAACATCCATGTCCGAGACGCCAACGGGCTGACCGGCGATTTCGAGCTGTCGCTCGTCGGCCACATTGATCTCACCGCAAACGACGTTTTCCTGACCTGATATTGGCGGACGTCATTTCAGGGGCCGGGCACGTTCCCGGCCCCTTTTTGTGCCGGTATCACGCGCTGTCGGCATACCACTTGTCGTCGATGTAATGCGGTTCGGGCCGCTCGTGCAGCGCCTCGTATTTGCAGAGCTTCGGTTCACGTCCCAAAGTCACCGAGTGCCCGTCGCGGAACGCCCATTCACCACGATCGGCGTTCTGAGCCTTCACATAGCTCGAAATGGCAAACGCGCGATCGTGGTCCGAGCTGTTGGGGAGTGATCCGTGCACGGTCAGAAGACCCCAGAGCGCGATGTCCCCCGGCTCCTGTTCCAGCCAGACGATGTTGTCGGGGTCAAGCCCCTTTGCGCGCAGTTCCTCCTCGGCGGTCAGCCCCTTCATGATCTGCCCGCCCTCGCTGTCATCGGAAAGACCGATATAGCCCAGCTTGTGCGAACCCGGGATCACCTGGAGACAACCGTTCTCACGCGTCGAGGGATCGATGGCCAGACCGGTATTCACGGTCGAGCCGGTGATGTCGCGATAGGCGTCGCGCGCCGCGCGAAAGCGCAGGTCCTGGTGAAACCGGTAGCCGGTCAATCGCGCGCCGGGCGGCTTCCAGTGGATCTGCTGCGCGACCTGCTTGATGCTGTCGCCAAGGATGGGTTCGAGAAGGGTGAAATAGGCCTCGGACCGCCGGAACCGCTCGAAATACTCCGAGATCCACGCCATCCAATAGGCCTGGATCACGTAGCGGGCGCCGAAATCGGCTTCGGGGAGGATCTCGAAGGCGAGGTTGCCGTGCCGCCAGCTGGCATGGTGCTTGAGCCCCTCGGCATAGATACGGGCCGTTTCGGCGCGCAACCTTTCCACCTCGTCCCCGTCGATGAACTGGGGGATCAGGGCATAGCCCTCTTCGATATATTGTTCGGCGGCCTGACGCGCGGCGTCTTTGGTGATCATGAACTGTCCTCCCTGCCGCGCAGCGTCTCACGGCGAGAGGCGGCTGGCAATCGGCAGCAAAGCCATAGCGCCGCGAAGGTCCTGTCCGCCCCCCTTGACGCCCCCAGCGATACAAGGGCAAATCGCTAGAAAAACCTTGTGCCGATGGGGCAAACCGCTAGGTTGCCAGTCCCGGCCCCAGTCCAAAACATGTCGAAGGAAACGAGGGTATGAAGATCAGCATCGAACGCGGCACATTGCTCAAGGCCGTGTCCCAGGCACAGTCCGTCGTGGAACGTCGAAACACGATCCCGATTCTGGCGAACGTGCTGATCGAGGCCGAGGGCGACCAGGTACAGTTTCGCGCCACCGATCTGGATGTCGAGGTGGTCGACAAGGCTCCCGCCCAGGTCGAACGCGCAGGCGCCACAACCGTGGCCGCCACCACCCTGCACGAGATCGTGCGCAAGCTGCCCGACGGGGCGCTGGTGACGCTGACTGCCGACAGCGCGGCCGGGCGGCTGACGGTCGAGGCGGGGCGGTCGAACTTCTCGCTCGCGACCTTGCCCAAGGAAGATTTCCCGGTGATGGCCTCGTCGGAATACGAGTCGAACTTCTCCGCCAATGCGGCGCTGTTGAGGCGGCTCTTCGACAAGTCGAAATTCGCGATCTCGACCGAGGAGACGCGCTATTACCTCAATGGCGTCTACATGCATGTGGCCGACGGCTCCGAGGGCGGCAAGGTGCTGCGCTGCGTGGCGACCGATGGGCACCGCTTGGCGCGGATAGACGCGGACTTGCCTGCGGGCGCCGAGGACATGCCCGGCGTCATCGTGCCTCGCAAGACGGTGGGCGAGCTGCGCAAGCTCTTGGACGATGACGATATGGATATCGCCGTGTCGGTAAGCGAGACCAAGATCCGCTTTGCCACGCCCGACATCACGCTGACCTCGAAGGTGATCGACGGGACCTTCCCCGATTACAGCCGGGTCATCCCGCAATCGAATACCCGCAAGCTCGAGGTGGACGCGGCGGAGTTCGCCAGGGCGGTGGACCGGGTGGCGACGGTGTCCTCGGAACGCTCCCGCGCGGTCAAGCTGCAGCTGGACGAGGATCGGCTGATCCTGTCGGTCAACGCGCCCGACAGCGGCGCGGCCGAGGAAGAGCTGGCGGTGGCCTATAACGACGAGCGGCTGGAGATCGGGTTCAACGCGAAATACCTGCTGGAAATCGCCAGCCAGGTGGATCGCGAGAATGCCGTCTTCCTCTTCAACTCCTCGGGCGACCCGACCCTGATGCGCGAGGGCAATGACCTGAGCGCGGTCTATGTCGTGATGCCGATGCGCGTGTGATCGCGCTGCGCGCGACGCCTCCGGCGGCCATTTTTTTCACGAGAAGAAGGGAGGGGTCATGGCACTGGCCCTGACCGGATTGTCCTTGTCCCATTTCCGCTCGCACCAACGGGCACGCATGGTGCTCGACGCGCGGCCGGTGGCCCTTTACGGGCCGAACGGGGCGGGCAAGACGAATATCCTCGAGGCGGTCTCGCTGTTCTCTCCGGGGCGCGGGTTGCGGCGGGCGAGTGCTGCCGAGATGGTCGCGCGTCCCGAGGCGCCCGGCTGGAAGCTGGCGGGGCTCCTGGAGTCGCAGGGGCGGGTTTCCGAGATCGAGACGTGGTCGGACGGTGGGGCGGCGCGCCAGGTGCGCATCGACGGAAAGACCGCAAGCCAGGTCGACCTGGGCCGGCGCGTGCGCATGGTCTGGCTTATCCCGTCGATGGACCGGCTATGGATCGAGGGGGCGGAAGGGCGACGGCGCTTCCTCGACCGGATGGCCCTGAGCTTTGACCCCGATCATGCCGAGGCGGCGCTGACCTATGAAAAGGCGATGCGCGAACGCAACCGGTTGCTCAAGGACCAGGTGCGGGACGCGCATTGGTATGGCGCGCTTGAGGCGCAGATGGCGCAGGCCGGCGCACGCATCCATGTCGGACGGGTGGCTGCCCTGGAGCTGGTGCGCGCCGCGCAGGGTCAGGCAGAGACGGGGTTCCCCTCGGCCGAACTGGACTTGCAACATGCCGATGGCGATTTGCCCGAGAGCGAAACAGATCTGCGCGAGATGCTTGCCGCGAGCCGGTTCCGCGATCTGGCCGCCGGGCGCACCCTGGTGGGGCCGCACCGCGCGGACCTTCATGCCGTCTACACGGCCAAGGGCGTTCCGGCGCGGGATTGTTCGACGGGCGAGCAGAAGGCGCTTTTGGTGTCGCTGATCCTGTCGAACGCGCGGGCGCTGGCCGCGATGATCGGGGCGCCGCCCATCGTGCTGCTGGACGAGGTTTCCGCGCATCTGGACGCTGACCGGCGCGCGGCGCTGTACGATGAGATCTGCGCACTTGGCGCACAGGCCTGGATGACCGGGACAGGGCCGGAACTGTTCGCCGAACTCGGCGCGCGGGCGCAGGTTCTGGAAGTGGTCGAGGCCGGCGGGCTGTCCGAGGTCCGCGTATCGTGACCGTGACGCCATGGGACCTGACGCTTTATGCCGGAGCGCTGCTCATCCTCTTCCTTACCCCCGGGCCGGTCTGGCTGGCCATCATGGCGCGCGCGATGACCGGCGGGTTCGGCGCGGCCTGGCCGCTGGCGCTTGGCGTGGCCGTGGGCGACATGTTCTGGCCGCTCATCGCGATCCTCGGCGTGGCCTGGCTGGTGCAGGAGGTCGAGGGGTTCATGACGATTCTGCGATACGTGGCAAGCGTCGTGTTCCTGGTCATGGGGATTGGCGTGATCCGGACCGCGGATGAAAGGATCGCGGAGGATCGCGCCCTGACGCGCCCCGGTCGATGGGCGGGGTTCGTGGCGGGGCTGTTCGTGATCCTCGCCAACCCCAAGGCGATCCTGTTCTACATGGGCGTCTTGCCCGGCTTCTTCGATCTGACCCGGATCACTCGCACCGATATCATCCTGATCGTGATCCTGTCGCTGCTGGTACCGCTTCTTGGCAACCTGGCCATGGCGGGGTTCATTCACCGGGTCCGCGGGCTGGTGAGCTCGCCTAGCGCCACGCGGCGGATCCGGTTGGTCTCGGGCGCGCTGCTGGTCGGGGTGGGGCTGGTCATTCCGTTTTCGTGAGCCATCTCGACGAACTCTCCGACGCCTGTGCCGCGATCGTGGGCGCGGCGGGAAAACAGCGCCCGCCATGCCTTTCAGCCGACAGATCCGGAAGGGGCCGGGCCACGGGACCAGACGCCCCCGGCTCTCTTGTGCCAAGGGCCGCGGCGCTGGGGACCAGGACGGCCTGAACCCGCTTGAAAACCGGGCTATCCGCGTGACATTCCCGGCTGGACTCCGTATAAATCCGGAAAATACGAAGGAAGCCGCGAATGTCCGAAAACGAGCAGCCCCAGGCAGAATATGGTGCAGATTCCATCAAGGTTCTCAAAGGGTTGGAGGCTGTCCGCAAAAGGCCGGGCATGTATATCGGTGACACCGATGACGGGTCGGGCCTGCATCACATGGTCTACGAGGTCGTCGATAACGGTATCGACGAGGCGCTCGCGGGCCATGCCGACCATGTGAGCGTGAAAATTCACGCCGACAGCAGCGTCTCCGTGTCCGATAACGGCCGCGGTATTCCGGTGGATATCCATACCGAGGAGGGCGTTTCGGCCGCCGAGGTCATCATGACCCAGTTGCACGCTGGCGGGAAGTTCGACAGCAATTCCTACAAGGTGTCGGGCGGCCTTCACGGCGTCGGCGTGTCCGTCGTGAACGCGCTGTCGGAATGGCTGGAACTGCGCATCTGGCGCAACGGCAAGGAGCATTTCGCCAAGTTCGAACGCGGCGAGACGGTCGAACACCTGCGCGTCACCGGCGAGGCCGGCGACCGCACCGGGACCGAGGTGCGCTTTCTTGCCTCGACCGAAACCTTCTCGAACCTGGAATACAGCTTCGAGACGCTGGAAAAGCGCCTGCGCGAACTGGCCTTCCTCAATTCCGGCGTGCGAATCATCCTCGAGGATGAGCGCCCCGCCGAGGCGCTGCGCAGCGAGCTGTTCTACGAGGGCGGGGTCAAGGAATTCGTCAAGTATCTCGACCGCTCCAAAAGCCAGATGATGCCCGAGCCGATCTATATCACCGGCGAGCGCGACGAGATCGGGGTCGAGATCGCGATGTGGTGGAATGACAGCTATCACGAGACGGTGCTGCCCTTCACCAACAACATCCCCCAGCGCGACGGCGGCGCCCATGTCGCGGGCTTCCGTGGCGCGCTGACCCGGACCATCAACAGCTATGCCCAGTCGAGCGGCATCGCCAAGCGCGAAAAGATCAGCTTCACCGGGGATGACGCGCGCGAGGGGCTGACCTGCGTGTTGTCCGTCAAGGTGCCCGATCCGAAATTCTCGTCCCAGACCAAGGACAAGCTCGTTTCTTCCGAGGTGCGACCCGCGGTCGAGGGGCTGATGAACGAGAAACTCTCGGAATGGTTCGAGGAGAACCCCAACGAAGCCAAGGTGATCGTCGGCAAGATCATCGAGGCGGCGCTGGCGCGCGAGGCCGCCCGCAAGGCCCGCGAGCTGACCCGCCGCAAGACGGCGATGGACGTGAACTATCTGGCTGGCAAGCTCAAGGATTGCTCGGAAAAGGACGCCTCCAAGACCGAACTGTTCCTTGTCGAGGGTGACAGCGCCGGCGGCTCGGCCCAGACCGGGCGCGACCGGCGGACCCAGGCGATCCTGCCGCTCAAGGGCAAGATCCTCAACGTGGAGCGCGCCCGGTTCGACCGAATGCTGTCGAGCCAGGAGATCGGCAATCTCGTGATGGCGCTGGGAACGGGGATCGGACGCGACGAGTTCGACATCAAGAAGCTGCGCTACCACAAGATCGTCATCATGACGGATGCCGACGTTGACGGCGCGCATATCCGCACCCTTCTGCTGACCTTCTTCTACCGGCAGATGCCGGAACTGATCGAGGGCGGATACCTTTATATCGCGCAACCGCCCCTCTACAAGGTGTCGCGCGGCAAGTCCGAGGTCTATCTCAAGGATCAGGCGGCGATGGACGACTACCTGATCGCGCAAGGCGTCGAGAACGCGGTTCTGCGCCTCGGTTCGGGCGAGGAGATCACCAGCCAGGACCTCACCCGCGTGGTCGACGAGGCGCGCCAACTCAAGCGCGTGCTCGACGCCTTCCCGACGCATTACCCGCGCCACATCCTCGAACAGGCCGCAGTGGCCGGGGCCTTCGTGCCCGGCGCCGTGGATTCCGACCTGCAGGGCGTGGCCGACAAGGTGGCTGCGCGCCTCGATCTGATCGCGCTGGAATACGAGCGCGGCTGGCAGGGCCGCATCACCCAGGATCACGGTATCCGCCTTGCCCGCATCCTGCGCGGGGTCGAAGAGGTGCGCACGCTGGATGGCCCGATGCTGCGCTCGGGCGAGGCGCGCAAGACCGGCAGCTTTACCAAGGCCCTGCAGGATGTCTATTCTACGCCCGCCACATTGGTACGTCGTGACCGCGGCCAGGTGATCCACGGCCCCCTGACCCTGCTCCGCGCCATCCTTGAAGAAGGAGAGAAGGGCCTCAGCCTGCAGCGATACAAGGGGTTGGGCGAAATGAACCCCGATCAACTCTGGGAAACCACCCTTGATCCCGAGGCCCGGACCCTGCTTCAGGTCCGCGTCGACGATATGGTCGAGGCCGATGACCTTTTCACCAAGCTGATGGGCGACGTGGTCGAACCGCGGCGCGAGTTCATCCAGCAGAACGCACTGAGCGTTGAAAACCTCGATTTCTGAGGAAGTGTAGGCGCGCGCGTAGTTTTTCGCGGCGCGCATAGTTTTTCGCTTAGCAGTGATGGGCTAAAAGCGAAATCTTTATCCTTATCAGTGGGTTGCGTGATACTTCAAAATCGGTAGCCCACTTCGTGAACTGATCAGGCGTAGAGCCTCTGCGGAGCGAAGTGGCCAGCAGCATCTTTCTACTCTGGTTCAGAATTGACCATTGCCCATGAAGGCTGCGCTGAGCCATTCGCCATAGAGGGAAGCTGCCGGGAGTTGGAGGTTGCGAACATTGAGCGGATGCGGGAACCGGCGGCAGGCGGACCGTGGGATGTCGAGCGGGATGCCAGAGGCTTAGGCTCACTGTGCATCTTCGGCAGCGATACCCATGGAGGGAAAAGGGAGCCCCGCTACCTCCGAGACAACTGGTAGTCGACCCCGGTCATCCGAGCCCGCCAAGTCAGCATTTCCCGGCTGACCAGATATTGGTCGCACGCCACTTCATCCGGAATCCTTTGGGTTCGGATCGAGAGGAGCGCAGGCCGAGGCAACAACAAGGTGCCGGCAAGCCAGTCAGCTTCATCTTCCTGGTCCTGATCGAAGTTTCCCGGGACCAAGGAGCCATCTTCCATCAGGAAGGCCTGAGCGAGTTCGTGCCCCAGGATGATGTGCGACAGCTCGTGCATGATCACGTTGTTTCTGCGGCCCAGCGAAGAGACCGGCTTGTAGACAACGAGGTTCGAAGCTCCCATGCGCATCGTCAACGCAGCCCAAGAGTCATCCGCCTCGTTGGTCAGAACCGAAAGGTTCTCTGCGTCAAGGTCTTCGACGTCTTTGACCGACCACACCGTGATACCCAAATGGTCCGCCAAGCGATCGGCTGACAGCGGCCCGGAAGCATGTACCCCAAGCTGTTTGCGATACTCGACCGATCGCCGCTCGCACTGCGACTTGAACCCTCGCCGAAACGCCACTTAATGGCCTCTCGCGTTGACCTTCGCGAACTGGTCGGCCGCTTTCTCAATCAGTGTCGCCAGAGATTGGGCCGTCCGCGGGGGGAGAGCCTTCTTGTTCTTGAAGGCAATCTGAAGGTTCCCGAGCCCGGTGAATTTCGATGTGTCCTCTTCCAGCCAGGCGCACACCTTCTCGAGTGTCGCGACGTCCGGGACATGGCCATTTTCTATGCGTGACAGTGTTGAAGGGCTAATCCCGATCTCCCTGGCCGCCGCGCGAACGCCCATGTTGCCCCTGCGTCGCGCCAGAAGACTGCCTATGTCTCCAAGCTCCATGTTGACCTCCTGAGTGTTGCATGCACGACACTTAGTGTTTCGCAGACTGGACAGAGGGGCGGGCCGCCGCTACTGTCCAGTCTGTGAAACACAGATATTCACCTAAGAGACGGTTGAATCACGTCGGGGTGGATCAGTCAACATTGATGATTCGGCAAGAGAGGCGAGCATGAACCAATTTCCGAGGCACCCATTCATCCCGCTCGACTCGCTCGGCGAGCGCTTGCTGGCCGCCGTGGCGATCAAGCTGGAACTCCCTCCGAGCCAACATCTTCTGATGACCCAACGAAAGCAGGCCATCGAGAAGCACCTTGAACGGGATGGCAGCCCGCTCAAGGACCTCATCCGGATCTTCTACCAGCAGGGCTCGGTTGCGATTGGGGCGACTATCAAGGCCAAGCATCGCAATGTCGGCTTCGACATCGACATCATCGTGGAGCTAATGCTGGAAGGCATCAGCCCGTCCCAGGCTCTCGATCTTCTCTACGAGGCGATCCGCGGCGAACCGGGCTCCCGCTACCATGACTGCACGACGAGGCAGACCCGATGCGTCACGGTTCACTACGCGGACGGGATGCACATCGACCTCTCCCCCTCGGTCTTGCTCGAAGCAGGCGATCCCCGCCGGAGCCACATCTTCCACTCCAAACCAGAGGATCCTCGGTCCAGCGATTACTTCGTGCTCATGAACAGCTTCGCATTTGCTGAGCACTACAACGCGCTTTGCCCCGTCGATAAGGCTTTTGCGGAGGCATATGCGAAGAGGGTCATGGCTGCGGATAAGGCGTTCGAAGTAATCGCGAAAGATGCCGATTCCATCCCCGTTCCAGAGCATTCGTCTGAAGTAGGCGGCAAGTCTGCCGTCACTGTTGGATTGCAGCTACTGAAGCGCAATCGGGATATCCGCTGGATCCTCCGGAAAGGGAAGCGGATGCCCGCCTCCGTGATGTTCAGCTGTCTGACCGTAGAAGTGGCCGAAGCCCGGCGCACGATCGGCGAAAACCTCCGGGTAACCGCCACCCACATTCTCGATCGTCTACTCTCTGCACAACGCATGGGTGAGCTGATCGTGGTGGAGAACCCGCGCTGCAGAGGGGACCTCTTCACAGATCGCTGGCCCGAAAACCGCCACGACCAGAATCTCCTGATCGGCGACATGAAGCTTTTCCTTCGTCAGCTCGAAGTGGTTCTGGACGAAAGCCGTTCCTTCAAGGATCGGACTGCGGCCCTTGAGGCGATGTTCGGGGAAACCGTTGCCCGGGACGTCGTGAAGGACTTCGCGGAAGAAACTGGCGGTCTTGTTCAGAGCGGCAAGCACGCTCTTGGGGCAGCGGGCGGCATCCTCGCGGCGCCCGCATCAGCGAGGGCCAAGCCGGCGGCGAGCACGAACACCTTCTTCGGCTCTAAGCGCCCCCTCCGCTTCCAGACCGGGCTTGTGGCAATGTCGCTCTCGGCCCAGACCAAAGCCATGGCCCGCAGGTGGCCCAAGTTTCAGGTCACGCCCGGGATGGTGCCACAGTCGCTGGTCTGGTTCGGAGATCTGAAGGGGCTGGAGCGCAGCTTCCACGTCAGTGTCGAATACGGCCTGCCTCGTCCCGGCGACATGACCATGTCCAGGTTCATGCCCGTCGTCCGGGTGCTGCGCCCTTCGCTGGTTCTCAACTTCGATGCGATCGAAGAGGCGCCCATTCCCCATGTCTACTTCGAGGGGCCAGACATCCGCCTGTCGCCTCTTTGCCTGTTCGATCCCAAGGCGGGCGAGTGGGATCGCACAATGTTGATCGCAGACACCACCATACCGTGGGCGGCCCGTTGGCTGGCCTGCTACGAGGTGTGGGAAGCAACTGGACGGTGGGTCGGCGGCGGTCGTCACGCGGACGGGGAAGAACAAGACAATGCCGCCTGACGCCTCCTACGACCATACAGTCCCCCGTCGTTCCGATGGAACCAGACAGACACTCCGCCCGGTTCAGCCGTGGCCGGAGGGAAAACCCTTCAAGATCCTCTCGATCGACGGTGGTGGTATTCTCGGCCTTCTCCCTTGTCTCATGTTGGCTGAAATCGAAAGCCGGTTTCTCGATGGTGAACCCATCGGGCAGCACTTCGACATGATCACGGGGACATCAACCGGAGGGATCATCGCCTTGGGGCTGGCGCAGGGGAAATCAGCCAAGGAGATCTCCAGGCTCTACATTGAACGCGGTGAACGCATCTTTCCTGGGAACAGGCTGACTCGTCCGCTCCGCAACTTCGGTCGGTGGTTTGTGAACCCTTACGACCGGCGCCGGCTCGAGAACGAGTTGCGTCGCGAGTTCGGGGACGCGTTACTGGGGTCTGTGAAGGTGCCGACGTGCATTCCTTCCTTCGAGGGACGATACGGTGAGCCCTACATCTTCAAGACACCGCACCATCCAGACTACAAGAAGGACCAGTTCGAAAAGCTGGTCACCGTGGGGCTCTCCGCTGCGGCTGCGCCGACTTATTTCTCAGCGATCGAGCGAGACGGCTACGTCTTCGCTGATGGCGGAATTTGGGCGAACAACCCGGCGATGGTCGGTGTGGTCGATGCTACGACCTGCTTCGATATTGACCGGACACAGATCAGGCTCCTGAGCCTCGGATGTGGGCAGGCCACCTGCCGAATGCGGTGGTGGCATCGGATTGGTGGCCAGCTTGTCTGGGCCAACCAGTTCTACCTCTCGGCGATGCGCGCTCAGTCGCATAATGCACTCGGCCAGGCTGGGCTTCTCATCGGCCGTGAGCACCTCGTGCGGCTTGACGCACCAGAAGTGTCAAAGCGCGTTGCCATGGATGATGTTGCGCGTGCTGTAGCTGAGATGCCCCCGATCGCCCGTGCGCTGGTCGAGGCGGCAGGACATCGCGTCGAGGGCATGTTTCTCACTCGAGCGGTTCCAGAATGTCAATAATCGCCAAATCGCCCCGGCCTATCGGTATCCATAGTTGAGACCTCAGGGAGCGCGCCGATTTCTCGATCGCGAATAGATGCCGGCACACACGTATGGGGCGAGGCTTGATCCAGTAAAGAGGGCGGGGAGCGGACATTCGCTGCACTTGACATTGGACTTTGCCCGGAGAGAGAAGGCAGACATTCGACCTCTGGGGTTTCGCCATCCGCCATTACAATACCGAACGCACACATAGCTCCTTGAGCTACAAGCCTTCGGTGCCGGGAAGCATTGTAACCATCGATAGACGGCCAGCGATTCACTAAAAATCAACCAGGACCACTCGTTTGGGGTAGATCAGAGAACAGCATGATCTTAATATGATCCGCCATCAAATCCGCCATGCTGGTCACACATATTCGGTAGCAAAACGCGCATAAGAATCTACCCTGTCGTCGAGGGAGCGTCCACAAGGTCGGTTACAGTGTAGCTGACGCTTATCGATCCATCAGGCTTTCTAATAGTTCCGATTTCGATTTTTGCAGTGAAACGAGCGCCCAATGTAATTCCCTCATCGCCCTCGATCCGTTCCAAGTAATCTTGGCTTACTTGATGGCTGAACTTTCCAGACACTATTTCCTGCGCGCCATCCCGCTTGAAATCAAACGTGCGCTTGATGGGCGAAAGTCCGACCAGTGTCCCAATCCAAACAACTGGTTCAATCTTCACATTCGTTTCTGTAATTCTTCGGTAAGCCCGTTCAATTCCTGCCCGATCGAACGAATACTGACGGTCAGGAAGGTTAGTCTTTAGAGCGGCGTCATTCTTTTCAAGGTGCCGAAAGAACTGTGCGAGTGCGCGGAATACCCTGGGGTTGATGTCATCGACATCAATCAGAAACTCATCCTCATTCTCTTGCGTGAACTCTTCGAACAGGGCCGCTGCTTCCTCAAGAGACTCCCGAATCGGCGTTTTGACGGCGCTGGCCTGACGTGCCTCCTTCTCTTCAAGGACGAACCCGAATGAGCCTGTTGCGATGCCTCGAATATTCAAGGCTGCGAGTTCAGCCCCTCTAATTTTTCCGCGCGCCGCAAGTTCGCCTTTCAAGTTTGAAGCGAAAAGGCGAGTGACGACGGCTTGAAAGTAGGTGAGCGCCTGAGCGGCGAAGGTCGCGTCGATGGTTCGGCTTCCCTCAACAGGAGCCCCGTCAAACAAAATAGCCACTTCCGCGACCCGAGCATCTCTCGCTCTGAGCGCTGCAAGTTCCGTTGCTACGATATTTAGCCTTGTCTTAAAGCTCAGCCGCCCCACCACGTCACCGTCGGACTCAGCCTCCTTCGCAAGAGCTTCGAGCTCCACCTGCTGCCTTTCCAGCTCGGCCATTCTTTGGAGGTCAGACATTGAACTTGCCCCCTATTGCGAGATCTACCGCATTGAACTCCATCGCATCCACTGCAAGGGGAATTTCGATTATTCCCTTCTTTGCGGCCGTATCTCGCATGTCAGAGAATAGCCCGAACCAGTATGTTGAATTTCTGACGAGGGCACGGGAACCTACGTCGAGGTCTATGCCGTAGGTGTCGCACTTATAAACAGGCTTCATCGCGTTCGTGTCGAAATAATTCTCGAACAAGTGCCCTTCATAATCCTTAGGCCAGGATTTGGGGTCGGCCTGATACTTTAATGGTCGATTAAATAGGGTTACGACATCAATGTCACTTGGGCTGCGATTTCTGATTTTTTCGACGTTTTCAACGAAGCTGCCGTCGATCCACTGATGCCCAGAAACGAACCCACCCGAGTGAAGATGCTTACGGTAGTGATTCAACCCCTTTAGCAGCTTGGCGCGGTCCGGTGATGTGCAGAAGCGGTCGACAACATCGAGCATGGATGCGGGATAGGGCGACCGCGCGGCTGGAATTGTGGCATGACCTGAAATGAACGGCGGCAGCGCGCCGTGTGCTGCAAAATCTGGAATGGGCATGATCGTCTCGAAATTTTCCTCCGTCGACAGACTATCTTCATGGCAGAATGTCTGTCCAAGACTATCTCATCCCTCTTTGACGCGGTGGTAAGCCATTAGCACGGTCGCCACAATGGCGCCCTTACTGGGCAACGTCAGCCCGCGTTCCAACAATGTGGGCTTCAGCGACGCAGCAGCACTGCGTTGGGCTCCTTCGAGACGGTCGCCTTCGAACCATTCACGTTGACTACGGGCTGTTGCGATGCAAAAGGTCCGCCGTAACGTTGCGGGGCGGCTAAGAGCCCAAGATGTCCATGTTCTATAGCGCTCGGACGGCATCAAGGCGCCGGAGCGAACCGTGCCCCTCGCTCGACTTGAACAGGTGGCCAATCAAAGGCTGGGAGGCCTAACGTTTTGGCCCCATGAGGTTGGCGGCGAGATAGTCAATCAGCTCACCGCCCTCGGTTCCTTGCCGGAAGCGTCGTTGCTCTTCAAAATCGATTGATGGCAGCATGTGGATGAATTGTTCGTCGGCATACAGTGCCAGCAAGAGCTCAGGGTCCAATCCGCCACTGCGCAATCCCGCAAGATTGTTTCCTGCTTCGATCGCGGCGCCGATCATCACGTCCGCAAGCTGCACCGCAGGGCTCTTCTTGGAGTCCACTTGCTCCACCTCGTTCAGCTTCAAGGGGAAGCTAAGGGTCGTGATTTCGGTCGCACGGAATTGCACGGACTCTTCGTGATGGATGAACCTCTGCAAGAGTTCATGATAGGTGGCGAGGTTCTTGGACTGGTCGTGCTCCACACGATAGGGGCCGTTCGCCATCACTTCCATCCGCGTGATCAACGACTGCAGCACAATCATCGCAACGTCGGTGTTTAGGCCGGGGGTGGCAATGGCTTGCAGGCACTCGGGCGCGGAGTAATGCGCGAGAGGTCCAACAACCTCAGGTATCTGCTCCCAATTCGTCGCTCTGGCGGCTGCCACCAGGTCGTTGAGCGCTTCGTCGGATTTTTCCTTCATAGCGCGCTGAAAAGACGCCATCAGCCTCCTGAATTGCGGCTTGCCGAGCAGCGTCGGTCCAGCCATGTGCAGCATGGAAGCCATCGCATAATTCTGGCCATTGGCGTAGAAGTCAAAACCGCGCTCATAATAATAGGGCTCTACGGCGTAGTCGACGAACATGAGCGTCAACATGAACCGCTTGTCGCAGACATAGGTCACACACTTGAAGTCGCTCAAAAGGTCTCGCATCAAACCAAGCAGCCGCGGGTGGTTGGATTGCCGCCTCGATAGGGCACGATACTTGAGCTCAGGCGCTTGCAGCCTTGGGAAGTGCTGCTTGATCAGCCGCTTGGCGTCGTCGTCGTCAATTGCAATAGCCGAGGCGCCCTGAAAACGCTGGTCAGCATTGAGCAGGTCAAATCCCGTATAGCCACTTTCGTCGATCCGGAAGCATTCCATCGCCAAGTCAGCCATTGGTTGCTACAATTTCAGGATAGGTGATCGCGCAATCTATGACTACTCAGTCTGCGCTGAATTTCGCTCTTGGGGAATTCTCGTCGAATTTTATGTCTACAAAGGATAAGCACTGCATCAGGCACGATTGTTCAAAAAGGGAGTGAAGTGTGTGAACAGGCGTGCAAAATTGACCCCGTAGAGGGGTGATCGGCGTCCAAAAATGACCCCCTTACACTGACGTGGATGATGCCCCCGAAGTCATCGGGGAG
>CANMQJ010000017.1 GCA_947500005.1 uncultured Paracoccaceae bacterium | reverse complement strand
GACCGCTCGGGCGAGGATGCCGTGCAGGAGGCCTTCGTGATCTATCGCCCCACCGGCCAGATCCTCTGGGCGCTTGTGGATGGCGAGGGGCAGGACCAGATCAACATCCAGATCGGTGGCGAGATCTTCGACCTGATGGCCTGACCCTGCGGCGGGCAAACCCGCGCGCGCCGGAAGGCGCGCGCGGCCCTTCATTACGCAGCGTCATCATCCAGCCCAGCGTGCGTTTGGGGCAGGTCAATGGTTTGCTTCCCCAAGCTTGGGAAAAGAGGACGCCCTCATGAAACCGGACGAGACCCTGCGTCTAGCAATTCGCACACGGCTGGAGGAGTTCGACCGGTGCGATCGGCCCGCCGAACAGTTGCGCCGTGCCGCCGTCGCAATCGTGGTGACCGGCAACCCGACAAGCGGTGAGGCCAGCGTCATCGTCACCTTGCGGCCGCAACGTCTCAATCGGCATGGCGGCCAATACGCCCTGCCCGGTGGACGGCTGGATCCGGGCGAAACCGTCGAGGACGCGGCGCTGCGCGAATTGCACGAGGAACTGGGCCTCCTGCTTGCACCGGAGGATATCCTTGGCCACCTTGATCCTTTCGTGACCCGGTCCGGTTTCATCATGTCACCTGTCGTCCTCTGGGCCGGACCTGAAGTGGTCTTGCACCCCGAGCCGGCGGAAGTCGCCGAGGTCTATCACCTGCCCTTTTCGGAACTCGACAGCCCGGACATACCGCGGCTTATAGAAAGCGAACACGGCGACCAGCCCGTACTGTCCGCCTATTTCCCGAGTCTCGGTCACTACATGTACGCACCCACGGCTGCCGTGATCTACCAGTTTCGCGAGGTGGCGCTGCACGGCCGCGCGACTCGTGTCGCGCATTTCGACCAGCCGCAATTTGCCTGGAAGTGATGTCGCACCCTTAGCCGCGCAACCGCCTGTAGCTCATCGAGATATGGGCCCGCTGGATCAGCGCGGCGGCCTCGAGATCGCCGATCTCGATGGCAGCAGTGACATCGCGCGTTTCCGCCTCGAAGGCATGAACCTCCTCATGCAGGTCCAGACGTTCGGCGAAGACCGATTTCAGCCAGATCCGCGCGGTCCTGATGTAAAGCCGTTCGGCTGTCTCACGTAGCGGCTCGTTGGCGGTGAGGATCAGTCGTAGCAGGAAAAAATCCATGTTCAGCCGCGCGAAGACGCGCGGCTCGGGGTCGAGAGCCAGCGCCTTGGCGGCTTCCGCACCAGCCCGCAGCCGGTTCATCACGTCTTCTTCCGGAGGTTGCGGCGAAAGGCGTCCGGCCAGACCCGCAAGTTCCATCCGCAGCTCGTAGGTCTGGTCCAATTCAGCCAGGGTCACGTCGGTGACAAAGGTGCCGACGCCTTGCACCGACTGGACAAGCCCCTCGCCTTCCAGCCGGCCAAGCACACGGCGCATCGGCGTGCGCGAGGTTCCGAATTCCGCCGCCAACTCGGCCTCGGACAAACGCAGTCCGGGCGCGTAATCCAGCATGCAGATCCGGTCGCGCAGCGTGGCGTGCAGACGGTCGAACCGGTCGCGGGCGGTATCCATCGCGTCAGGCCAGCTTGGGACCCAGCCGCTCCAGCATGGCCAGGCACTGCTCCAACTGGTCGATCGCCACGAACTCGTCGGGCTTGTGTGCCTGTTCGATGGAGCCGGGGCCGCAGACCACGACGCTCATGCCGAGACCCTGGAAAATGCCGGCCTCGGTGCCGAAGGGCACCAGGTCGGCCCCGTTCGCGCCGGTCAACTCCATCACCAGGTCGCGCGCCTCGTTCTCGGCCATCGGCTCCAACCCGTCGACCTCGCCGATGATCTCGGTCTCGATACCGGCCGTCGGATGAACGGCCTGCATCGCTGGGATCAGGTCACGCGTGCAGAAGCGGTGCAATTCGTCCTTGACGAAATCAGCGTCCGAACGCTGGACCGGGCGCATCTCCCACTCGATCCGCGCCTTGCCGGGGATGACGTTATGGGCCACGCCCCCCATCAGCGAACCGGTGTTGATCGTGGTCCAAGGCGGTTCGAACCGGCTGCCCTCGGGGGCGCGACTTCGCAGATCGGACTTCAGTTCGAGCAACTTGCCGACATAGCGCACCGCGTATTCCACAGCGTTCACGCCCCGATCCGGCCCGCTGCCGTGCCCCTCGAGCCCCGTGATATGGGTGGTGTATTCGTAACACCCCTTGTGCCCCTCGATGACCCGCATCGAGGTCGGCTCCCCGATGATCGCGACGGCCGGTTTGATCCCTTTCTCCTGCAGGGTGCGGGCCAGCGCCTGCGCGCCGAAACATCCCACCTCCTCGTCATAGGTGAAGGCGAAATGAATCGGCCGCTGCGGGTTCAGCGCGGCATAACGGGGCGCCATAGCGACAGCGGCGGCGATGAACCCCTTCATGTCGCAGGTACCCCGGCCATAAAGTCGACCGTCACGCTCCTCCATCTCGAAGGGATCGCTGCTCCAATCCTGATCGGTGACCGGCACCACGTCGGAATGGCCCGACAGGACAATCCCTCCATCCCGTTTAGGTCCCAGAGTCGCGAACAGGTTGGCCTTGGCACCCGTGTCATCATGCCAGATCTCGACCTCGGCCCCGGCATTTTCCAGCGCGTGGGCCAGATGCTCGATCAGCGCGATGTTGCTGTCGGCCGATACGGTCGGATGCGCGATCAGGTCAGCCAGCAGCGCCTTTGTATCGTCGAGTACGCTCACGATCAGTCCTTGATGAAAAGCTTGCGTTCCACGTTGCATAGGGGCTCGGCCGGGCCGTCCTCGCGGATAAGGATCGTCTCGGTCGTCTCGATTCCCCAACCGTCCATCCAAAGTCCCGGCATGAAGTGAAAAGTCATTCCCGGCTCCAGCACCGTCTCGTCGAAGGCGCGCAGCGACACGGTGTGCTCGCCCCAATCCGGCGGATAGGAGAGGCCCACGGCATAGCCGCAGCGCGCGGGTCGGTCGATGCCCACCTTCTGCAATTCGACGTCCAGCGCCCGCGCGATGTCGCAGGCGCGGTTGCCGGGCCGGGCGACCTCGATCCCCGCGTTGAGCCCCTCTGTCAGTGCCTGCGCCGCGTCGACCATGTGCATCGGTGGCTTGCCAAAGAAAATCGACCGGCACAAAGGCGCGTGATAGCGACGGAAGCAGCCCGACTGCTCGATAAAGGTCGCCTCGCCCTTCTTCAGCGCCTCGCCGTTCCAGGTCAGGTGAGGGGCCGAGGCGTCCTCGCCCGAGGGCAGAAGTGGCACGATGGCAGGGTAATCGCCCCAGCTGTCATCTTCGCCCTGCACTGACGTCTTGAACAGTTCTCCCACCAGATCGTGCTTGCGCATTCCCGGTTCGGCCAGTTCGACCGCGCGGTGGATAACCAGTTCCGAAATACGCGCGGCACGACGCATGAATCGGATCTCTTCAGGCGACTTGATCAGGCGCTGCCAGTTGACCAGCGTCGTCGCATCCACGAATTCGGCTTCGGGCAGCCCGATGGCCATCGTGGCGAATGCCCGGGCGGTGAAATAATAGGTCTCCATCTCCACGCCGATGCGCTTGTCGCCGAAACCCATGATCCGCAGATGCGAGGCGAGATCCTCCATCGGGTGCACGTCGGGGCTCTGCACGTAACGATCGGCATAATGCAGAACCTGCTCATCCTCCATCCAGACGGTCCGTCGGGCACCATTGGCATCCATCAGCCGGCCCCACCACCAAGGGTCGCCCTCCATGGTCAGGATCACGCCCTGATGCACATAGAAGGACCAACCGTCATAACCGGTCAGCCAGTTCTGGTTGGATGGGTTGGTGACAAACAGCACGTCCAGATTGGCCCGCGCCATCGACTCGCGCACCAGGGCGATGCGACGGTCGTACTCGGCCTTGGGAAAAGGAGCGAACTCGATCGGCATGAAAACCTCGCAGCTTGGGTAAAGCGATGGCATTTGTGTACAATTCACGCATGCCACTTGCTTCTCATACAAGCGATCCCGCGGCAGGATATGCCTGAAAGCGACATGTTGACGTCGCGCCTGTTGGGTGAGAACGGTGAATCATATGATGTTGTGTACAACACCATGAACTTGGGGGCCGCTCCATGCCGTTGACTCTAGCCGACGTTTACGCGGCCCGCGCGCGCATTGCGGGAATTGCGGACCGCACGCCACTGGTTCCTTCTCCGTTCATGGAGCGCGCCACGGGACGGGAATTCCTGATGAAGATGGAGTTGATGCAGCCCATCGGCGCATTCAAGCTGCGCGGTGCGGTTTCGGCCGTGATGGCCCTGCCCGAAGGCGTGGGCGGCGTCACCTGTTGCTCGACCGGCAACCACGGGCGTGGCGTGGCCTTCGCAGCGCGGGCACGCGGGATGCGGGCGGTGATCTGCATGTCGGAACTGGTGCCGCAGGCAAAGGTCGACGGCATCCGTGCCTTGGGGGCGGATGTGCGTATCGTCGGGCGCTCACAGGACGAGGCGATGCGGGAAAGCGGCAGGCTGTGCGAGACCGAGGGGCTGGTCGAGATTTCGCCCTTCGACGATCCGCACGTGATCGCGGGCCAAGGCACTATAGGCCTGGAATTGATAGAGGCGCGGCCTGACCTTCACACCATCCTTGTACCGCTCTCGGGCGGTGGGCTTGCCGCCGGGATCGCGCTGGCCGCCAAGACCGCCAAGCCCGACATCCGCGTGATCGGCATCTCGATGGATCGGGGCGCGGCGATGCACGAAAGCCTGCGCGCGGGCCGCCCGGTCGAGGTGCAGGAGCACAGTTCCCTCGCCGATTCCCTGGGCGGTGGCATCGGGCTGGAGAACAAGCTGAGCTTTCCGCTCTGCCGCGACCTGCTCGACGGCACTGTTCTTGTCACCGAGGACGAGATCCGCCATGCCATGCAGGTGACCTTCTTCGAGGATCGCATCGTCGCCGAGGGTGCCTCGGTCGTAGGTCAGGCCGCGTTGCTTTCGGGCAAGCTACCCGTGCCCGAGGGGCTGGTCGCCACGATCCTGACGGGGCGCAACGTGGACATGCGGGTTTTTGCGCACATCATGAACGGGCAGGATGTGACGATCGGAGATCTCGAGGTAAAGGGGGTGCCCTATGGCGCATGACATCCAGATCCTGACCGAGGCGGAATTGCGCGAGGTCGTGTCACTGGACCTGACACTTGTGGACGTGATCGAACGCGCCTTTGCCGCGTTGGCGTCGGGTCATGTGGTGATGCCACCGATCCTGTCGATGGAGCTACCCGAGGCAAATGGCGAAGTCGATGTGAAGACCGCCTATATCCCGGGCTTCGACGGGTTCGCCATCAAGGTCTCGCCCGGCTTCTTCGACAACCCCAAGCTTGGCCTGCCCAGCCTGAACGGGCTGATGATCCTGTTCTCGGCCAAAACCGGCCTGGTCGAGGCGCTGTTTCTCGACAACGGCTATCTCACCGATCTGCGCACCGCTGCCGCCGGGGCCGTCGCGGCGCGACATCTTGCGCCCGAAACGGTCGAAACCGCAGGCGTCATCGGGACAGGCGTCCAAGCACGGCTCCAGATCAAGGCAGCCCACCTGGTCCGCCCGTTCCAATCGGTCCTTGTCTGGGGGCGTGACGCCGACAAGGCCGTCGCCTGCGCCGAGGATCTGGCCCGCGACCTGGGCATCGAGGCCCGCGCCACCGACGACCCTGCGCATCTGGTCGCGCAATCCCAGCTCGTCGTCACCACCACGCCCGCCCGCGAACCTGTGCTGATGGCCGACTGGTTGCATCCCGGCCTTCACATCACCGCCATGGGCTCGGATCAGGCCGGCAAGAACGAGATCGAACCGCAGGCGCTTTTGCGCGCTGATGCCTATATCTGCGACCGGGTCAGCCAATGCGAAACCGCCGGCGAGATGGAGGCCGTGCTGAAAGCCGGGCTCTGGAACCGGGGCACGCCGCCGGAACTGGGCGAGATCATCACCGGCGCCATGCCGGGCCGCAAGGCCGACAGCGACATCACGATCTGCGACCTGACCGGCACCGGCGCGCAGGACACCGCCATCGCGACCCATGTCCGCGCGCAGTTCGGCGGTGCCGGCACGGTGATCCGGGCCTGACGATGCAGCTTGACGACCGAGACCTTGCCATTCTCCGCGTGCTCAGCACCGAGGGCCGTATCACCAAATCTGCCCTAGCGGACCGGATCGGCCTGTCGCCGACCCCCTGCTGGGAGCGGCTGAAGAAGCTGGAGGCCGCCGGCCTGATCCAGGGCTACGGCGCTCGGATCGACCTGCGCAAGTTCGCGCCCCACGTGACGGTCTTCGTCGCGGCCGAGCTTGCCGATCATACGGCCCCTAGCTTTCAAGCGTTCGAGGCAGCGATGCAGCGTTATGACGAGGTGGTGGCCTGCTGGGCGCTTGGCGGCGGGTTCGATTACCTGCTCCAGATCGTGACGCGAGACATCGACGCCTATCAGCGCCTGATTGACGCGATGCTCGACGCGCGGATCGGGCTCAGCAGGTATTTCACCTATATCGTGACCAAGCCGGTCAAGGGCGCGGGGCCGCCGCCCTTGGAAATCCTCTTCGGAAATGGCGACGCGTAGCTGAAAATTCTGCGTGGGACGTGCAGTTCAGTCACATCTTCTGCCCCGATCGGCGAGTCTGCCCGCATCAGGCAAAAGGAGAAACACCATGCTCGATACCGCGTTCTCGGCCCGTGACGAAATTGCCGACAAGGCGCTTCTCCGTTCCTTCGCCTATATCGGCGGCAAATGGTGCGGGTCGGCGACTGGCGACAGTTTCGCCGTCACCGACCCCGCCACCGGCGACCGGCTGGGCGACGTCGCCGCAATGACAGGCACGGATTCCATCGGCGCGGTAGACGCCGCGCAGGCGGCCTTTCCCGAATGGTCGGGGCGCCTGCCGCAGGACCGCTCCACCATCCTTCGTCGCTGGTTCGACCTCATGATCGAGCACCGCGAGGACTTGGCCCGCATCATGGTCCTGGAACAGGGAAAACCGGTTTCCGAGGCGCGCGGCGAGATTGATTACGCCGCCAGCTTCGTCGAGTTTTACGCCGAAGAGGCCAAGCGCCCGAATATCGAGGGCGTCACCAGTCATCTGCCGGATGCCGAGGTCGAGCTTTGGCTTGAACCCGTGGGCGTCGCCGCGCTGATCACCCCGTGGAACTTCCCCTCGGCCATGTTGACGCGCAAGGCCGCCGCCGCGCTTGCAGCCGGCTGCACCGTCGTCGCGCACCCCTCGGCCGAAACGCCCTATAGCGCGCTGGCGCTGGCCGAGCTGGCCGAACGCGCAGGCTTTCCGGCTGGCGTGTTCAACGTGGTGACCGGCCACGCGCCCGAGATCGTCGAGCCCTGGACGCGCGATGCCCGCGTTCGCGCGCTCTCCTTCACCGGCTCGACCGAGGTGGGCAAGCTGCTCTACCGCCAGTCGGCCGAAACGGTGAAAACGCTGGTGATGGAGCTCGGCGGTCATGCCCCGGTGATCGTCTTTGCCGATTGCGACCTCGACCGCGCGGTGGCCGAGACGATCAAGGCCAAGTTCGCGACCTCCGGTCAGGATTGCCTGGGCGCCAACCGAATCCTCGTTGAACGCAGCGTCTATGAGGACTTTGTCACCCGTTTCGCCCAGGCCACCCAGGCATTGAGCGTCGGTGCGGGTATGGAAGATCCCGATATCGGTCCCCTGATGAACGAAAAAGCCGTCGCCAAGCAGGAAGAGCATGTCGCCGATGCGCTGGCCCAAGGCGCGCGGCTGGTCTGCGGCGGCGAACGCCATCCCCAGGGGCCGCTCTTCTACCAGCCCACCGTCCTGGCCGATGTTCCCGCCGACGCAAAGATCATGGCCGAGGAAACATTCGGCCCCGTCGCCCCCATCGCCCCTTTCGATACCGAGGAAGAGGTCGTCGCCCGCGCCAATGACAGCGAATACGGGCTGGTGGCCTATGTCCACAGCCTCGACCCCCGGCGCATCTACCGGCTCAGCCGTGCGCTGCAATACGGCATGGTCGCGGTCAACCGCACCAAGGTCACCGGCGCGCCGATCCCCTTCGGCGGCACCAAGCAGTCGGGGCTGGGCCGCGAGGGCGCAAGGCTGGGCATGGAAGAATTCACCGAAATCAAGTACGTCTGCCGGGACTGGGCCTGACACGCCCGCCCTGCCGCAGCAAAGGAAGGATCAGCAATGCTGAAGAACGACAAACTCGACCAGTGGGACCGCGAGAGCTTTTTCCACCCCTCGACCCACCTTGCACAGCACGCGCGCGGCGAAAGCCCCAACCGCGTGGTCAAGACCGGCAGCGGTGTGTTCATCGAGGACCGCGACGGCAACAAGATGCTCGACGCCTTCGCCGGTCTCTACTGCGTGAACGTGGGCTATGGCCGGACCGAGATCGCCGATGCAATCGCCGAGCAGGCAAAGGAACTGGCGTATTACCACGCCTATGTCGGCCACGGGACCGAGGCGTCGATCACGCTCGCACACATGATCCTCGAACGCGCGCCCGCCGGCATGTCCAAGGTCTATTTCGGCCTGGGCGGGTCCGACGCGAACGAGACCAATGTCAAGCTGATCTGGTACTACAACAATATCCTGGGCCGCCCCGAGAAGAAGAAGATCATCTCGCGCTGGCGCGGTTATCACGGCTCGGGCCTTGTCACCGGCTCGCTGACCGGGCTCGAACTCTTTCACAAGAAATTCGACCTGCCACTGTCGCAGATCATCCATACCGAGGCGCCCTATTACTTCCGCCGTCCCGATGCCGACATGTCCGAAGAAGCGTTCAGCCAGCATTGCGCGGACGAACTCGAGGCGCTGATCCAGCGCGAAGGCGCCGATACCATCGCGGCCTTCATCGGCGAGCCGATCCTTGGCACCGGCGGCATCGTACCGCCGCCCGCCGGATACTGGGAAGCGATCCAGAAGGTTCTGGAAAAGCACGACATCCTTCTCGTCGCGGATGAGGTCGTCACCGGTTTCGGTCGCATGGGCACCATGTTCGGCTCGGATCATTACGGCATCCGACCAGACCTCATCACCATCGCCAAGGGGCTGACCTCGGCCTATGCGCCGCTCTCGGGCTCCATCGTGGGCGACAAGATGTGGAAGGTGCTGGAACAGGGCACCGACGAGAACGGCCCCATCGGCCACGGCTGGACCTATTCGGCCCATCCCATCGGCGCGGCGGCCGGGGTCGCGAACCTCAAGCTGATCGACGATCTGAACCTCGTCTCCAACGCGGGCGAGGTCGGCGCGTATCTCAACAAGACCATGTCCGAGGCGCTGGCCGATCACCCCAACGTGGGCGAGGTGCGCGGTGACGGGATGCTCTGCGCGGTGGAACTGGTCAAGGACAAGGGAGCACGTGATTTCTTCGACGCGTCCGACAAGATCGGCGCGCAGGTCGTCGGCAAGATGATGGAGCAGGACAAGGTCATCTCCCGCGCCATGCCGCAGGGCGATATCCTCGGTTTTGCCCCACCGCTCTGCCTGACGCGGGAAGAGGCCGACACCGTCGTCGGGGCCACTACCCGCGCGATCAAGGCCGTTCTGGGCTGACACTCCGGCCGGGCGCGAGAACCGCGCCCGGCCGCTCTCATGACCGGCACTCCCGCCGGAAAGATGAGTTCCGCATGGCGAAACTCAACCCAAGGCAGAAATCCGCCGGCCCGAAATCGGAACATCTGCCGCCCGCCTCCGTTGTGTCCCCTGAGTGGCAGGGACGCCCTGCCCGCTTGGAAAACTCCAAAGGAGGCAATGATATGAAAACCCTTGCTCTGACAGCATCCGCAATGGCCCTTGTGGCCGCTCCCGCCTTGGCCGACGTCACCGCCACCGCGGTGACGGATCTGAACGTTCGGGCCGGCCCTGGACCTCAGCATGCCGTGCGCACCGTGATCGATGGTGGCGCTGATGCAAGCCTCGAAGGCTGCCTTGAGAACAGCAAATGGTGCAAGGTCAGCTTCGGCGGTGAGTCCGGTTGGGCTTATGGCGAATACCTGACCGCCAGCATGGGCGATAACTGGGTACCGATCCTCAATGACGACGGTATGCAGATCGACCCGGTGACCTACGACAACAGTGACGCATCACTTGCCACCGGCGCCACAGGCGCCGTGACTGGCGCACTCGTGGGCGGTCCGGTCGGTGCAGCCGTCGGCGGCGCTGCCGGCGTGCTTGCAGGCAATGAACTGAGCGAAGCCGAAGTCGCCTATGTGCGCGAAAACCGCGTGGACCCCGTTTATCTGGACGGCGAGGTCGTGACGGGCGCACGCGTGCCCCAGACGGTCGAACTGCAATCGATTCCGGATTCGGAATATGGCTATGCCTACGTGAACGGTATGCCTGTCATCGTGAATGCCGATGATGGCAGCATCGTCCATGTCGTGCGGTAACGCCACCCGAAATGGGAATCCAGGAAAGGCGCGCCGCAAGGCGCGCCTTTTTTTCCGCCCCCTTATCATCTTTCGAAAACGTTTGACGCGGCGGAAGCATGGCGTGATCCTGTTCGAATTGCATTTTGATCATTCTCCGGGGGAAAGAGTGTGGGCCAGCAGCTGGATGGATACATCCGCAACATGGACGCCACCGAGCGCCATTATGACGACTACGAAACACAGCTGAAACAATCCGCCAAGGCTCTCGAGGCGCTGGGCAAGATTCAGGAAGGGTTGTCCGAGGCGGCCAAGGATGCCAAGACAATCGACCGGCTCGTCGATGATTTCCGGGCAGTCACAAGCTTTCTCAAGTTGTTCCCGCCTACCAGCAGCATCGCTCGTTCCGTCGACAGAATCCTCGACAAGGTCGCCGCCCGCACCGAGGACATCAAGGAGGCGCTCGAACGTCACGAGACCGAGATCAAGATTTTCGGCGGCGCGATCACGGCGGCGAAGCTGGGCGTGAAGGGTCTGCAACTCGATCTTGCCAATGACCAGGGCGACATTGCCTCGATCCGCAGCAGCCTGTTGGACCTCAAGGACTCCGTGGATCTGGATCCGGCCGCGCTGTCGGACGAGGCGGCCCTGGTGCTCGACCAGATGGAGGGCGTGTTCGAGGACCTCAACACGCGGTTCCCCGCGCAAGCGCTCGAAGAGATGGACTCGAAGGTCGACGCGCTCGAAACCGCTCTGGCCCCCTTCACCGACATGGGCGCCGTGATGGAGGATTTCCGCAACGGGCTGGATGCGGTCGCCTCGAAACTGGAAGGGATCGGAAAACCGCTGAGCGCGGTAACAGACGCGCTCAGCCCGCTAACCTGGGTGCTGGAGAAGGCCGAAAGTGCCATCGACGCGATCACGCGGCCCGTGCTCGACCCGGTGATGGAAGCCCTGGGCGTTCAGGCCCTGGTCGATGCCGTGGACAACGCCATCGGTGGCTTGCTGCCCGACCTCTCCCTTCTCGACCCGTTCGACGCGATCCCCGACGACTTTCCGACGATCTTCGGCACCGGCCCCGAGTTCCAGCAACCGGTGATCACCGCGATCGATGATGTGCGTGGGGCGGTAGATGACCTGCCCTCGCTCAATCTCAAGATCAACCTTGCGGCGCGCCTGCTCGGCGAAGATGGATATGTCGGCCCGCTGCTACGCCAGGACGGCATTCCCGGCACGGACGTGCTGCTTGGCATCAACGCGATCCCCTTCATCAAAAGCGATCTCGACGCCATCACCGGTCTGGACGTGCTCAGCGCCGGAATCGGTGACGACACGCTGAAGGGCGGCGATCAGGACGACATCCTGGTCAACGCAGGCGGCGACGACCTGCTGGATGGCGGGGACGGGTTCGACACGCTCTATACCAACGCGCCGCTGTCGGAATTCACCTTCGAGGTGATTGACGAACAGAGCGGCACGACCACGACCGAAGTCATGCTGCTCAATCATGTCGGCGGCGGTCTGCTGGGAAACTTCGGTTCCAACCGGGTCTCGCGGATCGAACATTTCGTTTTCGGGAGCGCGGTCTACACGTTCGAGGCGCTGGCGACCGCACTGCGCGTCGATTATGACGTGTCGAACGAGCGCAGCGGCGGACCCGGGGACGACCTGATCCTTGGTGGCGAACAGGCTGACATCCTGAACGGAAACGGCGGCGACGACGCGCTGATCGGCGGCGCGGGACGGGACACGATGGACGGCGGATCCGGTCGCGACCGGGTAGATTACTCCGGTGAGAACACCTCCGGGATCCGCGCGGTTCTGGGGCCGTCCGGGCAGCCGGGTCTCGGCGACGTGACCGATGACCTGCGAAACATCGAGGATCTTCTCGGGTCTGTCGGTGACGATCTCATCGTCGGTAGCACCACGGCCAACAGTCTGAATGGCAACAAGGGCGATGATACGATCGCGGGACGCGGTGGCGATGACGATATCGTTCTCGGTCTCGGGTTGGACATGGCGGCGGGCGGTGCCGGGAACGACACGATCGAAACGCGCCATGGCGGCGCCATGATGCTTGCCGGGTCCGGCGACGATTATTACTATATCAACCGCTTCGACAATGCCGGCGACATGATCATCTACGGTCTTGGTGCCTCGCCGCTGCTGGAGGGACAGACGGGGGCGGACCGGCTGGCCCCGCTGATGGTTGCCGAGCCGAACAACACCTTCGCCAGTTCGATCCTGGTCGAGGCCAGCGGCTCACAAAGCTACCGGATCCACAAGAGCGACGCGTCAGGCGCGGTGATCGGTACGGACCTGGCCAACAGTCCCGGCACGAACATCATCGGCACGGCAGGCGAGGACACGTTCCGCCTGTCTTGGCAGTTCGGTCTCTTCGATGGCGGGGAGGGGAGCGATCTCTTTGAAGGCAGCACTGTCAACCGGCGCGACTACCTCCCCCAGGATGATGACATTCCGCCCTTGATGCGGGTGTTTGGCGGGAACGGCGATGACCGGATGGCCAGCCGGACGATGGATGAAAGTTTCGTCGGCGGCGCGGGCGATGACACCTATGCCTTCATCGAAAGCGGGGATGACCCCACCTCGCTCACCGACCACATCCAGGACCGGACGAGGGCCTATTTCTTCGGCGGATCGGGACCTGATGGTTTCGGTCAAATCCTCGAGGGGACCGATCCCGACTCCGGCACACCAGTCTATACGCCGGGCGAAATCGGCCCGATCGACCCCGACACACTTGCGGATGAGGGGGTCGATACGCTCGACCTGTCCAACTCGGAACGCTACTGGCTGATCGATACGGAAAGAGGCAACGCGCAGTCCAAAAGCTTCATCGGCCGCGATGGGCTGATCGCCTTCGACGACAGCGACAACCTGCTGAGCTTCTACGGCGTCGAGCGTTTCCTTGGCGGACAGAAGAACGACTGGCTGATCCTCGGCAACGAGCGGATCGAGTTTCACGGCAATGACGGGCTCGACCGTGTCATTCCCGGCATGGAAGGAGGCTCCGGCAGCCTTACCGCCTTTGGTGGCGCGGGCGACGACATCTTTCACACCGGGCTCGGTTTCGACAGGCTCGAAGGCGGGCCGGGCAACGACATGCTGCGCAATGATGGCAACGGCTTTACGCCAGACAGCGCGCGCGAGCGCCTCTCCGGGGGCGATGGCCATGATTACCTGCGAATAGGTACCTTTTCCGGGCTCGCCGGGTCGCTGACCGATTTCTTTGGCGGGGCGGGGCGCGACGTCGTAGAACTGTTTCTCTCCGCCACCGACACGGTCGATGCCGACCTCGGCGCGGAAACCTACGGCGCCAAGGGTGCCACCGGCACCATGCGCGGTGTCGAGGCGGTAATCGTCCGCGAGGCTGCCGCGACGTTGACCGGCGGCGATGCAGCCGAGGCTCTTCAGGGCGGCATCGGCGGCGATCTGATCGCGGCAGGGGCCGGAAACGACATCCTGATCGGCTGGGATGGCGACGATACGCTGCGCGGCGGCGCAGGAAACGACATCCTCAACCCCGGTCAGGGAAGCGCGCAGGTCGATGGCGGCGCAGGAGAGGACGAACTGCGATTCTTCTCGCGTTTGCAATGGGCCCAGCGCGACGGACTCGCACTTGCGGACACCGATTCACGGCGCGTGGACTGGCGGATCGATGTCGCGGATGGCACCGCCACCTCTTCGAGCGGGACAGTCGGGTTCGCCGGGATCGAGCGCTTCGCCGGCGGCTGGGGCAACGACAATCTCATCGGGACACAGGGTGGGGACTATCTCTCGGGGCACAACGGCGACGACGAGGTTCAGGGTTTCGGCGGCGATGACACGCTTTATGGCGGGCGCGACGACGACACGGTTCGCGGAGGCGACGGCGACGACATCCTCTCGACGTCCACCGGCACCGATATCGTGATCGGCGGATCGGGCACCGACCTGCTGCAATTCGATCGCGAGATGGAAGGGCTGCGCGTGTGGGGCGAACGTGGCTATGCCTATGGCACCACCATTGAAACGGTCGAAGGCGCGCCAGATGTCTTTACCGACATCACCCACCGCAGCCGTGATCATTTCAGCGGGATCGAGACGCTGCGCCTGACCGACAATGCCGACCGGGCCGAGGGCCGTTCAACCCGCGACGAACTGATCGGCGCAGCCGGCAACGACACGCTTGTGGGGCTCGGCGGCAATGACGTGATCGACGGCGGTGCGGGCGACGACCTTCTCCGGGGCGACGGCCGCTCCGACCTTCCGGCAATGGCCCAACTCGACCAGTCGGGGGGCTTCGCCTACCTGGCTCGGCCCGGTTTCGACGCCATGCCCACCGATGCACTGACCGTCGAGATGCTGGTGCAGGCCGAGAACCCGGGTCGCGGCTTCTCGGTCATGTCCTATGCCGTTCCCGGTCAAACCAACGCCTTCACGCTATTCACCAACCCATCCGGTGAGCGGCTCGAAGTGATCGTCAACAACACCGTCATCGACATTCCCGTCTCCGCTGACCGGCTATACGACGGCGACCTTCATCGCCTCAGCGTGACATGGCAGGCCGCAGGCGAACGGATCGGACTCTATATCGACGGGTTGCTGGAATGGTCGGGCGCGGGCCTTGACGGTGCGGACGCGCCCATTGGCGGCGGCGGAACGTTGATCTTCGGTCAGGATCAGGACGGCGCCACGCCCGGCGGCGGATTCGACCTGAACCAGGCCTACTCCGGCAGAATAGGTGATATTCGGATCTTCGACGACAGCCGCAGTGCGGAGGAAATCTGGACCCATCACGCGACCTCTCTCGACGACGAGGCGCGCGGCGACGAGGCGCTGGTGGCAGAGTGGCGGTTCGACCCGGATACGCCCGGCGGACAACAAGGCAACCCCGCGCCACTGGATCCGGTCGGAGCGGTCAGTTTCGAAGGCCCTGCCGCAACCGTTCCCGGTGACGACCTGATCCGCCCCGGCACTGGATCCGACACGGTCGATGGCGGCGGCGGCTCGGACATGGTCGACTTCGGCAACCACTCCCAAGTCGCGGGCCGGACCGCTGCGGATCTCATGCTCGATCTCGATCTCGCTTCGGGCAGTGCCGCAGTCTTCGGCGGCGATCTGAACACGCTCATCGGCATAGAACACGCGACTGGAACCGAATGGGCGGACCGGCTTGTCGGAAACGAGGACGCGAACAGGCTCATCGGACTTGCGGGGGATGACATCCTCAGTGGCGGTCGAGGCGCCGACACGATCAACGGGGGCGCCGGACACGACCACATCACCGGCGGCCCTGACGGCCACGACGCCGACCAAAGCGATGTCATTTTTGCGGGCGACGGCGACGACCGGGCTGACGGTGGCGGTGGGAACGACCGGATCTTCGGTCAGGAAGGCAACGATACGCTTGCGGGCGGTTTCGGCGCGGACGAGCTGCAGGGGCAGCAAGGCAGCGACACCATCGCAGGTGGGGCCCTTTCCGACCTGATCTTTGGCGGGGATGGCGACGACTTCGTCAATGGAGGGTTCGGCTATGACCGGATCAACGGGGGGACGGGGGCGGACCAGTTCTTTCACCTCGGAATCTTCGATCACGGCTCGGACTGGGTCCAGGATTACGATGCGGCCGAGGGCGACGTGCTGGTTTTCGGCCAGGCCGCCGGGCCCGCACAATTTCAGATCAACTATGCTCACACCGCCACCCCGGATGGAGAAAGGTCGGGTGATGACTCGGTCCAGGAGGCTTTCGTCATCCACCGCGCCACAGGTCAGATCCTCTGGGCGCTGGTTGATGGTGGGGGACAGGACGAGATCAACCTTCGCATCGGCGGCGACACGTTCGACCTGATGGCCTAGGGTTTCAGCATATCCGGTGGACATTCGTCCGCCCCGTTGGACCGCACGGCTTGCAACCACCGCGGATTTCTACATGCTCGCAGGACAAATACCTTTCAGGCGACCCCAGTCGGTTCGAACCGGGGTCGGAAATCGGACCATGACCAGCAGCACCCCCTCAGCATCGATCCTGACCAACAGCGACATCGCCGAATTGACCGCATGGCGGCGCGATCTCCACCGACACCCGGAACTGTCCGGCCAGGAGGAGGAAACGGCCGGTCGGGTCGTGGCCGCGCTCGAATGCACTCACCCCGACCGAATTCTAACCGGTCTGGGGGGGCATGGCGTTGCAGCAATCTATGAAGGTTCAGGCGATGGCCCAACCCTCATGTTGCGTTGCGAACTCGACGGGCTTCCCATCGAGGAATTGAACCCGGAGCTGCCCCACCGGTCGCAGGTCATTGGCAAGGGCCATCTTTGCGGGCATGACGGGCACATGGCCATTCTCGCGGCCACCGCCCGCTGGCTGGGGCGCAACCGGCCCGACCATGGGCGCGTCATCCTGCTCTTCCAGCCGGCGGAGGAAGATGGCGCAGGCGCGGCACGAGTGATCGCCGATCCACGCTTTGCCGAGATCACGCCCGACTATGCCTTCGCGCTGCACAATTTTCCCGGCCTGCCGCTGGGCCACGCCGTGCTGGCCGAAGGCGTGATGAACTGCGCCTCGCGCGGGATGAAGATCACGCTCGGCGGTCGAACGGCGCACGCGTCGCAGCCTGAAACAGGCATCTCCCCCGCCCCGGCTTTGGCACGGTTGATCCCCGCGCTGACAGAACTCGGCACCGGCACGGAGACGGACGATCCGGCATTCCGGCTCGTCACCGTGACCCACGCCCGAATGGGCGAGCCCGCCTTCGGAATCGCGCCGGGCGAGGCCGCGCTATGGGTCACCTTGCGCAGCCGGACCGATGCGGGAATGGACGCGCTCGTCAACGAGGCCGAGGCACTTGTTGGCGAGGCCGCCAGCCACCACGGCCTGACCACCGCCATCGCCTATCAGGACATCTTCCGCCATTGCGAGAACCATCCGGACGCAGTTCGAGAACTGACCCGTGCGCTGGAGGCCGAAGACATCCCGATCTCCCAAGGCGACCTGCCCATGCGCGCATCCGAGGATTTCGGACGCTTCGGCGACTTTGCGCGCTCCGCGATGTTCCTCTTGGGATCGGGCGAGAACGTGCCCAGCCTGCACAATCCCGATTATGATTTCCCCGACAGCTTGATCCCCGTCGGCGCGCGTGTCTTCATCCGCACCATCCGGTCCCTCTGCGGCAGGAAAACCTGAAGGGACCCACCAGACACCCCGGTGCGGGCATGATGAAACCAAAGCTCCTGACGACCCTGCCCGGTTATACGCGGGCGCTGTTCCTTCAAGACGCACTTGCCGGTGTTACCGTCGCCATGGTCGCGCTGCCGCTCAGCCTGGCGATCGCCATCGCCTCGGGCGCGGACCCGGCCAAGGGTCTGGTGACCGCCATCGTCGCGGGGTTCCTGATCTCGCTGCTGGGTGGCAGCCGGGTCCAGATCGGCGGGCCGACCGGTGCCTTCATCGTCGTCGTATATGGCGTGATCGCTGAACACGGCTATGACGGTCTCGTCATCGCCACCCTGATGGCCGGGCTGATCCTGCTGGCCGGGGCCTTCCTCCGCGCTGGAAATCTCATCCGGCTGGTTCCCGAACCGGTCATCAACGGCTTTACCATCGGTATCGCGATCATCATCGCCACGAGCCAGTTGAAAGACGGGCTGGGACTTGAACTAAGCGAGGTCCCCGCCGAATTCACAGCCAAACTTGCAGCCCTCTGGGAGGCGCGCGAAACCTTCTCGACCCCCTCGGCCCTGATCGCCCTCGGGACCATGATCCTGATCGTGCTTTTTCGCCGCGCCGCTCCGAAACTGCCGGGCCTCATCGTCGCGATTGCCTGCACCTCGGCCATTGCGGTCTTGGCGGATCTGCCCGTGGACACGATCCAGTCCCGGTTCGGAGATCTGCCACAGACCCTCTCGTGGCCCGAAATGCCCGATGTCACCTTCGCACGGCTGGCCGAACTCCTGCCCTCGGCGCTGGTCATCGCCTTTCTCGCAGGGGTGGAATCGCTGCTGTCCGCGATGGTGGCCGACCGGATGATCGGAGGGCATCACCGGCCCAATGCCGAGTTGCTGGCACAGGGTGCCGCAAATATCGGTTCCTCCCTTTTCGGGGGCATGCCCGCAACCGGGGCCATCGCGCGCACCGCAACCAATATCCGTGCGGGCGGCAAGACGCCTGTCGCGGGTCTGATCCACGCCGTCACGATCCTGCTGGTGATGCAGATTGCCGCTCCAATGGTCGGCTACATGGCGATGCCCGCGCTGGCCGGTCTTTTGATCCTGACCGCATGGAACATGAGCGAGCCGCAGAAATGGCGCGGCTACCTGTCCGATCGGAAATCAGACGTGGGCCTGCTTCTCCTGACGATGGTGCTGACCGTCCTGGCAGACCTGACGGTGGCCATCGGTGTGGGGGTTGCCCTTGGCCTGGCTTTGCGCCTGCAACGACGCAGTATTCCGCCTTCGGACTGGTCGGATCCGGACCGGTGACCGGCGCAGAAATGGCGCGGACCACGGCCCGCGCCCCCTGTCTTCAAAGCCGGGGCAGCGCCCCCTCGAACTCCTGGAACGCCCCGTTCCAATAGGCGAGCGCATCGGTCTGACCCGAAACCAGGACAGAACGGACCTTTCCGATGATGATCGAATGCGTCGCGCGATCGATCATCTCGGCAACCTCGCAGTCAAAGGCCACCGGCGCGCCCTTGAGCAATGGCGCCCCGGTTTCGGCCGTGACCCATTCGGCACCTTCGTAGCGCCGCGCGCCCGAGACTCCGCCGAAGCCTGCGAATCGTTCCGCCACATCACGATGCTCGGCCCCCAGAGAGGACCAGCCGAAGCAGCGGTATTTCGCGATCAACGGCCAGGTCGAGGCATCGCGGTTGAGACAGAACAGCACCTGCGGCGGCTCTGCGCTCAACGATATGCCCGAGGTCACGACCAGGCCGGACCGATCCTCACCTTCTCCCGCCGTGATGACCGTGCAATGCCCGATCTGTCGGCGCATCGCTCGGGTGAACTCGGCAGGTGCAATCGGGCTGCCCATATCAGCTGACTCCGGCAAGTTCCGGCTCGCGGTCCGCATTGGCGCTGGCCGGCACGGCATCGCGGATTCCGGCCTCGGCCAGACGCGGCAGGACCTCGTCACGGAACAGCGGGAATTCCTTCACGTAATCCACAAAGGACAGGGTCGTACCCGCGAAACCGGTCTCGTGCAGCTTGATGATGCCCTGAGCCACCTGCTCCGGCGTGCCGACAAGCGGGAAGCCACCGTGGCCAAGTGCCATCGCGTCGCGAATCTGAGCCAAAAGGTCATGCGGGAAGCTTTGCGCATGGGCGAACTGTAGGCGGACAAGGTTGTCGGTCGCCTCCCAGTCGATGTTCTCCATGACGTAGTCGCGGTATTCCTGCGCCTCAGCCTCGGTCTCGCGGCAGATGACATGGCTGAAGGTCAGCACGCCGACCTCGCGGCCCTTGCCGCGCGCCTTCTCCTTCAGCTCCTTGATCTCGTCGCGCGACCGGTCGAGGTCGATGGCAGGCGTAAAGAGGAAATTGGCGTTCTCGGTCGCGAACTCACGGCCAAGCCCGGATCCGGCTGCATTCAGGATCGGCACTTCGCCGTTCACGGGCCAGGGATCGCCCTTCACACCCTTGAGGGTGAAGTTCTGGCCGTTCCAGTCGAAATGCTCGCGGCTCTGCCAGAGCTTCTTGATGACGTCGAACCACTCCTGCGCATAGCCATAGCGCGTTTCGTGATCGTCGGGCAGCGAAAGGCCCAGCGCCTCGTATTCCGGCTTGTTCCAGCCAGCCACGATGTTCAAACCCGCGCGGCCCTTTCCGACCTGGTCCATCGTCGCGATCTGCTTGGCAACCACCACCGGGTGATTGGCGGCGGTGTGGATCGTGGCAAAGACCGTCAGGTTGCTGGTGTTCGCCAGAAGGGCGGTCGCCCAGGTGATGGTCTCCAGCACGCCGCCGTGGAAATCGGTCTCGCCGCCATAGCCGATCCAGCGCGCGATCGGCAGCATGAAGTCGATGCCGGCATCGTCCAGCATCTTGCCCAGCTTGAGGTTGTTTTCCCAGCTGTTGTCCCAACGCTCGTCCAGCTTGCTCACCGTCATCCCCGACGAACAGTTCGACGAGAAGGTGCCCAGCTTGAACCCTTCCTTTTGCAGCATCTTGTTGGTGGTCATGGTGTTTCTCCCGTTGGATAGGTTTTAAGGTTCACTTTAGCTTTGATTTTTTATTTGAAACATGAAGCACCCTATCGGCTTGAGTCAAGCCTCTTGTCGGGCGAACATCGGAAAGCTGAACGGAAGAGGAGAGCCCGGGCCCATGGCAGAGGAAGATCAAACCGACCGGGGCGCGCTGGATTTTCGCTGGCACCTGTCCTCGGACCCGCTGGAAATCCGCACAACCGAACTGGAATTCGCCTTGATGCGAACCTTCGAAAGCTTCGGTCGATGGCAGGCCGAATGCCTGGTCGGCGCCTCGGGCCTGACGCTGAGCGGCCCGGAAAACGCGCTGCTGCATATCATCCGGATGAATGACCGCCCCAAGACGGTCAAGGAACTGGCCAGGCTGACCAATCGTGACGACATCCCCAACATCCAGTATTCGCTGCGGAAAATGGTCTCCGAAGGGCTGGTGGAAAAGAAAGGAACCAACCGCACCGGTGTCACCTACGAGGCCACCGAGACCGGCCGCCGCGCCACCGATGTCTATGCCGAGATCCGGCGCAAGCTGCTGATCGGGGAACTTTCGGACCTGCCCGATTTCGCGAACCGGCTGGAAGAGGTCACGCGGGTCCTGAACATTCTGTCCGGCATCTACGAGGAAATCTCACGAGTCGTGGCGACACACCGCCGCTAGGGGGACCAGCCCTGCTGCGCGCCGCGCAGCGTCTCGACCGGCGAACAGCCGAATTTCGCGCGGTATTGCTGACCGAACCGGCCGAGATGGAAAAAGCCTAGGGACGTGGCCACCTCGGTTACGTTGGTTTCGGGGCCGGGATGGCTCAACTCCTGCCAAGCGCGATCCAGCCGAATCTCGCGAAGAACGGTCATCGGCGAGCGTCCCCGCGCCTCGCGAAAGGCGCTCTGCAACGCGCGTACGCTGACCCCGGCCGCGCCCGCCACCTCCTCCAGCGTGATCGGGTTGCCCAGATTGGCCAGCATGAACCCTTCGGCCAGTCGCACTGCGCGCGGACCCGCCCCGGGAACGGGCGCGGTCATGCGCTCGGTCAGGTTATGCGCCTGGCTTTGCAGCAGACCCACCATCAGGGTTGTTTCGACCTGTTCGGCCATGATCTCCGGACCCTCGAACAGGTTGCAGCCGAAATCCGCCTCACGCACGACATGTTCGAGCATTCCCGCAAAGGCACGGCCCGCCCCCTGCCCCAGATCGTTCGCACCCGCGAATCGCAACCGCGCCCCGGCAGGCAGGCCGAATCGGCTCCGCGCCAGTCGTTCCAGCGCCGCACGCTCGACCTGGATCATCACCTGGACGCAGTCCTCGCTCCAGATCATGCAGGTCTCGGCATCGGGGTTCAGCACTCCGCTGCGCCCGCCACCGATCTCGTGCACATTATCCCCGTTACTGATCGATGCATGGCCACGAATGGGAAACTGGAACAGGTAGAACCGCTCCAGCGCGCCCGGCGCGATCATGGTTTTTGACCCGTAAGTCATGATGTTGACGGAAAGCGACCGCCCTTCGATCCGGTTATGCGCGGCCGCAAACCCACCGCCCCGCACCACGTCCAGACGGTGATCGCAATAGACCCGCGCCACCCGCGCGCGTGCCTCGTCCACATCATCGGAGGTGAAAAGCCGATGCTCCGCCAGCGGCAGAATCGCCCCCTGCCCGAGAGGCATGCCGAACGGTCCTGGCTGTCGCGTCACGATCTCCTCCGTTGCCAAATATTTCGGGCTTGAAGCATTTTGTTGCGCAATACGGATAACGCCATCGTTCAGAGGATAGCGGCAAGACCCCGACCCCGATCAAGCTTTCTTTTCAGACAGAACATGAGAGGGAGGAAAACATGCGCGGACTGAACGGCAAGACGGCCATCGTCCCCGGCGGCGCCACCAAGATCGGTGCAGCCATCGTCGCGGCATTCCGCGAACATGGCGCCAATGTCGTCATCGCCGACATCAACGCCGAGGCGGGCAAGGCGTTGGAGGCCGAGGGCGTCGCCTTCATCGAGGCGAACCTGCGCTCGGATGACGACGTGTCAAAGATCGTGAGCTTTGCCAAGGAGACATTCGGGCGGGTGGATTTCATCGTGAATGTCGCGGCCACCTATCTCGACAACGGCGCCGACAGCAGCCGCGCCGAATGGCTCGAGGCGCTGGACGTCAACATCGTGGGATCGGTCATGCTTATGCAGGCCGCGCGCGAGGAACTGGCGCGCAACAAGGGCGCGATCGTCAATTTCGGCTCGATCTCGGCCCGCGTGGCGCAGACGGGGCGCTGGCTCTACCCGGTCAGCAAGGCGGCTATCCTGCAATTGACCCGCAACCAGGCGATGGACCTCGCCCCCGAGGGCATCCGCGTCAACGCGGTCTCGCCCGGCTGGACATGGTCCAACATCATGGACGAACTGACCGGCGGCGACCGCGCCAAGACCGACAAGGTCGGCGCCGACTTTCACCTCTTCCCCCGCGTGGGCGACGCCGAAGAGGTGGCCAACACGGTGATGTTCCTCTGCTCGGACGAGGCCAGCTTCATCACCGGAACCGATATCCGCGTCGATGGCGGATACACGGCCATGGGACCGGAACGGGCCGAACCCGCCATTCCGCGCCTCATGGACTGAGAACAAGACCAACAGGAGAGACGAACATGAAACGCATCAGCATCGTGGGCGGCGGCCAATCCGGCCTGCAACTCGGCATCGGCCTTCTGCAAAAGGGCTATGACGTCAAGATCATCCAGGACCGCACCGGCGAGGAGATCGCCAAGGGCCGCGTCCTGTCCTCGCAATGCCAGTTCGACGCGGCCCTTCAGCACGAGCGCGACCTGGGCCTGAACTATTGGGAAGAGGAATGCCCGCCGGTCGAAGGGATCTCCTTTGTCGTGCCGAACCCCGAAGGGCCGGGCAAGGTGATCGACTGGGCCTCGCGCCTGGACGCCAAGGCGCAATCGGTGGACCAGCGCGTAAAGATGCCCCGCTGGCTGGAAGAGTTCGAGCGCCTGGGCGGCAAGCTGGAAATCACCAGCGCCGACGTGGCCAAGCTGGAGGCCGAGGCCAAGACCGCCGATCTGGTCATCGTCGCCTCGGGCAAGGGCGAAATCGGCAAGCTGTTCGAGCGGGACGCCGAACGCTCGACCTTCGACGCGCCGCAGCGCGCGCTGGCCTTGACCTATGTCCACGGCATGACCCCGCGCGAGCCGTTCTCGGCGGTGAACTTCAACCTGATCCCCGGCGTGGGCGAATATTTCGTCTTCCCGGCACTGACCACCACCGGCCCCTGCGAGATCATGGTGTTCGAAGGCATCCCCGGCGGCCCCATGGATTGCTGGAAGGATGTGAAGACCCCCGCCGAGCACCTGGCAAAATCGAAAGAGATCCTCGACACCTACCTGCCCTGGGAGGCCGATCGCTGCCGGAACGTCGAACTGACCGACGACAACGGCATTCTCGCCGGTCGCTTCCCTCCGACCATCCGCAAGCCGGTGGGCACGCTGCCCTCGGGCGCCAAGGTGATGGGGCTGGGCGACGCGGTCTGCCTCAACGATCCGATCACAGGCCAGGGCGCAAACAACGCCGCCAAGGCGGCGGCGGTCTATCTCGAGGCGATCCTCGCGCAGGGCGACCGGCCCTTTGACGAGCCCTGGATGCGCGCCACGTTCGAGCGGTTCTGGGACTACGCCCAGTGGGTCGTTCGCTGGACCAACATGATGCTGCTGCCGCCGCCGCCCTTCGTGCTCGAGATCATGGGCTCGGCCCAGGTTCTGCCCGGACTGGCGCATCGCATCGCCAACGGCTTCGACGATCCGCGCGACTTCTTCCCGTGGTTCGCCGATCCGAACGCGGCGCAGGATTACCTCACCAGCCTGCAGGCGGCATGACATGGCGGTAGATGTTCCCACCTTCCGCCGCACCATGGGCCTGTTCCCCGGCGCGGTGACGTTGATCACCACCGGGGCCGGTGAACTACGCCGCGGCATCACGGCGACGGCGGTCTGCTCGGTCACCGACAGCCCGCCCAGCCTGCTGGTCTGCGTCAACCGCAAGACCGGCACCTGCATGGAGATCGCGCGTTCAGGTCTGTTCTCGGTCAATCTGCTGGGCCAGGACCATGCCGATGTCGCGATGGCATTCGCCGGCGCAAACGGCGTCACCGGGCCGGAAAAGTTCGACCACGGCGACTGGACCGCTTGTCCGCAGGGCCTGCCGCGTCTGTCGGGTGCCCTGGCCAGCATCTCCTGTTCCGTGACCGCCACGACCGAAGCGGGCGGGCATTCGATCTTCATCGGCCGGATCGAGGACGTGGCCTTTGCCGACGAGAATGGCGGCGCGCTGGTCTACGCGCAGTCGCGCTTCCACAGGCTGCAATCCGTGGCCTGACTCCCCCCCGACTTAACGGCCCGAACCATGCGTTCGGGCCGTTCTTTTCGGCTCCTTTTTATTTGCCCCTGAAATTTCAACGCCCCGCAAGGCGCGACAAACGAGCGCATTTGCAGCATAATGCATCCCCGCGCCGTCAAATGAGCATCGAATTTTATTTTAGGCTTGAAATACATTCTCGCTCCGCTACCCTGTGTCAAAATCAACCTGAGAAGGCTTTGCCATGAAAATCGCTGTTCTCGGCGGCGGACCCGCCGGCCTCTATTTCGCCATCTCGATGAAGCTGCGCGATCCTGAGCATCAGATAACCGTCTACGAGCGCAACCGCGCCGACGACACTTTCGGCTGGGGCGTCGTCCTCTCGGATGAGACAATGTCGAATTTTGAGGGCAACGACCCCGTCACCAACCGGATGATCCGCGAGAACTTCGCCTATTGGGACGACCTTAAGGTCATCCGCGGCGAGGAATCGATGACCTCCTCCGGTCACGGCTTCTGCGGCATCGGCCGCAAGAAGATGCTGCTGCTGCTCCAGGAGCGCGCGCGCGAACTGGGTGTCGAAACCGTGTTCGAGACCGAGATCACCGATGAACGCATCGAGGAACTGAAGCAGTCCAACGACCTCCTGGTTGCCGCTGACGGGCTCAACTCCCGCACGCGCAGCCTCTACGAAGATCAGTTCAAGCCCGAAATCGACATGCGCCTGAACCACTTCGTCTGGCTCGGCACGCATCAGAAATTCGACGACGCCTTCACGTTCATCTTCGAGAAGACCGAACATGGCTGGATCTGGGCGCATGCCTACCAGTTCGACGACGACACCGCGACCTTCATCGTCGAATGCGGCCCCGAGACGTATCAGGCGTTCGGCTTCGCGGATCTGAACCAGCAGGAAAGCATCGCGCTCTGCGAGAAGATCTTTGAAAAACACCTGGGTGGTCACAGCCTGATGACCAACGCCAACCACATCCGTGGATCGGCCTGGATCCGCTTCCCGCGCGTGACATGCGAGAACTGGCATTTCGACAATGTCGTGCTTCTGGGCGACGCCTCGGCCACCGCGCATTTCTCGATCGGGTCCGGCTCCAAGCTGGGGATGGAAAGCGCCATCGCGCTGGCGGATGTGCTCCACTCCGGCAAGCCGCTGGACGAGGCGCTCGACAGCTATCAGGAAGACCGCAAGCTCCAGGTCCTGCGTGTCACATCGGCCGCGCGCAACTCGACCGAGTGGTTCGAGGAGATCGACCGCTATCTCGACCTCGACATGATGCAGTTCAACTATGCGCTGCTCACCCGCTCACAGCGGATCAGCCACGAGAACCTGCGCCTGCGCGATCCCGAATGGCTCGCCTCGGCCGAGGCATGGTTCCAGGCGCAGGCCGGCACCAATTCCACCCGACGCCCGATGTTCGCGCCGTTCAAGCTGCGCGACATGGAACTGGCTAACCGCGTCGTCGTCTCGCCCATGGCGCAGTACAAGGCCAAGGACGGGATGCCCACCGACTGGCATTTCTCACACTATGCCGAACGCGCCAAGGGTGGCGCCGGTCTGGTCTTTACCGAGATGCTGTGTGTCAGCAAGGAGGGGCGCATTACCCCCGGCTGCCCCTGCATCGGTCCCGAGCAGGTGCCCGCCTGGAAGCGCCTCACCGATTTCGTCCATGCCGAAACCGACGCGAAACTCTGCGCCCAGATCGGCCATGCCGGCCGCAAGGGCGCGACGCGGCTGGCATGGGACGGCATCGACCAGCCCCTGCCGCATGGCGAAACCTGGCCGCTCATCTCCGCCTCTGCCATCGCCCTGGCCGAGGGCAACGTACTGCCCAAGGAGATGGACCGCGCCGATATGGACACGGTCAAGGCGCAGTTCGTGGACGCCGTGAAGGCCGCGCTCGAAGCCGATTTCGACATGGTCGAGATGCACGCCGCGCACGGCTACCTTCTGGCCTCCTTCATTTCGCCCGTAACCAACACGCGCAGCGATGAATTTGGCGGCTCGCTGGAAAACCGGATGCGCTTCCCGCTAGAGGTGTTCGAGGCGATGCGCGCCGAATGGCCCGAGGATCGCCCGATGACGGTGCGTATCTCGGCCCATGACTGGATGGGCGAGGATGGCGTCACCCCTGACGATGCGGTGAAGATCGCGGCGCTGTTCAAGCAGGCCGGCGCCGACGCGATCAACGTCTCCTCGGGGCAGACCGACAAGCGCGAACAGCCCGTCTATGGCCGCATGTTCCAGGTCCCCTTCGCCGACCGCGTCCGACAGGAAGTCGGCCTGCCCACGATGGTCGCGGGCAATATCTACGAGGCCGATCACGTCAACTCGATTCTGATGGCGGGCCGCGCCGACCTGGTGCTGCTTGCCCGTCCGCACCTGACCGATCCCTACTGGACGATCCACGCGGCCGTCGAACTGGGCGATCAGGAGCAAGCTTGGCCCAAGCCCTACGAAAGCGCCAAACGCCAGGCCTACACCCTCGCGGAACGCGCACAGGCCATGTCATGAGCCTTGCCGGAAAGACCGCCTTCGTCACCGGCGGCGGCACGGGCGTGGGGGCGGAAATCGCCCTCGCGCTGGCCGATGCCGGGGCGCAGGTCACCATCTGCGGCAGGCGCGCCGAACCGCTCGACCGGGTAGCCGAGCGGCACGCCAACATCAGTGCGCAGGTCTGCGACATTACCGACGAGGATGCGCTTTCGGCCGCGATGGCCAAGGTTGAACCGGACATCGTCATCGCCAATGCCGGCGCTTCGGAAAGCGCCCCACTGGTCAAGACCGAGCGCGCGGCCTTCGAGCGGATGGTCGAGGTGAACCTCACCGGCACCTTCCTCACGCTGCGCGAAGGGCTGCGCGCGATGAAGGACAAGCCCTGGGGCCGCTTCATCGCCATCGCCTCCACAGCCGGGCTCAAGGGCTACGCCTATGTCGCGCCCTATTCGGCAGCCAAGCACGGCGTGATCGGGCTGGTGAAATCCGCCGCTCTCGAAGTCGCCCGCAAGGGCATCACCGTAAACGCGATCTGCCCCGGCTTTCTCGACACCGAGATGACCGAGCGGTCCATCGCCAATATCGTCGAAAAGACCGGCCGCACCACCGAAGAGGCGCGCGCCTCGCTCGAAGCGACCAACCCGATGCACCGCCTCGTGCCACCGGGCGACGTGGCCCGCGCGGTGCTGTGGCTCTGCGGCGAAGGCTCCGAGATGGTCACGGGACAGGCGATCTCGATTTCGGGGGGCGAAACATGAACGAGGTCTTCACCCTCCGCCGCCAGGTTGAATTCAACCATTGCGACCCGGCCGGCATCGTCTTCTACCCGCGTTATTTCGAGATGATCTCCGCCACCGTCGAACGCTTCCTCGCCGACGAGGTGGGCATAGCCTGGGCCGACATGGATTTCCTCGCAGGCGCGGGCACGCCCCTCGGCGAGATCGAGGCGCGGTTTCACGCCCCGTCCCGACTGGGCGAGATGCTCGACCTCTCACTCAGGGTGGAACGGATCGGCCGCACCTCCTTTACCGCTCGCATCGACTGCGCCTGCAACGGCGAATCCCGCTTCACCTGCCGGGCCACGATGATCCACGCCAACACAAACGCGGGTGGCTCCGTGCCCTGGCCCGACGCTGCGCGCGCGCATATGGCCCGCTATCTGATTTCCGAGACGCAAGAACAGGACAAGAAATCCGCATGACCCAAGTTTCCCCCCACATGTTCCTCCAACCCGATGGCTGGGTGCCGGCCAAGGGCTATGCGAACGGCGTGATGGCCCGGGGCCGCACGATCTATACCGGCGGCCTCGTCGGCTGGAACGCGCAACAGGAATGGGAACATACCGACATGGTCGGCCAGTTCCGCCAGACGCTGGAAAACATCGTGGCCGTCCTGGCCGAAGGCGGCGCGCGCCCCGAACATATCGTCCGGCTGACCTGGTACATCACCGACAAGCGCGAATACCTCGACAACCTGCGCGGCTTCGGGGCCGCCTATCGCGAGGTGATCGGCCGTCATTTCCCGGCCATGGCCGTCGTTCAGGTCTCGGGTCTGATGGAGGACGAGGCCAAGGTCGAGATAGAGGCAACCGCTGTCATTCCCGACGCCTGACCCGCGATGAGCGCAGCGCAGAGCGGCCCCCCATACCGGGTTTGCCCCGGTCGGACATGTTGATAGAGGAGGCGGACCATGCCCATTTCCGCGCAGGACATCCCGATGACCGCTCCCGCCCCGCACCAGATCGAGGACGATCACCTGGCACGCCAGCGCCTGCGGCTTTGGCTCCAGATGCTCAAGGCGACCCGCCATGTCGAGGCGTCGCTGCGCGAGCGTCTGCGAGAGGGCTATGGCACGACCCTGCCGCGATTCGACGTTCTGGCGACGCTGCATTCGCGTCCGCAGGGAATGCGGATGAGCGAACTGTCCCAGCACCTGGTCGTTTCCAACGGGAACGTTACCGGCCTTGTCGACCGGTTGGTCGCCGAAGGCCTCGCCGAGCGCGAAACGCTGCAAAGCGACCGCCGTGCCTTTGTCGTGCGCATCACCGACAAGGGGCGCGCCCTTATGGACGAGATGACCGCCAGTCACCTGGCCTGGATCGACGAGTTGCTCGGCAACGTGACAGAACCCGACATCGCGCGCGGCATCTCGATCATGCTCGACATTCGGCACGGCGGCTGATCGCTCCCGCGCGCAGGGTATTTCACATACAAAGCAGTTTCCGGGATGGGCAAGCCTGCCACGCCTCTCTGCATGCGCAAAGAAATTGCTGCGCCCGCAACGTGATTCTGCCCCGAAAGGTGCAGTTTCTGACCTTTCCTGCTTAATCCCTGATCACAAACACCTTTCATGGACCGATCGCCGATCCGGTGAAAAGAAAACACGCAATTTGAAATTTTCTACTTGAAGAACCAAGAAACATGCAGTTGCATATTTCTCGGATGGGACACCACCCGCAACAAGACAGGGAGAGCTTCATGACAAACCAGGACACACTCGCCAGCCTCGCCACCGGCCTGCTCGATGGCTCGATCAGGGTGGTGGATTGCTCCGGCACGCTGGGACCGGATACCCCGATCCTGCAGCTGCCGCCCGATTTCGCCAAGAACACCCCCAAGGTCGAGATTCACAAGATCAGCGAATATGACGAGGACGGCCCGTTCTTCGCCTGGAACTGGCTCAAGCTGGGCGAGCATTCGGGCACCCATTTCGACGCACCGCATCACTGGGTGACGGGCAAGGATTACGAAGACGGCTATACCGACACGCTTGACGTGCAGCGGCTGGTCGCCCCCGTGAACGTCATCGACTGTTCCGAGGAAAGCGCCAAGGACGCCGATTTCCTGCTCACCGAAGAGCACATCAAGGCCTGGGAGGCCGAGCATGGCGAGATCGGCGAAGGCGAATGGGTGGTGATGCGCACCGACTGGGACAAGCGCGCCCATGACGAGAACCTGTTCCTGAACACCGACGAGAACGGGCCGCACTCGCCCGGGCCGACCCCCGAGGCGGTGGAATACCTGCTGTCGAAAAAGATTGTGGGCTGGGGCAGCCAGTGCATCGGCACCGATGCGGGCTGCGCCGGGGGCATGAACCCGCCCTTCCCCGCGCATAACTTCCTGCACCGGGACAACTGCTTCGGTCTGGCGAGCCTCGCCAATCTCGACCAGCTGCCGGCGAAAGGCGCGATCCTGGTCGCCGCCCCGCTCAAGATCACCAAGGGCACCGGCTCGCCGATCCGCGCCCTGGCGCTGATCCCGAGCTGAGGCAGACGCATGTCCAGTCCGACCACCTCACCTGACGTCGCCATCATCGGCTCGGGGATCAACGCCCTCGCCGCCGGTGCCATGCTCGCCAAAAGCGGCAAGCGCGTCGCCGTCTTCGAACGCGAAGAGGTGGCCGGCGGCTGCATGCGCTCCGAAACCCTGGCCGAGGGGGTCACCTACGACCCCCTCGCCACCACCTTCGTTTTGTGGGTGACAGGTGCCGCGCATGGCGCGCTTGGCGACGACCTCGCCCGGCACGGCGTCGAATTCTGCGCCACCGACACCCCCACCGGGGTTCTGCTGCCCGATGGGCGCGCGCTCACCTATACCACCGACCGCGCCCGCAACGTGGCCGCCTTCGACGCGGCGCATGAGGGCGACGGCGCGCGGCTCTCGGCCGATCTCGACGCCTTCGGCGCCGATGCCGAGCTGCTGTTCGGCCTGATGGGCGGCGACCCCTGGTCCCGGCCCACCGCCAAGATGATGGGCCGGGAGGCGTGGAAGCGTACGCCGCATGGCCTGGCCTCGACACTGGGCGGCGCGCTCGTCTCGATGCGCGGCTGGCTCGAAACCTCCTTCGGCTCCGACCTCTCCCGCGCGCTCTGGGCGCCTTGGTGCCTGCACGCGGGGCTTGGCCCCGAAACCGCCTTTTCCGGCCAGATGGGCCAGGTCATCGGCTTCGCGCTCGAGGCCGCCTCCGCCCCGATCGTCAAGGGCGGCGCGGCCAACATGGTGCGCGCGCTGGTGGCGATCATCGAGGAAAACGGCGGCACCGTGCAGACCGGCGCGAATGTCGAGGAGGTACTTGTCACCAACGGCCGCGCCGTGGGCCTGCGAGTGTCCGATGGTGACATGGTGACCGCCCGCACGATCCTCGCCTCGACCACTCCGCACCAGCTCTACGGCGACCTCGCGCCCCGGCCCGAACGCGCCGAGGACCTGCGCCGCTACCGCTATGGCAAGGGCAACTTCCAGCTGCACTACCTTCTCGACGGACCGGTGAACTGGAAGACCGAGGGCCTGGAAAACGTCCAGCTCCTGCACCTCACCCCCGGTCTCGACGGCGTGTCGAAGGCCGGTAACGAGGCCGAGCGCGGACTGCTGCCCGAGGTTCCCACGATCTGCGTGGGACAGCCCTGCGCCGCCGACCCCTCCCGCGCGCCCGAGGGGAAATCGGTGCTTTGGCTGCAAATGCCCGAGGCCCCGCGCGAGGTGCGCGGCGATGCAGCGGGCCAGATCGACACGCCCGCCGACGGCCAATGGACCGAGGCGCTGCGCGAGGCCTATGCCGACCGGATCGAGGCGATCCTCGCCAGCCATATCCACGACTTCAAGGACCGGGTCGTCACCCGCCGCGCGATCTCTCCGGCCGATCTTGAGGGCTACAACATGAACCTGGTGGGCGGCGATCCCTATGGCGGGGCCTGCACGCTGGATCAGTTCTTCCTGTTCCGGCCCTTCCCCTCGACCAAGCGCCACGACACCGGGATCAAGGGGCTCTACCATATTGGCGCCTCCACCCACCCGGGCCCGGGCCTTGCCGGCGGGTCGGGCTTCCTTGTCGCCAAGGAGCTTGGCGCATGATCGACCATCGGCCCGAAGATCTCGAGGAATTCACCCCCTACCTGATGAACCGCATCATGGCGCGGTACAACAAGGGGGTTGAGGCCGCGCTGAAACAGGTCGGCGTCACCGTCGCGCAGATGCGCGCGCTGGCGGCGCTGGCAGATAGCGGCCCCTGCACGATCAACGAGCTGTCGGTGCTGACCGTAATCAAGCAGTCCACCCTGTCCCGCGCGTTGGACGGGATGGAAACTGCGGGCCTTCTGCGCCGCGAGGCACAGGATGGCGACAGCCGCGTGCGCCGCATCACCCTGACAGAGGCGGGCCGCGCCGCCTACGAGGCCGCCTGGCCCGAGATGCTTCGGATGCGCGACCGGACCTTCTCGGCCCTCGACACGGACGAACGGGAAACGCTCAACAAGATGCTTCTGCGGATCTTCTACGACATCCGCCACCACGATTTCTGACGCAGCTAACGCGAGCAGCGTTACAGACTCAAGGAGACCACCCATGGCAGAACGTTCCTTCGCCAAGGAAGTCCAGAAACTGAAGATGGGAGAGGGCGAGACCTTTTCGGGCGAGGGTATCCTCGCCATCACCAAGGCCCTGCTGGAAAACGGCGTCGGCTATGTCGGCGGCTACCAGGGATCGCCCATCAGCCACCTGATGGACGTGCTCGCCGACGCGCAGGAGATCCTGGGCGAGCTCGGCGTGCATTTCGAGGCGTCGGCCTCCGAGGCCACCGCCACCGCCATGCTGGCCGCCAGCGTGCATTACCCGATCCGGGGCGCGGTGACCTACAAATCCGTCGTCGGCACCAACGTCGCCTCCGACGCGCTGTCGAACCTCGCCTCGGGCGGGGTCACCGGCGGCGCGCTCATCATCGTGGGCGAGGATTACGGCGAAGGCTCCTCCATCATGCAGGAACGCACCTATGCGTTTGCCATGAAAAGCTCGGTCTGGATGCTCGACCCGCGTCCCAACCTGCCCTCCATCGTCAAGGCGGTGGGTGCAGGGTTCGAACTGTCCGAAGCGTCGAACACGCCGGTCATGCTCCAGGTCGGGATCCGCTCCTGCCATGTCCACGGCCATTTCACCGCCTCCGACAACCAGCGCCCCGCGATGACCGTTTCGGACGCGCTGGAAAACCCACGGCGGGACCTCAACCGGATCGTCCTGCCGCCCGCGACCTACCTGCACGAGAACGAAAAACTGACGAAACGCCTGCCCGCCGCGCAGGACTACATCGCCGAAAAGGGCATCAACGAACGCATGGGCAAGCCCGACGGCAAGGTCGGTCTGATCCTGACGGGCGGCACCTACAACACCGTCGTGCGCGCGCTCAACCGGCTCGACCTCGCCGATATCTACGGCGACACCGATCTGGACATGCTTGTGCTCAACTGTGTCTTCCCGCTGGTCGAAAGCCAGATCATGGAATTCTGCGAAGGCAAGGATGCCGTCCTGATCGTCGAGGAGGGCCAGCCCAACTATATCGAGCAGCAGATCGCCCACATGCTCTACAAATCCGGCAAGCGCGTCGCGCTCGAAGGCAAGGGCAAGCTGCCGATGGGCGGCGAATATACCGGCCAGGTCATGGTCGACGGCATCGCCGAGTTCCTGTCGGAACATGCCCCCGCGCTGCTGCCGGTCTCCAAGGTTGCCACCAACGAAACCCCGGTCGAGATCCCCGACCTTTCCGACACGCTGCCGCCGCGCCCGCCGGGGTTCTGCACCGGCTGCCCGGAGCGCCCCATCTTCGCCGCGACCAAGCTGGTCGAGCAGGAACTCGGCGAACATCACATCTCGTCGGACATCGGCTGCCACCTCTTCTCGATCATGCCGCCCTTCGACCTCGGTGCCACGACGATGGGCTACGGGTTGGGCCCCGCCTCGGCCGCGGCCTTCCACAACGAGAACCCCAGGGGCCGCCGCTCCATCTCCTTCGTGGGCGACGGCGGGTTCTGGCATAACGGGCTGACCTCCTCGATCGGCAACGCGGTCTTCAACAAGTCCGACAACGTGATCGTGATCGTCGACAACTATTATTCCGCGGCCACCGGCGGGCAGGACATCCTGTCGTCGCGCGCAGACAACAAGACCAAGCAGACGCAGAATTCCATCGCGGACGCTGTCAAGGGCATGGGCGTCAAATGGGTGCGCCAGATCGACCGCACCTATGACGTGACCAAGGTCCGCGATACGCTGAAAGAGGCGCTCACGACCGAGGAGACCGGGCCAAAGGTCATCATCGCCTCGTCCGAATGCATGCTCAACAAGCAGCGCCGCGTGAAACCGCAACTCGCCAAGGCCGCCAAGGAAGGCCAGCGCGTCGTTCGCCCCCGCTTCGGCGTGGACGAGGATGTGTGCACCGGCGATCACGCCTGCATGCGGCTTTCGGGCTGTCCCTCCCTGTCGGTCAAGGACACCGGCGACCCGCTGCGCGACGATCCGGTGGCCGCCATCGACCAGACCTGCGTCGGCTGCGGTAATTGCGGCGAGGTGGCCGATGCTGCCGTACTCTGCCCTTCCTTCTACGAGGCGCAGATCGTCACCAACCCGACCAGCGCCGAGAAGCGCCGCGCCAGCCGCGCCCAGCGCCTGATCGGCTGGCTGCAATCGCGTCGCGCCGCGCGCCGCATCGCGCTGGCGTAAGGAGGGCATAAGGATGAACATGCAAGCAAGCCCCGTCATCGCCCGCCGTTCGCCCGGCCCGCAGGGGGAAAAGATCATCACGCTGGCCGCGCTCGCGGTCGGCGGGCAGGGCGGCGGCGTCCTGACAAACTGGATCACCGAGGTGGCCGAGGCCAACGGGTATCGCGCGCAGTCGACCTCGGTCGCGGGCGTGGCGCAACGTACCGGCGCCACGATCTATTACATCGAGATGTGCCGCGACACCGGGCGGATGCCGGTCTTCGCCCTCTCCCCCGCCGTGGGCGATGTCGACATTCTCATGGCTTGCGAGTTGATGGAAGGCGGGCGCGCGATCCTGCGCGGCTTCGTCACGCCGGGTCGCACCACCATGATCGCCTCCACCCACCGCATCCCCGCAGTGGCCGAAAAGATCGCGCCGGGCGATGGCCGCGCCAACGGGCCCGAAGTGCTCGACGCGATGGGCATCGCGGCCGATAAGGTCGTGGCCTTCGACATGGAAACCATTGCGAAACACGCGGACTCCGTCATCTCGTCGTCCATGCTGGGAGCGCTTGCCGGCTCCGGCGCGCTGCCTTTCTCGCGCGAATCCTACGAGGACGTGATCCGCAAATCCGGTCGTGGGGTCGAGGCCAGCCTGCGCGCCTTTGGCGAGGCTTACGAGGTCGCCAAGGGCGAGAAGACCGCGCCCATCCTGGAACAACCGCCCGCGAAAACCACCCCCGCGCTCTCCATCCCGGACAAGCTGCGCGCGAAATGGGAAGTGCTGGAAGCCCGCGTCGTCAAGCTCCCCACCCCCGCGCAGGAGATGACGCGCGCCGGCCTCGCCAAGGTGGTCGATTATCAGGATGTCGAATACGGCGCACAGTACCTCGACATGGTCGAGCAGGCCGCCGCGCTCGATGCCGAGCCTTTCGAGTTGACCACAAACGCCGCGAAATACTGCGCCCGGGCACTGTGTTATGACGACATCCTGAGGGTGGCGGACCTGAAAACCCGTGCGACCCGCTTCGACCGCATCCGTGACGAGGTGGTGGTGAACGACGACCAGGTGCTGATGCTCACCGAGTATTTCCATCCGCGCTTCGAGGAGTTCACCACCACCCTGCCGCGCGCCCTCGGCCGCTGGATGCAGAAGCGCAAGGGGATCGAGGCGTTCTATGGCCGCCACTTCGACAAGGGCCGCCGCATCCGCACCGACCGTATCGGCGGCTTCGTCATGCTCTGGCTTGTCTCGTCCCTGCGCCCCATGCGCCGCCGCCTGCTGCGGCACGAGACCGAGATGGCCCATGTCGATCAATGGTTCGCCACCGTGCTGGAGGTGGCGAAAGACGACCGCGCGCTGGCCGCCGAACTGCTGGCGAATTACCGCCTGATCAAGGGTTACTCCGATACCCACGTCCGCGGGTTGTCGAAATTCGCCCGCGTGATGGGCGCGCTCGACATGCTGCGCGGCCGTCAGGATGCCGCCGACTGGATGCGCCGCCTGCGCACCGCCGCGCTGGACGACGAGAAGGGCACCGGGCTCGACGGCGCACTGGCCACCGTTCGCAGCTTCGCAAAGGCCGCGGAATGAGCGATCCGGTCGTCATCATCGGCGCCGGGATCAACGGCCTCGTGGCCGCCGCCGATCTCGCCAAGCGCGGCAGACAGGTCCGCGTGCTGGAGCGGAACGCCACCCCCGGCGGCGCGGTCCGGACCGAGGAGCTGACCCTGCCCGGCTACCGCCACGATATCGGCGCGATGAACCTCTCGCTCTTCGCGGGCTCGGGCTTCATGTCCGCGCATGGCGACGAGATGGCCCGACACGGGCTGGAATTCGCCCCCATCGACCGTCCCTTCGCACAGGCGCTGGAACCGGGCGACCATCTCGGCGTCACCACCGATGTCGAGGAAACCCTGTCCACCTTCAATAGCGAGGCCGACAAGGCCCGCTGGCGCGAGATGATGCAGGAGTTTCCCGACCGCGCCGAGGTGGTTGGCGGCCTGCTGGGCACGCCCATGCGCGGCCGCGCCCTGGCAAAGTTCCTCTGGAAAAGCTGGCGCAAGCTCGGCACCGCCAAATCCGTCGAGATCGCGCAATTCCTCGCCACCTCGCCCCGCGCCTTCCTGACCGAGAATTTCGAGGACCCCCGCCTGCACGCCGCCCTCTCCTCCTGGGGCATGCATCTCGACTTCGCCCCCGACATCGCGGGCGGCGCGATCTTCCCCTATCTCGAGGCGATGGCGGGCCAGGCGATGGGCATGGTCATCGGCAAGGGCGGCGCCGACACGGTGACCAATGCACTGGTCAAGATGATCGAGGCGCATGGCGGATCGGTCGAAACCGATACCGAGGTCACCGGCATCACCCATTCCGGCGGGAAGGTGACCGGCGTCACCACTGCAGCAGGCACTGTCGCCACGCAGACCGTTCTGGCGGGTCTCGCCCCGAAACACCTGCTGTGCCTGACCGGCGGCAGCGGGGACGCCCGCTTCGACACGGGGCTGAAAAACTTCCGCCACGCCCCCGGTACGATGATGCTGCACCTTGCGCTCGACAAACCCGTGCCATGGCTGGCAGAGGCACTGCGCCGCTTCGCCTATGTCCATATCGGCCGCTCGCTAGACGTCGCCGCGCGTACATATGCGCAGGCCATGGCGGGGCTGTTGCCCGCCGATCCGCTGCTCGTCGTGGGCCAGCCCACCCTGTTCGACCCCACCCGCGCACCCGAAGGCAAGCACACGCTCTGGGTTCAGCTCCGCATGGTACCGGCCGAGATCAAGGGCGACGCCAAGGGCGAGATCACCGCGACCGACTGGAACGAGGCGCTGGCCCCCATGACCGAGCGCGCGCTGTCACTGATCGAGGAGCAGGCCCCCGGTTTCCGCGACACGATCCTGGGCCAGCACGCCGTCTCGCCGCTCGACCTGGAGGCGGAGAACCCCAACCTCGTCGGCGGCGACCAGATCTGCGGCTCGCACCACATCAGCCAGAATTTCCTGTTCCGCCCCCTGCGCGGCTTTGCCGACGGACACACGCCCATCGCAGGGCTGCACCTGATCGGCGCGGCAGCATGGCCCGGCGCGGGCACCGGGGCGGGATCGGGATATTTCACCGCCCAGGCCCTCGGATAGAACCGATCAACCGCAACCACAGAGCCCATCAAAACTCCGGGCCACCATCATTCAACGGGAGTACAGACCATGACAAAACCAACACTTACCCGGCGCGGCTTCCTCGGCACCACCGCCGCGCTCTCCACGCTTCTGGCCACCGGCATGCCGGCCTTTGCCCAGGACGGCAACCTGACCATCGCCTATAACGTCCCGGTCCAAAGCTGGGACCCCACCACCGGCCCCTCGGCGGTGAACCCCACGCTGCAGGCGGTGTATCTCTCGGTCTTCGATCGCTTCATCGGCCAGAACCCCGACCTGTCCTTCACCGAGGGGCTGCTGACCGACTGGGGCTTTTCCGAGGATAACAGCCAGATCACCATGACCGTCCGCGAAGGCGTGAAATGGCATAACGGCGCCGATCTCACGCCCGAGGATATCGTCTGGTCGCTGACCCGCGCGGGCGATCCGGCCACCGGCAACCCGATCCAGTTCGTCTGGGGCAAGATCGGCAACTACCAGATCGACGGCAACACGATCACCGCCGACGTCAAGGAGTTCGAGCCGACACTGTTCAAGTGGATGGCCTTCCTCACCGGCTTCGTCCTGCCCAAGGACTATTATGAAGAGGTCGGCGCAGACGGGTTTGAAAAGGCCCCCGTCGGCACCGGCCCCTACATGGTCGACGCGTTCGAGCAGGGCGCCTATGTCCGGCTCAAGGCGTTCCCCGACTACTGGGGCGAGAAACCGGAATTCGAGACTGTCACCATCAAGTTCGTCACCGATGCAGCCCAGCGCGTGGCCGAGGTGGAATCGGGCAATTCCGACATGACGCTGAACATCCCCTACGAGGAATACGACCGCCTCACCGCCAAGGAGGGGCTGTCGGGCACCGCGATCCCGATCACCGACATCGGCATGATCTTCCTCAACGATATCGAGGTGATGACCGACAAGAACGTGCGCCTGGCCGCCCATCACGCCATCGACAAGCAGCTCATCATCGACCGGCTGCTGCGCGGCTACGGCGTGCCGCTCTCGACGCTCGAGGCGCCGGGATACGCCGCCTATGACGAAAGCATCCAGGTGGAATACGACCCCGAAAAGGCCAAGGAGCTGCTGGCCGAGTCCGGTTATTCCACCGACAACCCGGTGAAATTCACCATCCAGACCACGCGCGGCTTCAAGCCCAAGGATTACGAGATGATCCAGGCCATCGTCGGCATGTGGCGCAAGGTCGGCATCGAGGCCGAGATCGAGGTCTACGAGATCGCAAAACATTTCGAGCTGCGCGCCGCGGACCAACTTGCCCCGGCGGCCTTCTACAACTGGGGCAACTCGATCGGCGATCCCTCCACCTCCACCGGGTTTGCCATGTTCGGCCCCTCGCCGCATTCGGTCTGGGACACGCCCGACCTGATCGAGATGATCGGGCCGCTCTTCGGCGAGGCCGACGAGGAAAAGCGCATCCAGGGCTACAAGGACGTCTCGCGCCACATCGCCGAGCAGGGCTATGTCATCCCGCTGCTGCAATACGTGATGCCGATCGTCTATCGCTCCGACCTCGAGGTGACGCCCTTTACCTCGGGCGACCTTCTTCCGGCGGCCGTCAGCAACAGCTGACGACCAGCCGCGCGGGCCGTCCCCACCGGGCGGCCCGCAGACCTGACCTCTCGCGGGGGCTATCATGCTGATCCGAACCATCCTCGTCCGTCTCCTGACGACGGCCGTCACGCTGTTTGGCGTCGCGGTCGTGGTCTTCACGCTGGTGCGCGTCGCGCCGGGCAACCCCATCGCCATGATGCTGCCCCCGGGCGCCACGGACGAAGACATCGCCAATCTCACCGCGCTCTACGGCTTCGACAAAAGCCTGCCGCATCAATTCGTGATCTGGCTGGGCGGCGTTCTGCAGGGCGATTTCGGCACCTCCATCACCCTGCGCCAGCCGGTGGACGAGCTTGTACTCGGCCGCCTCCCCGCCACGCTGGAACTGTCGATCATGGCACTGGTGATCGCGCTATTCGCCGGCGGGCTGATGGCCGTGCTCGGTGCCCGCCACCGCGGCGGCAGCACCGAGGTCGGGCTGGACCTGACCTCGGGCGCGGTTCTCTCCATCCCCGATTTCCTCTGGGGGCTTCTCTTCGTGCTGATCTTCGGCGTGTTCTGGCCCGTCCTGTCGATCTCGGGGCGCATCGACCCGAGGATGGAGTTCGACTTCACCACCAATTTCTACGTGATCGAGGGGATCCTGCGCGGCCGGTTCGACGTGGTGGGCTCCACCCTCTCGCACATGCTGATGCCCGCCATGTCACTGGCCCTGCCGCTGGCCGCGATGATCGCGCAGCTTCTGAAACAGAACCTGAAGGAGGCGCTGGTGCAGGATTATACGACGCTGGCCCGCGTGCGCGGCTTCTCGGAAACCGCCGTGATCCTGCGCGAGGCGCTGCGCAATGCCGCCCTGCCCACCCTGACACTGGTGGGGGTGCAGTTCACCTTCCTCATCGGCGGCACGGTGATCGTCGAACGGCTCTTCGCCTATGAGGGGCTGGGCAACATGGCCATCGACGCGGTGATCAACCGCGACCTTCCTCTCATTCAGGGAATCGTGCTCCTGTTCGCCGCCCTCTTCATCGCGATCAACCTGATCGTGGACCTCTCCTACACCCTGCTGAACCCGAGGCTGCGACATGGCTGATGCAACCGCCCTCCCCCGCGCCCGTGGCCCCCGGAGTCTCAACCTCCGGCTCTGGCTGCCCGCTGCCTGGCTCAGCCTGCTTGCGCTGGCGGCGCTCCTCGCCCCGTTCATCGCGCCGCATGACCCGCTGGCCCAGGACCTGCTGATGGAGCGTCTCCCGCCCTTCTTCATGGCGGGCTCCGAACCCGGCTACTGGCTGGGCACCGACAGCCTTGGCCGCGACGTTCTCTCGCGCATGATCTATGGCGCGCGGGTGGCGCTTTTCGTGGCCCTCATCGCGGCCACGATCACCTGCCTCTTCGGCTCCACCCTCGGGCTGCTCGCGGGCTATTACGGCGGTTGGTGGGACCGCGTGATCTCGCGCCTCGTCGAGATATGGATGGCCTTCCCGCCCGTGCTCTTCGCCGTGCTGCTGGTCGCCGTCATGGGCACCGGGCTTTTCTCGGTCATCGCCGCCATCGCGCTCATCGACTGGACCCGATTTGCCCGCGTCATCCGGGCCGAGACGATGGTGCAGGCGCGCATGGACTACGTCGACAGCGCCCGCATCGGCGGCGCGAACCGCCTCACCACCCTCGCCGGAGAGATCCTGCCCAACGTCCTGCCGTCGATCGTCGCGCTCCTGATGCTCGAGATGGGCATCGCCGTGATCGTCGAGGCGATCCTCTCCTTCGTGAACCTGTCGATTTCGACCGACGATCCCACTTGGGGCTCGATGATCGCCGAAGGGCGCGGCGCCATCCATTTCGCCTGGTGGGTGCTGCTCTTCCCGCTCATCGCGCTCTTCCTGACCGTTCTCAGCTTCTCGACGCTGGGCGAAGGGCTCAAGCAACGTTTCGACCCGGTGCTGCAATGACCAAACATCGCCATACCCTCGACGTGGTGGACCTCACCATCGAAATCCCGAACGGGATGCGCCTGCTTCGGGACGTCTCGCTCAACCTCGAACCGGGCGAGGTCCGCGCGCTGGTGGGCGAAAGCGGCGCGGGCAAGTCCATGATAGGCAAGGCCGTGCTGGGAATACTGCCTTCCGCGCTCAAGATCACCAGCGGCGAGATCCTGATGGAGGGGCACAACCTCGGCTCCCTCAGCCCGCGCGCCCGCCGCGCCGCCGTGGCCGAAACCGCCGCGCTGATCCCGCAGGACCCGCTTACCGCGCTCAACCCGGTGCGCAAGATCGGACCGCAGATCACCGACCCCCTGGTGCGCATCCGGGGCTGGTCGGCATCGGAGGCCCGCAAACGCGCGCTCGACCTGCTCGACCGCGTCCATATCCGCGCGCCGGAACGTGTGATGAACAGCTACCCGCACGAACTGTCGGGCGGCATGCGCCAGCGCGTCCTGATCGCCGCGGCCTTCGCCCCCTCGCCCCGGCTGATCGTCGCGGACGAGCCCACCACCGCGCTCGACGTCACGGTGCAGAAACAGATCCTGCGCCTGATCCGCGAGTTGCAGCGCGAAACCGGCACCTCGGTCCTGTTCGTGACCCATGACATGGGCGTGGTCGCCAAGATCAGCCAGAAGGTCACCGTGCTTTTTGCCGGCAAGGTGATGGAGGATGCGCCCACGCGTGACATCTTCACCGATCCCGGCCATCCTTACACCCGCGCGCTCATTGCCGCGACGCCCAGCCATGCCGACCCGAACCGCTCCTTCTCGCCGGTGCCCGACAGCCTGATCGCCGACCTGCACCGCCAGATCGCGCAGGACGACAGCCTTTACAGGGGGGCCCGCCCATGACCATGATGGAACCGCTTGCCGCCATGACGACCGAAACCCAGCCCGCCCTCTTTTCCGTCCGGGATCTGCGGCTCAGCTTTCCCGACATGGCGCACAAGCCGCTGTTCGGCGCCGCGCCCCGGATCGAGGTGCTCAAGGGGATTTCCTTCGACATTCCCACCGGCCAGATCACCGGCATCGTGGGTGAAAGCGGCTCGGGCAAGTCCACCGCCGGGCGCGTCCTCGTCCGCCTGCTGGAACCGGATGCGGGCGAGGTCCTGCTCGATGGCCGCGACATCGCGCATCTGGGCGAGGAGGAGATCACGCCGCTGCGCCGCGACCTGCAGATGATCTTCCAGGACCCGATGTCCTCGCTCAACCCGCGCCACACGGTGGGTCACATCATCGCCACGCCCATGAAACGCTATGGCCGTGGCGGCACGCGCGAGGATGCCGCGGCGGCGCTGGTCAAGGTCGGCCTTCCGGCCGAGTTTGTCAGCCGCTACCCCCACCAGCTTTCGGGCGGCCAGCGCCAGCGCGTGGGCATCGCCCGCGCCATCGCGCTCGAGCCGCGGTTCATCCTCGCCGACGAGATCGTGTCGGGCCTCGACGTGTCGTCGCAGGCACAGGTGCTGGAACTGCTCAAGACCCTGGCGCAGGACATGGGCATCACCGTGGCCTTCATCAGCCACGACCTCTCGGTGATCCGACATCTCTGCGACCACGTCATCGTGCTCGACCATGGCGAGATCGTCGAACAGGGCCCCGTGCAAGCGGTGTTCGACCATCCACAATCGGAGATCACCCGGACCCTGCTCGCCGCCATCCCCCGGCCCGAGCTCGACGACAGCTGGTTCGACTGAGGCCTTCGGTAGGCGGGCTTTACCCCGCTGACCGGCTCACCCGCGTTCCAGCGAGTCCAACCCCTCGCCCAGCGCCTCGCGCATTCCGGCCCGCTCCAGATGCAGCCGCAGCCGCTGGTTATATCCGCCCTCGGTGTTCAGAGCCTCGATCAACTCGCCCGCGGGCATCCCGTCCAGACTCGACGCGACCAGCATCCGCAGGAACGCCTCTCCTTCCGCACCATCGGACATGCGACCATCCAGCCAGTGCGCCGTGTCATCCACCATCCGGGCCACCGGCGACAGCACCGCCTGTGCGCAAAGCACCGCGTCCAGTTCAGCCTCGTCCTTCACCTCGAAGACCCGGTTGCGCGCGCCGCAGAGCGCCTGGACCAGCGCCACATCGCCCAGCACCAGGACCGGAGAGCCGCCCCGCGCGATCCCCGGAAACGGGATCATCACCGCGCGCGCCTCCGCCGGTGCCACCATCGCGCCGACCTCCTTCAACGATGCCCCCGCCATCAGCGAGATCGCACGATGATCGGGCCGGAACCGCAATGTGTCCAAGACCCCGGTCGCCACCCCGGCCATCAGCCCCAGTACCACCAGATCGGAGCGATCCAGAACCTCTTGGTTCCCCGCCACGCTGACCCCGAATCCGTCCGACAAGGCTGCGGCATTCGCCGCACTCCGCTCCGACACGGTGATCTCATGTCCGTCCGCCGCGATGCCGCGCACCAGCGCCGTGGCAATCGTCCCGGTGCCCAATATCCCGATCCGCATCTCACACCTCCTTGACCAGCCGCAGCGCGTCATGGATCGCCGCATGGGTGTTCCGCGCGCTCACCGCGTCACCGATGCGAAACAGCTGGAACCGTCCGGGGTTCCGCACCACCGCCTGCGGCCGCCCCGCGATCAGCGCCTCGTGGTCCACCGCCCCCCCGTTCGACGACAGGGGCCGCAGCTCGAAGTAAAGATCGGCCAGCGGCATCGTCCCGTAATTCACCACCACCTGGTCGTAATCCCGTTCCGAGACATGGTCGCTGTAATCCGTTCCGATCCGCGCCCGCAGCCGGTTGCCCGCGCGCGTCACGTCCAGAAGCCGTCGCGCCACGGTGAAGCGCGCGTCCTTCTCCTGCAAGCTGCGCATGTACGGCACAAGGTTCATCCCCATGATCTCGGGCGCGAATGTCCGGTCCGGTGTCATCACCTCGACCGCGCCGCCCGCCTGCGCCACCACTTCGGCGGCCATCAGCCCCGGATGATCGCCCGCCTCGTCATAGATCAGAACGTCCCGCCCCGGCGCCACGTCGCCCGCGATCAGGTCCCAGGAGCTTACCACCAACTCCTGCTCGCGCCCGCTTTCGAACAGCTCGGTATTGGGCAGACCGCCCGTCGCCACGATCACCACGTCGGGGTTTAGCGCGGTCACATCCTCCGCCTCGGCCCAGGTGTTGAACCGGAACACCACGTCGCGGGCCGCGCATTGCGCCATGCGCCAGTCGATGATCCCGATCATCTCGCGCCGCCGCGGGTTCTGCGCGGTCAACCGCACCTGCCCGCCCGGCTCGGGCTGTGCTTCGAACACGGTCACGTCATGCCCCCGCTCGGCCGCCACCCGCGCGGCCTCCAGCCCGCCGGGCCCCGCGCCCACCACGACGACGCGTCGCCGCTCCGCAGCCGGCGTAACGACATGCGGCAAGGACAGCTCCCGCCCCGTCGCCGGGTTGTGGATGCACAGCGCTTCCCCCGCCTGGTAGATCCGGTCCAGGCAATAGGTCGCTCCCACGCAGGGCCGGATATCCTCCTCCCGCCCCTCGCGGATCTTCTGCACGATATGCGGATCGGCCATATGCGCCCGCGTCATCCCCACCATGTCCAGCAGGCCCGCGGCAACCGCATGCCGGGCCGTCGCCACGTCCGGGATGCGCGCCGCGTGAAAGGTCGGCATCCCCGTGGCCGCCCGGACCGCGCCCGCGAAATCCAGGTGCGGCGCGCTCTTCATCCCCTGCACCGGGATCACGTCGGTCATCGCCGGATCGGTATGGATGCGCCCCCGGATCACGTTCAGGAAATCGACCATCCCGCAACCCGCCAGCTTTTTCGAGATCTCGATCCCCTCCTCGGGCGTGATCCCTCCGGCCGCGACCTCGTCGGCGGTGTAGCGCAGCCCCACGATGAAGTCGTCGCCCACCCGTGCCCGGATCGCCCGCAGCACGTCCATCAGAAGCGCCATCCGCGTTTCCAGGCTTTGGCCGCCATAGGGACCGTCAAGGTCATTCGTCAGCGGCGACCAGAATTGGTCCAGCAGATGGCCATAGACCTGCAACTCGACCCCGTCCATGCCGCCCGCTTTCATCCGCTCGGTGGCGTCGGCGAAATCCGTCACGATCCGCTCGATATCCCAATCCTCGGCCAGCTTGGGGAAAGACCGGTGCGCCGGCTCCCGATGTTTCGAAGAAGAGATCGAGGGCAGCCAGTCGCCCTTGGCCCAGCCCGTCCGGCGCCCCAGATGCGTCAACTGGATCATCACCGCGCAGCCGTTATCGTGGCAGGCATCCGTCAGCTTGCGGATCCAGGGCACCACCTCGTCCTTGTAGGCCAGCACGTTGTTGAAGGCCGGCGGACTGTCGCGCGACACCGCCGCCGAACCCGCCGTCATCGCCAGCGCGACACCCGCCTTTGCGCGTTCGGCATGATAGGCGGCATAGCGTTCCTTGGGCATCCCGTCCTCGGGATAGGCGGGTTCGTGGCTGGTGGTCATGATGCGGTTGCGCAGCGTCAGATGCTTCAACCGGTAGGGCTGCAACAGGGGGTCGTTGGACATGGCGCGCCTCCTTGGCTAAGGGCGAGAATTCCGATAATGTGCACTTATGTCAAGTTTCTGTTCAGGCATGATGAGTTTTCTTGTCTCCTGCCCCCGCCTTGGAATACCCTTCCCGCCATGAGCGATGCGCAGAACATCCCCGACAAGACCACCGGCTGGCGCGGGTCCCGTGCGCTCTGGCTCGCGGCCGCGCGCGAGGCGTTTCTCGACTCCGGTCTCGACGCGGTGAAGATCCAACCGCTCGCCCTCCGGCTCGGCCTCTCGCGCACCAGCTTCTACTGGTTCTTTCCCGACCGCGCGGCGCTGCTCGACGCGCTGCTCGAAGATTGGGAGGAGACCAATACCGGCACCCTCACCGCCGCGGCCGAGGCCTATGCAGAAACGATCGCCGAGGCGGTGCTGAACCTGATCGGCGTCTTTCTCCCCGGCGGAGGGTTCGAGTCCCGACTCGACTTCGCCGTGCGCGGCTGGGCCCACCAGTCCGAGGAGGCGGCAAGCCGCGTGAATGCCGCCGACGAGATCCGCTTGTCTGCCATCCGCGCGATGTTCGCTCGCTTCGGTTACGCCGAGGGAGAGGCCGATGTACGCGCGCGCACCGTCTACCTCGTGCAGATCGGCTACATTTCCATGCAGGTTGAGGAGGATCTGGACACCCGCCTCGCCCGCATCCCCGACTACGTGATGAGCTTTACCGGTACGCACGCCACGGAAAGCGAACTCTCCCGCTTCCACGCCCGCCACGCCGCGTCCCGATGACCGGCCCTTGCGGCGTCGCGCCCGGACTGCCCTTGGTCATGATCGCATTCACGACGCAGCCCGATGCAATCCGAACTCCGGCCCATGCGCCCGTGGTCGAGACCCGGAATCGCGCTGCATGTTGCGTTCCTTCGGGGCGTTGCAATCGGGATATTCACCCTTAAACAAACCCCTGACCCGACAGCAAGTCCCGTACCTGTCGCTCCCCGGATCCTGCTACCGGATTTCCGTCTTCGGCGCCTCCCACGGGTTCAGCCGAAAGCTTCGCGTCCTGCATCCGGCAGACCCAGAGCGGTCGGAATGCCGAACCGCATTGTACAAAACGGAACAACGCGCCACGGGGAGACGTACAAAACGGACAATCCCGCCCTCGACCATGTCCTGCTCCGCACCTTACTCGACCGCGGCCAACAGGGCCTCGACCGTCGCCCGCACCGCTTCGCTCTGTGACAACAGCGTTTCGGCATCGGCCAAGGGTGTCCCCGGAAGCGCGCCCTCTCCCTCCGCCAACCGCGCACTCAACCCTGCAACCTCGCCATATGTCCCGGCCTCCCCCGCAGGGAGTGCATCCCACGCATCAGCCAGCCAGAGATAGCGCGCGGCCCGCTCATGATCCTGGCCGGACATGAGCGCCTGCGCCGCCTCGAGATATGCCCCGTTGCGCGCAAGCGCCGCGCCTCGGATCCTTTGCGCCTCTTCATCCTCCATGCCCTGCAATTCCAGCAATGCCCGATGCGGCTTTCCCAGTTCCAGTGCAGTCGCCGCAAGCAGCGCCGCCCGGTCGCGACGGGTGACCTGGTCTCGGGGGCGGTCCGCAAAGGTCATCGCCTCTTCTGGAAAACCCAGCGAAAACAGGCGGTTGGCGATCACCACCGCGGTGTCCCGATCTAGGCGGGAACGGTTTGAAGGCGCCATCTCCAACGCGTGGCGCAAAAAGGTGACATCGTCGCCCCGCTCGGACAGCAGCGCATAGACCCGGTCCTGGATGCGGTCCCACTCGCGGTCCTCGCGCCCTGGTTCCCGCAGCAAATCGATCGCGTTGTCGAATTCCTGGTTCAGAGCCAGGGCAAGGGCATGCGCGCGCGCGATCTCGGGCCCGATCCCGGAGGCGCGGAACTCGCTCGCATAGGAGGCCACAAGTTGCAGTTCATCCTCCGACACGGAAGATTTCTCCGTCCAGCGTTTTTCGATCAGGCGGACAAGGGCCATCGGGGCCTCGACCTCGGCATCCTGCGCGGCCACCACCTGTTGCAGTTTCTCCTCCTGTATCTCTGGCGCGTTTTCAAGCGCGGCGATATCCGCCTCGGCCAGCGCGGTGGCGCTGCTATCCCTTGCCCCTGCGCGATCCACCGAACGAAGAACCCGTCGCGCCGACTCGACATACCCGCCATCGGTCAGGGCGGTGGCCACCCTCGGACCCAAATGTGCCCGAAGATGCGCGGGCAATTCGGCAAAGGCCCGTTCCACAGCGGTGGCATCGGCTTGGGCACCGGCCGTCCCCGCGACCAGCACCGCCCAAAGTGCAGCCGGCCCATCGCAGCGTTCCTGTCCAGAGAGCGGATTGTCAGGGGCGGGGAGCCCTTGATCCATCACGAGGCCCAGCGTTCCGAGAAGCGGCGGCCGTTCCACCTCTGGAAGCAAGTGCAGGACTGCCCGCGCCTCGGTACCGAAACCGAAATGAAGGTAGAGCCTCGCCAGACGGCGAACCGCTTCGGGGTTCAGCCGGTCGAACTCGCCGAACAGGGCGGCACGGGCCGGTCCGACTTGCTGACCGAAGCTTCCGACCCCTGCCCAGTCCGCGACCGCCAGTTCGTCCGCTTCGATACAACGTGCCGCTGCGCCAAGCGGTGCGATTGAATTGCGGACGGCGTCCAGATCACGATCGATCACTGTTTCGACCCGCATATTGGCTTGCGCTGTTTCACGCCCCTCCAAGGGAATCGGTCGCTGTGAACCCTCGGCCGAAGGCCTGGGTCCGATCCCGGCATGCTTCAGGTCCAGAACCTCCTGGTCCACACCATGCAGAAGCGTTTTGACCAGTCCGTCCTCGAGCGAGCGGGCCAAGCCCGACAGTGGCAGCGGAAGGTTGGCATTATCACCATTTTCGAAAACAAGCGGCAACATCACCGCCGGTCGTGCCACGACGCGCGCCGGCTCCGGCTGAGCCGGGTCGTCCCGCTCCGCCAGGTCGATCACGAGAAGAGTCCCGCCTTCGAGAAACGCGGTCGCCTCGCAGTCGCAGGCGAATTGCAACCGGAGGGATCCGCCCGCTCCGGGATAAACGATGTCCTTGAGGCGGGTGCGCGGAATGCGGTCAAACACGTCGCCGAATTCAAACCTCACCTCCGGCAGATCGAGCGTCAGCAGCGCCCCGCCTGTCTCCGGCTTCACCGACCACCCGGTTCCTTCAGGTATGCGGAAGGTCAACCGGGTGAAATCCGGATGCGCGCCGGACCTGACCGGTACCGTCGCCGCACCCGCCGCGCTTGCCAACAACAGAACCGGCAGGATCATGCGGAGAATCCGTGTCATGCGGCATCCTGCTTGAGATCCTTCAGCGCGCCTTCGAGCTCGGCGAATTTCGGCCGGTTGTGGGTCGGCGTGTTCTGGCGACCGACCTCGATGCACATGGCGGCGCTGTGATTGTGGAGATTGGCCACCAGCACCTCCTTGATGAGCTGGTAGAAATGGTTGTCCTCCTCGACCACGGCCTTCAGCTTCGAGGCGAAGGGTCCCACCAGGCCGTAGGCAAGGAAAACGCCCAGGAAAGTGCCCACAAGGGCGCCGCCGATCAGCTTGCCGAGGATCTCGGGTGGCTGGTCGATCGAACCCATCGTCTTGATCACGCCCAGAACGGCCGCGACGATCCCGAGCGCAGGAAGCGCATCCGCAACGGTTTGCAGCGCATGGCTGGAATGCAGGGCGTGGTGGAAATTGGCCTCCATCCTCTTTTCCAGCACTTCTTCCACCTGGTGCGGATCGTCGTAATTCATCGAGGCCGACCGCATCGTATCGCAGATGAGATCGACCGCCTCGCGATCCGCCTGGATTCTGGGATAGCGTGAGAATAGTGCCGAGGCCGCCGGATCCTCGATATGCTGCTCGACCTCGACGGGGTTGGCGCGGGCCATCCGGATCAGCGAGAACAGCAGGCAGAGCAGATCGCGGTAATCCTCGGGCTTCCATTTCGGGCCCTTGAACACCTTCGACACGTCCTTGACGGTATGCTTGATGCCCGCCGTGTCGTTGCTGATCAAGAAGGCCCCCACCGCGGCCCCGCCGATCATCATCAACTCGAAGGGCAGCGATTTGAGAATGATCGCCATCTTGCCGCCGGCGGCGAGGTAGCCACCGAAGACCATGACGAAAATGACGACAATTCCGATAAGTCCGATCATGAGGTTTCTCCGGTAACGCGGGATCCCGACCGCGTTCTAGTTCTTGGGGACCGAGGCATTGCGACCGGCGAGAATGACGCTGATCGTATAGGCGGCTTGCGGGCTGAGACCGGCCATGACGCCCGCTGCATTCTCGGGCTGCATCCGGCCGAGGAAACCCGCCGCAAAAGCAGGGTCCATCTCTTCGAACAGGATCGCGGCCTCTTTCGGCTTCATCTTCTCGTAGACATCGGTCAAACGGACGAGGTCGTCCTCGGCCGCGACTTGGGCCATGGCGAGCGTCGCCTTCAATGCCGCCTCCGCCTCCCTCAACTCGACAAGTTTGCGCTCCACGGCCGCATCGGCGATTTCGAGTGCCTTGAGCCTGTCGGTCAGTCGCGCCTCGCCATCCTGCAACTCGGCTTCTCGCTCACGGAGCCTCTGGAGCAACAGGTGCACATCGCCGGTGGCGGCTTCGGGCTGCGCAACCGGCTCCGGGGAGGCGTCAACGCCCGGCTCGCGCGCGAAGGCCGGGCCCGATTCCAGGCCTATGCGGATGATCGCCGACGAGATCATCAGCAGGGAAATGGCCAGCAAGGTTCCGGTCCGGTTCGCTCCTTGGCGGGCCATCACACCCCTCCTGCCGGGCTGCGCTCGTGCCGCACGAACATCACGCCAGCCGGTCTTCGCGCCTCTGTCTCGGGGCGGGGTTGCGCCGCGGGCTCGTCGGCGGCCTCCTCGGGTGCCACGTCATGCATCGAGGCCATCATCAGTTCCAGCCGCTGCGCCACCGCTTCCGCCCGTCCGGTCAGTGCATCGAGCGCGTCGTTCGAACTGTCCGAGGCCGATCGGGCCGCTGCCAGCGACCGGTTCAGCTCCTCGACCTGCGAGGAGAGCACCGCCACCGCGCCGCCGACACCCCTTTCCAGATCGTTGAACCGTTTCAGACGCCGGGAAAGCACCAGACAGTAAAGTCCGGCCCCCAAAGCGCCCGCCGCCAAGAGTATGTCCGCCACCAGTTCCAAGTCGGTCTCCCTAGTTGAGAACGAATTCCATCACGAGAATGTCGCGCACCCGCCCCTCGCCCACGACGATGTTGACGCGGCGCAGGATGTGTCCCCGCAGACGCGACAGCGCGAGAGGATCGCGCAGGTCCGATGCCTCTACCGCGCGCAAGTAGCCGTTCAGGACATCCACGATCCGGGGTTTCATCCGCTCGACCTCGGCGGCATGGGGCTCGGCAACCTCGAGCTGCGCGTGAAAGCGCAGGTGCATCATGTCGCCCTCGCTTCCCAGCGAGACGAGAATGGGTGCAAGATCGACGAATGTCACATCCGGCAGGGCGGCAGGGCCCGAGTCATGCATCGCCTCGCCATGCCCGGCAGGCGTCCCATGCCCGGACCCAATGGGAAATAGACCCTGCGTCGTCGCGTAATACCCCGCGCCTGCCCCCGCGAGGCCGAGAATCGCCGCCAGGGCGACTGTCAACTTGCCCTTTTTCTTCGCCGGTTCGATGCCCTCGGACGTTGCGTCGGTCATGGTGCCCTCTCCTTCTGCACCACCAGTCATAAACCCCTAGAAACTAACCGATTGTTAAGGCGCATCGCCCAAACAGGGGACGCGTCCGGCAGAAGGCCGGCGGGACGGAGGTTGAAGTGCAGCAGATCAGGAATGTCTGGGCCAGCCTGGATTGGCGCAAACGGTTTATCGTTCTGGGGACGACGCTCGTGGTTTTCGCAAGCCTTCTGGGATTGTCGCGAATCGCTTCGGCCCCTTCGATGACATTGCTCTACGCAGGGCTCGAGCCCGGTGCCGCGGGGGAGATCGTGCGCACGCTCGAAGGCAAGGGAACGTCCTACGAAGTGCGCGGGGGTTCGATCTACGTGCCCTCCGCGCAGAGGGACGAGTTGCGGATGACGCTGGCTAGCGAGGGGCTGCCGGCGAACGGCGGAAAGGGTTACGAACTGCTCGATTCCCTAAGCGGGTTCGGAACCACCTCGCAGATGTTCGATGCCGCTTATTGGCGCGCGAAAGAGGGCGAACTGGCCCGCACCATCGTGGCCAATCCCCACATCGCCCAGGCCCGCGTGCATATCGCCAACAGCACCGCCAACCCGTTCCTGCGCAGCGCCGAGCCCACGGCCTCGGTCTCGGTGATCACCAACGGCGGAACCATCACGCCCGCACAGGCCAACGCAATTCGCTACCTGGTGGCCTCCGCCGTCACCGGGCTGGAGATCGAGAAGGTAGCGGTGATCGATTCGAACGGCGCCGTGATCGGCCCACCCGAGTCGACTCAGGCGGCCAGCACGGGCGAGGATCGCGCCCGGCAACTGCGCGAACGGGTGTTGCGACTTGTCGAGGCGCGGGTCGGCCGCGGGAACGCGGTCGTGGAGGTCAGCGTGGAGACCGTCACCGAGACCGAATCGATCCGCGAGAGGCGCATCGACCCCAATGGTCGCGTGGCCATCAGCACCGATGTCGAGGAACGATCCGACACATCACGCAACCAGTCCTCGGACGTCACCGTGGCCTCGAACCTGCCGGATGGCGACGGCGCGTCGGGGGACGAGTCTAACTCCAGCACCAGCGAAACCCGCGAGCGTGTGAACTACGAGGTCTCCGAGACCGAGCTGGAAATCCTGCGCGTGCCCGGCGCGATCAAACGGCTGTCGGTCGCCGTTCTGGTCGACGGGATTCGCGGGACGGATGCCAGCGGGGCCGCAACGGTCGAGCCCCGCCCCGAAGCCGAGATGCAGGCCCTGAGGGAGTTGGTGGAATCCGCCGTGGGTTACGACGCGGAGCGTGGTGACATGATCACCCTCAAATCGATGGATCTGCCCTCGGTGGCCCCCCAGGGCACGGCGGCGAGCGCCTCGATCTGGCCCGATCTGCTGTCGGATCCGATTTCGCTGATCCAGATGGCGACCCTGGCGCTGGTCACGCTCGTGCTGGGGCTCTTCGTGATCCGCCCGATGCTCGTGCGACCCGCAGGCGATCCGATGCGGCTACCGCCGGTGGAGCCGGCAGGGGGCGAGGGCACGCCACCCGCGCAGCTGTTGACGGGCGAGATCCAGAACGAGGACGGCAGCTACGGAAGCCCGTTGGAAACCTCCGTTCCCGCGATCGCCAACGGCAACGGCGAGGATGCCGTGGCGAGGCTTCGCGCCATGATCGGCGACAAGCAGGAAGAAACGGTCGAGATCCTCCGCAGCTGGCTCGAGGATCGCGAGGAGAAGGCGTGATGTCCATCGCTCACCTGCTCGAGGATTTCGACACCGATCCCCTCGCCACGGACAAGGTCCACCTGATGACCGAGGACACGCTCGAAGAGCATCGCCTGACGGCTTTTGATGCCGGTTATGCCGCGGGCTGGGACGATGCGGCCAAGGCGCAATCCGATCAAAAGACGGAGGTGGCGGCCTCTCTCGTCCGCACGCTCGAAGACGCCTCCTTCACCTACCAGGAGGCCGTCGCGCAGGTGAACGCCGCGCTGGAACCGATGTTTCGGCGTCTCGTGGACACCGTGCTGCCCCGGTCGCTCGAGGACAGCTACGGTCTGCACATCGTCGAACAGCTTCGCGACATGGCCCGCGAACAGACAGCGCAACCGGCCCTGCTGGTGGTTCCCAGCGGTGCGGGCAGAGTACTCAAGCCGATGCTCGACCGCGAGTTTGCCATGCCGGTGCAACTGGTCGAGGAAGCGTCTCTGCCTCCGGGCCAGGCGAGCCTGCGGATCGCCGATATCGAACGCAACATCGACTACGAGGCCCTGATGAACGCCATCAAGTCAGCGCTCGATTCCTTCACCTATCAAGCCAGGGAGGCCACGCGGAATGGCTAAATCCTCGACAAGCCCCGACAGCACCAACCCGTTCGAATCGGTGCCCATCGAGATTACCGTTTCGGTCGGTCGCGCCCGTCCGCTCATCCGCGAATTGATGAGCCTGGGCGAAAATGCCGTCCTGACGCTGGATCGGCGCGTCGAGGATCCGGTCGAACTCTATGTGGGCGACCAGCTCGTCGCGCGCGGCCAGCTCGAAGAGCTGGAGGGCGAGGCGGCAGGGCAGCTCGCGGTCCGGCTGACAGAGATTTCCGACGTGAAGACCCGGCTGGAATGATCCGGAGCCCTTTCGCCCTCGCCCTTCTTGCGCTGCTGCTCGTGGCGCCGGATCCGGGTGTCGCGCAGGACATCGCGGTCGACCTTGGCGAAGGCAGTTCGCTGTCCGGCCGCGCGATCCAGCTGATCCTGCTGATCACGGTTCTCAGCCTCGCGCCCGGGCTGGCCATCATGGTCACCTGTTTCCCGTTCCTCGTCACCGTCCTGGCGATCCTGCGCCAGGGGATCGGGCTTCAGCAGTCGCCGCCCAACATGCTCATCGTCAGCCTGGCCCTGTTCCTGACCTATTTCGTCATGGAGCCTGTCTTCTTCGAGGCGTGGCAATCCGGCCTGCGCCCCCTGATCGACGAGGAAATGGCGTTGGAGCCCGCCTTGCGCGCAGCCTTCGAGCCGTTCCGCGCCTTCATGGCCGGGCGGGTCGATACCGAAACCTTCGCCGCCATTGCCGCTTTGCGGCCCGAAGCCGGCGCGGGCGTCCCGTCAAGCGATGCTTCCCTGTCTGTCCTCGTCCCCTCCTTCATTTTGTCCGAGATCGCGCGGGCCTTTCAGATCGGGTTCCTGGTTTTCATGCCCTTCCTGGTGATCGATCTCGTGGTGGCGGCCGTGCTGATGTCGATGGGCATGATGATGGTCCCCCCCGCCACGGTGGCCCTGCCCTTCAAGCTCGCATTTTTCGTGATCGCCGATGGCTGGACCCTGATCGCCTCGGCCCTAGTCCGCAGCTACATGCCCTGACAACCGGTCCCGCGACCATCGCACTGTTTTCATCAGATCGCCTTGGCGGCCATCCTCAGGCCGCAGTCCCCCATGACAACCGGCCATGGCCCCTTTCCGCGATGGATGGTGACCTCGATTTCTTCCGGGGGACCGGGGGTTCGGCCCGCGAGGAAACGTTTGCCCGGCTCGGTCCGGTCGAAGGCGATTGAACGGTAGCGAGCAGCTTCTCCGCCCCTTCGGGTCCAGGTGCCTTCCCTGGCGCCCCGCGCCACGAGAGGCCGGGATCAGTGAACCACGAATTCCGCGTGCAGAGCACCTGCCGCCTTGATCGTCTTCAGGATGTCGATCATGTCGCGCGGCGAAACACCCAGCGCGTTCAGCCCGGCCACCACCTCGGACAGGGAGGTGCTTTCTGGCAGTTCGGCCAACTGCGTTCCCGGATCCTCCTCGATCTGGGCATTGGTGCGGGGCACTGCAACGGTCTGGCCGTCGGAAAAGGGGTTGGGCTGGACCACGATCGGCGCCTCCTCGACCCGCAGCGTCAAGTTACCCTGCGAGACCGCAACGCGCGAGATCCGCACATCATCACCCATCACGATCGTGCCCGAACGCTGATCGACCACGACCCGCGCCTTGCGCTCGGGTTCGACGAGAATGTTCTCGATCTGGCCGATCGCATGCGCCACGGAGCTCGTCCGGGTCGCGGCCACGTCCAGCTCGATCGTGCCCGAATCCCGCATCACGGCGACCGGGCCGTTGAATGTTGCGTTGATCGCCCGCTCGATCCGGCCTGCCGTGGTGAAATCCGGCTCGCGCAACGCCAGCCTGAGGCTGGTCAGCGAGGACAGGTCGAAGGCCACCTCGCGCTCCACCCGGGCGCCCGACGGGATCACGCCCGAGGTCGGAACCCCCCGCGTCACCGAAGCCGCGTCGCCCTCGGCCACCGCGCCGCCGGCAAGGACCGTTCCTTGCGCGACGGCGTAGATCTGGCCGTCTGCCGCGTTGAGGGAAGTCATGATCAGCGTGCCCCCAAGCAGGCTCTTGGCATCGCCAATGGCCGAGACGGTCACGTCGATCTGGCTGCCGACGCGTGCGAAGGGCGGCAAGCTTGCCGTGACGAAGACGGCGGCCACGTTCTTGGGCCGGAATTGCTCTCCATCCACGTTGACGCCCAGGCGCTCGAGGATGTTCGACATGATCTCCTCGGTATAGGGCGTGTTGCGCAAGCCGTCGCCGGTGCCGTTGAGGCCCACGACCAGCCCGTAGCCCACCAGGTCATTGCCCCGCACCCCGTCGAAATCGACCAGGTCCTTGAGGCGGATCGTACCTGCCTGCGCCGCGAACGGCAGCAGGCAGGCAAGGCAGAAAAAAAGCGCACGTATCATCTGAGGTAGTTCACCAGGGAAAGCCGCGCGTTCCGCACGGTCACGGAGTAAAGCGCATCGAGTTGGGACTGCGCCGCCTGCAAACGGGTCGCCGTCTCGTAGGGGTCTGCACCGATCAACTCGTTGCGCGCGATCTCGAGGCCGGATCGGGCTGCCGCATTTCGGGACGAAGCGTGATCGATCCGCTCCTGCGCCGCGCCGATCTTGGCCTGCAACGCGATCACGCGATCAGTCGAATTCGCGAGCGCCACGCCCAGGTCACGCGCCAGCCTGTCGCGCTGCTCGACCGACAAGCCCAGCGCGGGATCGTCCGCCAGAGCGGCGAGCGCCGCGGTCATGATCCCCTCCTTCAGCGCAGGATCCGCCGCCGTCAGGTCCAACGTGACATGCTCGCGCTCGGAGACCTGCATCGGCGCGACGGGGGTGTCGCTTCCACGGTACAGCGCGGCGAAACCGGACGGATCGTCGAGCCACGCTTTGGCGGCGCCCTGCGCCGCTGCGGCCGAGCCGGACCCGGAAAGGGACGCCCGAAGGCTGTCGAGCAGCGTCTCGGCAGAAGCCAGCGGTGCGCGGTCGGTTGCCACGCCGGCAAAGACGCTGCGCCCACCGACCCCCGTGTTGAGCGCCGAGATTATGTCCTCCAGCGCGCCGCGCGCCTCGGTGGCGACGATCCCGTGGCTGCCCGCCATGCCAGCGGACTCGGCCTGCAACAGCGTGGCCGAAAGCGCGCTTGCGCGTTGCGCCACCCGGTCGAGGCCCGTCTGCATCGCATCCGCAAAAAGCTGCGCCTCGGTGCCTGCGACGGCAAAGGCATCCAGCCGGGCGATGCCCCGCTCGATATCCGTGACATGGGCATAATCCCCCGCAAGGCGGGCGGACGGGTCGCTCACCCGGCCGGAGCTGAGCTCCTGCGACAGGCGGTCGATATCGGACCGGATCTCGGCGCTGCGGGTCCTGAGGACCAGCCCGCGTGCAAGATCTCCGACGGAAGTCATGGTCATGGCATCAGATCCTCAACAATTGGTCCATCATCTTCTCAAGGGTCTCCAGCAGCCGGGCATTGGCCCCATAGACCTGTTCGATCTGCATCAGGCTCTGCAACTCGGCATCGGTATCGACGCCCTGCTCCATTTCCAGCCGCTGCATCTCGGTCCGTTCGCTGCCAGCTCGGGTCAGGGCCTTCTGGGCTTCGTATGCCTGCTGGCCCGCGCGGGACATCACGGCGCTGGCCAAGTCGGCGGCGCTCATCGCGCCGCTGCCCAGTCGCGTGTCGGGTTGCTGGCGCGCCGCTCCCAGGGCGGAGACGAAACCTTGCAACAGCCGCGCCTCGCCGGGCGGGCCCGGAACCGCGGCGCCAAGCCCGCTGCGCAGACGCCAGCTTTCGCCGTTTCCAAGCGCCGCGTTCAGGGAAACCCTGCCCGCGAGACCCGCCGCCTCACCAGCAAAGCGCGCGCCCGAATCGGTAAAAAGCCCCGGGGCCGCCGGGCCCTGGCTCGGGTCCAGGTCGGGTTCCTGAAACCGCTCGACCAGGTCGCGCGCCAACGCATCCAGATCACTCTGCGCCTCGGGGCCCAGCCGATCGCGCAGCTCGAACTGCGCGGCAAGGCTGCCGCCGACAAGGGCCCTCATCGTCACCGGAAGGCCGTTGATCCGGACGGAACCAAGCAACCCGTTCCCGGCCGTCATATGCGCGGCGACCATACCGGTTTCGTCGAAGGTCAGATCGGCCGCCTTGCCGTCGAGCAGGATCGCGCCCCCATCGGTATAAAGCGCCACCGCGTCCCGACCGCGCGACACCTCGTTCACCGGAACGATGCGGTTGATCTCGTCGATCAGTGCCTGCCGGCTGTCCAGCATCGCCGAGACATCGCCCCCGGTGCTGCGCAGGGCGGGGATCTTGCGGTTCATCCCGACCACTTCGCCCAGCAAGGTCCCCAGCCGTGCGACCTGGCGCGCGATCTCGCGATCCGCGTCGGATCGCGCCTGCTGCACCTCAGCCGCCGCCTCGTTCAACCCGGTGGCGAGATCCGCAGCCGCCACCACCGCAGCATCCAGCCGCACGGCAGAGCCCGGCAGGCTGGCTGCCTCGATCAGGCGCGATTCCAGGGCGCTCACGCGGCCGACGAGCGAGGTCGCATCCCCGACCGTGCCGGTCACCCGTTCCAGCCGTGCATGGAATCTCTCCATCGTCTCGGCATGGCCCAGCGCGGCATCGGCCTCGCGGCGATTGGCGACGAGGACCGGGTCGGAATGCCGCCGCACCCCCGCGACCGCCACGCCATTGCCAAGCGGATCGCCCACGAGTTCAAGGCTGCGCCGCGCATATCCGGGCGTCAGCGCGTTGGCGATATTGTCCGAGATCAGCGCTGAGGCGCGGCTTGCGGCGGTCAGCCCGCTCAGCGCCGAGTTGAAGGCGGTCGAAATGCTCATGGCTCATCCCTCATGCTTGGATCAGGCCGCGATCAGCGTTTGATGTTGGTGGTTTCCTGCAACATCTCGTCCACCGTCTGGATGACCTTGGCGCTGGAGGAATAGGCCCGTTGCGTCTGGATCATCGCAGTCAGTTCGCTGGCCACGTCGGTTGTCGATTCCTCGCGGGCGAATGAGACGAGATCTCCGGTCGGGCCATCGCCCGCATCCCACAGGAAGATCGACCCGCTTTCGCGCGACGGGGAATAGGTCTGCTTGTCCATCGGCGTCATGCCGTTGGGGTTGGGCAGGTCGACAAGCGGAATCTGAAAGATCCGTCGGCTGACCCCGGTATCGAAGAAGGCGTGGACATAGCCGTTCTCGTCCACTTCGACGCGGGTCATGCTGCCCACGGCCGAGCCGTCCTTCTCGATCGAGACGGGCGCGAACCGGTCCGAGAGTTGGGTCAAGCCGCTGGGATCGCCCAGCCTGCCCAGCCCGATCTCGATCGGGCCCCCGGCGGCCTCTACGATCACGGTCCCGGTCGCGGGGTCATAATCCCCGCCGCTGACCATCGCAACCGAGGCCAGCGTTCCCCCATCGGTCCGGTTGTCGGTAAAAGTCAGTGCATATTCGCCGACAACCGCGTTCTCCGAGGCGGTGTCGCGCAGGCGCATCGTCCACCGGTTCGAGTCTCCGGTATCGGGGACGGAGGGCACGAACTCGATCTGGATGCTTTCGGATTTCCCGAGATTGTCGAAATACTCGACCGAAAGGTTCTGAACCTCGCCCTCCGCCCCGGCCTCGGTCTGGGTGGCGGGCAGGTTGATGCCCAGTGACATGCGCGTCGTGGGGGAACCCGACAACTGGTTGACCTTGAGCTTCACCGGTTCCAGCCCCTCGGCCGTGTCGCGCGGGTAATTGGGGATCGTGCCGTCCGGATCGGCCGGCCAGCCAAGCAGAACAAGACCGGATTCCGTCACCAGGCGCCCGTCCTCATCCGTACGAAAGGAGCCCGTCGTGGTCAGCCGCATCTGCGGCGCGCCATTGTCGGCGTTCAACTCGGGCACCGTGGCCACCGGCAGCATGCCGCGCCCCCGTACCGCCAGGTCGGTGGCGTTGGATGTCGTGACCAGTGAACCGCGCTCGTCGATCATGCGTTGCGAGGTCGTGCGCACACCGCCCGCCGCGTATTTGCCGCCATTGCCGGTATTCACCATCGAGTGGAAATCGGTCTCGACACGCTTGTACCCGAAGGTCGAGCTATTCGCGATATTGTCGGAAATCGTGGCCAGTCGGCTGGCATTCGCGGTCAGCGCCGCGACACCGGCGTTGAGCGAGGAAGAGATCGTCATTGGGCCGCCTTTCTGCTGCTTCGGTCCGAAGTTGACGCAACAGGTAACGCGCGCCCGCTTAACAGGCCGCTAACGGCGCAGAGATTCCCCTCAGTCCTTTCTGAGGAATATCACCTCGATCCTGTTGTTACGGGCCGCCATCGGGTTCCGGTCGGCCAGCTTCCGGTCGGCATGGCCCGTCACCCGCTGGATACGGGCATCGTCCACGCCCGACGTGTCCAGCAGGATCCGCATCCGTTCGGCGCGCCGGCTCGACAGGTCCCAGACCGGGCTCGAAGCAAGCACGACCGGATGCGCGCGTATATGGCCACCGATCGCCATGCCGTTGGTCACGACATCCGCGGCACGCGCCACGACACCGGCCAGTTCCGTCATCAACTCCGTCGGATTGTCGGAATTCACCTCGAAAAGCGGCGCATCCTCGGTGGCGAAAAGCTCCACGATCAGCCCTTCGTCAGTCACCCGCGTCACGATGTGGCGCAGGAGCTTCTTGCTGACCAGGCTTTCGCCGCCGCGCCCCTGCAACATCGCCTCGAGCGTCGTGAACTCCTCGTGCGGGGCGCTGTCGCCGCCGTCGCGGTCGACCCCGGTGGAACCGCGCGATTGCCGCGCGTCGGCGGGGTTGCGGTTGGTGTCGCCCGTCCCGTTCATCACCATCGTCTGTTCCGAGAACATGTTGTCCCCGCCGAACGCCCCGTTGCCCCCGCCCGAGACCGGATTGACCGGGACATTGGGCGAGAAGTAATCCGCCAGGCCCTTGCGTTGCTTTTCCGTCGTCGCGTTCAGCAGCCACATCAACATGAAGAAGGCCATCATGGCCGTGACGAAGTCGGCATAGGCCACCTTCCACGCGCCACCGTGATGGCCACCGCCACCAACGATTTTCTTCCTCTTGATGATGATCGGCGCCGCATTGGATTGCGCACCCATCTCCACCACCATTCCTAATCACCCAGGGACCGGGATAGCAGCCGAGACGTTAAGACGAGGATAACACTTAAAGCTTTCGCAATTTCCTCAATGCGCAGGCGCCCCCGCGCGCGCACGGCGCAGGATCAGCGACAAACGGTTGAAACTGTGGGCGATTCCCTGCCGGTCCTCCTTGCCGAAGAAACCATCCAGCTCCTCCCAGACGCGCACCGCCTGGTCCAGCACCGGGTCCGACCCCTCGGAGTAGAGCCCGGCGCGGATCATCACCTCGGACCTCTCGTAGCTGCCCAGCAGGCGGCGCGCCTCGGCGATCATCTCGTTCTCCTGCGCAGTCGCGGCATCCGGCAGCGAGCGCGAGACCGAACGCGCGACATCCACCGCGGGGTATCGCCCGCGCTCGGCGATCTCGCGGTCCAGCACGATATGCCCGTCCAGCACGCCGCGCAGGATATCGGCCACCGGTTCGTCCATATCCGACCCCGCGACCAGCACGCTGAACACCCCGGTGATGTCGCCCTGCCCCTCGGCCCCGGGGCCGGCCCGCTCGCACAGCCCGGTGATCAGCGGCGTGACCGAGGGCGGATAGCCGCGCAGCGCGGGCGCCTCGCCCATCGCGGCGGCGATCTCGCGATGCGCCTCGGCCAGCCGGGTGATCGAATCGGCCAGAAACAGCACGCTCTTGCCCTCGTCTCGGAACTGCTCGGCCACCGCCATGGCCGCAAGCGCGCAGCGCCGCCGCGTCAACGCCGACTGGTCCGAGGTCGCGGCCACCACCACCGCGCGTTTCATCCCCTCCTGTCCCAGCGTCCTGTCGATGAACTCGTTCACTTCGCGCCCCCGCTCGCCGATCAGGGCCAGGACCACCACATCGGCCTCCATGTGCCGTGCGAGCGTGGCAAGCAGGTGCGACTTGCCCACCCCCGAGCCGGCGAAAAGCCCCACGCGCTGGCCGCGCACAATCGGCAGCATGGTGTTGAGCACCGAGAGCCCCGTCGCCATGCGCGCGCCCATCCGCTTGCGACTCACGGCCGGGGGCGGCGCGCGCATCACGTCGCATTCCTCGGCCCCGCGCAGCAGCGGGCGGCCATCCAGCGGGCGCCCGAAGGGATCGACCACCCGGCCCAGCCAATGCGGCCCCGGCGCAAAACCCGGCATCGGGTCCAGAACCACCCGGTTGCCCAGCGCGACACCCTCGGGCGCACTTTCGGGCAGCATCTGCACCAGGTCCCTCCCGACCTGCAGAACCTCGCCCGTCAGGTTCGGGCCCCAGTTGCGCGACAGGGTCAGACGGTCGCCGATCCGTGCCCGCGGGGCCAGGCCCGAGACCTCCACCGTGCCGCGCCCGATGCCCGCGACGCGGCCCACGTGGCGCACAAGGCTCAGGCTCTCCAGTTCGGCGGTCAGGCAGCGGGGATCGGGGGCGAACATGGCGAACTCTCCATTCAATTTCTGAAAACGGTTTCTAAAGGAATCGGGGTTAAGCCTTGATTGAAATCGCTCGAGGGAGAAGCCCCGTGTTCCAGGATATCAACGTGTTCAAGATGGCTTATGCCATGGCGACACATGCCGGAAAGCGCCAGGCGATGGTGGCGCAGAACATGGCGAATGCCGATACGCCCGGCTACAAGCGGCGCGACATCGAACCCTTCGCCGCGGCCTATGACCGGGGCGGCCCGCACGCGGCGATGCACGCCTCGCGGCCCGGCCACCTCAACGGCATCGCGCAATCCGGCTCCCGCTGGGCTGAACTGACGCCCGACGCGCCCGCCGATCCCAATGGAAACAGCGTCTCCATCGAGGAGGAGATGCTCACGGCGGTGGAGGTCAAGCGGCAGCATGACCGCGCGCTCGCCATCTACAAGACATCGCTCAACGTGCTGCGCGCCAGCCTCGGCAAGGTGTGACGGTCATGAGCGAGTTTTCCAGATCCCTCACCGTCACCGCCAGCGCCCTGCGCGCGCAGGCCGCCCGCCTGCGGCATGTGTCCGAGAATATCTCGAACGCGGACACGCCCGGCTACCGGCGCAAGCTGGTGCCGTTCGAAACTGTCACCGACCGCGACACCGGCACCGAAACCGTGCGGACCGGCCGCGTGCATCTCGACCGGACCGCCCTGCCCAAGGTCTACGACCCGACCCACCCGATGGCCGATGAAACCGGCCATTACGAAGGATCGAATGTCGACCTGATGATCGAGATCGCCGACGCGCGCGAGGCGCAGCGCAGCTACGAGGCCAATCTCAAGATCTTCGACCAGGCCCGCCAGATGTCGTCGGGCCTCATGGAACTTCTGAAAAAGTAAAGGACTGCCAGAATGGATATCCGAACGCTCTCCGCCGCGCAGAGCTATGCCTCCGCACGCCCCGCGACCCAGGCCGACCCCGCGCATGACAGCGCAGGCCAGATGCTGCGCGGCGCCGCGCAGGATTTCGCCGCGACGCTTGCGCATGGCGAGCAGCTGTCACAGGCCGCCATGACAGGCCAGGCCGACCCCCACGCGCTGGTCCAGGCACTGGCCCAGACCGAACTGGCGGTCGAAACCGCGATCACCGTGCGCAACAAGGTCGTCGAGGCCTACCAGGAAATCCTGCGCATGCCGGTCTGACCCGATGCTGAGCGAAGGTCTCTTCTACGACACCGTCCGCCAGACGCTCTGGATCGCGGTCATCACCTCGGTCCCGATCCTCACGGTCGCGCTGGTCACCGGTCTCGCCGTGGGTCTGTTCCAGGCCCTCACCTCGATCCAGGAAATGACCCTGACCTTCGTGCCCAAGCTTTTCGCCATCGTCCTCGTGTTCTGGATCTCGATGGGATTCATGACGCAGACGCTGGTCTCTTTTTTCACCGCCACGATCGTTCCGCTCATCTCGGGAGGAGTTTGATGGAAACCGCGAGCTACGCAACACTGTCGCGCCAGACCGGCCTGATGAACGAGATCCGGGTGGTCGCCAACAACATCGCCAACATGTCCACCTCCGGCTACCGGCAGGAGGGGCTGGTGTTTTCGGAATACATCCAGAACAGCCGCAATCACCCGTCGCTGTCGATGGGGCGTGCGCAGGTCAGGAACACCTCGCTGGAACAGGGCGTGCTGACCCGGACCGGAGGCGATCTCGACTTCGCGATCGAGGGCGAGGGGTTCTTCATGCTCGAGACGCAGGCCGGCGAACGCCTGACCCGTGCGGGCAGCTTCGCCACCAACGCCGCCAGCGAGCTGGTCAACATGGACGGGCACCGCGTGCTGGATGTCAACGGTGGGCCCATCTTCATCCCGCCCGATGCCGATGGCGTGCGCGTCGCCGCCGACGGCACGATCAGCGCCGGGGGACGGCTGCTGGGCCAGATCGGGCTCTACCAGCCGGTGAACCCCGCCGGGCTGCGCCGCGAGGGCGGCGTGATGTTCAGCGCCGAGGAGGGTGTCGAGCCGACCGAAGGCGCAACCATCCTGCAAGGCTCCCTCGAAGGCTCCAATGTGAGCGGTATCCAGCAGATGGCCCGCCTGGTCGAGATCCAGCGCGCCTACGAGCTGGGGCAGAGCTTCCTCGAAGCCGAAGACGAACGCATCCGCAACGCCGTGAAATCCCTGATGCGATAAGGAGAGACAGACATGCGCGCCCTCAAGATCGCCGCAACCGGCATGACCGCACAGCAGATGCGGGTCGAGACGATTTCCAACAACCTCGCCAACATGAACACCACCGGCTACAACGCCCGCCGGGCCGAGTTCGCGGACCTGCACTACCAGCAGGCCACCCGCGCGGGCACGGTGAACGCCGCCGACGGCACCGTCCTGCCCACCGGCGTCCAGCTGGGCCTCGGCGTGCGGCCCTCCGCCATCTCGGTCCATCTCGCGCAGGGCGCGCTGTCGGAAACCGGCAGCGATCTCGACCTCGCCATCGAGGGGCGCGGTTATCTCGAGGTGACGCTGCCCTCGGGCCAGGCGGGCTTCACCCGCGACGGGTCGCTCAAACGCTCGGCCGAGGGGCTGATCGTGACCTCCGACGGCTATGCCGTGGCGCCCGAGATCACCATCCCCGACGATGCCCGCTCGATCTCGATCAACGCCGCGGGTGAGGTCTATGCCTATTTCGACGACACCGCCGAGGGGCAGCTTCTGGGCCAGTTCACCCTGTCGAACTTTGCCAACGCCAAGGGGCTCGAGGCGCTGGGCGGCAACCTCTTCCGCGAGTCCGAGGCCTCCGGTCCGCCGGTCGCGGGCAACCCGGGAGAGGATGGGCTGGGCACCCTTCGACAGGGCTATCTCGAGGACAGCTCGGTCGATGCCGTGCGCGAGGTCACCGAACTGATCGAGGCGCAGCGCGGCTATGAAATGAATGCCAAGGTCATCTCGGCGGTCGACCAGATGATGGGCGCGACCACCCAGGTGCGCTGATGCTTCGCCTCGCCCTCGCCCTGATCCTCGCCGCCTCCTGCGCGCTGGCCGACAGCGTGGTTGCGACCCGCACGATCCGCCCCAAGGAGATCATCGCCACCGCCGATGTCGCGCTCGCGGCAAACCAGGGCGGTATCGGCGACCTCAGCGCGGCGATCGGGCAGGAGGCGCGCGTCGCGCTCTATGCCGGCCGTCCGATCCAGCCCGGCGATATCGGTCCGCCCGCCCTCGTCGACCGCAACGACCTGGTGACGCTGATCTATGACACCGGCCTGCTCACCATCTCGACCGACGGGCGGGCCCTGGGCCGTGGTGCCGCCGGAGAGCTGATCCGCGTCATGAACCTGTCTTCCCGCACCACCGTCAGCGGCCGCATCCGGCCGGACGGCTCAATCGAGGTCAACTGATGTTTCCACCTGCCAAACCCATCCTTGCCGCCCTCCTCGTCCTGACGGCCTGCGGCCGGGGCGATCACCTGGGCAAACCGCCCAGCTTCACCCCCACCACCGACGGCGCCGAGCATGTCGCGATGCTCTGGCCCGGGCTGCCCATGCACAGCCAGCCGCAGCGCGCGGTCGACCAGGCCTCGCTCTGGAGCGGCGGGCAAAGCTCGCTGCTGGGCGACCAGCGCGCGATGAAGAAGGGCGACATCCTAACCGTCGTGATCGAGCTCGACGAAAAGGCCGAGATCTCGAACGACACCGACCGCTCGCGCAGCGGCTCCGAAAGCCTCGGCCTGCCGCAGCTGTTCGGCCTGCCCCAGCGCGCGGATGCCCACCTGCCCGAGGGCGCCACGATGGCCGACGCGGTATCGATCGATTCCAGCAGTTCCAGCGCCGGCCGCGGGTCGGTCAAGCGCAAGGAAAAGCTGGAACTGCGCATCGCCGCCACGGTGGTCGACGTGCTGCCCAACGGCGTGCTATCCATCTCGGGCACGCAGGAACTGCGTGTCAATTTCGAACTGCGCGAACTGCTGGTCACCGGCTATGTCCGGCCCGAGGACATCTCGCGCCGAAACGAGATCACCTATGACAAGATCGCCTCGGCCAGGGTCTCCTATGGCGGTCGCGGCCAGATCACCGATGTGCAGCAGCCCCGCTACGGCCAGCAGATCCTCGATACCGTTCTGCCGTTCTGAAGGGGGCCGGTCATGAAGAAACTCCTTCCGATCCTTGTCCTCCTCCTCGGCCTCGGCGGAGGCGTCGGCGCGGGGCTCGTCATCGGGCCCAAAACCGACAGGACCGGGGCCGATCCCGTACCGGACGGGCATGAACCCGAGACCGAAGATCACGCCGCGGAACACGACTCCGGCCAGGACTCCACGCCGGACGGGTCGGAATACATCAAGCTGTCCAGGCAATTCGTGGTCCCGCTCGTGAAGCATGACCGCATTTCCGGCATGGTCACGCTCGGCCTCAGCCTCGAGGCCGCGCCCGGCACCGGTGAGAATTTCTTCGAGAAGGAACCGAAACTGCGCGCGGCCTTCCTCGAGGTTCTGTTCGATCACGCCAACATGGGCGGGTTCGACGGGGCCTTCACGCGACCCGGCAATCTCGACACGCTCCGCACCGCGCTGCTGGAAGCCGCACGGCGCGACCTCGGCAAGGAGATCCGCGAGGTTCTGATCATCGACATCGCGCGTCAGGACAGTTAGCGGCGGCGACCCAGCGCCATCTCCTGCAACAACCGCTCCGCCCGTGCCTTGTCACGGGCGGCAGCCGTTTTCGCCCGTTCCGCCCGCTGCAGGTCCGCCACCGCCTCCTTGCGGCCGAAGGCATGGCGCACGCCGTCCAGCGCCACCAGCCTGCGGGCACGGGCGCGTGCCAGGTCGGAATTGATCGTCATGCGCGTCCGCGCCTCCCATCCCTGCCACAGCAGGTCCGCGCCCAGCATCCGGTAACCTTGGGTCCGGTCCTGCGCGCCGCGTGTCTCGGCGGCTTGCCGGTCGAGCCTCGCGAGAGCGCCGCGCAGCCGGGCTTCCTCCTCCAGCACCGCGCGGATCTTCTCGTGCTCGGCAAGGTAAGCCGCCTCGCAGATTGCCGACAGGGCATCGAGCGGGGCCTTGCGCATCAGACGGCCCCCTTCGCGCGCTTGCGCATTGCCTCGGCAAAGCGGATGGCGGCGGCGACCGGGCGGAAATGCTCCTCGGCGATCTCCTGCCCGATCTCGATCGTGGCGTGCAGCGCCCGCGCGGTGGGCGGATCAGAATGCACGGGCACGCCCGCCTCCTGCGCCCGTGCGCGGATGGCCGCCGCGATTTCGTCAACGCCCTTGGCGACGCAGACCGGGGCCGCGCCCCTGGCCCGCGACCATTTCAGCGCCACGGCGTAATGGGTCGGGTTCACGATCACCACGTCGGCCCCCGGCACATCCGAGAGCATCTGGTTCATCGCGATTTCCTGCCCCCGCTGGCGGCGCTCCTGCTTCATGTGCGGGTCGCCCTCGGCCTCCTTGGTCTCGTCCTGGATCTCCTTGCGCGACATCCGGTTCTTGCGCATGTGCTCGCCATGTTGCCAGAGATAGTCGACACCCCCGATGACCAGCGCCACGGCGATGACAAGGAACATGAACCGCACCAGCAGGCTCATCATCAGCACCACGGACAGTTCGGCATGGGCCGCGCTGGCCGAGACGATGTCGGACAGGTTCGCCCAGAGAAAGGCGCCAAGGCAGATCGAGTAGATCAGAAGCTTCACGAAGCTTTTCGCGAATTCGAACAGCCCCGCGCGCCCGAACTTGTTCTTGGCATTCGAAACCGGCGAGATCCTACTGATCTTGGGCTCGAGCTTGCTGGGCGCGAAGACGAAGGCGCGCTGCGCCAGCACCGAGAGGATCACCATCGCCATCGGGATCGCGAAGAGCGGCAGGACCGCGGCCAGGCTGCGGCCCAGAAGCGCGCCCACCGGCCCGCCGGCGCGCCCCTCCAGGAAGAGCGGCCCCAGGCTCTCGGCCTGGTCGATCAGCACCATCAGCGTGGTGCCCAGCGTCTCGATCGTGCCCTTGCCGATGGTCAGAAGCGCCAGCAGCAGCCCGGCATAGGCGGCCACCACCGACAGGTCGGCCGATTTGGCGACCTCGCCCTTCTCCCGCGCCTTCCTGAGTTTCTGCGGCGTCGGGTCGAAGGATTTCTCGGCATCGTCGTCCGGGCCGCTCATCGGGCACGCACCGGATCATGCAGAAAAACGAACAGCGCATCGGCCCAGACCGACAGGATCACGGGCGTGCAGATGAACAGCAGGAACACCCCGGCAAAGGTGATCGCCGGCGCCCCCACAAAGGCCACCATCAGCTGCGGCATGGCCCGGTTGATCACGCCCAGCGCAAGGTTGTAGAGCAGTGAGGCGATGACGAAGGGCGTGGCCAGCGTGAAGGCCAGCCCGAAACTGCGCGCCACCTGCGCCACGCCCCACCGGCTCAGATCCGCGGGAACCGGCAGGCGACCGGGTGGAAACAGCGTATAGGAATGGATCAGGAACTCCGCCGCGCGGACATGCAGCCCGAGGATCAGCGCCAGGGTCGTCCCCGCCAGCGCCAGCAGCATCCCCATCGCGGGCAGCGGCTCGCCCGCGCCGCCCAGGAATTGCGACAACGAGGTCGCCTGCGCCGCGATCGAACCCGCCGTCTGCAGGGCCAGAACGAACAGCCGCAACCCGATCCCCAGCACCAGCCCCACCAGGATCTCGGGCAGCGCGAACGCGGCAAAGCCCAGCGGGCTGCGGGGCGCGGGCATCGGGCCGACCGCCGGTGACACGACCAAGGCGAACACCACCGCCACCGCCAGTTTCACCCGCACGGGGATGCTCCGCTCTCCAATGCCGGGCATCAGCGAGACCACGGCCGAAACCCGCAGGAACACCCCCAGCACCTGCCACAGCTCGCGCGTGACCAGCTCGATCAGCTCGGTCGGGATCTCGATCATGCCGCGACGACGCCCACCAGCGAGGGGCGCGCCTCCATCCCGATCTCCTCGAAGGACAGCACGGGGTTCGGAATGCCCCGCGCCCGCAGGATCGTGCGCAGGAACCGCCGCCTTCGGGTCGAGGTGACAAGCGCCGGGTTGATCCCCTGCTCGGCCGATTGCGTCATGCGTTGCGCCACGCCGTCGGCCAGCCGGTTGAACAGATCGGGCGGCAGCGCGATGTCGAGGCCCCCCGGCGCGCCGTCGATCTGGTAGGCCGCGAACGTATCCTCCCATTCCGGGGCCAGCTGGACCAGCGGGATCGATCCGTCCTCGCGCTTCAGATCGGCCACCAGCTGGAACCCCAGCCGCTGCCGCACCTGCTCGCAGATCGCCTCGGGCTGCGTGGTGAACAGCCGCGCCTCGGCGATGGTTTCCAGGATCAGCGGCATGTTGCGGATCGACACCCGCTCCTCCAGCAACAGCCGCAGCACGGCGTGCAGCGTATCGATCGGCACCTTGTCGGGGATCAGCTCGTCCAGCAGCTTGCGATTGGCCTCGGACCGGGCCGGGTCGCTCAGCCGCGTCATCTCGCTCAGCAGCCGGCGCAGCGATTTCAGCGTCAGCAGGCGCGGGAAATTCTGCTTGATGACCTCCAGCAGATGCGTGGCCAGGATCTCGGGCGGCGAGACGATGGTGGCCCCCGACAGCGCCGCGGCCTCCTGGTCGCGAGGCAGGATCCAGCGGGCGGGCGCGCCATAGACGGGCTCGGTGACATCGGTGCCCTCGGGCAGCGTCTCGGGCGTCTCGGTCATCAGCGCCAGCACCAGGTCGGGATGCAGGACGCCGCGCACCTGCTCGACCCCGTGCACCTTGATGACATAGGTGCCGCTGGGCAGCTCGGCCCGGTCCGTCAGCCGGATCTCGGGCAGGATCAGCCCGTAGACCGAGGCGACATGCGTGCGCATGTTGGCGATCCGCGCATCCAGCCCCGTGCCGGGATCGAGCGCCATGCCCACCAGATCGGGCGCGAACTCCAGGTGCACGTCGTCGAGGTCGAGAATGTCGCCGATCGCCTGCCGCGGCGGGCCCGCCTCCTCCCGGGCCGGTTCCGCCTGCCTTTCAGCGTCCCGCACCTGTCTCTTGTTCATGGCCCAGGCCGCCGCGCCCAGCACCGCGCCGCCAAGGATGAAGGGCAGAAAGGGCAGGCCGGGCACGAGGGCAAAGACCGCCATCAGCCCCGCCACGGTCGCCAGTGCCGCCGGATGTCTGCCCAGCTGCGAGAAAAGCGCGTTGTCCGTGGCCCCGGTCGTGCCGCCGCGCGCCAGCAAAAGCGCCGAGGCGATGGAGATGATCACCGCCGGGATCTGGCTGACCAGCCCGTCGCCCACCGTCAGGATGGCATAGGTCTCGAACGCGGCACCGATGGGCATCCCGTGCACGATCACTCCCATCACGAGACCCATCACCAGGTTCAGAAGCGTGATGAGCAGCCCGGCGACCGCATCCCCCTTGACGAATTTCGACGCCCCGTCGAGCGAGCCGAAGAAGGTCGTCTCCTGCTGTTCAAGCTCCCGTCGCTCGCGCGCCTGGCTGTGGTCGATGGCACCCGCCGACATGTCGCTGTCGATGGCCAGCTGCTTGCCCGGCATCCCGTCGAGCGCAAAGCGCGCGCCGACCTCGGCCATGCGCGCCGCCCCCTTGGTGATGACCATGAAATTCACGATCAGCAGCACGCCAAAGACGACGAGGCCAAGGAAGACCGACCCGCTCATCACGAATTGCGCGAACCCCTCGATCACGTCCCCGGCCGCGTTCGGCCCGGTATGCCCTTGCCCGATGATCAGCTTGGTCGAGGAGACGTTGAGCGACAGCCGCAGCATGAGCGAGGCCAGCAGGATCGTCGGAAAGGCCGAGAAATCCAGCGGGCGCTCGATGAACAGCGTCAGCGTAAAGATCAGGATGGCCAGCGCGAAGGAGGCCGCCAGTCCGATATCGAGAACCCAGGCCGGCATCGGCAGGATCATCATCACGATGATCGCCATCAGCGCGAGCGCCAGCAGGACGGTCGGAGAAAACAGCGCGCGGGCGTCGAATTTCGGCATCCGGTGCGCCCTCAGAACCGGATGAAGGGCGTGGCCCCGCCCGAGACGGGCACCAGCGAGCCGAGGCGCGATCCTTGCCCCTCTACCTCACGCCTGTCCGGAAGCGGCTCGGGCGCGGCGCGCCGTACGACCGCCTTCTGCGGATCGACGTCGGCGCGGACCCGGTCGAACTTGGCACGGTAGACCTTCGCAAAGGACTCGGTGCGCGAATGATAGGCCCCCGCCGCCGCGCTCCACGATCCCAGCTCGTCATGCAGCCGGGCCAGGAACCGCGCCGCGTAATCGGCGTTCTGGTCGGGATCGAACATCGCGTCGATGGAGCGGAACCCCTCTGAGTGCCAGCGATAGTTGATCTGGAAGCAGCCAACGTCGAAACTGCGCGCGCCGCCCTTGAAGATGCGAAAGACAAAGGATTGCGCGGCGTCACGGCTGGCGAACCAGTGCCCCTGCCCGTCATGGTTCACCGTCCAGGGCCAGGGCATCAGTTCGCCCCCGGCACTGCGTCCGGTCTCCACCCGCGTGATCGCCATCATCACGTCGAGCGGCACGCCATGCCGCTCCGCCGCCAGGCGCGCCGCGCGGTCGCAGCGCTGCGCCACCCTGGGCTCGATGGCGGCGGCAAGCGGCCCCGCAACAAGGGCCAGCGCCGTCAGGGCCAGGCCGCGCCAGACCGGCGTGGCGATACGTGATGCTGGCATTCTGCCGCTCCCCCGGAATCACTCTGTCCCGGGCAGGCTAGCGGCGCGCAGGTTTACAGGACGTTAGCCGCGCTTGTAGTTCTGCGCAACAAAGGGCAGCGCCACCACCTCGGCCGGGTTGGCCTTGCCGCGGATCATCAGATCGACCTTCGTGCCCGGTGCCGCATGCTCCGCCGCGACATAGCCCATCGCCACCGGCCCGCCGACCGTCGGCCCGAACCCGCCCGAGGTGACGGCGCCCACAGCCGCGCCATCGACATGGATTTCCACCCCCTGCCGCGCCGGCGCGCGCCCCTCGGGCTTCACGCCGACCAGCCGCCGCGCCGGCCCCTCGGCCAGCTCGCGCCGGATCCGTCCGGCCCCCGGAAACCCGCCCTCCTCGCGCCGCCGTTTCTGGATCGCCCAGCCCAGCCCCGCCTCGACGGGTGATGTCGTGCGGTCGATATCGTTGCCGTAAAGGCACAGCCCCGCCTCCAGCCGCAGCGAATCCCGCGCCCCCAGGCCGGCGGGCGCGCAATCCTCATGCGCCAGCAGGCGACGCGCCAGCGCCTCGGCCTGCTCCGCCGGGACCGAGATCTCGAACCCGTCCTCGCCGGTATAGCCCAGCCGCGAGACACGGACCTCAACGCCATCCACCTGCGCCAGCATCGTCTCCATGAAGGACAGCGCGCGCACCTCCCCGCACAGACCGGCCAGAATCCCCTCCGCCGCCGGTCCCTGAAGCGCCAGCAACGCCCGGTCATGCAGCTCGGTCACCTCGACACCGTCCAGACCCGCGCGCATATGCGGAATGTCCTGATCGCGCAGCGCCGCGTTCACCACGACATAGAGCTGATCCCCGGCATTCGACACGATCAGATCGTCCAGGATGCCGCCCTCCTCATCGGTGAAGAAGCAATAGCGCGCCTTGCCCGCCTTCAGCGTCGTGAAGGCCTGCGGGCACAGCCGCTCCATCCCCTCCGCGGCGCCCTCGCCAGCCAGCAGGACCTGCCCCATATGCGAAACGTCGAACAGCGCCGCCTTTTCACGGCACTGCTTGTGCTCGGCCATGATCCCGGCGGGGTACTGAACCGGCATCTCCCAACCGGCGAAACCGACCATCTTGCCGCCAAGCTCGATATGCAGGTCATGCAGGGGGGTTTTCTTGAGATCGGTCATGTCCGGGGCCTTTCCATGAGATTTGTCGCCCGTGTTTCCTATAGTGGAATTGGCAGCGATCAAACCGTTATTCCGGCACCGCAATCGCAGCCGCGCGCAGAAAATGGCCGCAGAAGCGCTCTTTCGGCTTTCCTCCGCTCCGGAAAACTGGCGCAATCGCAGGACAGATTTCCCAAGGTCCGATTACGATGGTCCCGTCCCTTCCCCTGCTGGTCTTTTCCGATCTCGACGGTACGCTTCTCGATCACCGCGACTACAGCTGGGCGCAGGCACAGCCGGGCCTCGATGCGCTGCGTGGCATCGGTGGGGGGCTGGTGCTGGCCAGCAGCAAGACGGCGGCCGAGATCGACATCCTCCGGCAGGAGATGGGTGCCAAAGACTGGCCCGCCATCGTGGAAAATGGCGCGGGCATCCTGTGGCCGGGCACTGCGCCGGGCGCGGATCGCGATGAATACGACCGCCTGCGCGCCACGCTGCGCGACATGCCCAAGGGCTTCACCGGTTTCGGCGACATGAGCGTTGACGAGATCGCCCGCCAGACCGGCCTGCCGCCCGAGGCCGCAGACCGCGCCGCCCGGCGGCAATTCAGCGAACCGGGCCTCTGGCGCGGCAGCGACGCCGATCTGGACCGCTTCCTCGCCGCGCTGGCCCGGCACGGCATCCATGCCCGGCGCGGGGGGCGCTTTCTCACCCTGTCCCACGGGCGGACCAAGGCCGACGCCATGCACGAGGTCGTCGCGCACCTGCGGCCCGAACGCACCATCGCGCTCGGCGACGCGCCCAACGATGTCGAGATGATCGAGGCCGCCGATCGCGGCGTGATCGTCCGCAACCCCGACGCGCCCGCCATCCCGCCGCTGCCCGGCGAGGCGCGCGGAACCATCCACCGCACGACGCGTTCGGGGCCTGCGGGCTGGTCCGACGCGATTCAGAACCTGATACTAGAGCTTTCACGGAATTGAAGGACGGGATGTCTCATGGCCGATTTCCAGCAGAACGGTAACATCACCACATTGCACAACCTGCGCTGCCGCCGGCCCGAGCACCTGACGCACGAGATCGCGGTGATGGCCGAGACCCGCAAGGTCACGCTGATCCTGCCCAGCCTCTACTCCGAACTTCAGGGGCCGGCCCTCTCCGGCATTCTCGACGAACTCTCCAAGGTTTCCTACCTGCACCGCATCATCATCGGGCTCGACCAGGCCGACGAGGCGCAATACCGCCACGCGCGCGCCTTCTTCTCGCGCCTGCCGCAGGAACATGTGGTGATCTGGAACGACAGCCCCCGCCTGAGCGACCTTCAGACACGCCTTGCCGATCTGGGGCTTGGGCCGATGGAACCCGGCAAGGGCAAGAACGTGTGGTCCTGCATCGGCTACATGCTGGCGCGCGCCGATTCCTCGGTCATGGCGATCCACGATTGCGACATTCTCACCTACCGGCGCGAGATGCTCGACAGGCTGGTCTACCCGGTGGTCAACCCCTCCTTCCCCTACCAGATGGCCAAGGGCTTCTATCCCCGCGTCGGCCCCGACAAGCTGAATGGCCGGGTCACGCGCCTGCTGGTCAGCCCGCTGCTGATCGCGCTGAAAAAGGTGATCGGCGACCGCGACTACATCGATTACCTGCGCAGCTTCCGCTACCCGCTGTCAGGTGAATTTGCCATGCGCACGCCGGTGCTGGCCGACCTGCGCATCCCCTCGGACTGGGGCTTGGAAATCGGCGTTCTGTCCGAAGCCTGGCGCAACCTCGCGCCGAAATCCGTCTGCCAGGTCGAGATCGCCGACAACTACGACCACAAGCACCAGGATCTCTCGCCCGAGGATGCCAGCCGAGGGCTCAGCCGCATGTCCACCGACATCTGCAAGGCGATCTTCCGCAAGCTTGCCGCCGATGGCACGGTGTTCACGCCCAACACCTTCCGCACGCTCAAGGCCACCTATTACCGCTCGGCGCTCGACCTGCTCGAAGGGTATTACTCCGACGCCAGGATGAACGGGCTCTCCCTCGATCGCCACAAGGAAGAGAAATCCATCGAGCTCTTCGCCGAGAACCTGATCCGCGCGGGCCAGATCTTCCTCGAGAAACCGAACGAGACGCCCTTCATCCCCACCTGGAACCGCGTCCATGCCGCCGACCCGCAATTCCTGTCGGACATGGTGCAGGCCGTCGCCGCCGATCTGGACGATTTCACGCCTGCGGATAATTCGTGATCCAGCGGCACTGGTAGGGGGCAAAGGCGATCTCGCCATCGACCCCGTCCACCACCTCGCCCGTCAGCGCATCCACCCAGGTCTCGCCGGCGATCAGGTTCACGTCCATCGGGTTGATCCGCACCGGCTCGGCCGAAACGTTGTGGATGGCAAAGATCGACTGGCTGCGATCCAGGCTCTGCCGCCAGATCCCGAACAACCTGTGATCCAGGTGCAGCGTGAACTGCGTGGCATTGGGATGAAACCCCGGCTGGCGCGCCCGCAGCCGCAACCGCCGCGACATCTCGGACAGCACCCGCGCCTGGTCCGACCCCGGATCGGCCAGCCGCGCCAGCAGGTCGGGGTAATGCCAGTGATGCCGGTTGATCGCCCGGTTCATCCCCCGCCGCCGCACCGCCTCGTGGTCGTTGGGCGTTCCCAGCATCGAATGGATGTAAAAGGCCGGGATCCCCTCCATCGACATCACGATGGTCTGCGAGCAGATGAACCGCGCCAGGTGGAACTGGTCCTCGCCCCGGAACGTCGCGCGCATCGCGTCGAAATACCCGCAATTTATCTCGTAGGGCGCCTCACCCCCGCCCGGCAGCGCCCGCATCGACACCAGCCCGCCCTGGCCCAGCACCGTCTCGATCATCTTCGCGATCTCGCCCTCGGGCAACAGCCCCTCGACCGGGCGCATCCCGATCCCGTCATGGCTGGCCGAGAAGTTGAGATAGGCACAGCCAAGCTGCGCGGGCGGCATGGCCGATTGCCAGCGATGCAGGTACGCGGCCGTGCCCGACTGCATCGCGTGCAGGATCAGCGGCGGCAGTGGAAAGTTGTAGACCGCATGCGCCTCGTTGCGGTTCCCGAAATAGCTCAGGTTCTCGGTCCTGGGCACGTTGGTCTCGGTCAGCAGCACGACCGTCTCGACCGTGTAATCGGCCAGCAGCCGCAACAGCTGCACGATGGCATGGGTCTGTGGCAGGTGAATGCACCTGGTGCCCACCTCCTTCCAGATGAAGGCCACCGCATCCAGACGCAGGATCCGCACCCCCTTGTCGATATGCAGCCGGATGATGCGCAGCATCTCCAGCAGAACCTCGGGGTTGCTGAAATCCAGGTCCACCTGGTCGTGGCTGAAGGTGCACCAGACATGCCGCTCGCCATGCCGGGTCTCGACCTTGCGCAGCAGGGGCGTCACCCGGGGCCGCACCACCGCGCTCAGATCGTCGGTGGGCAGCGCCTCGAAAAAGAACCTGTCATGCGGCGGACGCCCCTGAAGGTAGTTGTTGAACCACGCGCCCTGGCTCGACACGTGGTTCAGCACCAGGTCCGACATCAGGTGAAACCTGTCGGCGATCCGGCTGATATCCTCCCAGTCGCCCAGCTGCCCGTTGACGGAATAATAATCCGTGACCGCGAACCCGTCATCCGAGGTATAGGGAAAGAAGGGCAGGATATGCACCCCGTTCACCACCCCCTGAAGATGCCGCGCCAGGAAATCATGCAGCAGGTCCAGCGGCTTGTGGATCTTGTCCTCGATCGAGTTGCCATAGGTGATCAGGACGCTGTCCTTCTCCGACCACAGCCGGTTGCCCGGCCTGCGGCCTTGCTTGCGCCTGTGCGTCCCCTCGGGCCAGAACGCGGCCACGATCTGGGCCGACAGGTGCTGCGCGTCGTGATCGGGATAGATATGCCCCAAAAGATCGGACAGGCGGCGCGAGAAACTTGGATTGAGAGAGGTCACGTTATCGGCTGCCGCATCTGTCCCGGAGTCCGTCCCGATGCTTGAGCAGCAGGACCCGAGTGTCAACCGCAGGCCGGTGAAAGACCGGGTGTCGGCCTCATTGTCCCTGCCGGGCTGAAACCCGAAGACAAATTTTGGGCAAAAGCGCAACGGGACAGGCCCCGGGCGGATCGCGCCGCCCGGGGTCCGCACGTCATGCCATCAGGTCGAACATCTCGCCGCCTGCGATCTGGACGTTCAGGCTGGCCTCGTCGGCGCCATCCACCAGCGCCCAGACGATCTGCCCCGACGGGGCATGGGTGACAAAGGCTTCGGCCGCGGTTCCGCCCGCGCCCTCGGTCTGGGCATAGCTCACGATGAAGTCATCCGCCGAGGCCGAGCTGTCGCCATAGATCAGCACGTCGGCATCGCCGTCGAAATCCTGGATCCAGTCCGTGCCATGCCCGGCAACCCCGGCATGATAGACCTTGTCATTGCCCTCGCCGGTCTGGATCCGGTCGAACCCGAATCCGCCATTGATGAAATCATCGCCATCGCCGCCAGTCATCAGGTCGCTGCCACCGCCGCCGGTCAGGGCATCGTTGCCATCCTGGCCAACCACGGTGTCCGACCCCAGGCCGCCATTGACGACGTCATCGCCGGTGCCGCCATACAGTTCGTCATTGCCGGCATCGCCGTTCACGGTGTCGTCGCCCGATCCGCCAACGATGAAATCGCCGTCACCGCCACCCGACAGCTGGTCGTCACCGCCGCCGCCACGCACGGTGTCATTGCCCGCGCCCGCGTCGAATACATTGACCTCGCCGCCGAACACGAATTCGTCGCTGGCAATCTCACGTTGATCCTCGAGGATATCGGCCGCCTGAACCGCGTCGATCATCTCGATCTCCCCGGCCGCCGCCGGCAGGATGGGCACATAGCCGTCCTGCGTGCCGTCGACCTCGCCCATCGTGCCCTCGCCGATGCCCGTGGGCACGTCCACGCCATGCAGCACGATCTCGCGCAGGTCCAGCGGGAAGACGTCCTCTGCGCTGTACTGGGTATTCGTCACAGCGCTGAAGAACAGGTCGTCATTGCCCAGGTCATAGGACTGGATGAAGGTCAGTTGCCCGTTGGCATCGGTCATCGGCATCTGACCGCTCGACAGGTCGGTCAGCGGCAACAGGATGTCACCATAGGCCGCCACCCCCTCGATCACCTCGACGATCCCGTCAAGGTCGGTGTCCTGCGCCAGACCGGGCGCAAAGGAGTCGCTGGGATTGCCGTCCTCGTCAAAGGCACCGTGAACATGCTGCGCATGGGTCTGGCTGGGGGTCAGGCCCTCGGCGGTGATGGACACGTTCAGGTAACGGGTCCCGTCCGCCTCGGTGTTTGTCGCCAACAGCGCCTGTCCGGTCACGCCGGAACTGTTCAGCGCCGCCAGGTCGACCGACCAGATGTTGTCCGCCTGACCCAGGAATGTCTCGTAAGACGCGAAATTCGATCCAAGATGTGCCAAGAAAAATCTCCTTTGTCTTTCCAACGCATCCGGAGTCACGAACCGCGCGGCAGGAAAGTTTCAGGAGCGTGAAGAAAAATTGGTTTCCGGCGCCGGGACCGAAGCTTCGGGTGATGTACAAAACGGCACAAAGGGGTCGATAACGGTGTACAAAACGGTCAAAACGGCCTCAATCGGGCTGTCCGCCACCGATATCCGTCGTCGCGACCGAGACAGCCTTGATGATCGCATATGCGGCCCCGCCGGCCTCCAACCCCAGCGCCAGCGCCGACCGCCGCGTGACCCGCGCCAGAACGCGACCGGCGGCCGTATCCAGCGCAACGATCGCGCCGGGCCCGTCGCCGGGCCGGATATCGTGAACGGTTCCGGGCAAAATATTCAATGCTGACAAACCCTTGGGCTGCTCACGCGAGAGGATCACGTCATGCGCCGCGATGCGGATGCGCAGGCTCGCTCCCGGCACACCCGCGACGCGCGGCAGAAACAGAGGCAGCCCGCCCCCGTCAAGTTCGGTCAGCCCGTCCTCGTGATGCCGCGCGACGCGGACCGTCAGAACCGCCCCCGCCTCCCGCGCCCCCGTCGGCAAAACCGCCGGATCCCCCAACACCTCCGCCGCCGGCCCCTGCGCGATGACGCGTCCGGCCTCCAGCGCGACGACCGTCGTTGCAAGTCGTGCGACCTCGGAGGCGGAATGGCTAACATAAAGGATCGGTACGTTCACCTCGTCGCGCAGACGCTCGAAATAGGGCAAGATCTCCGCCTTGCGCGGCTCGTCCAGCGCGGCCAGTGGTTCGTCGGCCAGCAGGAGCCGGGGGGCGGAGAGCAGTGCCCGACCGATGGCCACGCGCTGTTTCTCACCCCCTGAAAGCGCGCCGGGTCGCCGATCGAGAAGTGCTCCGATCCCAAGCATTTCGACGATCCTCTCGCTGTCGCCGCGCGGGACACGCCTGGGCGCGAACCAGGCCCCGTAGGCGAGGTTCTGCCGCACTGTCAGGTGCGGAAACAGCCGACCCTCCTGAAAGATGTAGCCGAGCCTTCGGCGGTGCGGCTTCAGGCGAACGTGCTGCGCAGTGTCCAGCAGAACAAGGTCATCCACTGCGATCCGGCCTTCGTCGGGCATCAACAGTCCCGCAACGGCATTGACGATCGTCGTCTTGCCCGACCCGGACCGACCGAACAGAACCGTCAGCCCCGGCGGCGAGCGAAAACGGGCATCCAGCGAAAACGCTCCGAAACGATGGTTCAGCGAGACATCCAGCATCACCCGCCACCCACCCGGGCTGCGACCCGGCGCCCGATCCACTCGGACAGAAGCAACGCGCTCATGGCGACGGCCACGGAGACGAGGACCAGTTTCATCGCGGAACCTTCACCTCCCGGAACCTGCAGGAAGGCGTAGATCGCCGAAGGTATCGTGCGCGTCTGGCCGGGGATGTTCGACACGAAGGTGATTGTCGCGCCGAATTCGCCCATGGCCTTTGCGAAGGCAAGGATCACTCCTGCGATGATCCCCGGCAGAGCCATCGGCAGGGTCACGGTCAGGAAAACCCACATGGGCGAGGCGCCGAGCGTGGCGCTGGCCTGTTCCAGCTTCGGGTCGATTGCCTCGATCGACAATCGGATCGCACGTACCATCAAGGGAAAGGCCATTACCCCTGCCGCCACCGCGGCGCCCGTCCACCGGAACGCAAGCACGATGCCCCATTCCGCGAGAATCCCGCCGACCGGCCCTTGCGTGCCGAGTGTCAAAAGCAGGATGTAGCCGGTGACCACAGGCGGAAGGATGAGTGGAAGATGCACCACTCCGTTCAGAAGCTGTTTGCCCGGGAAGGACCAGCGCACAAGCGCATGTGCCACGACGATACCCAGGGGCAGGCTGACGATGGTAGCCCAGAAGGATACCTTGAGGGAGAGGGCGACTGCCCGCCACTCTTCGGGGCCAAGCCAGTCCGCCATGCCTATTCTGCCATCACCATGAAGCCTTGGCGTTCGAATGCCGCCTTGGCCTCGGGTCCGCGCAGATAGTCGAGGAACTCGGCTTCCGCGGGAATATCGCGGTTGGCCAAGTCCGCCACGGGGTAGAGGATGGGCGGATGCGTTTCGGCCGGGAAGACGCCGACGACCGTTGCATTGTCAGCCGCGACGGCGTCGGTTGCATAGACGATGCCAAAGGGCGCCTCGCCTGTCCTGACAAAAGCCAGGGCCGCGCGAACGTTGTCGGCCTGTGCGACCTTGTCCGCGACCGCATCCCATAGCCCAAGGCCTTCCAGCGCGGCCTTTCCGTAAATGCCCGCAGGCACCGACTCCACCATTGCCATGGCAAGGCGCCCTTCACCCAGCAGACCCGCAAGGTCCATGCCGGGGCGGATCTCGACCGGTTCGGCATCCGATCCGCTTGCAACCAGCACGATGGCGTTGCCCACAAGATCGAACCGCGTGCCGTCTTCGAGAAGACCTTCGGCTTGAAGAGCATCCATCCATCCGGAATTGGCAGAGATGAAGATATCCGCCGGGGCCCCCTGCTGAATCTGGCGCGCAAGTGCCGAGGACCCGGCAAAAGAGATCGCGAGGTCATGTCCAGTCGCGGCCTCGAAGTTCCTTTCGACTTCTCCCAAGGCATTGGTCATGCTGGCGGCGGCGAAAACGGTGATTTCCTCGGCCTGGAGGGCCGTCGCTCCAAGTGCCAGAACGGCCGCGGCGAGAGGAGGATGGAACCGGATCATGTACGCCTTCCCAAAGTGATATATTCCTGAAAACCTATCGCAAGGAGAGCGTGACCGATCAAGCGTTATGTTTCTTCGGGAATATCCTTGAGCATGGATTGGATGGTGCCGATCCGTGCCGCCCCCGCCTCGGACAGGATCTCTTCGAGCCTGCGGTAATTGGCGAGAACCTCGGCGCCGGCCGCTGTCAACCTGGCCCCGCCGCCTTTCGCCCCGCCACGTGACGATTCCACCAACGGATCCCGGAAAGCGGCGTTCATTTCGTCCACCAATGTCCAAGCGCGCTTGTAACTCATGGACATGCTCCGCCCGGCTGCCGCGATGGACCCTGTGTTGCGGATACATTCGAGCAGGTCGGCCTTGCCCGGACCAAGCATCGCGTCGTCGCCAAAGAGGATGCGAATCCTGAGCGTTGGCGCCTTGGCGCGGGAGGTGTCTGCTTGAGTCATGAAAGCGTTATGCCAAAAACGCTTTATTTCTCGCAAGACATATCGCCTTCCCCTTTGACATTGTCGAGAAAGCGGGTGTCCAAACGTGGGATTGCCGCAAGGGTGGACAACCGGTGCCCCGGCTCGGCTCGCGCCGCTTCGCTGAGCTTGCCTCAGCTTGGCAAAGTTATTTCAGTTGTCGGTGGCGACAGCCTGTTCAACTCTGATCCTGCGCGAAGCGCCGAGACGGTGAGGCTACCGCTCCTGGATTTCGTGCCGGACAATCATCACGAACCAGGGCGACGACTGGCCCGGTTTGGCACAGTGTAACCGGTTGCTCGGGCAATGCGACCTGATGGGCCACGAATACAAGGGCGACACAATCCCATGAAGACGAAGATAGTTCTCCTTGCGGCGATCGGGTTTGGCTATCTGGCAGCGCCGAGCCTGGCCCAGACAAAGTCCGAGGTGCAGTTCGCACCCGGCAATTTCGGCACCATGGTCAATGGCGCCGTCATCGGCGACGAGTATATCGACTACATGCTCGGCGCCAAGGCGGGGCAAGAGATGTTCGTCGAGTTGACCGTCGATGACAGCAACGGCAATGGCACCGTGTATTTCAACATTCTTCCACCAGGATCCATGGGCGAAGCGATCTACAACGGGTCGATCAACGGAAACAGCACGACGGTCGAGCTTCCCGCCGATGGTCAATACGCAATCCGCGTCTACCAAATGGGCAATGACGCGGACACGGGGAAGACCTCGGGCTTCCACATTGACATCTCGATCCAGTGAACAGCGAGTGCCAGCGCGAAGGCATGATCGGCGACGCGGCGCTGCGAACCGCTTTCGCCAATGGCGCGGCGGCGGAAACCTACGTGGACTACGTACAGCGCCGCGTCTTCGACAATTACACGGAATACCTCGCGCTCTACGGCGAGGAGCGGACGATCCGCGAAATGCCCCTGCCCCGGATCAGCACGGCACGGCTGGTGCCGGCGGAACTCCGGGCGCGGCTGGACGGACAAACCGCAGCGTGAAAAGATTTGTGGCGCCATCTCCCGTGGCCGCACCGCCAGCTTAAACACTGGCGGCAAATGTGCGTCATGGTGCGAACCGGAGGAGGCAGCCCTGCCTCCGGTTCGCCTTGATTTCCTTCCAGCAACCTGCGACGCAGAACACCACCATGATCATACACGACGGCCCGGAGGCCCTCGGCGATGCTAGAGACAGACCGACTCACCGGGTTTCTCGGTGCGAAGATTTCCGGAGTGGATCTCCGCTCCCTTGACGATCCTGAACTTGGATTGGCGCTGCGCTCCACGCTCGCGCGGAATAGTGTCCTCGTGATCAGGGACCAGTGGCTGAGCATCGAGGAGCAGAAGCGGCTGACAGAGGTCTTCGGCGCCTTGATGCAGTTGCCCTACGTCGCGCCGATGGCCGAGGACCCCGAGGTGATCGCCGTGCTCAAGGAGGCACACGAAAAAAGCGGGGGCGTTTTCGGCGGCGAATGGCACAGCGATTTCAGCTTTCTCGAAAACCCTCCCGCAGGATCTGTGTTGAACGCGGTGGAGATCCCGTCCGTCGGCGGCGATACCGTCTGGTCGAGCCAGAGCGCGGCCTTTGAAACGCTGCCGGATTACCTGAAATCCTTTCTTGAGGGGCGCAGAGCGGTCCATGTCGGCAAGCCCTACGGAGTGAAATTCGCGCCACCGGCGAAGGCGCAGGCCAATGCGTCGATCAAGATGTCACGGGGGGACCCTGATGCCGATCGCGAGATCCTGCACCCCGCGGTTGTGACCGACCCCGACACGGGGGCACGGGCGCTGTTTCTGAACCCGATCTACACCACGCGCTTCGAGGACATGACGGAAGAGGAAAGCCGCCCCTTCCTCGAGCAGATCTACAAGCACGCGACCCGGCCCGATTTCTCTTTCCGTCACAAGTGGCGCCCGGGAGACGTCGTGATCTGGGACAACCGTATGACGCTGCATTACGCGACGAATGACTACGCGGGGTCGCGTCGCCTCCTCTACCGGACGACCTTCCAGCGCTCCGCCCCGCGATAGGCGTATTTCAACTTGCCCTTGTCTTTGGACGATCGCCTAGCAGTGGACTACCAGAGACGGGACTGGCACCCTTCCGAGCGCCGCTCGTGCGGAGCTGCATAGCCTTCACGGGCCTTTCCGAGCTATGACCAATGCAAGGCAGTCCCGCCTCTGCATCGCGCAAAAGGGACCGTTTCCCGAGTTCTTGAGGAAGCCACGTCGCGGCGCCGCACGTTGGCAATACGGCCTTGATTCGGAATTTCTCCCGATGAAAGGCAAATGCTCGCGCAAGCCGAACGGAGCCATTGGAAACCCACGGAACAATATTGTGCGAAAGCACGACTCGGTCCCCCGCCACTCAAGAAGGGCTCGGATCCCAAGAATGAGCATTGCCAGCATGAACGCCGAGCAACACGACTTCGGCACTTACTGTTGTTCAATTCTGCGAAACCGCCACGTTACCCACTGATTCTCGGGTAAAATGGCGGACCGAGGAGCCGCCTTGCGGTATTCCAGTAGCTTCCCAACAACTCCCAACATGTCGAATAAAATATAGCCTTTCACCCCTTCACTTGTGGCGCAAGGTCCGACACAATCCGAGGCAGTCCAAGCTGTAGTGGGGGATATTTAGGGGGACACGATGACAAGCCACAATAACAGAAAACCGCAAAAAGCTCTTTCCGCACGCCTTGTGGAGACTGTAAACGAGCCTGGGAAGTACTTTGATGGCCAAGGGCTGTTCCTGCGGGTGAGAAAGAACGGCGCGAAGCAATGGGTTCAGCGCATCACCATTCGGGGCAAGCGAACCGAGCTAGGGCTAGGCAGTCCACCGGCTGTTTCATTGGCCACTGCTCGCAAGCTGGCGCTCGACAATCGCGAAAAGGCTATGCTGGGCGGCGATCCATTGGCTGACAAACGTAAAGTGCAAGATGGACTGACCTTCGCTAAGGCAGTTGATACGTACCTTGCTGCCAAGCTTTCGGAATTCCGGAACGAAAAGCATCGCAAGCAGTGGCGCGCGACACTCGACACATACGCTGCGCCGATTCTTGGCCCCATGCTTGTTTCGGAAATCGAGACGCGGGACGTGCTGCGCGCGCTTGAACCGATCTGGAAAACGAAAACAGAGACAGCCAAAAGGCTTCGGGGCCGTATCGAGAATGTTCTGTCGTGGGCGACCGTCGCGGGGCACCGTAAAGGAGATAATCCAGCCCGCTGGAAGGGCAACCTTTCGGAAATCCTGCCAAAACCTTCGAAGATTGCGAAAAACGAGAACCACCCGGCATTGGCCCTAGCTGACGCGCAGCGCTGGTGGACGGATCTTTCCAACCGCGATGGCATGGCGGCGCGAGCACTTTGCTTTCTGTCCCTGACCGCAGCCCGATCTGGTGAAGTACGCGGCATGACTTGGGACGAAATTGATTTTGGGTGCATTGCGACACCGGCGACAATCGCGACACGGCAAGCAGTCTGGACTATCCCGGCTTCTCGGATGAAAAACGGACGCGCTCACCGGGTACCTCTGAGCGCGGAAGCTTTGTACCTGCTGAAAAGCTTACCGCGCGTTGAGGACAGTCCGTATGTATTCTTTGCGCCGCGTGGCGGGATGCTGTCGGACATGTCCATTTCTGCTGTAATGCGCCGGATGCAGGAGGCGCAGGTGAAAACGGGCGCAGCTGGCTACCTAGATCCAGAAAGCAACCGCGCTGCCGTGCCACATGGGATTCGCTCGACATTCCGGCAGTGGGCGGCAGAGCAAGGCTATCCTAGAGACATGGCCGAAATTGCCTTAGCGCATTTTATAGGTTCCGATGTTGAACGCGCATATCAGCGGAGCGATATGCTGGAACGTCGGCGGCAAATGATGGAAAGCTGGTCTGCGTTCTTGAAAACAGGAATTAACCAAGAAAATCCCCAAGTTATCCCCATTCGCCGTTACAGTGGCGACCAAAGAAGCTAGACGGCGAAAAACTATCTGGCAACGTAAAAGAGTCGGGCACAGGGGTAAAAATTCCGTTGAAGGCACCTATTAACTTGGGACAGACTAAGAGAGCCAAGGCGTAACGGCAGACGCCGAAAGTGCCCCGCAACGTTGCGCCAACAACATCGCGGGGCGGGTATTGGGTAAACTTGGTTGGTCTCCCGATACCCTTTTCTGCCCTCATGCGCGCCCGAAAGCAAACGATTCTCGGAGCGAGCCTAAAAAATGGGCAATACGACACCATGACAATTCTTCGTCGCCCCAAGGTCGAGCAGATTACCGGCCTCTCCAGATCCACCTTGTATGCAATGATAGCCGAGGGCACATTCCCGAAGCCGGTCAAGCTGGGCAAGCGCGCCGTGGGCTGGCGCGAAAGTGACATCGCAGACTGGCTCGACAGCCGGGCCGCTTGATAGCATGGCGGCTATACATAACCCCGGCGCGCATGTCGCGCTCGGGGCGGGCAAGCCTATCCAAGCGAACGCGGAAGGCACCCGGAACAATGCGCCCAACTTTGGCGCAGGCAAGATAAGTGCAATTTACCTCGTAGAGCCAAACGCTGCCCCAACCTTCAGGATAAAGGTTACCGGTCGCGTATGCTGGGCACTTGATCAGCTGCGAAGTGCGGGACCGAATGGTTGCACCCCGTTGCGCAATCCCGCGCCAAGGTGGAGCGCTTATGTGTTTTCGCTTCGGCAGTTGGGCCTGGAAATCGAAACCGTAAACGAACCGCATGGCGGGCAGTTTGCTGGACACCACGCGCGTTACGTGTTGCGGTGCAATGTCACCCCCGAAGCAAAAGGGGGTGCAGCATGAACCGGCTGCAAATCCGGCTGCTGATGCAGCGTTTCGCCCTGACCGAAGCTCAGGCGCAGGCAATCGCCGCCTTGATCTCGGGGGCAAGCTGATGGACGCGCGCACCCTGACCCAACATCTTCGCGGCAAGTGGTATCGCCGCTATGGCGTGGCCCCCTGCCCCGTTTGTCAGCCGCAAGGCCGCAAGGAGCAAGACGCCCTGACCCTTGCGGATGGCCGCTCGGGGCTGCTGGCGCATTGCAAACGCTTTGACTGCTCCTTTCGCGACATTCTGGCGGCGGCAGGCATCGCGCCGAGTGACTACCGCGCGCCAGATCCGGCGCAGCAAGCCCAGCGCGCGGCGGAACAGAAGGCCGAAGCCCAGCGCCGCGCCGGGCAGGCCCATGCGCTCTGGCGCGAGGCCGCGCCGATCTGCGGCACCCTTGCCGAAACCTATCTCAGGGGGCGGGGCATTAACTGCCCCCTTCCCGAGACGCTGCGCTTTCATTCCGAGTGCTGGCATGGCGCAACCGCTTCGCGGCATCCCGCGCTTGTCGCCCTGGTGGAAGGCGGCGACGGCTTCGCGGTGCATCGGACCTACCTGCGCCCGGATGGCATGGGGAAAGCCGCGCTTGCTCCTGACAAGGCGATGCTGGGAGCCGTCGCAGGCGGCGCTGTAAGGCTATCAGAGGCGCAAGGTGGGCTGGCCTTGGCCGAGGGCATAGAAACCGCCCTGTCCCTTTCCAGCGGGCTTCTGCGCCGCCCCATGACGGTATGGGCCGCGCTCAGCACCAGCGGGATACGCGGGCTGCGCCTGCCGCAGGAACCGGGGCGGCTGACCATCGCCCCGGACGGCGACACGGCAGGCCGGGAAGCGGCGCACGCGCTGGCGGAAAAAGCGAACGCGGCAGGCTGGCGCGTATCGCTGCTACCCGCGCCCGATGGGCGCGACTGGAACGACATTCTGACCATGAAAGGGGAAAGCGCATGAACGCCCCCGAACCGATCCAGTTTGCGCCCGAGGGGCCGCAACCGCTGTTGCGCGAGATTGCTCCCGGCGCAGCCTATCCCCTGGAACACCTGGGGCCGCTGCGCCCTGCTGTCGAAGCGGTGCGGGGGATGGCACAAGCCCCCCTCGCCATTCCCGCCGCATCCGCCCTTTCCGTCGCATCCTTGGCGGTGCAGGGATTCGCGGATGTGGAAACGCTGGGCGGGCCGCGCCCACTGTCTCTCTACGCCCTGACCATTGCCAGATCCGGTGAGCGCAAATCAAGCTGCGACGGGCCGCTGATGGCCGCGCTACGAGATTTTGAGCGGGAACAGGCGCGCGCCCAGCGCGACGCGGTGACGAGCTGGCAGAACGCCCAGGCGCTTTGGAAAGGTGAGCGTGACCGCATCCTGCGCGAAGCGGGAAAGGGCAAGGGCGAGAAGCGGACGGCTGCACAAGCGGATCTGGACGCCCTGGGGGCGGAACCCGTCGCGCCGCCCAGCGGCGACCGGACAGTGAGCGAACCGACCTTCGAGGGGCTGACCCGGCTTTTCGCGACCGGGCAACCATCGCTAGGGGTTTTCAGCGATGAAGGCGGGCAGTTTCTCGGTGGCCATGCCATGAATAGCGACAACCGGCAAAAGACGCTGGCGGCGCTGAATAACCTTTGGCAGGGAAGCCCGATCCAGCGGACGCGGGCGGGCGATGGGCACGCCACGCTATTCGGGCGGCGACTGTCCATGCATCTGATGGTACAGCCCAGCGTTGCCCGCGCTTTCATGGCCGACCGTATGGCCGCCGATACCGGCTTCCTGCCGCGCTTCCTGATCTGTGAACCGCCCAGCACAATCGGCACGCGCTTTCACGCGACCGCCCGAAGCGATGGCGGCGCGCTGGGCGACTTCGCGAACCGGCTTCGCGCCATTCTCGACAGACCCTTGCCGATGGATGCAGACACCCGCGAATTGTCGCCCCGCATCCTGCCGCTATCCCCCGAGGCGCGTGGGCTGCTAGTGCGGTTTTCGGATGCCATAGAAGCGGAGCAGGCTCCCGGTGGCGACCTTGCGCATGTCTCGGGCTATGCCAGCAAGGCAGCAGAACAGGCGGCGCGCATCGCTGGCGTGCTGGTGCTCTGGCAGGATCTGGACGCCCGCGCGGTGACGGCGCAGGATATGGGCAACGGCATCGCCCTGGCGCAATTCTACCTGCGCGAGGCGGTGCGGCTGGCCGATGCGGCGACCGTCAGTCAGGAAATCGACCGGGCCGAGAGTTTGCGGAAATGGCTTCTGGAAGGCTGGCCGCATCCCGAAATCATGGTGCGTGACGTGGTGCGGCTGGGGCCGAACCCGCTCCGCGAAAGCCCCAAAGCACGGGCTGCGCTGAGCATCCTGGAAAGCCACGGTTGGCTTGTGCCGCTCGAAGCCGGAACGGTGATACGCGGGGCTGCGCGGGCCGGGGCGTGGCGTATCGTGAAAGGGAGCGAAAATGTGGTTTGACGTGCAGGCTGCACTGGCGGAAATTGAAAGCGGGGACTGCCCCATCTCTCTGCCCGGTCCCCCTGCGACACTTGCGACTTCCGCGACATCACATCCCCGTGTCGCAAATGTCGCGAGTGTCGCAACACCCCCCGCGCTTGAAACCCAGCCCGAACCATCCGAGGCCAAGCCCGATGTCGCAAGTGTCGCAAGTGTCGCGACGCCCGAAACTTTCCCGAATGGCGCATCGGTCGCGGGCAACCCGCTCACCTGGACGGGCCGCGTCGTGTCTCTCGAAGCTTGGCGCAGGCTATCGGAATGGGACCGGCACGGACCAACGGGGCGGAATTGGAGTGGCGTTGCAAAAGTGTGGGAGTGGTCAAAGTAAAAATTTTTCGCTTAAACTCTCCATCACAAAAAAGGCGACAAAAGAAGCACGTAAGGCGGCGGGGTTTGTGGTGCAGGTTGAAGAATTCATTTTGCGGTGGGAACGGTCAGGCGGAAGCGAACGGGCAAATTTCCAGACCTTTGCGAATGAACTTACCGACCTTCTGGATGTGCCGAGACCCGCGCCCGCGACCGAGGCGGCGCACGCAAATTCGTATTGCTTCGAACACCCCGTGACCTTCATTCACACGGGCAGCCAAACGCGCGGCTTCATCGACCTGTACCGCGCGGGCCATTTCGTGATGGAAGCCAAACAGGGTGTCACCGGCGACAAGCCCGAGGGTGATGCGCAAGCCGAGTTGCTGGCAGGCCTGCCCAAGGCGACCCGCAAGGGCCACGGCACGCGCGGCACGCGGGGCTGGGACGACACCATGCTGCGCGCAAGAAACCAGGCAGACGGATACGCGCGCGCCGTGTCACGCGCCGATGGCTGGCCCCCTTTCCTGCTGGTGGTGGATGTGGGGCACGTTATCGAGGTTTACGCGGATTTTTCAGGCCAGGGCCAAGGCTATACGCAATACCCCGATGGCAACCGCTACCGCGTCACGATGAATGACTTGCGCGACGAACGGACCCGCAACCGGCTGCGTACAATCTGGACCGACCCCCATGCGCTCGACCCGTCCAAGATTTCCGCAGAGGTAACGCGCGACGTGGCCGACCAGCTTGCGGCGCTGGGCAAGTCATTCGAAGGTCAGGGCCACGAACCGCAAGCTGTCGCGAACTTCCTGATGCGGTGCCTGTTCACTATGTTTGCTGAGGATGTGGAGCTTATCCCGCGTGACAGCTTCAAAGACCTTCTGAACCGCCTGAGCGGGCATCCCGAACATGCCGCTCCTGCGCTCAAGGCGCTTTGGGAAACCATGAACACCGGCGGCTTTTCCGCTACCCTTACGACCGACCTCAAGCGCTTCAACGGCGGCTTGTTCAAAGACGCGTCCGCCCTGCCGCTATCTGAGGCACAATTATCGCTGCTGATAGAAGCGGCGGGGAAAGATTGGCGCGAAGTTGAACCGGCCATTTTCGGCACCCTTCTGGAACGCGCGCTGGACAAACGCCAGCGTCACAAGCTGGGCGCGCATTACACGCCCCGCGCCTATGTCGAACGGCTGGTGGTGCCGACCATCATGGACCCGCTGCGCAACGATTGGCGCAACGTTCAGGCTGCGGCGCTGACGCTAGCGAACCAAGGCAAGATGGACCAGGCACGCGAGACGGTACATGCGTTTCACGCCCAGCTTTGCGAAGTCCGCGTACTAGATCCGGCCTGCGGTTCGGGGAACTTCCTTTACGTTGCGCTCGAACTCATGAAGCGTCTCGAAGGCGAAGTGACTGCCCTATTGACGGAACTAGGCGAAGAACAGGGCGCGTTGGCACTGGCCGGTCATACAGTCGATCCGCACCAATTCCTTGGCTTGGAACTGAACCCCTGGGCGGCTGCGGTGGCAGAACTGGTTTTGTGGATCGGCTATCTACAATGGCATTTCCGAACCCATGGAAAAGCCAGCCCATCCGAACCCGTGTTGCGCGACTTCCACAATATCGAGAACCGGGACGCGGTGCTCACCTGTCAGGGGACGCAACACCGGCTAGACGAATCCGGCGCGCCTATCACCCGCTGGGACGGGCAGACTTTCATGGTGCATCCCGTGACCGGCGAAAGTGTGCCAAACCCCGCCGCCCGAACGACCGTGCTAGACTACATTAACCCACAGCCCGCCAAATGGCCCGAGGCGGATTTCATTGTGGGAAACCCGCCGTTTATTGGGGCCAGTCGGATGCGTGATGCGCTGGGCGATGGCTATGCCGAGGCGCTTTGGAGGGCTTATCCCAAGATGCCCCAAAGCGCTGATTTCGTCATGTATTGGTGGCAAAAGGCGGCACTAGCCGTGCGAGGCTACAAGCCTGCGACTGCAAAAACCCGCGCCCAAGGCACACGGCGGTTCGGGCTGATTACAACCAATTCGCTGCGACAAACCTTTAACCGCAAGGTTTTGGAACCCCATTTGGCAGACCCTAAAACCGGTCTTTCGTTGACCTTCGCCATTCCTGATCACCCTTGGGTGGATGCAGGCGACGGGGCGGCGGTCCGTATTGCCATGACCGTGGCGGAACGCAGCAAGGTTAATGGGCGGTTACTTACCGTGACCGAGGAAGTGAAGGGCCAGACCGAGGCCGAGGGCCGCAAAGTGCTCTTCGACATACAGAAGGGCAAGATATTCGCCAATTTGCGCATCGGGGCGGATGTAGCCGGAACGATGCCGCTCAAGGCGAATGAGGGGCTGGCAATCAAGGGAATGCAGCTCAATGGACAAGGATTTATTTTGCCTGATGTGGAGGCGGGCAAGTATCTCGCCAAATATAGCGGGATAGGCGAATACTTGCGCCCTTACATCAATGGAGCAGACTTGAAAGATGGCCGCTGCTATCGCAGGGCATTCGATTTCTATCCGCTTTCTCAGGCAGAAGTTCAGTCTCGTTTTCCGACTGCCTATCAACACTTGCTGGACAACGTAAAGCCGGAACGAGACGAAAATCCAGACCCATGGCGCAAAGCGAACTGGCAGTGGTTTGGCAGAACTCATAAGACATTCCGTGAAGCAACCAAAGGCCTGCCTAGATACATCGGGACCACAAGAACCGGCAAGCACAGGCTGTTTTCTTTCGTGAAAAGCGAAGTAATTAGCGAAAGCAAAGTGGTTGTTATTGCAACTGATGACCCGGCGGTGCTTTCCATCTTGTCATCGCGCTGGCACGTGCTGTGGGCTTTCGTGGCAGGCGGTATGCTGGGTGTGGGAAATGACCCTACCTATAATCATACTGATGCGTTCAACCCCTTTCCTTTCCCTGATCTGACCGAGAGCCAGAAAGCCCACTTGCACACACTGGGCGAGCAACTCGACGGGCACCGTAAAGCCCAGCAGAAAACTCATCCGAAACTGACCCTGACCGCGATGTATAACGTTCTGGAAAAACTGCGGGCAGGCGAACGCATCGAAGGCAAAGACAAGGAAGTTTACGAACATGGGCTGTTGGGCATCCTGCGCGACCTTCACGACCAGATCGACGCGGCGGTAGCCGATGCCTATGGCTGGCCCGCAGACTTATCGGATGATGGAATTCTGCACCGGCTGGTGGATCTGAACCGCGAACGCGCAGCTGAGGAAGCGCGCGGGCATATCCGCTGGCTGCGTCCAGACTATCAGAATCCCGAGGGTCGCGCCACGACCGCTAGGGGCGAACAAGCCGCGCTGGAAGTCGGACCCAAGGAAGCCGCAACCAAGGACGCTTGGCCCAAATCCCTGCCCGAACAGATCGCTGCCGTGCAAGCGGCGCTTGCCGAACTTGGCGAAGCCACCCCTGAACAGGTCGCACGCCAATTCAAACGCGGACGCGCATCTACAGTGCAACCGCTGCTGGAAAGCTTGGCCGCGCTCGGCCAAGCTCGCCTGACCGAACGCGGGCGATTTGCGGTATAGGGGCGGTCACGAAATCCTACAGAAAGGTGTGGTAATATGATACCATCTCGCCAAATTGGATTAGGGAATTCGTGATGGAACAAGAAAAGGGCGGTGCAGCCCTTGGCCTCCCCAAGAGCTGCACGAGCGCGGCCCGCACTATGTACTTGGAACGCATGACCGGGGCCGAACTGGCGGCAATCCGCAAGGCGGCGGGCTTGTCGCAGTCCGAGCTTGCCCAGCGCGCGGGATGCGGGCGACATGCCGTATCCTATTGGGAGTGCAAGCCCGAGCTTGACCGGCGCGCCTGGGCGGTGGAGCGGATTACCAAAGCTTTGGGTCTGTCCGCATTTTCGGAAGCATTACGCGCACGCGCGGCATGGGCTGAAAGCCTCAAAGCCGAGCAAAGGGCGCGGGATGCGGCAATCGCCGCCAAGCTTGCCAAGTGGCAAAGGGCGCGGGCGGAAGCGGCGGCAAAGCGGCGCGTGCGATGCGGGGCCAAAACCCGAAATGGCACGCCATGCCGCGCCAAGTCAGTGCCCGGAAAGCGGCGCTGCAAGTTTCACGGGGGAATGTCCACCGGGGCACGGACGACCGAGGGCATCAAGCGTATCCGCGAAGCGCAGCGGCGGCGCTGGGCGCGCTGGCGGGCCACTCGTGCATAGGGGGGGTGCAAATCTCCACGGGACCACGAACGGAAACCGGTCGCCCCGACATTTGCACATATCCTCAATTCAAGAGTTTGAGGTGCGGGGGGGGGGGCAGGCAAATCTCCAAGCCCCTGCGACCGGAAACCCGCTATCCCCCACCGTGCGCAATATCCTCACTGAAAAGAGGGGGTGCCCCTGCGCTCGAAGCCTGCCGCAAACAGGTTGAAAAAAGCTGACATTCGGAACCGCTGGCCATCATGGGGTGTTAGGGACAGCCCTTGAAAAACAATCAAAGGAAATCATGCGGCAACAGGGGGTGCCTTCAATCTCTCGGAGCCGCCCACGGGACCGGCGGGCCACAGCCAAGTTTCCGTACCGGCAAATCGAAGGGAGTTTTGTGGTTAAAGGCTAGTCAGCGAAGGTAGCACGTTCCCAACCCCGCATCACTCGCCGCACTAGTGGGGGACAGCGTGGGGGATACGCTTTCGCTCTCAGCGAAAATACCCCTCAATTTCAATACTTTGAAGGATCACCATGGCGGACCGAGGAGGATTCGAACCCCCGACCCCTTGATTCGTAGTCAAGTACTCTATCCAGCTGAGCTATCGGTCCGCGTGGTTCGGGCTACTTAGACCTACGCTCGCAGAGTCGCAACCCCAATCGGACAGATATTTTTCAAAAAGTGAGATCACCCTTGGGCAACCTGATTTCGAAGGCAGTTCCATTGTGATCCGAGTGATGGAGGACGAGTTCACCCCCATGACCACGGATAAGTTCCGCCGAGATCGCAAGGCCCAGCCCCGAACCGCCCTTGCGCGCCCCCCCTTGGAACGCGGTAAAAAGATGTTCGCGCGCCTTGGGTGGCAGGCCTGGACCGGTATCCATGACCTCGACCTGCCAGTGGTTCTCGCCCTCCGTCGCCGATACGGTCACCGTGCCCGGCTTGCCGGTGCTCATCAGCGCCTGCCGGGCGTTGCGCACGAGGTTCAGGAGAACCCGGAACATCTGCTCCGGATCGGCACGAAGCACGAAGCCCTCGGGGATATCGTTCTCGATCTCGACGCCGCTGTCGTCGAGGGCCAGCCGCTCGCTGGCACAGACATCCTCGGCCAGGTCGCGCAAGCGCAGCATGGTCAGCGTCGGCGCAGGTTCCTCGGCACGCCCGAAGGCCAGCGTGCTTTCGCACAGCGAAACGGCCCGGGTGATCGAATTCACCAATTTCGGCGCCATGCGGCGGACGAGCGGGTCCTCGCTTGCCTCGATCCGGTCGGTGAACAGCTGCGCGCTGGTCAGGATGTTGCGCAAGTCGTGGCTGACCTTCGCCACTGCCTCGCCAAGCTGGGCCAGGCGCTCGCGCTGTTTCAGGGCCTGGGTGATCTGGATCTGAAGCATCTGAAGCGCCTCTTCCGCCTCGCGCAACTCACGCACGCTGGATCGCGGCTGGATGATGCCGCGTGCATCCTCGGGCGCCTGCGCATAGCGATGCATGTAGCCCACGACACTTCGGATCGGACGCACAAGCACGATCCGCACGGCAAGGAACAACAGAAAGGCGGTCATCACCGAGATCGCCAGCGAAAGCACGAGAATGCGCAGGCCATAGTCGATCATCGCGGCACGCAGGGGCGCGGTCTCCATCGCCACCTCGATCAGAAGGCCCGCCTCCTTCACCGGTTCGCCGATGACGCGGATTACCTGATCTTCGGTGGTGGCAAAGCGCAGGATCGCGTCGCGCATCAAGACCCATGGGGTGGCCATACGCAGATCGTAGGTCGCTGAAATCTCGGCCGGAACGGTTGAGGCGAGCATCAGTTGACGCATCTCGTCGCGGCGCAGAACCACGTTGTAGACCCCCGCCGTTTCCAGCAGTTCGGCCTCGAGTTCGGTGGCGAGCATGTCGTCGGCCAGAAGGGCCAGAGAGGCGATCTGTGCACGTTCCAGCCGGTTGAGGAGATAGGTCTCCCGAAACCGCGCGATGGAGGGGACGAAGATCAGCACCTCGGCCAGCATGACGAACACGGTCGTCAGGATCAGGAACCGTCCCGAGAGCGAGTTCAGCATCCACATCCTTCCAGCTCAGGGCAGCCAGCGCTGAACGAGGCCGACAACCCGTTTCACCCAAGGGCTTTCGAACAGGCGCGGCGTGAAATAGGCTCCCGCGGCCCGCTTGTTCACCTCTCCGAAGGTCGGATAGGGCGACACCATGGCCGCAATCTGGCTCATCTTCAGGCGGTTGACCAGTGCCAGCGACCAAAGGCCCACATGCTCTCCGGCCTGATGCCCCACGATGGTCGCACCGATCGGCCGCCCCTTGACCACCATCACCTTGATGAAACCCTTTGTCTTTCGTTCGGCTAGCGCACGGTCGTTGTGGGAATAGTCGAAACGAGCGATTTCCACGCGGGCGCCATGCTCGGCCCGCGCCTGCGCCTCGGTTGGCCCGACCTGAGCCAATTCCGGATCGGTATAGGTTGCCCAGGGCAAGTGGGCCGTGGCCGCCCTGGACGGAAGGGCGAACAGGATCGAACGGATGACCACGCTGGCATGATAGCCCGCCACGTGGGTGAACTGCATCCCGCCCGCGACATCACCGATGGCATAGACCCTGCGGTTGGTGCTGCGGAGGCCAGTATCCACCTTGATCCCACGGTCAGTGGCTTCGATTCCCGCTGCGCCAGGGTTCAACCGGTCGATATTGGGAACACGCCCAACCGCGAGAAGCAGATGCGTCCCATCAAAGCGGCGTCCGTCCTCCGTCTGCAGCGACACCGATCCCGCCTCGCCTTCTACTCGCGTCACCTTTGCGCCCTCGACAAGCTCCACGCCCTCGGAGCGCAACGCCTCCAGAACGACGGCTGCCGCCTCGGGGTCGTCCTTCGACAGAGCGCGGTCACCCTCGATCACCGTTACCCTGCTGCCCAGGCGCACATGGGCCTGCGCCATTTCCATTCCGATGGGCCCGCCCCCGATGATGAGCAAGTGCGCGGGCCGTTCGCGCAGATCGAACAGTGTTTCATTGGTCAGATAGGGTACCGCGTCGAGCCCTTCTATCGGCGGCACAAGCGGCGAGGACCCCGTGGCGATCACGATCCGCCTTGCTGTGATCCGGTGTTCACCGGCTTCCACCTCCGATCCGGAAACGAAGCGGCCATATTCGCGGATCACCCGGACACCCAGCCCCTCGAACCTCTCCTGGCTATCTACCGGGGCAATCTGCGCCATCACGTCATGCACATGATCCATGACAACTGCGTAATCGATCTGCGGATCGCTCCCCTCGAGTCCCAATACGCCAGATCGCGCCTGCGCTCGCGCCGCCTTGGCGCTGGCGATCAGCGCCTTCGAGGGGACACAACCGTAATTGAGACAATCGCCCCCCATCTTGCTGCCTTCGAGCAGGACCACGTCGGCCCCCATCTGTGCAGCTCCCGCGGCGACCGAAAGACCGGCAGACCCGGCTCCGATGACCAGGAGATCCGTCTTGATCCGCTCCATCTGTCAAATTCCCTTTCGTCCACGCCACGCCCGAATGGCGATTGGCAACGCCGCCAAGACACACAGACCCAGAATCGGCCCGATCACGAACGGCTCCCACAACAGGGAGAGGTCCGGTGTTTCCCCCCGGTCGAACACACCGCCGAGGCCGACCCCGATCCAGGTATAAACCAATCCGCCGGGAATGATCCCGAGCGCCGTGGTCAAGACGAAATTCCGGAACTTGACCCCGACCAGGGCCGGAAGAAGGTTCGCCACGAAAAACGGCACGACCGGCACAAGGCGCAGAAGAAACAATACCGAAATCTCGTTCTCGCGCAGTCCGTTCTTGATCCGCTTCACGGTTCCCTCGGAAGCTTCCAGCCGTGCGGTCAGTGTCTCACCCAAGCCCCATCGCGCCGCGAGAAAGATGATGATCGCTCCTACGGTCGCGGAAATGACATTGTAGGCAGTTCCCGCCCAGAGGCCGAACAGGAACCCCCCGGTGACCGATGCGACCGCAGCCCCGGGAAGCGAAAAGGACACGATCACGATGTAGACCACCATGAACCCCGCCACCAACATGAGGTAATGTGCATCGCGATAGGCAAGCAACGCCTCGCGGTTCTCGCGCAAAGTCTCGAAGCTGAGATAGTCGCCAAGCGTAAGCCAGCCCACGGCGGCCGCCGCCACGATGACCAGAAGGGGCACGTGACGCAGCCATCCCGGGCGTTTGCTCTTCTCCCGATCCTCGGTCTTTTCGATCATGCGGATGCCTTGCAGTTGCTTCCGACCAAGATGCGCATGCTTTTGTCAAAGCGACAGGCCGTTCACGGGTGCTTGATCGGAGAAGCGGACAATCGTGAGGTTCGGCGTCCCCTCCCCCTCCCGATTGAAACTTTTGTCCGGCCGAGATAAGGAATTGTTGCAGCCCCGCGAAAAACTCCGCCCGGGGGTTTGACTTGGCTGCGAACAGCCAGTATGAGCCGGGCTTCGGACATGACGGGCAGGCGAATCCGCGCCGCACCCGACCGCAAGAGATTGGAGACGGAGCGATGAAACGCACCTATCAACCTTCGAACCTGGTTCGCAAACGCCGCCACGGCTTCCGTGCGCGGATGGCCACCAAGGCGGGCCGCAAGATCCTGAACGCGCGCCGCGCCCGTGGCCGCAAGTCGCTGAGCGCGTAATCGCTCCGCCACAGGTTCGCTTTCACATGACGCCGCCGGAGGCCCCTGCGCAAGGCAACAGCCTGCCCGGGAAACAGCCTCCGGCGGTTTCGTCATGCTCTCCTGTATCGGTCCTGCAGAAACGCGCCGACTTTCTGCTAGCAGCCCGTGCGCGTCGCTACGGCACGTCGTCGATGCTCGTCCAGGCCCGCAGGCGTGGCTCCGGCGAGGCCGAAGGCATCCGTGTCGGCTTCACCTGTTCCAAGAAGATCGGCAATGCCGTCACCCGCAATCGCGCCAAGCGACGCCTGCGATCCGTTGCGCGAGATGTGATCCCCGAGCTGGGGCGTTCGGGTTGGGATTACGTCCTTGTCGGCAAGCCCGGCGATACCGTCGCCAAGCCCTATACAGTTCTGGTCGACGACTTTCGCCGAGCGTTGAACAAGCTTCACGGAAGCGACGGATGAGCCCGCTCGCCCATATCGCCGCCCTGCCCGTCCGCGCCTATCGGCTGATTTTCTCGCCCTGGGTCGGATTCAACTGCCGGTACCAACCAACATGTTCGGCCTATGCTCTCGAGGCCCTGGAAAAGCATGGCGCGCTCAAGGGCAGCTGGCTGGCCCTGCGCCGAATCGGCCGCTGCCATCCGCTGGGCGGCGACGGGTACGACCCGGTGCCCGAAAAGACCTCCGCCCCGTCATCCAAGGATTGACGGTCCGTCATCATTGACCGGTCGCGACCGGAGGCGAACAGTTGGGCGAATCCGGAGGAGGAGGTTTCGCGATGTCCGATGCACGGTCGGTCCTGCCCACACATGACGTGATGAACCAACCGCCCGTAAGGGGCGATGCCGATCTCTGGACGTCCGATCCGGTGCTCCGCGGCTGCGCGGCGCGAGTGGGCGCGCACGAAGATGATCTCGCCAGCTATGGCCGCATCATGGGCAGTGCCGAGATGCGAGAAGCCGGTCGCGAGGCGAACCGGCATTTGCCCGAACTCGTGACATTCGACCGCGGCGGGCGGCGGCTCGACGAGGTCCGGTTTCATCCGGCCTATCACACGCTCATGGAAACGACGCAAACTGCGGGCTACGCGGCCGTCGCTTGGGACGGACGGCCCGGCGGGCACGTGACCCATGCCGGCATTTCCTACATGGCCAGTCAGATCGAACCGGGCCATTGCTGCCCGATGACGATGACCTATGCCGCCGTTCCCGCTCTGTCGGCCTCGCCCGAGATCGCAAGTATCTGGCACCCCAAGCTGACGGCCTGCGCCTATGACAAGGCCACGAGGCCGGTCGGGCAAAAGAAAGCCGCCACACTGGGCATGGCGATGACCGAGAAGCAGGGCGGCTCGGACGTGCGGGCCAATACCACCGTGGCCAGCAAGGACGGCGATCACTGGCGCCTGCGGGGACACAAATGGTTCTGCTCGGCTCCCATGTCCGACGGGTTCCTCACGCTCGCCCAGGCTCCGGGGGGATTGACCTGCTTCCTGCTGCCCCGCTGGCTGGAGGGCGAGCGCAACTCGATCCACATCATGCGACTCAAGGACAAGCTGGGGAACAAGTCCAATGCCTCGTCCGAGGTGGAGTTCCACGACGCGCTCGCCTGGCAACTCGGGGACGAGGGCGCCGGCGTTCGTACGATCATCGAGATGGTTCACCATACGCGGCTCGACACCGCCCTCGCTCCGGCCGGGCTGATGCGCGCGGCGCTGACCGAGGCGCATCACTGGGTCACCCATCGCAGCACGTTCCAACGGCGCCTCATCGACCAGCCCCTGATGCGCACGGTGCTTGCAGACCTGACGCTCGACTGGGAGGGGGCGCTGACCCTGGCAATGCGCGTTGCTCAGGCCTTCGACAGTGACGCCCCCGAAGAGCGCGCCTTTGCCCGTATCAGTGTCGCCCTCGCCAAATTCCTGGCCAACAAGCGCTGCCCGGTCGTGACCTTCGAGGCGATGGAGGTCCTGGGCGGCATGGGTTATGTCGAGGATACGCCGATGCCGATGCTCTACCGCGAAGCCCCCTTGAACGGCATCTGGGAGGGATCGGGCAACGTGATCTGCCTCGATATCCTGCGAACACTGGCGCGTGAGCCGATGGCTGCCGATGCTCTGAACGCAGAGCTCGACGCCGCAACAGGGACGGACCGTCGCTTTGACGCGGCCTTGCAGACGCATCGCGACCGCTGGCCCGCCCTGCCGCCCGAGGCCGAGGCGCGCTGGTTCGCGGAACGCACGGCACAGTTGCTGACCGCTTCGCTGCTGCTGCGTCATGCGCCGGCGGAGGTGGCCGATGCCTATGTTGCCACCCGCGTGGCCGGAGAGGGTGGCCATGTCTCCGGCTCGGTGGCACTGGGCGATGTCAGCCCCATTCTCGACCGCCTCATGGCCTAGCTTGCCGGGTCGCCGCACCTGCTGTAGAGGGACCTCATGTTAGACGAGTCCGATGAGATCCACCCGCTTTTCGCGGGCGCACCCAGCAGCACCGAGTTCAAGAAACTCCGCAAACGCATCGTGCGCCAGACGCGCGAGGCGGTGGAGCAGTACGGCATGGTCGAACGCGGCGCCAAATGGCTCGTCTGCCTGTCTGGCGGGAAGGACAGCTACACCTTGCTCGCCGTGCTGCACGAGTTGCAATGGCGCGGTTTGCTGCCGGTCGAGCTTCTGGCCTGCAATCTCGATCAGGGACAGCCGGGTTTCCCGGCGACGGTCCTGCCTGAATTCCTCGAGAAAATGGGCGTGCCGCACCGGATCGAATACCAGGACACCTATTCGATCGTGATGGACAAGGTTCCGCAGGGGCGCACCTATTGCGCCCTCTGCTCACGGCTGCGTCGTGGCAACCTCTATCGCATCGCGCGCGAGGAAGGATGTTCGGCGGTGGTGTTGGGCCATCATCGCGACGACATTCTCGAGACCTTTTTCATGAACCTCTTCCATGGCGGGCGGCTGGCCACCATGCCGCCGAAACTCGTCAACGAGGAGGGCGACCTTTTTGTCTATCGCCCACTGGCCCATGTCGCCGAGGCCGATTGTGAGCGCTTCGCCACGGCGATGAACTACCCCATCATCCCCTGCGACCTCTGCGGCAGCCAGGACGGGCTGCAGCGCCAACAGGTCAAGCAGATCCTCGACGGGTGGGAAAAGAACAGCCCCGGACGGCGGCAGGTGATGTTCCGCGCCCTGATGAACGCGCGGCCCTCGCACCTTCTCGATCCCGCCCTTTTCGACTTTCAGGGCCTCGAGCGTCTGCAGGAAGAATTCGAAGAAAAAGACACTGAAATACCGCGGCTCCGTTAACGCCTCGATCAGCATGTAGTCCTAGGGTCGGTTGCGCGTGACGGTTGCGCAAAGGCATCAGGGACCGAAATTTAATGCGGACGCGTTCTCTCTTCGACGGTTTCCGAGAGGTTCTTCTTCCAGTTCTTCTCGGTCCTCCAATACTCGCCTTCCTTCCGGCACTGTCGCTTGGCGCGTTCTGGCTGGGCGGGGAGGAGGCCTTGCTGTTCGCCTCCCTCGGCCTGCCTCTGCTCTTCGCCGTGGCCGGCGCGTTGGGAAGGTGGCCGGCCGCGCCCGGTGCGACGCGCGACGCGGTCACGGGGCTTCTTCTTCGCGACGGCTTTCGGGACGCGGTGGCGCGTATCCATCGCGAGGCGTCCGAACCGGAGCTCAAGTCCGCCTGCTTCCTGATTGAACTGGACGACTATCGCGACCTCGTGGCAAGACACGGCAACGATGCCGGCGATCTCGTCGCTCAGCGCAGTGGCGAGCGTATTCGCAGCGCCTTGCGCGAGCGCGATGTCGTCGCACGGCTCAACGATTGCCGTTTCGCCGTGTGCCTGTCGCCGGTAAGGCAGCTCGATCTCGAACTTTGCATCCAACTGGCCGGCCGCATCCAAGCCGCAGTCGAGGATCCCATCTCGCTCGACGCGAGTACCGTCTACGTGTCGTGTTCCGTGGGCTTCTGCCTCAGCACCCGTTCTCCCGGCAACGACCCCGCCGAATGGACCGAGGCGGCGGCCATCGCGCTGGCCGAAGCGCATGCGAACGGGCCGTCCGCGATCCGTTCCTTTTCGACCGACATGCGGCGGCACGTGAAATCCAGATCGGACCGTAAAGAGGAGGTGATCGCCGCGCTGGAGAACGGGCAGATCGTCCCTTATTACCAGCCGCAGATTTCCACCGATACAGGCAAGGTGACAGGCTTCGAGGTTTTGGCGCGATGGAACCATCCGACCCGGGGCGCCCTGACGCCCGATGCCTTCATGCCCGCTATCGAGGAGGCCGGGTTGATGACCAGGCTGGGTCAGGTGATGCTCTACCACGCTCTGACCGCTCTCAAGGCATGGGACCGTGCCGGAGTGGACGTCCCGCGCGTCGGCGTGAATTTCGCATCGGATGAGTTGCGCGATCCCGGCCTGGTGGACCGGATTGAGTGGGAACTCGACAGGTTCGACCTGACGCCGGACCGCCTTCTGGTGGAAGTTCTCGAAACCGTTTTCTCCAACAGCCCGGACGACGTCATTACCCGGAACATAACGGAACTGAGTGCTCTCGGCTGTCGTATCGACCTCGACGATTTCGGCACCGGTCATGCCTCTATCGCCTCCATCCGTCGCTTCGACATCTCGCGGATAAAGATTGATCGGTCTTTCGTGATGAAGGCCGACCGCGACCCTGAACAGCAGCGCATGATCGCCGCGATTCTCACCATGGCGGAACGGCTGGGCCTCGAGACGCTGGCTGAAGGGGTCGAAACCGTTGGCGAACACGCGCTGCTGGCGCAGTTGGGCTGCGATCACGTGCAGGGGTTCGGGATCGGTCGACCTATGCCCTTCGAACAGACCCTGGACTGGATCGCCGCCCATACCGCCAAGCTTCAGGAGGCGCCGAGGATCGGCCGTCAAACCGGCTGAGCGCGGCCGGTACGACCCTCCCGCGGGCGATTTGGCCCAATGAAACCGGGGGAATCTGCTTGACCTTTGGCCCCGCTGCCTGTTGAACCCACCGTTGTCTTTGCTAGCACAAGGTGGCTGTCCCCGATGGACGATCAGAACAAGAATCTCATCCTCGCAACCGCGCTCAGCTTTCTGGTGATCCTTGTCTGGTTCCTCCTGTTCCCGCCACCGGAGCAGACCCCGCCCGCCGAGCAAACCGTGGCGACCGAGACCGAGGGCGTAACGGCGACAGCCCCCTCCACGGCCACTCCGGGAGATGCCACCCAACAGGGTATGATCGAAGCCGAAGCGCAGCCCGAAGCGCCCCGCGTCGCTATCGACACGCCCCGCCTCTCCGGTTCCATCTCGCTGCGCGGCGGACGCATCGACTCGCTTTCGCTGAAGGATTACGAGGTCTCGCTCGAACCCGGTGCGGATACGGTGGAACTGCTGTCGCCCGTGGGTACGCAATCAGCCTACTACGCGCTCTACGGCTGGGCGCCGGGCGCCGGTCTGTCACCCGAAGACGTACCCGGCCCGAACACGGAGTGGCAGGTTGCCGAAGGCGAAACCCTGACCTCCGACAATCCCGTGACACTGGTTTGGACGAATGATCAGGGCCTGACCTTCCGCCGCATCCTCACGGTGGACGAGGACTTCATGTTCTCCGTGACACAATCGGTCGAAAACAACAGTTCGGCAGCGGCGAGCCTTGCCCCCTATGGCATTCTGGCGCGTCACGGCTCGGGTGAGGATGCCGATCTGCCGGGCCTCAAGAATTTCTTCATCCTGCATGAGGGCGTCGTCGGAATGACCGATGGCACGCTGGCCGAGATCGACTATGCCGACATGCGCGAATTCGAGATCGACCCGACAGAACGCGCCCAGGCCGAAGTCTTTCAGGTGCAGGAAAACGGCTGGATCGGTTTCACCGATCACTACTGGATGACCACGCTGATCCCGGAACCCGGCTCGGCCTTCCGCGCGGCGGCGAAATATGACGACCGCCGCAAGATCTACCAGACCGAGACCGTGCTGCCGACGGTGACCGTCGAAGCAGGTCAGAGCGCCGAGGTCACGACGCGCCTGTTTGCCGGCGCAAAGGAATGGGAGACGATCCGCGATTATCAGCGCGGCGGCGTTCAGAAATTCATCGACAGCATCGACTGGGGCTGGTTCTTCTTCCTGACCAAGCCGATCTTCTGGTTGCTGCACGAGTTGAACCAGCTGATCGGCAACATGGGCTGGGCGATCATAGGCCTGACGCTGATCATCAAGGCGATCCTCTTCCCACTGGCCTTTAAATCCTACGTCTCGATGGCCAAGATGAAGGAATTGCAGCCGCAGATGGAGGCGCTGAAGGAAAAGGCCGGCGACGACCGTCAGAAGATGCAACAGGGCATGATGGAGCTCTACAAGAAGGAAAAGGTCAACCCCGCCGCGGGCTGTTTGCCGATCCTGCTCCAGATCCCGATCTTCTTCTCGCTCTACAAGGTGATCTTCGTCACGCTGGAGCTGCGCCACGCGCCCTGGTTCGGGCCGTTCCAGGACCTCAGCGCGCCGGATCCGACCTCGATCTTCAACCTGTTCGGCCTGCTGCCTTGGGCCGCGCCGGAACCCGAAAGCCTGATGGCGCTGATCTTCATCGGTATCTTGCCGCTCCTGCTGGGCATCTCGATGTGGTTGCAGCAAAAGCTGAATCCGGCGCCGACCGATCCGACGCAACAGATGATCTTTGCCTGGATGCCCTGGGTGTTCATGTTCATGCTGGGCGGCTTTGCCAGCGGGCTGGTCGTGTACTGGATCGCCAACAACACGATCACCTTCACCCAGCAGTACATCATCATGCGCAGCCAGGGATACACGCCGGACGTGTTCGGCAACATCAAGTCCGGCTTCAAGAAAACGCCCAAGGACAAGGGAAAATGACAGGCCACGTCACCGGGCTCTGGCGGCACCCCATCAAGAGCCACGGGCGCGAGGCGCTGGAAGAGGTGACCTTTCTCGCCGGGCAGACCATGCCCGGCGATCGCGTCTGGGCGGTGGCCCATGAGAAATCCACGGTGGACGGGACCGAGTGGGCGCCCTGTGCGAACTTCACGCGGGTCGCCAAGGCTCCGCAACTGATGGCGATCACCGCGCGGCTCCGCGGCGAAGACGTGACCTTGAGCCATCCCGATCGGCCGGACCTGACCTTTGCCCCTGACCGCGAGGCCGGTTTGTTCCTCGATTGGGTTGCCCCGCTGATGCCTGAAGGTCGTGCCGCGCCGACACGGATCATCCGAGTTCCGGGTCGAGGCATGACCGACAGCGATTTTCCCTCGGTGACCCTGTGCAACATGGCGTCCCACCGGGTTGTCGAACAACGCATGGGCCACGACCTGTCGATCCACCGCTGGCGCGGAAACCTCTGGTTCGACGGCCTTCCGCTTTGGGAAGAATTCGACTGGATCGGGCGCGAGGTGCAAATCGGCGACGCCGTTTTCAGCGTGCGGGAACGCACAGACCGCTGCGCCGCGACCATGGCCAACCCCGAAACGGGCGAGCGTGACGCAGATACGCTTGCAACGCTCGCGCAATGGAACCATCAGGATTTCAGCGTGCGGGCAGAGGTGATCAGAAGCGGAGAAATCCGCATCGGAGACAAGGTGACCCTGCTATGAATGCCCTGCCCTTCCCCTTGGCCGAAGAGCCCGATGACGCGGCGCGCGAGACTGGCCGCAAGCTGTTTGCCGGCCCGTCGGAATTCCTCAAGGGCGTCGTTGCGATGTCTGGTCTTCCTCCGGCCGACCGTATCGAAGTCTGCTTTGCGGGCAGGTCGAACGTCGGGAAATCGACCCTGATCAACGCCCTGACGGGAACCAAAGCTCTGGCGCGGGCCTCGAACACGCCGGGGCGCACGCAGGAGATCAACTATTTCACGCAAGGCTCCGATCTCTACCTCGTCGACCTGCCCGGCTATGGCTATGCCAACGCGCCGCTTCCGGTGGTCGAGAAATGGCAGAAACTGCTCAAGCAATATTTGAGCGGTCGGCCCACCCTGCGGCGGGCCTTCGTACTTGTCGACACGCGCCACGGCGTGAAAGCGGTGGACGAAGAGATCATGACACTGCTCGACAAGAGCGCGGTGACCTTTCAATGCGTGCTGACCAAGGCCGACAAGGTCAAGGGAAAGACGCTTGACGATGCCCTCGCCCGGACCCGCACGGCGCTGTCGCGTCACCCGGCGGCCTTTCCCGAGATCGTGCTGACCTCGTCCGAGAAAGGCGACGGGATCAGCACGCTGCGCAGCATCATCGCGGGGCTGGAATAGCCCCACCCTTGGCAGCGACGGGCAAAGCCCCTAACAGAAGGGGCAAAAGGGACCACCGGGATGAAGACTCAGGACATGAACCGCGACTGGATTGCCACCGCCGCCACGCTCAGCAGCGCACTGCCCTACCTGCAACGCTATGACGAGGCCACCGTGGTCATCAAGCTGGGTGGCCACGCCATGGGATCGGACGAAGCGATGGAAGGCTTCGCGCGCGACGTGGTGCTGCTCCGCCAGGTGGGCGTGAACCCGGTGATCGTCCATGGGGGCGGCCCGATGATCAACGCGATGCTTGGCAAGCTGGACATCAGGTCCGAATTCGTGGGCGGCAAACGTGTCACCGATGCCGCAACGGTCGAAGTGGTCGAGATGGTGCTGTCCGGCGTGGTCAACAAGCGCATCGTTCAGGCCATCAACCGGCAGGGCGGTATGGCAGTGGGGCTGTCGGGCAAGGATGCCAATCTGATGATCTGCGACCAGGCGGACGAGTCTCTGGGCTTCGTCGGTTCGCCGTCGGAAATGAACCCGACGATCTTGCGCCATCTCTTCGAGAAAGAGATGATCCCGGTCATCGCACCCGTGGGCGCGGGCCGTGACGGACAGACCCTTAACGTGAACGGAGACACCGCGGCCGGAGCCATCGCGGGGGCGCTCAAGGCCGATCGCCTGCTGTTGCTCACCGATGTCTCTGGCGTCAAGAACGCCGCCGGGGAGGTCGTGACCGAGCTCAAGGCTGGACAGATCCGTGAGATGACCCGGGACGGCACCATAGCAGGCGGCATGATTCCCAAGACCGAAACCGCTCTTGCGGCGCTTGCAGAAGGCGTGCGCGCCGTGGTCATCCTTGATGGCCGCGCTCCGAATGCGGTTCTGCTGGAACTGTTCACGGAACATGGCGCAGGCTCCATTATCCGCCCCGACTGAGGCACGTTTCTGCCCCTTGCCTTGTTTCCGGGGACGCGCAACTGTGTCGAAAAAGGGGGAGGCATGGGCGACACCTTCGTTGATCCGACGACAGCACCTGCGCTTTGCGAAATCGATGCGGCCTGCGCAGCAGAGGGCCTGCTGCTCATGGGTGCCCTCCATCCTGCACGCAGGACGGTCAAATTGCTCGACCATGGTACCCTGATCCTGCTCGGCGCAGGACCAGAGTTCTGGCCCGTTTTTCTCTCTTCGCCCGAAGCGCAGGACGGTGGGGCACACCCGATAGATCGTTGGTCCAGGCGGGTCATCGGCGCGCTGGCCGACCGGTACCGGTCCAATGCTTGGTTTCCCTTCGGCGGGCCACCCTATGCCCCCTTCATCGACTGGGCTTTCGCGTCGGGCCGGGCGTTCAGCAGCCCTACGGGGATGCTGGTACATCACACGGTCGGGATGATGATCTCCTATCGTGGCGCCTTGCACCTGGCCGAAGAGATCGCTCTGCCAGTTCCGACCGCGACCTCCCCCTGTACCACCTGCGACGCGCCCTGCACCACCGCGTGCCCGGTGGACGCCTTGAGCGCGGTGGCGCCGTATGATCTTGCGGCGTGCCACAGCTTCCTGGACACGTCTTCGGGCGACGATTGCATGACACGCGGCTGCGCCGCCCGACGGGCCTGCCCGCTCAGTTCCGGTGCGGGTCGCAGCGATGCGCAATCGGCCCACCACATGTCCGCCTTTCACCCCCCGGTAGAACCATGACCCGCACTCTGATCCTGACCCGCCATGCGAAATCGGACTGGGATGACCTCGCCTTGACGGATTTCGACCGCCGCCTGAACAAGCGGGGACGAAAATCCGCACCGCTCGTTGGCGCATGGTTGCGAGAGCAGGGCTGGCTTCCGGCAACGGTGCTGTGCTCCTCCGCACAGCGCACGCGGGAGACCTGGTCCTTGATGGGGCTTGAGGCCAACAGCACACGGTTCATCGACGCTCTCTATCACGCCGGTCCGGACCGGATGATTCGGATTCTAAGGGAGGCTCAGGACGATCCCGTGCTGCTCTTGGGACATAACCCGGGGATTGCGGAATTCGCAGGTCGGATCGTCGACGAAGCGCCGGCCCACCCGCGCTTCTTCGATTACCCTACCTGTGCGACTACGGTCATCCGCTTCGACATCGACGAGTGGTCTGACCTGCGCTGGGGAATGGGTGAGGTCCTTGGCTTTATCATTCCACGCGAATTGCAGGATAGGAAAAAGGTGGGCTGACCGCCCACCTTCCGATTTTCGGACCTTCAGTGCCCGAGGATCTGGCTGAGGAACAACTTGGTCCGTTCGCTCTTGGGGTTGTTGAAGAACTCCTTGGGCTCGTTCTGCTCCACGATCTGGCCCTGGTCCATGAAGATCACCCGGTTCGCGACCGCTTGGGCAAATCCCATCTCGTGCGTGACGCAAAGCATCGTCATGCCCTCTTCGGCGAGCTCGATCATGGTGTCGAGAACCTCCTTGATCATCTCCGGATCGAGCGCCGAGGTCGGTTCGTCGAAGAGCATGATCCGCGGCCGCATGCAGAGCGAACGCGCGATCGCCACGCGCTGCTGCTGGCCGCCCGACAGCTGGCCGGGATACTTGTCGGCCTGTTCCGGGATCTTGACCTTTTCAAGGAAGTGCATCGCCGTTTCCTCGGCCTCGCGCTTGGGGGTCTTGCGCACCCAGATCGGCGCCAGCGTGCAGTTTTCCAAGATCGTCAGATGCGGGAACAGATTGAAGTGCTGGAACACCATCCCGACCTCGGAGCGGATCGTGTCGATATTCTTGATGTCCGAACTGAGCAGCGTCCCATCGACCTCGATCTTGCCCTGCTGATGCTCCTCCAGTGCGTTGATGCACCGGATCAGCGTGGATTTCCCCGAGCCCGAAGGGCCGCAGATCACGATCCTCTCACCTTTGTAAACGGTCAGGTCGATATCCCGCAGCACGTGGAACGAGCCGAACCATTTGTTCATGTTTTCGATCTGGATCGCGATTTCGTCCGAGATCTGCATTTGAGCGGTTTCCGTCATTGCCCGCAGCCTTCCTATCGATGATCAGTGGTCAGCTCGCGTTCGAGCCATTGTGAATATTGCGAAATGCCGTAGCAGACGACAAAGAACAGCAGCGCGGCAAAGCCGAACAGCTCCCAGTACACGCCGTTCCAGTCGGTCGAGGCGAGGATCGGCCCGCGGATCATGCCGACGAGGTCGAACATGGAGATGACCGACACCAGTGTCGTGTCCTTGAACAGGCCCACCGCCACGTTGACGATGCCGGGGATCGAGATCTTCAGAGCCTGCGGCAGGATGATCAGCCGCATCGCCTGCGGATAGTCGAGACCAAGGCTGTCCGCCGCCTCGTACTGCCCGCGCGGCAGCGCGGCCAGACCGCCCCGGATCACCTCGGCGATATAGGCTGAGGCGAAGGCGGTGATCATGATGATCACGCGGATGATCAGGTCGAAGGTCGCGCCGGGGGGAAGGAAATACGCCAGCACCACATTCGCCACGAACAGAAGCGTGATGAGCGGCACCCCCCGGACGAACTCGATGAAGATCACGCAGATCCACTTGATGATCGGCATGCTCGACTGTCGTCCCAGCGCCAGCGCGATGCCGAAAGGGATCGAAAGCGACACGCAGACGACGCCAAGGATCATGTTCAGCATGAAGCCCCCCATGTCCCGCGAGGGAACCGATGGCAGGAGGGAATTCTCCGGTGCTACGGCATCCACGATGACACCGCCCAGCCACCAGGTCACTGCAGCCGCGGCGATCGCGCCGAAGAAACCGGCCGCGAACGAGGAAGTCACGAACCGATTCCAGACGACATACCCGGCGACGAACCCAAGCAACGCGACCACGGGAGCCAGGAATGGCCCGCCCCAGATCAGCCAGTAGGCCAGGAAGGGATAGATGGCCGTGAAAATCAACAGTTTACCCGGCAGGTACTTGAAGAACATCACCGGTGCCGCTGCGGCGAACAGCAGGAGGAAGGCCAGCGAAGGTCGCCAGTATTCCTCTGACGGGTACTTGAAACCGAAGAGAAGCTGGTTCCACCGATCGGTCAGCACGGCAAAGCAGCCGCCCACGTTACCATCCAGGATCTCGCGGCAGGCGCGGATCGACGGCGCGTCCCAGATCCCGTTCAGCATCCAGGGCAGCGTCTCGACCGCAAGGTAGTAGACCGCCAGGAGGGCCAAAAGGGTCAGGATGCTGTTGGCGAGGTTCGAGAAAAGGTTCTCTCGCATCCACTTGACGATGCCGCGTTCCGCCACCGGCGGCGCGGCCTGCGGAAGCATGGTCTCGCGCACGAAACGGATCGAGTGCTGGTGCATGTCGCTCATGTCAGCGCTCCTTCAGCCGGACGGCGTTGTTGTAGAAGTTCATCACCGCCGAGATGATCAGCGAGATCGTGAGGTAGAAGAGCATCAGCAACAGAACCGCCTCGATCGCGCGACCGGTCTGGTTCAGCGTGATGCCGCCGAGTGTGCCGGTGATGTCCATGTACCCCACGGCGATGGCGAGCGAGGAGTTCTTGGTGATGTTGAGGTATTGCGAGATGAGCGGCGGGATAATGATCCTGAGCGCCTGCGGCAGAACCACGAGGTTCATGATCCGGCGCGGACGCAGACCCAGAGAGGCGGCTGCCTCGGTCTGGCCCCGCGAGACGGCTTGGATACCCGCTCGCACGTTCTCAGCGATGAAGGCGCCCGTGTAGATCGCCAGAGCGAACCAAAGCGCGATCAGCGAGCCGAGGACCTGGACGCCCCCGCTGAAGTTGAAGCCGCCGAGTTCGGGATACTCCAGTGCGATGGGCTGGCCGAGGATGAAATAGGACAGCACGGCAGGGAGGATCAGGATGGCGACCGTGGGCCAGCCCATCGGTAGAAGCCGGCCGGTGTCGTAGAGCAGCTTCGTCGCGTAGCGGCGATACCAGATGGCACCAAAGATCGACAGGACGAAAATACCGAGCACGACCCAGCCCATGGGTTCGAGCAGCGGCTTGGGCAGGTAAACGCCGCGATTGGTAAAGGCCACCGCCCCGAACAGCATCGACGCTTCGGGATCGTCGCCTCGGAACGCGCGCGGCGCCGGCAAGGTCGCGGTCATGATCGTGAAGATGATCAGGATCCAGATCAGGACCGGCACGTTGCGGAACGCTTCGACATAGACGGCCATCAACTTGCGTACCAGCCAGTTGTTGGACAGCCTCAGAACCCCCGCGATCACCCCGATGACGGTTGCGGTCAGACAGGCCAGGAAGGCCACGATCAGCGTGTTGAGCACCCCGACGATCGAGGCGCGCATATGCGTGCTCTGGCTGTCATAGGGGATCGGCCGCTGGTTGATGTCATAGCCCGAGGGCTCGCCCAGGAACTGGTAGGAGATGTTCAGGCCAGCAGCGCGCAGGTTCTGCATCAGGTTCGAGCCCAGATAAGCGATCAGGGCGATGACCAGAAGAAGCGCGATGAATTGGAACGTGTAGGAACGATACCGCGTATCGTTCAGGAGCATGGACAGCCGGAACTGCTCCTTCGGCGGGTCGGTGAGAGTCGTCATGACCTATATGTTTCCCCGTGACATCCCGGAGCGATGCACGGCGGGGTTTTCCCCGCTCTCCCGCAACCGGGCCTGTTGTTTTCAGGATGCAAAAAGGGCGCAGGATGCCCTGCGCCCTTCTCGCTTGCGTCTTAGCGGAACGGCGGTGCGTAAAGCAGACCGCCATCGGTCCACTGCGCGTTCAGACCACGCGCGAGGCCGATCGGGGTTTCTTCGCCGATGTTCCGGGCAAAGATCTCACCGTAGTTGCCGCCTGCCTTGATGGCGCGGACGGCCCAGTCCTTGTCGACGCCGAGCATCTCGCCCAGCGTGCCTTCTGTGCCCAACAGACGGTTGACCTCGGGGCTGTTGGTGCCGGCGGCCATCTCGTCGATATTGGCCGAGGTGACGCCCAGTTCTTCGGCAGCGATCAGCGCGTTCAGCGTCCAGCGGACGACATCGCCCCATTCGCTGTCACCGTGGCGAACCAGCGGACCCAGCGGCTCTTTCGAGATGATCTCGGGAAGGATCACGTGATCCGCCGGGGTCTCGAAGGTCGCGCGCGTGGCAGCAAGGCCCGACGCGTCGGTGGTATAGGCGTCACAGGCACCAGCCAGGTATTGCTGCTGCGCCTCGGCATTGGTTTCGATCGGAACCGGCTCATAGCTGATGTTGTTCTTGCGGAAGAAATCCGCGAGGTTCAGCTCGGTCGTGGTGCCGGTCTGGATGCAGACGGTCGCACCGTCCAGTTCCTTGGCCGAGGACACGCCCAGCCCCTTGGGAACCATAAAACCCTGACCGTCGTAATAGTTGATGCCGGTGAACTCGAACTTGAGATCCACGTCGCGGCTGAAGGTCCAGGTGGTGTTGCGCGCCAGCATGTCGATCTCGCCCGAGGCGAGCGCGGTGAAACGGGTCTTGCCGGTGGTGGGAACGAATTCCACCGCCGTCGGATCGCCAAGTACCGCTGCTGCGACAGCGCGGCAAACGGCAACGTCAAAACCATTCCATTCCCCATTGGCATCCGGAGCAGCAAAGCCGACCAGACCGGTGGTCACACCGCAGTTCAGCTTGCCGCGTGCCTTGACGTCGTCGATCGTGGCGGCCGCGGCGGCACCTGCTGCCAGACCGGCGACGGTGACGGCGCCCAAAAATACGGATTTGTTCATTTTTACCTCTTCCTGATTTTCCGCACATTTCATTGCGGTTCGCACGGCATGAAGACATGCCGAAAAGATGACCGATTAGGGTTTCCCCCTCGGCGTGCCCCGAGTTTGGGCGCAATCATTGCGAAAGGTCAAGTGTGGGATGGCCGGATTGGCCCTCCGCCCACCGCCCTGACCATGGGTAAATGATCAAAATCCGGGCAAACTTGCGGCTCAGCCGGCGGCGTCGAAGAACCGTTTGGCGTGCAGGAACTCGGACCGTTTCCGCGTTGCCTGCGCATGTGCGTCCTCGTCGCGGCCCCACTGCTCCTCCTGCCACATCTCGTCGAGGCGCGACAGCATCCAGATATCCTCGGCGCTGCGCCAGTCCCGCGCGGCCGCGAAGCCCAGAACCAGCGACCCCGACAACCCCACGAGATCGTGAAAAGCCGCCAGCCGGAAGGCGTCCAGTTCATGTGTCAGGGCGCGCAACCGCTCGAGGGCGCGCGGATCCTGCGGCCGATGCATTACCCCCGCAACCGGAATCAGCCGCGCGCCGAGCGCGTCCTCCGCCCAGTCGAGGGCCGGGTCCCAGTGTTCCGTCTGCCGTTGGACCAGTGCCTCGGGATAGGTCGCGCGATAGCAAAGAAGATCGGAATCGCCATATCCCGCCAGCATGTCGGCCACCTCGGCATGCTGGGTTTGCACCTTGTCGATTGCGGCATTGGCCGATCGGGTAAAGGGCATGTTCAGCGGGTTGATGACCGTCTCCTGGGCATCCCACTCGGCTGCGACCATCTCTGCCATCGTGCGTGTCGGCAGGATCAGCGCTGCCTTGGCGGGCGTACGCACGGCGCGCCCGTCCAGCGCGACCGAGAAGCCGCCCTCGGTCTCCCTCACCTGCGCCTGCTTCCAGAACCGTTTCGGTTTCCACTCGCTCATACCGTCACATCCTTCCAGATCTCGTCCAGCGCGGCCGGCAGCGCCTCGAACCGGTCGATCACCCGGCGCGCGCCCGTCAACATCTCGGGCCGGTGATAGCCCCAGCCGACCCCGACTGCCGCGATTCCCGCCGCTGCGGCCATCTCCATGTCGAACGCGGTGTCACCCACCATCACCGCTGCCTCCGGCGCGACACCTGTTTCCGCCAGCGCGACCTCGATCATCGAGGGATGCGGTTTCGACGGGTGATGATCCGCGCATTGCCGCGTTACGAAGTAGCGGCCCAGCCCATGCGCCTCGATCAGCGCGTCGAGCCCCCGCTGCGACTTTCCGGTCGCGACCCCCATCAGGATCTCGGGCACTGCGTGGAGTTTCTCCAGCACCTCCAAAACGCCCGGATAGAGCGGCGAATGCACCGCGCCAAGGGTTTCACGCTGCTGGAAATAGGCCGTTCTGTAAGCCTCCTCCATCCGCTTGTGCACCGCACCCGGCTGCTCCGGCGCAAGCCGCTGCATCGCCAGGGGGAGGGAAAGACCGACAATGCCCAGAACGGCCTCACGCGAGGGAACGGCGAGCCCCGCCGCACCGAACGCGGCACTCATCGCGCCCAGGATACCTTCCTGGCTGTCCACCAGCGTGCCGTCCACGTCGAAAAGCACGAGCCTCAGCGGTCCGCTCATCGCAACTCCTCGAAAGGATCGTCGGCGGCCAGGTCCTCGGTCCAGCCCAACGTCTCCCAGCTTTCGGCCATATGCGGCGGCAAGGGCGCGGTGACGGTCACGGCCTTGCGCGTTATCGGATGCTCGAAACTCAGGCTGCGGGCATGCAGGTGCAACTTCTTCGAAATGATTCCGCCCAGCTGCGCCCCCCAGCCATCGCCGAGGTTTTCCTGCCCGGATCCGCCATATTTGCCGTCACCGATGATGGGATGCCCGATTGCCGCCATATGCGCGCGCAGTTGGTGGGTTCGGCCGGTCACCGGTTCCATCGCCACCCAAGAGGCGCGTCCCGCCACGCGATAAAGCGTGGCATAAAGCGTATGGGCCCGCTTGGCCCCCGGCGTATCATCGATTTCCGAGGGGTGAACGGCAATCATCTTCTCGCCCTCGCCCTTGGCGCCGTGGCCCGGCGCCTTGACCAGCCCGGTCTTAATCTCACCCAGGTAGGGCGTGGGTACACCGGCGACGAGCGCCCAGTAGATCTTCTTGGTGTTGCGATGCCGGAACGCCGCCGTCAGCCCCTTGGCCGCCTCGCGCGTCCGGGCCAGCAACAGCACGCCCGAGGTGTCCTTGTCCAGCCGATGTACAAGCCGCGGGTTCTCCTCCAGCCCGAAGCGCAGCGCCTCGCCCAGCCCGTCGACATGGCGCGTCAACCCGCTGCCGCCCTGTACCGGCAGGCCATGCGGCTTGTTCAGTGCAATGATGTGATCGTCGCGCCAGATCACACAGTCGCGGATCATTTTTGCATCGGCCGCTGAAACGCGGGGCCGCGCTTCGGTCGGCTTGTGATCGACCTCGGGCAACGGCGGCACGCGCACCTGCTGCCCTGCCTCGAGCCGGGTGGAAGCCTTGACCCGCCCACCATCGACGCGCAGCTCGCCCTTGCGGCACATCTTCTCGATGCGGCCCTGGCTCACATGCGGAAACATGCGCCGCAGCCACCGGTCGAGCCGCTGGTCGCCATCCTCTGCCGAGACGGTAATGGTCTGAACGCCGCTCATGCGAATATCCCCCGTGCGAAGGCCAGTCCCGCCACCAGTGCCCCGATCGACAGCCCGACCGAGAGCGCAATGTAAACCGCCGCTTGGCCGGTCGCGCCCCGCTCCCACAGCGTGACCGCCTCCAGCGAGAAGGCGGAAAAGGTGGTGAACCCGCCCAGGAGCCCCGTCATCACCAGCGGGCTCAGATGTGTCAGCCCCCGATGCGCGGCGACGGCGACGAAGACGCCCATGAGGAAAGAGCCCAGCACGTTGACCGACAGGATCGCGACCGGGAAGGGCTGCGGCCCGAAAAGGCGCATGGCACCGATACCGGCGAGGTAGCGCAGGCTCGCGCCGACGGCGCCGCCAAGGGCCACTTGGGAAAGAGACAGGATCATGCCGCTCCTCTCGCCCGCACGAGGTCAGGAGTCAAGGACCGGCGGCGCTGCCGGCCCCTCGGGCGGGGGGCTTGCGCCCGCACCCCTCGGTGTTGGGACGGGCCGCACGCGGCAGGTGTCGCAAAGGGCAGCGCGGCGCAGCGGTGTGGGTGGGTGGGCGCTGCGCCGCGCTGCCCGGCATGACGCCTCTCACTCCCCCTGGGATCGTTGCATGCGCAACCGGGCGAAATACTCCAGCCGCTTCTTCAACTCGCGCTCGAATCCGCGTTCGACCGGCTGGTAAAGCTCGGGCCTTTCCATCCCGTCGGGAAAGTAATTCTGGCCCGAAAACCCCTCCTCGGCATCGTGGTCATAGGCATAGCCCTTGCCATAGCCCTGGTCCTTCATCAGCCCGGTCGGCGCGTTGAGGATATGCTTGGGCGGCGGTTCGCTGCCCGACTTCTTCGCCAGCCGCATCGCCGCCTTGTAGCCCACGTAACCGCCATTCGATTTCGGCGCGAGGGCAAGGTAGATCACCGCCTGCGCCAGCGCCAGTTCTCCCTCCGGCGAGCCAAGACGTTCATAGACTTCCCACGCATGCAGGCAGATCGACTGCGCCTGCGGATCGGCCAGCCCGATATCCTCCACCGCCATGCGGGTGATCCGCCGGGCAAGATAGCGCGGATCCTCGCCCCCCGTCAGCATCCGCGCCAGCCAGTACAACGCCGCGTCCGGGTCCGAGCCGCGCACCGATTTGTGCAGCGCCGAGATCAGGTTGTAATGCTCGTCGCCCGACTTGTCGTATTTCGTCGCCCGCCGCATCTGCCGGGCGGCAAGCGCCTCGCGGTCGAGCTGGCCATCGACCTTCCAGGCCGCCACCTGCTCCACCAGGTTCAGCAGCGCGCGGCCGTCACCATCGGCCATCTCCTGCAGGGCCTCGCGCGCCGAGGCGGTCAGCGGCAAGGTCCGGCCAAGCTCCTTCTCGGCCCGCTGCGCCAGCAATTCCAGATCGGCCAGCGACAACCGCTCCAGCACCAGCACCTGCGCCCGGCTCAGAAGTGCCGCGTTCAGCTCGAAGGAGGGGTTTTCGGTGGTGGCGCCGACCAGCAGGATCGTCCCATCCTCCATATGCGGCAGGAAACTGTCCTGCTGCGCCTTGTTGAACCGGTGGATCTCGTCCACGAACAGAAGTGTCCCCTGCCCGTTTGCCCGCCGCATCCACGCCGCCTCGAACACCTTCTTCAACTCGGCAACGCCGGAAAAGATCGCGCTGATCTGGACGAAATGCAGATCCGTCTCCTGCGCCAGCAGCCGCGCGATGGTGGTCTTGCCCACTCCGGGAGGGCCCCAGAAGACAAGGCTGGACAGGCTTCCCGAAGCCAGCATGACGCCCAGCGGCGCGTCCGGCCCGAGAACCTGCGCCTGACCGATCACCTCTGACAGCTTTCGGGGCCGCAGCCGATCGGCCAGCGGGCGCGGCGCACCGTCCGCACGGTCGCGCTCCACTCCGGGTTTGTCGAACAGGTCCGCCACGGGTCAGAGCCTCAGCCGCAGGGTCACGGGCTGCCCGCGGCGCAACAGATCCAGACGCAGCCAGCGACCGGCCTCGCGCAGGGCGCGCTCCAGGTCACGGGGACGTTCCACCGGCTCCCCATTGACCGCCGCCAGAACGTCACCCCGTTGCAGCCCGGCCCGCGCTCCATAGGGGCCGGGATCCTCGACCGCCACACCCGAGGCCGATAGCGGCAGGTTCAGCCGGAGCAGCACCGCCGGATTGATACGCGCCACGGCGAGCCCAGGCATAAGGGACCGGTCTCCCAGAACGGTCTCTTCGGCTGGCGGCTCGTCCGGCGCGGCCATCAGGGTAACGCGCAGGTTCTCGCGCTCGCCATCGCGCAGGCGGGTCATCACGACCTGGCCGCCGATTCCCGCGATGGACATTCGGAACATCATCTCGGATGGGGAATTGACCTCCTCGCCGTCGACATGGGTCACGATGTCACCGACGCGGAAACCGGCCTGCGCGACAGGGCTGTCAGGGTGCAGGTCGGCGATCACCACGCCTTCGGGAAAGGTCAGGCCAAGCGACTCGGCGATGCCAGCACTCATCGGCTGGCCCGCCATGCCGGCCCACGGGCGCTGGAACGTCTCCTGACCCTCGCGCGCCTGGCGCAGGAACTCGGCCACGAGGTTGGCGGGGATCGCGAACCCGATGCCGTTCGATCCTCCGGAGCGGGTCAGGATCGAGGTGTTGATGCCGATCAGGTCGCCGTTCACGTCGATCAGCGCACCGCCCGAGTTGCCCGGGTTGATCGCCGCGTCGGTCTGGATGAAATAACCGCGGGCGTTGCCCGTCGCCACACCCGACCGGGCCAGGCCCGAGACGATCCCGCTGCTGACGGTCTGGCCGATGCCGAACGGGTTGCCGATCGCCAGCACCAACTCGCCCACCTCGACATCGTCACTGTCGCGCAGCCGCAGAAAGGGGAGGTCCTCGGCCCCTTCAAGGCGCAGGATCGCAATGTCGCTTTCCTCGTCTCCCAGCACCACCTCTGCCGTGAACTCGCGCCGGTCGGCGGTCACGACGCGGATTTCGGATGCCTGGCCCACGACGTGGTAATTCGAAACGACATACCCGTCAGCGCCCAGGATGACGCCCGAACCGAGTGAATTCTGCACCTGCGGACGCGGGGAGGGCATGTCGCCGAAGAAATCGCGGAAGAACGGATCCGAGAACAGCCCGCGCTGCCGACCTGGGCGGACGATGCGCGCATAGATGTTGACCACGGCGGGCCGCGCCTCGCGCACGACGGGCGCGAATCCCAGCGAAATCTCGGAGGCGCTTTGCGGCACGCGGGTTTCGGCCTGCACCGAGGTGGCAAGCGACAGGACGACCATCAGGATAATGCTGCGGACCATTCGAACCTCCGTTCGTTTCGCGCCCCAGATATGCGCGGGGCAGGCAACCATTGCAAGCGGACCGGGCGGAACAGGACGGGCGCTGGCGGGTTGACTCCGAACGATCAAGTAAAGGAGGTCCACAATGGCCAGACGCTATCGCTCCGAAGACGGCACCCGCGAGACCGAAGAGTTCGTGGACAAGGACGAAACCCCTTCGCATCAAGGGCGAAAGGGCGGCAATCTGGAGCGCAAGGTCGGTACTCGCGACGTCCAGAAGGAGGCCGAGCAGAACCGGCCGGGGGCAACCCGCGTGCGCAAGTCCGACGAACTCGAAGACCACGACGTCAACACCACGAACGGAAAGGTGTAAGCATGGCCGAGATCAAGCAGGGCACCTGGGTCGTCATCACCGACAGCGAAAAGGCCCTTTTCCTTGAAAACCAGACCGATGGCGAGGATCCCAACCTTGAGGTCGTGCGCATGGAGACGCAGGAAAACCCCTCGGATCGCGAGCAGTCGGCGAACCGGCCCGGTCGGATGAACGACACCGGGGTGCAGCAGCGGTCCGCCATGGATGACACGGACTGGCACGAGCTGGCCAAGGAGCGTTTTGCCGCGGACTTGTCGGAAATCCTTTACAAGCAAGCGCATAAAGGTCGTTTCGACAAGTTGGTGCTGGTCGCCTCGCCACAGGTTCTGGGTGAACTGCGCAAGGACATGCATCAGGAAGTGACCAGCAAGATCGTGGCCGAGGTGCCGAAGACGCTGACCAACCACCCGATCGACGAAATCGAAAGGCTGGTGAAAGAAGAGATCGCTTAGAACCTTCCCTTCTGCCTGATCGAAATGAAAAAGGCCGCCGGATCGTTCCGGCGGCCTTCGTGCATTCCCTTGGGGAAAACTTATCAGTCTTCGGCGTCTTCGAACTCGGCCACGCGGGCCTTGTCGGCCGCGCCCTTGGCGTCGACATCGCGGTCAACAAGCTCGATGATGGCCATGGGAGCCATGTCACCGTAGCGGAATCCTGCTTTGAGAATACGGACATAGCCGCCCTGGCGGTCCTTGTAGCGCGGGCCCAGAACCTCGAACAGCTTGGCCACGTCCTTGTCTTCCTTCAGGCGCGAGGCGGCGAGGCGGCGGGCGTGCAGGTCACCGCGCTTGCCCAGGGTGATCAGCTTTTCCACGATGGGGCGCAGTTCCTTGGCCTTGGGCAGGGTGGTCTTGATCTGCTCGTGCTCGATCAGCGAGCCGGCCATGTTGGAAAACAGTGCCTTGCGGTGTTCGTGGGTGCGGTTGAGGCGGCGGTAGCCTTTTGCGTGACGCATTTTTCAATCTCCGGTTTGCCCTCTACGGGCGGTTTGCTTTGTCCGGCGGCCGATGCGTGTCAGCCGCTCACCTTGGGGCGGGATGCCCATTTTGACCGTTTTGTACATGCCCCCGGAGGGGCAATGACCGTTTTGTACATCGCAGTGCGAGAGGGGGTACCGCGCGGTTCCCCCTGCCCGGCTGGATCAGAACGAGTCCTCGTATTTCTTGGCGAGGTCCTCGATGTTGTCGGGCGGCCAGTCATCCACGTCCATCCCGAGATGCAGACCCATGCCCGAGAGCACTTCCTTGATCTCGTTGAGCGACTTGCGGCCGAAGTTCGGGGTGCGCAGCATCTCGGCTTCGGTCTTCTGGATGAGGTCGCCGATATAGACGATGTTGTCGTTCTTGAGGCAGTTGGCCGAGCGGACCGACAGTTCCAGCTCGTCCACCTTCTTGAGCAGCAGCGGGTTGAATTCCAGCCCGTCATCGTCGTCCTGGCGGGAGGCCGATTCCGGCTCGTCAAAGTTCACGAAGATCGACAGCTGGTCCTGGAGGATGCGCGCGGCATAGGCCACGGCGTCCTCGGGGGTGACGGAGCCGTCGGTCTCGATCTTCATCGAGAGCTTGTCGTAATCCAGCACCTGGCCCTCGCGGGTCGGCTGCACGTCATAGGCGACGCGCTTGACCGGCGAATAGATCGCGTCGATCGGGATCAGCCCGATGGGCGCATCCTCGGGCTTGTTCTTGTCGGCAGAGACATAGCCCTTGCCGGTGTTCACGGTCAGTTCCATGAACAGGTCGGCCCCGTCGTCAAGGTGGCAGATCACGTGATCGCGGTTCAGGATCTCGATCCCGTTGCTTTCCGAGATGTCACCCGCGGTGACCACGGCCGGACCCTTGGCCTGGATCGAGAGGCGCTTGGGCCCTTCGACTTCCATGCGCAGAGCGACCTGCTTGAGGTTCAGGATGATGTCGGTGACATCCTCGCGCACGCCCGCGACCGAGGAGAACTCGTGCAGGACGTTGTCGATCTGGACGCTGGTGATGGCGCCGCCCTGGAGCGAGCTCATCAGGATCCGGCGCAGGGCGTTGCCCAGGGTCAGACCGAAGCCGCGCTCCAGCGGTTCGGCGACCACGGTCGCCTGACGTGCGGGATCGTTGCCCGGCTTTACGTCAAGCTGGGTCGGCTTGATCAGTTCAGCCCAATTCTTGTGGATCATGTAAACCCTCCATTCCTGTCTGTGCCCCATGACCGGCAAGGCTCAGACGCCCGAGGTTCAAAAAACAGCGGACCGGGGCCGTGTTCATGGACACAGCCCCGGCTAAAAAATCCGAATGATCAGACGCGGCGACGCTTCGGCGGGCGGCAGCCGTTATGGGCGATCGGCGTCACGTCGCGGATCGACGTGATGTTGAAGCCGGCAGCGGCCAGAGCGCGCAGAGCCGATTCACGACCCGAACCGGGCCCCTGCACTTCGACTTCGAGCGTCTTGACGCCATGTTCCTGTGCCTTGCGGCCGGCGTCTTCGGCGGCCATCTGCGCGGCATAGGGGGTCGATTTGCGCGAACCCTTGAAGCCCATGGTGCCGGCGGACGACCAGGAGATCGCGTTGCCCTGCACGTCCGAGATCAGGATCTTGGTGTTGTTGAAGGACGAGTTCACATGCGCCACACCGGTGGCGATGTTCTTGGAGACCTTCTTTTTCGTCGAGCGACGGGTATCACGTGCCATTGATCAGCTCTCCCCTTACTTCTTCTTGCCGGCAATGGCCTTTGCGGGGCCCTTGCGCGTGCGTGCGTTGGTATGGGTGCGCTGACCGCGCACGGGGAGGTTGCGGCGATGACGCAGGCCGCGATAGCAGCCGAGGTCCATCAGGCGCTTGATGTTCATCTGAACTTCACGGCGCAGGTCGCCTTCGACGGTGACGTTCGCGTCGATATGTTCGCGGATGGCCAGAACTTCGGAATCCGAAAGCTCGTTCACGCGCCGGGACTGGTCGATGCCGACGGCATCGCAGATTTCCCGGGCCGTGGAGTTGCCGATTCCGGTGATGTAGGTGAGGGCGATTGGTACCCGCTTGGCAGTCGGGATGTTAACGCCGGCAATACGTGCCACGTGTCACTTTCCTTTTCGTTGCGGTTCCGTAACTCCAGAACCTTTTTTCACAACGCTTGACCGTGGCAGCGTTACCAGAGGGCCCAGCATTTTGAGGTGATCGTTGGCGCACGGGCGAATCCCCGCGCACCGGGATGATTCCCATAGGGATGGGGGTGACTATGGGGATTTTCGGCGGAGGTCAAGCCCCGTGTCGCCGATGCGCCGGGCGCGGCGGAAACCGGCACCTTTGACGGGCATGGCGGGGTGGAACCCCGCCCCGCCCGTGCGGGTCGGGCGTCAGCCCAGGATTGCCTCGATCGAGGCGGTGACCTGCTTGACCTCGGCCATGCCGTTGACCGGTCGCAGGTCGCCCTTGGCATAGTAATAACCGATGAGCGGCGAGGTCTTCTTGTAATATTCCATCAGCCGCGTGCGCAGGCTGTCTTCGTTGTCGTCGGCGCGCCGCACCATCTCGGTGCTGCCGCAGGCGTCGCAGACCCCCTCGGCCTTGGTGGGGCGGGTCTCGTCGTGATAGACCTCGCCGCACTTGGCACAGGTGAAGCGGCCCGAGATGCGCTTGACCAGTTCCTCGTCATCGACGCGGATCTCGATCACCGTGTGCAGCGACTGGCCCAGCTTGCCCAGCAGCGCGGCCAGCGCGTCGGCCTGCGCCAGGGTGCGCGGGAACCCGTCGAAGATGAACCCCGCGCCCTTTTGCGAGGTCAGCTGCTCCTCGATCAGGCCGATCACGATCTCGTCGGTGACGAGCTTGCCGGCATCCATGATCTCGGCGACCTTCTTGCCCATCTCGGTGCCCGAACTGCGCGCGGCGCGCAGCATGTCGCCGGTGGAGAGTTGCACCATGCCGCGCGTCTCGACCAGATGGCGCGCCTGCGTTCCCTTGCCCGCGCCGGGCGGGCCCAAAAGAATGATGTTCATCGACGAGCGGGTCCCTTCTTGCCGCGTTTCTTGCCCTTGCCGCGCAGCTGGGACTTTTCGATCAGCCCTTCGTATTGATGCGCGAGAAGGTGGCTTTGCGCCTGCTGGATCGTGTCCATCGTCACGGACACGATGATGAGAACCGAGGTGCCGCCGAAATAGAACGGAATGGCGAACTGGCCGCGCAGGATTTCGGGCAAAAGACAGACGGCGGCGAGATAGGCCGAGCCCAGCACGAGGATGCGGTTGACCACGTATTCCAGGTATTCGGCGGTGCGCTTGCCCGGGCGGATGCCGGGAACGAAGCCGTTCTGGTTCTTGAGGTTGTCGGCCACGTCATCGGGTTTGAAGCTGACGTTGAACGTGTAGAAATAGGCGAAGAACACGATCATCGAGGCGAAGAACAGCAGGTAGAGCGGCTGCCCGGGGCCGAAATTGGCAAGAAGCCAAGACATGACCGGGCCATTCGCGCTGCCCTGGCTGAAGGTCGAGATGGTGACCGGCAGCAGCAGCAGCGAGGAGGCGAAGATCGCCGGGATCACGCCCGCGGGGTTGACCTTGACCGGCAGGTGCGACGACCCGCCGTCATAGACCTTCATCCCGACCTGGCGGCGGGGATACTGGATGTGGATCTTGCGCAGCGCGCGTTCCATGAAGACCACGAAGGTCAGCACGGCGATCACCATCACGATCACGCCGACGATCACCGCCGGGCTGATCGCGCCGGAGCGGCCGGAGGCGAAGAATTGCGCGATGGCGGCCGGGACCTCGGCGATGATGCCGACGAAGATGATCAGCGAGATGCCGTTTCCGATGCCGCGCGCGGTGATCTGTTCTCCGAGCCACATCAGGAACATCGTGCCGCCCACCAGCGTCACCATGGTCGAGAACCGGAAATAGAGCCCCGGATCGGTCGCCAGATCGCCCGCCTCGAGCGAGACGGCGAGACCATAGGCTTGTACCGTGGCCAGGGCGACGGTGCCCAGGCGCGTGTACTGGTTGATCTTCTTGCGGCCCTGCTCGCCCTCTTTCTTGAGCTGTTCGAGCGAGGGCACCATGGCCGTCATCAGCTGAACGATGATCGAGGCGGAGATGTAGGGCATGATGCCCAGGGCGAAGATGCCCATGCGTCCAAGCGCGCCGCCGGTGAACATCGACACCATGCCGCCGATGCCCTGCCCCGCCTGTTCCATGAACTCCCGCAGGGCTGCGCCGTCGATACCGGGCACCGGAATGAAGGTGCCAAGGCGATAGACGATCAGAAGCCCCAGGGTGAACAGGATGCGGTTGCGCAGATCGGTGGCCTTGCCGAGGGCGGACCAGCTTGTGTTCGCCGCCATTTGTTCTGCTGCTGATACCATGAATCGGTCTCTCTGATGCAAACACCGCCCGGAACCGTTTTCCGGCTCGGGCGGCGTTCAGGGAAAACTTGGGGGTCTATGTAAGCGGGACAGAGCCCGCCCACAAGCCGTTACTCTGCCGCGGCAGGTTTCGTGACCTTGAGCGAACCGCCCGCTTTCTCGACCGCCTCGATGGCGGATTTGGAGGCGCCTGTGACCTCGAGGGTCAGGGAGGAGGTCAGTTCGCCCTTGGCGAGAACGCGGACGCCGTCGAGCTTGCGGCGCACGAGGCCGGAGGTGACAAGCGTGTCCTCGGTGATGGCATTGCCCGCGTCGATCTTGCCCGCGTCGATGAATTTCTGGATCAGGCCCAGGTTGACGACGGCGAATTCCTTGCGGTTCGGCTTGTTGAAGCCGCGCTTGGGCAGACGCTGGTAGAGCGGCATCTGGCCGCCTTCATAGCCGTTGATGGCCACACCCGAGCGGGATTTCTGGCCCTTGATGCCGCGCCCGGCGGTCTTGCCGCGACCCGAGCCGGGGCCACGGGCAACGCGTTGCTTGCGGGGCGTAGCACCCGGATTGTCACGCAGTTCGTGAAGTTTCATGTCGCTTCTCCTGGAGCCGGATGTGACCCCCGAAGCGTCGGGGCCAACCACGGCATTTCTTGTTCGATTCTTCGCAGCCCGATGGGCCACCGGAGGCCTATAGACGTCCGGGCGGCGAGTTGCAAGTATCGCGGCTTGTCCGCAGCGGACCCCGCAACGAAAAAACGCCCCGCAAAGGGGGCGTCGATCGGGCCTGCGCCGGTGGCGCGGGTCGGTTGCGGCTCAGTGGGCGCAGAACTCGTGGCGCACGACATCGTCGATGTCGCAGCGACGCAGGCCGATATCGGCCAGTTCGCGGTCGGTCAGCGCGCTCAGTTCATTGTAGGTACGGCGCATGCGCGCGTCCTCCCGCCAGGCTTCGCGCAGGCCGGCAAAGGCGGCGCGCAGACGGGCGAAGGTATTGGCACCCAGAGAGGCATTGGTCGTGATATGGGCCATGGTGAGACTCCTTTGTTATTGCGCCGGGGACCCTCCCCGGCGGGCATCATGGTCGTGTCTTTTTCAGATCAGGTGGAGATAGGCAGGCGCCCGGCGGCGTACAACGGATATGCGCGCGAGGCCGTCATGCGTTGGCTGCATGGCTGCGGGCCATTGCCCCGTTCCGCAACGAAAAAACCGCCCCCGGTAACCGGGAGCGGCCTTGCGTCTTTGGCGTAGGGTGGGGTTTCACCCCACCGCCCGCCGTTATTCGCGCTCTTCGATGATCTCGACCAGATGCGGGATCCGGTTGACCATGCCGCGGATCGAGGGGGTATCCTCGAGTTCGCGGGTCTTGTGCATCTTGTTCAGGCCCAGGCCGATCAGCGTTTCACGCTGGATGGCGGGGCGGCGGATCGGCGAACCGACCTGCTTGACGACGATGGTTTTTGCCATGGGTCTCAGGCCTCCTCGGCGACGTTGACCTCGGCCGAGGTCGTCTGAACCTCATCCCGCTTGGGCAGGATGTCGGCGACCTTCTTGCCGCGGCGCGCGGCGACCGAACGGGGCGACTGCTCGAGTTGCAGGCCGTTCAGCGTGGCGCGGATCATGTTGTAGGGGTTCTGCGAGCCCAGCGACTTGGACACGACGTCCTTGACGCCCAGCATCTCGAACACGGCGCGCATCGGGCCGCCCGCGATGATGCCGGTGCCTTCGGGCGCGGTGCGCATGGTCACCTTGCCGGCGCCGTGGCGGCCGTACATGTCGTGGTGCAGGGTGCGGCCCTCTTTCAGCGGCACGCGGATCATCTGGCGCTTGGCCTGCTCGGTCGCCTTGCGGATCGCCTCGGGCACTTCCTTGGCCTTGCCCTTGCCGAAGCCTACGCGGCCTTTCTGGTCGCCGACGACCACGAGTGCGGCGAAGCCGAAGCGCTTACCACCCTTGACGGTCTTCGAGACGCGGTTGATCGCGACGAGACGATCGGCGAATTCGGGTGCCTCGTCGCGGTCGCGGCGGCCACGGCCCCGGTTGTCACGTTCTGCCATATCGGCATTCCTTTCTTCGTGGCGCCTGCGCGCCGGTTGGTCCGATCCCTGGTGACCGCCCGCGCGGGGCGATCCCGGATCATCGGGGGGACGACGGTCGCCCCCCACAAGTGTCAGAGCTTGAGCCCGCCTTCACGCGCGGCGTCGGCCAGGGCCTTCACCTTGCCGTGAAACAGGAAACCGCCGCGGTCGAAATAGGCTTCTTCCACGCCAGCCTTCTTGGCCCGCTCGGCGATTGCCGTGCCGACCTTGGTGGCCGCCTCGACATTGTTCTTGCCCACGACGCCCAGATCCTTTTCCAGGGTCGAGGCGGAGGCCAGGGTCACGCCGCGCACATCGTCGATCAGCTGGACGCTGATGTTCTTGTTGCTGCGGTGCACGCTCAGGCGCGGACGCCCGGCGTTGACCTTGCGGAGCTTGTTCCGAACGCGCAGGCGGCGCTTCAGAAACAGGGTACGTTTGCTGCTTGCCATTTTTCGCGTCCTTACTTCTTCTTGCCTTCCTTGCGGAAGATGAACTCGCCCTTGTAGCGGATGCCCTTGCCCTTGTAGGGCTCGGGACGGCGCCAGTCGCGGATCTGTGCCGCCACTTCGCCCACCTGCTGCTGGTCGGAGCCTTCAACCACGATCTCGGTCTGCTTGGGCGCGGTGATGGTGATCCCCTCGGGCGCCTCGAAGTTGACATCGTGGCTGTAGCCGAGGTTCAGCTTCAGCGTGTTGCCCTGCATCTGGGCGCGGTAACCCACGCCCTGGATCTCGAGCTCTTTCTTGAAGCCCTCGGTGACGCCCTGGACCAGGTTGGCGACCTGCGTGCGGCTCATGCCCCACTGCTGGCGCGCCCGCTTGGACGAGCCGCGGGGTTCGATGCGCACGACGTTGTCGTCGACCACGAGGGTCACGTCGTCGGTTGCGGTGAAGCTGCGGGTGCCTTTCGGCCCCTTCACTTCGATGGTCTGACCGGACACAGAGGCAGAGACGCCGCTGGGCAGATCGACCGGTTTCTTACCAATACGAGACATCTGCAGCCCTCCTTAGAATACGGTGCAAAGCACTTCGCCGCCAACGTTGTGGCTGCGGGCGTTCTGGTCCGACATCACGCCCTTGGGCGTCGAGACGATGGACACGCCCAGGCCCTGACGGACCGCCGGGATGTCCTTGACCGCCATGTAGACGCGGCGGCCGGGCTTGGAAACGCGCTTGAGCTCGCGGATCACCGGCTCGCCTTCGTAGTACTTCAGGCTGATCTCGATGGCCGGGTGGCCATTGGCGTCGGTGGTCTTCTCGTAGCCACGGATGTAGCCCTCGTCCGCCAGCACGTCGAGAACCCAGGCACGCAGCTTGGAGGCCGGGGTGATCACGGTGCTCTTGTGGCGCATCTGGGCGTTGCGGATGCGGGTGAGCATATCGCCGATAGGATCGTTCATCTCACTCTCTCCTTACCAGCTCGACTTGACCATGCCGGGGATCTGCCCGGCGGAGCCCAGATCGCGCAGCGCGATACGGCTGAGCTTGAGCTTGCGGTAATAGGCGTGCGGACGGCCCGTCAGCTGGCAGCGGTTGTGCAGCCGGGTCGGCGAGCTGTTGCGCGGCAGTTTCGCCAGATTGAGACGCGCCTTGAAGCGCTCCTCCATCGGGCGGCTTTCGTCATTCGCGATTTCTTTCAGCTCGGCGCGCTTCGCGGCGTATTTTGCCACCAGGCGCTCGCGCTTCTTCTCGCGCTCGATCATGCTTTTCTTAGCCATGTCTATTCCTCCGGACGCTTACGACGTGAAGGGCATGTTGAAATGCTTCAACAGGCTCTTGGCTTCGGCGTCGGTTTTCGCAGTGGTGGCGATGATGATGTCCATGCCCCAGACCTCGTCGACCTTGTCGAAGTCGATTTCCGGGAACACGATGTGCTCCTTGAGACCCATGGCGAAGTTGCCACGGCCGTCGAAGGAGGGTTTCACGCCGCGGAAGTCGCGGATGCGGGGCATCGCGATGGTGACCAGACGGTCGAGGAACTCGTACATCCGGTCACCGCGCAGGGTCACCTTGGCACCCAGCGGCATTTCCTCGCGGACGCGGAAGCCGGCGATCGACTTCTTCGCCTTGGTCGCCACGGCCTGCTGGCCGGCGATCTTGGTCAGGTCCTCGACGGCGGCCTTCGCCTTCTTGGAGTCCCTCACAGCCTCGGAGCCGCAGCCGATGTTGAGCACGATCTTGTCGAGCTTCGGCGCCATCATGCCGTTCTTGTAGCCGAACTCTTCGATCAGGGCGGGCTTGATCGTCTCGGCGTACTGGGCACGCAGGCGCGGGGTGTAGTTTGCGGAATCAAGCATCGATCACGTCCCCCGTGGTCTTGGCGAAGCGGACCTTCTTGCCGTCTTCCATGCGGAAGCCGACGCGGGTCGCCTTGCCGTTTGCATCGAGCAGGGCGAGGTTCGACAGGTCGATCGGCAGCGCCTTGGGAAGACGGCCACCCTGGGAATTCTGCGTCTGGCGGGTATGGCGAATGGCCATGTTCACGCCATCGACGACGGCCTTGCCGGATTTCGGGTCAACGGAGGCGATGGTGCCTTCCTTGCCCTTGTCGCGGCCGGCCAGCACGACGACCTTGTCGCCTTTGCGGAGTTTCGCAGCCATGGTTACAGCACCTCCGGAGCGAGCGAGATGATCTTCATGAAGTTCTTGGCGCGCAGCTCGCGAACAACGGGGCCGAAGATACGGGTACCGACGGGTTCGTTGTTGTTGTTGAGGATGACGGCGGCGTTCCGGTCGAAGCGGATCGCGGTTCCGTCCTCGCGGCGAACTTCCTTGGCGGTGCGCACGACGACGGCCTTGCGGACGTCCCCTTTCTTCACGCGGCCGCGCGGGATGGCTTCCTTGACCGAGACGACGATGATGTCGCCTACGGACGCATATTTGCGCTTGGAACCACCCAGGACCTTGATGCACTGCACCCGGCGAGCGCCGGAGTTGTCAGCGACATCCAGATTGGTCTGCATCTGGATCATGTGGTTTCTCCCGACCTATGGGGGCTGTTCTCATTAGCTCCCCCAGGGTTTCGATTAAACTGGCAGGGCCAGGGGCTTACGCCTCCAGCACCTCCCAGCGCTTCGTCTTCGATTTCGGCGCGCATTCGATGATGCGGACCGAGTCACCCACCTTGTAGGTGTTGTTCTCATCGTGAGCCCGGTACTTCTTGGACTTACGGATGGTCTTTTTCAGGACCGGGTGCGTGAAACGGCGTTCGACGCTCACGGTGACGGTCTGTGCGTTGGCGTCGCTGGTCACGGTGCCTTGCAGGATACGTTTGGGCATCGGTCGAGGCTCCTCTTACTCAGCGGCCGCTTGGGCTTTTTCGTTCAGCACGGTGTTGACCCGCGCCACATCGCGGCGGACAGCCTTGATCCGCGCGGTGGTTTCGAGTTGGCCGGTGGCCTGCTGGAAGCGCAGGTTGAAGGCCTCTTTCTTCAGGTTGGCCAGATCTTCCCGGAGCTGATCCGGGGTCTTGTCACGCAGTTCCTGGGCGTTCATCGCCTTTTCCTTTTCTCAATACACCAGAGGGCCCCGTTCGGCGGGTCACCCGTAACCCTGGTGGATATGACAGATAGACATGCGAATCCCCCGACTCGGTCGGGGGGTTGCAGGATGCCGCTCTATAAGGGTGTGGGGCCGGAAGGGCAAGCCATTCCCGCAAGAAATCGGCGCCGACCCTCAGTCGCGGCCGTCGCCTGCGTTCTGGAACATCAGTTTCGCGCGCATGTCGCGGGCGATCCCGGCCTCGACCACGCCCATGGCGGCGTGGTTCGTCTCGCGCAGGCGCAGAAGCTTGGGCCGTTCGATCCGCCAGGCGCGGGCCGGGCTGGACACGACCGTGGTGGCCGAGGCCATGTCATCGCCCATCAGCGACATCTCTCCGATGAAATGCCCGCCCGAGACGGTGCGGATCGCGCGGCCGCCCACCTCGACCGTCACGTCGCCGCGCGCGAGATAGGTCAGGAAATCCGGGCAGGCCCCCTGGCGGGTCAGCACGGTGCCGGGGGGCAGATCCTCCCACCGGCCGCGGTCGAGAAAGCGGCGCGCCTGGCCCGGCGACAGCCCCGGCAGAAGCCTGGTGCGGAATTCCTCCTCCTCGGGGGAAAAGACGGCGCGGCGATCGTTGCGCCAGAGGATAAGCAGTTCTCCCACGTTCACCAGCACCAGCAACGACTGCCAGAAGACCCCCACCGGATTGGAGAGCCAGAAATGGTCAAAGGCGATCCCCGCCAGCGCCGAGGCGATCACCAGCAGGCGCAGCCAGAGCATCCGGCGCATCAGCATCGACAGCACCAGCAACAGATAGGAAAGATGACCGGCCCAGCCGTCGGTGATGAAGCTCAGGTCCAAGGGCGTCCACTCGTGAAAGGCCAAGGCAATGACGCAATCATGGCAGCGCCTGCCGGATCGTCAATGGTCCGCTCACTCCCACCGGTAGTTGAAGCTGACGCTGATCCGCTCGTCCTCGGCCATGTTCATCGGCACCTCGTGGCGCAGCCAGCTTTCCCACAGCAGCACGTCGCCCACGGCGGGCTTCATGTAGATGAAGGGCTGCAATTCGCGCCGCGCGCCCTTGCGCCGCGTGGGCGCCGCCATCATCCGGGCCGAGCGCGGATCTTCCAGTTTCAGCGCGCTGGCCCCGTCGGGCATCGAGACATAGGTGGTGCCCGAGATCACCGAATGCGGATGGATGTGGGAGCCATGCGTTCCGCCCTCGGGCAGGATGTTGATCCAGAGATCCTCCAGCACCAGCGCGCGACCGTCGAGGTCGAATTCCAGGTCCTCGACAAAGGCCGCGACATGCGCATCGAGTGATTTCACCATCTCGGCGAAGATCGGAAAGCGCCAGGGCAGATCGGTGAGCGAGGCATAGGAGGTATAGCCGGGATAGCCGTTTTCCTCGCACCATTCCTGCCCCGCCTCGTCATCCTCGGCGATGGAAAAGCAGGAAGCGCCGAGCTCGTCCGGGTCGATGGCGGGTCCATGTTCGGACAGGGCGGCGCGGTAGAGACGGGTGACGAAAAGGGATTCGATCTGGGCCATGGCGGGGTGATAGCGCAGCCGCAGGATGGTGGCGAGCGTCCTTTTTTCAGGCATGAAGCCAAAGGCCGCCGATACGCTCTTTCGGGACCCGGGCGCTCGCGGCGCGGAACTTGCCCAAAGGTCAACCGTTGCCTAGTGTACGAAGTCAAGCCATGCGATACTGCATCGGCTGTCCAGCAAGGAGAAGATGACCATGAAAATCAAGCTCGCCTCCGCCTGTGCATTTGCTTTCGTTCTTGCCGCCTGCGCGCAGAACGAGCCGATCCCGGTGCCGATGAACCCGGAACCGATCTATGACAAGTACGGCACCGCAAGCTGCGCCCCCGGCTATGTCGTGGCCACCTCCGCCTCCGGTCAGACGGTGTGTTCGCCGGTCACCTGATCGGGACCGGATCGCACGATGTGCGGGCCCGCCGCCTTGGGGCTGGCGGGTCCGCGGCCCGGCCTCAGCCCTCGGTGGGCTGAAGGCAGGCCAGCAAGGCTGCCTTCACGTCTTCGGGCCAGGGGATGGAGCAGTGCTTGTCCAGGTCGCTTGCCGCGAGCACCTGGGTCGAGGACCAGCGCTTCTGGCCCTCGCAGCTGATCTCGTGATGAAGTGTCACCGAAGACCGGCCCACCTTGAGCACCGTGACCTCGAATTCCAGTTCCTCTCCGAAAAAGGACGGGCTGGAGAAATCGCTCGAGATATGCACGGTCGGTGTGCCCCAGCGGTCTTCCCAGATGATCTTGTGCCAGGGGAAGCCCAGGTGCAGCCAGAACTCCTCGTTCACGCCGTTCAGGATGTTCAGGTACGAGGGGAAATAGGCGGTGCCCGAGATGTCGCAATCGCCGAAATTCAGCATCCTTTTCGTCTTGAACGGTACTTGCACGGGGGGTCCTCCTGTCGCGTGGGATCGGTCCCCTCATAGGAGAAGGCGGGCGGCAAGGACAAACGGTTTTCGACCCACCGTCGAAAAAGGAAAAACCCCCGCCGCTGTCGCGCCGGGGGTTTCGATCTGCGGTAGGGTGGGGTTTTACCCCACCGCCCGTTACCAGTCTTCGCGCTGAACGACGCGGGTCTTGATCGGCAGCTTCATGGCGGCAAGGCGGAGCGCCTCGCGAGCCACGTCCTCGCCGACGCCGTCGAGCTCGAACATCACGCGGCCGGGCTTGACCTTGGCGGCCCAGAAATCGACCGAGCCCTTGCCCTTACCCATCCGGACTTCGGTGGGCTTGGAGGTGACGGGCGTGTCCGGGAAGATCCGGATCCACACGCGGCCCTGACGCTTCATGTGGCGCGTCATGGCACGGCGGGCGGCTTCGATCTGGCGCGCGGTGACGCGCTCGGGCTCGAGAGCCTTGAGGCCGAAGGTGCCGAAGTTCAGGTCGGAACCGCCTTTAGCCAGGCCCTTGATCCGGCCCTTCTGCATCTTGCGGTATTTCGTACGCTTTGGTTGAAGCATCTCTTACGTCCTCTCAGCGATCACGGCGTCCGCCGCCCGCTCCGCGGGGGGCCGGGCCGTCCTGGAGTTCCTGTGCCTTGCGGTCACGTGCCGAGGGATCGTGCTCCATGATCTCGCCTTTGAAGATCCAGACCTTGATCCCGATGATGCCATAGGGCGTCACGGCTTCGGAATGTGCATAGTCGATATCGGCCCGCAGGGTGTGCAGGGGCACGCGGCCCTCGCGATACCATTCGGTCCGTGCGATCTCGGCGCCGCCCAGGCGGCCCGCGACGTTCACCCGGATACCCAGGGCGCCCATGCGCATGGCGTTCTGCACGGCCCGCTTCATCGCGCGACGGAAGGACACCCGGCGCTCCAGCTGCTGGGCGATCGACTCGCCGACCAGCTGCGCGTCAAGCTCGGGCTTGCGGACCTCGACGATGTTGAGGTGCAGTTCCGAGTCCGTCATCTTGGCCAGCTTCTTGCGAAGCACCTCGATGTCGGCGCCCTTCTTGCCGATGATGACACCGGGACGCGCCGTGTGGATCGTGACGCGGCACTTCTTGTGCGGACGTTCGATGATCACGCGGGCGACACCGGCCTGCTTGCATTCCTTCTTGATGAACTCGCGGATGGCGAGATCCTCGAGAAGGAGGTTGCCGTATTCCTTGGTATCGGCGTACCAGCGGCTGTCCCAGGTGCGGTTGACCTGAAGGCGCATGCCGATCGGATTGACTTTATGTCCCATTAGGCTTGCTCCTCAACTTGCCGCACCTTGATGGTCAGTTCCGAGAACGGCTTCATGATCTTGCCGAACCGGCCACGCGCCCGCGGGCGGCCGCGCTTCATCACCAGGTTCTTGCCGACCCAGGCCTCGGCCACGATCAGCTCGTCGACATCCAGGTTGTGGTTGTTCTCGGCATTGGCGATGGCGGACTGAAGGCATTTCTTCACGTCCTGCGCGACCCGCTTGTTCGAGAAGGTGAGATCGGTCAGCGCCTTTTCCACCTTCTTCCCACGGATCATCGCCGCAACGAGGTTCAGTTTCTGCGGGCTGGTGCGAAGCATGCGGACCTTGGCCATCGCTTCGTTGTCAGCCACGCGGCGGGGGTTCTTTTCCTTGCCCATGACTTACTTCCGCTTCGCTTTCTTGTCCGCAGCATGACCGTAATAGGTCCGGGTCGGTGCGTATTCACCGAACTTCTGACCGATCATGTCCTCGGAGACGTTGACGGGGATATGTTTCTGGCCGTTGTACACACCAAAGGTCAGACCCACGAACTGGGGCAGGATGGTGGAACGGCGCGACCAGATCTTGATCACTTCCTTGCGGCCCGACTCACGCGACGCTTCGGCCTTTTTCAGGACGTAGGCATCGACGAAAGGGCCCTTCCATACGGAGCGAGACATCTATTAACGCCCTTTCTTCTTGGCATGCCGCGAGCGGATGATGAGCTTTTGCGACGCTTTGTTCTTGTTGCGGGTACGGGTACCCTTGGTGTCCTTGCCCCAGGGGGTGACCGGCGTACGGCCGCCCGAGGTCCTGCCCTCACCACCACCGTGGGGGTGGTCGATCGGGTTCATCGCGACACCGCGAACGCTCGGACGCTTGCCCTTGTAGCGCATCCGGCCGGCCTTGCCGAGGTTCTGGTTGCTGTTGTCGGGGTTCGACACGGCACCGACGGTGGCCAGGCACTCCTGGCGGACCATGCGCAGCTCGCCCGAGGACAGGCGGATCTGTGCATAACCGCCGTCACGGCCGACGAACTGGGCATAGGTGCCCGCGGCGCGTGCCAGCTGGCCGCCCTTGCCGGGCTTCAGCTCGATGTTGTGGACGATGGTACCGATGGGCATGCCCTGGAAGGGCATCGCGTTGCCGGGCTTGATGTCGGCCTTGGCCGAGGCCACGACCTTGTCGCCCACGGCAAGACGCTGCGGCGCCAGGATATAGGCCTGCTCGCCGTCTTCGTACTTGATGAGCGCGATGAAGGCGGTCCGGTTCGGATCGTATTCGATCCGCTCGACGGTGGCCGCCACGTCGAACTTGGTCCGCTTGAAATCGACGATCCGGTAGAGACGCTTCGCGCCCCCGCCCCGGCGGCGAGAGGTGATCCGTCCGGTGTTGTTCCGGCCGCCCGATTTCGTCAGACCCTCGGTGAGGGATTTGACGGGACGTCCTTTCCAAAGCTCCGAACGGTCGATCAGCACCAGCCCGCGCTGGCCCGGCGTCGTCGGCTTATACGACTTGAGTGCCATGCTTTCTGTCTTCCGTTTAGCGCGCGATGCCTGTTGGTGTTGCTTGTGACATCGCTATGTTGAAGGCCCCCGAAGGTGCCCAGGTGTCTAGGGCCCCGAAGGTCCCCGGTGGAGTTGGCCGGCTGGACGGGCTTGCGCACACCGACCGACCAGAAATCACGAGCCCCGGAACGAATCCCGGGGCTGCAAGATTGGCTGCGTTTAGCAGGGTTGCCGGGGGGTGTCTATAGCACTTGGCGCCAAGCGGGAAAGTCCGCCCGCACCGCGCTGATTTGACAAACTTTGCCATAATCCTTAGAGTCATGACATGGCCACGATGAACGTCTCCCTCCCCGATCACATGAAGGACTGGGTCGAGACCCGCCTGAAGGATGCCCAGTTCAGCAATACCAGCGATTACGTGCGGCACCTGATCCGGCGCGACCAGGAACGCCAAGCCGCGATCGCCGAGATGCAAGCCGCCATTGACCACGGGCTTGCCAGCGGCCCAGCCGAACCGTTCGATTTCGAAACATTCAAATCCCGGATGCACGGAAAGCATGGCGGTTGACCGGCTGAACCTTTGCCTGACACCCGCCGCGCAGTCCGACCTCGAAGCCATCTGGCTCTACAGCGCCGAGACGTGGTCCCCGAACCAGGCCGACCGTTATCTCGACGGGCTTGCGCGCAGCATGGAAACCCTGTGCGAGCTGCCCGAGATCGCACGGCTGCACCCAGAGTTCGCACCCTCCGTCCGCATTCATCCCAGCGCGAAACACCTGATCATCTATCGCCACGAAAGCGACGACCTTATCGTTCTGCGCGTTCTCGCCGCGCGGCAGGACTGGCAGGTGATGCTTGGCGAGGCGTGAACGGAAAAGCCCCGCCAGAACTGGCGGGGCTTTCCGATTTCCGTAGGGCGGGGTTAAACCCCGCCATCCGCGATCACAGACCGGTGGTCACGTCGATCGTGTTGCCCTCTTCGAGGGTGACATAGGCCTTCTTCACGTCCTTCCGGCGGCCCAGCTGGCCGCGGAAGCGCTTGACCTTGCCCTTGGTGATGGTGGTGTTGACCGCCTTCACCTTGACGCCGAAGAGAGCCTCGACGGCCTCCTTGATCTGCGGCTTGTTCGCGTCGATCGCCACTTCGAAGACCACCGCGCCATGATCGGACGCCATGGTGGATTTCTCGGTGATGACCGGCTTGCGGATCACGTCGTAATGTTCTGCCTTGGCACTCATTTCAGGCGAGCCTCCAGAGCTTCGACACCGGCCTTCGTGATCACCAGGGTGTCACGCTTGAGGATGTCATACACGTTTGCACCCATCGAGGGCAGGATATCCAGACCTTCGATGTTCCGGGCGGCGCGAGCGAAATCCTCGTTCACGCTGGACCCGTCGATGATCAGCGCACGCTTCCAGCCCAGGTTCGCGACCTGCTTGGCGAGTGCTGCGGTCTTGCCTTCGGCCGCCGCGTCCTCGATCACCACCAGTTCGCCCGCGCGGGCCTTGGCCGAGAGCGCATGGCGCAGGCCGAGCTTGCGGAACTTCTTGGGCAGATCGTGACCGTGGCTGCGCGGGGTCGGACCCTTGTAGATGCCACCCTTGCGGAAGATCGGCGCGTTGCGGTCACCGTGGCGTGCGCCGCCGGTGCCCTTCTGGCGATAGATCTTCTTGGTCGAGTAGCTGGTTTCCGACCGCGTCTTGACCTTGTGGGTGCCCTGCTGCGCGTTGTTGCGCTGCCAGCGGACCACACGGTGCAGGATGTCGGCGCGCGGCTCGAGGCCGAACAGCGCTTCGTCCAGGTCGATGTCACCGGCCTTGGAGCCGTCGAGTTTGATCACATCGAGTTTCATGCTTCACCCCCTTCCGCGGGCGCTTCCTCAGCCTGTGCTTCGGTTGCGGCACCTTTCAGCGCGGCCGGGAACGGCAGCCCTTCGGGCGCTTTCTTCTTGACGGCGTCCTTGACGGTGACCCAGCCGGATTTCGGTCCGGGAACGGCACCTTTGATGAACACCAGGCCGCGATCGGCGTCGGTCTTGACGACTTCGAGGTTCTGGGTGGTCACGCGGGCGGCGCCCATGTGGCCGGCCATCTTCTTGCCCTTGAACACCTTGCCGGGGTCCTGGCACTGACCGGTGGAGCCGTGCGAACGGTGGCTGATCGACACGCCGTGCGAGGCGCGCAGGCCGCCGAAATTGTGCCGTTTCATGGCACCGGCGAAACCTTTACCGATCGAGGTGCCGGTGACGTCCACTTTCTGGCCTGCCAGGAAATGCTCTGCCGAGATCTCGGCGCCCACGTCGATCAGGCCGTCTGCGGGAACGCGGAATTCCGCGAGCTTGCGCTTGGGCTCGACCTGTGCGGCGGCAAAGTGGCCACGCATCGCCTTGGTGGTGCGCTTGGCCTTGGCGGCGCCGGCGCCCAGCTGAACGGCGGTATAGCCGTCCTTTTCCTCGGTGCGCTGCGCAACGACCTGAAGGCCGTCGAGATGCAGCACGGTGACGGGGATCTGCTTGCCGTCTTCCATGAAGAGGCGGGTCATCCCCACTTTCTTTGCGATGATACCGGAACGCATCGTGATATACCCTCCGATCTTAAGACTGCAGCTTGATCTCGACATCCACGCCAGCGGCGAGGTCGAGCTTCATCAGCGCGTCCACGGTCTGGGGGGTCGGATCAACGATGTCCAGGAGCCGCTTGTGCGTGCGGATCTCGAACTGGTCACGGCTTTTCTTGTCGACGTGAGGGCCACGGAGAACCGTGAACTTCTCGATCTTGTTGGGCAGCGGGATCGGCCCGCGCACCTGTGCACCGGTCCGCTTGGCGGTGTTGACGATCTCCTGGGTGCTGGAGTCCAGAACCCGATAGTCAAACGCCTTCAGCCGGATACGGATGTTTTGGCTTTGCATGATCTTTGCCTTTTGTCAGGCGTTGGGGTTGAGAGGAGGACGCGCGCTCATCGTGCACCCTCTTCGAACCCGAACGGCGGGAATCATCCCGCCGCCATGTTCTCTTGGAGAACCCGCGCGCAATACACCCCATGGCGCAGGCTGGCAAGGGGGAATCCGGGCCATGGTCCCCTTCGCCCAAGGAAAAAGGCCGCCCGTTGGGGCGGCCTTCGTCATCATTGCGGCTTGGCTCTTGTCGCGCGTTGCGGAACTGAAGAGCCGCCGAGATCAGTCGAGGATCTTCGACACGACGCCGGCGCCGACGGTGCGGCCG
>CANMQJ010000016.1 GCA_947500005.1 uncultured Paracoccaceae bacterium | reverse complement strand
TCTCGCGCAGGATCGATCTTGCTATGAACAACGCAGTCCGGCGAGGGTCTATGTGACCGTCCGGGATAGGACACCTACATCACCGACCGGGGAACCGCCGCGCGATTAAGACATTTCCCTCCCATGACAGACAAATCCGACCTGGCCGAGAACCGGACCGATTGGGCCGAGGACCGGACGCTGCTGGCCAATGAGAGGACTTATGCGGGGTGGTTGCGGACCGGCATGGCGGCGGTGGCGCTGGCGTTGGGGACGCGGGCCTTGTTCCGCAGTTTCGATCCGACCTGGTTGCCCAAGGCGGTGGCCTCGATCTTCATCCTGATCGCGATCTTCATCTTCTTCGAGGCGTGGCGCAGCGCGCGGGCGATGCGTGGCAGGCTCGATCGGCACAAGGCCAGCCCGCAATCGGGGCGGCGGATGGGGGCGATTTCGGCCGTGCTGTCGCTGGGCGCGGGGGCGACCGGCCTGATCCTTCTGTGGCTCTGACCGGCTTCTCGTCTCAGAACGAGAAGGTCAAACCGATCACCGGGCCGTGCTGTTCCACGTCGTAGACGAAGGCCCCGTCGGTGCGGTCCACCGACAGGTAGCGCCACCCGGCCGTCAGCGAGGTGACGGGCGTGAAGCTGTGATTGTAGCCCAGAAACACGTCGCTGGTGAAATCCGATCCGGCGCCGAACCCGCCCAGATAGGCCCAGCCGACCAGCGTTCCACGCTCGCTCACGGCCTGGCGTCCGCGCAGGCCGATGACCGGATCCCACCAGCTGTCCTTGACCGTCCCGCTCACGGCGGGAATGGTGCCGGCGGTCAGCGACAGGGTATTCTCGACATTCCAGTACCGCGCCCCCGCGCTGGCCCAGAGCACGCTTCCGGCAGTGGCGGCGATCCGGTACTCGCCGGTCAGGGTGAAGATGACGTTCCGCGTGGTGATCTGCCCGTTGCCGAACGCCGTGCCCTTGGTCGGGCCCTCGGTCTTGGTGCGCACAAGCTGGAAATCCGCCGTGACCCCGAACCTGCCGTTGCGCGCGCTGCCGATCACCATCGCGCTGCCGCTGAGCGCGTCGAGGATGTCGCCGAAGGACAGGTCGATCTCGGCCGGCGGGGCGCCGGGAATGCCGCCCACGCTTCCGCTCTGACCCGCGCCCCAGAGATAGGGAGAGATCGTGTAGCTCCAATCCGAGGCCCGCGCGGGATCGGCTGTCGATGCGAGGGCTGCCAGCACGCCAAGGCACCCTGTTCCGATGGACCGAAAGGTGGGATGCATGGTGGCCTGTTCCTGTCATGTGGTTTCCGACAGGTTAAGCGGAGTCGCTGCTGCCGCAAACGAAAAACCGCGCCCGGGGGCGCGGCTTTGTTAAGTGGCTGTTATGTACAAAACGGTCAGGCGGGTGCCCGAGCGATGTACAAAACGGTCAAGACGGGATCAGCGGCGGATGCCCAGGCGCTTGATGAGATCCTGGTAGCGCGCTTCGTCCTTGCCCTTGAGATAGTCCAGCAGCTTGCGGCGCTGGGCAACCATCTTGAGCAGGCCGCGGCGGCCGTGATTGTCTTTCTTGTGGGTCTTGAAGTGCTCGGTCAGCGTCGCGATGCGCGAGCTGAGAATGGCGACCTGAACTTCGGGCGAACCGGTGTCGCCGTCCTTGGTCGCGTAGTCCTTCATGAGGCGGGTCTTTTCCTCGGCAGTGATCGACATCGGGGTCTCCTTTGCAAGGTTAGAGTGATGGCACAGGCCGGGATGTCGTCCAGCGCAGGCCCATGGAGATACCCGCCGAAACCAGCTGATTCCGGCGCGGATGGCGGTCGATAATGGGTTTTCCGGAGAATTGCAAAGGCTTTCGCCAGCTACCCCGCCTGCCGCATTCCGTCGAAACCGGCGATGTCCATCAACACGATATCGTCGGGCGAAACAGCGTCGGCGCGCAATTGTGCGACCTCCTCGCCCTCGACCGAGAGGCGGAACAGGCCGGGCCGGTCCGGATCCTCCTCCAGCGAGATCTCGGGATCGGGGGTCTCGGCCAGGTCCCACAGGACCAGCAGCGAATCCTCGCCGCTGTGGAAATCCATCACCTCGGCCGACTCCGCCTGTGCCAGCCAGTCGCCCAGCACGATCATGTCGGCATCCGCACCGGCGGTGACGACGTCGCCCCCGCCCGCGACGATCGTATCCAAGCCATTGCCACCGTTCAGGAAATCCTGCTCATCCGCAGCTTCGCGGCCCAATAGAAGATCGTTGCCGAAGCCGCCGAACAGCGTGTCCATGCCCACGCCACCCTCAAGCGTGTCGTCGCCATGCCAGCCATGCAGCGCGTCGTCGCCTGATCCGCCCGAGAGAGCGTCGTCGCCGAATCCGGCCTCCAGCGTGTCGTCTCCCTCGCCCCCCTCCATCAGGTCGCCGCCGGCATGGCCGCGCAGGCGGTCATTGCCATCTTCCCCGGAAAGATGGTCCGCGCCAGCATCGCCATCGATCTCGTCCGCGCCGGCCCCGCCAAGAACGGTGTCGTCCCCCTCGGCGCCGCGCAGGGTGTCGCTCCCATCCGCGCCCGAAAGGTCGTCATCCCCGTCATAGCCGTTGATCTGATCGTTGCCTCCGCCGCCGGTCAGGACGTCCCCGCCCTCACCCCCGGCGATCACGAGGTTGCCCTGGAAATCCGAAACCACCCCGACCGGACCATAGGCGCTTTGCTGCGTGATTTCCGGCAGCATCTCTGCCATTCCACTGTCGGAAATGCCTTTCACCTCTCCCACCTCGGGCGGGTCTGCTTCGCTTGCCGGGGCACCGGCAAAGTCCAGAAGATCGGCGGATTGTCCACCGGCTGTATCCTGATCCGCCATCGCAAGATCGCCGTCTTCCTGCTCGTCGCCGGTTTCGTCCGACATGAACACGATGCCGCCAACCGCAGCCAGGCCCAGAAGGCCCGCAATCATCAACATCTCACCACTCCGCGCATGACACGCCCACCTCGGAAAATATCCCACGGGGCGGGGGGATGGTCAAAGCCGAACGGGGCGAATGGTTAATTCGCGGGCCAGGGTTCCGGCTGCTGGCTGTAGGCGATGTAGAGCGGGTGCTTGGGGTGGCCTGCCTTGCTCAACCCAAGGTGATAGAGCGGCTCTCCGGTCGCGCGGAGCAGCGCTTCGACCGCCGCGCCCCGGCCCAGATGCGCGCCGTGGGTGCCCCAGGCGGCGACCACCTGGTCGGCCCAATGCGCACCCTGGGCGATGGCGGCGTCGTTCTCGGGGCCGACCGGTTCGGGCACCGCGCGCATCTTGCGCGGATCGGTCTCACGCCAGGCAAAGATGTTGGTGACCCGGAAGGCGCCGAACCCCAGGGCCCGCGCGCGGCGTTCGCAGCGTTCCACGGTCGGGTCGTTCTGGATTTCGGTCGCGGTCGAAGGGTTGAGCATGACGAACATGGCGCGTTGACCCTCGGGGTCCCAGATGCGGGTCAGGCTGTAGCGATAGCGCTCGCAATCCGAATAGACGGCGGTGGAGGGCGCGTCGCCCTTGGTATGGCTGCGGGTGATCATCCCGCCTTGAAGACCCTGCTGGGATGCAGCTCGCCCGCCTTGTAGACGCCCACGGCGACTGCGCGCCCCTCGTAAGAGGCCCAGGCCTCGTCGCCATATTCCACGTCCGAGGCCAGAACCATGCCGGGATTGCCGTTGCGCAGCCGCGTGGCGCCTTCGGGCGTGCATTTCAGTTCTGGCAGATCGGCCAGCCCTTCCTCCAGTGGGCGCAGATAGGCATCCAGCGCATCGGTCCCGGCCATCTCCTCGATCTGTTCCAGCGTGACTCCGTCCTCGGCATCGAAGGGGCCGGACCAGACGCGGCGCAGTGTGGTCACGTGGCCATGACATCCAAGCGCGGCACCCAGGTCGCGCGCGATGGAGCGGACGTAGCCGCCCTTGCCACAGGTCATCTCCAGCACGACATGATCGGTGTCGGGCCGATCCACCAGCACCAGTTCCTCGACCCAGAGGGGACGGGCCTCGACCTCGAACTCCTCGCCCTCGCGGGCAAGCTTGTAGGCGCGCTGTCCGTCGATCTTGACGGCCGAGAACTTGGGCGGGACCTGCATGATCTCCCCCACGAAACTGCCCAACGCTGCCTTGATCTCGTCGTCACTGGGGCGTGCGTCGCTTTGCGCGATCACTTCGCCCTCGGCATCGTCGGTATTCGTGGCCTGACCCAGCCGGACGGTAAAGACATAGGCCTTGAGCGAGTCGGTGATATAGGGGACGGTCTTGGTCGCTTCGCCCAGGGCCACGGCCAGAACGCCGGTCGCTTCCGGATCCAGGGTGCCGGCATGGCCCGCCTTGGCCGCGTTCATGGCCCAGCGGACCTTGTTCACGATGGCGGTCGAGGTCGGCCCGGCGGGCTTGTCCACCACCAGCCAGCCTGAAATGTCTCGTCCCTTGCGTTTGCGTCCCATCCGAACCCCCGATGATCTAGAGCGGCGCGGCCTAGCGGATCGCGGCGGCGCTGTCAATTTGCGCGGCCTGCGTCAGTCGAAGGTTCCCGCGACGCGGCCCAACAGCATGAAGGCGCGGGCGGTCCGGGTGTCTCCCAGCGCACTCAGTTCCTCGTCGCTGGCCTCTGCCTCGAATTCGGCCAGCATCTGGTCGAAGCGGCGGAGGAAATGGTGCGCCGCATCGCGAAAGATCGGGTCCTGCTTCATCCGCCCTGCCGTGAGAGCCAGAGAGGACCGGTCGCGGATACCGCCGAGAGCCGCCACTGCGCGGCCGCGGGCACCTTGTGCGAATTGCCGCCAGACCTCGGGCCGGGCCATGTCGGGGCGCAGGTCGTCCATGTAGATGCCGTCCTGGCTGAGCAGGGTCAGAACGTCCTGCGCGGCCTGGATCAGCTGTGCGGCCTTGCGGTCCTTGAGGGCACGGCGCAGAGCAGCGAAGCCTTCGGTATCCTCGGCCGTCTCGGGGAAGTTCAGCGCGCGGATGAAGTCGTCGCTGGGCAGCGGCGGTGACAGCGCCTCGGCCGGGGTGCCCAGCTCCAGCGACCCCTGGTGCACGGGTTCCTCGACGGTCATCGGCACGGGCAACTGGGCGTGTCGCGGGCGGTGACGGCTGGTCGAGAAGGTCGCCAGCGCGGTCTCCGTCTTGCGGGCCGCCTCGGCGATCTCGTCCAGCTTCTTGCTGACCGAGGGTTCCGAGGTGAATGCGCCGCGCTGCGCTTGGGCCAGATAGGCGTGGCGGATGGCGTCGATGGCCGCCTGCAGGCGCTGGCTTTCCTCGCGCATCACGCGGCTGGCGCGGGCAGCGGTCGCCGCCACCCAGATCATCGCTACGGGCATGAACACGGCGAGCATGGTCAGCAGGAAACCGCCCCCGGCCGGTTCTTCCTCGTCCGGGGTCAGCACGAAATAGAAAACCGATCCCAAAAGCCACAACAGGCTGAGAACGATTGCCGTGATCTCGATGCCGGTAACGGCCGGACGTCCGGGACGCTGGTAGACGCCCAGCGGAGCGGAGGAGGGCGGCGTGGAGGACCGGGCCCGGTGTTCGTCAGGAGATGGGCCGGACATGGGGTGCTTCCTCAGACGTATGAGATGCTCAGGATCTCATAGGCCCGGTCGCCTCCGGGCGTGTGAACCTCGACGCTGTCGCCTTCTTCCTTGCCGATCAATGCGCGCGCGATGGGCGATTTTATGTTGAGCAGACCCTTTTCGATATCGGCCTCGTGTTCGCCCACGATCTGCCAGGTCTTTTCCTCGTCGGTATCTTCGTCGACCACGGTCACCGTGGCGCCGAACTTGACCGCGCCGGACAGCTTGCTGGGGTCGATCACCTCGGCCAGCGAGAGGACGCCCTCAAGCTCCTTGATGCGGCCCTCGATGAACGACTGCTTCTCGCGGGCAGAGTGATATTCGGCGTTTTCCGAAAGGTCGCCATGTTCGCGCGCCTCGGCAATCGCCCGGATGATGGCCGGGCGCTCCTCGCTTTTCAGGTGCTTCAGCTCCGCTTCGAGGGCGGCGTGCCCGCGGCGGGTCATAGGAATTTTTTCCATGCGAATATCCGCGTTCTTTCGGGCGGCCCGTGGGCCGCCGGTGGCTTGCTTGACCGCTACCTGACCCAAAGCCGCAGGCAAATGCAAGCGGGTAACAGGCGTGGTGGCGGAACTCGGCAAGGGGAACCGCGCAGCGGGGCAAGCGTTCCCAAACATACCGAAATCAACGTTGGGGAAGCCGCATCATGCATCATGTCGTCGTCTTGCGTTTCGTTCTTGTGCTGACGGCGTTGGCCTATGCCGGCGGTGTCGGGCTGGTGCTGGGGAACGTGGTCGGATCGATGGTGGTGCCGGACCATGACTGGATATCCGACACGGTCAGCGATCTTGCGGCGGGACGCTACGAGATCATCCAGGATGTGACGCTCTACGGTTATGCCGCGGCCCTGATTGCCGTCGCGATCGGGGCGGCGCACATGCATTCCGGCACGCGTGAGTGGAGTGGCATGATCTATGCCCTTTTGCTGCTGGCGCTCTGCGTGACCATCATCGCGGCGCGCAATGAATATGGTGACGGCGACAGCGACGGGTTCGTGATCCACACCTATGTCGTCTACGTGCTGGGCTTTCTCTTCGCGTGTCTGTTCGTCCTGGCCATGCGCGAGGCGCGCAACTTGCCCGGGGTGCTGCGGCCGGTCAGTGCCGTCTGTGCCGGTCTCTGGATTTTCGGCGCGCCGATCTTCTTCTTCATGCCCACGGGATATGACGGGATCTACGAACGCGCCCTTGGCCTGATCACGGTTGCATGGGTTGTCGTCTTCGCGGCCCATCTCGCAAGACGGGCCCGCGAAATCCTCTGAGGCGCATCACCGCTCCGGGTAGCAGACGACCTCGAACTCGATCCCGTTGTCGTCGTGGAAATAGAACCGCTCGCCCGGTTCGTAATCGGCATGGCTGTGCGGTTCGAAGCCTGCCCCGCGCACTGCCTTCTCCGTGGTGGAGAGGTCGTTCACCACGACCGCGACATGGTTCAGCCCGCCCACGGTGTCATAGCTGCTGGGCCCGGTAACGGGTGTTCCCGCAGGGCGATAAAGCGCGAGATAGGTATCGTCCTCTCCGACATGGACCGAAAGCCCACCTGCCTTGGCCTCGCCCTGCCAGCGGGTGCGCCAGCCAAAGACGCTCTCCATCCATGCGGCGGTCGCATGCGGATCGGTTACGGTGAAGTTTGCGTGTTCCAGTGTGGCGGGCATCGTCATTTCCTCCATCTTGCGAAATCGATGCGACTCACGCTAATTTCTAAACCTAACTTCAGGTCAAGGGATTTCTGGAAGGCCATGCCCGCATCGGACGGATTGCCAATCGGCGCGCTGTCGCGCCGCACCGGACTGGCCGTTTCGGCCATCCGCCACTACGAGAAGCAGGGCCTGCTCAAGCCCTGGCGCAATGCAGGGGGACAAAGGCGATACGAGCGCGCCGATATCCGTCGGTTGAGCTTTGTCATGATCGCACAGCAACTGGGGCTGACCCTGACCGAAATCCGCGAGGTGCTTGCGGGCCTGCCGGGGGAGCGCACCCCGACGCCCGAGGACTGGACCCGGATCAGCGAGGGCCTGCGCGCCCATCTCGATCGGCGAATCGAGACGCTGGTGAAGCTTCGCGACGATCTTGATGGCTGTATCGGATGCGGCTGCCTGAGCCTGCCGCGCTGTGCGCTCTACAATCCGCAGGATCGCGCCGCGCGACTTGGAACGGGGCCGCGCTATCTCATGGGAGACAGCCCCGAAAGCTGATTTTGCCGCGTTGCAGCGCCGTTACGCCGTGTTTTGATTGACCCTGCGCTTGGCCAGCATGTAATCAGCTTCGGAACAAAATTGCCCCGCCCTTGCGCCGGGCCGGCAGTCGACCAGTCAGCTAGGGAGCCCGCGAATGGCCGAGATTGAACGCGAAGCGATGGAATACGACGTGGTGATCGTGGGCGCAGGCCCTGCGGGCCTGTCGGCTGCCATCCGTCTGAAACAGCTCGATGCAGACCTCAACGTGGTCGTGCTGGAAAAAGGGTCGGAAGTGGGCGCGCATATCCTGTCGGGCGCGGTTCTAGACCCCTGCGGACTCGACGCTCTGATCCCCGACTGGAAGGAGAAGGGAGCGCCGCTTAACGTGCCGGTGCGCGAGGACAATTTCTACATGCTGGGCGAGGCGGGGCAGATCCGTATTCCCAACTGGCCGATGCCGCCGCTGATGGACAACCACGGCAATTACATCGTCTCGATGGGCAATGTCTGCCGCTGGATGGCCGAACAGGCCGAGGAACTGGGGGTCGAGATCTTCCCCGGCATGTCCTGCTCGGAGCTTGTCTATGACGAAAACGGCGGCGTGAAGGGTGTCGTGGCGGGTGTCTTCGGACTGGAACCTGACGGATCAATCGGGCCCAATACCGAGCCGGGGATGGAACTGCACGGCAAGTATGTCTTCCTCTCCGAAGGGGTGCGCGGCTCGCTGGCCAAGGAGGTCATCGCCAAATACGACCTGCAAAAAGGCAAGGAGCCGCAGAAATTCGGCCTTGGCATGAAGGAGATCTGGGAGATCGATCCGGCCAAGCACAAGGAAGGCTCGGTCACCCACACGATGGGCTGGCCGCTGGGTTCAAACGCGGGCGGCGGGTCCTTCATCTATCACCTGGACAACAACCAGGTCTATGTGGGCTTCGTGGTGCACCTCAACTACCAGAACCCGCATCTTTTCCCCTACATGGAGTTCCAGCGCTTCAAGCATCACCCGATGGTGGCGGAGCTGCTCAAGGGCGGCAAGCGCGTGGCCTATGGCGCGCGGGCGATCTCCGAGGGCGGGTACCAGTCGATGCCCAAGATGGTCGCACCGGGGGTGGCGCTGCTGGGCTGCTCGGTCGGCATGGTCAACGTGCCGCGCATCAAGGGCAACCACAACGCGATGCTTTCGGGCAAGGCCGCGGCCGAGGCCGCACATGAGGCGATCAAGGCCGGGCGCGCTTCGGACGAACTGACCGCCTATGAGACCGAAGTGCGCGAAGGCGCCATCGGCCAGGACCTCAAGAAGGTTCGTAACGTCAAGCCGATGTGGTCGAAATGGGGCCTGACGGCCAGTCTGGCGCTGGGCGGACTCGACATGTGGACCAACACGATGGGCTTTTCGCTCTTCGGCACGATGGGCCATGGCAAGACCGATGCCCAGGCGACCGGCGAGGCGTCGAAGTTCAAGACGATCGACTACCCCAAGCCCGATGGCAAGCTCTCTTTCGATCGCCTGACCAATGTCAGCTTCTCGATGACCAACCACGAGGAAAGCCAGCCCGCGCATCTGAAGCTCAAGGACCCGGAGGTTCCGGTAAAGGTCAACCTGCCGAAATATGCCGGTCCCTCGGCGCGCTACTGCCCGGCCGGTGTCTACGAGTTCGTGACCGAAGAGGGGCAGGAGCCGAAATTCGTAATCAACTTCCAGAACTGCGTGCACTGCAAGACCTGCGACATCAAGGATCCCGTGCAGAACATCGTCTGGACCGTGCCGCAAGGGGGCGACGGGCCGAACTATCCCAACATGTGACGCTATCCCCAGTGTCACCGGACAATTGACAACCGTTATGGCCTCTTGGCACCCTTCGACACTGACCGATTAACGGTCCGGGTCGGGGGGTGGCGATGCGGGTTGCAACACAGGACTATGAACTGGTCTTCTTGGGCTTGGCGGGAAATGCCAGTTTCGGCCTCTGGGGGGTTGCGGCGGATGGCACGCTGACCCGGCTCTACCAGCCGGGATCGCAGGTCGAGGGTGGCAACCAGCGTCTGGGCTCGATGGGAATCGCGCAGAGCAATCTGGCCGAGGTGGGCGGCGATCTGTGGTTCACCTCGCTCGAAACCGAATATTCCGAAGCGGGCGGCAACCGCGCGCAGGGGTTTGACGTGATCGTCAACCGGCTCAGCGGTGACGGCGTGCTGAACACCGAGGTCACGCGCTTCGAGATGGCGCAGGCGACCGGCTATCAGGGCCAGAGCTTCTGGCAAAGCGCAATAGACTGGCAAGGCGCCTATACCCTGCCGGTTCTGGACGCCACGACCAACGGGCAACTGGGCGTGGTCAACGGCGATGTCTTCAGCGTCTCGCAGAGCGGCGAGGCCGAGCAACTGAGCGATCTTTTTCGCGACGGCGGACATCCCGATGCCGCATTGGCGGGTTTGGGCGACGTACTTTACTACATCGCCGACCAGCAATCACCGCTGAACAGCAGCGACGAGTTGTGGCGCCGCAACGCCGATGGCACCAACGAGGTGGTGTTCAACGATCCCGCCGGCGATGTGGTCGAGTTGGAAAGCTTTGCCGGTGCCGCCTGGTTCACGGTCGCCTATCTTCCGCTGAGCGGCGTGGGCACGCCCGGTTTCTACCGGGTCGGCGATACCGGCACGCCCGACGCGGTGGACCTTTCAGCGCTGGGTCGGGTGACAGCCACCGCGCCCAGGCTCAAACAGCAGGACGGGCGGCTTTTCTTCTATACCGCGCAGGGCAAGTTGGGCGAGGTGACCGCCGACGGCACGGTGACCTCGCTGGTGCAGGAGGGTGAACTTTTCGGGATCCGCGATATCGCGCTGTTCGATGGCGACATCTACGTCGCGGGCAGCGGACGTGGCGTAAGCCGCGCGCTCTACCGGCTGGAAGAGGACGGAACCGTCGTCGAGATCCCCGGCATCGGCGGCGGTTACACCGACCGCGCGGTCGAGGTCTTTGCCGCGACCGAGAACCGGCTTTACATGCTGGGCAACGACACGATCGACGATGGTTTTGGCGGCACCGAACTGATCGGCGGCAATCTCTGGTCGATGGACGGGGACGAGGTGCTGACACGCCTCACGGGCGAACAATCGGCCAACCCCGACATCCGCGCCGCCGGAGCGCTATTCCCGTTCGAGATCGACGCGCCCGATGGGCCCTTCGGCACCGATGGCGACGACGTGTTGCAGGGCAGTCCCACGGCCGACACGATCGAGGGAGGGGCGGGCGACGATCGACTGGCAGGCTTCGGCGGCGACGACCTGCTCGAAGGCCAGTCAGGTCACGACACTCTGAACGGCGGCGACGGCAACGACACGCTGCTGGGTGGCGACACCCCCGACGACCTGCGCGACGTCATCTATGCCGGGGCGGGCGATGACAGCGCCGATGGCGGGTTCGGCAACGACCTGATATATGGCGGCGCGGGAAATGACACGATCGAGGGCGGTTTCGGCGTGGACGAAATCGTCGGGCAGGCGGGGGACGATGTGCTGAGCGGGGGAGCCTGGTCGGACCTGATATTCGGCGGCGAGGGGTCGGATTTCATCAATGGCGGCTTCGGTCACGACCGGGTGAACGGGGGTGCCGACGCCGACCGGTTCTTTCATCTCGGTATTTTCGATCACGGCTCGGACTGGATTCAGGACTTCGCGCATGCAGAGGGCGACCGGCTCGTCTTCGGCAACGCATCGGCAACCGCTGATCAGTTTCAGGTCAATATCGCCGAAACCCCGAATGCCGGACAGGCCGGAGTGGCCGAGGCGTTTGTCATCTACAGGCCTACGGGACAGATCCTCTGGGCACTGGTCGACGGTGCAGAGCAGGAGAGCCTGATGATACAGATCGGTGGAGAGCTTGGCGATCTTCTGGCCTGAGGATGCCTTGCAAGTAAGCGGAAACCGGCAATGGCGGGCTTATTATGTAACCTCGCCATTGCCTCATCGAACCCGTTCTTTTAGCCTTTTCTCCGAGCAGATCGAGAGAGGGGCAGGTTCTGGTGATTGGCATATTCCGACGCGCGGCGGTGGTCGCGCTTTCCGCGACGTTTATCCTTCCGCTTCCGGCCCAGGCCGAAAACAGTGCGGGCTCCTACCTTGCAGGCCGTCAGGCCATTGCGCGTAGCGACTTTGCCAACGCGGCAGAGTTCTATACTCGGGCGCTTGCGCTCGACCCCTCCAACCCGACGCTGATGGAAAGCGTGGTCCTGTCGCGGCTGGCGATGGGTGAGATCGACCGTGCACTTCCGGTGGCGCAGCAGATGGAGGCCCAGGGCCTGCGTAGCCAGGTCGCTCATATGGTCGTACAGGCCAGCCTGCTCGCCAATGGCGATTATGCCGCCTATCTTGACCGTGATCCCGGAACGCAAGGCATCGGCAAGCTGGCCGACGGCTTGCTGGCCGGTTGGGCACATCTGGGGGCAGGTTCGGTCGGACAGGCGCTGGCGCAGTTCGACCGTGTCGGGGACACCAACGGCGTGCGCAACTTCGCCCGGTACCACAAGGCGCTCGCGTTGGCATCGGTCGGCGATTACGAAGGGGCCGAGGCGATCTTTGCGGCCGACGATGGCGTGGTGACCACCCTGTCTCGCCGCGCCGCCATGGCCCGGGCCGAGGTTCTGTCGCAGCTTGGCCGGAACGATGACGCGCTCAATATGCTGGCTGATGTCTTCGGGCCCAGTTTCGATCCGGGTCTGACCGCCGTCGCGGACCGGCTTGTCACGGGCGAGACGCTGCCCTTCAGCCATGTCCGCACGCCGCAGGAAGGGCTGGCAGAGGTCTTCTTTACCATCGGCGCGGCGCTCAATGACGAGGCGGCGGATGATTTCGTGCTGATCTATGCGCGCGCAGCCAGCTACCTGCGCCCGGATCACATCGACGCCATCCTGCTCAGTGCCGAACTGCTTGAGGATATGGGCCAGTTCGACCTGTCGGTCGCGACCTATCGCAAGGTTCCGCAGGAAAGCGCCGATCACCACGCGGCCGAGATGGGCCGGGCCGAGGCGCTGCGCCGCGCAGGCAAGCCCGATGCCGCGATCGAGGTCCTGGAATCGCTTGCCATCGACTATCCCACGTTGCCGCTGGTTCACAGTTCGCTTGGCGACCTGCTGCGCCAGCAGGAGGATTACGCCTCGGCCGTCAAGGCCTATGATCAGGCGCTGGAGTTCCTGGAGAAAGGCGACACCCGAGAGTGGTTCGTGCTTTATGCCCGTGGCATCAGCCACGAACGGCTGAAGCACTGGGAGGACGCCGAAGCCGATTTCCGTCGCGCCCTGGAACTCAACCCCGAGCAGCCGCAGGTGCTCAACTATCTCGGCTATTCGCTGGTGGAGCGGCAGATCAAACTGGAAGAGGCTCTCGACATGATCGAACGGGCGGCCGCGGCGCGTCCGGACAGCGGTTATATCATCGACAGCCTGGGCTGGGTCCTCTTCCGCCTCGGCCGCTATGAAGAGGCCGTCGCCCACATGGAGCGCGCGGTGGAACTGATGCCGATCGATCCGGTGGTCAACGATCATCTCGGCGATGTCTACTGGGCCGTGGGCCGTCATCGCGAGGCGGAATTCCAGTGGAGCCGGGCGCTCTCCTTCGTCGATCCCGAGGACAAGGATAACGAGGCCAAGCCGGACCGAATCCGCGCCAAGCTGGAAATCGGGTTGGACGCGGTGCTGGCGCAGGAAGGCGCGGAACCGATCCGGGTCGCGAATGAGCAATAAGGGCTTTGCCCCGGCAAAGATCAATCTGACGCTGCATGTCACGGGCCAGCGAGCGGATGGGTATCACCTGCTCGACTCGCTGGTCGCCTTTGCCGATATCGGGGACAGCGTCTCTGCGCGCCCGGCCGAGACGCTGTCCCTGCGGGTTTCGGGCCCGATGGCCCAAGGCGTGCCCGAGGATGGCTCCAACCTTGTGCTGAAAGCGGCCGACTGGCTTTCACCGGGAAAGGGGGCCGCTCTGGAACTGGAGAAGCACTTGCCGCCCGCCTCTGGCATCGGCGGCGGATCGTCGGACGCGGCGGCGGCGCTTCGCGTGCTGTCGGAGCTATGGGGTCTTGACCTGCCCGATCCCGCCCACACTTCGACCCTGGGCGCTGATATTCCGGTCTGTCTTGACGCGCGGCCCCGCCGAATGCGCGGTGTGGGAGATGATCTGTCCGAACCGGTGGTGCTTCCCCCGGCCGAGATCCTGCTGGTCAATCCGGGCCATCCCGTCTCGACCCTATCCGTCTTCGCCGGGCTCGGGTCGCGCGACAACCCGGCCATGGCTGACGAACTGCCCGCCTGGTCGGATGCCGCAGCACTTGCCGACTGGCTGCATGACCAGCGCAACGATCTTCAGCAGCCCGCCTGCGAAATGCTGCCCGAGATCGGAGAAGTTCTGACCGAGCTTGATCTCATGCAGCCGCTCATAGCCCGCATGTCGGGCTCGGGGGCCACCTGTTTCGCCCTCTATCCTGACGCAAGCGGCGGGGCCGAGGCGGCTTGCGCGCGGCTTGCGGACCTGCATCCCGGCTGGTGGTGCCGGGCGGGCCGGCTGCTCTAGTTCAGGCGCGCCACGACGTAATCGGCAAGATCGCCCAGAATGTCGCGCATCTCGTGCCCGGGCAGTATGCCGAGCGCCTCTTTCGCCCGTGCGGCCCAAACCAGGGCGTCGTCACGCGTCGCGTCCAGCGTGCCGTATTTCTCCATCAGGCTCAGCGCATGGGTCAGGTCGCCCTCCTGCTGGCGCCCCTTCTCGATGGTCCGCTCCCAGAATGTCCTCTCCTCGGGCGTGGCCTGCGCCACCGCCTTGATCACGGGCAGGGTCAGTTTACGCTCGCGGAAATCATCGCCGACGTTCTTCCCGGTGGCGGCGCTGTCGCCCTGGTAGTCGAGCAGATCGTCGGCGATCTGAAAGGCGATTCCCAACGCATCGCCATAGGCGCGCAGGGCCTCGACCTGAGCTTCGTCGGCTCCGGAGATCACGCCGCCCACCTCTGTCGCCGCGGCGAACAGGGCAGCGGTCTTGCCGCGCACGACTTGCAGATAGACCGTCTCATCCGTGCCCAGATCTGTCGCCGCCGTCATTTGCAGCACCTCGCCCTCGGCGATCGTGGCCGAAGCGTTGCACAGGATGTCGAGCACCTGCAGCGAGCCGGTTTCGACCATCAGCTGAAAACTGCGCGCGAACAGGTAATCCCCCACGAGGACCGAGGATTTGTTGTCCCAAAGCAGGTTCGCGGTGGGCCGCCCCCGCCGTTGGGCGCTTTCATCCACCACGTCGTCGTGCAGGAGGGTCGCGGTGTGAATGAATTCGACCGTCGCGGCCAGACGCACGTCATCTTCGCCCTCGTAGCCAAATATGCGCGCGGCGGCGAGGGTCAGCATGGGGCGCAGGCGCTTGCCGCCCGCCTCGACCAGATGCGCCGTAACCTCGGGGATGCGGGGCGCATGGTCCGAGGCCATCCGCCGCCGGATCAGCGCGTTCACCGCCTCCATGCGCGGGGCAAGCAATTTGGCCATGCGGTCATGCGGTTTGGTTATCGTGTTGCCGTCCATGAAACCCCCGTGAGCGCGAGGCTCGACTCCGGCCCCGGCTTGCCCTTACATCCATCCCCATGAAAGAACTATTGCGCAGCACCGATCCGACAATCATGGCTTTTGCATCCGCTCTTCTTGAGGGCGAGGATATAGACTGCTTTGAAATGGACGTAAATATGAGCATCCTCGAAGGCGGGATCGGCATTTTCCCGCGCCGGATTATGGTTCGCGACGAGGATTACGAGGCCGCGCTGCGCGTGATGCAAGACAACGACATTCCCGTGGCATGAGTACGGGATTCGTCCCTGAAGAGCTGAGTTGCAACGCCTTTCTGGGCGGCCGCGTGAAGCTCTGGCAGCCTGTCCAAGGGTATCGTGCCGGCGTCGATCCGATGTTCCTGGCCGCGGCCGTTCCGGCCCGTGCCGGACAGTCGGTGCTTGAGCTTGGCTGCGGCGCCGGTGCGGCACTGCTGGCGCTGGCCGCGCGCGTGCCGGGGCTCGACCTCACCGGGCTTGAACTGCAACCCGCCTATGCCGATCTGGCGCGTCGAAACCTGACGGAGAACGCGGCCGAGGGGCAGGTGATCGAGGGGGATCTTGCCGATCTGCCACAGGCGCTGCGACAACGCCAGTTCGACCATGTGATCGCCAATCCGCCCTATTACCGCCCCGGCGCGCATAGCCCGGCGCGCGATCATGGCCGCCGGACAGCGCTTGGAGAGGCGACGCCGCTTGCCACCTGGATCGATGTCGCGACGCGACGCCTTGCCCATGGCGGCCAGATGCACATGATTCAGAAGGCAGACCGCCTCCCCGACATGCTTGCGGCCTACGACGACCGGCTTGGCGCGCTCGAGGTGCTGCCACTGGCCGCCCGCCCTGGGCGCGCAGCCGAGTTGGTGATTTTGCGCGCGCGCAAGGGAGGGCGCACGCCGTTTCGCCTTCATGCGCCTCTGATTCTCCACGAGGGAGATCGTCATGTGCGGGATGAAGAGCATTACCGGCCTGCCATCCGCGCGGTGCTCCGCGATGGCGCTGCCTTGCCGTGGCCCCAAGGGATTTAAGCAAGACACAGCCGAATTGCATGTATTGCATGCGTCTGCCGCGTGACAGACACGATCCGATATGGTCAACTCGGGATGTCACAAATCTGATAAGGAGGAATGCCATGAGCCTGAGCGCGCATCTGACCGAGTTGAAGAAGAAGCACGCCACCCTCAGTACCCAGGTTGAGGAAGCCCAGCGTTCCCCCGGTATGGATGACCTTCACGTCGCCAAGCTCAAGAAGCAAAAGCTTAGACTAAAGGAAGAAATCGAGCGTCTGTCGACCTAGGCGCGAAAGCTGGCGCGCGCGGCCAGAGCCGCGCCGCCGGTGATCAGGGCAGCGGCGGCCGCCAGTGTCCAGCTGGGAGCGGCGACCCCGGCCAGTACCAGCACCAGCGTCGAGAGGAGCGGCGCCGCGTAGGAACTTGTGCCCAAGAGCTGGATATCGCCTCGCTTGACCCCAATGTCCCAGACGTAGAAGGCAAGCCCTACCGGGCCAAGGCCAAGCGCGAGGGTGCTGGCCCATCCGATCATGTTCTGGGGCCAAACTGTTTCCTCGAACACAAGATGTAGTGGCCAGGAGGCGGCCGCGCTGGCCAGACAAAACACCGCCACGGTGCTTGTCGGGGCATGACCGAAGCGCCTGGAGAGGACCGAGTAGCTGGACCAGGTGAGTGCGCAGAGAAGGGCGATGAGGTAGCCGGGGAGGTATTGCGGCTGAAACCCCGCCGCGCCGCGGGTGATCAGGAGGGCTGCGCCGGTAAAGCCCAGGGCGGCGCCGAGCAGGTGACCGAGGCGCAGGCGTTCCCCCGGCAATAGCCCCGAGAAGATCACGATGAGCAGCGGCCAGAGATAGGCGATCAGCCCCGCCTCTGCTGCGGGGGCCAGTCGCAGGGCCGAGAAGTAGAGCGCGTGGTACCCGAAAAGTCCAATCGTTCCAATGATATAAATCGAAATTGGAACGCGCCGAAGGTCTTTCACGGTCCCGGTCGCGACGATCCAGACCAGCCCCAGAACTCCGCCGATCGTGAAGCAGATCGCGTTCAGCAACAGCGGTGGAACCGGCTCGGAGCCCACGGTGAACAGCGCCAGAAGCGCCCAGGACAACACGGCAAGAAAGCCTGTGGCGGTGGCGCGGGCGCTGCTCATGGGAACCTCGGGGCGGGAGAGACGATGCGCGCGAGATATGCGCGATCGGGCCGGGGCAGGCAAGGGCAGGGCGGTTTTGACCGTTTTGTACATCTCCCAAGGGGTCGATTGACCGTTTTGTACAAAAAAAAACCGCCCCCGAACCGGGGGCGGCGAGGGGCCTGAGCATGGCCCGCAAGGGTCAGACGAAGAACTGGCCGCCATTGGCCGAGATCGTCGAGCCGTTGATGAACTGCGAATCCTCGGAGGCGAGGAAGACGACGCAGCGCGCGATCTCCTCGGGCTCGCCAAGGCGACCTGCGGGGATGTTCTTGATGATCGATTCACGCACCTTTTCCGGGACGGCCATCACCATCTCGGTCGCGATGTAGCCGGGGCATATCGCGTTGGCGGTGATGCCCTTGGCCGCGCCTTCCTGCGCCAGGGATTTCACGATGCCCAGATCGCCCGCCTTGGTGGCGGCATAGTTGACCTGGCCGAACTGGCCCTTCTGCCCGTTGATGGAGGAGATGACGATGATCCGGCCGAAGCCGCGCTCGCGCATGCCGGGCCAGACGGGGTGAACCGTGTTGAACACGCCGGTGAGGTTCGTGTCGATGACCTCCTGCCACTGTTCGGGGGTCATCTTGTGGAAGGGCGCGTCGCGGGTGATGCCCGCATTGGCGACGACGATGTCGATCGGGCCGATCTCTTCCTCGATCTTGGCGATGCCGGCCTTGGACGCCTCGTAATCGCCGACGTTCCACTTGTAGGTCTTGATGCCGGTTGCCTCGGTGAAAGCGGCGGCCTTTTCGTCATTGCCGGCATAGGTCGCGGCGACCTCGTAACCTTCGGCTTTCAATGCTTTGGAAATGGCCTCGCCGATTCCCCGGCTACCGCCGGTCACAAGTGCTACTCTTGCCATAATGTCCTCCGTTCTGGCATGTCTTGATAAGTTTGTTACTATTCAAAGGCTTTGATGCGCAACATTATTACGTATTCTCGTGCAGAAATGCCGCGGCGTCCCGCTCTCCCAGGGCCCAGGTGTCACGCAGTTTCTGCGGGTCGGTAAAGTCGATCTTGTCGGCCGGCGTTTCCTTGCTGGGCCAGAGATAGGTGCGGTTCTCGATCTCGGGCAGGCGGGAATAGGCGCGGGTCAGCAGCACCATCGTCTCGCCCTCGTCCGGGTCGGGCATCGGGGCCTGGTCGGCCATGCCGCCATCGACCACGGGCCGCCCGTCCCAGAGCGGCGGTTCGAAGACCGGGGGGATCACCGCCGCCGCCGAGACAAGGTCGACCAGCTTGCCGTCGCGCGCGGCCTGGTTTGCATCGACCAGCTTGGCGGAAAGGCCCATCTTTTCGGCCCAGTCGAAATGCGGGGAACCGACGCTGTGCAATTCCATCTCGTAGGCGGCAGCCAGTGCCGTTCCGGTCAGGCGCGGCATGCCTGTTTCCGGCGGATGCGCGATCAGAATCTGAAGCCCCGGCCCCTCGGCCACCTTGCGGGCGGCGTCCTTGTCGAGCACCTCGTCCACGACGCGGCAATAGAGACGCTGGTGCGGGGTGATCCCGTGCTCGTCGGCGGCGAAGAGGTCGAGATTGTGGTCGCGCTTCTCGAAGGCGGCGCACATGGTATCGAGCAGCCTGCGTTCGACCCCCGCGATCCAGGCGGCCGCCGCCAGCGCGCCGCCGCTGACACCGGTGACGCGCGCGGGGGCAAAGCTGCGCGCCTGTTCCAGCCGGGTCATCAACCCGCCCTGCCAGAAACAGCGCAGCCCGCCGCCGGAAAAGACGATCTGTTGGGGGTCTTGGGGGATCTTGGTCATCGGATATGGAACGGGCCCCGCGTGGGGCCCGTCCTTTCCTTAACTCAGGGGCGCTCGAGGCACATGGCGACGCCCATGCCGCCACCGATGCAGAGCGTGGCGAGGCCCTTCTTGGCGCCGCGCCGCTTCATCTCGAACAGCAGCGTGTTGAGGATGCGCGCGCCCGAGGCGCCGATCGGGTGGCCGATGGCGATGGCGCCGCCGTTCACGTTCACGATGGAGGGGTCCCAGCCCATGTCCTTGTTCACGGCGCAGGCCTGCGCGGCGAAGGCCTCGTTCGCCTCGACCAGGTCGAGATCCTCGGGCTTCCAGCCGGCCTTTTCCAGCGCCTTGCGGCTGGCATGGATGGGGCCGACACCCATGATCGAGGGGTCGAGACCGGCGGTCGCGTAGGAGACGATGCGCGCCAGCGGTTCGATCCCGCGCTTCTCGGCCTCGTCGGCGGACATCAGGAGCGCCGCGGCAGCGCCGTCGTTGATGCCGGAAGCGTTGGCGGCGGTGACCGATCCGTCCTTGGTGAAGGCGGGGCGGAGTTTCTGCATCGCCTCCATGCTGGCGCCGTGACGGATGTACTCGTCCTTGTCCATCACGATGTCGCCCTTGCGGGTCTTGATGGTGAAGGGCACGATCTCGTCCTGGAAGCGGCCCTCTTTCTGGGCGGCCTCGGCCTTGTTCTGGCTGGCCACGGCGAATTCGTCCTGCTGGTCGCGGGAGATCTGCCATTTCTGCGCCACGTTCTCGGCGGTCTGGCCCATGTGGTAGCCGTTGAAGGCATCCCACAGCCCGTCCTTGATCATCGTGTCGATGAACTGCATGTCGCCCATCTTCTGCCCCTGGCGGAGGTTCTGGGCATGGGCGGACATCGACATGTTCTCCTGCCCGCCGGCGGCCACGATGGCGGCATCGCCGAGCTGGATGTGCTGGGCGGCGAGCGCCACGGCGCGCAGGCCCGAGCCGCAGACCTGGTTGATGCCCCAGGCGGCGCTTTCGATGGGCAGGCCCGCGTTGACATGGGCCTGGCGGGCGGGGTTCTGGCCCTGGGCCGCGGTCAGGACCTGGCCGAGGATGGTCTCGGAGACCTCGGACTTGTCGATGCCGGCGCGCTCCACGATCGCCTCGAGCACGGCGGCGCCCAGGTCATGCGCGGGGGTGTTGGCGAAGGATCCGCCAAAGCTGCCGACGCCGGTGCGCGCGGCCGATGCGATTACTACGTTGGTCATCTGTTCCTTCCTCTACCGTCAGGGCCGGGCAGGCTTGCCACCCGAAGACTATAGAGCGTGACATACGGGAAGGGTGCAAGTGCAGCAACAGACAGCTTGTCTCAGGGCTTGACCCTGCGGAAAGACGCTTCAGGCGCTGGCGCGTTTCTTCTCCTTCCACGGGGGCGAGACGGTGGGGGCGCCGAAGAGGTAGCCCTGGAGGCAGTCGACGCCGATGGAGACGAGGAATTCGGCGTCCTGCACAGCCTCGACCGATTCGGCGGTGACGAGCATGTCGAACTCCTTGGCGACCGAGACGAGAGCGCGCAGCAGCGCCTGGTTGTCGGGGTTCGTGGCCGCGCCGCGCACGAACTGCCCGTCGATCTTGGTCGCGTCGAAGAGGAAGTTGCGGAAATGGCGGAAGCTGAAATTCGACGCGCCGTAATCGTCGAGGGCAAAGCATATGCCCTGCGGCTGGAGCCGGTCCATGAAATCCATCACCAGTTCCGGCAGCAGCATGGCCGAGCTTTCGGTGATTTCCAGGATCAGCCGTTCGCCGAGCGTGGCGTCCTTGTCGAGGAAGCGGCTCAGCACGCGCATCCAGCGCTGGTAGCCGATGGAGCGCGCCGACATGTTGATCGACAGCCGCAGGGTCGGGTTGCGCAGCAGCGTTCTCAGCCCGATCTCCAGCGCCACGGCGTCAAGCTCGCGGCCGAGTTCCGTATCCTCGACCACCGGCATGAAGTCGCGGGCGGGAATGACGCGGCCGGTTTCGTCGGTGACGCGGATGAACGCCTCGTGGAAGGCCACGCCATGCGGCGGCTGCGCCTGCATCACCGGCTGGAAGGCCAGCATGCATTGCCTGTGCCTGATCGCCTCGGCGACCATCGAAAGAATGGAGCGGTCGCGCCCGGTGACGGCTGCGTCGAGCGGGGTCTCGGCCCCGGGGGGGATGTCGGCGCGTTTCCTGCGGTTCATCGTCTCTCGCTCCTTCTCGCGCGGGCGGTGGGCGCCAGATTTCGACAAAACCGTGAAGAGGGGGTTAACCTGTCAATTTGAGGTTAATCCGGACGGGTTCCAGCTGCCGAAGAGCGCCGTGCGCGTCGTGTGGCGGGGGACCGGGTGAAGGCACCTGCGAACATCAGCGCCGCCAGGTAGAGCTGGATCTCGGAGCAGACAGGATTTCCACCGAGAATCGACCGATCCATCCTGCCCAGTCTTGCGGGAGGGTCACCGGAGGCTTACCTTGAGGAGGCGCAGCACCCCGTGATCCGGACCTGCGCAGAACTCATCGAAGTCATCGCCCTGACGCCAATCAGGCAACCTTGGTCTTCCCTGAGGATCGACCCGTTCGGCATGTCGCCGAAGCGGTATTTTCAACCTGTGAGGTCGTGATGGGAAAAGGCAACAGTAAACGCGGAAACAAGGAAGCGAAGAAGCCGAAGCAGGAGAAGCCCAAGGTTCTTGCAACGGCCAATTCAGGTGTCGTGAAACCGATGACGCTGGGCGAGAAAAAGCGCAAGTAACCGGTCATCGGGGGGCGAGGCCTGCTCGCCCCCGACATGCGTTGCGCGGGCGTCTACGGCCTATTCCGCTACCACGGGTGCGGGTGATCCTGTCCGCTCCTCGAAACCCGGCGTGCCGGCATCCTCGGGGTGGCGGGCGAGATGGGCGGCCTTGATCTGTTCCGAGGTCAGGCGCGATCCGTCATGGCTGTATCCCGGCGGGGCGAAGGCATAGCCCAGGCGCTGGCGCAGGGTCAGGCCGGGTTGCGTCACGTCGCGCCAGATGCCGACCCATTCGTGGAAGGCCACGCGAAGGGGGTTGAAGCTGCCGAGGTTGTGGACGAGACCGTAATCGACGCGGTCGCTCTCCTGCTCGGGCACGAAGGTGCCGAACATCCTGTCCCAGATAATGAAGACACCGGCATAGTTGCAGTCGAGATAGCGCGCGTTGCGGCCGTGATGCGCGCGGTGGTGGGAGGGGGTGTTCATCACTGCCTCGAACCAGCGGGGCATCCTGCCGATCGCCTCGGTATGGATCCAGAACTGGTAGATCAGGTTCAGACCGCCGCAGAACAGCACCAGCGCGGGGTGGAACCCCATCAGGATCAGTGGGGCGCGCACCACCATCATGAAGGTGAAGGTGCCGGTCCATGTCTGCCGGAGCGCGGTGGTCAGGTTGTAGTGCTGGCTGGAATGGTGGTTCACGTGACTGGCCCAGACCCAGCGGATGCGGTGGCCGAACCGGTGCACCCAGTAATAGCGCAGATCGTCCAGCACGAAGCACAGCAGCACCGCCCAGATCGAGGTGCCCATGTCCAGCGGCGTGATCGCCCAGAGCGCCATGAAGAAACCCCAGGCGACGAAGCCCAGCACGATGCCGCTGGCCACGTTGCCCGCCCCCATGATGAGGGAGGTGACGGCGTCGCGCGTCTCGTAGCGGCCGCCGCGCTTGGTCATGGCGATCCAGAGGAACTCGATCAGGATGGCGGCGATGAAGAAGGGCACCGCGAACTGCACGACATCGGGATAGGTGATCTGGTCGGTCATGGACGCTCCAGCAGGTTGCGCCAGTGGCGGCGTTCGAACTCGTCGAGATGCAGGATCACGTGGGGCGTGGCGAAATCGTGGAAATCGACGCGGTAGCCGCGCTTGTGGTCGGTCAGGTCATAGTCGCGCAGGCGCTGGGCCACCGTGTCGGCGCCGAAAGCCCAGAGCAGCCCCGGCCCCGCCTCGGTCCGCACCAGCGCGGCATGGCCGTCGCGCGAGAGGGTGTGGTCGATCACGATATCGTCGGGGAAGTGGCGCAGCCATTCGGCTTCGACATCATCGACCATCATCCGGCGGCGTTCGGAGCGGCCGGACAGGTGCAGCAGCGCCGCGATGGTCGCGATGCCGCCGATGACGAGCGCGAGAAGCAGTTCGATCGCCATTGATTTCCTCCGTCTCGGGAATCTGCGTCGGCCGAAAGGACTTGTCAAAGGTCGCGTGGGGTCAATGCAGGGTGAGAAGCGAGACCGCCCCCACCAGAACGAGGCTGAGCGCCCATGCGATGTCGAGGTTGAACCAGCCCTTCGACAGGAAACGCAGGCCGAGCCAGTGATAGACACCGAGCGCGATCGCACCGCCCGAGAGGGTCATGGCAGCCGTGTGGGCCAGCGCCACGGCGGCGGCGACGGCGGCGTTCGAGGTCATGAGGTCGGCTGCGGCCGCGTGTCCCGCGTCGCTGTCGATGCTGCGGCAGATGCCGAGGTAGATCGGCACCAGCATCAGCCCCGCACCATGTGCCATCGCCGCGAGGAAGGACCACAAGGCCAGCCGAGAGGGCGGGATGCGGGCGAGGAAGCGCGGGTGGCGGCGGTTGATCAGCAGGTAGAGACCGAAGCCGATCACCAGGCAGGCGGCCGCGATCTGGATCTCGCGTTGCCATTCGGCGAGGAAGAGGAGCGCGGAGAAGGGAAAGAGGATGGCTGCCATGGCCAGGAAATGGCCAAGGGCCAGCACGCCGATCGCGCGGTAGAGGCTGCCGCGCGCGCGGTCCATCAGCGCAGCCGACACCGCCAGCGGCCAGCCCATGCCCGGATTGACGCCGTGATATATGCCCGAGGCAATGACGGCCCACCACAGGGCCGTCGTCGTGTCCAGTCCCTCCACCTATCAGACGGAGGGGTAGCAGAAGCTGTCGGTCGAGCAGTCGCCGCCCTCGAGGCGGATCTGGTGGCTGCGGTAGCCCTCGGGGAACTCGACCCAGAAATCCTCGGCCAGGGTCAGCCCGCCATTCTCGCCCGCGTTGGCCATGACCATCGCGCCCCCCCGGTCGCCGGGATAGAACTGGTCGTCCCATGTCGAATAGAGCGAGTTGGTCCAGTAGACGCGCTTGCCGTCGCGGCTGATCTCGACCATCTGCGGGCCGTAGCCGAACTCCTTGCCGTTGGGGTGCTTGGTCTTCTTGACGATCCCGCCGATCTCGACCTTTCCGGTGAGTTTCGGGTTCATCGGGTCCGAGACATCATATTGATGCATCTCGCCGGTCCCCCAGCAGGCGACGTAGAGGAATCGGTCATCGAGGCTGAGGTCGATATCGGTGACCAGCGGCGGCACCGCGCCGAAGCCCTTGAGCAGGTCGGGCAGGTCGTCGGCCTCGGCCGGTTGCGGGTCGATGGTGATGGTCTTCTTTGCCTCGAAGGTGCCGTCGTCCTTCTGCCACCAGGTGAAGATCGCGCCTTGCAGGTTGGTGGTATCGACCACCACACCGCAAAACCCGTAATCCTTGGCCGGGTCGTGGGCGGGGCGTATCTCGAGCGCCATCTGGTGATTCTCGCCCAGGTCGATGGTCTGGACGTTCTTGCGCTCGCGCAGCTTCCAGAAATGGATCTTGTGGCCGTACTTGTTGCCCAGAAGGTCCTCGGGGACGATGCCGTTCTCGAATTGCGGCGGCAGGCCCCATTCGGAACTGACCATGTAGTCGCGCGGCAGGTTCCACCAGAAATCGTAATGCTTTTCCTGCTGGCCGCGGTCCATCTCGTAGCGGCCGAGGATCTCGAAGGTTTCGCAATCCATGATGAAGATGCCCGGAGGGCCGTCGGTGCCATCCTTGCCGCCGCCGCCCAGCGTCGAGACATAGATGCCTTCGGGGCCGCAATGGATGGTGTGGGGGCGTGAATAGCCGGTCTTGGCAAAGACCTCCTCGGGCTCGATGATCTTGTGGATCTTGGCCTCGAGCGGGTCTTTCACGTCGATGATGTAGATCCGCGAGGACCGGATGCCGGGGATGATCAGGTAGCGGCGTTCCAGGAAGGCGTGGCCCGAGAGCGGCGACAGCGAGGAGGAACAGGCGTTCCAGCCGAAATGGTGAAACTCGTCGCCCTTGTTGGGCATGATAACCTGGTGGACGATCTGGCCGTACTTGTCGGATTTCGGGTCCACGTTCACCACCGCCAGCCCGTCCGGCTGCGAGCCATCGGGACTGAGCATCAGGGTGAAGGCCAGCGTTTCAGGTGGCGCCTCCATCGCGAGTTTCGGCGTGGCGTGAAACGTCGGGTCCGGTCTCAGGTTCATGTCGTCTCCTCCCATTGATGGAACGCGCCGCCCTTGTCGCTGTCGGTATCTCCCCGGCGCGCCTTGGCGAAGCCTGCCACGGAAAACGGCGTCGGGGAAAGGATTCGCTTTACCTCGCGGCAGCAAGAGGGTGGCCGGGGGCGCGACGCGATGGCTGTTTCTTGGCGGGCCTGCGCGATGCTATGAGCGGGCCATGGCAGGCGAGACGACAGACCAACCGATGCAGATCGCCCGGCAGCGGTTCAAGCTGCGGGCGTGGATAACCTCGCGCCTTTGGGCGCAGGTGGTGGCCGGTATGGTGCTGGGCTTTGGCCTGGGACTGCTGCTGAGCGAACCTGTCGGGCTGGTCGAGCCGGATGTTGCCGAGATGGTCGGGATATGGCTTGCGATGCCGGGGCAGATCTTCCTGGCGCTGATCGGTATGGTGCTGATCCCGCTGATCTTTTCGTCGATCGTGGGCGGGCTGGCCGGGGCCGGCTCGGCAGAGGAACTGCGCTCGATCGGGCTTCGGCTGGCGGGATTCATCCTGTTGAGCACCACGGTGGCGGCGGGGATCGGCGTGGCGCTGGCGCGCTGGCTGGAACCGGGGCTGGGGCTTGCTGGGTTCCAGGCGCCGCCGGGCGGAGAGGTCGCGTTGCCAGCCGTGCCGGCGGTGCCGAACGGGGAATCGAGCGTGCCGGACCTGATCGTGAGCATCCTGCCCGCCAATCCCACCGCGTCGATCGTGCAGGGCGACATGCTGGCGGTGGTGGTTCTGGCGCTGCTGGTGGGTATTTCGGTCACCCAGGTACAGAAAAGCCGGGCCGCACCCTTTCTGGCGCTGATGGAATCGCTGCTCTCGATCTCGATGAACATCGTGAAATGGGCGATGTTCCTTGCGCCGGTGGCGGTGTTCGGGCTGATGGCGCAGCTGGTCATGCGCATGGGTTTCGAGGCGATGCTGGGCATCTCGGGCTATATCGGCACCGTGCTGCTGGGCCTTGCGATCCTGCTGGGTCTTTACCTTTTCATCGCGCTGGTCGCGGCGCGGCTGTCGCCGGTGACCTTTCTGAAGACATCGGGCAGCACCTTGCTGCTGGCCTTTTCGACCTCGAGTTCCTCGGCGGTGATGCCGGTCACGATCCAGACGGCTCGGCAGCTTGGCGTGCCGGACAACATCGCCAATATCCTCGTGCCGCTGGGGGCCACGATGAACATGGCGGGCACCGCGCTGTACCAGGCGGTGGCGATCCTGTTCCTGGCACAGCTTTCGGGCATCGAACTGACCACGGCGCAGACGGCGGCGGTGGTGGGCACGCTGGTCGCGTCGAGCATCGGTGCGCCGGGCACGCCCGGGGTCAGCATCGCCATTCTGGTCAGCGTCGCCTCGGGCGCGGGTATCCCGGTGGAGGGAATGGTCATCATCCTGGGGGTCGACCGCCTGCTCGACATGTGCCGCACCGTGGTCAACGTGAGCGGCGATCTGGTCGCGGCGGTCCTGTTCCGCGACGTGGGAAAGACCGCTGTAAGCGGCCCGGCCTAGCGATCAGCCGGTTTCATCCTCGAGCAGCGCGGAGATGATCGCCCGCGCGCTGGGGGAATCCCATTCGGCATCGCCCAGCATCCGCGCGATCTCGCGCCCCTCGGGGTCGAGGATCAGCGTCACCGGCAGGCCGATCACGCGCATCTCGCGCGCGAGTTTCATCCCGGGGTCCTGGTGGCGGGGGAGGTTGTCGACGCCGATCTCCTCGAAGAATTTCGAGATTCCGGTGGGCGAGTTGCGGCCGGTGGCGATGGTCAGCACCTCGAACTCCTCGCCGCCATACTCCTCCTGCAAGGCCGAGAGCATCGGCATCTCCTTGCGGCAGGGCGCGCACCAGGTGGCCCAGAAGTTCACCAGCACGTATTTGCCCTCGTAATCCGACAGCCGTGCCTCGCCGCCGTCATCCTCGATCTGGAAAGCGGTGTCCGAGACGGGCAGCGGATCGGGGAGGATGATGAGCTTCTTCATGCTCCCCTCGCGCAGATCCTCGAGCGCGGCGCGACTGGTATCAGCCGCGTTTGCACCTGCCGCGAGTGCGGTATAGACGAGAGCGAGCAACAGTTTCTTCATGTCCCCTCCAAAGGGTTGTCCAATGACCGATCAGACCTCGAACCAGATGTGGGGCGGCCGCTTTGCCGCCGGACCGGATGCGATCATGGAGGCGATCAACGCCTCGATCGGGTTCGATCGGCGGATGGCGGCGCAGGATATCGCCGGGTCGAGGGCCCATGCCGCCATGCTGGCCGCCACGGGTGTCATAACGGATAGTGACGCCGAGGCGATCAGGGAAGGGCTGCTCACCGTTTTGTCAGAGATCGAGGCCGGGACGTTCGCGTTTTCGACCGCGCTGGAAGACATCCACATGAATGTCGAGGCGCGGCTGAAGGCGCTGATCGGGGAGCCTGCGGGGCGGCTGCATACCGCGCGCTCGCGCAACGACCAGGTGGCGACCGATTTCAAGTTGTGGGTGCGCGACCAGCTGGACGCGGCCGAGCAGGGGCTGGTCGCGCTCATCCGCGCGCTGCTGGCGCAGGCTGAGGCCGGGGCCGACTGGGTCATGCCCGGCTTCACTCATTTGCAGACCGCCCAGCCGGTGACCTGGGGCCATCACATGATGGCCTATGTCGAGATGTTCGGGCGCGATCTGTCCCGCGTGCGCGATGCCCGCGTGCGGATGAACGAATCGCCCCTGGGCGCGGCGGCGCTGGCCGGCACCTCCTTTCCGATCGACCGCGAGATGACGGCAAAGGCGCTGGGCTTCGACCGGCCCGCCGCCAATTCGCTGGATGCCGTCAGCGACCGGGATTTCGCGCTGGAATTCCTCTCGGTGGCCTCGATCTGCGCCGTGCACCTGTCGCGTTTCGCCGAGGAGTTGGTGATCTGGTCCTCGGCCCAGTTCCGTTTCGTGACGCTGTCCGACCGCTTTTCGACCGGGTCCTCGATCATGCCGCAGAAGAAGAACCCGGACGCGGCCGAGCTGATCCGGGCGAAGGTCGGCCGCATTTACGGTGCCAATACCGCGCTGATGATGGTGATGAAGGGGCTGCCCTTGGCCTATTCCAAGGACATGCAGGAGGACAAGGAACAGGTTTTCGACGCCGCCGACAACTGGATGCTGGCGCTGGCCGCGATGGAGGGGATGGTGCGCGACATGACCGCGAACCGCGAGAGCCTTGCCGCCGCCGCCGGATCGGGCTTTTCCACCGCGACCGATCTGGCCGACTGGCTGGTGCGGGTCCTCGGCCTGCCGTTCCGCGATGCCCATCACGTGACCGGCAGCCTGGTGGCGCTGGCCGAGAAGAAGGGGTGCGACCTGCCCGATCTGAGCCTGGAGGAGATGCAATCCGCCCATGCCGATATCACCGCGGACGTCTATACTGTCCTCGGGGTGGAAAATTCGGTAAACTCGCGCGTGTCCTATGGGGGTACCGCACCGCAGCAGGTACGCGCCCAGGTCGCCCGCTGGAAGGAGACGCTTGCATGAGACCCGCCCGCATCCTCGCCGCCCTGGCGCTTGGCGCAACGCTTGCGGGTTGCGGCGCGGATGGCGAACCGGTGCAGCCGACGCTCAACGCGACCGTGGGCATCGGCAGCGGCGGCGTGCACACCTATGGCGGTGTCGGGCTGAACAAGGGGCCGCTGAACGTTTATCTGGGGTTCTAGGGCGATGCGCTGCCCCGATCGTCCCGACCAAGTTTCGCCATCGAGAGGTCTGACGGCTGATATCGCAGCATGAAGTCGCGTATTGCGCATGCTGGTCCGAGCGGGCCGCATCCCGGCCGCTGTAGCTCTCCATCCCGGCCGCTGTAGCTCTCCTCGCCTAACGGATGAGCCGCCCTCGCGCGATGTCACTGCCCATCGGACGGTCGGGATCGCGATCGTAGACCGCGATCAGCCGACGAACCGTGGTGAAAGGCTCTGTCACGGTGATGCGGTAATTGGCCTGGCGTCCGAACCAGTCCGTCATCTTTTCGTAACTCACCGGGTCGTTCACATGACCCGGGGCGCGGGGATTGGTGCCCCACATGAACGGCACCGACACCACCAGCACATCCGCGAGTTCCAGCAGCCGCCGTGCAAAGGGGCCAACGTCGGGAACGTGCTCAAGCACCTGCAGGCAGGTGGCGATGTCGAAGCGCTGGCCAAAATCAAGTTTATGGATGTCTCCCTGGATGCCTTCGACATTGTCCGAGCGGTATGGCACGCCCAGATCAACCGACACCCGGCGCGGGATCCAGTCGAACCATTCCAGGTAGGGACAGTTGCCCGATCCCACATCGATCATGCTCTGCGCGTCGCGGCCCAGAGCGCGCACCATGTAATCGACATAGCGATAATAGATGAGATCGCTGCGTTTCTTCCAATAGGCCTGGGAGATCATCTCTCCGTAAACGTTCGGATCGAGATTCGAGTAGGAGGGTTCCGTCATGCCGCCGGCCCGTTCCAGCGTATCGAAATGGTTGGGTGGGGCCGATGCTCTGTCAATCGATATCTCCCAAGCGGCGTGCACTCTGGGTGATGCTGGTCGATTTGGCGCCCGTTTTCAAGCTTGCGGTCATCTACTGGCTCGAAGGGACGAAACTGATACCCGAGAAGCCTTTCCTGCCTATACGCCGTGGGCAAGTCGGCGCGGTATGCCGGTATCAAATTCAGACACGATACTGGGGGCTTAACCCCTTCCACTCGTATGCCAAGATGGTACATGTATCCGAACGTTCGCGGTAGGAATATGTCTGAACAGAGTGTAGTAAACCACGCCCCCTCCACTGCTTCGCACTTCGCGTCTGCTTTGGACATACCCTGTGGGACCGCGGGTATTGTTGACGGGCAATATGTCTGGCGTGGCGAAGACCCCAGCAGGGTGTTTATCTTCTTCTGCGGTGCCGTGCCTGCACGGCTGTTGCCTCAGGCGCCCATCTTTCAACGCTGGAAATGGGTTACCAAACTGCGCCATCCCGTGGTTATCGCGCAGGATCCGCTGGTCAGTGCGCAGACCGGCGTGGAACTGGGCTGGTATGTGGGACGCCGCGAGGGGCCGGACTTCGCCGAGATCCTTGCACCGGCGCTGCGCGCCGCGCGCGCGCTTTCTGCGGGAGAGATTTGCGGCCTGGGGTCTTCGGGCGGAGCGTTCGCGGCGCTCATGGCCGTGGTTCACAACCAGATCGACAGTGCCCTCGCGCTCAATCCTCAGACGAACGTGCTTCGTTACATCCCCGCGATGGTCGACAATTTCCTGCGCTGCTACGGCTGCGCTCGCCAAGACCTTCGCCGGGACGATCTCGACCGGATGTCCGTGATATCCAGTCTGTGGAAATACGCCGAACAAGGCAGGGTTCATGTCGTGATCAACTCGGCGGACAAGCTGCATCATGACAAGCATGTGCTGCCCCTTTGCCGGGCGATCAATGACTGTGGCTATGAGGGGTTCACCTTCAGCCGCTATACGAACGAAGGCCAGGGACATAACCCTCCGTCCGAGCAACAGACCTTGTGGCTTATGCAGAAATGGTGGCCCAACTCCATCATCCATGCCGAGCGAAAACACCTGATGGGCATTTTGTCGCTGGAAGGAATGGCTGACTGAAGCGCTGCGGGAACTATCACTGGCGTCATGCCGAGCGAGCGCTTGGCCGGTCGCAATCCGAAGACGGCGAGTGCAGGAAAGACGCCGCCACTGTATTCGGGTCACGAAAGAGTATTGAGGGGGCAGCAACACCATCCTGCCAAAAACCAATGGTCGACACCGCAGGCTTGCAACTCCGGCGAAAATACGGCGGAGTGCGGTGCCGTAGCTTACAGGGTCTTTGCATATGACGGAAACGAACGACGCCGACTCCTACAACCGCCTTCTTTGGCTGCGGCGGAAGTACTGGGAGCAGGCGATGCCGAGGAACAACAACAACTCGCTTGCGCCGGAAATCCAGAAGGAAATGGCGCTGCTGCGCAAGATCAACCTCAAGAACAGTGCGTATGAGTACGCGGCTGCGTATGGTTTTCCGGTCGTGGGGAACAAGACCCTGGACACCATCGACGATATCCTCGACGAAAACCTGCCGGCCCGTTGCGTGATAAAACCCGTGGTGGGACACAGCTCTTCGGGGGTCTACCTGATCGAGACAAAGCCGGACGGTACGTTCTATTGCCATATGCACAAACGAGCCTTCGCCAATATCGAAGAGCTTGTCGCGGACTACAAACGCGTGCGCGGGACACAGCAGGCGGGCCATGCCCTGCGCGACAAGGTTCTGCTGGAGGAGTATGTCATCGACAGCATGGGCTATGACGTGCCGCTGGATTACAAGGTCTATGCCTTCAAGACGGGCATCGCCATGGTCATGCAGCGCTATGCGCCCATCTACCTTCCCAAGTCGAAATGGGCCTTCGCCTTTTACGACGCGGCCGGGGAGAGGCTGGGCAACATCCGCCTCGGCGTGAACAAGGACCCGGCGGTGGAGCTGGAGAAGCCCGCCGATTTCGACGAGATCATCAGGGTCTCGGAGGAGTTCATGGCGATCACCGATGTCTCCTTCGTTCGGCTCGACATGTATTCCAGCACGCGCGGCGTGCTGTTCGGAGAGGCGACACCGGTGCCGAACAACGGCAAGGAACGCTATGAGCCCGAATATGCCCGGATCATGGGCGAGATGTGGATTGCGAGCCTCAAGCAGCTGGGCATCCCCTACGACGTCTGAGGGCATGCGTACTTGCGAGGCGCGGCGCCTGCGCTAGCTGCCCCGGCAAAGGAGAGTGTCCATGTCCGTTCTGCGCCTGATCTTTCTCGCCCTCGCGATCTGGGGGGCGGTGCATCCGATGAGCTGGTTCCTGGCCTGGTTCGGCGAGAACGGCTATGACCTTGGCGCGATGGTGGCCGCGTGGAAGGTCAACGCCGCCACCACGGGGCTGTTCTGGGACCTGACCATTGCGGCCGTCGCGCTGACCGTCTGGATCCTGGCCGAGGCTGTGCCACGGCGGCGCTGGCTGGACCTGCTGGCGATCCCGGCGACATTCTGCATCGGGGTCAGCTGCGGGTTGCCGCTTTACCTCTTCCTGCGTCTGCGGCATGAAGCGAGCCGTTGATCGGCACATTCTTTCAGGACCGGGCGCCTCATGGACCATTTTCTTTATCGCGACGGCGCGCTTTACGCCGAGGACGTTCCCGTCGCCGAGATCGCGGCCAGTGTCGGCACGCCGTTCTACGTCTATTCCACGGCCACGCTGCTGAGGCATTTCCGGCTGTTCGACGAGGCGCTGGAGGGGGTCGATCACCTTGTCTGCTACGCGATGAAGGCGGCGAGCAACCAGGCCATCCTGCGCACGCTGGCGCAGGCGGGGGCGGGGATGGATGTCGTCAGCCAGGGCGAGTACCTGCGGGCGCGGGCGGCGGGCGTGCCGGGGGAGAGGATCGTCTTCTCGGGCGTGGGCAAGACGGCCGAGGAGATCCGCGTGGCGCTGACCGGCGGCATCCGGCAGTTCAACGTCGAGTCGGAGCCCGAGATGGAGGTTCTGAGCGCCGTCGCGCAGGAACTGGGAGTCGTGGCGCCGATCACCGTGCGGGTGAACCCGGACGTGGATGCCAAGACCCATGCCAAGATCGCCACCGGCAAGTCGGAGAACAAGTTCGGCATCCCGATCTCGCGCGCGCCGCAGGTCTATGCCCACGCCGCGGCGCTGCCGGGGATCGAGGTGGTCGGCATCGACGTGCATATCGGATCGCAGCTGACCGACCTGGAGCCGTTCCGGCAAGCCTATCGCAAGGTGGCCGAGCTGACCGGGCGGCTACGTGCCGAGGGGCATGACATAAGGCGGCTGGATCTGGGCGGGGGTTTGGGCATCCCCTATACCCGCTCCAACGAGGCGCCGCCGCTGCCCGTCGAATACGGCGCGATGATCAAGGAGGAACTGGGGCATCTGGGCTGCGAGATCGAGATCGAGCCGGGCCGGCTGATCGCGGGCAATGCGGGGCTGCTGGTCAGCCGCGTGATCTACCTCAAGGAGGGGGAGGGGCGCGATTTCCTGATCCTCGACGCGGCGATGAACGACCTGATCCGGCCGGCCATGTATGACGCCCATCACGATATCGATCCGGTGATCGAACCCGAGCCGGGGGTCGAGACGCGTGTCTATGACATCGTGGGTCCGGTCTGCGAGACGGGCGATACCTTTGCCCGGCAGCGCGCGATGCCGCCGGTCGGGCCGGGTGACCTGGTCGCTTTCCGCAGCGCCGGGGCCTATGGCGCGGTGATGTCCAGCGAGTACAATACGCGGCCCCTGATCCCGGAGGTTCTGGTGCATGGGGATCAATTCGCGGTTATCCGCTCACGCCCGACCTTTGACGAGATCATAAATCGCGATACCATCCCCGAATGGCTCTGACGCGATGAGCGCGCGGGCCGTCAGGAGGCCCGTGTTGCCCGACAGGTTGAACAAGACAGATCCCCGCACCCTGCCCATCCCGCGCCGGACGCTTTGGCTGACCCGGCTTGGCATGTTCTCGGAGCGGATGTCGCGGCGGTTCTGGCCGCTTTTTGCCGTCATCGCCGCGACGCTGGGTGCGCTGATGCTGGGTGTGCAGGACCAGATCGCCGTCGAAGCCGTATGGGCGCTGGGCGCCATGGCGGGGATCGGGGCGCTGGTGTCGCTGGCCTGGGGGCTGCGCGGATTCCGCTGGCCGCGCGAGGCCGAGGTTCTGTCGCGGCTCGACGAGACGCTGCCGGGCCGGCCGATCCGCGCCTTGATGGACGATCAGGCGATTGGCGGGACGGATGCGGATTCTGTCGCCGTCTGGCGCGCCCACCAGGCGCGGATGGCCGCGCGCGCGCAGGCCGCACGGCCCGTGCAGCCCGACCTGAAGCTTGCCGCCCGCGATCCGTTCGCCTTGCGTTACGTGGCCTTGCTGGTGCTGGCCGTGGGTCTGCTTTTCGGCTCGCTCTGGAGGGTGGGGTCGGTGGGCGACATGGCACCGGGCGCCGCGACCGCCGCTTCCGGCCCGGCCTGGGAGGGCTGGATCGCGCCGCCGCGCTACACGGGCAAGCCCACGCTCTACCTTGCCGACCAGAAGGCAGAGGGAATCGATGTGCCGGTGGGCAGCACCGTCACGCTGCGCTTTTATGGCCAGTCGGGCGAACTGACGCTGGAGGAAAGCGTCTCGGGCCGCCCGGTCGAGCAATTGGCGGACCCCGAGGAGCCCTTTGCCATCCGGCAGGGCGGCACGCTGAGCATCAATGGCCCCGGCGGGCGGGACTGGGCCATCGCGGTGCGCCCCGACCGCACGCCCGAGATCGCCGTGACCGGCGTGGCCGAGACCGAGGCGGCGGGGCGGATGACGCTGCCCTTCAGCGCCTCGGACGATTACGGGGTGACGGGCGGTTCGGTCCGGATCACGCTGGACATGGACATGCTTGATCGTCGTCACGGTCTGGCCATCGACCCCGATCCGCGCGAGCCGATCGAGTTGGCGCTGCCGCTGCCCATCGCGGGCGACCGGCGCGAGTTCACCGAGACGCTGATCGAGGATTTCTCGCAGCACCCTTGGGCGAACCTTCCGGTGACGATGGAGTTCACTGCCGAGGATGCGGCCGGAAACCTGGGCGAGGCGGCCCCCTTTGCCACGATGCTGGCCGGGCGCCGGTTCTTCGATCCGCTGGCGGCTGCGGTGATCGAGCAGCGCCGCGACCTGCTGTGGTCGCGTGACAACGCGCGGCGCGTTTCGCAGGTTCTGCGGGCGGTGTCGTACAAGCCCGAGGACGTGTTCCGCTCGGAAACCGCGTATCTGCGGCTGCGCGTGATCCTGCGGCGGCTGGAGGCCTTTACCGAATATGGCGGCGGTCTGAAGGCCGAGCAGCAGGAGGAGATCGCGCAGGCGCTGTGGGATCTGGCCATCCTGCTGGAGGAGGGCACGCTGGCGGATGCGCTGGAGCGGCTGCGCCGCGCGCAGGAGCGGCTGTCCGAGGCGATGCGGAACGGCGCCAGCGACCAGGAGATCGCCGATCTGATGCAGGAGTTGCGCGAGGCGACGAACGAGTATCTGCAACAGCTGTCGCGTCAGGCCCAGCAGGACGGCGAGCAGGGCGACCAGCAACAGCAGGCCCAGAATGGCGAGGCCATGCAGATGACGCAGGACGACCTGCAACGCATGATGGACCGTATCCAGGAGTTGATGGAGCAGGGCCGCATGGCCGAGGCGCAGGAGGCGCTGCAGCAGCTTCAGCAGATGATGGAGAACATGCGCGTCACGCAAGGACAGGGCCAGGGTGGCCAGTCCGAGGGGCAGCAGGCGATGGAGGGGCTGGCCGAGACGCTGCGCAACCAGCAGGGGCTGAGCGATCAGGCCTTCCGCGACTTGCAGGAGCAGTTCAACCCAGGCGCCCAATCCGGCCAGAGCCAGCAGAACGAGGGCCAGCAGGGCGGGCAGGGCCGCGGCCAGAGTCACGAGGGCCAGAATGGCCAGGGCCAGGGCAACAACCAGCAGGGCCAGCAGGGCCAGCCCGGCGAAGGCTCGCTGGCCGACCGTCAGCAGGCGCTGCGCGACGAGTTGCGCCGCCAGCAGGGCGCGCTGCCCGGTCAGGGAACGCCCGAGGGGGACGCGGCGCGCGACGCGCTGGACCGGGCCGGCCGCGCGATGGAAGGCGCCGAGGAGGCGCTGCGCGGCGAGGACCTGGCCGAGGCGATCGACCGGCAATCCGAGGCGATGGAGGCGCTGCGCGAAGGAATGCGCTCGCTGGGCGAGGCGATGGCGCAGCAGCAGGGCCAGCCCGGCCAGGGCACGCAGGAGGGCGACATGCGCGCGCAGAACCGCGACCCGCTAGGCCGCGAGCCGGGGTCGATGGGGTCGGTCGGGACGGATGAGAACCTGCTTCCGGGCGAGGACGTCTACCGCCGCGCGCGCGAGTTGCTGGACGAGATCCGCAGGCGCACCGGCGACAGCGAGCGCCCGAAGATCGAGCTGGATTACCTCAAGCGGCTGCTCGACCGGTTCTGAGCGTGGCGGCGCAGGTGACCGGGCAGCGCGTGCGCCGCCCGGTGAGACATCAGCCGTCCCTGCGCAGCAGCGCCAGTTCGAAGGGCAGACCTTCGTCATCGCTGGGCCTGCGAGAAATTTCGCGAAAGCCCAAGGCCAGGTAAAACGGGAACGCGTCCCGGTTCCGGGTATAGACCTCTACCGAAAGCGCGCCCTTGCGCTGCGCGGCGCGGGTTACGAGCGTGCGACCGATCCCGCAACCCTGGTGCTCCAGTGCCACGAAAAGCCCGCCGACGAAACTGTCGAGAAGGCTGATGAAGCCCACGGGTTCCTTCCCGTGGCAGGCGACCCAGGTTTCGGCCATGGGCAGGTATTTGTCTTCGATCAATCGCTGTTGCCGGAGGAGCCGCTGCTCTCCGATGAAGGCATGTGCGATACGGGATCCGTCGAGTCAGATGGTCGACAGGCGTTCGGTGTCCGCCGTCTCGAACGGACGGCTCGTTGGTTTCTGGTCTGTCATGAGACCCCCAAAGACTGAGAAATGCGAAAGGGTACGGCATCACGGCGATGCCGGGCGCGACCGCTCTGTGCGGTTCGATCATTGCCTCAGCGCATAAATCTCCTTCTGCTGGCGGACCAGGGGCGACCCGATGGGCGTGTCACTGTCCCAAAGCGGGGCCAAGGGTGGTATCCAGCCAGAGCCGGCCCTGATCGACCAGCGCGACATAGGCGCTGAGCATCGGGTCGGCCTGGGGGATGGTTTGTGCGATCTGCGGCGCGTTGGCATAGAGCAGGTAGAGCACCGCGCCGAGGATCACCACGATGGAGAAGCCGCGCAGGAAGCCGCCGCCGGAGCGGGATCTCGTCTCGGGGCGGACGGGCTGAACATCGCGCGGGCGGGCATCGCCGTTGTTGCGCAGGCTCGAATTGATCTCTTCGATATCGGGAAGGAGCTCGCGGCGCGAGGCGGTCTCGCTGCCCGCCGCCGGCCCTGCGGGCGGCGCCTCGCCCCGGATTGCGGCCATGCGCGAGCGGGCTTCGCGGGCGCGGCGTGCGGGTTCCTCGGTACCGGGGTCGTCGAGCCCCAGGTCGGGCTGGGTTTCCAGTGTCTCGGCCTCGGTGCGGCGCAGGCGCTTCTCGCGCTCGGCCTCTTCGCGCAGGATGTCCGAGATCGCGGGGTCCATTTCGCGCGGAGGGGCCGCGGTTTCGGGCGGAAGCGGCGCGTCGGTTTCCGTTTCGGGCAGCTCCTCGTCAACCGGTTCGGGACGATCCTGTGCCTCGGCGGGGGCTTCGGGCGTGTCCCGGTCGGGCGCGGCGCCTGCCTGGACGGCGTCGGGATGCGGCTGGAACCAGGTGTCGCCGCAATTGGAGCATTGCACGTCGCGCCCCTCGGTGGGGATCACCTCGGGCGGGACCTCGTATTGGGCTCCGCAATTCGGACATGTCAGACGCATACTGCCTCCCGGCCCCCGTTTCCCGCGCAACTGCCTGTTTTTCCGGGAAGCATAGTCGGTTGACCGGATTGCGGAAAGAGGGGTTTTGGCGGTTGGCACGTGCCTGTGGCGTCCCGGTGTCGCCGAACCGGTCGCGCGGGCATTGAAACCGCCGCGGGCATGGGGCAAGAAGTGCGCCAGAAGCGCAAAGGGGCAGGCCCGTGATCGAGTTGGACAAGGTGGGCTACAGCTATGGCGGCGGCGAGCTGCTGAGCGATGTTTCCGTGCGCCTTGCTCCGGGGTCCTTTCACTTCCTCACCGGTCCCTCGGGGGCGGGCAAGACCACCCTGCTCAAGCTCTGCTACGGGGCGCTTCAGCCGACCTCGGGGCAGGTCATGGCCTTTGAGCAGGACATGCGCAGTCTCGACCGTGACCGGACCGCGCTGATGCGGCGGCGGATCGGGGTGGTGCACCAGGATTGCCGGTTCCTCGACCATCTGCCGGTGTCCGAGAACGTGGCGCTGCCGCTGATGGTCTCGGGCCGCGATCCGCGCAGCGAGGCGGAAAACCTGGGCGAGCTGATGGCCTGGGTCGGGCTGTCGTCGCGGGCCGATGCCCTGCCGCCGGAACTGTCGGGCGGCGAACGGCAAAGGGCGGCGCTGGCGCGTGCGGTGATCATGTCGCCGGACCTCGTTCTGGCCGATGAGCCCACGGGCAACGTGGACTGGGAGATGTCGCAACGCCTGCTGCAATTGCTGGTCGAGCTGAACCGGATGGGCAAGACGGTGCTGATCGCCACCCATGACCTGAGCCTGATCCGCGCCGCCAAGGCGCAGGTGCAGGCGCGCGTCCTGCGGATCTCGGACCGGCGGCTGCAACTGGCGGGGGCGGACCTGTGAGCAAGGGAACGATCCGCAGCCTTCTCATGGGCGACAAGCAGGCCGATCGCGTGGTGCCGCCCTCGGGCTTCACGGCGCAGCTGACCCTTTTCGTGTCCGGCGCGATGGCGTTCCTGGCGGTCTTCGCGCTGGCGCTGTCGCTGGCCTCGGGGCGGTTGGCCGACCGCTGGGCCGAGGAGCTTGCCCGCGCCGCGACGCTGCGCATCAACGCGCCGAGGGATCAGCGCGCCGCGCAGACCGAGGCGGCGCTGAGGATCCTGCGCCAGACGCCCGGCGTGGCCCAGGCGCGCGCGCTGAGCGCCGAGGAGCAGGCGGCCTTGCTGGCTCCCTGGTTCGGTCCCGAACTGCCGCTGGACACGCTGCCCGTGCCCCAGCTGATCGAGATCGTGGAGGGCGAGCCGGGTTACGATGCGGCGGGGCTGCGCCTTCGGCTTCAGGCCGAGGTGCCGGGCGCGGTGCTGGACGATCATACCCGGTGGCGCGCGCCGCTGGTGGATGCGGCCAATTCGCTGCGCCGGCTGGCGCTGATCTCGATCCTGCTGATCGGGGGCGCGACGGCGGCGATGATCACGCTGGCGGCCAATGCGGCGCTGGCCGCCAATGCGCAGGTGATCGAGGTGCTGCGGCTGGTGGGCGCGCTCGACCGCTATATCGCCGGGGCCTTCGTGCGCCGTTTCACCCTGCGCGCGCTGATCGGCGCGGCGGTGGGCGTGGCGCTGGGCATGGGCGGCGTGATGCTGCTGCCCGACGCGTCCGAAGCGGGCGGCTTCCTGACGGGCCTGGGATTCCGGGGGCTGGGCTGGTTGTTCCCGCTGCTGATCCCGCCGCTGGGCGCGCTGGTGGCCTTTGCCGCGACATGGGCCGCCGCACGGCGGGTGTTGAAGGAACTGAGCTGATGTTCACCGCGATCCAGTACCTGCGCTCGGTCATCTTCATGGTTTTGATCTATATTTGGATGCTGATCCTTGGCATCGTCTTCCTGCCCTGGGCGATCCTGGCCAAGGAGGGGGCGCGCCGCGCCTGCAAGGTCTATGCCCGCTCGGTTCTGCGCGCGATGCCCTTGATGATCGGAATCCGGCCCGAGATCCGCGGCACGCCCCCGCGTGACGAGGTGGTGATCGCGGCCAAGCACCAGTCTTTCCTGGACATCCTGATGATCTTCGACGCTGTGCCGCATCCGAAATTCATCATGAAGCGAGAGTTGCTCTGGACGCCGATCATCGGGCTTTACGCCAAGCGGCTGGGCTGCGTTCCGGTGGACCGGGGGCGGCGGGGCGCGGCCATCGCCAAGATGGTGCAGGACGTGGCGGCCGAGTTCTCGGAGCCCGGTCAGCTGATCATCTACCCGCAGGGCACGCGCGTCGCGCCGGGTGCCAAGCTGGCCTACAAGGTGGGGTCGGCGGTTCTCTATGGCGGGCTGGGCTATCCTTGCGTGCCGGCGGCGACGAATGTGGGGCTGTTCTGGCCGCGCAAGGGCATATTGCGCAGGCCGGGCCGGGCAGTGGTGGAGTTCCTGGAGCCCATTCCGCCGGGGCTGGCGCGTGACGAGTTCCTGGTCAGGCTGGAACGGGTGGTCGAGGACCGCTCGGATGCGCTGATCGCCGAAGGACGGGGGCAGTGATGGAGCGGATCGAGACGGTCGAGGCGCTGGAGTCGCATTATGGCACGCCGCCGCCCGCCTCTTTGTCCAAGGTGGCGCGGCGGATGACACCGGCCTATCGGCGGTGGATCATGGCGTCGCGCCTTTGCATCCTGTCGACGGTGGGCCCCGAGGGCACCGACGCCACGCCGCGCGGCGATGACGGACCGGTGGTGAGGGAGCTTGACCCCGGCACGCTGGCGCTGCCGGACTGGCGGGGCAACAACCGGCTGGACGCGCTGCGCAACCTCGTGCGGGATCCGCGCTGCTCGCTTCTGTTCCTGGTGCCCGGCTCGGAGAATTGCGTCCGGGTGAACGGGCGGGGGGTCCTCACGGCCGATGCCGATCTGCGTACGCGGTTCGAGAAGGCGGGCCGGCAGCCCGCCACGGTCACGGTGGTCGAGATCGGCGAGATCTATTTCCAGTGCGCCCGCGCTTTGATGCGCGCCCGGACCTGGACGGCGGGGGACGAGAGCGCGAACCTGCCGAGCGCGGGCGACATCCTAGCCGAGATGACGGATGGCGCCGAGGGTGGTGCGGAATACGACCTGGAATGGCCGCGGCGGGCAGCGCAGACCCTGTGGTGAGCGTCAGAAAGTGACCGAGGCGCAGCCCTTGAGCGCGGCCATGTCGTCCATGATCATTCGCACGGGGGGTGGCGCGCCCAGCGGCACGGGCGTGGGCGCGTGGAAGGCGCGCGCAAAGGCCCCGGCGCCACCGCCCGTCAGGATGGCTCGCGCCACGCTGCCCGCGAAGTAGAGCCCGGCATCGGGCATGAAGGCGAGCCGCAGCTCGCGCGCGAGCAGGCCGGTCAGTTGTCCGTAGAACTCCACGACATCCGCGCCGCAAGCGGCTTTCACCCGCGCGAAACCGCGCCCCGAGAAGCAATCCTCGACGGTCGCGAAATCCGGTGCCGTGTCGCCGAACCGCTCGTGCAGGGCCGTGGCAACAGGGTGGGGCAGGGAGACATGGCCGAACTCGGCCCGCGTGCAGCGGGCGTCGGCGCCGCGATACAGCACGTGGCTGGTATTGAAGCCGGTGCCGATCCCGGCCACCAGGGCCTGGGTGCCGCCGGTTGCGTCGCCCTCGCAAATGGTCATCAGCCCGTCCTCGCCCAGCGAGTCCAGCGCCTGCCCAAGCGCGGCCAGATCATTCATCAGCATCACGCGCGGCGCGACGAAGCGGCGCGACAGCGCCTCCGCGTCGAAGGTCCAGCCGCGATTTGTCAGCCGCGCCGTGCCCGGACCCACGGGGCCCGCGACGGCCACCACGATCTCGGACAAGGGGCCGGGATGGATCTGGGAGAGGTAGCGCTCCGCCAGATCCTCGAACCCCGCGAAACCGTCATTGGCATAGCGCCGTTCCGATCCCGGAAGGACCACGCCCGCCCGTGCGACGGCGAGGCGGGCATTCGTGCCCCCGATATCGGCGACCAGTCGTGTCATAGGCAAGGCCCTTGCTGCGGAACGCAGGACGGCCCGGACGCGATGCGCCGGGCCGCCTCTTTCACTCATATAGGATCAGAACGGGCTGTCGGGGAAGTAGTACTGCTCGGCGTTCTCGGGGGTGATCCGCTGGCTGCCGATGATGAACCGGCCCGCCACCGGCGTGTCCGATACGAGGCCCAGCGCCGTCAGCTCGATCGCGGTAGCGATCTGCGCGGGCGGGTAGGTCACGTTGACGGGCAGCATCGGGTCGCCATCCATCATGCGCTTGATGATCTGCTTCATCCCGGCGCCGCCGACGACCCACATCTCGTCATTCCGGCCGGCCTGGTCGATCGCCTCGAGCACGCCGACGGCCATGTCGTCATCGGCGGCCCAGACCGCGTCGATGTCGTCATACTTGGACAGGAAATCCTGCATCACGTTGAAGGCGTCGTCGCGGTTCCAGTTGCCGTGCTGCATGTCGAGAACGTTGATGCCCGAGCCATCGATCGCGGCGGTGAAGGCATCGACGCGCTCGTTGTCGAGCGTGGTGGGAATGCCGCGCAGCACGACGATATTGTCGCCGTCGCCGAGGTTCTCGGCGAAATACTCGCCCGCGACGCGGCCGAAGCCGGGATTGTCGCCCGCGACGTAGAGATCCTCGATCCCCTCGACCGAGAGGCCGCGATCGACCACGGTGACCCAGATGCCCTGCTCCTTGACCGCCTGCACCGGTGAGGTCAGCGGTTCGGATTCGAAGGGCAGCACCACCAGGGCCGAGATGTTGCGGGTGGCGACCATGTCCTCGATGTCGTTGACCATCTTGCCTGCATCGCCCGCGGTGGCCAGCACGAAGTCGAGCTGGGGATAGGTCTCCTCCAGCCGTTCGATGGCGGCCTGCGCGTGATAGTTCAGCCCACCCATGAAGCCATGCGTGGCCGAGGGGATGGCGACACCGATCACCTTGGTGTCTTGCGCCAGCGCGGGGCCGGCCGCGGCCAGTGCGAGGCCGAGTGCCGCGCCCTTGAAGATATCTCTGCGTTTCATTGCGTTTCCTCCCGTGTTTGCCGCTCAGTCGGCGGACTTTCCTTCCCGCTGCAGGACCACAGCGAGAATGACGATGACGCCCTGGATCGCGCCGTTGAGATACGGGCTGACGATCGAGGCGAGGTTCAGGATGTTGTCGATCAGGCTGAGGATCAGAACGCCGACCACGGTGCCCCAGACCCGGCCGAACCCGCCCTTGAGGACGGTGCCGCCGATGATGACGGCGGCGATGGCCTCGAGCTCCCACAAGACGCCGGTGGAACCCGAGGCCGAGCCCAGGCGGGGGACATACATGATGGTGGCGACGCCCACGAGCATGCCCAGCAGGACATAGGTCGCCATGCGCACCCGATCGACCTTGACCGCCGAATAGCGCGCCACCTGTTCGTTCGCGCCGAGCGCGGCGCAATGACGGCCGAAGGGCGTCTTGCGCATCGCGAGTTCGCCCAGGATCGCGACCAGGGCGAAGACGATGATCGGCCAGGCGATGCCCAGGATGCCATCGTAATAGACGGGGCGATAGAAACTGCGGGCGTCGAAATCGAGCGAGAGCGTGCCGCCATCGGCCAGCCATGTGGTGAGCGAACGGTAGATCCCCATCGAGCCCAGGGTGACGATGAAGGCCTCGATACCCACCTTGGATATCAGGAACCCGTTGATGAGCCCCGCCCCCAGCCCGGCCAGCAGCGCCACCGTCATGCCCGCCACGATCAGCGGCACCCCGATGCCCAGTGTCGGGATCATCGCGTTCATGGCCAGGATCATCACCCCCGCGACAAAGGCCGCCATCGATCCCACCGACAGGTCGATGCCGCCCGCGGTGATGACGAAGGTCATGCCGACGGCGATGATGCCGATGAAGGCCGAGCGGGCCAGAACGTTGGTGACGTTGCCGTAGCTCAGGAAATTGCTGTTGAGCGAGGCGCCGAGAATGATGAGCGCGATCAGCGCCAGCACCGGCCCCAATACGTGCAGGTTGAGGCGGGGGCGGCGCGGACCTGCGGTCGTCTCGCCGGTGGTGTCGGTCATGCGCTTGCTCCGGTCAGTTCGCCGACGCCCATGGCGCGGCGCAGGATGGCGTCCTCGGTGATGGCGTCGCCGGTCAGTTCGCCCGCGATGTGGCCCCTGCCCATCACGATCACGCGGTCGGCCAGGCCGATCACCTCGGCCAGTTCCGAGGAGACGACGATCACGCTCTTGCCCTGCGCCGCGAGGGCGGCGATGAAATCGTAGATCTGCTGCTTGGTGCCGATGTCGATGCCGCGCGTCGGCTCGTCTATGATGACGATCTGGGGTTCGGCCAGCATGGTCTTGGCCAGCAGCAGCTTTTGCTGGTTGCCTCCCGACAGGCTGCCCGCGGTCATGCCGCGGTCCTTGACGCGGATGTCGAAGTCGGAAATCGCGCGGGTCAGCGCCTTGTCCTCGGCCCGCTTGTCGATGGTGAGCGTGCCGAACCGGTCGAGCGCCAGAAGGGTCAGGTTCTCGGTCAGCGATTTGCCCAGCAGCAGGCCCTTTTCCTTGCGGTCCTCGGTCAGGTAGACCAGCCCCGCCTTGCGCGCGGCCAGAACCGAGCCCGCCGCCAGCGGCTTGCCGTTGACGCGCACGGCTCCGGTCGCGGGGCGCAGGCCCACGATCGCCTCCATCAGCTCGGTCCGGCCGGATCCGACCAGCCCGGCAAAGCCCAGCACTTCGCCCCTGCGCAGGGAGAAGGAGGCGTCGCGCACCTTGCCCGGAACGGTCAGGCTCTCGACCTCCAGCACGATGTCGTCGCCCGCGACGGGCTTGGGCGGAAAGAGGTCCGACAGTTCGCGCCCCACCATCGCCTCGGCCATGCCATGTTCGGTAAAGCCCTTGGCCGGGCGGGTGGTGATATGGCTGCCGTCGCGCAGGACAGTGACCCGGTCGGCGATGCGGGCGATCTCGTCGAGCTTGTGTGACGTGTAGAGAATTGCCGTGCCCTGCGCCCTGAGCCGCTCGATCTGGCCCAGCAGCACGTCGGTTTCGCGGCCGGTGAGGACGGCGGTCGGTTCATCCATGATCAGGACGCGCGCGTTGCGCCCGATTGCGCGGGCGATCTCGACCATCTGCCGGTCAGGAACCGACAGGTCGCGGATGCGCGCGCGCGGGTTCACATGGCAGTCGAGCCGGGCCAGCAGGTCGCGCGCCTCGTCCCGCATCGCGGCCTTGTCGAGGAAGATACCGCGCCGTTTCTCGCGGCCGAGGAAGAGATTCTCCTCGACCGTCAGTTGCAGGGCGAGGTTGAATTCCTGGTGGATCATCAGGATGCCCGCGCTTTCGGCGTCGCGCTGGTCGGCAAAGCGGACGGGCTGGCCATCGAGCAGCAGCTCGCCCTCGGTCGGCGACAGGTATCCGCCAAGGATCTTCATCATCGTGGACTTGCCCGCGCCGTTCTCGCCGATCAGCGCGTGCACCTCGCCCGGGAGCAGCGCGAAATCGATGCCGTGCAGCACCCGGATCGGGCCGAAGGAGCGGGTGACCCCGCGCGCTTCGAGAACCGCGCTCATGGCGTCACCCAGGCCGCATTGCGTTTCGAGGAGCGCACGCAGGCCTCCACGAAGCTTACGCCCTCGATCCCGTCCGCAAGGGTCGGAAAGGTGACGCCCTCGGGCAGGGGGGCGCCCGTGCGCGCCGCGCGGATCGCCTCGGCGGCCTCGCCGTAGATATTTGCGAAGGCTTCCAGGAACCCTTCGGGATGGCCGGGCGGCACGCGGGTCAGGCGGCGCGACCCGTCTGTGGTGTCTGCGGACCCGCGCGTGATGATCGTCGTGGACCCGCCCCGGGGCGTCACGCGCAATTCGTTCGGGTTTTCCTGCCGCCATTCCAGCCCGGCCTTGGTGCCATAGACCCGCAGGGAGAGGTTGTTTTCCTCGCCCGCCGCAACCTGGCTGCACCAGAGCATTCCGCGCGCGCCGCCCTTGAAGCGCAGCATCACATGCGCGTTGTCGTCCAGCGCGCGGCCGGGGACGAAGCTTTGCAGATCGGCGGCAATCGCCTCGGGCGCCAGCCCGGTGACGAAGCGCAGGAGATTCCAGGCATGGGTGCCGATATCGCCGGTCGCCCCGCCCGCCCCGCTTTTCGCGGGATCGGTGCGCCATTCGGCCTGCTTGTTGTCCGGCGCCGGTGCCTCGGCCAGCCAGTCCTGGGCGTATTCCACCTGCACCAGCCGGATCTGACCCAGATCGCCGCGGTCGATCCGCGCCCTTGCCTCGCGGATCAGCGGATAGCCGGTGTAATTATGCGTCAGGATGAACAGGGCGTCGGATTTCTCGGCCGCCGCGCGCATCTTTTTTGCATCTGCAAGCGTTCCGGTGAGCGGCTTGTCACAGATGACATGGATGCCGCGTTTCAGGAATTCGCGCGCGACAGGCAGGTGCATGTGGTTGGGCACGGTGATTGCGACCGCCTCGATCCCGTCCTTGAGCCGGGCCTCGCGCCGGGCCATCGCGACATGGTCTGTATAGGAGCGTTCGGGCGAAAGCCCGATCGCGGCGGCAGAGGCCAGCGCCTTGTCCCCGGTCGAGGAGAGCGCGCCGGCGACAAGCTCGAACCGGCCGTCGAGGCGCGCGGCGATCCGGTGCACGGCACCGATCATGGCGCCCTGGCCGCCGCCCACCATGCCCAGCCGGATCGGGCCCGTCCTGTCGGCAAATCGGCTCATGTCAGCCCCAGCATCCGGCGGTTGGCGGCCTCGTCCGTGCTGCCGGCCGCGAAATCGTCGAAGGCATGGGGCGTCACGCGGATGATGTGATCGCGGACGAATTGCGCCCCCTCGCGCGCGCCGTCCTCGGGGTGCTTGAGCGCGCATTCCCATTCCACGACGGCCCAGCCGTCGAAGTCCATCGCGGCGAGTTTCGAGAAGACCGCGCCGAAATCCACCTGCCCGTCGCCCAGCGAGCGGAACCGCCCGGCCCGGTTCACCCAGGGCTGAAAGCCGCCATAGACACCCTGCCGCCCGGTCGGGTTGAACTCGGCATCCTTGACGTGAAAGGCGCCGATCCGTTCGGCGTAGATGTCCAGATTGTCGAGGTAATCGAGGCATTGCAGCACATAATGGCTGGGATCGTAGAGCATCATGGCGCGCGGATGTTCGTTTACCCGTTCGAGAAACATCTCGAAGCTGGCGCCGTCATGCAGGTCCTCGCCGGGATGGATCTCGTAGCAGAGAGAGACGCCATTCTCGTCGGCAAGATCCAGCAGCGGCCGCCAGCGCCGGGCCAACTCGTCGAAGGCCATCTCGACCAGTCCGGCGGGCCGCTGCGGCCAGGGATAGGCATAGGGCCAGGCCAGGGCGCCCGAAAACGTCGGCAGAGCCGTCAGGCCCAGATTGGCCGAGGCGCGGATCGCCTTGCGGACCTGGTCGACCGCCCAGTCCTGCCGCCCGCGCGGGTCGCCGCGCACGGATGGATCGGCGAACCCGTCGAAAGCCGCGTCATAGGCGGGGTGCACCGCGACAAGCTGGCCTTGCAGGTGGCAGGAAAGCTCGGTCACCGCGACGCCGTTCTCGCGGGCCTGCCCCGCCCAGTCATCGCAATAGCCCTTGCTCTCGGCGGCCTTGTCGAGGTTGATCAGCCGCGCATCCCAGCTGGGCACCTGCGCGCCTTCGTAGCCGCATTCCGCCGCCCATCGGGTGATCCCCGCCCAGCTGTCGAAAGGCGCGGCGTCGCCTGCGAATTGCGCAAGAAAGAGGGCGGGTCCCTTGATCGTTTTCACGGCAGTCCTCCCGCGTGCCGATTTCCTCCCTCGGCACGCATGTAATCGTTTGCAAGAGAGGGTGACAAAGAATGAAATCGTTTACAAGAACTTTCTCGCAGGCCATTCTGACCGTTCAAGAGGGGATGGAATGGACCGAAAGATCGCCACGATTCAAGATGTTGCAAAGGCCGCGGGCGTCTCGACCGCGACCGTCAGCCGGACGCTGTCCAAGCCCTCGGTGGTTGCGGCCGCGACTCGGGAGGCGGTTCTGAACGCCGTCGCCGAGACTGGATACCGTGTCAACACCACCGCCTCGAACCTGCGGCGGCAGCGCACCGGGTCGGTGATCGTGCTGCTGCCCAACATCGCCAACCCGTTCTTCTCGCAGATCCTTGCCGGGCTGGCCTCGGTCCTGACCCCCGCGCAATACGGGATGTTGATCGCCGATACCCAGTCGGGGCCGGATCCCGACCAGTTGTTGGCGCATTACCTGACCTCGGGCCAGGCGGACGGGCTGGTGCTGCTCGACGGCTCGCTCTCGCCGGATGCGCTGGAGCACCCGGGCCGCCCGCCGGTGGTGATGGCCTGCGAGTGGATGGGGCGCGACCTGCCCTCGGTCCGGGTCGAGAACGGGCGGGGCGCGGCGATGGCGGTTGGCCATTTCGCGCAGCTCGGCCATCGCGCCATCGGTCATGTCACCGGGCCGCGCGGCAATGTCCTGACCGAGGAGCGGCTGAGAGGTTTTCGCGAGGCGATGGTCTCGGTCGGCTTGCCGCTGCGCGAGGACTGGATCCTCGAGGGCGATTTCAGCATGGATTCCGGAGCGGCGGCGGCACGGGTCTGGCTGGCGATGAAGGATCGCCCGACGGCATTGTTCTTTTCCTCGGACGAGATGGCGGTGGGCTTCCTCGGCGCGGTCCAACGGGCGGGAATCCATGTGCCGCGCGAACTGTCCATCGTGGGGTTCGACAATATCGAGATCGTCCAGCACCTGAGCCCGGCGCTCACCACCATCCGCCAGCCGCGCACGCAGATCGGCATCCGCGCGGCCGAGTTGCTGCTGGACATGATCGAGACCGGCACCCGCACAGGGCCGTCCGACGTGATCGAGATCGAGTTCATCCGGCGTGACAGCGCGGGCCCCCCGCCTGTGTCGCGCTAGCGGGCGCTGCCCCCTCGTGGCCCGTGACGCGCCAATTCACACCCGCTGGTATTTGCCAACGAGAAGATGGGCAGGCGGGTCAGCAGGACCAGAAGCCGCGATAGGCGGCGGTCGGGCCGGGGTCGAGCGCGAAGGTCAGTTCGGCATTCGCGCGCCAACCGCCATCGACCGGCGCCACACGCATGGTCAGGCCATCTGCGCCGAACGCGCCTTCCCCGGTTCCCTGGAGCGGGACGATCACGCCGTTGAGCTTCATCGCTGCAGCCTCGCCATCGGCACCGGCCCAGAGGATCGGATCGGCCTCTCGCGTGCGACGGAAGGTACAGGTCGCACCCTCGGGCAGGGCCGGGCCGGCCTCGTCGCGCGGCAGGGGGGACGGGTCCAGCCCGGCGAGCAGCGTGTTGTTCAGCGCATCTCCGACGCTGCCGACCTTGGCAGGCGGGTCTTCGTAGATATCGGTCACGACGTTCCCGGCCTCCAGATCGGCGATCAGCGCGCGCATCTCGGCCATCTCCTTCTGCTGGGCGCGCCAGATCTCGCCAGCCAACTTCTGCACCCGCGCATCCTCCAACTCGGACCGCTTTGAGGTCATCACGGCGATGGAGTGGTGCGGGATCATCGCACGCATGAAACTGGCCCCCTGCACCGTGGTCTGGCTGCGCACCAGCCAGAGCGACAGCGCGAAGACCGCGATGCTTCCGGCGAAGATGGCGAGATTGACCATGCGGCTGGGATACATCGAGCGCATGAACCCCATCATGACAAAGGCCATCGTGGCCCCCATCAGGATCGCCATGTAGACGCGGGTTTCCGAGTAGAAGACATGCTCGAACGCGTAGGTATTGAGATACATCAGCACGAGCATCACGACGGTGGATGTCGCGATCATCGCAGCGAAACGGGTATAGGTCATGGCCTCTCCTTTCGGGTCTTCCGAAAGGTCAACCGCCTTCCACCGCTGGAAGGTTCCGCCGCGGGAGGAGAAGGGCGGCCGGGGGTGCCCGGCCGCCGCAAAGGTCAGGAGTGGATCGGCCCGTCGCCACAGGCGAGCGCCGCCTCGCGCACCGCCTCGGAATAGGTGGGATGCGCGTGGCAGGTCAGCGCCAGATCCTCGGCCGAGGCGCCGAATTCCATCGCGACGCAGACCTCGTGGATCAGGTCGCCCGCCGCCGGGCCGATGATGTGGCAGCCCAGGATGCGGTCGGTTTCCTTGTCGGCCAGGATCTTGACGAAGCCGTCGGCGGCGAAATTGGCCTTGGCGCGGCCATTGCCCATGAACATGAACTTGCCCACCTTGTAGGCGCGGCCCTCTTCCTTGAGCATCTCCTCGGTGGCGCCGACATTGGCGACTTCGGGATGGGTGTAGATCACGCCGGGGATCACACCGTAATTGACGTGGCCATGCTTGCCCGCGACCTGCTCGGCGACGGCCATCCCTTCGTCCTCGGCCTTGTGGGCCAGCATCGGGCCCTCGATCACGTCGCCGATGGCATAGATGCCCTTGACGTTGGTCTGCCAGTCGCGGCCCACCTTGATCTGGCCGCGCTGGGTCATCTCGATCCCCAGCGAGTCGAGGCCCAGCCCCTCGGCGTAGGGTTTGCGCCCGGTGGCGACCAGCACGGTATCGGCCTCGATCTCGTGCTCGCTGTCATCCTTGCGCAGCTTGTAGGTGACCTTGGCCTTGCCCTTGGCGGTTTCGGTCTTCTGCACTGCCGCACCCATCACGAAGTCCATCCCCTGCTTCTTGAGGATGCGCTGGAAGGATTTCTGCACCTCGCCATCCATGCCGGGGGTGATGGCGTCGAGGAATTCGATCACCGTGACCTCGGCGCCGAGGCGGGAATAGACCGAGCCCAGCTCCAGCCCGATCACGCCGGCGCCGATCACCACCATCTTTTTCGGGATCTTGGGAAGCTCGAGCGCGCCGGTGGAGGTCACGACGGTCTTCTCGTCCACTTCGACACCGGGCAGGGAGGAGGGCTCGGACCCGGTGGCGATGATGATGTTCTTGGCATCAAAGGTCTCGTCGCCCACTTTGACCTTGCCCGCCCCGGGGATCGAGGCCCAGCCCTTGATCCAGTCGATCTTGTTCTTCTTGAACAGGAACTCGATGCCTTTGGTGTTGGTGTCGATCGTCTCCTGCTTGTAGGTCAGCATCTGTTTCCAGTCGACCGAGGGGCTTTTGCCCTTGAGGCCCATCTTGGCGAAATTGTGCTCGGCCTCGTGCAGCTGGTGGGAGGCGTGCAACAGCGCCTTGGAGGGGATGCAGCCCACGTTCAGGCAGGTGCCGCCCAGCGTCTCGCGGCCCTCGACGCAGGCCGTCTTGAGGCCCAACTGCGCGCAGCGGATGGCGCAGACATAGCCGCCCGGGCCGCTGCCGATTACGATGACGTCATATTGTGCCATGGGTGAGGTCCTTTTCGGTTGGCGGGGTCATGGGGGCGCTGCCCCCGTCGCGGCGGGGCCGCGACTCCCCCGGGATATTTCGGGCAAGAGGAAAGGTCATATGAGCGCTGCGCCCAGCATCGCGACGGTGGCGAGAAAGCCCGCGCCCCAGATCAGCGAGCGCCAGGGCACCCAGCCGAAAGCATAGGCCGGGATGTAGAGGATGCGGGCGGCGAGGTAGATCCAGGCGCAGCCGGTGGTGAAGCCGGTGGACTGGCCGGAGACGGAGATCACCAGCGCCGCGATGGTGAAGAGGATGAGCCCCTCGAAATGGTTCTCCATCGCGCGTTTCAGGCGTCCGGCGGTTCCGGTCAGCGCGATCCCCTCGTCGCGGGGTTTGAGGGCTGCCTTGGTGCCGACCTGAGCCTGTCCCGCGACCGAGTAGAGGCCGATCTGGAAGACCTGAAGCAGTGCTGCGAGGGTGAGGGCGGTGAGTTCGGGGGTCATGTCGGGTCAACGCAATCGCTATGTGGCACGGTTATCGAACCTTTCTCGAATGCCGGGCCGCCGCGCGGCCCGGGACGGTGTGCAGGGCGGGGTCTCCCCCGCCACCCGTCAGGCGGGCTCGAGCAGCTTGACCGTGACATGGGCCACGCCGCCGCGTTCCATGTGCATGGCAAGCTCCTCGGAGTCGAAGAAGGCGCGCGCCTTGTCGAGGTCGCGGATCTCGAACAGGGCCACCGCGTGGTTCGCCCGGTCGGGGTCCCGCCAGACATGCAACTCGTGGATGCCCGCCGCCCGGCGGGACCGTGCATCCTCGCGGAACACGGTCAGCCAAGCGCCGAAATCGGCCACGTCGGCCTGCCAGAGGACATGGGTCGCCATATGCTTACAGGTCCATCAGCAGGCGGCGCGGATCCTCGAGCGCCTCCTTGACGCGGACGAGGAAGGTCACCGCGCCCTTGCCGTCGACGATGCGGTGATCGTAGCTGAGTGCCAGGTACATCATCGGGCGGATCTTGATCTCGCCGTTCACCACCATCGGTCGGTCCTGGATCTTGTGCATCCCCAGGATGCCCGATTGCGGGGGATTGAGGATCGGCGAGGACATCAGCGAGCCATAGACGCCGCCATTGGAGATGGTGAAGGTGCCGCCCTGCATCTCGGCCATGGTCAGCTTGCCGTCGCGGGCGCGGCGGCCCTTCTCGGCAATCTCCTTCTCCAGCGTGGCGAAGCTCTTGCCGTCGGCGTCGCGGATGACCGGAACGACAAGGCCCTGGGGCGTGCCCGCCGCGATGCCCATATGCACGAAGTTCTTGTAGACGATCTCGGTGCCGTCGATCTCGGCATTGACCTCGGGCACCTCGCGCAGCGCGTGGCAGCAGGCCTTGGTGAAGAAGGACATGAAGCCCAGGCGTGCGCCGTGCTTCTTCTCGAACAGGTCCTTGTACTCGTTGCGCAGGTCCATCACCGCGCCCATGTCCACCTCGTTATAGGTTGTCAGGATGGCGGCGGTGTTCTGCGCGTCCTTGAGGCGGCGGGCGATGGTCTGGCGCAGGCGGGTCATCTTGACCCGTTCCTCGCGGCCGGCATCCTCGGCGGCGACCGGGGCACGCGGGGCGGGCGCGGTGGCCGAAGGCGCCGGGGCCTGCGCCGCGGCCGAGACGGCGCGCTGGACATCTTCCTTCATGATACGGCCATCGCGGCCGGTGCCCTTGACCTGGTCGGCGGAAAGACCGGCCTCGGCCATTGCCTTCTCGGCCGAGGGCGCGTTGGCCACGTCCTTGCCACCTGACGGCTGGGCCGCGGGGGCGGGCGTCTCGGACGGCGCGGCCGGGGCGCTGGCAGCGGCATCCGCCGAGCCCGAGATCACGGCGAGCTTGCCGCCCGCCTCGACGGCGCTGCCCTCGGCGGCCACGATCTCGGTCAGGATCCCGGCCGCGGGTGCCGGCACCTCGACCGAGACCTTGTCGGTCTCGAGTTCGCACAGCATCTCGTCCTGTGCGATTTCGTCGCCCACCGATTTGAACCAGGTCGAGACCGTCGCTTCCGAGACGGACTCGCCCAGCGTGGGCACCATCACGTCGATGCTTTCCGTGGCTTCGCCATTGGGCGTGCCGCTGGGGCGCGCCTCGGCCTCGGCGGGACGTTCCTTCATCTCCTCGGGGCCGGCCTGGCCGCTTTCCGCGATGGTGGCGAGCAGCGCATCGACGCCGACCGTCTCGCCCTCGGAGGCGATGATGTCGCCCAGCTTGCCGGCGGCGGGCGAGGGGACCTCGACCGTGACCTTGTCGGTCTCCAGCTCGCACAGCATCTCGTCGACGGCAACGGTATCGCCGGGCTTCTTGAACCAGGTTGCCACGGTGGCTTCGCTCACCGATTCGCCTAGCGTTGGAACTCGAACTTCGATCGTCATCGTCTGTTATCCTTCGATGCTCAGCGCTTCGTCGACAAGCGCCTCTTGTTGGGCTTTGTGTTGGCTGGCCAGACCCGTCGCGGGCGAGGCCGATGTTGCACGGCCGACGTAGCGTGGCCGGGGATGCGCCGCGCCGATCCGCGTCAGCGCCCATTCGATATTGGGCTCGATGAAGGTCCAGGCGCCCTGGTTCTTGGGCTCTTCCTGGCACCAGATCATCTCGGCGCCCTTGAACCGTTCCAGCTCCTTGATCAGGGCATGGGCCGGGAAGGGATAGAACTGTTCGACCCGCAGCAGGTAGACGTCGTCGATGCCGCGCGCATCGCGTTCCTCCAGCAGGTCGAAATAGACCTTGCCGGAACAGAGTACCACGCGCTTGATCTTGTCATCGGCGACCAGCTTGGTGTCCGAATTGCCCTTTTCCGCGTCGTCCCACAGCACCCGGTGGAAGCTGGAGCCGGTGGTGAAATCGGCCGCCTCCGAGATGGCCAGCCTGTGCCGCAGCAGCGATTTCGGCGTCATCAGGATCAGCGGCTTGCGGAAGCTGCGATGCAGCTGCCGGCGCAGGATGTGGAAATAGTTTGCGGGCGTCGTGCAGTTCGCGACGATCCAGTTGTCCTGCCCGCACATCTGCAGGAAGCGCTCCAGACGGGCCGAGCTGTGTTCGGGACCCTGTCCCTCGTAGCCATGCGGCAGCAGGCAGACGAGGCCCGACATGCGCAGCCACTTGCTTTCGCCCGAACTGACGAACTGATCGAACATGATCTGCGCGCCATTGGCGAAATCGCCGAACTGCGCCTCCCACAGGGTCAGCGCATTGGGCTCGGCCAGCGAATAACCGTATTCGAAGCCCAGCACCGCGTATTCCGAGAGCATCGAGTCGATGACCTCGTAATGGGCCTGGCCCTCGCGGATGTTGTTGAGCGGGAAATAGCGCTCCTCGTTGTCCTGGCTGATCAATCCCGAGTGACGCTGCGAGAATGTTCCGCGCGTGGAATCCTGGCCGGCCAAGCGCACCGGATAGCCCTCGGTAAGCAGAGAGCCGAAGGCCAGCGCCTCGCCCGTGGCCCAGTCGAACCCCTTCCCGGTCTCGAACATCTTCTGCTTGGCTTCCAGCAGGCGACCCACGGTCTTGTGCAGCGTGAAGCCCTCGGGCGCCGTGGTCAGGGCGCGGCCGACCTGCTCCATCGTCTCGGGGGTGATCGCCGTCTCGCCGCGGACATATTCGTCCTTCTCGCGGTCCAGGTGCGACCAGCGGCCATCCAGCCAGTCGGCCTTGTTGGGCTTGTAGTCCTTGCCGGCCTCGAACTCCTCGTTCAGCTTGGCCTGGAACGCGGCCTTCATGTCCTCGATCTCGCCCTCGGGGATCAGCCCGTCCTTGACCAGCCGATCGGTATAGAGCGCGAGCGTCGTTCGATGACCCTTGATCTTCTTGTACATGATCGGGTTGGTGAACATGGGCTCGTCGCCCTCGTTATGACCGAAGCGGCGGTAGCAGAAGATGTCGATGACCACGTCTTTGTGGAACTTCTGCCGGAATTCCGTCGCCACCTTGGCGGCATGCACCACTGCCTCGGGGTCGTCCCCGTTCACGTGGAAGATCGGCGCCTCCACCATCAGCGCGATGTCGGTGGGGTAGGGCGAGGAGCGCGAGAAATGCGGCGCGGTGGTGAAGCCGATCTGGTTGTTCACCACGATATGCATCGTCCCGCCGGTGCGATGCCCGCGCAGGCCCGACAGGCCGAAGCCCTCGGCCACCACGCCCTGCCCGGCAAAGGCCGCGTCGCCATGCAGCAGAATGCCCATCACCTGCGTGCGCTCGCTGTCCTTCAGCTGGTCCTGCTTGGCGCGGACCTTGCCCAGAACCACCGGGTTCACGGCCTCCAGGTGCGAGGGGTTGGCGGTCAGCGACAGATGGACCGAATTGCCGTCGAATTCCCGGTCGCTGGAGGCGCCCAGGTGGTATTTCACGTCGCCCGAACCGTCCACGTCCTCGGGCTTGAAGCTGCCGCCCTGGAACTCGTTGAAGATCGCGCGATAGGGCTTGTTCATCACGTTGGCGAGGATGTTCAGCCGGCCCCGGTGGGGCATGCCGATCACGATCTCCTTGAGACCCAGCGCGCCGCCGCGCTTGATGATCTGCTCCATCGCGGGGATCAGCGCCTCGCCGCCATCAAGGCCAAAGCGCTTGGTGCCCATGTATTTCACATGCAGGAACTTCTCGAAGCCCTCGGCCTCGACCATCTTGTTCAGGATCGCCTTTCGGCCTTCCTTGGTGAACGCGATTTCCTTGCCGTAGCCTTCGATCCGCTCCTTCAGCCAGGCCGATTGCTCGGGGTCCGAGATATGCATGTACTGCATCGCGAAGGTGCCGCAATAGGTCCGCTTCACGATCTCGACGATCTGCCGCATCGAGGCGATCTGAAGTCCCAGCACGTTGTCGATGAAGATCGGCCGGTCCATGTCGGCATCGCTGAAACCGTAGGTCCTGGGATCCAGCTCGGGATGCGGGGTCTGGCTGCGCATCCCCAGCGGGTCGAGATCGGCCACCAGGTGGCCGCGGATGCGATAGGCCCGGATCAGCATCAGCGCCCGGATCGAATCGAGAACCGCGCGCTTGATCGCGTCCTCGCTGACGGGCACGCCCTTTTCGGCGGCCTTTTCGGCGATCTTCTTGCCCGCGGCCTTGGCATCCGCTTCGGCCCATTCCCCGGTCAGCGCGCCGGTCAGGTCGTCATTGGGCACCGGCGGCCAGTCGCGCCGCGCCCAGGAGGGGCCGGCCGCCTCGGCGGTCACGTCGCGCTCGGAGTCGCCCATCGCGCGAAAGAAATCGCCCCAGGCCGCGTCAACCGCCGAAGGGTCCTTGGCGTACTGGGCATAGAGCTGTTCCAGGTACTCCGCATTATGCCCCTGCATGAAGCTCAGGGCGTGGAATTGCTCGTTGGGTGATTGGTCAGTCATGACTCCGGTCTCACTCTTTTGCGGATGGGGCGGGGCGGGCGGTTTCGGCGGGCAGCGCGAAATAGTTGAACGCGAGGAAAGGATAGGTCCGGTAGGACCGGAACAGCTCGGCCGAGATTGCCGGGCGGTCGAAATAGAGGTCGAAGACGGCAAAGACGGCGTAATCCAGGTCTGCGGTCAGAAAGTCGAACAGACGCTCGCCCTGTCCGGTTGCCAGGTCCGTGTCATCGATGGCGCCCGCCTCGAACAGGATGACGGGGCGGCATCGCTCCAGCAGCGCGCGGCCGCCGGTCAGCGCGGCGAATTCGTGACCTTCGACATCGATCTTGACCAGGTCGAAGCACTGGTCGGCGTCGAACAGGTCGTCCAGTCGGCGCGCGGGCACCGTGATCTCGCGCACGCGGCCGCGGCTGGCGCGATCCGACAGGCTGGAATATCCGGGCTGGTCGAGGTTCTCGTAGAAACTGACCTCGCCCGCGCTGTCCGAGACGGCCAACTGTAGAACGGGGGTGTCGGGGAACCGGTGCGCCAGCAGCGCCGCCTTGTCGGGGCTGGCCTCGATGATCGCGTGACGGCCCTTGGGGGCAAGCATCTGGAAACGGTACGAGACCGACCCGATATGCGCGCCGATATCGAGGCAGTTCCAGTCGGGCCGGATCATCCGTTCCAGCATCGTCTCCATCATCTGGTCTTCCTTGAACAGAAGACCCAGTTCGGCATTCGACACCAGCTTGCGGGCCTTCCAGCCACCGCGAAGGCTTGCCAGTGGCCCGGCCAGCGACGAGGTCGCCAGCCGGTGCTTGAGCCCGCGCATGTCCATGCCGCCGCCCGATCCGGGCCGCGCGCGCAGCGATTGCGCCTCGGGGGAGAGGGCCGGGCTCATGCGCGTGCCTCGTGCGGGTTCGGCCCGTAGCGGTTCGCGCCGGGCTCGCTGGGCCGGGTCAGCCACCACAGCACCAGAAGCGGCGAGATCACGAGCACCAGAACGGTCGGGACCATCAGCAACAGCGTCGCCCCGGTGAACAGCCGGTCGAAAGAGCCGCCATGCTGGAACATCGAGGCCGCCCCGATTCCGAAGACAAGGATGAGCGCCGCGCCGATCGACAGAAGCAGCGGAAGCAGCAGGTAGAACCCGCTGCGCCCGGTGTCATGCATCCGCCGCCAGCCTGCGGCCAGCTGCGGGATCAGCACCGCAAGGCTGAAGATCGCCGCCACCGGCCCGTTGTTCTCGGCACTTGCGCTGAACCCGTCCGGCCCGGTTTCGATGGAGCCGGTCACGGCGCCGAACAGGACGGAATCCAGAATGCCGGCCACGATGTTGCCCAGCAGGATGAAGAGGAAGAACCACCAGTATTCCGACCGCGATGCACGCCCGGAAAACGTGAAGTACTTGGAGAAGCAGGTCTTTATGGCCTCTGTGAACGACATTGGCCTTCCTCCCGAATATGGCCCCGGAGACAGTCCCCGGGGCCGGACGGCCGGCTTACTTGCCGATCGCTTCCAGAACGGCCTCGCCCAGCTGGGCGGGGCTTTCGGCCACGACGATGCCGGCCGATTTCATCGCTTCGATCTTGTCCTCGGCGCCGCCCTTGCCGCCGGCGACGATGGCGCCCGCATGGCCCATGCGGCGGCCCGGAGGGGCGGTGCGGCCCGCGATGAAGCCTGCGGTGGGCTTCCAGCGGCCCTTCTTCTTCTCGTCGGCCAGGAACTGCGCGGCCTCTTCCTCGGCCGAGCCGCCGATCTCGCCGATCATGATGATCGATTCGGTCTCGTCATCGGCGAGGAACCATTCCAGCACGTCGATATGCTCGGTCCCCTTGATCGGGTCGCCGCCGATGCCGACGCAGGTGGACTGGCCCAGGCCCACATCGGTGGTCTGCTTCACGGCCTCGTAGGTCAGCGTGCCCGAGCGCGACACGACACCGACCGAACCGCGCTTGTGGATATGGCCCGGCATGATGCCGATCTTGCAGGCGTCGGGCGTGATGATGCCGGGGCAGTTCGGCCCGATCAGGCGGCTCTTCGAGCCTTCAAGCGCGCGTTTGACCTTCATCATGTCCAGCACCGGGATGCCTTCGGTGATGCAGACGATCAGCTCCATCTCGGCGTCGATCGCCTCGAGGATCGAGTCGGCGGCGAAGGGCGGCGGCACGTAGATCACCGACGCGTTCGCCTCGGTCTCGTGCTTGGCCTCGTGCACCGAGTTGAACACGGGCAGGTCCAGATGCGTCTGCCCACCCTTTCCGGGGGTGACACCGCCGACCATCTTGGTGCCATAGGCGATGGCCTGTTCGGAATGAAAGGTGCCCTGCGAGCCGGTGAAGCCCTGGCAGATGACTTTGGTGTTTTCGTCGATGAGTACGGCCATTCTTGGTTCCTTTGCCTCGTCAAGGGGTAGGGTCTGTGGACGGTGCCTGCGGTCCGGGGACCGTCCGACCTGTCCTGGGTCCGCGCGGCGGGTTGGCCCGCGCGCGTTGCGTTTCGGTAAGCGGGGCCAGCGCGCCCATACGGCTGGCGAAAAGAAGGTCGATGAGCCGGGCGGCGACCGCCTGTGTTCCGGGCGCCGCCGGCGTCCCGCGCGGGCGGCCTGCGGTGGTCAGGCCCGCGCAATCCGTAAATGTCTCTTCCAGCCAGCGGTTGCCGGGGCCATAGGCGTCGGCAATTTGTGCACGCTGCGCCTCGGTCAGGGCCAGGGGTGGCTCGCCCTCGGCCGCCTGCTCCAGGTGCCGGGCGATGCCCTGCCGCGCCGGGTTGATGCCGCTCTGCCCCTTGCCCCAGTAGGGCAGGCGCAGGTTGACCTGGCGCATCGCCTCGGCCGAATGCGCCCCGAACGAGGCGTTGCGCGTCTCGGGCCGGTCCAGGTCTTCGCCCGCGACCCCGGCAAGGTCGCAGAACGTGTCGCAATGGTCCCGCCCCTCGGGCGGGGCGTCCAGCCGGAACACCCGCAGCGCGTCGGCGCCCACCGCCTCGACCCAGAGCCGCAGCCGCGCCGCGAAATTCGGAATCGCCCTTTGCGCGGATTTCAGGCGCTGCTGCACCATCTCGCCAAGCGTCGCGGTGCTGCCGGCGCGCAAGCCCTGCGAATACTGGCTGAGCAGCCAGTCCTCCTGCGGGCGCAGCCAGGCCACGTAACGGACCGACTGGAACCGTTCGCTCAGGATGCGATGCATCGCCCTGACCTGCGGCACGGTCGTCAGCCAGACCATCAGGTGCTCCGAGGAAAACGCGACCACCCGCTCAGTCCAGCCCTTTCGGGCCGTGTCGAGCCAGTCCAGCCACGCCCGGGCCAGTCCGCGCGCGGCCTCCAGATCCGGCAGGCCGAAGACCGAGCGCGTCCGACGATACGGGATTACCGCGTCGCAGGCCGCCAGCGCGGCGATCGGCAGTTCCACCTGCGAGCTGTCCCATTTCGCCGTCCCGAACCAGCGCTCATAGCGCAGCCCGCGACCGGCCAGCGCCGCCGCGTTCCGCGACAGGAACGCCTGCAACGCGGTAGAGCCGCATTTGGTCGGACCTATGTGGACGAGAGCATGCATGGGATTACAGATGGATCATTTCGGCTGCGTCGGAGCGCCAGCCTCCGCACGGGTATCGGAGACTGGCGGGATCATTCGGCAGCACGTCGAGGACGCGGATCGAAGAAGCTGCGGCGCACTCCCGCGCCGGCCTCTCCATCCAGTGCCCTGTCGATGCTGCATTCGGGGCCATGGTGTCAGCCCTTGACCGCCTTCACGATCTTCTGCGCGCCGTCCTTCAGGTCGTCGGCGGCGATCACGTCCAGGCCGGAGTTGTTGATGATCTCCTTGCCCTTCTCGACATTCGTGCCCTCAAGCCGAACGACCAGCGGCACCTTCAGGCCCACTTCCTTGACCGCAGCCACCACACCCTCTGCAATCACGTCGCAGCGCATGATGCCGCCGAAGATGTTCACGAGGATGCCCTTCACGTTCGGGTCCGAGGTGATGATCTTGAACGCCTCGGTCACCTTGTCCTTGGTGGCCCCGCCGCCCACGTCGAGGAAGTTGGCAGGCTCGGCGCCGTACAGCTTGATGATGTCCATCGTGGCCATCGCCAGGCCAGCGCCGTTGACCATGCAGCCGATTTCGCCGTCCAGCGCGATGTAGTTCAGGTCATACTTGGAGGCTTCCAATTCCTTGGGGTCCTCCTCGGTCGTGTCGCGCAGGTCCGCGACCTCGCCCTGGCGGTAGAGCGCGTTGCCGTCGAAACCCAGCTTGGCGTCGAGCACCTTGAGATGGCCGTCCTCCATCACGATCAGCGGGTTGATCTCCAGCATCTCCATGTCCTTCTCGATGAAGGCCTTGTAGAGGATGCCCATCAGCTTGACGCATTCCTTGACCTGCGCGCCCTCCAGCCCGAGGGCGAAGGCGATGCGGCGGCCGTGGAACGGCTGGTAGCCGGTCGCGGGATCGACGGAGAAGGACAGGATCTTCTCGGGCGTGCTTGCGGCAACCTCCTCGATATCCATGCCGCCCTCGGTCGAGCAGACGAAGGAGACGCGGCTGGTCACGCGGTCCACGAGCAGGGCCAGGTAAAGCTCGCGCTCGATGTCCGAGCCCGCCTCGATATAGATCCGGTTGACCTGCTTGCCCGCCGGGCCGGTCTGGTGGGTCACGAGGGTCCGGCCGAGCATCTTCTTGGCTTCCTCGGCGGCTTCTTCCACCGATTTGGCCAGGCGCACGCCGCCCTTCTCTCCGGCGCCTGCCTCCTTGAAGTGGCCCTTGCCGCGGCCGCCCGCATGGATCTGCGCCTTGACCACCCAGAGCGGGCCGTCGAGTTCACCGGCCGCGGTCTTGGCTTCCTCGGCGCGCAGAACGACCTTGCCGTCGCTCACCGGCGCGCCGTAGCTGCGCAAAAGGGCCTTGGCCTGATATTCGTGAATGTTCATCGAAACTGTCCCGTGTGACTGCGATTTCACCGTTATAGGGGCCGTCTTAAGCCGGGTTTAAAGGGTTTTCTGACGCGCCGGCGGAAATACGCGCAGATTACCCGGTTTTGTGATCACGGCATTTTCGCGTGTGATCACAAGCGCGGCGGCGGATCGTGGTCCCCGAACGAATCAATGGAACTTTCCGTCGCCCGATACGTTTCAACGCCGACACTTCACTCGATTCAGGGGGCGATCCATGGCCGAAAACGGCTCTTCCGGCACCACCAAGTTCACCGTCATCATCATTCTCGCAATCATCGGCTGGGGTGTCGCGATCTATCTGGGCGTGACGAAGTCACAGCTGGAAACCGACATGCAGCGGCAAGTCCAGGGGGTCGAGTCGCGCTTGGCCGAACAGCAGGCCCGCGTGGGCACGACCGAGGAACTCGACGCGCAGATTACCGAGCTTCAGGGCCAGGTCACGCCGCTGACCGAGCAGCGCGACAGTCTGCAAACCGAGGTCGGGGAGATGGAAAGCCAGGTCTCGGATCTCGAGACCCGGCGCGACGAGCTGAGCCAGACCCTGTCGCAGCGCGAGACCGAGATCGCCGATCTCGAGGAACGCGCCGCGCCGCTGCAGGAGGCGATCGACCAGTTCGACAGCCGCAGCCAGGAGCTGCGCGCCGAGATCGACAAGCAGACCGAAGAGCTTCGGGCCGTCTCGCAACGCCTGGACGAGGCGCGCGCGCAAGAGGCCGATATCCGCGAAACGCTGGCCAGCCTGAACGAGGAAAGCGCCGCGGTTTCGGAAACGCTGGCAACGGCCCAGAATGACCTTCAAGCAGCCATCGACGAGGAAGCGACCCTCCGCCAGTCGGTCGAAGACATGCAGTCCCGGACCGCCGAACTGCAATCGCAGCAGGAAACCCTGCGCAACGAGGTCGAGTCGCTGCAATCCCGCCAGCAGGAATTGCAGCAATCCGTGGCCGAACAGCGCCAGCAGCGCGACGAGTTGCAGGGCATGGTGACCGACCTCACGGCCCAGATCGAGGAACGCAGCAACCGCCTCCTCCAGATCGAGCAGGACATGAGCGAGGCGCAGCGCGCCGAACCCCGGACCGTCGCGCCGTCGAACGCGGGCGATCAGGGCAGCGGAACCGGCTCTTCTGAGGAAAGCTCGAACCAGCAGCAGGAGAGCGGCGCGCAGGCGCGGCAAGCGGGCGAGCAAGAGGGCGAGCAAGAGGGCCAAACCGGGGCCGCCATCACGCAGGAAGAACAGCTGGATCGCGCCGCAACGACGCAGGAAGCCGGCGACGATGCCCAAACGGGTGAGGAAACCGGCTCCGCGAACTCCACCGAAGGAAATGTTGACGACGCGCCCCAGGCAGAAGACTCCGCCCAGGGCGACACAAACTCCACCCAGGGCGACACGAATGCCGACGAGGCCGCGCAGGCCGATCCGTTCGAGCAGGACAAGGCAGCGGATGCCGCGCAATCCGACAGCACGCAATCCGATGCGGCCGAGGAGGGCGACGGACCCTTCGGACAGGAGAGCCCGGCCGGTGACGCGCAATCCAACGAGACGCAGTCCGATCAGACGCAGACAGATACCAGCACCGAGTCCACCGAGGCCGAGACCACCGAAACCGACGGAGATACCCCAACCACGGGCAACACCGAAGCAGCCAGCGGCACCGACAGCAACGCGGCAACCGACAACACTACGGGAACCGACGGCGACACGGAAACTGACGGCGACACGGAAACCGACGGCGATACGGAAACCGACGGCGATACGGAAACCGAAAGCAACACGGAAACCGACGACGAGACCCGGACCCAGCCGCAGGACTGATGCGCGGGTGTCAGCCCAGTTCGCGCCTCTTCCGCCAGAGGTTGAGGAGAAGCGCGGCAATTGGGATGATCGACCACATTGCGTCGGGCCCGGTCAGGATATCGGCCAGCCCGAGGACCCCGCAGGCCACCGCCGTCCGGTTGCGAATCCGCGTGAACCGCGTGTTCGCGTCGCCATCCAGTCTCACGCGCGGCCGCACCGCCCTGAGATCGCCGGGTGCTTCGATCCCGTCGGCGAGAACGCCATAAACCTCGATCTCCTCGGGCATGTGGCGCGGGGTGACCGGAGAGAGCGGGCGGAACTCGGCCTCAAGCCGCCCGCGCGCGTGATCGACCACCTGGCGCGAGACACAGATCCCGCCGACCGGGGCCATCTGCTCCAGTCGCGCGGCCAGGTTCACCCCGTCACCCAGCAGATCTTCGCCCTCGACGATCACGTCGCCAAGATGCAGCCCGATCCGAAAGGGCAACAGCGCGGCATCGGCGATCAGGGTCCTCTGGATCGTCACCGCCGCCGCGACCGCCTCGACGACCGAGGGGAATTCCGCGATCAGCCCGTCCCCCGAGGTGTTGGCGATGCGCCCGCCGCGCGCCGCGATCCCCTGTTCGATCACCATCCGCGACCGGCGCAGCGCCTGGACGGTGCCCACCTCGTCGGCCGCCATGCGCCCCGAGAAATTGGCCGCGTCGGCGGCAAGGATCGTTGTCAGCTTGCGCTGAATGGCCGGGGCATGGGTCATGAAATCGACTGCTCAAAAAAGAAATGGCCGGGCAGCGCGCCGCCCGGCCATGATCGTCACCTCTCCGCTGCCGGGCTCAGGCCAGCGAGTTGTCGATGCCCTTGCAGGCCTCGACCAGGCCCTTCACCGCGTTCACGGAATTGTCGAACATCTCCTGCTCCTGCTTGGTCAGCTTGATGTCGACGATCTTTTCGACGCCGCCCGCACCGATCACGGTGGGCACGCCCACATACATGCCCTTCACGCCGAGCTCGCCGTCGCACCAGGCCGCGCAGGGCAGAACGCGCTTCTGATCCTTCAGATAGGCCTCTGCCATCTCGATGGCGCTGGTCGCGGGTGCGTAATAGGCCGAACCGGTCTTGAGCAGGCCGACGATCTCGGCGCCGCCGTCACGGGTGCGCTGCACGATGGCGTCCAGCTTCTCCTGCGAGGTCCAGCCCATCTTCACCAGGTCGGGCAGGGGGATGCCGGCCACGGTGGAATAGCGCACCGAGGGCACCATCGTGTCGCCATGTCCGCCCAGGACAAAGCCGGTCACGTCCTTCATCGAGACGTTGAACTCTTCGGCCAGGAAATGACGGAAGCGCGCGGAATCCAGAACGCCTGCCATGCCGCAGACCTTGTTGTGCGGCAGGCCCGAGAATTCGCGCAGCGCCCAGACCATCGCGTCGAGCGGGTTGGTGATGCAGATCACGAACGCGTCGGGCGCGTTGTCGCGGATGCCTTCGCCCACCGACTTCATGACCTTGAGGTTGATGCCCAGCAGGTCGTCGCGGCTCATGCCCGGCTTGCGCGGCACGCCGGCGGTCACGATGCACACATCCGCGCCCGCGATATCGGCGTAGGACTGGGTGCCCTTCAGCTTGGCGTCGAAGCCTTCGGACGGACCCGATTCCGCGATGTCGAGCGCCTTGCCCTCGGGCGTGCCTTCCGCAATGTCGAACAGGACGACGTCGCCGAGTTCCTTCAGGGCTACGAGATGGGCAAGGGTGCCGCCGATCTGACCTGCGCCGATAAGCGCGATCTTGGGTCTGGCCATTGGGATGTCTCCGATCCGATTGAAAATCGCAGGTGTGCTAGTCGCTAACGCGTTGCGGCGCAAGACTTCTGCATTGCGGCAAGGTCACGCGGCGCGGGTGGCGCCCCCGGGGTGATTGCGCTAAAACCCTTTTGGCAAAGGAAATTAAGGGGGTCCGCGGTGATCGAGCTCGACCCGATGTTTTTCGCGCTCGCGATCCCGGCGGTGATCTTCGCGGGCATTTCCAAGGGGGGCTTCGGCTCGGGCGTGGCCTTTGCCTCCTCCTCGATTCTGGCCCTGATCCTGGAGCCCGGGCAGGCGCTTGCGCTCATGCTGCCGCTGCTGATGGTGATCGACGCGGCCACGTTGGGCCCCTATTGGCGCCGGTGGAGTTGGCCCGACGCGCGCGTGTTGCTGTTGGGCGGGGTGCCGGGCGTGGCGCTGGGGGCCGCGCTTTACCAAGCGGCCGATGCCGACGCGTTGCGGTTGCTGATCGGGGCGATCTCGGTCCTGTTCGTGGTCTGGCACATCGCGCAATCGCGCGGCATGGTCCCGCAGATCCGCCGCCGCCTGCCGCTGCCCGTGGGCCTTTTCGCCGGGCTCGTCACCGGCTTCACCAGCTTCGTCAGCCATGCCGGTGGCCCGCCGGCCGCCGTCTACCTGCTCAGCCAGCGGCTGGGAAAGACCGAGTTCCAGGCGACCACCGTCCTGACCTTCTGGGCGCTCAACATCGCGAAATTCATCCCCTATGCCTTCCTCGGGATGCTCACATGGCAGACCGGCTGGGCCTGCCTGCTGCTGGCGCCCTTCGCGATCCTGGGCGCCTGGCTCGGCGTGCGCGCGCACCGCATGATATCGGAGCGCGCCTTCTTCGCCGTGGCCTATGTCCTGCTCACCCTCACCGGGACCAAGCTGATCTGGGACGCGCTCACCTAGGCGTCGTCCCCCTTGGCGGGCAGCGCCTCGGCCACGGTCTCATAGGCCTGCCCGCTTGCGACCAGGCAGGTCGTGCCATCGGGCATGGTGAGGGTGATCGTCCAGGTCCCTGTCTCGTCGGAGGCGAAGACCTCCATCACCGATCCCTGCTGCACCATCCCGATGCCGCGCCGCGCCTCGCCGTAGCGTTCCGCCAACCGTTCGATCACCGACGCACGAGGGGCGCAATTTCCCTGCGCGTGAAGCTGGCTGGCCGCCAGGACCATCATGCCCAGCCCCATCGTCATATGAAACATCTTCGCCATCATGGGTTTCATCCTTTCACTGCCGCTCATTCCGCCCCGAAACCCTCTCCCGAAACCGGCTTAGAACCGGTTAACGCGCCGTTCGCAGCCCCGGATGCTGCGCCGCGGCGATTTCCCTCTTGAAGATTTCGGTAAAAAATGCCCCTCTCCGCGCAACAATATTTCGCCAAGGAGTCACTTATGGATCCGCGCCAGCGCCCCTACCGTTCCGTTCTCTACATCCCCGGCTCCAAGGAGCGTGCGCTCGACAAGGCGCGCGGCCTGCCCGTCGACGCCATCATCTTCGATCTCGAGGATGCCGTGTCGGCCGATGAAAAGGACAACGCGCGGGAAACGCTGAAAGCCGCGCTGGCGCAGGGCGGATACGGCCAGCGGACGCGCATCGTGCGGATCAACGGGCTCGACACCGACTGGGGCCGCGCCGATGCCGAGGCGGTGCGCGACATGGATGCCGATGCCGTCCTGCTGCCCAAGGTGAACGCGCCCGAGGATGTCGATGCCCTCGCCGCCATCACCGGCGAGCTTCCGATCTGGGCGATGATGGAAACCCCGCGCGGGATGCTCAATGCCCCCGCCATCGCGGCGCATCCGAAAATGCAGGGCTTCGTCATGGGGACCAACGACCTTGCCAAGGAGTTGCAGACACGCTTCCGCCCCGACCGCCTGCCGATGATGACCTCGCTGGGCCTCTGCCTGCTTGCCGCCAAGGCAGAGGGGCTGGTGATCGTCGATGGCGTCTACAATGCCTTCAAGGATGACGAGGGGCTGAAAGCGGAATGCACCCAGGGCCGCGACATGGGCTTTGACGGCAAGACGCTGATCCACCCCGCACAGGTCGATATCGCCAACGAGGCCTTCGCCCCCTCACCCGAGGAAATCGATCTTGCCCGCCGCCAGATCGAGGCTTTCGCCAAGGTCGAGGCCAGCGGGCAGGGCGTCGCCGTGGTGGATGGCAAGATCGTCGAAAACCTGCACGTTGCCACGGCCCGGGAAACTCTGGCAAAAGCAGAAGCAATCGAGGCATTGAAAGCGGGGTAGGTCGTGATGGGCTGGATAATTCTGATTCTGGGCGTGGCGCTGTGGTGGCTTCCGCATCTGTTCAAACGCATCGCACCCGGCCGCCGGGCGCAGATGGGCGACAAGGGCAAGGGCGTCATCGCGGTGGCCATCCTCGCCAGCATCGTCGTGATGGTGATCGGCTATCGCATGACGCCGTTCGTCCATGTCTGGGCCCCGCCCGCCTTCACGATACATATCAACAACCTGCTGGTCCTCATCGCGATCTACATGATGAGTCCCGCCCCCAAGAAGGGCCGCGTTCTGGCCGGTATGCGTCACCCGATGCTCACCGGCTTCTCGCTCTGGGCCGTGGCACACCTGCTGGTGAACGGCGATCTCGCCTCGATCATCCTGTTCGGTGGGCTGCTGGTCTGGGCGCTGGTCGAAATCGTCACCATCAACCGGGCTGAACCGCATTGGGTCGCGCCCACTCCGGGCACTTTCGGCAAGGACGCGATGTTTTTCGTGGCCTCGATCGTCCTGCTGGCGGTGATCGGCTGGATCCACGGGTGGCTGGGCCCCTGGCCCTTCCCCTCATAAGGCCAAGAACTAGGAAAGACACGACATGGCAATGCTCTACCGCCTCCTCACCGGGGAGGACACTTCCGCCTTCTGCCACAAGGTCTCGGATGCGCTGGCCAAGGGCTGGGTGCTGCATGGCAGCCCCGCCTACGGCTATGACGAGAAAGCGGGCGTGATGCGCTGCGCGCAGGCCGTGACCAAGGCGGTCGAGGCCGACTATTCCCCCGACATGAAACTGGGGGATCAATGATGCCCGCGAAAACCAATCCCGGTCGCTTCTTCGAGGATTACGCCGTGGGCCAGACGCTGGTCCATGCCGTGCCGCGCACCGTTTCGGGCGGCGAACGTGCGCTTTACCACGCGCTCTACCCGGCGCGCCACGCGCTCTATTCCTCGGACGAATTCGCCCGCAGCTGTGGCCTGCCCGAAAGCCCGCTCGACGATCTGGCGGCCTTTCATGTCGTATTTGGCAAGACGGTGCCCGACGTGTCGCTGAACGCGGTGGCCAATCTCGGCTATGCCGAGGGGCGCTGGCTGAAACCCGTCTACGCGGGCGACACGCTGCGGTCGGAATCGCAGGTGATCGGGCTCAAGCAGAACTCCAACGGCAAGACCGGCGTGGTCTATGTCCGCACCCGCGGGCTGAACCAGCGCGACGAGGTGGTGATGGAGTATGTCCGCTGGGTCATGGTCCGCAAGAAGAACCTCGAGGCCGAGGCGCCCGAGACCGTTCTGCCCGACCTGAAACCCGCGCTGGATGCCTCCGACCTGGTGATCCCAGAGGGGCTCGATTTCTCGACCTACGATTTCACCCTTGCAGGCGAGCCGCATCGCTGGGGCGATTACGAGATCGGTGAAACCATCGACCATGTCGACGGCGTCACCATCGAGGAGGCCGAGCACATGATGGCCACCCGCCTCTGGCAGAACACCGCCAAGGTGCATTTCGACCTGACCTTCCGCCCCGATGGTCGGCTGATCTACGGCGGGCACGTCATCTCGATGGCGCGCGCGCTTTCGTTCAACGGGCTGGCCAACGTCCAGATGATCGTCGGCCTGAACGGCGGTGCCCATGCGAACCCGTGTTTCGCGGGCGATACGATCAAGGCGTTCTCCGAAGTCCTCGACAAGGCCGAGACCCCGGCGCCCGGCGTGGGGGCGATCCGGCTGCGGCTGGTGGCGACCAAGGGCGATGTACAAGATGTACAAGATGTACAAAACGGTCAAAGGGACGAGAATGGCCGGTACAAAACGGACATTTTGCTCGATCTCGACTACTGGGCGCTGATGCCGATCTGAGGATGCGGCGGGCGGGAATCATGCTAGCTTCACCGCATGACCCCCGCCCGCGTCCTCGCCTTTCTCGGGCTCATCGCCCCGCCCGCCAGCGCCTGCGACCTCGCGCTGGCCTTGGCGGTGGATGTCTCGGGCTCGGTCGATGCACAGGAATTTCGCATACAGATGGACGGGTTGGCCGAAGGCTTGCGCGACCCTCTGGTCTCCGAGGCGCTGGTCAGGGCGCGCGCGAACCTGATGCTGGTGCAATGGACCGGCACCGCGCGGCAACGCGTCACCATCCCCTGGACTCCCATCGAAAGCTTCGCCGATCTTGAGGGTTTCGCCCACGCCGTTGCCACCGACACGCGGGTCTGGCGCAATTATTCCACCGCGATAGGAGAGGCGATTTCCCTTGTTTTACAAGAGTTTGAAAGGGGTCCGGATTGCGCGCGGCGGCTGATCGACATCTCGGGCGACGGCCCCTCGAACGAGGGGCTCGACCCCAGCAGCCTGCATGCAGAACTTCGCGCGCGCAGTATCACAATCAACGCCATCGCCATCGAGGAGAGCGAACCCGAACTCACCGCCTATTTCTTCGAGAACGTCATCGCGGGGGAGGGGGCATTCGTCGTGTCCGCTGCCGGATTCAAGGACTATCCTGCGCGGATTCGCAAGAAACTCCTGCGCGAGGTGACTCAGCAAACCGCGAAACTCGGCCCCATCAAGATTCGTGATCACAAGTGAATGGTGCTGTTATCGCTTTCGAATCCCGGTATGCGACAGTTCTGTGATCACAGTGCGTGTAGCCGTGATCACAAAATCTTCTTATCCGCCCTGCCGCGCCAAAAAACCGCGCCTTTTTGCCGCCCGTCCCCGTGACAGGGCCGTAAAAAGGAGTAAAACCAACCCCAGCCAACCGGAAAGGAGCCACCATGGCCGATGTCAATCGGGGCAACCGCCCGCTCTCGCCTTTCATGATCGGGCAGTATTACCGCCCTCAGATGACCTCGATCTCGTCCATCATGGTCCGTATCACCGGCATCGCATCGCTCGGCACCGCGTTTCTCATCGTGCTCTGGCTGCTGACCGCCGCGACGTCGCAAAGCGCCTTCGCTGCCATGGATGGATTCCTGCGCAGCTTCTTTGGCGATGTCATCCTGCTTCTGGCCACCTGGGCCATCTGGTACCACGTTCTGGGCCGCCTGCGGCATGTGATCTGGGACTTCGGATACTGGCTCGAGGTCGGGATCTCCGAGAAGATGGGCGCCGCGATGTTCATCGGCGCGACCATCCTGACGGTCCTGACGGCAATTGTGGTGTAAGGAGGATGGCCATGAGATATCTCACCGACCGCAAGCGCGCCCAGGGTCTTGGCGCATCCGGACGGGGCACGCAGCACCATTGGCAGATGATGGTCAGCTCCATCCTGCTCTGTATCCTTATCCCGTTATTCGTCTTCACCTTCGGCATGGGGCTTGGCGGTACCCATGAAGAAGTCATCGCCTATTTCGGTCGGCCCTTCCCGGCCATCGTGACCGCGCTGACCCTGATCGTGGGTGTCAGCCACGTCATGCACGAGGCGCAGGAAGCGATCGAGGATTACATGGATGGTACTTCGGGCAAGCTGGCCTACATCGCGGTAAGCGCCTTTTCCTATACGCTTATCGTTGCGGGCCTCTTCGCCCTCGTCAAACTCGCGTTGTAAATCGCGCCAAGGAATATCGACAATGACTGCAACATACGAATACGAGACGCATGAATATGACGTCGTGGTCGTGGGCGCGGGCGGCGCGGGCCTTCGCGCGACGCTGGGCATGGCGGAACAGGGGCTGCGCACGGCCTGCGTGACCAAGGTGTTCCCCACCCGCTCGCATACTGTCGCGGCGCAGGGAGGCATCGCCGCCTCGCTGTCGAACATGGGGCCGGACCACTGGCAGTGGCACATGTACGATACCGTCAAGGGCTCGGACTGGCTGGGCGACACCGACGCGATGGAATACCTTGCGCGCGAAGCACCCAAGGCGGTCTACGAGCTGGAGCATTACGGCGTGCCGTTCAGCCGGACCGAAGAGGGCAAGATCTATCAGCGTCCCTTTGGCGGGCACACGACCGAATTCGGCGAAGGCCCCCCGGTGCAGCGCACCTGCGCGGCCGCCGACCGGACCGGCCATGCCATCCTGCACACGCTTTACGGTCAGAGCCTCAAGCAGAAGGCCGAGTTCTATATCGAGTACTTCGCCATAGACCTGATCATGTCCGAGGACGGGCAGTGCCAGGGGGTCGTGTGCTGGAAGCTCGATGACGGCACGATGCACGTGTTCAACGCCAAGATGGTCGTGCTGGCGACGGGCGGCTATGGCCGGGCCTACTTCTCGGCCACCTCGGCGCATACCTGCACCGGCGACGGCGGCGGCATGGTGGCGCGCGCCGGACTGGCCTTGCAGGACATGGAATTCGTGCAGTTCCATCCGACCGGCATTTATGGATCGGGCTGCCTGATTACCGAGGGTGCGCGCGGCGAGGGCGGGTACCTGACCAATTCCGAGGGCGAGCGGTTCATGGAGCGCTATGCGCCGCAGTACAAGGACCTTGCGCCGCGCGACTATGTCAGCCGCTCGATGACGATGGAGATCCGCGAGGGGCGTGGCGTCGGCGAACATGGCGACCACATTCACCTGAACCTGTCGCATCTGCCGGCCGAGGCGCTGGCCGAGCGGCTGCCGGGGATCTCCGAGTCCGCCAAGATATTTGCCGGCGTCGATGTGACCAAGGAGCCGATCCCTGTTCTGCCGACGGTGCATTACAACATGGGCGGTATTCCGACCAACTACTGGGGCGAGGTGCTGAACCCGACCGCGGACAACCCGACGCAGATCGTGCCGGGGCTGATGGCTGCGGGCGAGGCGGGTTGTGCTTCGGTGCATGGCGCGAACCGGCTGGGATCCAACTCGCTGATCGACCTCGTGGTGTTCGGTCGCGCGGCCTCGATCCGGGCGGGGAAGGTCGTGGACCCGGATGCGCCGAACCCGCGGCTGAACCAGGCGTCCATCGACAAGGCGTTCGACCGGTTCGATGCTATCCGCAATGCGAACGGTTCGGTTCCTACGGCCGAGTTGCGGCTGGAGATGCAGCGCACCATGCAGGATGACGCGGCGGTGTTCCGTACCTCCAAGACCATGGCCGAGGGGGTCGAGAAGATGGCGGCCATCGCGGCCAAGATGGACGATATCCAGGTCACCGACCGTTCGCTGATCTGGAATTCGGACCTGATGGAGACGCTGGAACTGGCTAACCTGATGCCCAACGCGCTGGCCACCATCGTCAGCGCCGAGGCGCGCAAGGAAAGCCGTGGCGCGCATGCACATGAGGATTTCACCGAGCGCGACGACGAGACCTGGCGCGTGCACACGGTGACGCATGTTGACGGCAACGACGTCAAGCTCAGCTATCGCCCGGTGATCACCGATCCGCTGACCACCGAGGAGGAAGGCGGCATCAGCCTCAAGAAGATCGCGCCGAAAGCGCGGACTTTCTGAGCCCATATCGCCAGCCGATGGCCCAATGCGTGCCCATATTCCCCTCTTTCCCGGCGCCTGTTCGCCGGGAGACAGGGTTTGCGGCATGAGTGTCGAGCGGCTCGAGGCCGACGAGGCCGATCCCAAGATCATCCTGATCGGGCTCAATCGCTGCGCGACGACCACCTTTTACAAGCTGTTCCTGCATAGCGGGATCCCGGCGGCGCATTGGGAGGACGAGTTCGGCAACAACCTCGCGCAGAGGATGATGACGAATATCGCGATGGGGCGGAAACCGCTGTCCGGTTTCGGTGGGCTGCGGGCCTTCACCGACATTGCCTTTGTCAATGCGCGGTTCATGCTGGATGGTGCGCGGTTCTTTCGCGAGTTGCACGCGGCCTATCCGGATGCCTATTTCGTGCTGAACACCCGTGACAAGGCAGGCTGGCTGCGGTCGCGCGAACAGCATGCGAACGGTACCTATCTGGAACGTTGCTGCAAGGCGAACGGCATGACGGTGGATGAGGTTCGCGAGGGGTGGGCCCGGATGTACGATGTGCATCACGCCGAAGTCATGGCCCATTTCGAGGGCAACCCGCGCTTTCTGCGCTTCGATATCGAGCAGGACGATCCGCAGGTGATCGCCGACTGGCTCGCACCGGATTTCGACGTGAACATCGCCCATTGGGGGCATTACAACCAGAAATCTGCCAAGCGGGTTGTCACGGGCTAGGCTTGACCCTGCACCAGATGGAGGACGGACATGGTTCGATTGACTTCGCCCGAGAGTTTCCGGCTCTGTCCGGAGGCGCCGCAAGGAATTGGGGAAACATTCGGCACGGGGCCGCGGCGCGGCTTCTTGGCCGCGTCCGGTCGCAGTAATGGAGAGGTGGCGTGACAGGGGCCGTGCGCTCGATACGGAGTCTGGCTGGCCGGGCGCTGCGCGAGGCGGCGCTCTACCGGGAGGTCGTGGCATCTCGCGGAGCGCCGAGGGTCGCGTTCTTTCCCAGCTCTGGGCGGTCGCAGTCCGACCTTTTGAGAGGCTATCTTGTTTCCGACTGTCTGCGCGACATGGGGTGGGCCTCTATCGTTGTCCCGATGCAGCTGACACAAGGTCAAAGGCAGCGGATCGTGCAAGCTTTTCGTCCGGATGTGGTGGTGCTGCGCACATGTCGGCATGAGCTGAACCGGGTCGACCTTTTCAAGGGCTGCAAGGTGGTGCTGGACCTCGATGATGCGGATTTCTTTCATCCGCCCATGCGTGACGCGATCACTCAAGCGGCCCGCGAGGCCGATGGCGTGATCTGTGGCAGCCGGTTCGTTCGGGACTGGGCTGCGCAGCTTAATCAGGACACGACGGTCATCTGGACGGGGACGCCCATTTCGGACGGCCCATGGCCCGATCATCATGATCGCGAGCGGATCGTCACCTGGGCCCAGTCTGACCCCCTGATCTATAACCACGAATTTGATCTCATCGAGCAGATCGTTTTGTCCGCCGCAGAGAAGGGAATCCGCTTTCGTTTCCGGTTCTATGGCTGGAATTTCCCCGCGGACCATCCCAAGCTTGACCGCCTGCGTTCGAGCGGCGTCGAGTTGGAACTGATCCCCACTTTGTCCTATGAGGATTTTCTGGCCTCCCTCCGCGATGTCGCTGTCGGATTGTCTCCGGTGCATCCGGACAGCGATTTCAGTAAGGGGAAGTCTTTTGGCAAGATCCTGGCCTATATCGACGCCAAGGTTCCGGTGATCTGCAGTGACGCTGTGGATCATGCCCTGTTCTTCACGCCGCAGAGCGGTGTCGTCAGCAACGACCCGGACGTATGGGTCGAACAAATCGGCGCCCTGCTGGAAGATCCGGCGCGGCGCCAGTCGATGGCAGAGACCGCGCATGCTGATCTCCGGGAACGGCTTTCCATTCAGACGGCGGCGCGCCTGACTTCGGCTTATCTGGAAAGGATCGCTGTTGTATAGATCGCGAGACAAACAAGATTCCGGGCCCGTTGCAGCGCAACGCATGGCCAAGACCTCGACCGTATTCAGAAAGGGCGTAAAGAGATGGTTCAGCTAACCCTCCCCAAGAATTCCCGCATCACGACAGGCAAGACGTGGCCCAAGCCCGAAGGCGCCAAGAATGTGCGCAAGTTCCAGATCTATCGCTGGAATCCCGATGACGGAAAGAACCCGCGCGTGGACACCTATTTCCTCGACATGGACAAGTGCGGCCCGATGGTTCTGGACGCCCTGATCAAGATCAAGAACGAGATCGACCCGACCCTGACCTTTCGCCGGTCCTGCCGCGAGGGAATCTGCGGCTCCTGCGCGATGAATATCGACGGGATCAACACGCTCGCCTGCATCTATGGTCTGGACGAGGTCAAGGGCGACGTGAAGATCTATCCGCTGCCGCATATGCCGGTGGTCAAGGACCTGATCCCGGACCTGACGCATTTCTATGCGCAGCATGCCTCGATCATGCCGTGGCTGGAGACCAAGACGAACCGGCCCGCCAAGGAGTGGAAGCAGTCGATCGAGGATCGCAAGAAACTGGACGGGCTGTACGAGTGCGTGATGTGCGCCTCGTGCTCGACCGCGTGCCCCTCCTACTGGTGGAACGGTGACCGTTATCTCGGGCCCGCCGCGCTGCTGCACGCCTATCGTTGGATCATCGACAGCCGCGACGAGGCGACGGGTGAGCGGCTGGACGATCTGGAAGATCCGTTCAAGCTCTATCGCTGCCACACGATCATGAACTGTGCCAAGACCTGCCCCAAGGGGCTGAACCCGGCAAAGGCCATTGCCGAGATCAAGAAGATGATGGTCGAACGGGCAGTGTGACGACAAAGCGCCCTGCATTTGCGCTGCGTTGCAGCAAGTGCAGGGCACCCTTGACGAATTGGACGGTGAAATGGCTGCGACGACGGCCTAGATAGATCGGCAGGGAGGGGTGACCCAACAAAGGATGCACCCGATGGCCGAGAAAACCGCCAAGATCGAAGCCGACGAAGCCTTGAAACTTCTGGAAGAGGCGTGGGCCTATTATCAGCCCGAGCCCGAGCCCGAGCCCGAGCCTGCGCCGGTGACCGACGACCGGCAGCCCGACCTGTTCCAATATGCAAACGCCGCCTGAGGCGGCCTGACCGACGCTCCGGTGCCGGATGGCCCGGGGCGTTTCGCTTGCTGGCGGCGGACCGGCAGGTTAGAGCCGGGAACATGTTTGTCTTGCTTGCCATTCTGGCGATCGGATTTTTTGCCTACATGGTCTGGCGCTGGAATGCGTCGGGGCTGCGCCGCGAGTGTCGATGGCGGCAAAGTCGGTCCGAGGGTGGCTGGACCTGCACCTATTGCGGGGGCCATGTCGCGGGCGAGGCGCGGCCGAATATCTGCATCCGCGATTTATGACGTCACGGCTCCATTGACTTTACCCCGCAAAAGCCTCATCTCCCCAATATCGCTGTCATCCCCCGCCGCGTGAGCGGGGTCGCCCGCCAACAGGAGAGGGCGCAGATGGCAGCTTGTTTAATCTGGGTCCACTTCACGCAGGGGTCCGGCGGGACCGACCGGCACGTCCGATCACACCCGCACCTGACGCGCGCCCCCATGGGGTCATGACCCGGGATGGGCGTTGTGCCCTCCCCGAAAAGGAAAGAATTTGACGAATTTTGCAGAGCTCGGCTTGTCCGAGCGTCTCGTGATGCGCTTGGCCGAGGCCGGCATCACCGATCCGACACCCATCCAGCTCAAGGCGATTCCGATCGCATTGCAGGGGCGGGACCTGATGGGGCTGGCACAGACCGGCACCGGCAAGACGGCGGCCTTTGGCTTGCCGCTGGCGCAGTTCATGCTGGAGCACGGCGAAAAGCCCTCCCCGCGCAGCGTGCGCGGGCTGGTCCTGGCGCCGACGCGGGAGTTGGCGAAACAGATCCAGGAGACGCTGATCTCCTATCTGGGCAAGAGCCATCTGAAACTGGGTCTTGTCGTGGGTGGGCAGTCGATAAATGCCCAGATCAACCGTCTGGCGCGCGGGACCGACATCCTGATCGCGACTCCGGGCCGGTTGATGGACCTGCTCGAACGCAAGGCGCTGACGCTGGACGAGACGCAGTTTCTCGTACTGGACGAGGCCGACCAGATGCTGGATCTGGGTTTCATCCACAGCCTGAGGAAGATCGCGGCACTGCTGCCGGATGACCGCCAGACCATGCTGTTTTCGGCCACCATGTCGAAGCAGATGAACGAGATCGCGGCAGCCTTCCTGAACAGGCCGGTTCGAGTCGAGGTTTCTCCTCCGGGCAAGGCGGCCGACAAGATCGAGCAGAGCATACATTTCATCGCCCAGTCCGAGAAGACGTCGCTGCTCAAGGAATTGCTGGATGCCCACCGCGACGAGTTGGCATTGGTCTTTGCCCGGACCAAGCATGGGGCGGAGCGGCTGAAGAAGAACCTCGAATCCGCGGGTTTCTCGGCCGGATCTATCCACGGCAACAAGAGCCAGGGTCAGAGGGATCGCGCCTTGCAGGCTTTCCGGGACGGGCAACTGCGCGTTCTGGTCGCGACGGATGTCGCCGCGCGGGGGATCGACATTCCCGAGGTGAGGCATGTCTACAACTATGACCTGCCCAACGTGCCGGACAACTATGTTCACCGCATCGGTCGCACGGCGCGGGCCGGGGCCGAGGGTCGCGCAGTGGCCTTCTGCGCTCCGGACGAGGCCGGTGAACTGAAGGCGATCCAGAAGGTCATGAAGGTCGATATCCCGGTGGCCAGCGGCCGGCCTTGGGAGGGCACCGCGCCCGAACCCCAGGGACGCCGCAGGGGCGCGCCCTCGGGGGCGAACAAGCCGCAGAACCGGCGGGGCGGCCAGCGTAACCGCAGGCGTAAGGCGGCCTGAGGACTTTACGCTCGCGCGGTGCTCGCGCAGGGTGGCGGCGGACCAATCTTGAATGGAGGCTGCCACCCGTGACCACGATTCCGGAAGACGCCGAGGCACGCCGCGCTGTCGCTCCCGTGATCTGCTATCCGAACCACACGTTGCCGCGCCCTGATTTGCCACTCTATCATGCTGCCCGGGCTGAGGCGCGCAAGATCGACGAGGTTGTCGTGGCGCCGCGCGACGCTTCCTGCTTCGAAGTCGAGGCCGGCCATTTCTTTCGCATTACCTCGGTGGAGGGGCCGCAGGTCGGTGACCTGAACGTGTGGAACCGCGAAGATTTGAGCGAGCGCTTCTACTCGGGTAAGACCCGTGCCCTTCACGGGACGCATCTGAGCACCGGAGAGCGTATGTGGAGCAGCTTTCCACATCTGCGACCGATGGCGACGATCACTGCAGATACGCTGGGATGGTACGGAATCGACGCCTATGGCGGGTCGGTGCATGACGTGATCGGCACGCGATGCGACCCGTATACGGGAAACCTGCTTGCCGGAAGCCAGTACCACCATTGCTGTCATTCCAACCTGACGCGGGCGTTGGCGGATCATGGAGGCCTGTCCCTTGTCGAGGCGGAGCGCCATGTGCATGACGTCCTGAATGTCTTCATGTGTACCGGTTTCACGCGTGACACGGGGCAGTATTTCATGAAGGCCAGCCCGGTACGACCCGGCGATTTCTTGGAGTTCTTTGCCGAGATCGACCTTTTGGGCGCGCTCAGCGCCTGTCCCGGTGGGGATTGTTCGGCCGAGCATTCCTCGGATATTTCGCCTTGCTTCCCGCTTCTGGTCGAGGTCTTCGCACCCGAACCAGAGGCGCTGAACGGCTGGCATTCGCCTGCGCGCAACGGGTACGACGGAAGCCATGGCAGGTAGGGCTCCCGCCCCTCCGGGCCGCATCAAAGATGCGACCCGGAGCGTTGGGCCGGGCAGCGCGCCCTGAAGCGCGCTGTGGTTGCGCGTTCAGGCGAAAGCGGCTTCCAGAGCGATTTCGACCATTTCACCGAAACTGCGCTCACGCTCTTCGGCGGGGAGGGCCGCGCCGGTCAGAAGGTGGTCCGAGACCGTCAGAACGGCCAGTGCACGGCACTTGTGCCGTGCTGCAAGCGTGTAGAGTTCCGCGGCCTCCATCTCGACCCCGAGGATGCCGTGGCGCACCATCTGTTCGTTGAGATCGGGCCGCTCGTCATAGAAAACATCAGAAGAGTAAATGCCCCCGACATGAACCTTGGTCTCATGCCGCTCGGCAGCTTTCGCGGCCGCGTGCAAAAGGCCCCAATCGGCACAGGGGGCAAAATTCAGCTCGCGAAAGATCCCCCGCGACGGGCTGCCCAGTGTCGTGGATGTCATCGCGAGGATGATGTCACGGACTCCTACGTCGTCCTGCATCCCGCCGCAGGACCCGATGCGAATGAGGGTTCTGGCACCGAAATCCCGGATCAGTTCATTGACGTAAATCGAAAGCGACGGCATCCCCATGCCGCTTCCCTGAATGGTGACGGGGTTCCCTTTCCATGTTCCGGTAAAACCCAGCATTCCGCGAGTCTGATTGACCAGCCTGGTATCACTCAGAAACTTTTCTGCCGCCCATTTCGCGCGGTAGGGATCCCCGGGCAGAAGAACTGTTTCCGCGATATCGCCCTTTTCGGCGCCAATATGAATGGTCATGTCCGAGCGTCAGATCTCGAGTTCGGAAATGTCCGCGCCGCGGGCCAGGGCGTCATGTATCCATTGCGGCTTGCGACCGCGGCCGGTCCAGGTCTGTTCGGGATTTTCCGGATTGCGGTATTTCGGGCTGGCCTTCGAGCCCTTCGTGCTTGCGCGCTTTTCCGCCGAAAGATCGGCCAGGGAAAAGCCGTATTCCGCCGCCGCTTTCTCGGCGGCTGCAAGAGCTTCTTGTCTTTCCCGCTTTTCCGCATCGCGGATGGCGGTATCGAGCTTAGAGCGCAAGTCCACAAGTTCCTTGCGCGACATCTTGTTGAGGTCAAGTTCCATACGTTGTTTTTTCTCCTCGAAAGGCGCGCCTGCCAAGAATGGCAGGCACATGGACGTTAATGCATTTTGTGGTGCATTTCAGCGTCATATTTTCAAGGAGAAAATGGAATTCCTATTCTGCGGCTACGTCCTTTTTATCTGCAAGAACGATGATGTCTGTCATTATTGTGTTCAGAGAGAAGTCTTTTGGCGTGTAGACCTTGGAGACGCCGATCGCCTTCAGCTTTCTGGCGTCCTCTTCCGGAATGATTCCGCCGACTAGGACCGGAATATGTGACAATCCCGCCTCATGCAGCCGGCGCATCATGTCTTCGACCAGGGGCAAATGGCTTCCCGACAAAATCGACAGTCCGATCACGTGCGCTTTTTCCTCCAGCGCGGCGCTGACGATTTCCTCGGGCGTGAGGCGAATACCGTCATAAGTGATATCCATCCCGCAATCGCGGGCACGGAAGGCGATTTGCTCGGCCCCGTTGGAATGGCCGTCGAGACCGGGCTTGCCGACAAGGAATTTCAGGCGGCGGCCCAACCGGTCGCTGACAGCATCGACCTGAGCGCGCAGCTCGTCGAGACCTTCGGTCTTGTTCGATACCGAGCCGGAAACGCCCGTGGGGCCGCGATACGTGCCATAGGCATTGCGCATTTCTTCCGCCCATTCTCCGGTCGTTACGCCTGCCTTTGCCGCCGCGATAGAAGGCTCCATCACGTTTGCGCCATTGCGCGCCGCCTCGCGCAAAGCAGTCAGAGCGGCCTGCACCTTTGCCTCGTCTCGGCTGGTGCGCCACTCATTCAGCCGGTCGATCTGGTCCTGCTCCACTGCCGGATCGACGACCATGATGCCGCCATCCTCGGATTGCAGGGGCGAGGGCTCTCCTTCGGTCCATTTATTGACGCCGACGACGATGGTTTCGTTCCGCTCGATCCGGTTCAAGCGGTCGGCATTCGATTCCACGAGGCGGGACTTCATGTATTCGATCGAGGCGACGGCCCCGCCCATCGAGTCGAGGTTTGCCAGTTCGGCCCGCGCGCCTTCTTTCAGCGCTTCGACCTTGGCATCGACGACCGGATTGCCATCGAAAAGGTCGTCATATTCGAGCAGGTCGGTCTCATATGCCAGGATCTGCTGCATACGCATCGACCATTGCTGATCCCACGGGCGTGGCAGGCCGAGCGCCTCGTTCCACGCCGGCAATTGCACGGCGCGGGCGCGGGCCTTTTTCGAAAGGGTCACGGCCAGCATCTCGATGAGGATTCGATAGACGTTGTTTTCGGGCTGTTGCTCGGTCAGGCCCAGCGAGTTGACCTGGACCCCATAGCGGAAACGGCGGAATTTCGGATCCGTCACGCCATAGCGCTTCTCGCAGATCTCATCCCACAGATCGGCGAAGGCGCGCATCTTGCACATTTCCGTGACAAAGCGGATGCCGGCATTCACGAAGAAAGAGATGCGCCCCACAAGTGCCGGGAAATCCTCGGCAGGGACGCGGGGCTGCAATTCGTCCAGAACGGCCTGGGCCGTGGCGAGCGCATAGGCGAGCTCTTGTTCCGGAGTGGCTCCGGCTTCTTGCAGATGGTAGGAACACACGTTCATCGGGTTCCATTTGGGCACGTTGGTATAGCAATACTCGGCCACGTCCGCGATCATCTTGAGCGATGGTTTCGGCGGGCAGATATAGGTGCCGCGCGACAGGTATTCCTTGATCAGGTCGTTCTGCACCGTGCCGGTCAGTTTCGAGATATCCGCGCCCTGTTCCTCGGCCACCGCGATATACAGCGCCAGCAGCCAGGGCGCGGTCGCGTTGATCGTCATCGACGTGTTCATCTGGTCCAGAGGGATCTGGTCGAAAAGCACGCGCATGTCGCCGAGATGGCAGATCGGTACTCCCACCTTGCCGACTTCGCCTTTGGCCAGCACATGATCGCTGTCATAGCCCGTTTGCGTCGGCAGGTCGAAAGCGACCGAAAGGCCCGTCTGACCCTTGGCGAGGTTTCCGCGATAAAGCGCGTTTGAGGCCTTGGCCGTGGAGTGTCCGGCATAGGTGCGGATCAGCCAGGGGCGGTCTTTTTGCGGTTGCGTCATCGGTTCACCTCGTGAATCGCGGTTGGGCAATTTTATTGCGTCACCGGAGACATACTTGAAACTTTGAGGAAGTGTCAATTCGCTGCGTTGCGGCGTCAGGGTGTGCGCGGGAGCCGTCGCGAAACGCAATTCCCTTTACCCCGCTCGCACCCGGTGCCACGTTCTGGACATGACGCAACCGGTCGAAATCCCGCTTTGGCTTTTCATCCTGATCCTGCTGTTCGCTGCAGTGACCTTTGCGTCGCATTTCCTGTTCCCCTCGGTGCGCTGGTTCTTTCGCAGAAGGCTGGAAAGAGCGGTCGCGCGGCTCAACACAAGGCTGCAAAGACCGATCCAACCCTTCAAGCTGGCGCGGAGGCACGACACGATTCAACGTCTCATCTATGACCCGCAGGTAAGCCACGCAGTTCAGGACCATGCGCGCGCCATCGGCATTCCCGAGGCGGTGGCCTTTGAACAGGCGCGACGCTATGCGCGCGAGATTGTACCGTCTTTTTCCGCATTTACTTATTTCAGCTTTGCCACACGGGCGGCGCGCTTGATCGGCAACGCGCTGTACTCGGTCCGCCTGTCCTATGCGGACGAGGCTGCGTTCCGTTCCATCGATCCGGATGCCACCGTGGTTTACGTGATGAACCACCGCAGCAACATGGATTATGTACTGGTCACCTATCTGGCGGCTGAGCATTCCGCCCTGTCTTATGCAGTGGGGGAGTGGGCGCAGGTCTGGCCCCTCAGTCGCCTGATCCGTGCGATGGGTGCCTATTTCATCCGGCGCCGGTCGCGCAACGACCTCTACCGGGCGGTCTTGGCAGCCTATGTGAAGCAGGCGACCGAGGCGGGTGTCACGCAGGCGATTTTTCCCGAAGGCGGGTTGAGCTTAACGGGCGCGCTGATGCAGCCCAGACTGGGCCTGCTGAAATACATCATCGACGGCGTGCCCGAGGACCGCGATGTGGTCTTTGTCCCGGTCGCGCTGAACTATGACCGGGTGTTGGAGGATTCCGTCCTGACAGACGCCGCGTCGCGCCAAGAGCGCAGGTTCCGCGCGCGGATCGGGGTGATCGCGGTGTGGCTGTTGAAGCAACCTTGGCGAAAACTGACAGGACGGTATCGCCGGTTCGGCACGGCGGCAGTGAATTTTGGGCATCCGGTCGCGCTCGGGGACTTCCGGGGCGAGCGTGGCGACCCGTCCGTGCCGCTTGCGCGTGATTTGATGCGGCGGATCGCAGACGTTCTTCCCATCGTCGCCGCGCCCCTGGTGTGCTGGTTGGTGCACCACGAGGGCGCGATGACCTCACAGCAGATGGCGGACCGCATCCGTACACTTCTGGCGCAGGTGTCCGATCCCGGTCTCCAGCCTTCGGCGGAGGATCTGATCTCCGGCCTGCCCTCAATCCTTCGTGAATTGACCGACCGCCGCATCCTCGTCTTGCAGAACGGACGCTACGAGGCGGGCACGGAGCGCCGCCCGCTTTTGGATTATTATGCCGCCTCGGTGGCCCGGGTCGTGGCACCGCTTGCGGATGCTGCGGACGCAAAGGATATTTCTGCGACTGCTGGGTCATAAAGTTTCAAAAACCATCTTGTTTTCTGTTGCAATGTTGCGCGACGACAAATATCTCATGCGAAGGAACGCGATTCTGCGTCGCGGCAAACTGGTTCTGTAAAGGAGGCCATCATGGCTTTGGACACCGACGGCGGTATCGCGTCGTATGAGGCGCCCGAAAAAGAGCTCTACGAGATGGGAGAGATCCCACCGATGGGCTTCGTCCCGGAGAAGATGTACGCGTGGGCTATCCGCAAGGAGCGCCACGGCGAGCCGAATACGGCCATGCAGCTTGAGGTGGTGGATGTCCCGAAGTTGGACAGTCACGAGGTGCTCGTGCTGGTGATGGCCGCCGGCGTCAATTACAACGGTGTCTGGGCCTCACTTGGCAAACCGATCTCTCCCTTCGACGGACACAAGGCACCTTATCATATCGCCGGTTCCGATGCTTCGGGCATTGTCTGGGCCGTCGGCGACAAGGTGAAGCGTTGGAAGGTTGGCGACGAGGTCGTGATCCACTGCAACCAGGATGATGGCGACGACGAAGAGTGCAACGGCGGTGACCCGATGTATTCGCCCAGCCAGCGTATCTGGGGCTACGAGACGCCGGACGGGTCCTTTGCCCAGTTCACAAACGTTCAGGCGCAGCAGCTGATGCCTCGGCCCAAGCATCTGACCTGGGAGGAAAGCGCCTGCTACACACTGACGCTCGCCACGGCCTACCGGATGCTGTTCGGTCATGAGCCACACGATCTCAAGCCCGGTCAGAATGTTCTTGTCTGGGGTGCCTCGGGCGGTCTCGGCTCTTACGCGATCCAGCTGATCAATACCGCCGGGGCCAACGCGATCGGCGTGATCTCGGACGAGAGCAAGCGCGATTTCGTCATGGACCTGGGCGCCAAAGGCGTCATCAACCGCAAGGATTTCAACTGCTGGGGCCAACTGCCCACGGTGAATACCCCCGAATATGCCGAGTGGTTCAAGGAAGCGCGCAAGTTCGGCAAGGCGATCTGGGACATCACCGGCAAGGGCGTGAATGTCGACATGGTCTTCGAACACCCTGGTGAGAGCACATTCCCCGTCTCGACCTTCGTTGTGAAAAAGGGCGGCATGGTCGTGATCTGCGCCGGCACCACCGGCTACAATCTCACCTTCGACGTGCGCTACATGTGGATGCACCAGAAGCGTCTTCAGGGCTCCCATTTCGCTCATCTCAAGCAGGCCGCCGCCGCCAACAAGCTGATGCTGGAGCGACGCCTGGACCCCTGCATGTCCGAGGTGTTCACCTGGAGTGATCTGCCCGAGGCGCATATGAAGATGCTGCGCAACGAGCACAAGCCGGGGAACATGTCGGTGCTGGTTCAGGCCCCCAAGACCGGCCTGCGCACGCTGGAAGAAGTACTCGACGCCAAGTCCGGCATCTGATCCGGCAACTCAATCACATCCCGGCTCGCGAATCAGATCCATGATCGCGGGCCGTTTTCTTGCGACCCCTCGGTTTCAATGGCTTGCAGTTCGCGACCTCGCCATTTTGGGGGAGTGGAAACCGGCGAATATCCTAACAATCGCAGTGCATGCTATAGTTGTCTTAACCTTTCGTTAACTCTTTGGGGGAGACTCTGATGGCGAATAATGAGTGGATTTTGGACGTACTCTCGGACCTCAAGGCATTTGCCACGGCAAATGGGCTGAAAGCGCTTGCCGAACAGCTGGACGATACCCGGCTGATCGCGGCCGCCGAGCTTGCGTCCAATCGGGAAGGGGCTTGGACACTCGCCGATGGGGACAAAGGTAGATCTCGATCCGATCATGGAAGCCCTGGTTGCCACCAGCGCGCTTGAGGATCTCGAACGCGTCACTGTGCAGCTACGCGATACGCTGGGCATCGACCATATCGTCTATCACTGGGTGGACAGCGCGGGGGAGCAATACGGTGCTGCCACCTATTCCGAGACATGGATCGCAAGGTATGCCGAACATAACTACCTGCGGATCGATCCGGTAATTCTCGGGTGTTTTCAGCGCTTTCATCCGGTGGATTGGAAGAGGCTGGACTGGTCTTCGAAGGCTGCCAAGGCCTTTTTGAAGGATGCCCTGGAACATGGTGTCGGGAACCAGGGGTTTTCCATCCCGATCCGGGGACCGCACGGCCAATTCGCGCTCTTCACGGCGAACCACACCTGTGATGACGCGGCTTGGGCTGAGTTTACCGAAAGTTACGGCCGCGACCTGATCCTGCTGGCGCATTACTTCAACCGGAAGGCCCTTGAACTCGAGGCCAATCGCCAGCCGGAGATGTCGCGTGCGTTGTCGCCCCGCGAGGTGGATGCGATGACGCTTCTGGCCTTGGGGTACAGCAGGGCGCAGGTGGCGCACTCGCTGTCCATCTCCGAGCATACCCTGCGCGTCTATATCGAAAGCGCGCGTTTCAAGTTGGGCGCTCTCAACACGACCCATGCGATAGCGACCGCCATGAGCCGGGGTTTGATAGTGGTTTAAGTCCCGCGCGTCTCGATGACCGGATGTTAACCCTTTTTCCGTACCCCCTTTGTTCCATGAGCGGACGAGAAGGGGAAATCTCATGCTGCGCTATCTCTATGGTGACGAGTTGCACCGATATCCCGAACTCGCAAGATCGATGTTCCGGGACAGGGCCGACCAATTCCGAACACGTCTGGGATGGGACGTTCAGGTGGATGCCAATGGCGAAGAGCGTGACAAGTATGACGCGCTGAACCCGATCTACGCGATATGGGAGGAAGAAGACGGAACCCATGGGGGATCGATGCGTTTCCTTCCGGCCACTGGCCCTGTCATGGTAAACGATATTTTCGGTCACCTGACCGGTGGCGCGCCCATCTGTTCTCCTTTGATTTGGGAAGCGACTCGGTTCTGCCTTTCGCGCACGGCCCAGGCGCGCGTCGCAGGTGCAATCATGCTTACGGCCGGAGAGTTGATGGAAGGGTTCGGCCTTAGCCATGTCGCCGGAGTTTTCGACGCACGGATGGTTCGTCTTTACCGGATGCTTGGCGCTTCGCCCGAGATACTGGGGTCCGAGGGCCAGGGACGCGACCGGATATCTGTAGGTCTCTGGCCCTGCTCGGTGGAGGTGAATGATCGGGTGGCCTCAAAGGCAGGCCTGCCCCGCGCGCTGTCCAGGCTGTGGTTTCGGAATGCGTTCGGCCCAACCGCGAAACCTCGGGTGGCGCGCAGCGCCTGATTGCGCTGGCAGGCTACGGCGGGCGGTTGTAGTGTCGCGCCATGTCCAGCCTTCAAGTTCAATTCTCAGATGATCAGGCCGCCGCGTTCGACAGCGTGGCGGAAATGCTGCGCGCTGCGGGTATAGATCTTGAGGATGAAGCCCTCCTGCGCCCCGAGACTACTGGAAGCTCAGGAGTGATGGCCGTCATCGGCAAGGCAGGTTCCGGCAAGACACTCCTTCTTGCCGAACTCTACAAGTCGCTCGAGGGAGCCGGAGTCCAGATCGTCTCGGGTGATTACGAAAGCCGCCGCGCGCGGGAGCGGCGTAGTCTTGCGATCCTTGCGCCGACAAACAAGGCGGCCAGCGTGTTGCGACTGCGCGGGGTTCCGGCAACGACGATCCATCGCATCCTTTATACGCCTGTCTATGATCCGGAATACGAGCGCATCGCGGAGTGGCTTGCAGGGGAAGGAGAGCGCCCCGAGATCGAAGGGCTGACGGATGAGGCGCTGGATCGGGCAGCCGCCTTTTACGAGCGGATGAAATCCATACCCGGTGCACTGGCAACGGCGGGGTTGCGCGGGTCGGATTTCATCACCGGCTGGAAACGGCGCGAAGAGCCGCTCGATATCGGTTTCGTGGACGAGGCCTCGATGCTGGATGACCGACAATTCGAGGATCTCAAGGAAATCTTCCCCTCGCTCCTGCTCTTTGGCGACCCGGCTCAGTTGGCGCCAGTGAACCAGTCAGGCTCGATGGTTTTTGACGGTTTGCCGGAACCGCGCAAACTGATGCTGCACCGGATTCACAGGCAGGAGGCGGACAACCCCATCCTGGACCTCGCCCATGCCCTTGCGGATCCCGATCTGAGTTTCGATGACTTCGAAGCAATGATCGAGGACAAAGCGCGCCAGGATGATCGTGTGGTCTGGGGGCAACGGGTGGAAGTCGACCTGATGGCGCGCAGCCCGGTCCTGGTCTGGCGGAATGCGACGCGTATCCGGCTGATCAATGCGTTCCGGCAGGTGCATGGAGCGCCCGAAACCGAGTTGCTGGAGGGCGAGCCGCTGATCTGCGACGGGCTCGAATTGCCGCTCAAGCATCGCAAGAAACGGCTCGACCTCGAGGCGCGGGGACTGATCAAGGGGGCGCAGGTGATCTATCTGGGGCCAGGCAAGCGGCCCGGGTTCTCGCGGCTGCACGTGATGGGGGCAGAGGACCCTCAGGTCTCAGCGGCCTCGATCGTGAAGATCGAGAAACCGGATGAGGGAGAACCCTTCATCCCCTTTGCTGCGCGGATGGGCGCGACGTTCCTCCACGGGGCGGCCGTCACCATTCACAAGGCACAGGGCTCGCAATGGGATACGGTCCAAGTCTTTGCGCCCGACATCTATGCCGCCGCGCGAATGGGGCGGAGCGAGGCGGGACAGCCCCTGTGGAAACGACTGGCCTATGTGGCGATTACGCGCGCGCAGGAAAGGCTGATCTGGGTGGTTCGCAATCGCCTCTCCAAACCGATGTATCCCTTGCGCGTAGATGACCTGAGAAAGGTGCCCGCCGCCGCGCTGTCCCTGGAGGCGGAGGAGACATGAAGACGATCATCGTGACTGGTGCGAGTTCGGGTATCGGTCGCGCCACGGCGGAGCTTTTCCTGGACGAAGGCTGGAGGGTCGGTCTGTTGGCGCGTAGCGCCGAGAAACTGCAAGACATGGCTCAAGGGCGGAAGAACGCGATTCCGCTGGTGGCCGACGTCACCGATCCCCAAGCGGTCCAAGCCGCCTTTGACCGTTTCGCAGAAGAAACCGGAAGGCTTGATGCCCTCTTCAACAATGCCGGAATTTTTGCCAGGGGCGGCCCCATCGACGAGATCACGCTGGAGGACTGGTATAGTTCGGTGAATGTCAATCTTAACGGTATGTTCCTGTGCGCTCGGGCGGCTTTCGGACGTATGCGGCGACAAGATCCGCAAGGTGGGCGGATCATTAACAACGGGTCCATTGCCGCCCATGTGCCGCGCCCGGGCTCTGTCCATTACACCGCAACGAAACATGCGATCACGGGTTTGACGCGGGCGCTTTCCCTTGATGGACGGCCCTTTGGTATTGCTTGCGGACAAATCGATATCGGCAATGCCCGGACGCCAATGGTCGAAGGGCTGGCCGACGCGGCACGCGCCGCAGGGCGAGAGCCTGATCCCACGATGGCGGTGGAAGACGCGGCGCGTTCGGTGCTCCACATGGCGTCCCTGCCGCCGGAGGCCAATGTACAGTTCATGACGGTCATGGCGACCACCATGCCCTACATAGGACGCGGCTGATGGTTCAGGAGTTGCGCAGCAGCTGAAAGCCAGCCGATGCGCCCCAACCCGCGGCGATCGCGATGACCAGCGACATCAAGCCGTAGACAACAGGGTTCTCGCGCGACAGCGTGTAAAGGAACCGCTCCATCCCCACTTTGTGAACCTCGATGGCCGTCTCGTATTGCGAGACGATCTGTCCATCGCGCGTCAGGAAGATCCGGGTCGCGTAATTGCCTTCGGTCAGGTCCGCAGGCAGGTCGATGCGCGTCCGAAAGAGCGTCTGTTCGTCGAGCGCTATCTGCCCCTCGAGCATTTGGTACAGATCCTTGCTCCGGTTGATCCTGATGAGCGCGGCGGTAAAGGCTTCGGCATCGGAAATGTTCGCTGGGGCCCCGACCGATCGGATCGCCCGATCGATGGAGATCTTGTGGCGGAAATCCTCGGTGTTGCTGAGAACCTCGTTGAAGGGACCAGTGGTCGCGACGGCATAGAAACTCGGGGCAAGATCGACCTCGACCGCATCCGTGTTGACCCAGATGCCGAACCTGTTCGCCTTGCGCCGGACCACGACCGGTTCGGACGGACCGGCCACGGTTATCACCACCTCGAGCGGGTTCTCGGCATCGATGGGGCTTTCGCGTTTGACTGCGCCAAAGATCAGGATCTCGGACCCGTTGAAGCTGGTGGTGATGGCGACATTGTCCTTGCTGAGGCCGAGCACGACCTCCTCTCCCTGCGCGAAGGCGGGGAGAAGCATGAGAAGAATGGAAAGAAGCCAGCGCATCAATGTCCTCCGGCGGTGCCGAGGTTGTACAGTTCGTTGGGTTGCAACAACAGGTCCAGTGCCAGTTTGCCGCAAACCAGCAGCACCAGTCCGGCGAGGAGAATGCGCAGTTGTTCGGCCTTCATGCGGGCGCCGATCACCGTTCCGAACTGTGCCCCGATGACCCCGCCCACCAACAGGAGAACAGCCAACACGATATCCACCGTGAAGTTGGTCGTCGCGTGCAGCATGGTTGTAAAGGCCGTGACGAAGATGATCTGGAAAAGCGAGGTCCCGACCACGACCTTGGTTGGCATGCCCAGGATATAGATCATCGCAGGCACCATGATGAAGCCGCCGCCGACACCCATGATCGCGGAGAGGATGCCGACGAAGATCCCGACGATCACGGGCGGGATTACTGATATATAGAGGCCCGAGGTCCGAAAACGCATCTTCAACGGAAGCGCGTGAACCCATCCGCGTTGTTTCCGGCGTGGGGCAGGGGAACCGCCCGATCTGCGTGCCTTTCTCAACGCCTGCAGGCTTTCGATGAACATCAGGCCGCCCACAACGCCCAGAAAGACGACATAGCAAAGCTTCACCAGAAGATCGACCTGACCGAGGCTCTTGAGATAGTTGAAGACCACGACGCCAAGCGCCGCGCCCGTCAGGCCGCCGACAAGCAGCACGGTTCCCATCTTCAGGTCCACCGTCTTGCGCCGGAAATGTGCAAGCACGCCCGAGAAGGACGAGGCGACGATCTGGTTCGCTTCGGTGGCGACGGCCACCGCCGGTGGAATACCGATGAAGAACAGGAGCGGCGTCATGAGAAACCCGCCTCCTACGCCGAACATGCCTGAAAGCACACCGACCATGCCGCCCAGCCCCAGAAGCAGGAACGCGTTCACAGACACTTCGGCGATGGGGAGGTATATCTGCATGATCTCTCATAGACCCCCGCCGGGCTTTAAATCAATATCGCTTGCTGTCCCGCAGCAGACAGGACCGATCCTATGTTCCGAACTGGCCTTATCAGCGCTCCTTCACATAGGGCTCGCCACCCGCACGGGGCGGGATCGCCTTGCCGACGAATCCCGCGAGGATCACCACGGTCAGGATGTAGGGCAGCGCATCCATCACCTGAACGGGGATGATCAGCCCGCCAAGGTCGATATTCTGGAAGCGCAAGGCAATCGCCTGAAGGAAGCCGAAGAGAAGGCACGCACCCATCGCGTGCCACGGACGCCACTTGGCAAAGATCAGCGCGGCCAGAGCGATGAACCCGCGTCCGGCGGTCATGTCCTTCACAAAGCCTGCCTGAAGGGCGGTGGCCAGATAGGCCCCGGCGATGCCGCAGAGAATGCCGGCGATGCCAACGGCGGCATAGCGCAGACCAACGACCGACACGCCCGCCGTATCCACCGCAGCCGGGTTTTCGCCCACGGCCCGCAAACGCAGGCCAAAGCGGGTGCGGAACAGTATCCACCAGGTGGCGGGAACTGCGGCGAAGGCGAAATAGACAAGGATGGAATGACCCGAGAGTAGCTCGGAATAGATAGGCCCCAGCACGGGCACATCGGCCAACGCCCCGGCAAAGGGCAATTCGATCGGGGCAAAGCGGCCCGCGCCGATAAGCGAGGGTGTGCGCCCACCTTGGCGGAACCAGTCCTGTGCGATCAGAACCGTCATGCCCGCGGCAAGGAAATTGATCGCCACGCCGGAAATGAGCTGGTTGCCGCGAAACGTGATGGAGGCCAGCCCATGCAGCCCGGCCAGAACCATCGAGGATGCGATCCCTGCAAGAAGCCCCAGCCAGACGGAGCCCGTCACCGCGGCGATGGCAGCCGAAAAGAAAGCGGCGATCAGCATCTTGCCCTCGAGCCCGATGTCGAACACGCCGGACCTTTCGGAAAAGAGCCCTGCAAGACAGGCCAGCAGCAGCGGCGTCGACAGGCGGATGGTCGAGTCGAGGATCTGGATGATCGTCAGGAAATCCATCTTGCGCCCCTCATTCCGACGGCTGCGTGGGTTTGCGCTCGGGCAGTGGTGCGCCTTCGCCACGGTTTCGCCGTTTGCGGTTCATGGACATGAAAAGGCGTTCCAGCGGAATGCGCACCATGTTGTCGAGCGCGCCGGTAAAGAGGATCACCAGCGCCTGGATCACCACGATCAACTCGCGCGGGATCGTCGTCCAGAGGGCCAGCTCGGCCCCGCCCTGGTAGAGAAAGCCGAACAGGATCGCGGCCAGGAACACGCCGAACGGATGGCTGCGCCCCATCAGGGCCACGGCAATACCGATGAAGCCGGCACCTTCGGTCGAGTTGAGCACCAGCCGTTCCGCTTCGCCCATCACGTTGTTCGTGGCCATCAGCCCGGCAAGCGCGCCCGAGATCAGCATGGCGACCATTGTGATGCGCACCGGCGAAATACCGGCGTAAAGCGCGCCGGTCTCGGAGTGGCCATAGGCGCGTATTTCGTAGCCCAGCCGCGTACGCCAGATCAGCGCCCAGACCACGATGCAGGCGAGGACTGCGAGGATCAGTGAGACATTTGCCGGCGCGGCCTTGGAAAAGTTGATACCCAGCGGCAGCAGAAGTTCATGCAGCGTGGGCAGCTGCACTGCCTCGGGGAAGCGGGCCGAGGCCGGGTCCATCGAACCCTGAGGCCTCATCACGTTCACCAGCATGTAGTTCAGCACCGCCGCCGCGATGAAATTGAACATGATGGTGGTGATGACGATATGGCTTCCCCGCTTGGCCTGAAGATAAGCCGGGATCGCAGCCCAGGCCGCGCCGAAGAGCATTGCCCCCGCGCAGGCACCGATCAGGGCCAGGGTCCAGTGCGGCCAGGGAATGTAGAGGCAAACCAGCGCGACACCCAGACCACCAAGCATCGCTTGCCCTTCGCCGCCGATGTTGAACAGCCGTGCGTGAAAGGCCACTGCGACGGCCAGGCCGGTGAACATGAAATTCGTGGCATAATAGAGGGTGTAACCCCAACCATAGGTAGAGCCCATCGCGCCCTGCACCATCAGCTTGACGGCGGCGACCGGATCCTCGCCGATGCCCAGAATGACCAGGGCCGACAGGGCGGCGGCAAGGATCAGGCTGATCAGCGGAATCAGGACCACATCGGCCCATTTGGGCATTCTGTCCATGTCAGGCGGCCTCCCCGGAAATCCCGGCCATCATCAGCCCAAGCTCCTTCTCGTCGGTTTCATGCGGCAGGCGTTCGCCCATGATGTGACCGTCGAACATGACCGCGATCCGGTCGGCAAGGCCAAAAATCTCTTCCAGTTCGACCGAGACAAGGAGCACCGCCTTGCCTTCGTCGCGCAGGGCGACGATCTGCTTGTGGATGAACTCGATCGCGCCGATATCGACGCCGCGGGTGGGCTGTCCGACCAGCAAGAGGTCGGGGTTCCGTTCGATCTCGCGTGCCACCACGATCTTTTGCTGGTTGCCGCCCGAGAAATTCTTGGCCGCCAGCCAGCCATCGGCGGGGCGCACGTCGAATTTCTCGATCTTGCGGTCGGTATCGGCGCGCAAGGCGGCGTTGTTCATGAAGATCCCTGTCCGATAGGCCGGGTCACGGTGATAGCCGAAGGCGACGTTTTCCCAGGCGTGGAACTCCATGATGAGGCCCTCGCGCTGCCTGTCTTCTGGCACATGGGCGATATGCTGGGCGCGGCGGGCCTGCCCATCGGATCCCTTCCCACTCAGCGCCAGCGGCGTACCGTTGAGGAGCACGGTTCCGGTCCCCTCACGCATGCCGCCCAACACCTCGAGAAGTTCAGACTGACCGTTGCCTGCGACGCCCGCAATCCCAAGAATTTCACCGGCGCGCACGGTCAGGTCGATGCCCTTGACCCGCTCGACGCCCTTGCTGTCCGTCACCCGCAGATTCTCTATTTCTAGGATCGGCTTGCCCGGCCGTGCCGGCGCCTTGTCGACGCGCAGCAGAACCTTGCGGCCCACCATCAGTTCGGCCAGCTGTTCGGGGCTGGTCTCGGAGGTCTTGACCGTCGCGGTCATCTGGCCGCGCCGCATGACCGAAACGGTATCGGTCGCCTCCATCACCTCGCGCAGCTTGTGGGTGATGAGGATGATGGTCTTTCCCTCGTCCTTGAGCCGATACAGGATGCGGAACAGCTGATCCGCTTCCGACGGTGTGAGAACCCCGGTGGGTTCGTCGAGGATGAGGATGTCGGCCTGGCGATAGAGCGCCTTGAGGATCTCGACCCGCTGCTGCATGCCTACGCCGATGGCGTCGATGCGTGCGTCGGGATCGACATTGAGTTCGTATTCCGCGGCCAGGTCCTTGAGCGCGCCGCGCGCCTTGGCAAGCGAGGGTTTCAGCAACCCGCCGTCCTCGGCGCCGAGGATGATGTTTTCCAGGACCGTGAAATTCTGCACCAGCTTGAAATGCTGAAATACCATGCCGATGCCCGCGGCGATGGCAGCCTGGCTGTCGGGGATGTCGGTCTTGCGGCCATTGATCCAGATCTCGCCGGAATCGGCCTTGTAGAAGCCGTAGAGGATGCTCATGAGCGTGGATTTTCCCGCGCCGTTCTCGCCAATGATGCCGTGTATGGTACCGGGGGCGACACGGATCGAGATGTCCTTGTTGGCCTGAACGGGGCCAAAGGATTTCGATATCCCTTTGAGCTCGATGGCGGGGACGGTCATGGTTTACCTCGATGGCCGGGAGGGCTCATCGGCCCCTTTCGGGGACCTCTTCGCGCCGAAGAATGCCTGTGCAGGCAAGATGAGCGGATGTGGCGCCAGCTCCGGGGAACCGGCGCCCTGGTCTCAGAAGTTCAGTGCCGGGCAGCTGTCGTTCTCGTAATAGCTCACCACGTCGATCTTGCCGTCGATGATGTCCTGGCGCGCCTGGTCGACGCGGGATTTCATCTCTTCCGAGATGAGCTCCGCATTGTTTTCGTCCAGAGCATAGCCGACGCCCTGATCGGCGAGGCCGAGTTCGAACTTGCCGGTTTCCACGTCTTCCCCGGCTTTCATCGCCTCGTAGACGGCGACATCGACACGCTTGAGCATGGAGGTGAGAACCTGGCCCGGATGCAGATGGTTCTGGTTGCTGTCCACGCCGATCGAAAGGACACCCTCATCCGCGGCGGTCTGCAGAACGCCTACACCCGTCCCGCCGGCGGCTGCATAGATCACGTCGGCGCCCTGGCTGATCTGGGCCTTGGTCAGTTCGGATCCCTTTACCGGGTCGTTCCAGGCGGCCGGCGTGGTGCCGGTCATGTTCGCCACGATCTCGATATCCTCGTTGACGGCCTTGGCGCCTTGGGCATAGCCGCAGCCGAAATGCCGGATCAGCGGAACGTCCATGCCACCGATGAAGCCGATGGTGCCTGTTTCCGAGGCCATCGCGGCAAGCATACCCACCAGATACGAGCCTTCGTGCTCGGCAAAGCTCACCTGCCGCAGGTTCGGCGCGTCAAGCCAGTTCACGTCGATCACGACGAACTTGGTGTCAGGATAATCGGGTGCGACGGTGCTCAGCGGATCGGCCATTGCAAAACCCATCGTGATCACCGGGTTCGCGCCGGCCTCGGCGAAACGACGCAGGGCCTGTTCGCGCTGCGCTTCGGACTGCAACTCGATTTCGCGGAAGCTGCCGCCGGTTTCCTCGGCCCAGCGTTGTGCGCCGTTGAAGGCCGCTTCGTTGAAGGACTTGTCGAACTTGCCGCCGAGGTCGAAGATAAGCGCGGGCTCGGCCAGCGCGGCACCGGCGGACAGGGCCATTGCGGCGGCGGCGCTCATCAGCGATTTCATGAGGGTCATGCTGTACTCCCGTTGGGTTCTGTGGTTTTGCGCGACCGTCCTTGATTTATGGGGGCGGCCGCGATCCTGACCGCAATTAAGGCCGCAGGCAGGGGGGGCGGTCAACCGGTTTCTTGGTTGCCCTTGGGGCGGTTTTCCTTGCGGACCGTCAAGTCCAGTTGCATGACAACGGCATCCACGCTTTCCGTCGTGGCCCGACGATAATACCCTTTCCGGCGGCCGCAGGAGGTGTAACCACAGGACGCGTAGAGGGCCATCGCCCCGGCATTGTCCGCTGCTACGTCCAGGAATGCCCTTTCGGCGCCTGCATCATGTGCCGCGTCATGCCATTGCGTCATCACGCGGCGGGCAAGACCCCTGCGTTGGTGGGCGGGATGCGTCGCGATGGTGAGGAGCTCTGCCTCGGAGCCGAGGATCTGCACAAGCGCGAAACAGATCGCGTCACCGAAGACACGCACATGCGGTCCGGTCAGAAGCTCCGCGAACTCCTCGGCCGCCCAGGGCCGGGCCTGCGTGAAGGCTTCGGCATGGGTTCGGGCCATTTCATCGGGTGTCATGGGTCCAGCAGGATCGGCGGCAGATCGCGTGAAGGCGCGGCGTCTGCCGGTCGCAGATATAGCGGTGCGGGCGGTTCGGTCGTTTCCCTCCAGCGCGCAGCCGCCTGGCGGGCGATAGCCTGGGCCAGCAATGCGGGGCTTATGTCTTCGTACAGCGGGGATAGTGCTTCGGCTTCGATCCTCGGCATCAAGCGTGGGACGTCGTTCGGGGGGCAGATGAACACCTGGTCCCGTGGCGCGGAAATCGCGGGTATGGTCCCGGCGGGGCAGAAGGGACGACGCGCGGCGAACCCGTCGACGCCGACCGCCGGAATGCCCAGCCCAAGCGCGAGCCCGCGCGCTGCCGAGACCGCAATCCGGATACCGGTGAAATTGCCCGGACCGACGCCGACGCCTATTGCCGAAAGATCGGCCCACACGGCGCCACCCCCGGCCAGCGTTTCCTCGAGGAGAGGCACAAGCCGTTCTGCCTGCCCGCGACCCATGTCTTCGGCACGGGCTGCCACGATCTCCTCACCCCGCAACAAAGCGGCCGCGCAATGCGCGGCCGATGTATCGAAGCCGAGAATGACCGTGTCAGACGGCAACCGGGCGCACCTCTGTGACCTCGGGGATGTAATGGCGCAGCAGGTTCTCGATCCCCATCTTCAGCGTGAGCGTCGAGGAGGGGCAGCCGGCGCAGGCACCTTGCATGTGCAGATAGACCACGCCGCGGTCGAAACCGTGGAAGGTGATGTCGCCTCCATCCTGTGCAACCGCAGGGCGGACGCGGCTGTCGAGCAGTTCCTTGATCTGGTCCACCACATGCGAATCCTCGCCCGAGTGTTCGGCATGGCCCGAGCCGCTCTGTGCATCGGCGCCCATGACTGGCTGGCCGGACTGGTAGTGCTCCATTATGGCACCAAGGATCGCGGGCTTGACATGATCCCACTCGACCCCGTCCTTCTTTGTCACGGTCACGAAATCATTGCCGAAGAAAACGCCCGTTACGCCGTCAACCGCGAAGATGCGCCGAGCCAGCGGCGATTTCTCACCTGCGTCGGGCGTAGGGAAGTCAGCCGTGCCGGCATCCAGAACAGTCTGGCCGGGCAGGAACTTCAACGTTGCCGGGTTCGGCGTGGATTCGGTCTGGATGAACATGGGACAGCCTCCGTGATGGTGCACCGGATATGCGGATGCCAGCGCAGCAAGTCAAGGTTTAGAATTGTTCTAAACTGTACTCTCGAAGTTCATCGGGCGCAAACGCTTTACGTCCCTGCGGGGACTCAGGTGATCGCCTCGAGCTTTTCCTTGCTCAGATCGCCGGGCACGATCGTGATCGGGATCGGAAGGGTTCCCGCGTTCCGCGTCAACTGTGCGACGAGGGGGCCCGGTCCCTTGCGCCCTGTGCCGGCACCCAGGACGAGAACGCCGATATCGGGATCCTCCTCGACCTGCGCGATGATTTCGTTCACGGGCTCACCCTCGCGGATCACCAACTCAGGTTCGACTTGCTGCTTGTCGCGCATCCACTTGGCGAAGACCTCGAAATGCGCCTCGATCCTTTCGCGGGCTTCTTCCCGCATAACCTCGCCGACGCCGATCCAGTGGTTGAATTCATCCGGCGGGATCACCGAAAGGATGGTCACCCCGCCCCCGGTGTTGGAGGCGCGCATTGCCGCGAACCGCATCGCGTTCAGGCATTCTCGGCTGTCGTCGAGGACGACGAGGAACTTGCGCATCGGGTTTCATCCTTGTTGACCGACCGATGATGCCCCAGCAGGCTTGGGCTGGCAACCGGCTCAGGCGGTGGAGGCGGCCCAGTCCCAGTACATCTCGCGCACGCGCCGTGTGAGCGGACCCATCTGGTACTGCGTGTCGTCGAAGGCCGTCACAGGCATGACTTTGGTCATGTTCCCGGACATGAAGACCTCGTCCGCGTCGTGGAAATCCTCGAAGCCGAGCACTGTTTCATGAACCTTGACCCCGTCCGCCTCGAGGTTGGCGATATGCCGTGCGCGTGTGATCCCTGCCAGGAACGTGCCGTTGGGAATGGGGGTGAAGACCTCACCATCCTTGACCATGAAGATATTGGCGGTCGCGGTCTCGGCCACGTTGCCCATGGCGTCGGCCACCAGAGCATTGGAAAAACCCTTGGAGCGCGCCTCGGCCAGCATCCGGGCGTTGTTGGGATAGAGACAACCGGCCTTGGCATTGACGACCGCGTCCTCGAGCACCGGGCGGCGGAAGCGGGTGCGGGTCAAGGTGACGGATGCCGTCTCGGGCGCCATCGGGATCTCTTCGAGGCAGATTGCGAAGCCTGTCTTTTCAGGCTGCGGAATGATCGCTGTCGTGTCGCCGTCGATACCCCAGTACATCGGCCGGATATAGACCGCCGCATCCTTGGGATAGGCTTTCAATCCTTCGCGCGTGATCTCGACCATGTCCTCGGTCGTGACGGTGGGATTGAGCATCAGCGCCTTCGCCGAGCGGTTCACGCGCGCGCAATGCGCGTCCAGGTCCGGGGTCAACCCGTTGACGAAGCGCGCCCCGTCGAACACGCCCGATCCCAGCCATGCGCCGTGGTCGGCCGCGTTCATGACCGGAATGTCGCCGTCGTGCCAGGCGCCGTTGAAATAGGTGCGGATGTTCTTGCCGGTCGCCAATGTGGTCCCTCCCTCGCATGTCGCGCGGAGACTAGGTCCATCCCGGGGGAAGGTCCAGCCCTAGCGCCGCAAGGGGAGCGCGTCGCGCTTTAACATCGTGCGAAGGGCGAAGTTGGAGCGCAGGTTGCGGATGCCGGGTATCTGCATCAGCCGCTGTTCCAGGAAGGCATCGAAAGCTGCCAGATCGGCGGCCACGACCCGTAGCAGGATGTCACGGGAGCCCGTCATCAGGTAGCATTCCATTACCTCGTCGCAGGTCGCGATCGCCCGCTCGAACGCGTCGATCGCACGACGATCCTGCTGGTCCAGTTCGACCGAGATGAAGATGGTGACGGGCAAGCCCAGTTTTGCCGGATCCACCTGCGCCGCGTAGCCGGTTATGATTCCGCTTTCCTGCAAGCGGTCCAGCCTGCGCGCGCAGGGCGTCGGTGACAGGCCGACCGATTCCGCGAGATCGGCGATCTTCATGCGCCCATCGCGCTGCAATGCGCGGACGATCTTGCGGTCGATCGCGTCCATGACGGATTCCTCCACGTGAGCAGGGAAAGTTGGAGGAAAGCTCTAACCCAAGGTTGTCGGAAAGGCAATTTTGGTGAAAACCGCTCCGTCGTCCATGGCATATGTCGCCTCGTCATTCAGGGAGGCAGAACCATGAAACTCACGACAGTCGCCGTGCCAAGCCATGAAGAGGTGGTCAGGGTAGAGGACGCGGTCAGCGGGCTGACAGGCTTCATCGCGGTGCACTCGACGCAACTGGGGCCGGCGGCAGGGGGCTTGCGGATGCGCCGCTATGGCAGCGAGGCAGAAGCGCTGGAAGATGCGCTGCGCCTTTCGCGCGGCATGACCTACAAGAACGCTGCGGCGGAATTGCCGCTCGGGGGTGGCAAGGCCGTCATCATGGGCGATCCAAGCGCGCAGAAATCGCCTGAGCTGCTGGCGGCGTTTGGCGAAGCGGTCGAGGCGCTCGATGGGCGGTATTGGACGGCCGAGGACATGGGCATGACGCCTGCCGACATGGCGGTAATCGGCACGCGGACCCGGTTCGTTGCGGGGTTGTCCGATGGTGCCTTTGCCAGCGGTGACCCTTCTCCGGTGACCGCGCGCGGTATCTTTAACGCGATCCGGGCGGTGGCGCGGCATCGGGTCTCCTCCGACGACCTCGACGGTCGCCACGTCGCGGTTCAGGGCCTTGGTCATGTCGGCATGCATCTCTGCGCCTTGCTGCACGGCGCGGGGGCGAGGCTGACCGTCGCTGACGTGGCCGAGAAGGCGGTTGCCGAAGCGGTGAAGCGGTTCGGGGCGACCGCGGTGACCCCCGATGCCATTCTTGCGACCCGGGCGGATATCCTGGCCCCTTGCGCGATCGGCGCGATCCTGAACGAGGCGACGATCCCGGCGTTGCGGGTTCAGGCGGTCGCGGGTGGCGCGAACAACCAACTCGCCACGCCCGAAGATGCCACCCGTCTGCACGCACGCGGCATCCTCTATGCGCCCGATTTCGTTGCCAACGGGGGCGGTATCGTCAACGTGGCGACCGAGATCCTGCGGATCGAGTCGCGGGAGGCCTGGGTGGCGGAGAAGCTGGAGGCGCTCGACCGCACGATGGACCGGATCCTGACCCGTGCCAGCCAGCGCGGCGTGAGCCCGCATCAGGTTGCAGAGGCGATCGTCGATGAAACGCTGGCGCGCGAAGCCGCCTGAGGGCAGGCCCGCGTCAGAGGGAGGGGAGGGCCGGAGCGTCGGGAGGACGCTCCGGCCTTTTTGACCTCAGGCGCCGACCATACCCACGATCTCGTAGGTCCGCTTGAGGATCGGTGATGCGATCTCTCTCGCGCGCTCCGCTCCACGTGCAAGAATACGGTCGATCTCGGCCGGCTCGTCCATCAGGCGCGCCATTTCGGTCGAGATGGGCGAAAGCTTTGCAACCGCAAGATCGGCGAGCGAGGGCTTGAACGTGCCGAACTGTTGTCCCGCATGATCGGCGATGACCTGTTCCGGTGTCACGTCAGCGAGGGCTGCGTAGATATTGACGAGATTGCGCGCCTCGGGACGGTCGTCGAGCCCCTCCAGGCTGTCGGGAAGCGGGTCCGGATCCGTGCGCGCCTTGCGGATCTTGAGCGCGATGGCGTCGGCGTCGTCGGTCATGTTGATCCGGCTCATGTCCGATGGGTCGGACTTGGACATTTTCCTGGTGCCGTCGCGCAGGGACATGACGCGGGTCGCGGCGCCCTCGATCACAGGTTCGGTGATCGGAAAGAAATCAATGCCGAAATCGTTGTTGAACTTGATCGCAATGTCGCGCGTCAGCTCGAGATGCTGTTTCTGATCCTCTCCCACCGGCACATGGGTGGCATGGTAGACTAGGATGTCGGCGGCCATGAGCGCCGGATAGGCGAACAGGCCCAGCGACGCGTTCTCGGAATTCTTCCCGGCCTTGTCCTTCCATTGCGTCATGCGCTTCATCCAGCCCATCCGCGCGACGCAGTTGAAGATCCAGGCCAGCTGCGCATGCTCGGGGACCCCGCTCTGGTTGAACAGGATGGAACGTTCGGGGTCGATGCCCGACGCGATGAACCCGGCGCAGAGTTCGCGCGTGTTGCGGGTCAGCGCGGCGGGATCCTGCCAGACGGTGATGGCGTGCAGATCGACCATGCAGTAGATGGATTGCACGCCGCTGTTCTGGCTTTGCGCAAATCGTTTCAATGCGCCCAGGTAATTGCCCAGCGTGAGCCCGCCCGAAGGCTGGATGCCGGAAAACACGCGCTGCGTGAACTGCGTCTCGGTCATTGATGGGCTCCCCGTCTGGAAAAATCGGCCACCGTCGCTTACCCATGGGGCAAAGGGACGTCAACATGGCCCGGCGCCCCTCGATGAAAGGAAAAGGCCGATGAGCAGTCCGAATATGTCCCCCGTCAACCCGCTGCCGCCCGTGGTGGTGGCGCTGGTGTTGTTCATGATCGGCGTGGAGCTGGCCTTCACGCTGGGTGCCCGTGGCATCGTCGGCGGACCCGGCGCCGTCGGCTGGCGGCTGGACGCATTGCAGAGCTACGGGTTCTCGGGCCAGATCTTCAACTGGATGGTCGAGACGGGACAGGCCCCGGCGATGCATCTTCTGCGGTTCATCAGCTATCCTTTCGTGAACGGAACCTTCACACAGACCCTTTTCGTCTGCGTGTTCCTGCTGGCGATGGGCAAGATGGTGGCCGAACTCTTCGGCGGTGCCGCGATGCTGGCCGTTTTCGTCCTGTCCGGCGTCGGGGGCGCGCTGGCCTGGGGGCTGCTTCTCGACGAGGCGTGGCTCATCGGCGGATTTCCCCCGGTCTATGGATTGATCGGGGCGTTCACCTGGATCCTCTGGCGGCGGCTGTCCCTGGTGGGAGAGAACCAGGCGCGGGCCTTCACGCTGATCCTGTTCCTGATGGGAATCCAGCTGATCTTCGGCCTGCTGTTCGGGGGAACCAATGATTGGGTGGCCGATCTGGCAGGCTTCGGAACCGGTTTCCTGCTCAGCTTTTTCGTGGCTCCTGGTGGCTGGGCGCGGATCCGTGGGCGGATCAGGCACGACTGATCGCAGTTCGGCGGCCTTGCACCCGGCGCTTCAGCGCCCCCGGCGCAGGGCCTGCCGCAATTCGCTGATCCGCAAGGCACCGGTTACATGGGCGGCGGCGAAATAGCTGACGCCGCCCAAGGCAATGAAGCCCGCCAGCGCAAGGTAGCGCCAATGCGGCAATTGCGTCGTCCAGCCAAAAACCTCGAGCGCGATCCAGAGCAGAGCGCCCATGATCGCGGTGGAGAGCAGGATGCGCCAGATACGTTGGCGAAAGCGGGCGTCGAACTGCGCGACCTCGCCCATGGATCGTGCACCGAGCATGAGGAGGAGAACCATAGCCCAGGCCGCGACCGACGCGGCAATGGCGGGGGCGATCCACCCCAGGACGGGGTACAGGCCGAATGCGATGGCGGCGTTGATGATCATCGCGACAACGGCATAGTGAAAGGGCGCGCGGGTGTTCTCGCGGGCGAAGAACAGCGGCTGCAGCACTTTCTGGAGGACGAAAGCGGGCAGGCCCAGCCCGTAAATGGCGGTGGCCAGTGCGATGGCGGCGCTGTCTTCGGGGCCCGTGGCGCCGCGTTCGAAAAGGACCGAGACGAGTGGCAAGGGCATTACCACGAAAGCCACGGTCGAGGGCAGGGTAAGGAAAAGCGAAAACTCACCGGCACGGGAGAAGGCGTGACGCGCGCCCTCACTGTCCTCGGCGCGGAGCCGGCGCGACAGGTCCGGCAGTAGAACCACGCCGACCGCGATGCCGACCACGCCAAGCGGGAGTTGATAGAGGCGGTCAGCGGCGAACAGCCAACTGACCGCGTTCTCGGTTCGCGAGGCGACGAGTTGCCCGACAACAAGGTTTACCTGCGTCACACCCATGGCGAGCGCTGCCGGGACTGCGACGCGGACCATATGGCGCATTTCGGAACTCAGTCGGGGCAGGCCGGGGCGGATGCGGATTCCGGCGTTCCGCGCTGCGGTCCAGACCATGGCCAGTTGCGCCACACCGGCGACCGGGATCACCAGAACCAGCCAGTCGATAACCGGTTGACCCAGAATGGCCGCCCCGATCATCGCACTACAGGCGAAGATGTTGAGCAGGACCGGCGCGGCGGCTGCGGCCGCGAAGCGCCCGGTCGCATTGAGGACCCCGGAAAACAGCGCAGCCAGCGACATAAAGAGGATGTACGGGAAAACGATGCGGCCGAACTCCACCGTCATGCCGAACCGCGCATCGCCCACGAACCCTTCGGCGGTGAGCCATACGAGCGCGGGCATGAAGACCATGCCCAGCCCCACCAGCGCCAGCACCGAAAACGCAAGCAAGTTGAACGCATCCTGCGCGAAGCCCTGCGCATCCTCGCCCGCCTCGTAACGCTTCGAGAACATAGGCACGAAGGCCGCGTTGAACGCCCCTTCGGCGAAGAAGCGGCGGAACAGGTTGGGCAGCCGGAACGCGGCCACGAAGGCATCCATCACGGGGCCGGGACCTATATAGGCCGTCAGCAGGATTTCCCGCAGGAACCCCAGGATCCGGCTCATCAAGGTCCAGGACCCGACGGTGAACATGCCCGCGACCAGGCGGATAGGCTTCATTTGGCCGCCCGCTCGGCGCCTTCGGCGATGGCCTTGCGCAACCGCGCCTCAAGGGCGCGTTGCTTGGCCTCGGAATAGTATTTCAATCCGAACATGTCCTTGACGTAGAAACTGTCGACAACCTGCTCGCCGTAGGTCGCGATCACCGCGTTGGCCACATAGACATTCGCCGCCGCAAGCGCCCGCGCGAGATCGTAGAGCAGGCCGGGCCGGTCGCGGGTATCGACCTCGATGATGGTGTAGATGTCCGACCCGTCATTGTCGAAGGTGATATGGGTGGGGACGTTGAACGCCTTTTCGCGCTTCTTGATCCGGTCGCGCGACACCAGTGCGTCACGGGCCACCACCTCGCCGTTGAGGGTCTTGTGGATCATCTTGGTCAGCCGTTCCAGGCGCGCGGATTCGAACGGGTGGCCCTCGGCGTCCTGAACCCAGAAGGCGTCGGTGATCCATCCATCCTTGGTGGTGTAGCTGCGCGCATCGACGACATTCGCGCCCACCAGCGCCAACGCGCCGGCGATCCGGGCGAAGATCCCGGGATGATCCGCCATCGCGAAACAGGCACGGGTGGCGTCGCGATCCTCATCCGGGTACAGCCGGATCTCGATCCCGCCCGGGTCGCCCTTTTCCTCGAGCGTGCGCAGCATCTCGGCGAAATCGACATGGGCGGTCACGTGCAGACCCTGCCAGTAGGGGTCGTAATGGCGTGCCGTCTCACGTTTGAGCAGGGCGCGCGGCCAGTCGGGCAGCGCCTCGCGCAGGGCCTTCTTCGCCTCGACGCCCCGGTTCTCGCGCGTCAGCGCCTCCATCCCGCCTTCGAGCGCGCGGCGCGTCTGGCGATAGAGCGCGCGGATCAGCGCAGCCTTCCAGTTGTTCCAGGTGTTGGGGCCCACACCGCGAATGTCGCACACCGTAAGCACCGTCAGCAGGTCGAGTCGCTTGACCGTCTGCACCGCCTTGGCGAAATCGCGCACGGTTCGGGGATCGGCGATATCGCGTTTCTGCGCCATGTCGGACATCACGAGGTGATAGCGGACCAGCCATTCCACCGTTTCGCTGTCAGCCTTGCTCAGGCCGAGGCGGGGCGCGACCCGGCGGGCGATCTGCGCCCCCAGGATCGAGTGATCCTCGGGCCGGCCCTTTCCGATATCATGCAGCAGGAGCGCGACGTAGAGGACCTTTCGGTTCACACCCTGCTTGAGGATACCCGAGGCGACGGGCAGATCCTCGACCAACTCGCCTTTCTCGATCTGTGCCAACTGGGCGATGCACTGGATCGTGTGTTCGTCCACCGTGTAGCTGTGATACATGTTGAACTGCATCATCGCGACGATGGGTTCGAATTCGGGCAGGAAGGCCGCCAGAACGCCCAGCTCGTTCATCCGGCGCAAGGCACGCTCGGGATTGCCATGTCGCAGCAGCAGGTCGAGAAAGATGCGCCGCGCTTCCTTGTCGTTGCGCATCTCGTCGTCGATCAGGTGCAGGTTCGCCGTCACCAGGCGCATCGCGTCCGGGTGGATCAACATGCCGGTGCGCAAGGCTTCCTCGAAGAGACGCAACAGGTTCACCTTCTCGGACAGGAATGCCTCGGGGTCGACGACATCGAGGCGGTTGTTGACGACCCGGTAGCCCTCCTTGACCTTGCGCTTGCGGCGAAAGATGCGTTCCAGCAACGGCTCGTTCTTTACATGCGCCGCTTCGAGCTTGGTCAGGAAGAAGCGGGTCAGGTCTCCCACCCGCGTGGCTTCGCGAAAATATTTCTGCATGAAGATCTCGACGCCGCGACGCCCGGCACGGTCCTCATATCCCATGCGTTCGGCGACCTCGACCTGAAGGTCGAAGGTCAGCTGTTCGGTGGCCCGGCCGGTGATCAGATGCATATGTGCGCGCACGGCCCAAAGGAATTCCTCGGCCTGCGTGAAGGTCGCGAATTCCTCACGCGTGAACACCCCCAGGGGGACAAGTTCGGCGGCGTCCTGCACGCCGTAGATATATTTGGCGATCCAGAACAGCGACTGGAGGTCCCTCAACCCGCCCTTGCCCTCCTTGACATTGGGCTCGACCACATAGCGCTCGCCCTGCTTTCGGTGGCGCGCGTCGCGTTCCGAGAGCTTGGCTTCGACGAAGTCGCGGCCGGTGCCCTTGAACACTTCGGCCGTCAAGGCGCGATCCAGATCATTCGCCAGCGGCTGGTGCCCTGCCAGGAACCTGTGTTCCAGCATAGCCGTGCGGATGGTGAAATCCTCCAAGCCCAGCCGCACGCAGTCGCGGATCGTACGCGAGGCATGGCCCACCTTCAGCCGCAGATCCCACAAGATGTAGAGCATGGATTCGATCACGCTCTCGGCCCAGGCGGTGACCTTGTAAGGCGTCAGGAACAGAAGGTCGACATCGGAAAACGGTGCCATTTCGCCCCGGCCGTAACCGCCTACGGCGAGCACGGCGATCCTTTCGCCCTCGGTCGGGTTTGCAAGCGGATGCATGTGCTCGCTGGCGACATAAAGCGCCGTGCGCACAAGGCCGTCAGTCAGGTAGGTATAGGCGCGAGTCAACGGCCTTGCGGCGAAGGGTTTCGCTCCGAACTCGTCCGCGATCGCGGAGCGGCCTTGCGCTTGGATCTCGCGCAGGATCCGCACGATTTCGGTGCGCAGGGCCGCGTTATCGGAAGAGCTTTCGACAGCGGCATTCACCCGACCCAGAACCGCCGCCGGGTCGAACACGGCGGCGGGATCGCAGATCAGGTCGCCCGGCAAGGCCGGAGTGAGCGGATTCGGGGCCTCAGAAACCGGCGCCGGAGAAGCTTTGCGGGGCAGGGTCAATCACAACCACCTGTTTGTTCTGGATCGTCGCTACGGCAAGCCCACGCTCGTTGGTGCCGTCCGGGCGAAGGCGGAACACGCCGCCGACCCCCTGGAAGCCTGCGCCCTGCGTCAGGGCACGACCGGTGAGCGCGTCGGATTTGCCCTGCCCAACAAGCGCCCCGATGGCGGCGATACCGTCATAGGCAAGCCCACCGATCGGATGCGGCGCACTGCCGTAAGCTGTCTGGTACCGCTGGCGGAACACCTGCGACTTGCTGGGATCCGGTAGGGCGAACCAGCCGCCCTGCACACCGGGCAGTTCAAGCGTCTGAACCGGTATGTCCCAACGGGTGAGGCCGATGAATTGCGGCGTTGGCGATCGCATCCCGCTTTCCGGCAGAAGCTGCGAATAAAGCGGCAATGCACCGGCCGTGGTCGACGTGAGGAACAGCGTGTCGGCGCCATTGCTCTCGATGGCGGCCTTGATCTGTGGGACGCTGGCGATGACGCTCTGTTGCGACAGGTCATAGGCGACGCTGCCGGCAAGGCGGGCACGGCTGCCGGAAAGGGCTTGCGCGACGGCGGCCCTGCCTTGCTGACCGGCGGCATCGGTGGAATGCACGACCACGACGTTGCTCTTGCCCTGGCGCGTGGCGTAGTTCACCAGCCGGTTGGCCGTGTTCTCGAAGGTCGGTCCCAGGACAAAGACGTTTCCACCGGCGATGCTCGCATTGTTGGAAAAGCTCAACACGTTGATGTCACGGTTGAGCACCGCAAGGCCCGCCGCATTCGCGGCCTGGGCATAAACAGGCCCGAGGATGATCCGGGCGCCTTCGTCTACCGCCTGGCTGGCAACCGCGGCGGCGCGGTTCGGATCGCCGGCGGTATCGTAGACGCGCAAGTCGATCTGCACGTTTCCAAGGTCCGCTATAGCCAGACGTGCCGCGTTCTCCAGGCTCTGCGCCAGGACCGCGTCTCCGGCCTGCGCTGATCCGCGCGGCACCAGCAGGGCCACCGGAACCGGTGCCGAGGTGTCGATGCTGGGACCTCCTCCGCCGACGGCGACCGGTTCGCAGGCCGAAAGGAACGCGGTTGCAGCAAGCGCAGCGGCGGTCAGGGCAAGCTTGCGGGCGGGCTTGAAAAGGGCAAACATAAGAAAGAGAAACTCCTCTGTCCGGCAGTCGATCTGCCTGGTCCGATCGAGATCAGATCATAGACACCATTGAAAGCGGGTCCAGCATTGAATTTCCAGAAGGTCAGTTTGCCGCCGGGACTGCATTTCGTGGCGACGCCGATCGGCACCGCGCGCGACATGACCCTACGGGCGCTGGACGTTCTGGCCTCGGCCGATGTGATCGCGGCCGAGGATACGCGCAGTCTGCGGCGGCTGATGGAGATTCATGGTGTGCCGCTCGAGGGACGGCGGATCATTGCCTACCACGATCACAGCGGTGCGGGCGCACGGTCCAAGCTGTTGGCGGCGCTGGCCGAGGGGCGCTCCGTCGCATACGCCTCGGAGGCCGGCATGCCGCTGATCGCCGATCCGGGGTATGACCTGTCGCGCGCCGCTGCCGAGGCCGGTCATACGGTGAGCGTGGCGCCCGGCGCGTCGGCGGTTCTTGCGGCTCTCACTTTGGCGGGGCTGCCCACTGATGCGTTCTTTTTCGCCGGTTTTCTTCCTTCGGCCGCGTCGGCCCGGCGCACGCGGCTGGAGGAAGTTCGGGCCATTCCCGGCACGCTGGTCTTCTACGAATCGCCCAAACGGCTGGCTGCGAGCCTTGCGGACATGGCCGACGTTCTGGGCACCGACAGACGGGCCGCCATGTGCCGGGAGCTGACCAAGAAATTCGAGGAAGTTCGCCGCGCGACACTCTCTGAATTGGCTGAACAGATCGCAGCCGAGCCGGTCAAGGGCGAGGTTGTCGTTCTGGTCGATCGCGCCGGTTCAGAAACCGTCAGTGACTCCGACATAGATTCGGCGTTGCGCGACGCGCTGGCCGACCATTCCGTCAAGGATGCCGCCGATCTTGTCGCGCGCGCCTTCGGGCTCAAGCGGCGCACCGTCTATCAACGCGCCCTCGCTATGGGAAAGGACTGATATGGCGCAGCGCGCCCGGCACGGCGAAACGGGATATCACGCCGGGCATTCGGCCGAAGAAATCGTCGCGCAGCTTTACGAGCGGCGCGGGTTGACCATTGCTTGCCGGCGGTGGCGCGGACAGGGCGGTGAGATCGACCTGATCGTCCGCGACGGCGAAACCGTGATCTTTGTCGAGGTCAAGAAAAGCCGGGATTTCGCGCGTGCGGCGGAACGATTGAGCAGGCGGCAGATGGAGCGAATACAGGTATCGGCCGCCGAATTCCTCGACACGGAACCCTGCGGAAGCTTGACCCCCGCCCGGTTCGACGTGGCCCTGGTCGATGGGGCAGGGGCCGCCGAGATCCTCGAGAACGCGTTCGGGCATGGCTGAACGCCATTGATCCCCCCGGCGGGACAGGCCATGTATCGGGGCGTCAGACCTAAGGGACGTGCGCCATGAAGATCGCCTTTCAGATGGACCCGATCGGGGCCGTGAACATCAACGCCGACAGCACGTTTCGCCTCGCCGAGGAGGCGCAGGCGCGCGGGCATGAGCTGTTCTACTACGGGCCCGATCACCTCGCCTATCAGGAAGGACGCATCACGGCGCGCGGCCACGACATGGCCGTCCGGCGGGTGGCGGGGGATCCCGCCGAACTTGGCCCGATGCGCGAGGTCGACCTGGCCGAGTTCGATGTGGTCTGGCTGCGCCAGGATCCACCCTTCGACATGCACTACATCACTTCGACGCATCTTCTGGATCGTCTCAAGGGGCGGACGCTGGTGGTGAACGACCCGTTCTGGGTTCGGAACTATCCCGAGAAACTGCTGGTGCTGGATTTCCCCGATCTGACCCCGCCCACCACGATTGCGCGCGATCTCAGCACCATCAAGGCGTTCAAGGCCAAGCATGGCGACATCATCCTCAAGCCGCTTTACGGCAATGGCGGGGCAGGGGTTTTCCGACTCGATGCCAATGACCGCAATCTCGGTTCGTTGCACGAGTTGTTCACCGGTTTCTCGCGTGAACCGCTCATAGTGCAGAAATTCCTGCCCGATGTAAGCAATGGCGACAAGCGCGTGATCCTTGTCGATGGTGAGCCGGTGGGCGCGATCAACCGCGTGCCGGCTGAGGGTGAGACACGGTCGAACATGCATGTGGGCGGGCGGCCGGAAAAGATCGGGCTGACCGAGCGCGATCTCGAGATCTGCGCCGCGATCGGACCGCTTTTGCGGGAGAAGGGGCAGATCTTCGTTGGTATCGACGTGATCGGTGATTACCTGACCGAGATCAACGTGACCTCGCCCACCGGCATCCAGGAACTGGAGCGGTTCGACGGGGTGAATGTCGCGGGTCGCATCTGGGAAGCCATCGAGGCGCGGCTCTGACGGGCCGGAGAACTCTCCGGATTTTGTGGATCTGCGCGGGGTGAACCGCTCAGGCGGCGACCCGTGCCGATATGCGAAAGCTCAACGCTTCGGCGACGTGCGGTCGGCGCACGGTTTCCGAGGCATCGAGATCGGCGATGGTGCGCGCCACACGCAGGATGCGGTGATAGGCGCGGGCCGAGAGCCCGAACTGTTCCGCGGCCCGGGTGACAAGGGCGCGCCCCTCGGCATCGGGGGTCGCGATCTCTTCGAGAAGCTGTCCCTCGATATCGGAGTTCTGCCTGACGCGCGCCTCGCCCGCGTATCGGCCCGCCTGAATGGCGCGCGCGCCGGCCACCCGTTCGGCCACCGCTGCCGAACCCTCTCCAGACGGGGGCAGGTCGAGATCCGAGAAGCTGACGGGAGGCACTTCGAGGCGCAGGTCGAACCTGTCCATCAGGGGCCCCGATATGCGCCCCAGGTAATCCTCGCCACAGCCGGGCGCGCGCGAGCAGGCGCGGGCCGGATCTGACAGGTAGCCGCATTTGCAGGGATTGGCAGCCGCGACCAGCATGAAGCGGCATGGATAGCGGACATGGGCATTGGCGCGGGCCACCATGACCTCGCCCGTCTCGATGGGTTGGCGCAGGGTTTCCAGGACGGTGCGCGGGAACTCGGGAAACTCGTCCATGAACAGCACGCCGTTGTGAGCCAGCGATATTTCCCCCGGTTTCGCGCCCTTTCCGCCGCCGACGATGGCCGCCATCGAGGCGGTGTGGTGCGGCTCGCGGAAGGGGCGTGTTCTGTCGATCCCGCCCTCGTCGAGCAGTCCGCAAAGCGAGTGGATCATCGAGGTTTCCAGAGCCTCCGCTGCCGTAAGCGGGGGCAGGATGCCTGGGATGCGTGCGGCGAGCATGGATTTGCCCGATCCGGGTGTTCCGATCATGATCAGGTGATGGCGTCCGGCGGCGGCGATTTCGATCGCGCGCTTGGCGCGCTCCTGCCCCTTCACATCACGCAGGTCGCGGGCGAAGGGCTGCGCGATCACTTCGCCCGGTTGCGCGGCAGGCAAGGGCGATTGGCCGGTATAGTGCCGGACCACCTCGGCCAGTGTCTGGGCACCGATCACCTGCGCGGCATCGACCCATGCGGCCTCGGCGCTCGATCCCTTGGGGCAAAGCAGCGTACGCTCCTCCTCCGCTGCCGTCATCGCGGCGGGCAGCGCGCCCACAACCGGAACGAGCGAGCCGTCAAGCGACAGTTCCCCAAGCGCAACGGTCTGCTCGGCGGCATCCGCCGGCACGATTTCAAGCGCCGCCAGAAGCGCGAGAGCGATGGGAAGGTCGAAATGGCTGCCCTCCTTGGGCAGGTCTGCGGGCGAGAGGTTGATGGTGATCCGTTTCGACGGCAGCGCGATGGCCATCGCGGACAGGGCCGCGCGCACCCGGTCGCGCGCCTCGGAGACCGCCTTGTCGGGCAGGCCCACGATGGAAAACGCGGGCAGGCCCGGCGTCACGGCGCATTGCACCTCGACGGGGCGGGCCTCGACCCCCTGAAAGGCCACGGTATAGGCGCGGGCGACCATGTTGCTCCCGTCATTTGGTTAACGGGATATTGCTAGCGCTTGGGTGGTTTAAGAAGTGTTAACGCATGCCGGGGATCAGCCGACGGGCCAAGGATCGGTAGGCAGATCCTGCGGATAGGGAAAGGGGTCATAGGTGATGCCCAGCCCCTCGGCGCGCCATCGTTTCACCTCGTCACGGGAAAGGAGTGACAGGCAATAGGCCCGGTTTTCCTCGGAGACCGGTAGACCAAAACCCACGATCCGCGCCGCGACCGGGGTATAGAACACGTCCGCCAGCGAGAACTCCCCGAAGAGCGGCCCCTGTGTCGAACCGGAGAGATTGCGCGCATGCGCCCAGAGCGCCTCTATCCGTGCGATATCGTCACGCACGGCCTGCGATGCGGAGAAGCCGCGCCAGACATGGGCCAGTTGCATCGGACACTCGCCGCGCAGCGCCGAAAATCCCGCGACCATTTCGGCGCAAAGCCAGCGGGCAGTGGCACGCATGGCGGGATCGGCGGGCCAAAGCCCCGCCTCTGGATGCCGCTCGGTCAGGGTTTCGGCGATAGCCAAGGTTTCGCCTACAACCGTGCCGTCGGGCAGACGCAGAGCCGGGACCAGTCGCGCGGGGGCCAATTCGGCCATGTCTCTCGCCATAGTTTCCGAATACAGCCCCACCATGTGTGTCCGCACGGGCAGGCCGAAGCATTCGAACATGAGCCAGCCGCGCAACGACCAACTGGAGAAAAGGCGATCGCCGATATAAAGGTCATATGTCATTTACGTAGCTTAGCCATGCCGCCTCTGATCGGTAAAACGCGCTTTTGTGCGGGGTGGTATCACGGAAGGTGATTGATCCGCCCGGTTTCCCAACCTTGCGGCAGGCGCGTGATCTCGGTCACCGAAAGGTTGTCGATGCGGTGAGAGAAGGCTTCGTTCGAACTCATTCCGGCCGCTCTTTGAATTTGGGTCAGGATCACCCCGAAATGCGCGACGACGATCAGATCGGTCCCGGGATGTGTTGCGATCAGGGTATCTATCGCGGCATCCACCCGCGCACGAACGGCGTTCCAGCTTTCGCCGCCGGGAGGTTCGATCTCGCCCGGCGTTTCCCAATAGGCTCGGATCAGTTGCGGGTCCTCGGATTCGACGTCGTCGAAGCGGCGCAACTCCCATGCGCCGAAATTGATCTCGCGCAGGTCGCGGCGATGCGGCAGGCGGCGGCGGCCACCCTGGATCGCGGTGGCCGTGTCAGCGGCCCGGATGAGGTCCGAGGACACCACCAACGCCTCGGCGGGCAGATATGCAGACAGACGCTCCAGCAGGGCGGTGTCGTTCAGATCGGCGGGCAGGTCCGACCATCCGACCATTCCCTTGGCATGGGTCGGGCCATGGCGGACAAAGTGAAGACGGGTCATTGCAAGTCTCCCTTGAGCGTTCGGGGCAGCCCGGCAACGACATGAACGACCCTGTCCGCCTGGGCCGCCAAGGCGATGTTCAGCCGTCCCTGCGCTTCTCGAAACCTGCGGGCCAGTGCGTTTTCCGGGACAATGCCCTGCCCAACCTCATTCGACACAACGACCACCTCGCCTTTGCAGGCGCGCAAGGCGGAGAACAGGGCGGCCTGTGCCTCGACCAGGTCGTTCTCGGCCAGCAGATGGTTGCTCAACCACATGGTCGCGCAGTCGATCAGGCATACATCGGCTTCGCCCAGTTCGGTCAGGACGGCTCCCAGATCCAGATGTGCCTCGACCGTCCGCCATCCGGACCCGCGACGCGCGACATGAAGATCGATTTTTTCCCGCATTTCGCGATCAAATACTTGTGAAGTCGCCAAGTACATGCGGGGTTTTCCAGTGTTTGCCACGTATTGTTCCGCCCAGGCGGACTTGCCCGATGCTGCACCGCCCAGCACGAGGGTTAATATTCGGGTCACAATAATTACCTTTGTAGTGATCCATCCGCAGTTTTCCTGCGTATCGAGGGCAAAGACGCAAAGCAAGACAACCGGGTTCGCCCACCTGACGATCAGGGAGACGACAATGGCACTGGATAGTTCACAGGACCACTCGATGTCGCGCAAGGCCATGAAGGCTGAGCTACTCGACGCCGAGACGGAGCTGAAATTGGCTTATGCGTGGCGGGATCAGCGCGACGAGCAGGCCCTTCACCGGCTGATAACCGCTTACATGCGGCTGGCCATATCGATGGCGGCCAAGTTCAAGCGCTACGGCGCACCCATGAACGACCTCATACAGGAGGCCGGGCTTGGCCTGATGAAGGCGGCCGACAAGTTCGATCCCGACCGTGGGGTCCGCTTCTCGACATATGCGGTGTGGTGGATCAAGGCCTCGATCCAGGATTACGTGATGCGGAACTGGTCAATGGTGCGGACCGGGTCCACTTCCTCGCAAAAATCGTTGTTTTTCAACATGCGTCGCGTACAGGCCCGGCTGGAGCGCGAAGCGGCGTCCGATGGAATGCAGCTTGACCGCCATCAGCTTCATCAACTGATCGCAACCGAGATCGGTGTGCCCCTGCGCGATGTCGAAATGATGGAGGGTCGCCTTTCCGGCTCCGATTTCTCGCTCAACGCGATGCAGGCCTCCGACGAGGAAGGGCGCGAATGGATTGATGTCCTCGAGGATGAAAGCACGCAGGCCGCCGAGACGGTCGAGAACCGGCACGACAATGCCCAACTGCGCGAATGGTTGGTCACGGCCATGCAGGGACTGAACGACCGGGAGCGGTTCATTGTCCGGGAACGCAAGCTGCGCGACGAGGCGCGGACCCTGGAAAGCCTGGGGCAGGAATTGGGTCTCAGCAAGGAACGTGTGCGCCAGCTTGAGGCTGCGGCCTTTGCCAAGATGCGCAAGAGCCTTGAAGCTCAGTCGCGCGAGGTGCAAAACTTCCTAGCATGAGAAAAGCAACATGTCTGTTCGGCGCCCTTGCGCTGGTTCTGGCCGCTCCATTCGGGGCGGCCTTCGCTGCTGATACCATCCCATCCAGTATCAAGGACGCGATGCGCGCCGCCGATGTGGTGATCCTGGGCGAGGTGCATGACAACCCGGACCATCACCGGGTGCAGGCCGAGGCCGTAGCGGCAATCTCCCCGACGGCCGTCGTCTGGGAAATGCTGACAGAGGAGGCCGCGGGGCTGGTAAACGCCGAGTTGGTGGCGGCGCCGGACAAACTGGCCAGGACGATCCGTTGGGCCGAATCCGGCTGGCCGCCCCTCACGATGTATATGCCGATCTTTCGCGCCGCGCCTCAGGCGCCAGTCTATGGCGCGCTGGTTCCCCGACCCGCGGCCCGCGCAGCGATGGAGACCGGTCCCGCCGTGGCCTTTGGCGCCGACGCGGCGCGGTTCGGCCTGACCATTCCCCTGCCGTCCGACGAACAGGCCGCGCGCGAGGCCGATCAGCAGCGCGCGCATTGCGATGCGCTGCCTGCCGAGCTTTTGCCACAGATGGTCGCCATCCAGCGCCTGCGGGACGCCGTGCTGACCCGCGCCATCCTGCGCGCGGTCGAGGAAACCGGCGGGCCGGTCGCCGTGATCACCGGCAACGGCCACGCCCGCAAGGATCGTGGCGTGCCGACCTTCCTGGTACGGATGCGGCCGGGATTGCGGGTTTTCGTGCTGGGGCAGTCCGAGGCCGGCGAGATCGAAGGAACCTACGATTTCGTGCTCGACAGCCCCGCCGCCGAGCGCGAGGATCCTTGCGCCGCCTTCACCAAGTGAGGCCGATCCGGCCATGAAACCGCTGGCGAAGGCCTGCGCGCTTGCCTATGGTCGCACGCGACCGCAACCGCGAGGGGCGTGCCCATGCTGAATTCGAAACGCATCCTGCTGATCATCGGCGGCGGCATCGCGGCCTACAAGTCGCTCGACCTGATCCGCCGTCTGCGCGAACGCGGCGCCGCCGTGACCCCTGTGCTGACCCGCGCCGCAGAGGAGTTCGTGACGCCGTTGTCGGTTTCGGCCCTGGCGGGTGAGAAGGTGCATCGCGATCTGTTCGATCTCACGGCCGAGGCCGAAATGGGACATATCCAGCTGTCACGCTCCGCCGACCTGGTGGTCGTCGCGCCCGCAACGGCGGACTTGATGGGCAAGATGGCCGGTGGGCTGGCAAATGATCTGGCCTCGACCCTGCTGATGGCGACCGATACGCCCGTGTTGCTGGCGCCGGCGATGAACGTGCGCATGTGGGAGCATCCTTCAACCCGGCGGAACCGGGACCTTCTTGCCGGAGATGGAATCCGTTTCGTCGGGCCGAACTCGGGCGACATGGCCTGTGGCGAATACGGGCCGGGCCGCATGTCGGAGCCAATGGAAATCGTCGCGGCCATCGATGCCGCGCTCGGAAACGGCCCTCTGGCCGGCAAGCGTATCCTGGTCACGTCCGGCCCGACGCACGAGCCCATCGATCCCGTGCGATACATCGCCAATCGGTCCTCGGGCGCCCAGGGCACGGCCGTGGCAAAGGCGCTGGCCGCGATCGGGGCGCATGTCGTCTTCGTGACCGGCCCGGCCTCGGTTCCCCCGCCCCAGGGGGTGGAGGTGGTCCGGGTCGAGAGCGCGCGCGAGATGGACGCGGCCGTGACTGCCGCCCTGCCGGTCGATGCAGGCGTGTTCGCCGCGGCCGTCGCCGACTGGCGCGTGGCCTCGGCTTCGGATCGCAAGCTGAAAAAGACCCGCGATGGGCTGCCCACGCTCGAATTCGCCGAAAACCCCGATATCCTGAAGCGCATCTCGCAGATGAGGGAGGGGCGGCCGCCCCTCGTAATCGGTTTTGCCGCCGAGACGGACAACGTGCTGGAACACGCCACGGCCAAACGCGCGCGCAAAGGCTGCGACTGGATCGTGGCCAATGATGTCAGCCCGGCCACCGGTATCATGGGCGGGTCCGAGAATGCCGTCACCCTGATCACCGCCGAGGGGGCCGAGGACTGGCCGCGCATGGGCAAGGATGCGGTTGCCACGCGTCTGGCCTGCCGGATCGCGGACGTCCTGTCGCGCTGAGCAGAGCGCAACAACAAGAGGAAAGGACTGCATATGCTGGCTATCCGCGTGATCCGCGAAGAAGGCGCCGATCCGGAAATTCCGTTGCCCGCCTACGAGACGGACGGTGCGGCCGGCGCCGACCTGCGCGCGAACCTGCCCGACCGCGGGACGGTGATGCTGGAACCCGGCGCGCGTACGCTGATCCCGACGGGGCTTCGGGTAGAGATTCCCGCAGGCTACGAGATCCAAGTGCGGCCGCGCTCGGGTCTGGCGCTCAAACACGGCATCACCCTGCCCAACACGCCCGGGACCATCGACAGCGACTATCGCGGGCCGCTGGCTGTCATCCTGCTCAACGCCGGGCAAGAGGCGTTCGAGATCGTCCACGGAGACCGCGTCGCGCAGATGGTGGTCGCGCCCGTACTGCGGGCGAGCTTTGAATTGGCGGAACAATTGAGCGAAAGCACGCGTGGCGCGGGCGGTTTTGGGTCGACGGGGCGCGGCTGATGCTTCTGGTCTTGCTCCTTGCCGCCTTTCTTTGGGGGGCCGGTTGGGCCCTCGGGGCCTCGCGCACTGCACGTTGGACCTCTCTCGCTGTCCTGTTCGGGGTCGTGCTTGTGGTGCAGCTCATTCTTCCCGATGGGCACCCGCTGCGCGAGGCCACCGGAAAATCCCCTGCGCTCTGGCTGATCCTCGCGGGCTTCGCGGTATTGGCCCTTGTCTACAGGCAGTGGCTTGCGCGACTGCGCGAAAGGGCAGTCGCGAACGAAGCGCCGCCGCGCGATACCGTCTCGCAAGGCCAAAATCGCTTTTCCGAGGCTGAACTGGAACGCTACGCCCGTCACATCGTGTTGCGGGAACTGGGCGGCCCGGGGCAGAAAAGCCTCAAGCAGGCCCGCGTTCTGGTGATCGGTGCGGGCGGGCTCGGCTCCCCTCCGCTGCAATACCTGGCGGCAGCCGGGGTGGGCACCATCGGCGTGATCGATGATGACGTAGTGGAGAATGCCAATCTTCAGCGGCAGGTCATCCACCGGGATGCCGATATCGGCAAGCCCAAGGTGTTTTCAGCGAAAGAGGCGATGGAGGCGCAGAATCCCAACGTGGCGGTCCGCCCCTACCACCGCCGCCTGACCGAGGAGATCGCCGCCGATCTCTTCACCGATTACGATCTGATCCTGGACGGGACCGACAATTTCGATACGCGTTACCTTGCCAACCGGGCGGCCGTCGCCGGGGGCAAGCCACTTGTTTCGGGCGCGTTGTCGCAATGGGAGGGGCAACTGAGCGTGTTCGATCCCGCGAGGGGCGGCCCCTGCTACCAATGCATCTTCCCCCAGGCGCCCGCACCCGGCCTTGCGCCCTCCTGCGCCGAGGCGGGTGTCGTCGGGCCCCTCCCCGGCGTGGTGGGGTCGATGATGGCGGTCGAGGCGATCAAGGTGATCACCGGGGCGGGCATGACGCTGCGCGGAGAGATGCTGATCTATGACGCGCTCTACGGGGAAAGCAGAAAGATCACGCTCAAGCCGCGTCCGGATTGCCCAATCTGCGGTGGGGCGCAAGCGGGACGGACCGCATCCTGACCCGCCCGCCACGCGCCGAATGGCGCGCGGCCCGGCCCAACGCCGCCAGGTCGCATCTCCGATGCGGCCGCGGGGGCGGGAGAGCCCCCGCCCGGGTTCAGTCGATCATCGCGCAGGCAATGCGCGGCCCGGCATCGCCCGAGGGCTGGCTTTCATAATCGTCCGAGCCACCATGGATGATGAAAGCGCGGCCCGAGACATCTTGCATCGTCACCTGCGCATTGAAGACCTGCGATTTCAGGATACCCTCAGCGCTCACATACTGGTTGGGCATGTCGCCCGCATGGGGCCCCTCCTCGACGAGGAAACCGTGCGCGCCAGCCGCCCCGGCGTAATGACCGCCGGCAGACTTGAATCCGTCTTGCGCATCGCAGGCGCCGTTCTCGTGGATATGGAACCCGACCCAGCTCTCAGCAGGCAGGCCGGAAAGGTCCAGTTCGATCAACAGGCCATTGGGCGTGTCGGTCAATTGCGCGCTGCCGATCTCCTGTCCGTCGGCAGAGCTGAAGATAGCCTCGGCGGGCTCTGCGCGCGCCGCGGCGGGGGCGGCCAGCACAAGACCAAGCGCGCCCGCGCGCAACATGTGCGAGGCTAGCGATCTGGGCATGCGGCGGGGACGGTGGAACTGACGTTTCATTCAGAATTTCCTTTCCTGATGGCTTTTTCCGCGCGGCGGACCTCCTCGCGTGACGGCGGGTGTCCCCCGGCCTCGGCATCGGTGCCGAGCGGCGCGGCAGAGGGGTCGTCGGTGTCACCCCTGTCGATCCGCTCGCGCAGGCGGTTGGCTGCGGCAGGGCCCGATTTCGGCCCGCTGTCGCGGCTCTCGGTCTTTCCAGATTGGGGAGGGGATTTGTCGCTCACGGGATCCGCCTTTCGTTGCACGTTGCGGCTTCAGATCAACGGTTGCGTGCGCGTTCGGTTCCTGACCGGGCTCAACTGTCTCCGGCCCAGTCCTCCAACGCTTCGACGACCGATTTCCCGATGGAGCGCGGAGCGGGCCTCGACAGGGGGCAGGCGCGCGAGAGGCGTTTTTCCATGTCCCCCATCCTGAAACCGTTCGCGACCTTCAGCGCCTTTAGTTCGTCCCACTCGACCGGGACGGCAACCGGCGCGCCGGACCGCGCACGCAGGGCATAGGGCGCGATGGCCGTGGCGCCGCGCTCGTTGCGCAACCAGTCCAGAAAGATCCGCCCCTTGCGCTTGGCCTTGGACATCGTCGCGGTGTAGCGGTCGGGGTGGCGCTCGGCCAGCACGTGACAGAAGGTCTGGGCAAACCCCTTGACCGTGTCCCAGCCCGCCGTTCGCCGCAGCGGCACGATCACATGCACGCCCTTGCCGCCGGTCACCATCGCCGCCGTCTCCAGCCCGATCCGGTCCAGCGCGTCGCGGATCTCGAAGGCGGCCTCCTTCACCCGGTCGAAGCCCAGCCCCTCGTCAGGGTCCAGGTCAAAGACCATGCGGTCGGGCTTCTCCAGCTTGTCGCGGGCGGCCCCCCAGATGTGGAATTCCAGCGTCCCCATCTGCACTGCGCCCAGCACCGCCTCGGCATTGGGAAGGTACATGTAATCGGCGGTTTCGCCGTCCTTTTCCTCGATCGCCACGGTCCCCAGCGCATCGGGAAAGCCCTTTCCCGCGTGTTTCTGGAAGAAGCAGTCATCCTCGATCCCCGAGGGACAGCGCAGCAGCGACACAGGCCGGTCGGCGGCATGGTCGAGAAACCGGTCGGCCACCAACGCGTAATGCCGCGCGACGTCGCCCTTGGTCACCTTGGCGTCGGGATAGACGACGCGCCCCGCGCTCGAGATGCGCATGCCGCCGATTTCGGTGTCTCCGTCATCGCCGCTATCGGTTTCCGCCTCTGCCTTCGCACTCACTTCCTTGGCCTCCTTGTCCTCGCGCAGCCCGTGAAACACGCCATGACGGATGCGCCCTTCGGCGGTGAATTCGGTATAGGCCACTTCGGCCACCAGGCTCGGCGTCACCCATTGCGCGTCTTTCGTTTCTGACGGAAGGTCTCCGGGCACCGGGCTGGTCTTGCGCGCAATCCGGTCCAGCTTGCTTTTCAATGCGTCCAGATCGTCACTGTCGAACCCGGTGCCGACCCGGCCGCGATAGACGAGTTCGCCGTGCTCATAGCTGCCCAGAAGCAATGACGAAAATGCGCGCCCGCGCTTGTCCGAGGGCGACCAACCGATGACCACGAACTCCGCCCGCCGGATGCATTTCGATTTGATCCAGGCGGTCCCACGCCCACCCTTGTATGGGGCCTCGGAACGCTTCGAGACGATGCCCTCGCCACCCGCATCGCAGATCGCGGCCAGAACCATCTCGCCCGGCCCCTCGATGCACGGGCTCAGCCGGATCGGCCCTCGCGGCGGCATATCGCCCAGCATTTCCTCCAGCGCCGCGCGCCGTTCGGTCAGGGGGGCATCGGTAAGGTCCTCGCCGTCGCGCGACAGGAGGTCGAAGGCGTAGAAGGTCAGCGGGTTGCCCTTCTTGAGCGCCGTCTGCAAGGTCGAGAAATCCCCTCCGCCGGGGCCTGCGATCACCTCGCCATCGATCAATGCCGCACCGCAGGGAATTGCCGCCGCAGGCCCGCACAGCGCGCCAAACCGGTCCGACCAGTCCTTGCCGTTTCGAGTGTAAAGCCGCACGCCGCCCTTGCCCACCGCCATCAGGCAACGATAGCCGTCGTATTTCGCTTCGTGGATCCAGCCTTCTCCCTCAGGCGGTGCGTCGCGCAGCGTTGCCAGCTGAACCTTCCGGAACCGGGGGAGGGGGGCATCATGCTCGACCGCTCCCAACGGCTCCGTCCCTGCCGCGATGGACCGCATGGAGCGTCCCGTGGTGACCGAGACGCGGTACTTGTTCGTCAAGGCGTCAGCGGTCCGCCCAGCATGATCGTCCTTTTCCTTGATCAGCAGCCAGTTCTCGCGCTTCTCGTTTTTCTTGCCGCGCATCCGCACCAGAACCCAGCCGCCCCGCATCCGCGCGCCATGAAGACGGAAATGCAGCTTGCCGCTCGCGATCCCCTCGGCAGGGTCATGCAGCGGCTCCCACCATCCCTGGTCCCAGAGCATCACGGTCCCGCCACCATATTCCTCCTCGGGGATGGTCCCCTCGAAATCGCCATAGGAAATCGGGTGATCCTCGGTCCGCACGGCCAGCCGTTTTTCGGACGGATCGGTTGACGGGCCCTTGGTCACCGCCCAGGACCACAGCACGCCGCCATGTTCCAAACGGAAATCGTAATGCAGCCGGCTTGCATCGTGTTTCTGCACGACGAAGGCCAGCCGCTCGCCGCCCGCCTCGATCACCTCGGCGCGAGGTTCGGGGGTGATATCGAAATCGCGTTTCTCGGAATAGGTCTTGAGGCTCACGAGGCTTTCTTCCGGGTGCTGCGCTTCTTGGGCGTATCTTTCAGGCTTTTCTTGAGCGCGTCCATCAGGTCGACCACGTTGGTCTCATCGCTCTTGTCGGTATCGGAGCTCTTGGCGCGCGGTGTCTTGCGGTTCTTGACCTTGCTCTGGACCAGCTCGTTCAAGGCGCTGGCATAGCTGTCCTCGAAGGCGGTGGCGTCGAAGGGTGCGGTCTTGCGTTCGATCAGCTGTGTCGCGACCTCGAGCAATTCCTCGTCGGCCGCCTCGTCCGCGATGGAGGAAAAGAGCGGCTCGGCAGAACGCAGGTCTTCCTCGTAATGCAGTGTCTCCAGCAGCAGACCGTCGCCGCAGGGGCGTATCGCACACAGGTATTCCTTGCCTCGCATCGTCAGCTGGCCCAGCCCGGTCTTCCGCGTCTGGCGCAGGGCATCCCGTACCACGCGATAGGCGTCCTCTGCCAGGTCGTCGGTGGGCACCAGGTAATAGGGCCGGTCGAACCAGATCGGGGCGATCTCCGAGGCGTCGACGAACTGCACCAGTTCCAGCGTCTTCTTCGTCTCCAGCTTGATGGCGTCCAGATCCGCAGGTTCGATCAGAACATATTCGCCGTTGTCGGTCTCATATCCCTTCATGATCTCATCGGTTTCGACGGGTCCGACCCCGGGCACCATCTTCTGATAGCGCACGGGCTTTCCCGAAGGCTTGTGAATCTGCCGGAATGAAATCTTGCGGCTCGATTCCCGGGCCGAGTGGATCTCCACCGGGATCGACACCAGCGACAGGCGAAGCTGTCCTTTCCAGATTGCACGGGATGCCATGGCTTGCAGAACCTCTCAGCACGAAAGACGCAAGGCCAACGCGGGCGCGGCGCAGTTGGTTTCATGGCTGGGCGGAACCCACGCACAGCGCAGGGGTTTGTTCCACGACATACCTGAACGAGGACTTCCATGACGCTCCACCAGACCGATGTCGCCGTGATCGGCGCCGGAACCGCCGGGCTTGCGGCCGAACGCCATGCGCGCGAGGCCGGGGCGCGAACCCTGCTGATCGACCCCGTCTTTGCCGGCACGACCTGCGCCACGGTGGGCTGCATGCCCTCGAAACTGCTGATCGCCGCCGCCGACGCGGCGCAGGCCGCGCGCGGGGCCGATCGCTTCGGCATCAGGGCCACGCCACGCATCGAAGGGCCCGCTGTGTTCGAGCGTCTGCGCGCGCTGCGCGACGATTTCGTCGCCGGTGTTCGCGCCTCCATCGCACAACTGCCCGAGGGGACCTGCCTGACCGCCCGCGCCCGGTTCGAGGAACCGGGAAAGCTGACGCTCGACAATGGCGACACGGTCGAGGCACGCGCCGTGGTTATCGCAACCGGATCATCCGCAGCGCTTCCGGGGGCGTTTGCCTCGGTGTCCGACAGGGTTCTGACCAATGAAACCCTGTTTGATCTGGAGGATCTTCCTGCTTCCGTCGGCGTGATCGGGGCCGGGCCTCTGGGACTGGAACTCGCACAGGCTCTCGCCCGGCTCGACGTGCATGTGGAGGTCTTCGAGGGGACGGGCCTGATCGCCGGCCTGCCCAAGGCGCAAAGTGGCAGTCTCTATGGTGCGCTGACCCGCGAATTCTCCATTCATCTCAACACCGAAGCCGAGGCGGAACCGGACCCGGGCGGTGTGCGTCTGAACTGGTCGGGCAATTCGGCGGTGTTCGAGCGTCTGCTTGTGGCAGCCGGTCGCCCTCCCAGTCTCGACGGTCTCGATCTTGAGAAGGCCGGACTGGATCTCGACGATCACGGAACGCCCGTCTTCGATCCAGCAACGATGCAATGCGGCGAAGCGGCGGTTTTCATCGCTGGCGACGCGAATGCCGACCGCCCCGTTCTGCACGAGGCATCCGACGAGGGAACCATCGCCGGAAGGAATGCCGCGACATGGCCCGACGTGGCACGCGCCGTGCGCAAGGTGCCCTTGGCCATCACCTTCACCCGGCCCGAGACCGCGATCGTCGGGGTCCTGCCCGACAGCCGCGAGGACTGCCTTAGCGGCGAGGTGGATTTCGGCAACCAAGGTCGTGCGCGCACGATGGGGCAGGCGCATGGCATCTGCCATATCCACGCTACCGGAGCCGAGGGCAAGCTAACGGGGGCGGCGCTGTGCGCGCCGGGGGCCGAGCATCTGGCGCATCTGCTGGCCTGGGCCATGCAATGCGGGGCCACCGCGACCGAAGCGCTTGATCTGCCCTTCTATCACCCGACCCTGGCCGAAGGGTTGCAGACCGCGCTGCGCCAGATCTGCGCCCAGACCGGGCAGGAGGGTCCGTGGCAGCGTGACGACGATCCATTGCCCGGCGATCTGCAAAGCGGGTCCTGAGACCGAGGGAACAATCCTCGCGCCAACCGGGTTGGCCCCCCGAACCGGTTCGCCGCAATCAGCCATAACGGAGCCACCATGACCCTCACCCTGACCGTCAACGGCACGGAGAGACAGCTTGAGCTGGACCCTCGCGTGACCCTGCTCGACGCGCTGCGCGTTCACCTCGATCTCACCGGCTCTAAAAAGGGCTGCGATCACGGCCAGTGCGGGGCCTGTACCGTTCTGGTGAACGGGCGGCGCATCAATTCCTGTCTGTCGCTCGCGGTCATGCATGACGGCGACGAGATCACCACTGTCGAAGGTCTGGCCAACGGCAAACCCGGCGAGCTGCAACAGGCATTTGTCGAACATGACGGGTTTCAATGCGGGTATTGCACGCCCGGGCAACTCTGCTCGGCCACCGGCATGTTGCAGGAGCTTGCCGAAGGGTGGCCCAGCCATGTCAGCGAAACGCTCGAAGGCGAATACGGCCTGACCGAGGCGGAAATATCCGAGCGGATGAGCGGCAATATCTGTCGCTGCTCATGCTATCCCGGCATCAACGCGGCGATCCGCCAGGCGGGAGAACGCGCATGAGGCCCTTCGATTACACCCGTGCCGAAAACGTCTCGGACGCCTGCGCAGCCGCTTTCGCCCCCGAGGCGCAGTTCATCGCAGGCGGCACCAACCTGGTCGATCTGATGAAGCTCGAGGTGATGGCACCCGGCGAGCTGGTGGACATCAACCGCCTCGGCCTCGACCGGATCGAAGAAAGCGATGGCGGGTTGCGCGTCGGCGCCACCGTCACCAACAGCGATCTGGCGGCGGATGCACGGATCCGGCAGGACTATCCCGTCCTGTCCCGCGCTCTCCTGGCGGGGGCCAGCGGTCAATTGCGCAACAAGGCGACAACCGGCGGCAACCTGCTGCAACGCACGCGCTGCCCGTATTTCTACGACACCGACAGCGCCTGCAACAAGCGCAGCCCCGGTGCCGGCTGCGCTGCGATCGGGGGCGAGACGCGCAATCATGCGATCCTCGGAACCTCGGAACATTGCATCGCGCTGCACCCTTCCGACATGGCGGTGGCCATGCGCGCCCTTGACGCCCGGATCGAGGTGCAGCCGCAGGACGGGCCAGCCAAGGCCTATGAGATGGACAGGTTCTATTGCCTGCCCGGGGACACGCCGCATATCGAGACCGTGCTGGAGCCTGGCGACCTCATCACCTCGGTCTGGCTGCCCGCCCCCAAGGGCACGCGCCAAGTCTATCGCAAGGTGCGCGACCGGGCCTCTTACGCCTTTGCACTCGTCTCGGTCGCCGCTGTGATCGAGATGGAAGAGGGCCGGATCTCCCATGCCTCGGTCGCCTTTGGCGGGCTCGCTCCGATGCCGTGGCGGGATGTCGAGGTCGATGCGTTGCTGGCCGGGGCGGAACCCTCGGCGGACCTTTTCGACGAAGCGGCCGACATCCTGTTGCAAGGTGCGCAGCCGCAGGAGGGCACCGAATTCAAACTCCCCCTCGCGCGCCGTGCGCTGCGGGCCGTTCTCGAGGAGGCCACGTTATGAGCCTTGATATGAAGGTCGATGGAAAGAGTAAAAACCGCGCCGACGATCTGGCGCAGGGCATCTTGGGCACGCCGATGGACCGGCCCGAGGGGCTCTTGAAGGTCACCGGAGAGGCCCTCTACGCGGCCGAGGATCTGCCCGGGAACTGTACCTTCGGCATGCTGGTCAGCGCCCCGGCACAGGGTGATGTAACCCTTTCGAACGAAGCCGAAATACGCGACATGCCCGGAGTGCTGGCCGTGATCCACGACCCGCGAATGGTCCGCAATGCGGCCCAGGGCACGATGGACGAAGCGCCCGTGCAGGGGGTGGACCACGCAGCCTATGCCGGGCAGGCCGTCGCGCTGGTCGTGGCCGAAAGCTTCGAGGCTGCGCGCCATGCCGCCCAATCGGTCAAGCTGGGCCTGTCGGGCGAGGAAGGCCCCATCGATCCGCAGGCGGTCGAAACGGAGGAATCCGAGGGCAACCGCTTTGTCCGGGGCGATCTGGACAAGGCCATGGCCAGCGCCGCGCACACGGTCGATGCGGTCTATACCACCCCCTCGATGACCAGCGCGCCGATGGAGCCTCATGCCGCCGTCGCCTGGTGGGACGGGGACAAGGTGACGGTGCGCGCTTCGCTCCAGATGCTGAAATACAACCGAAACGAACTGGCCGACTGCCTCGGCATCGATTCGGAAAACGTCAGGCTTCTGTCGCCTTACGTCGGGGGCGGCTTCGGCTCCAAGCTGGGCATCTCGCCCGAGGCAGTAGCCGCAGCCATCGCCGCCAGGGAGCTTGGCCGCCCGGTGCGCGTCGTGCTGCACCGCCGCCAGATGTTCGAGGTCGTCACCCGCCGCTCGGAGACGCGCCAGCATATCCGTCTGGCCGCCGACGGCGACGGGCGGCTGACGGGTCTCGGGCATGAGGTGCTGGTCTCGAACCTGCCGGACGAGCCGTTTTCCGAGCCGGTGACGCAAGGCACGCACTTCGCCTATCCGGCGGAAAATCGGCTTATTCGCAAAGAGGTTGCGCGGATTCACCGGCCTGCCGCCGGATCCGTCCGTGCGCCCGGCGAGGCGGTGGGTGTCACGACCTTCGAAGCCGCGATGGATGAACTGGCCTGCGCTGCCGGGATGGACCCCGTGGAGCTGCGCCTGCGCAACATCCCCGAGAAGGATCCCGAACAGGGCATACCGTTCTCTTCGCACATGCTGGAGCCGACCCTGCGTGAGGGGGCAGAGCGGTTCGGCTGGTTCGACCGGGACCCCGAGCTGCGCGCGCGCCGCGAGGGTGAGTGGTGGATCGGCACCGGCATGGCTGCGGCTTTCCGCGTGAACATCCTCTCCGAGGCCCAGGCGCGGGTGCGCCTGACGGCCGGCGGCGCGGTCGTTGAAACTGATCAAACCGACATCGGAACAGGTACTTACGCGATCCTGACCCAGATCGCCGGCGAGCTTCTGGGCCTTCCCGCCGACAAGGTCGAAACCCGTCTGGGGGACACCGACCTGCCGCCCGGATCGGGCTCCGGCGGATCGTGGGGGGCGGCGTCGACGGGGTCGGCGGTGTGGCTGGCGGCGATGGAGTTGCGGCAGCGGATCGCGGATGCGATGGGATGTGACGAGGCGGAGTTGACGCTGAAGGACGGGCAGGCGACCTGCGGGAACGTCACGCAGCCGCTGGAGGAGATCTTGGGTGGCGAGAGCCTTGTCGGCCACGGCCACGTAAAGCCCGGCGACGCGCTGGAGGAGGTCATGCAATCGACCTACGGCGCCCATTTCGCCGAGGTCGCGGTGAACGACGTGACCGGTGAAACCCGTGTGAGGCGGATGTTGGGATGTTTTGCGGCGGGGCGCATTCTGAACGAAAAAACCGCGCGTTCTCAATGCCATGGCGGGATGATCTGGGGAATCGGAATGGCCCTGACCGAAGGCGTGACCCATGACCGGCGCACTGGCCGGATGGTCAATCGCGACCTTGCCGAATACCATGTCCCGGTCAATGCCGACGTGCCCCCGCTGGAGGTTCATTTCGTCGAGGAGCGCGATCCCTGGGCCGGCCCGATGCAGGCCAAGGGTATCGGGGAACTGGGCATCTGCGGCGCGGGGGCGGCGGTTCTGAACGCGATCCACCATGCCTGCGGCGTGCGCATCCGCGATCTGCCGGCGACACCGGACAAGGTGCTCGCGGGTCTTCTGCAGTAGGGTTTTGACCGTTTTGTGCCGCGTTTCCGGGGCGGTTTGACCGTTTTGTACAAAACGTCCCGGGGGGGATGCCGCGCGCCGGAAACCAGCGTTCACGAAATTGTGGGCAAGGTTCGCCCTGTGCGCCGGGTGCATTATCTTTTCCCGAAAGCGGTGCGCGGATGACCGCGCGACCCGCCCCCCCCCTGTCCGGCCACGATCTTGGTCGGACCGTCCTTTGACTGGCAGGAGGAACCGACATGACCTTGACCGCACCCACCCGCCGCAGTTTGCTTGTCGCCGCCGCCTCGGTGGTGGCCACGGGCGCGAGCGGGTTGATCGTTCCCGCCCGCGCGCAGGGTGTCGCGCCCACGCCGTCGATGCGGGGCGGGGCCAACAACTATCGCCCCGGCGCGCCCATCGTCGAGCGGATCGGCGGCGGCGGGTTCTGGATGACCGGGACCGTGCGCCGCGCCGGCGACGGGGCCCCGCTGGCCGGTCAGCGCATCCAGATCTGGGCGCATACCACCGAGGGGCACGAGCGCGATCCGCAGAGCCACGGGGCGACACTGACCGATGCAAATGGCGAATTCCGGCTGGAGATGCCGCAGATCGTGCCGGCCTTTGGCCAGCCGCACGGCCATCTTGCCTATGACAGCGGGGAGTTCGAGACGGTGTTCCTGCGTCCGGTGATGCGCAGCGCAAGCGACACGAGCCTGAGCGCCGATTTCGTGCTTCGGCCCGCTTGACGGCAATGCCCGGCCTCAGGGCGGTGTCGGTCTGGCTGGCCGTGGCGGCGGCCATCGTGGTGCCTCTGGGCATCGCCGCCGCGAGCCCGCTGCTGCAATGGCGCCAGCCCGTCTATGTCGTGGCCGGGTTTGCCGGCATCGTGGCGCTGGGGCTGCTGCTGATCCAGCCCTTGCTGGCGGGGGGATACCTGCCGGGGTTGCCGGTGCGCCGGGGGCGGCTTGTCCACCGGGTCGTGGGCGCGGGTCTGGTCCTGGCCGTCATCGTCCACGTTGCGGGGCTGTGGATCACCAGCCCCCCGGACGTGGTGGATGCGCTGACCTTCACCTCGCCGACACCGTTTTCCGACTGGGGCGTGATCGCCATGTGGGGCGTGTTCGCCGCCGCCTTGCTGGCGGTTCTGCGCGACCGGTTGCGGCCGCGCGCCTGGCGGATCGGGCACAGCGCGGCGGTTGCGCTGGTGGTGGTGACAAGCGTGGTGCACGCGGTGCTGATCGAAGGGACGATGGGAACGGTGTCCAAGCTGGTGCTGTGCCTGCTGGTCGTCGCGGCGCTGGTGCGGGTGCTGATCGACCTGCGGGTCTGGCGGTTGGCGCGGCGGCGGGGAGCCTGAAAGAGGTGCGCAGCGTTCGGTGACGCCGGTCCTACTCTGCCGGGATGAGGTGGATGCGGACGGTCATGCCGCCCTCGCTTTCGACCGAAAGCGTACCGTCGTTCTGGAAGACCAGCGTGCGGATGAGACGCCAGCCCAGCGAGTCGGAGCGTTCGGGGCGTTCGGCATCCGCGGCAAGGCCCACCCCGTCATCGGTCACGACGAGGTCGAGCCCGCCCTCTTCGGCCTCGGCGAGCGTGACGGTGATGGTGCCCTCGCAACGGCCCTCGAAAGCATGTTTGTAGGCGTTGGTGATCAGCTCGCCCACGATGAGGCCGATATCCACCGCGACGCGCCCGTCGAGTTCGAGGGGCGGACAGTTCACGGTGATCCTGACCTGTCGCCCTGCGGTGTTGAAGGCGCGTTCGGTGTTCAGCGCCACATCCTCGAGCAGCTTGCCGGCGGGCACGGTGCCCTCCTTGGCGGCCTGCTGCATCAGCTCATGCGCCTTGGCGAGCGAGGAGACGCGCGTGTCGAGTTCCAGCAGGGCCTGTTTCGTCTCGGCGCTGCCCGACTGCGTGGCGGTCATGCGGATCAGCGCACCGATCAGGGTCAGGTTGTTGCCGACGCGATGGTGCAATTCCTGCATCAGCAGATCGCGTTCGGCCAGCGCCTCGAGCAGTTCACGGTTCTGTTCGGTGAGCGCGGCTGTGGGATCGGAGTCGTCGATGGTGGTGATGACCTCGGTCACCTCGGCCACCAGCGCGTCGGTCAGGCGGTGCATGGCGGAGGGGCGGAAGACGGCCTCGATCCTGGTGCCCTCGGCGCCACTTTCGACATCGAAGGAAAAGGCGATGCGCTGGGCGCCGCGCAGGCCGAGGCCAAGCCCCTGGCCAGTGCCGGGCTTGCCCTTGAGCGCGTCCTCGGGGATGCCGCGGCCCTGGTCGAGCACGGTGAACTGGATGGCGGTGCGGCCCAGCACCTCGGACAGGGCGAATGTGGCGCGGCCGCGATGCCCGTGTTCGATCGCGTTGCGTCCCATCTCGATCATCGCGGTGACGGTGCGGGTGCGTTCGAAGGTGGCGAAGCCAAGTTTGGTGGTGATGGCCATGCCGACCTCGCGCAGGCGCATGATGTCGGCGGATTTCTCCAGCCGGAGCGTCGTCAGCCGGACCGGTTTCATGCGGCGGCCCTTCCGAGCCAGCGCATCACGAGGATGCTTGCATCGTCGCGGCCGCGAAAGGCGCGGTCGAGAAGGTGGCCGCAGATCAGCATCGGGCTGCGGGCCAGCAGGGCGGGCGGAAGGTCGCGGTCGCCCAGCGTCTTGAGCCCGTCGCTGTGCAGGATCACCAGGTCGCCGGGGTTGAGCATCACCTGTTCGTTGAAGCCGCGAGTCGGCGCGCCGCCGATCCGCCCGTCGCGCACAGCGAGGCGTTTATGCGTCTCGGGGCCGAGGCAGAGCGTGGTGATGTTGCCGAGGCCGGAATAGTCGAGCTGCCCGGTGGCGTGGTCGATCCGCGCCATGGCCGCCACGGCGCCGCGATGGCCGACCATCTCGCGGCTGAGATGGGCGATGGTTTCGGCGGGCGCGAGGTGCAGGTGGCGGGCGATCTCGACGATCTCGGCGGATGCCTTGGCGGCGAGGCTGCCATGGCCCAGACCGTCGCAGAGCAGCATGTCGGTATGGCCCGCGCCGGGGCGCACCATCATGTCGTCGCCGCAGACATTCGCGCCGGGGTAGCAGACGCGCAGACCGTCAAGCGCGAGCGTATCGGCATAGGGGGGGTCATCCTCGGACGCGAAGGAGCAGGTGATGGTCGTGCCTTCGCCCGGGGTCGAGTAGATGTCGAACGTGTCCGAGAGCCGCCGGATGGAGCCCAGGCCCAGGCCCGAGGAATCGGGCATGCTGCTGTAGCCGTCCTGCATCATCCGGTCCATGTCGGTGATGCCCGGGCCGTGATCGGCGAAGACGAGGGCGATCTTGCGCACGCCCGCGCCCTCGATCACCTCGATCAGGGCGCGGCCCCGTCCGGCATGGCGCAGGATGTTGGTGGCGGCCTCGGTCACCACGATGGCGAGCGCGTCGAGGCGTGTTTCGGGAAGGTTCAGGCCCGAGGCATAGCGCCGCGCGAGCCTGCGGATCGCGGCGATGGCGCTTCGGTCGTTGATGTCGATCCATCGCTTCATAGCCTGGCGCCCAGTATTACCCGTGTTCCCTTTCCCGGACCGGTCTCGATCTCGAACCGGTCGGCGAGCCGTTTCGCGCCGCCAAGGCCCCGGCCCATGCTTCCGCCGGTGCTGTAGCCATCCGTCATGGCGCGGTCGAGATCGGCGATGCCCTCGCCCGCGTCGCGGCATTCGACCATGAGATAGCCCGAAGCGGGGTCGAGAAAAACCGCAAAAGAGCCGCCGCCGCCATGCAGGACCGTGTTGCGGGCGATCTCGCTGACCGCCGTGGCGAAGCGGGTGACCCGGATCGGCCGGGCCCCGCGGGCCTTCAGTTCGCGGGCGACGGCCTGGCGGGCGGCGACAACGTCGCGATTGGTCTTGAGCGGCAAGCGGAGAAGGTCCCTGCCGCGCTCAGCCACGCTTGAGCTGTGCAAGCGCATGGGTGAGGCTGAGGGCCGTGCGCGATTCGGGCAGGTACATGCCCAGTTCCACCAGCGTCACCGCCACGGCCGGGCGCATCCCCACCACGAAGGTCTGCGCGTCGAGCAGCCGGGCGATGCCCGCGAGCTGCGCGATCACCCGGCCCACGAAGGTGTCCACGATCTCGAGCGCGGAGATGTCGAGCACCACGCCGCGGATGTTCTCCTCGAGCGCGATGCGCTGCGAGAGCGTGTCCTGAAGCTCGATGATGTCGGTATCGGTGACGTCGTCCTGTATCGAGACGAGGAGCGCGTTCTCGACCAGGTTGATGGCGGCGACCCCGGACATCTCAGCTGTCCTTGACCCGGTGGATGTTGTAGCCGACCTTGGGCAGCGCGTCGGCCAGCGCCGCGCGGATGTTCTGGCGGGTGGAGACGGAGCCCACGTCGATACCCAGCTGCACCATGGTCTGCGCGATCATCGGGCTGATGCCCGAGATGATGCATTCGGCCCCCATCAGCCGCACCGCGGCGGCGGCGCGCAGCAGGTGCTGGGCCACCTGGGTGTCGACGGTGCCGACCCCGGTGATGTCGACGATCACCACCTCGGCCTGGCGTTGCAGGATGGTTTCCAGAAGGTTTTCCATGACTTCCTGCGCGCGTGCGCTGTCGAGCGTGCCGATCAGCGGCAGGGTCAGGACGCGGTCCCACAGTTCGACCACGGGGGTCGAAAGCTCCATCATCTCCTCGCGCTGACGGTCGATGATCTGTTCGCGCTCGGCGATGAAGACCTCGTTGGTATGGATCGCGAAGGAATCGACCAGGCGCGAGACCAGCATGATCTGCTCGACCAGCGCCTCGGCATCCTTGCCGAGGCTGGAGCGGAGCCGGTCGAAGAGCGGACCCTTGAGCGCCAGCATGAAGGTGGCCATCTCGGTCGGCGTGACGCCGCGATTGACGCGTTCGCGGGTGATGTCGGCCAGCACGGCGCGCAGGTCGTCCCAGGCATCGGCGCTGAAGTCGAACTCGACGGTGTTGTCATTGGCGCGCATGCCCTTGGCGAGCGCCTTGAGCAGTTCGGTGCTTTGCGCGCGGCTTTCGGCATCGGAGAAGAGGTCGGAGCGCTTGACGCCCTCTTCGATCTGCGCGCCGACCCATTCGTCGACGATGCCGGCGAAATCCGCTTCCAGCAGGGTGAGTATATGTGCGGTTCCGTTGTTCGGCATGAGAATTTCCCCTTGGGCGATTGTCAGTGACTAAGATCAGGACGGGGGGCCAAATGTCAACGTGAGTGGCAGGCAACCGCTCAACCTGACCGCGAATACGTCGGGGAAACCGTGCCACCGCCGCGCGCCGGCAGGCGCGCGGCCGGGCCCAACACCGAGGAGGGCGCCCGGCAGGGCGGCGCCGCAGGGGGCGGGAGCGCCCCTTGTCTTGATGCATGTCCTCTGGACCCCGGCGCCCGCCGCCCCTAGCTTGAGCCGCAAAGGAGATCCCGCATGAGCAACCCCATCCTGGCGCCCTGGCGCACCGCGTTCGACCTGCCGCCCTTCGACATGATCCGCGACGAGGATTTCGCGCCCGCGCTGGAAGAGGCGCTGGCCCGGCACAAGGCCGAGATCGAGGCGATTGCCGACAACCCCGAGCCCGCGACATTCGCCAATGTGGTCGAGGCGCTGGAGGCGGCGGGCGAGGGGCTGGACAAGGTGCTGGGCGTGTTCTTCACCGTGGCGGGGGCGGACAGCACGCCTGCGCGCGAGGAATTGCAGCGGGCGTTCTCGCCGAAGCTGTCGGCGCATTTCTCGGCGATTTCCTCGAACAATGCGCTTTACGCGCGGGTGCGCGATCTGTGGGAGCGGCGCGAGGAGCTGGACCTGACGGCGGAACAGGCGCGGGTCCTGATGCTGACCCATCGCGGGTTCGTGCGCGCGGGCGCGGCGCTGGAAGGGGCCGAAGAGGCACGGATGACCGAGATCAAGTCGCGGCTGGCCAGCCTTGGCACGCAGTTCACCCAGAACCTGCTGGCCGATGAGCGGGAATGGTTCATGGAACTGTCGGAGGCCGATTTGGAGGGGCTGCCGGGCTTCGTCGTCGATGCCGCGCGGGCGGCCGGCCGTGAGACGGGGGCGGATGGCCCGGTGGTGACGCTGTCGCGCTCGCTGATCGTGCCGTTCCTGCAATTCTCGCCGCGCCGCGACCTGCGGGAAAAAGCCTATGCCGCCTGGGCCGCACGCGGGGCCAATGGCGGCGAGACGGACAATCGCGCGATCGCCGCCGAGATCCTGAAGCTGCGCGAGGAGCGCGCCAGGCTGCTGGGCTATGAGAGTTTCGCCGATTACAAGCTGGAGACCGAGATGGCGCAGACGCCCGAGCGGGTGCGCGAGCTGCTGATGGCGGTCTGGGAGCCTGCGCGCGCGCAGGCGGCGCGGGAGGAAGAGGCGCTGACCCGGCTGATGCAGGCCGATGGCGTGAACGGCCCGCTGGAACCTTGGGACTGGCGTTATTACGAGGAGAAGCACCGCGCGGCGCTGCACGACCTGGAGGAGGCGGAGCTGAAGCCCTATCTCCAGCTGGAGCGGATGATCGAGGCGGCGTTCTCCTGCGCCAACCGTCTCTTCGGGCTGGAATTCGCGCCGCTGGACGTGCCGCTTTATCATGCCGACGCGCGGGCCTGGGAGGTCAAGCGGAACGGGCGACATGTGGCGGTGTTCATCGGGGATTACTTCGCGCGCGGCTCGAAGCGGTCGGGCGCGTGGTGCACGGCGATCCGGGGGCAGGCGAAGTTCCCGAAAGCGCAGGCGCCCATCGTGGTCAATGTCTGCAACTTCGCCAAGGGCGATCCGGCGCTGCTGTCCTGGGACGACGCGCGCACGCTGTTCCACGAGTTCGGCCACGCGCTGCACCAGATGCTGTCGGACGTGACCTATGAGAGCATTTCCGGAACCTCCGTCGCGCGCGATTTCGTGGAGCTGCCGAGCCAGCTTTACGAGCACTGGCTGGAAGTGCCCGAGGTGCTGGCCGAGTTCGCCACCCATGCCGAGACCGGGGAGCCGATGCCGGAGGCGCTGCTGAACAAGGTGCTGGCGGCGGCAAAGCACGGGACCGGGTTCCAGACGGTGGAATACGTGGCCTCGGCGCTGGTGGACCTGGAATTCCACGAGGGCCCGGCCCCTGCCGATCCGATGGCGAAACAGGCCCAGGTGCTGGAAGGGATCGGGATGCCCCACGCGATCGGGATGCGCCATGCCACGCCGCATTTCGCCCATGTCTTTTCCGGGGACGGCTACAGCGCGGGCTATTATTCCTACATGTGGTCGGAGGTGATGGATGCCGATGCCTTCGAGGCCTTCGAGGAGGCGGGCGGGCCGTTCGACGCGGAGCGGGCGAAGGCGCTGGAATCTCATATCCTGTCCACCGGGGGATCGGTCGAGGCCGCGGATCTTTACACCGCGTTCCGCGGGCGCCTGCCGGGGGTCGATGCGCTGCTTCGGGGGCGGGGTCTGGTGGGTGCCTGAACGCGGGGATTGCGCCTTGCGGCGCAAGCCTGCGGCGCGAGTATTTGGAAAGAGATGAAGGGGCAGGGAGCGCCTAGTAGCCCAGCTTGCGGTCCACGAGGTGAAGGAAGGGTTCGCCCGCCTCGCCCCGGCGGACATTCTCGGCGATGACCTGCGAGGCGGTGTCGGGGCGGGTTTCGGACGCGATATGGGGCGTCACGGTCACGTTCGGGTGGGTCCAGTAGGGGTGTTCGGCGGGCAGCGGTTCGACCCGGAAGACGTCGAGCGTGGCGTGGCCCACCTGGCCCGAGTCGAGCGCGGCGAGCAGCGCGTCGTCGTCGATCAGCGTGCCGCGGCCGGGGTTGATCAGGCAGGCGCCGCGCGGGAGCCGGGCGAGCGTGTCGGCGTTCAGCGTGTTCTCGGTGGCCGGGGTGTCGGGCAGCAGCAGGATGAGGATCTCCGCCGTGGCGAGCGCCTTTGGCAGCCCCTCGGCGCCGTGCAGGCAGCGAATGCCAGGGATTTCCTTGGCGGAGCGGCTCCAGCCCGTGACGTCGAAGCCGAGAGAGACGAGCGTTTCGGCGCAGGCGCGGCCGAGCTCGCCCAGGCCCAGCACGGTGACCTTGCGGTCGGCGGCGAGCGGGGGGACATGTTTGCGCCATGTGCCGTCCTGGCCCAGGATGTCGGCATCCATCCCGAGGTGATACCGCAGCGTGTGGCCGGTGACCCATTCGACCATGCCCTGCGTCAGCCCGTGATCGACCATCCGGGCGAGCGGGACGGTGAGGGTCTCGTTGCCGGTGATGTTCTCGACCCCCGCCCAGAGGTTGAGCACCGCCTTGAGCCGCGTGTAGGGGGTGAAATCCTGCACTGCGCTGTTGGGGGCGTAGACGATGTAGTGGACCTCTTCGGGCGGGAAATCGGTGCGCAGGTCGTAGGCCACGCCGGTGGCGTCGAGGGCCCGGCGCAGCGGCGCCTCGTATGTGGTCCAGCGGTCCGGCTTGGCGGCGAAGAGGATGTTGGCGGTCATTCGGGGCCTTTTCTAACGGGGGCGGTGGATATGCGCGCTGTGCACGATGCCGAAGGCGGCCAGCAGCACCAGCATGGCCGAGCCGCCATAGCTGACCATCGGGAGCGGCACGCCCACGACCGGGGCGAGGCCCATCACCATCGACATGTTCACGGCGAAATAGAGAAAGAAGTTGATGGAGATGCCCAGCGTGACCAGCGCGGAGAAGCGGTCGCGCGTGGCGAGCGCGGTGGAGAGGCAGAAGACGAGGATCAGCGCGTAGAGGATCAGCAGCGACATGCCGCCGATGAAGCCGAACTCCTCGGCGAGGGTGGTGAAGATGAAATCGGTATGTTTCTCGGGCAGGAAGTTGAGCCGCGATTGGGTGCCCTGCATGAAACCGCGCCCCGACCAGCCGCCCGAACCGAGCGCGATCTTGGACTGGGTGATGTGATAGCCCGCGCCGAGCGGGTCGCTGGAGGGATCGAGGAAGGTGTCGATGCGGCGATACTGGTAGTTCTTGAGCAGCTGCCAGTCGGTGCCCCGGCTCTGGAAGACCGCCGAGACGAGCCCGACGCCGGCGGCGATCACGGCGGCGAAATAGACCCAGTGGACACCGGCGAGAAACATCAGCCCGCCGCCCGCCGTCATCAGCAGGATGGCGGTGCCGAGATCGGGCTGGCGCAGCACGAGGAAGGTGGGAAACAGGATCATCACCACCGGAACGAGCACCCAGAACGGGCGCGAGGTGCGCGGCGCGGGCAGCCAGTCGTAATAGGCGGCGAGCAGCATCACCAGCGTGATCTTCATCAGTTCGGAGGGTTGCAGGCGCATGAAGCCCAGGTCGATCCAGCGCTGGGCGCCCATGCCCGTGGCGCCGACGAATTCCACCGCGACCAGGAGCAGGATCGACAGCCCGTAGGCCACCACCGCCATGTTGCGCCAGAACCAGATGGGCACCATCGCCACCACGCCCATCACGGCGAGGCCAAGGACGAAGCGTTTCATCTGCGGTTCGGCCCAGGGGCTGAAGGAGCCGCCGGCGACCGAGTAGAGCATCAGGAACCCCACGCAGGCCGTCGAGATCAGCAGCAGCGTGAGCGGCCAGTTCATGTAGAGAACCTTGCGCAGGCCCGAGGGGGTCGCCTTGACGTTATACTCGAGATAGCTCATGCGCGGTCCTTCTCGTCGGGCCGGGCGCGGGGGCGCTGTTCGCGTTCGAGACGTTCCTGGAGCGCCTGGATGCGGCCGCGATCCTTTTTCGGATAGGCGTCGAGCGGGGGCTTGCCGCCGTAGAGCGCCTGGAGCATCACGTCGCGGGCGACCGGGGCGGCGGCGCTGGAGCCGCCGCCGCCATGTTCGATCACCACCGAGACGGCATAGCGCGGGTTCTCGTAGGGCGCGAAGGAGACGAAGAGCGCGTGGTCGCGCCGCTCCCACGGCAGGTCCTCGTTGCGGATCACGCCGGCGGCGCGTTCGGCTGCGGTGATGTTGCGGACCTGGCTGGTGCCGGTCTTGCCCGCCATGCGGAAGGCGTCGTCGATGATGCGGCTGCCATAGGCGGTGCCGCGCCGGTCGTTGGAGACGGCATACATGGCGCGGCGCAGCTGGCGGAGGTTGTTCTCGTTCATGCCGAGCGGTTCGCCCGCGCCCGAGGGGGTTTCGACCCCGTTGACGGATTTGACGAGGCGCGGCGCGACCTCGCGCCCGGTGGCGATGCGCGCGGTCATGACGGCAAGTTGCATCGGCGAGGCGAGCATGAAGCCCTGGCCGATGGCGGCGTTGGCGGTGTCGCCCACCAGCCATTCCTGGTCATGCACGCGCTTTTTCCACGCGCGGTCGGGGGCGAGGCCCGCGGCCACGGCGGACATCGGCAGGTCGTGGCGCACGCCCAGCCCGAAGCGGTTGGCCATGGCCGAGATCTTGTCGATGCCCACCTTGAGCGCGAGATCGTAGTAATAGACGTCGCAGCTCTGCTTGAGGGAGTTCTGAAGATCGACATGGCCGTGGCCGCCACGTTTCCAGCAGTGGAAGCGGCGGGAGCTGACCTCGAGATAGCCGGGGCAATAGACCGTGTCGTCGGGGCCGATCAGCCCCTCTTCGAGCGCGGCCATGGCGGTGACCATCTTGAAGGTGGAGCCGGGCGGGTAGACGCCCTGCACCGTCTTGTTGGCCAGTGGGCGGTACTTGTCCTCGGTCAGGGCGCGGTAATCGGCGACCGAGATGCCGCGCACGAAGAGATTGGGGTCGAAGCTGGGCGAGGAGGAGATCGCGCGCAGGTCGCCCGTCGCGCAGTCGAGCACGACGGCGGCCGCGCTTTCGCCGCCAAGGCGGGCCTGAACGTATTCCTGGAGGTCGGCGTCGATGGTCAGCTGCAGATCGGCGCCCGGCTCGCCCTCGCGGCGGTCGAGCTCGCGCATGACGCGGCCCGAGGCGTTGACCTCGACCCGCTTGGAGCCGGCCTTGCCGCGCAGCAGATCTTCCTGCTTGGCTTCGAGGCCGACCTTGCCGATCTGGAAGCGCGGGATACGCAGCACGGGCTCGGGGTCTTCGAGCTGGCTGAGGTCGTAATCGCTGACCGGGCCGACATAGCCCACGACATGGGCCAGATCCTCGTGCCGTGGATAGACGCGGGTCAGGCCGACCTCGGGCGTGACGCCGGGCAGGGCGGGGGCGTTGACGGCAACGCGGCTGATATCCTCCCACGTCACCTGGTCGGCCAGGGTGATGGGCAGGAAGGGGGGCGAGCGGCGCATCTCGGTCCGGGCGCGCTCCAGCTCTTCGGGGTCGAGCATGACCAGCTGGCCCAGATCGGCGACCACCTTGTCCACGTCGCCCGCATCCTCGGGCACCAGAACGATCCGGTAGGAGGGGATGTTGCGGCCGAGGATGCGCCCCTCGCGGTCGAAGATCTCGCCGCGCGTGGGCGGGATCAGGCGAAGGTTGATGCGGTTCTCCTCGGCCAGCAGGCGGAACTGGTCGGCCTGCTCGACCTGCATGTAGCGCATCCGCATGGCCAGCCCGCCGACCATCGCGGCCTGGATGCCGCCCACCAGCAGGGCACGGCGGCTGAAGACCTTGTGGGTATGTTCCAGTTCGCGGGGATTGCGTCTCATGTCCGGGCTCCCATCGCTTCGGCCTCGGACGGGGCCAGGCGGCGCACGCCGAAGAGAACCTGGCTGGCCAGCACCACCAGCGGGTAGATGGCGATGGTCAGCACCAGCTGGATCACGGTGAGCCAGAAGGGCGCCTGATCCACCGCCGTGATCCCCAGGACGACGCGGTTGGCCACGGCTATTCCGACCAGCACCAGGCCGACCGAGACCCATTCGCCGAGAAAGCTGGCCTCGGACAGGCCCACGCGGTCCGCCTTGAGATAGGCGGCACCCCCCACCACCAGCGCGGCCAGAAGGCCGGGCGGGCGGTGCAGCAGCAGGTCGGCGGTCAGCATGACCAGCGCGATGGAGAGGGACGGGACGAAATCGGGCCGCCGCATCGCCCAGGCGAAGGTCAGCGCGATCAGCAGATCGGGCGGTGCCCAGTGGCGCGGCATCGTGTCGAGCGGCAGCAGGTGGAAGAAGAGGATCAGCAGCGCGAGGCCGAGATAGGCCAGCCGCATCACCCAGAGCCGAGACGGAGAGAGATTAGCCATCGACCCCTCCCTGCGGGACGGCGGTGGCGGTTTCGGCGGGGCCACCGGGCGCGACGATACTGCCGGGGTCGGAGGGCGTCTCGGTCCCGTGGTGGCGCAGCACGCGGAGGAATTCGAGCCGCTCGTAGTCGGCCGAGAGCCGCACGCGCAGCCGGCCGCCGGGGTCCTGCGCGACCTGGCCAATCAGCAGGCCGGCGGGAAAGACGCCGCCATCGCCCGAGGTGATGACGCGGTCGCCGGGGCGGACGAAGTCGCGATTTTCCAGGAAATCCACGAGCGGCGCCGCGGTGTTGTCGCCCACGATCAGCGCGGTCTGGCCCGAGGGCTGGATGGTGGCGGGAATGGCGCTGGCAGGATCCGTGAGCAGGATGACGCGCGCGGTGTTCTGGCCGACGCCCGAGATGCGGCCGACCAGCCCGATGCCGTCCATCGCCGCCCAGCCATCGACGATACCGTCGCGCGCGCCGACGTTGAGGAGCACCGACTGCCGGAAGGGCGAGCCGCTGTCGGCCATGACGACGCCGGTGATGAAGGTCAGCCGCGGATCGAGCCGGACGTTGTTGAGATCGAGCAGCCGCGCGTTTTCCTGTTCGAGCTGCAACGCGGCCTCTTTCCACGCCCGCATCTGGCGCAGTTCGGAGCGCAGCTCGCGGTTCTGCTCGCTGAGCGCCTGGTAGCTCTGGAAGTCGCGGACGAGATTGACCGTGGCGGTGACCGGAACCATCGCCCAGTCCATCGAGGGGACGACGCGGTCGATCACCTGGGCACGGAAGCGTTCGACGCGGGGGCTGTCGATGCGCCAAACAAGGAAGATGCCCAGCAGGCACAGCAGGATCACCCCCAGCAGCAACCTGCGCAGGGGGCCTGCATAATCGTCGCGCTGATGGCGGTCCTTTGCCACTTTGCTCCTTCCGTTCGGGGGCGTGCCCGCGTGGCGCGCGCCTCAAAGGGTGGGCGCGTCAGCTGTCGTAGTCAATCGCGTGGCGCAGCTGCTTTTCGTATTCCAGCGCCTTGCCGGTGCCGAGGGCGACGCAATTGAGGCTTTCATCCGCGATGGAGACGGCCAGACCGGTCTGCTCGCGCAGCGCAAGGTCGAGATCGCCGAGCAGGGCACCCCCACCGGTCAGCATCACGCCGCGGTCGACGATGTCGGCGGCGAGATCGGGCGGCGTGGTTTCCAGCGCGGTCATCACCGCCTCGCAGATCTGCTGGACGGGTTCGGCCAGCGCCTCGGCCACCTGGGCCTGGGAAATCTCGATCTCTTTCGGCACGCCGTTGAGCAGGTCGCGGCCGCGGATCTGCATCGAGGCGCCGCGCCCGTCATCGGGCATCCGCGCCGTGCCGATCGAGGTCTTGATGCGCTCGGCGGTCGATTCGCCGATCAGCAGGTTCTGCTGGCGGCGCAGGTAGTTGATGATCGCCTCGTCCATCCGGTCTCCGCCGACGCGGACCGAGCGGGCATAGACGATGTCGCCCAGCGACAGGACGGCCACCTCGGTCGTGCCGCCGCCGATATCGACGACCATGTTGCCGGTGGGATCGGTGATCGGCATGCCCGCGCCGATGGCTGCCGCGATGGGTTCGGCGATGAGGCCCGCGCGGCGTGCGCCGGCGCTGAGCACCGATTGGCGGATCGCGCGTTTTTCAACGGGCGTGGCGCCGTGCGGTACGCAGACGATGATCTTGGGCTTGGAGAAGGTCGAGCGCTTGTGCACCTTGCGGATGAAGTGCTTGATCATCTCCTCGGCGGTGTCGAAATCGGCGATCACGCCTTCGCGCATGGGCCGGATGGCCTCGATGCTGCCCGGGGTCCGGCCAAGCATCAGCTTGGCGTCCTCGCCCACGGCCAGCACCTTCTTGACGCCGTCCTTCACGTGGTAGGCCACCACCGAAGGTTCGGACAGGATCACGCCGCGGCCCTTGACATAGACCAACGTGTTCGCCGTACCGAGGTCGATCGCCATGTCCGAGGTGAACAGGCCGCTCAAACTATCGAAGATCCCCATCAATGATCCTGCTTGCCAGAGGTCGCCAGAATGTGCCGTCAGAGACGCGTCGGGTTTTCGAACCCGTTGGTCCCGGCCCACGACTCGGAGGGCAGGACGTGTGAGTTATAGGGTGCGCGCGCAGTATGTGAAAGGTCTGTTTCCGGGCAAATCAGCGCGTTTCCGCCTTAGGCTTTCCTGCCCCGGCGTTGCCTGCCGGCCACATTCGCGCTAGCCACCTGCGGACCGGAGGGTTCAGCGAACAGGGCAGGCATGCTTTCCTATCAGCACATCTATCACGCGGGTAACCTGGCCGACATGCACAAGCATGCGCTGCTGGCTGTGGCGCTGGATTACATGACCCGCAAGGACAAGCCGCTGAGCTATGTCGAGACCCATGCCGGGCGCGGGCTTTACCACCTGGACGCCGCGGAGGCGGTGAAGACCGGCGAGGCGGAGGCGGGGCTGGGCCGGGCGCTGGGCGCTGGCTGGTTCGGGGCCACCCATCCGCTGGCGCGCGTGCTGGAGCGCGTGCGGGCGCGCGAGGGGGCGGCAGCCTATCCCGGCTCGCCGGTGATCGCGGGCGAGTTGCTGCGGCCGGGCGACGCGATGCATCTGGCCGAGCTGCACCCGAAGGAGGGCGCGGCGCTGGAGCGCGCCGTGGCGCGTTACGGCGCGGTGGTGCATCGGCAGGACGGGTTCGAGATGGCGCAGTCGATCCTGCCGCCCACGCCGCGGCGGGGCATGGCGCTGATCGATCCGAGCTATGAGATCAAGGCGGAGTATGACCGTCTGCCGGGGATTGTCGGCCAGTTGCACCGCAAGTGGAACGTGGGTGTCATCGCGCTGTGGTATCCGATCCTGAGCGATGCGCGTCACAAGGATATGGTCAAGGCGCTGCTGGCGCGGGACCTGCCCGGGTTGCTGCATCACGAGGTCCGCTTTCCCCCGGCACGAGAAGGGCACCGGATGGTCGGCTCGGGGATGGTCGTGGTCAACGCGCCCTGGGGTCTGGAGGCGGAGGCTGCGCGGCTGACGAAGCTGTTCGCGGCGCTTTAGGTCGGGCGGGGCTCCCGCCCCTTTGCCCTGCATCGAAGATGCAAGTCGAAGCGTTGGGCCGGGCGCCGCGCCCGTGCCGGGCGCGGCGCGGTCAGGTCACCTGGGCGGCCTCCGGTCCCGCGCCGATGCCGGGCTGGTGCCGCTCAGGTCGCGCAACGCGCCGAGGAAGCGTTCGCATTGCGGCAGGACGTGACGGTTGTGCCGGGTGACCGCCTCGAAGATCTCCGGGGCGTCGTCGGCCACCATCGCCAGCGCCTCGGTCATCATCTCGAAACTGCGGGTCCGGATTCGCGGCTGATCGCCGAGGCTGGCCAATGCGCGGGCGATGAGATGGGTGAGGCCCTGCGTCACCGCCGCCTGGCGATCATGCTCCTCGGCCGTCGAGAGCACGACTCGGAGCTGCAGGCTGTGGCGGAGGAATGCGGCGAGGCGGCGCCAGCCGTGTCCCCGGATCGGGCAGAGCACGATCTGTGCGCCGGCCAGGGTGCTTGCGGCGCTGCGCGGGCCGAACATGGGGTGGGTTGCCAGGATCTCGACCGCGGGCGGCAGGGTATCGCGCAGGAGCCGGGCGGGTTCCTCCTTTATCGAGCAGGTGTCGATGACCAGCTGGCCCGCGCGCAGGTGGGGCGCGAGCCGGTTCAGGCAGGAGGCCAGCGCGGGGAGGGGGACGGCGAGGATCACGATGTCGGCCTCGATGCCGGAGAGATTCGCGACGACCGTATGGCCGAGCGAGGTTGCGGCGCGTCGGGCCTCGGGGCTGCAATCATGCACCGAAACCCGCGCATGCGGGGCGAGGTAGCGGGCGAGCAGCCTGCCGAAGGCGCCGAAACCGATGATGGTGAGGGAAGGCTGTGAGGAGAACATGAACCTGGTCCGGAGAGAGGGAGGCCAGGGTCGTGATCGGGGGGCGCGGACCGCTGGCAGAAGGCAGCGGCGAACATGACAGATGCTCCGCTCCCTAAGGCAGCGGGTAATAGGCCATCGAGGTGAGGGTCATTCGCGGTGTCATGGACCAAGGTGACCAGAGTTTCCGAGGATCGTCAAGCGCCGCGATGGTGACGGGGGCCAATGATCCCTGTGCCGTGTTGTGCCGACGCTGCCGGGGGCGGAGCCGCGCCGCGCCCGGTACGGGGGCGGCGCCGGGCCCAAAGCCGCCAGGGGGGCCGGCGCAGCCGGGGCCCCGCGGGTGCGGGAGCCCCGGCCCACCAGGGCGGTCAGGTCAGGTACTTGTAGCTGATCTCGCGCGCATCCGCGCCGGGCCCGGCCTTTTCGCGGCGCACGATCAGGCGGTTGAGCGCGTTGATATAGGCCTTGGCCGAGGCCACCACCGTGTCGGTATTGGCCGACTGGCCGGTGGCGATCATGCCGTCCTCTTCCAGCCGGACCGAGACGGTGGCCTGCGCGTCGGTGCCCTCGGTCACCGCGTTGACCTGGTAGAGTTGCAGATGTGCCTTTGTGGGATGCAGCGCGCGGATCGCCTTGAAGGCGGCGTCCACCGGGCCGTCGCCATTTTCGGTCGCGGTCACGTCCTTTCCGTCGATCTCCATCTCCACCGTGGCCTCGGCCGGGCCGCCGGTGCCGCAGATCACCTTCATCGACACCAGTTGCAGATGGTCGTTCGCGGCATCCTCGGCGGTGCGCATCAGCGCGATGATGTCGTCGTCGAAAACCTCCTTCTTGCGGTCGGCGAGTTCCTTGAACCGCACGAAGATGTCCTTGAGCTGGTTGTCGCCCACCTCGTAGCCGAGGTTGTTCAGCTTGTCGCGAAGCGCGGCGCGGCCCGAATGCTTGCCCAGCGGCAGCGAGGTGCCGGCGAGCCCGATATCCTCGGGGCGCATGATTTCGAAATTCTCGCGGTTCTTGAGCATGCCGTCCTGGTGGATGCCCGATTCATGCGCGAAGGCGTTCTTGCCGACGATGGCCTTGTTGAACTGCACCGGGAAGCCCGAGACGGTCGAGACGCGGCGCGAGATATGCATGATCTTGGTCGTGTCCACGCCGGTATGCCAGGGCATGATGTCGTGGCGGGTCTTGAGCGCCATCACCACCTCCTCGAGCGCGGTGTTGCCCGCCCGTTCGCCCAGACCGTTGATCGTGCATTCGATCTGGCGCGCGCCGCCCGCGACGGCGGCCAGCGCGTTGGCCGTGGCGAGGCCCAGGTCGTTGTGGCAGTGGGTGGCGAAGACGACCTCGTCGGCGCCGGGCACCGTCTGGATCAGGCGGCGGATCAGGTCGGCCGATTCCTCGGGCGCGGTGTAGCCCACGGTGTCGGGGATGTTGATCGTGGTGGCACCGGCCTTGATGGCGATCTCGACAACGCGGCAGAGATAGTCCCACTCGGTCCGCGTGGCGTCCATCGGCGACCATTGCACGTTGTCGCAGAGGTTGCGGGCGTGGGTGACGGTTTCGTGGATGCGCTCGGCCATCTCGTCCTGGGTCAGGTTGGGAATGGCGCGGTGCAGCGGCGAGGTGCCGATGAAGGTGTGGATTCGCGGCTTGCCGGCATTCTTCACCGCCTCCCAGCAGCGGTCGATATCGGTGGGGTTGGCGCGCGCCAGCCCGCAGATCACCGAGTTCCTGGAGCGTTTGGCGATCTCGGCCACCGCCTTGAAATCGCCTTCGGAGGCGATGGGAAAGCCCGCCTCGATGATGTCGACGCCCATCTCGTCGAGCAGTTCGGCGATCTCGAGCTTTTCTTCGTGGGTCATGGTGGCGCCGGGGCTCTGCTCGCCGTCGCGCAGGGTGGTGTCGAAAATCAGGACGCGGTCCTGTTCGGTCGCTGCTTGGGTCATGTCGGGATCTTTCCGTCTTTGATGCTGAAACCTGTTGGGTGCGAATGGCGCGCAGGCATCCTCCTCTGAGCGGGCGCGCCGGGTGGCACGCTCAGAGGCGGATTAGGATCAGCAGGCCGCGCGAAACCGCGCCCGGACGGGCGGCGGCGAGAAATATGTCTGCGCGGGCGATCATGCCGCGACGTTATACCGAGGGGCGGCCGGATGAAAAGGGTGAAATTCCGTCTCGTGTCTTTCGGGCCTTGCGCGGGCGGAGAGGGCGGGATGTCTTGAGTATTTTGAAAGAGATGAAGGATTGAAGGCGCGCCCATTCCCGCTAGCTCGCGCGTCATGGAAAACGCATTGGTCATAGGGGCCTCGGGCGGGATCGGGTCTGCACTGGTGGCGGCGCTCGAGGCGCGCGGGGTCGCGGTGACGGGGCTGAGCCGGTCGCGCGACGGGCTGGACCTGACCGACGAGGCGAGCGTGACGCGCGTCCTGGGCGGGATCGAGGGGCCTTTCGACCTGGTGATCGTGGCCTCGGGGGCGCTGGAGATCGGCGGGGCCGCGCCGGAGAAGACGATCAGGGCCATCGAGGCGCGGGCGATGATGGACCAGTTCGCGTTGAACGCGGTGGGTCCCGCACTGGTGCTGCGCGAGGCGGGACGGCTCTTGCCGCGCGAGGGGCGGTCGGTCTTTGCCGTGCTCTCGGCGCGGGTGGGGTCGATAGGGGACAACCGGATCGGCGGCTGGATCAGCTATCGCGCGGCGAAGGCGGCGGTGAACCAGATCGTGCATACCGCCTCGATCGAGCTGGCGCGGACGCACAGGGAGGCGGTTTGCGTGGCGCTGCATCCGGGCACCGTCGAGACGGAGTTCACGCGTAAATATCTGGGCCGCCACCCAGCCGTGGCACCAGGGGAGGCGGCGGAGAACCTGATGCGGGTGATCGAGGGGCTGGGGCCGGAGCAGACCGGCCTGTTCTTCGACTGGGCGGGCAAGCGGGTGGAATGGTGAGGCGGCTGATCCTTGTCCTGGGGGACCAGCTGACGCCGACCCTTTCGGCGCTACGCGCGGGTGACAAGGAACGGGACCTCGTGGTGATGGCGGAAGTGGCGGCCGAGGCGGGATATGTTCCGCATCACCCCAAGAAGATCGCGCTGATATTCGCCGCGATGCGCAAGTTCGCCGGGGAGTTGCGCGGCGAGGGGTGGCAGGTCGCCTATTCAAGGCTCGACGAGGCCGACAATGGCGGCTCGATCCCCTCGGAGCTTTTGCGCCGGGCCGAGGAGGCGGGCGCGTCGGAGGTGCTGGTGACGACGCCGGGCGAATGGCGGTTGATCGACGCGCTCAAGCACACGCCGCTCAGGACGCATTTCCATGCCGATGACCGGTTCATCTGCTCGGGACAGGACTTCCGCGCTTGGGCCGAGGGGCGTCGCGCGCTGAGGATGGAGTATTTCTATCGCGAAATGCGGCGCAAGACGGGCCTGCTGATGGATGGCGACAAGCCCGAGGGCGGCGCGTGGAACTATGACAGCGAGAACCGCAAGCCGCCGCCCGAGGGGATCGACCGGGCGCGGCCCATGCATTTCACGCCCGATGACACCGTCGAGGAGGTGCTTGCGCTTGTCGAGGACCGGTTCGGCGGGAATTTCGGCACGCTGCGCCCGTTCTGGTTCGCGACCGAGCGGGGCCAGGCGCGGCGGGCCTGTTCGCAATTCATGCGCGAGGCGCTGCCATCCTTCGGGGATTACCAGGACGCGATGATGCGGGGGGAGCATTTCCTCTACCACGCGGTGATCTCGCTTTATATGAACCTCGGCCTCCTGGATCCGCTGGAGGTGTGCCGTGCGGCGGAGGCGGAGTATCGCGAAGGGCGCGCGCCGCTCAATGCGGTGGAGGGGTTCATCCGGCAGATCCTGGGCTGGCGGGAATATGTACGCGGCATCTATTTCCTAGAGGGACGCGAGTATTCCGCGCGCAACGCGCTGGAGCACAAGCGCGCCCTGCCGCCGGTCTATTGGGGCGCCGAGACGAGGATGCGCTGCATGGCGGAGGCGGTGGCGCAGACGCGCGACGAGGCCTATGCCCACCACATCCAGCGGCTGATGGTGACGGGTAATTTCGCGTTGCTGGCCGGGGTGGACCCGGCCGAGGTGCATGAATGGTACCTGGCGGTCTATGCCGACGCCTATGAATGGGTCGAGGCGCCCAACACGGTGGGGATGAGCCAGTTCGCCGATGGCGGGGTGATCGCGTCGAAACCTTACGTGTCCTCGGGCAATTACATCAACCGGATGTCGGATTACTGCAAGTCCTGCGATTACGTGGTCAGCCGAAAGACGGGGGAGGGGGCCTGTCCCTTCAACCTGCTTTACTGGCATTTCCTCCTTCGGCATCGCGACCGGTTCGAGGGCAACCCGCGCATGGCGCAGATGTACCGGACCTTCGACCGGATGGATCCGGACCGCCGCGAAACGGTGTTGAAAGAGGCCGGCGATGTCCTGAGGCGGATGGAGGCGGGAGAGGTGATCTAGCGCGGGACGACCTGCCCCGTCGGGGCGGGGACGCTCGGGCGGTGCTGGAGAAGCCCGGCGTGGGCGGGCCGGCCCGGTCTCTGCTGGATGGAAATACCGCTGCGAAACGGCCCGGACCCGGAGGGATCGGCCCGCCTTTGGGTCATGGCCGTGAAGATTCACATCATGACTGCCGATATCTCGATTTCGGTTATGCCCCATGCGAAGTTTGGGTTGATGGCCTGTCGGAATTCGAGGGTGTTGGTGGAGCCGGTGAGGACGTCGGTCGGGTCGAGCATCATGTCGAAATCCGCCAGCGTGTTGTTGTTGGCGGTGCCGCCGGAGAGGAAGCCCTGGCTCTGGCCGTTGAGCAGGATCTCGACCTCGGAGGCGAGGTCGATGTCGAAGCCGCGCAGGTCGAGTTGCAGCATGTCGGTATCGGTGTCGAACACCGCCAGCGCCGCCTCGGAGGAGGTGCCCTCATAGCCCTTGCCGTAGACGCCCCGCTCCACCGTGTCGAGGGCGAGGTCCATGTCCGCCGGGGTGGCGGAGATGTCGGTGACGCCCCATTTCCAGGTCGGCACGCGTTCCTGGCTGAAGGTGAGCAGGTTCTCGCCCGCCTCCACCTTCTCGCCCGAGACGCCCAGCACGTAAGGTTGCGTGGCGTCGTTCACGCCAGCCTCGAGGAAGCGCAGCGCCGTGCCGTTCAGGCTCACCTGAACCTCGTCATCGAAATCCAGGTCGAACCCGCCCAGCCGCAGCACCACCGGCCCGCCATCGGCCTGGAAGGCGCCGGT
>CANMQJ010000015.1 GCA_947500005.1 uncultured Paracoccaceae bacterium | reverse complement strand
CGGTTCCTTCGGGCCCGTTTTGCGATCCTCGACCGCCTCGCGCTTGCGCCACTTCGCAACTTCTTCGGATTGATCCCAAGATCCCCGCTCAGCGGTGCGGTCGGAGCTTGAGATTGCTCTATTGCAGCTCTGACGGCGTACCTCGTCGTGGAACTGCCGAGGCGAACTTGAGGTCCTGCGGTGCTGCGCTGAAGGAGATTGGTTCTGCTGCCAGACAGGAAACGGGCAGGGGGCTGAACAACCGGGCATGAAACTCGCACCTCCCGTTCCGACGACGGGAACGGGCGATGCTTCATTTCAGGCGAGTAAGAAGTTTGCAGACGTACGCCGCCGTCCACAACTCAGTCTTCAACCACTTCCACTCGGAGCGCAGCCTGACTAGCCGACGAAAATTCAAGACACATCGCGTCTCTCTCAGTTAGCTGCCTTGCGATACGCCTTGGGAAGTGACGATTTCAGGCGGCTTGCAGGCAGGCTAGCCGCGACTTGAGATTGGCGGGGACCAGACGTCCGGCGGAGATACGTGGAAGGCTCATCTCCAAAATGGTCCGGTCTTCTCCGTAGAGGTCGAGATACTCCTGGTAGTTGTCGAAGGCGGCACGCTCCACGTAGTCGATGAAGGTCTCCGCCGGCGCACCCTCCGCGAGGAGCACATCGTGATCTTCAGTCTCGACATTGTAGACCGTGTAGCTGCCGTGGAACTCGCGCAGCGGCACCCAGTCGATGCTTTCCCCGTTGATCAGCGCGGCGGCGTTGATGAGCAATCCGTCGATCAGCAGGGCATGTTCGCCCGTCAGCACAAGGTCTCGCTTGGGCAGGCCATCACCCAGCGCCCCTGCGCTGATCCGAACCGGGAGCAGCCGTTTTGCCATGCCGAAGGCGGTTAGAACGCGCTGTCGCCCGACGAAGCGGACAGGCACCTTGCGGCCATCCGCGGTCAGAATGTGATCGCCAGGTGCGAGCAGTTCAATTGCCTTTTCGCCAAGCGGGGTGGCTATTCTCGTGCCGGCCAGGAAACAGGCCCCGTCGAACGTGTCGCTCTCGTTCACGGCCAAGGTACTGGGGATGTTCACGGGTGCCTGATCGAGAAACACGAGCGACGCGTCGTCCCGGGCAAAATAGAAGACGGGCCATTCCGCCCCGTCGATCACCGTCGTGCCGAGATAGGTGCCAGTCGTCGGGGTGGAGTTGATGATTGTTCCCGCCGAAACCGTATCGCCGATCTCGAACGTCGTGTCCGAATCGCCATCGCTCAGCGTTCCACCGATCAAACTCGAGAGGGGGGAGCCTGCCCCGTCGCCATTTCCTATGTAGTCGACGAAATGCGTATATGTGAACGTTCCCATGACCGTCTCTCCGATGTTGCCGCTGCCCGAGCAGGGACACGGTGTACGTGTGCCCCAAAAGTCGAACAATCTTATCGCGAGTATCTGCGTCTTTTTTTTCGAAGGAAAGAGCTTTTCGCGTCGGCGGAAAAGCCGCCGCGACTCGGTTTGCCTGTGGTGAGCGGCGCTGTCATAAGGAGGCGTATGCTCTGGAGCAAAGCTGAATGACAGTCGACCTCATGACCGCCGATGCCGAGACGTTTCGCCAGTATGTGGGCGAAATTTTCACGGTCGCATCGACCATGGGGCCGATCGACCTGACGCTCGACAACATAAAGCTTTTCGAGGGCTCGACAGTCCGCGACTCGGAGGTCGTCGTCGATGGCATGATACTGCCGCCTCGCAAGGCGTTCGCACTCACCTTTGTCGGGCCGCTCGATCCCGTGCTGCAAAGCGGGCTCGCGAGCGTGGACAATCCTCGCACGGGGACACTGACCCTATTCATCAGCCCGTTCCGCCGCGACCGCGACTGCATGCTCTACGAGAGTGTGTTCAACTGAGGCGTGACACTCAGATCTCCCGCTTGCGCAGATCGGGTTTCCATTCCAGTTCCAAGTGATGGCCGTGTTGCCCGACTGGCCGGAACCCGTGGCGCAGATAGAGGCGCAGGGCAGGGTTTTCACGCTCAACCTGCAGACGGACAGGCACCTTGCCGCCATGGGCCTCGTTCAGCAGGCTGCGCAGAATATCGGTGCCGACGCCGTGACCCCTATGACGGGTCAGCAGGCTGAACTCGAGGATACGAAGACACTCGTCTTGCCTGTCTAGGTAGAGGCGGCCGATATCGACTCCGTCCAGGACGACGATCCGGAAAATAGCGGTAGGGTAGGTGCGCTTGTAGTGCAGGTCCTGCAAGTCGAACTGACGGTCGAGGAAATCGGTCCTGTCCGCCTCGGACCAGAGCGTCAACCGGAACTCCCATTCGCGCGTCGAGGCATGGACCCGGCGCAAGAAGGATTTGTCGGCATCGTGGATCACGCGAAACGAGATCGCGCCACGGGTCTGTTCCTGCGCGTGGCTCACGGCGTCGTCCGCCCGCCGTTCAATTGCGAGACGGAAAGATCCCGAAGAGGGAGATCTGGTAATTCATGACGAGGAATGGCTGCATGTTGTTGAAGGACTGGCCTCCGCCGTTATTGCCCACCGAAATGGCCTCGTTGGACATGACGACGTTCTGCGCCCGGCCTGGGTCTGCGTAGGTTAGTGCCTGCGCCAGCAATCGTCCGTTCGGGTCCGAGGATGAGGCGGCCGCGCTCTCCGCACTGAGCGCCGCGGCGTGGTTGTGGCTCGGCATATTTGCGACCGACAAAGTGGTCGACTCGCTCCCTCCGATCTGACCGAGTTGGCGCGGGCTTAGCCCCGGACCGTTCCCCTGACCGATTGGAACGCGCCCGGAAAGGTTCGGCAGGCCAAAAGTCGTTTGTCCGTCCCCGCCGTAGGTCGTCCCGAGCAGCGAAAACAGTGCGGAATTCTGGGAAATGGACTGGAGCTGTCCTTGACAGAACGCGAACCCACGAGTCGCAAAATTGTAACCGACCAGGATGATCTGGCCGAGATAGGCTTCCGACATAACCCCTTCCTTCCGATAGCTTGGAAAAACGAACTGATCTGCCCAACGCAACTCCGGCGAGAGGCATCAGGGCAGCTTCAACCTAGATCGGTAAATTCCCCTACGTCAACACAATTTTGAATAGTATCCGGCGTAGCCATTCAGCGCCGCCGCTCCGCTCCGGCTTGCCCGCGCCCGCTGCCGGATCAGCTGCTCGCGCACGCGAAAGACCATGGCTGTGCCTTGGGTCTCTTCATACTTGATCGGCACGAACCGCATCTTCGGGCGCGAGGCCGCTTCGCAGATCGCCTCGGCATCGGCCGCATCGTTTTTCTGGCGCTTGACGAAAGGCTTGACTTAGGAGGGCGGGATGAGACGGACCTCGTGACCTCGTCGGAAAAGTTGTAGAGCGCCCCCCGTACCAGCGTCTTGAACATTACAACTGCGTCCATCGGCTTGCGTCCGGCCCGAGGTGCCCATTGCTTAATCGGTCGCTTTCGAGGAGCTATCTCGCGATTTACAAGCGCGTCTTGAACATTCAAAAGGCTGTTTGGTATCCTTCTCCAAAGGTCAGGGCAGGATATCAACGACTGTCGTGCCTGATGCTTGCATATTTCGGCTGAGCTCCCGCGAAACCGTGTAGGAAGGGCACTGTCATGGATGAAGTCAGCCGTATCGATCTGGGTTTATTTTTCGATTCCGCGCCGACAGCGCAGATGGTGTTCACACCAGACCTCCGGATTGTCGCGGCGAACCAACGCTATTGCGCCTTGCTGGGCCGCCAGCCCGAAGAACTGATCGGGTTTCGGGTTTTCGAGGCCTTTCCTGCCAATCCCGACGACCCGAACGCGGACGCTGAGGCGGAATTGCAGGCCTCGACAGACGCGGTGGTCGCGAGCGGAAAGGCGCAGGAAATGCCGCTTCGACAGCATGATGTCCTGGAATCCGACGGCCGCTACGGCACGCGATACTGGCGCATCCTGAACTCCCCGGTCTTCGCTGACGCATCCGAACCGGAACGAGTCACTCACGTGATCCATACGGCTGAGGACGTTACCCGTAGCGTTCTGGGGGAGCGCGCCGACGCAGCGAAGCGTCGGGCTGCCATGCGCGGTGCGGAACTCAGCTACTTCGAATTCGACCCTGCCTCGGGGAATCTGACCCGCTCGCCACAATTGGATGCGCTGTTCGGTTTCGAACCAGGAGAGTCCGTCACAGCGGTGCAGTCGTTCTTTGATCGCATCCATCCCGATGACCATGAGGCGACCATGGCCGAGATCGAGCGGGCCGGCCGCACCATTGGGTCCGACCTGCATCTCGACTACCGGATCGTGCGGCCCGACGGGACCGTGCGATGGGCGATCGGGCTCGGCGAGTCTGTCCGGGATCCGGACACGCAAGATGCCAGGATCGTCGGCATTGTCCTTGACGTGACATCGATCCGCGAGAACGAGGCGAGCCTGCGCGAGGCGGTCGAAGCGCGTGACCTTCTGATTGCAGAGGTCAATCACCGGGTAAAGAACTCGCTCCAGATGGTTGCGAGCATTCTTAACCTGGAGGCTTCGGCGACCACGGACGCCACCGCGCGCGCCTCGCTCAAGGTGGCGACGGCGCGGGTGAACGCCGTCGCGGCGATCCACGCCTCGCTCTACGAGGATGAAGACGTCAACTCGGTCCAAATCGACAGGTATCTGGAAAGGTTGAAAGATCACCTTCGCGCCTCGCTGTCGACCGACAGGCAGGGTGTGCGGGTCACGCTCGACGTGGAACCGATCCGGCTTCCAACCGACAAGGCCGTCACGCTGTCCCTTGCAGTGAACGAACTGGTGACCAACTCGTTCAAGCACGCCTTCGGACCAGATGAAGAAGGCGCCGTAACCATCAGCCTGCGGCGTAACGGCGGCGACGGGATCGTCCTCGAGGTTGCAGATGATGGAACAGGCCCGGCTGCTGATCGTTTGGAAAGCAGACCACCATCGTCGGGTCTTGGACAGCGCTTGATTGAGGGGATGGCATCGCAATTGAGCGGAACGACCGAGGTAGACCGGACGAATGGCTGGCGGACACGAATCCTGTTTCCCGAATGAGGGAGCCGCTGGCCTGAAAGTGCTTGTGGTCGAGGACAACATCTTCATCGCGCTGGATCTGGAGGGGCAACTTGAAGAAATGGGGCACGAGGTCGTCGGCATCGCCGCGACCGCGACGAAGGCCATCGAGATGTCACGCGAGTCCGTTCCTGACCTTGCAATCGTCGACCTTCAGCTTGCCGATGGGAGCCGTGGGCAGGATGCCGCGTTAGCGCTTCGTGCGGAGATGGATATTCCGTCCATCATCGTGAGCGGGAGCTTGCATAAGGTCACCGACGACGAGAGGGCGGCAATCCGTCCGCTGGCGATGCTTTCGAAGCCTTTGCTTTCGAGAGAACTTGGCCGAGCAATCGAGGCCGTGAGCGTCTCGGATAACCCAAAGGACAATTGAAAACCGCGAGTTGGCGAGGAGCGATCCAGACTTGCTATGGCACAGGAACATGCTGCAAGCACCAGCAGGATCAGTCCCGTGGCGGCAAGAAGGCCCAAGACGACTGCGATCACCAGCGGCTTGAGCGTCTGCGCCTGGGTCGAGGTCTATAGCCGAAGGGGCGCCGTGCCCATGACGGTGGCCGAAACGGACACGCAGATCGGCCCGAACCGGGCGCGGACGGCGTCTCCGGCGGCATCCGTGGCGGAACGGCCTTCGGCGCGGCGGGTCTTGATCACGCTGACCAGCAGGATCGCGTTGTTTACGACGATCCCGGCCAGCGAGGCCGCGCCAACGAGCGACGGCATGGAGATGTTGCAGCCCATCAGCACATGCCCCCAGATCACCCCCAGAAAGGCCAGCGGGATGGTGAGCATCACGATCAGCGGCTTGATGTAGCTTCGGAACTGGAAGCTGAGCACGATGTAGACGCCGACCAGCCCGATCAGGAAGCCCCGCATGATCGAGCCCACGGTTTCCGCCGAGTTCGCCGCCTGCCCGCCGATCTCGAAGCCGAGGCTGGGGGTCGTGGCGGCAAGCTCCGGCAGGAAGCCTTCCTCCAGCCGGGCGGTGATCGCATCGGCATTCCCGGCACGTCCGTCCACGTCCGCCGAAACGGTCAGGGTGCGCAACCCGTCGCGGCGGGTGATGCTGCCCCAGCCCCGCGTCTCGGTAATGGAGGCCACGCTGCCCAGGGGTGCCGCCGCCCGGCAGTGCGATCTCTAACTCGGTCAGATCGGCGCGGGTGGCGCGGTCGGTGTCGTTCAACCGGACATCCAGATCCCAGGCAAGGTCGCCGCGCCGGATCTCGGGAAGCTGCGTGCCAAGGAAGGCGGCGCGCAGCTGTCCCGCGACATCGCTTGCCGTCAGCCCGAGGGCCTCGGCCTCTGGCGACAGGCTTAGCCGCAACTCCGGCGCGCCGGAGCGCAGGTCGAGGATCGCGTTGCGGACGCCCGCGTAGGTCTGCAACTCGGCGCTCGTGGCGCGGCCCGCATTCTCCAGCGTCGCGAGGTCGGGATAGGTCAGGCGCAACTCCGCGGCAATCCCCTGCGGGCGATGCCCGTCTCGGTCAGGATCAGCGAGGAGACGCCGGGCAGCGGGCCGAATTCAGCGCGCCAGAGGCTGCCGATCTCGTCGAGCGTGGTGGTTCCGCGTCTCGGCCCCCAGAAGGTTTACCGCGACGGTGGCGACATGGGCGCCGGCCTCACCGGCGGACAGGTTGCGCCCCATGCGCGCGATATGGCGGATCACCAGCGCCTGTCCGTCTGGTTGCTCGGGCGTGAGGCGCGCGTTCACACGGTCGAGCGCAGCCTCGACCTGCGCGACAGCCTCCGACGTGCGTGCCAGAGGGGTGCCTGCGGGCAGCATCAGCCGCGCCTCAACACGTCGCCAGCGATCTCGCGCATCGCCAGGCGCTGGACCACGCCGCCGCCAAGGGCGCCGACCGTCAAGATCAGCGCGGCGAAAGCCAGCCCCGCCAGCGCCAGCGGATCGCGGCATCGGCCAGGCGACCCACAGCCTGGAACACGAGCGCGCCGCGCTCGAAGCGCAAAGGGCTGCGGAAGCGCAGGAAACCCGCTTGCGACACGCACTTCTCGATGCCTCGCGGGCCAGCTCGATGGGCGAACTTGCCTCGGTGATCGCGCACGAGTTAAACCAGCCCCTGTCGGCGATTTCGAACTTCATCAGCGCCTGCCGCCAGGAATTGAGGAATGCTGACGTTGTAATTCCGGAGCGGGCGGCGCTTCTCATTGACGAGGCCGTTGCCGAGACAACAAGGGCAGGCGACCTGATGCGCCGCATGCGGAATTTCATATCTGCGGGCGATCTGAACGCCGAATACATCGACCTGAACAAGGCGATACAGCAGGGCATCGACCTTGCGCTCGCTTATGTCGATCTGCCGAGGCTTCAAGTCAATCTGCTGCTGGACCAGTCTATTCCCCGGATCCTGGCAGACCCGGTGCAAGTCGGACAGGTCATGCTCAACCTGGTCCGTAACAGCATTACGGCAATGCAGGAGTCAAAGGTACAAAAACTGACCGTCGAAGTGATAAATTCGGGCGCTTGGGTCACGGTGTATGTCCGTGATACCGGGCATGGGATTCCACCGGACCAGCACAAATACCTGTTCGAACCGTTCAACACATCGACAACGCAGGGCATGGGGATAGGCCTCTCTTTGGTCCGGTCAATCATTGAGGCACATGAGGGTCGGATCTGGGCCGAACCCAAAATGACCGGCTCGGTATTCGTGTTTCAACTGCCAATCGAGGGCGCAAATGGCGAACAGGCCTGATCGGGAATTTTCGGTCTTTGTCGTTGAAGACGATGAAGCCGTGCGGAAATCCTTCTGCGCGCTGCTGAACGCGCATGGCTAGGCGACGGTGGATTGCGATCCGGCGGAAAGCTTCCTAGGTGTTTGATCCCAAGGTTTGATGGTGTGATCTTTTCGCAGGAATGGAAGGGAGCACTATGCGACAAGTTCGCCTCGGCAGTTCCACGACGAGGTACGCCGTCAGAGCTGCAATAGAGCAATCTCAAGCTCCGACCGCGGCGCTGAGCGGGGATCTCGGGATCAATCCGAAGAAGTTGCGAAGTGGCGCAAGCGCGAGGCGGTCGAGGATCGCAAAACGGGCCCGAAGGAACCGCGCTCGACCGTTCTCAGCGAGGCCGAGGAGGCTATGGTGGTGGCATTCCGTCGGTACACAGTGCTGCCTTTGGACGACCGCCTCTATGCTCTTCAACCATCGATCGCGCACCTGACGCGGTCAGCGCTGCATCGCTGCCTTCGGCGACGTGGCATCACTCGGCTACCGGATGTCGAAGGGCACAAATCCAAACGTCAACGCTTCAAGCGCTATCCCATCGGCTTCTTTCACATGGGCACCCCCGAGGTGCAAACAGCAGAAGGCAAGCTTTTTCTCTTCGTGGCGATCAACCGCACATCCAGTTCGCCGACCAACCCAGGAACCGCAATACCGTCTATTGGAGCAATGGCCGGGTCGAGCGCATGAACCGGACAATCAAGGACGCTACCGTCAAACGCTTCCACTACGACAGCCACGTTCAGCTTCGCAGCCCCCTCAGCGACTTTATGGCAGCCGACAACTTTGCACGCCGGCTCGAGACGCCAAGCGGGCTAACGCCATACGAGTACATCCGAAAAATCTGGACATCAGAGCCAGATCGATTCATCCAAAATCCGATCCACCAGATGCCGAGACTGAACGCCTAGCGCGCTGCTGTTCCCCCGGTCCGTGGCGATGCGTCCGGCCCTTTTCCCCAGAACACAGTTCTTCGCTGCGGTTGAACTTCGGCGCAAGAAAAACTAGCTTCTTCAAGACAACGAGAACTCGCCCCGTGGCTCGGGCGTCCCTTTCCCGACAAATCGAAGTTGTGGAAACACCCGGTCGTTTGCCGCGTCGGTGCCCAATGCGCCGCGAGCGGGGTACATAATCAAGGGAGTATGACACATGACGGATCATGATCCGAGCAAAGGCTATGTAGCGCTTCTTGGCTGGAGCCTGAATGCAATCGACGCAGTGGACCGGTTTGATCGGCGCTATGTCGTCGTAGCGCCGCCTTGGGCCGAGGAATATTGTTCGCAGAACGGCATTCCCTTTATCCCGTGGGATTTCGACCGGTTGAACGAACGCTCTCACGAACTGGCGCACAGGTTGAAGGACGAGGGCGTCGATGTCGCCATCCCGCTTTACGAAGAGACAGTGGAATGGGCCGGGGCAATAAACGCCGTGCTGCTCAAGAACCCGCGCCTGCTGGGCCAGTCGATGCTGTTCCGCGACAAGTCGTTGATGAAACGGCGCGCGCAGCTTGGCGGCATCCGTGTAGGCGTGTTCGAGGAGGCGCATGACCGTGGCGACGTGATCCGCTTTCTCAAGCGGGTGAACCAGACGCTGCTCAAGCTGGACGGCGATCCCAACGACCCGATCCATTTCAAGGCGTTCGACAAGTCCGGTACCGCCGGGCACCGGGTGATCCGCAGCCCCGAGGACGTGGACAACATCCCCGACGAGGAATTCCCCGCGCTGCTGGAATCGCATCTGGATGGCTGGGAATTCGCGGTCGAGGCCTGGATCAAGGATCGCAAGATCCAGTTCCTCAATATCTCGGAATACGTGACGCTGGGCTATTCGGTCTTCGTGCCCGCCACCCCCGAGCTTGAGGCGCATCGCGCGCGCGTCACCGAGGAGATCGAAAAACTGATCGAAGCTTTCGATATCGAGTTCGGCTTCATCCACCCCGAGTATTTCCTGACCTCGGACAACAAGCTCTATTTCGGCGAGGTCGCCTATCGCCCGCCGGGGTTCAAGGCGCTGGAACTGATCGAACGCGCCTATGGGTTCAACGGCTACCAGGCGCTGGTGCTGATGTTCGATCCGCACACGACCCAAGACGAGATCGACGCCTTTTTCCCCGAGGAGGTCACCGGAGCCAAAGGTCACGCGGGATGTTTCGGGGTCTATCCGCGCCGCCGCGTGGTCAGCAAATTGGAAATCCCGGCTGACACTGCGAACGACCCCTATTTCGAATGGCACGAACTGGCCGAGCCGATGGAACAGAAGGTCGCCAAGCGCTCTGCCTTCGGCACGCATTGGGGGCTGGCCTATTTCTTTGGCGAGGACCCGCACAGGCTGCGCGATCTCTTGAAAGCGCAGGAGGAACTTGATTTTTATGTGTGACACGATGCAGGGGGGGCGACCGGCCCGATGGATCAGGTGACAAGCGATGCCGCTCGGCTTGCGAGCACGCTCGACGTCGTTCTCGAGCGGCTCGAACGTGCCCGGCCGTTCTCAAAGCAGTCCCTGCAACGCCCCGTTCTGGACGTTCTGGCGCGGCTGATCGCCGTGCCGGACGGCTTGGCGCCCGTCTATGCGCGGGCGGAGCGCATGGATCGGGCCGGTCTGTTCAAGGGGTCGGACTGGGACGTGCCCAATGCGCTTCTGCCGCAACTGACTTGCCGGACGCTGGAAGGCGACGACAGGCTGCTGGCCGCGCTGGAGACGGCCAGCCTGATGCGGTTCCTGGCTGTTGCAACCGGCGAGGCGCAGCACCCCGTTCTGCAACGGGACTACGCGCGTCATTTCCTGACACAGGTACTCGCGCTCAACCTTCCGCGGTTCTTCGAGTTCTCGGACGAGGCCAGCCGCGAGAAGGGCGAGCACACGGCGGTGGCCGCGCGAATTCTACGGTTGATTGCGGAACGCATCGGGCTGCGGGACGTGCTGGGCGTCATGGTTGCCGAGATCTGGCGCATCTTGGAGCAGCGCCCGGTGCAGATGGGGCCGGTCAAGGAGATGATAACCCAGATCGCAGTTGCGCTGAACAGGCAGGGAAGCGAGCCGGGCTCCGAGCGGCTGGGGGCGGAGCGGCTGGTCAGTGCACTGTTCGGCCCCACGGCCGAGACGCTCGACGATCCCGGCCTGACGGCCTATTTGGCCCGGCTGGACCACATGGATGATGCCGCGTTGTCGCGCGAGGCAATGGGCTTTGCCCGTTCGATGCACGATACCGGGCTCGTTTCGGATTACCACGTCGGCTTCCTCCTCTGGGCGCTGGACTACCCCGACCGCCCTCTGGTGCCCGAGACGTTGGGCCTGGGCTCCACGGGGCTTGATTGCTGGCGTCACTATCGTGGCCTGATCGAGGATCTGATCCGCGCGGGTGTCACTCCGTCCACGCCACAGGCTCTCTATGGGCTGGCCATGATGATGGAGCGCGGGGTCCTGCATTCTCCACCCATCCCGCCCGCGCTCCGCAGGGTGCTGACGATCGACCTGGCCCCGGCGGTGCGCGACCGTCTCGCGCTTGGCTTCGGCGCCCAGCCGACGCCCGAGACACACCTTGTCTCCGGTATTCTCGAGGTGATCGGCCTGCCGCTTGGCGTGGGTCAAGGGGCGAACCCGACCTGCCAATCAGCGCGCGCGATCTCGATGTGGGCGCTCAACGATCCCGATTACCTGCTGCACTTGGTCGTGCAGGCTGCCGAGGCCGAGACCGTTCTGATGAATTTCGAGGGCACCCCGATCCAGTCCGCCGACCTGCCTGCGGGACTGGCAGGCTTCGGTCCGATCGACGCTGACCCCGTTTCGGTGCTTCTGGTGCCGCATCTCGACCGGATCTATGCTGAGATGGGGCGGATTTGCGCGGTGCGGCCGGGCGATCCGCACCGCTGGATCAACCCTGAATTCCACGGCTGGTGGGTGGGGCGCGAATGTTCGGTCGCTGTGGATGTCGCCACCGGGATGCTGGACGCCTATGACGTGTTCGTCGCGCGGTTCTACCAAAGCTATCATCCCGGTTACAACGGAGACCGGCCGCTCATCCACCCGCAGCCGGCAGGCATCGCGTTCACCGATAGCACGGGCACGTTCATAGGCTGGCACGCGATCACCATTCTGCGTGTCGCACCCGGTCGGTCAGGCGAGATCCGGGTCTATTTCTACAACCCGAACAACGACAGCGGCCAGGATTGGGGACACGGGGTGAACGTCACCACCGGAGGAAACGGCGAACGTCATGGCGAAGGTTCGCTGGAGTTCGAGCATTTCCTGTCGCGGCTCTACCTGTTCCATGACCAGCCGCATCAACCTGAGCGGATCAAGTCCGTGGAGACTGCGGCCGTAAACCGTGTGCGTTCTATGGCTGTTGAAAGTTGGGCCCAAGAAAAAGCCACCCCTCTACAGCCTGCGAGGCAACTGTAGCATCATTTGCCGCCGCACTCGCCGAGTGGCGTCAGGTGGGCTTGCGTAAGTCCGCGCTGTTTGCGGGAAACTCAGAGCAGTTCGAATTCGTCTGACAGCGTCTGGCTGAGATATCGCTGTCGCCTTTGCTCACGACCCGATCCAATACGTCAATGCGGACAATCCGGCACCGTAAACGTCATCTGCATCGTGTATCGTTCCATTCGGATGCTCAACGGAACAGCGTAGCCCTGCTGCGACCTTGGTTGGTCTATGAAAGACGCTCATTCAACTTGTTGAACGATCTCGTCGTCTCCGGCTACCGCAGCAATATCCTGATCGAGCGTATTTATGGGCAGGCGCCATGATGCTGGATCACCTCGGCTATCCTCAGGCCGCTGCAGAAATCGTGACGGCGATAGAGCAAGTTTTGACCGAAAGATCATTTCGGACGCGTGATGTGGGCGGCACAGGGAAAACCGAAAGCTGCGGAAAGGCTTTTGCGGACGCAGTGCTTTGAAATGGATGTGACCGAGGTTGGCGTCGACGGAGGCATTTGGCCAAGCGTTCGCGGACAGCATATTCGACGCAATCAGTTGAGGTCGTGTCGCTGCTCGATCCATCCTATCGTGAAAGGGCGCGCTACCGAGAGGGGTTATTCCTTCTGCAGCACAAGAGGCGGCGTTGCGGTGACGATTGCAGCCTACCGCGACGCCGACCTCTGTGCCTACTGGTCTTCTCTGACGCGCGGTCTTGCACAAAGCGCGCCGCTGGCTTCAAGCGATGCAATCCGCTCCTCATCATAGGCAAGCCAATCCGAAAGCACGGTGCGCGTGTGCTCGCCGAGCAGGGCGGGGGGACGCGCCGGGGCGGGTCCGACCCCGTCGAACAGGACCGGGCCGCGGACCAACTTCATTTCCCCTACCTCGGAATGGAAGACTGATTCGATCAGTTCATGCGCTGCGACGTGATCCTGTTCAAGAGCCTCGCCTATGCTGAGGATTGGGGCGTTCGGAACATCGAACTCTGCCAGCCGGTCCAACCAGAAGGCGGTCGTTTCCCGCTGCATGATCTCACAGATGGTCGGCTCCAGCCCGTCACGATTCTCCAGCCGCTGCCTGTATTCCGCGAATCGAGGGTCGTCGATGAGATCTTCGCGCCCCAGGCAACGCGCGAAATTGTGCCAGAACCTTTCGGTAAGGCACGCGACGATCACGTGACCGTCGCTGGTGGGAAAGGAGCCGTAGGGCACGATCGACGGATGCCGCGTGCCGACCGGCTGCGGACTTTCGCCGGTCACGAAATAGATCTGCGACAGGTAACCCTGCATCGCGATCAGGCTGTCGAGCATGGCAATCTCGACATGGCGACCGCGGCCTGTCGCGTTGCGCTCGACAAGCGCGGCGAGCAGACCGAAAAGCGAGAAGATGCTGCCCGCCATGTCGCCGAGTGGGATGCCCAGCTTGTTCGGCGCCTGCCCCGGTTCCCGGTTGACGCTCATCACGCCAGACAGCGCTTGCGCTACGATATCGAAGGCGGGTTTGTCGGCATGGGGGCTGTTGCGGCCAAAGCCGGTGATCGAGCAGTAGACGAGGCCCGGGTTGTCGGCTTTCAACTCATCGTATCCCAGCCCCAGGCGGTCCATGACGCCGGGCCTGAAATTCTCGAGCAGCACGTCCGATTTCTGCGCCAGTTCACGGGCAATCTTGGCGCCATCCGGAGATTTCAGGTCAAGCGTGATGCTTTGCTTGCTGCGGTTCAGAGCGATGTAATAGTGGCTGAGCGGCCCCTGGAAGGGCGGGAAGTTCCGGGTTTCGTCACCGCTGCCCAGTGGTTCCACCTTTACGACTTCGGCTCCGAGGTCGGCGAGAACCATGCTGGCGTAGGGACCGGACAGGATACGCGAAAAATCGAGCACTCTGATGCCTGCGAGCGGCCCTGTTGCGGAGGGCTTGTCTTGGGTCTTCATGGCTTGTCCTTTCGTGCGACGATCTTCATGACCGCGGTGGCCGTGGCGATGAGGCGCTCACCGGAATGCACTTCCGCGTCGGCGAACAGCGTCGAGAGCGTCGCATGTCGCAGCGTGGCGCTGGCGGTCAGATGCTCGTCTGCACGAGCGGTGCCGATGAAGCGGGTGTCCATCTGGAGCGTGACCACAGGTCGCCTGTCTGCCGCGTTCCATGCCTCGACCGCCATCGCCTGGTCGAGCAGGCTGGTGATCACGCCGCCATGAACCATGCCGATCGCGTTGCAGTGCGAGGCGTCGGCGCGGAGCGCATAGATGCTCTGGCCCTCGGGTGAACGAGCTTTCAGGACCGGACCCACTCTGTCCATGAAGGGGCCGGCCTTCAATGCCTTCCAGCTTGTCTGTTCGATACCTTGCCTCAAGACCTAACTCCCTGTTCCGATCTGCATTGCTTCGATCTTGTCCCGCAGTTTCAGCAGCGCCTTGGCAAGCGACGAGACCTGCTTGTCATCCATCCGCTCCGAGATGCCTATCGCGACGAGCGAGCGGATCATTTGGTCGGCGGAGTCGAATACGGGAACCGCCACGACGGTCACGCCCGAGATGTAACTGCCGCGGTCCACCGCGTAGCCGCGTGCGCGGGTGGCCTCTATCTCGGTCAGCCACTCTTCGAAACTTGGGGGATGATCCCAGACCAGCCTTTCGAAGGCACTTCGCAGTTCGCCCGCGTCTTGTACGTTGAAGGCCGCAAAGAGCCGGCCCGTGGCACTGATGAGGATCGGAAAGCGGCTGCCGAGATCGACCTGAAGGCGGAAGGGCAACGTCGATTGCGACAGCGCGATCACGACCATCTGCGATGGTTCAGCGAGTTGCGTTGCGATGGTGGTGACGCCGAATTTCTCGGAAAGCCCGGACAGCAGCGGCTGAACGAGGACCGAGAAGGTGTTCTTTTGAAGGGCTGAGCGGGCGAGGGGAAGGATGCCGATTCCGATGGAGTAGCGTTTGGTCTTCGAATCGAATTCGACCAATCCCTCGTCCTGAAGCACGCGCAGGATGTGCAGGCAGGTGCTGGGCACAAGATCAAGCTCGCGTGCAATCGGGTTGACCCCCACCGGTTCATCCGAGCGCGCCAGAAACCTCAGTATTGCAACGGCTCGCGTGACTGCGGGCACTTGTCTCTTGGTGGATTTCTCCGTCGATTTCACCGCCATTTCTTTCCTCGCTGACACTCAAAATCATTGCCTATGTACAACAATATTAGCGTATTGACAATAACATATCTCGATCCCTACCGTTGTCAACGAAGACGGGCAGGCCGCGACGACACGCTTGCCGGGTTACGAAAGGGAGAGATTTGGCGATGCAACGCCTGACGGATTTCACGTCCTACGCAGACGCTCAGAAGCACTATTCGAAGGATTCCTTGTGGGCGTTGTTCGACGGGGATCGTGATCGCTTCAACATCGCTCACGAATGCGTGGACCGTCACGCCGGAGGCGACCGGACGGCGCTGAGGATTGCGCACAGCTCCGGACTGGACGAGATCATCTCCTTCGCCGAACTGGCCAGCCGGTCGTCGCAGGTGGCCCATTACATGGTGTCGCAAGGCGTCAAAAAGGGTGACCGCGTCGCAGTGATGGTCGAGCCGTCTTTGCCATTCTATTGCGTGATGTTCGGGGCGATGAAGGCCGGCGCGGTCGCGGTCCCGATGTTCACCCTGTTCGGACCTGACGGCATCCGTTTGCGGCTGGATGACTGCCAGCCGAAGATCTTGTTCACCAATGTCGAAAAGGCGTCCGAGGCCGAGGCGGGTGGAGCTGCCACGGTTGTGATCGCGGACGACGAGTTCCTCGACAGTCTGGACGGGTATCCCGGAAAATTCGAGTGGCAAACGTCGGCAAGCGATCTTGTCGTGCTGCAATATACCTCCGGTACAACACGCCTGCTTCCGGCTGCGGTCAAACACAACCACCATTCCATCGTGACCCTGATGGTCGCGGCGCTCTATGCGACTGGTATCCGCCCAGGCGACCGGTTCTTCTGCCCGTCTTCTCCGGCGTGGGGGCATGGATTCTGGCACGGCACTCTCGCCCCGCTGGCACTCGGCGTTTCGACAGGAACATTCTCGGGCAAGTTCGATCCCGAGCGACTGTTGCAGGCCCTTTCTGAGTTCAGGATCTCGAACCTGACGGCCGCTGCCACGCATTACAGGATGATGCGGAACTGCGGCCGAGCAGATGACTTCAAGTATTGCTTCGAAAAGCTCTCCTTTACCGGCGAGCCCATCGACAGCGAGACGGCGGCCTATGTCGAGCGGGTGTTCGGGACAAAGGTCCGTTCAATGTATGGCACGACCGAGATCGGTGTGATCATCGCCAACTATCCCGGCGCCGACGATCTCGAAGTGCGCGAAGGGGCGATGGGGAAGGCCGTGCCCGGTGTCGAAGTCGAGGTGCAGGATGCCGATGGCAACCCGTGCAAGCCCGGCGAGACGGGCGAATTGATGGTCAGGAAGGCGGGTGCCTGGTTTCCGACCAAGGACCTCGGCCGGGTGGATGAAGACGGCTACTTCTATCACGGCGGCCGCGCCGACGATGTCATTATCTCGGCAGGCTGGACGATCGGCGCTGTCGAGGTCGAAGACGCCTTGTTGAGCCATCCGGACGTGGCCGAATGCGGCGTGATCGGCACGCCTGACAGCCTGCGCGGGCAGGTGGTCAAGGCTTTCATTGTTCTGAAGGACATGGAACGGGACGGGCTGCGCGAGGAGATCCAGGATCATGTGCGGTCCCGGCTGGCCCGCCATGAATACCCCCGACAAATCGAGTTCGTCACCGAGTTGCCCAAGACCCCGGCGGGCAAGGTGAACCGGAAAATTCTGAGAGATCAGGAAGCTAAACGGCTGGAGGCCGCGGGCTGAAGCCCGCGCTCCACAAGTATATCAGGAGGAAAGAAAACATGAACGAGATGACACGAAAATTCCCGAAGATCACCGAGGAGGGCCTCGTAGATCTGCGCCAGCGCATCGGCAAAAAGATCGAGAAGACAGTCGAGCCTTGGTGCTACGAGGCGACCCGTGACAACATCCGGCACTACGCGCATGGCATCGGCGACGACAATCCGCTCTGGTGCGATCCGGAATATGCCAGGTCGACGAAATACGGCGATGTGATCGCACTACCCAGTTTCCTCTTTGCGACGAACCGGATCATCTCGGGTTACGTGGGCGGTCTGCCCGGTGTTCACGCCATGTGGTCGGGAGCCAACTGGAACTGGCATAAGGTCATTCCGCGCAACACGGTGTTCCGCACCGAAGCTTATCTCAAGGATCTCATCGAGCACGACACACGGTTTGCCGGCAAGGCGATCCAGCAAATCTATCATGTCGATTTCTACGACGCCGAGAGCGGAGAACTGCTCGCCGATGCCGATAGCTGGTGTTTCCGCACCGACCGGGACGCAGCACGTGAGAATGGCACGAAATATACCGAGGCCAAGGAGAAGGGCCGTCGCGTCTGGACCCAGGCGGAGCTGGACGAATACTACAAGTATTACGAGCAGGAAAAGATCCGCGGCGCCGAGACCCGCTACTGGGACGACGTCTCCGAAGGCGACGAATTGCCGACCATGGTCAAGGGACCGATGACCGCAACCGGCTTCATCGCCTATGCCCAGGGCTGGGGCGGGCTCTATATCCGTGCCAACAAGCTGGCCTGGCAGTTGCAGCAGAAGCATCCCAGCGCCGGCCCCAAGAACCGTTACGGCATCCCCGACTGCCCGGAGCGCGTTCACTGGGAAGAGGAGTTCGCGCTCGAGGTCGGAGCCCCCGGCGCCTATGACTACGGACCCGAGCGGACTTCGTGGCTGACCCACCAGATCACCAACTGGATGGGCGATGACGGGTTCCTGCGCCAGGCCAAATGCCAGGTGCGCCGGCACAACCCCGAGGGCGACATCATCCTGATCCACGGCACCGTGATCCGCAAGTTCGAGGAGAACGGGCGCCACCTGCTCGAGATCCAGCAGCGCGCGGAACAACAGGACGGCGAGATGTCGGCCATCGGGTCCGCAATCGTCGAGTTGCCGAAGCGCTGACAAGGCGCCTGTATCAACCGGAGGGGAGGCTGGTTCGATCGTGACTGAAAGCATTCTCAAGAAAATCGAGGACACCCTGCATCTTGCCGGGTGCCTCGGGCTGGTCGCCGTCGCGGTCTTGATCAACGCGGATATCCTTTTGCGCTTGATCGCGAACCGGCCGGTCCAGATCCAGTTCGAGTTGACCGAACTCTACCTGATGCCGGCGCTGGCGACATTGTCGCTGTCGCGCGTCTATCGCGATGGCGGGCATCTCGCGCTGGATTTCGGCCCAGATTCACTCCCCGGGATCTGGGGCGTAATCCTGGAAAGGACACGGCTTGTGTTACCGGCCGCGTTCTTTGCCGCCATCGCCTTGATGTCCGGGAAATTCGCCTGGGGCGCCTTCGCGCATCACGAGGTCGAATACGGCGTGATCGACTGGCCGCTCGGGTGGGCCTATGCCGTCGCTCCTCTGGGATGCGGTGTGCTGGTGCTGCGGCTGATCCACGACTTGTTCCGCCCTGCGGAGCGGGATTTCACCCACTAATCGAATAATGGGAGGAGAAAACCATGAGAACCCTTATGACCATCGGTGCCGTTTCGGCGTTCGTCGCGCTGGGCATGACCGCCACAGCAGCAATATCTGAGACTTTGCGCCTGGGCGATTTCCAGTCCACCAGCCATATCGTGTCGAAAGAAGGCACTTCGCGCTGGATGCAGGCGGTGGAAGAGGCCGCGGGAGGCGCGGTTTCGTTCCAGCATTTCCCGTCGCAGCAAGCGGCAAAGTCCAAGGCGCAGCTTGACGCAGTGAACAACGGCATTCTCGACGCGGCGCTGCTGGGCGCGCTTTACCATGCGGAATCCCTGCCTCTGAACTCTGTCGTTGGCCTGCCGGGCTTCTACGGGTCCGCTCAACAGGGGACCGAGGCATTGCAGGCAATGCTGGAAGAGGGGCCGCTCCGCGAGGAATTGCTCGCCTCTGGCGTCACGCCGATCTTCGGCTTCGTGCTGCCACCCTACCAGGTGCTGGCCAAGGAGCGCCTGGGCATGCCCGAGGAATGGGCGGCGCTGGACATCCGCACGTCAGGCTCGACCCAGGCCATGACCGCACGCTCGATGGGCGCGGTCGGCATCTCGATCCCCGGTCCGGAAGTCTACACCGCGGTCGAGCGCGGACGCCTCGATGCGGTGCTGTTCCCGCTTGCTTCGGTTCCCGGCTACAAGCTCAACGAGGTAGTGAGCCACATCTCAACCAACGGCTCCTTCGGCGGCTACAGCTTTATCATGGTGGTCCGCAGCGACCTTTTCGAAAGCCTGCCCGAGGAGGTTCGGACCGCGATGGTCGATCTGGGCCGAGAAACCGCGCTGCACGTGGCCAAGGCACAGGATGAATCGGTCGAGGGCTTGATCTCGCAATGGCAGTCCGAAGGGATCGACACCTATCAATTCAGCGAGGACGAACTGGCTGCGCTGCGCGACAGCATGAAACTGGTCTCGCAGGATTGGCTCGACCGGATCGGAAGCGATGGGGCCGAAGCGGTGCTCGAGACCTATCGCGACCTGACCGCGAACTGACTCCGAGCATGACTGAAATATACCGGGTGGTTCGGATCGCGCTGCCCGGTTCCTCGAGGACTGAGCCCCCGCAATGCTGACTTTTCTTGCACTCCTATGCCTTCTAGCCCTGTTCATGGTGTTCCGGATGCCGATCGCGTTCGCCATGGGTATCGTGGGTTTTTTCGGCCTCGCCCTGCAACTGGGGTGGCAGCCTGCCTTTGCCGTCCTCGAGCGGGTGTTCTTCGACAGCACGTCATCCTTCATCCTGGTGGCGATCCCGCTGTTCATCCTGATGGCAGAGTTGCTGACCTCAGGGGACGTGACGCGGCGGGCGATCCAGGCCTGCCAATGCTGGATCGGGCACGTGAAGGGCGGTCTGGCCATGGCAACCGTCGCCTCCTCGGTGCTGCTCGCGGCGCTTGTCGGAAGCTCGACGGCTTCGACGGCAGCTATGGCGGCATCAGCCTTTCCGGAAATGCGCAACCACAATTATGCCGACCGGCTGGCCGCGGCGGTCGTCAGTGTCGGCGGCACCCTTGCCGTGGTGGTTCCGCCCTCGATCGTTTTGGTCGTCTATGGGGTGCTCACCGAAACCTCTATCGGCCAGCTGTTCATTGCCGGCATCGTGCCGGGGCTTCTCACCGCGACGGGCTTGGCTTTGGTAATCAAGGTGGTCGCCGCCCGGACCGACCAGGCGCCCAAGGGCGATCCGTTCGATCTGGGCAAGGCGGTAAAGGCCAGCCGTCACGTCATCCCGATGGCGCTCTTGATGGTGGGGGTCATCGGCGCGATCTATGGCGGCATTGCATCGCCCTCCGAAGCGGCCGCGCTGGGGGTCATGGGCTCGCTCGCCATCGTCGTTCTGCAACGCACCATGACCTTCGCGCGGTTCAATACCTCGGTCTCGGGCGCGATCCGGGCGACGGTGATGATCGTCACCATCGTCACCTGCTCGGCCATCTTCGCGAATTACCTCGCCTTCACCCGCATCACCCATGCCTTGCTGGAATTCGCCTCCACGACCGACCTGCCGCGCGAGGCGATCCTGCTGTTCATGGTGGCGATCCTGCTGGTGATGGGCATGTTCATGGACCAGCTCGCGATCCTGTCGCTGGCCATGCCGCTCGCCTTTCCGACCGCCATGGCGCTGGGCTACGATGCGGTGTGGTTCGGGATCGTGGTGACGAAGACCGTCGAGATCGGCCTGCTGACGCCGCCTCTCGGTCTCAATGCCTATGTGGCTTCGGCCCAGACCGGCGTGCCGTTGCGCACCATCTTCAGGGGGATCGTTCCGTTCCTGGTCATGGAGGTGCTCGTGCTCGCCCTCCTGCTCATCTTTCCGCAGATCACCCTTTGGCTGCCATCCCTGATGCTGAACTGAAGTGAAGGAGAAAGCGACCTGTCCAGCGGTGATGACCGGGCTTCCACGGAAAGGGCACCATCGTCGGTATCGATCTCGCGACGAACGCGTTCCAGACGCATGGTGTCGCGGCGGACGGGTCCGAATTGTACCGCAAGCAACGGTCGCAGCCCTGGGCCATCAGTTACACCGCCAGCTGCGATTGAATCGAATGACCACTTGAACCATCGGTGAGGTCATTTGAAACAACGGCTTAGAGGGTTGTGAGCGTCCAAGGAACCGTCCTTCTCTGGGGGCTGTTTGAACGGCCGCGGCAGGCAAGCCCGCCCCTTGGTGAGCCAAGACCCCGAGAACGGCCAGACACGCGACCCCCGACCCGACGAAGCTGAGCCGGAATGCCCAGATCAGTTTCGAGTCACTCCATCTGGGAAATGGCGTCACGAACAACATACTCTACCTGCGCTTCACCCAACCCCTCGGTTCGGAGCAAAAGTCGTCGCTGGAAGTCAAGCTGCCGGTCGTGAGCAACGACATCGCTGGAAACTCCGGCTTCGGTATCGGCGATGTCATCCTGAAGTTCAGCCACCTGCCGGTCCTGACGCAGAAGTACGCTATTCTGCTGACGCTCGAGGCATCCTTCGATACCGCCGACAAGGCCGAACATGGGCTCGGCAGCAACGTGCTCAGACCGGGCGTCACCTATGCCCGGTTCCTGCCCGGCGGCTCGCTCTTCGCCCCAACGGTGCAACATGCCTTCAGCGTCGGTGATGTCGATCCGGGCCGGACGAAGGTCAACAACACCGCGTTCGACCTCTACTATGTCCCCAGGCTGAAGGACCCGCGCAGTTACATGACGATCGATCCGGCCGTCCTCTACCACTGGGAGCGCGATAAACTTGGCGCTTCGCTTGCTGTGACACTCGGCCGGGTCATCCCCACAGCCTTGCCCGGGACTTCGAGTGTGTTCATCAAGCCCTCGATCGGCATCCGCGGTTGTCACGCGAGAGATAGTTGCTGTTCTTCCCCATGCAACAGGGAAACGGCTCGAGAAGCTTCGCCAGTGTCGCTTACGTGCCTCGCTTTCCATGTCGGACGGCGCGATGCCCTCGCGCTCGGCCAGTGCGGCAATGGTGGTGAACTCCCCTGACCCCAGCAGTCGTGTCGATCCGCGCCGAAGGGCAGGCAGCCCTGCGCGCCAATGGCTACAGCGTTGAACGAACGCGGCCTCTGAAACCAGCGTGGAGGAGGGCTCCAGCAACGCGAAAGGGCTGGAGACCAACAGCGTGCAGGAAACCGCTAAGCCAACATGTCAAAAATCTCCCCGCCTATCTGGAGGTTGATACCGGACTGGCCTTCGCCATCCACAAGCGCCCACATGATTTGCCCGGTCGGGCGATAGATCACAAAGGCTTCCTGGACATCGTCGTCGCCCGACCGCTCGCCGTCGGGCGTCGCCGTGTGCGCGAGGTTGATCTGGAACTGGTCCCGGGTTGCCTCTGAAGTGCCAAAGACCAGAACGTCGCCCTCGACCGCGTCGTAGTCCTGAACCCAATCCGAGCCATGATCGGCTACCCCGAGATGGAAGAACCGGTCCGATCCATCCCCACCGTTGATCCGATCATGGCCGAAGCCGCCGTTCACGAAATCGTTTCCAGATCCACCAAAAACAAGGTCCGACAGCGCGCCGCCTGTGACGACGTCGTCTCCCTCCTGGCCCTGTAACTCGTCCGCGCCGAACCCGCCGGACAGAGTGTCATTCCCCTCCTGGCCAAAAACCTGGTCGTTTCCATAACTGCCATTCAGGGCGTCATTGCCGGTCCCGCCAAAAATCACGTCGCTCAGGTCGCCTTCGGTCTCGCCGCCCAGGATCAGGTCATCGCCATCGCCACCATTGAGCGTGTCGTTTCCGTCGCCACCGCGCAGCAAGTCATCGTCGCCCTCGCCCAACAGGCGGTCGTCGCCGTCGAAGCCCGTCAACGTGTCGTTGCCCGGCCCACCGAAAAGCGTGTCGGGCCCGCGCGCACCCCCCAGATCCTCGGGCCCCTCGCCACCCCGGCGCTCGATCCCCGGCTCCACCAGACGAAAGATCACGTCATCGCCGGCGCGTTCCACATCGAACGCCATCACCGGATCGCGGTTCGGGAGCATGATCTCGACATCGGGTCCCGAGATGAACAGCGATTCCTCGCGAAGGTCGAACTGGCCCGGCCCGGAAAAGGCGCCGCCAAAGGACAGCAGGTGCAGCTCGTCCTCCAGCGCCAGCGCCTCGATCACGTCCATGTTGAACTCTTCGACCGTGCCCAGCAGCGTATCGCTCCCGGCGCCGCCATCCAGCGTATCCACGCCGGCCCCACCGCGCAGCAGGTCGTCGCCTGCGAAATCGGTGATCAGGTCGTTGCCGCCTTGCCCGGTTATCGTGTCATCCCCCGCACCGCCACGCAAAGAATCGTCGGTGTCGAACCCCTTGATCAGGTCCCCGTCCGGCGTACCCGTCTCGTCAAGGAAATAGCCATCGGGCAGAACGAGGCTGGCAAAACCGGGATTGTCCTCGATCCGCTTGCTTGTCGTGTCCAGATCTCGCGCGGTTTCCGACAGGATGGCATCCAGCGGAACGGGTTCGGGCAAGGTGACGAACCGGTTTCGGTCCTCTCCGTCGAACTCTGCATTGATGACGATTTCCGTGACCGTTCCGGATCCTTGCGGCGCCAACCCGCCCGAAAACGCGAGGTCGGTCCCACGAAGGATAATCAGCACGCTGCCGGGATCGGCGCCCGGAATGTCCGGCAACGGGATCGTGTCGCCATAGATCGTTATGAACGGTCTGGGACCCGAGGACAAGGTCTCGGCATGCTCGCCCGTAAGGCCATTGAAAGCATCGATGAGCCACTCGAGGGCAGTGCACCCGGGTGGCATCGCAAGGTTTCCGGAAATGCGCATATCCGAACCCCCATGAAATATTAAGAGCGCGCCCGCCCCCTCGCCGGGCGCATCAAAAAACATGTCGCAAAGCGTGACTCGCGGAATTATGTTGCGTCAAGTCACAATCAGGCCAACAGGTCGAACACCTCTCCGCCGATTTGCAGATTGATCTGGTCCTGTCCCTCGCCATCGACCAGCGCCCACATGATCTGCCCGGTCGGGCGATGGATCACGAAGGCTTCCTGCATATCGTCGTCTCCCGAGCGGTCCCCGTCGCGTGTCGCCGTATGCGCGAAGTTGATCTGGAACTGGTCCCCGGTCGCCGCTGCATTGCCGAAGACCAGAACGTCCCCCTCCGCCGCGTCGTAATCCTGCACCCAGTCCGAGCTATGCCCCGCGACACCGAGGTGAAAGAAATGGTCGGCCCCGTCACCGCCGTTGATCCGGTCAAAGCCGAAACCGCCGTTGAGGAAATCGTCCCCGGCCCCGCCGAAGATCAGGTCCGACAGAGCGCCACCAGCCACGACATCGTTTCCATTCTGGCCTTGCAAATTGTCCGCGCCAAAGCTCCCGGAGATCGTGTCATTGCCCTCCTGGCCGAAGACCAGGTCGTTGCCGCCGCCCGCATCGATGATGTCATCGCCAGTACCGGCATAGATGACATCGCCGAGGTCTGCGTGCTGCGGCCCGGCCGTGATCATGTCGTCTCCGTCACCACCGTTCACGGTGTCCGATCCCCCGCCGGCATTCAACGTGTCGTTTCCTCCGCCCCCGCGCAGGATGTTTTCGCCCATGCCGGTCTCCAGCATGTCGTCCGCGTCGCTGCCGTTCAGGGTCTGGTCGTACTCCTCCAGAAAAACCGACAGCGCGTCCTGCCGATTGGCGAAGACCAGCTCCTCGATCTCGATCAGAAGATCGCTGCCATCCGGCGCGGCCGACAGGTCTTGCCCGGCCGTCAACCTCGTGCCCGCTTTCCCTTCGGCCTTGATGATGTAATCCTGCCAACGGCCCGAAAAATAGGCCACGTCATGGCCTTCGCCGCCCTGCAAAGTGTCATTGCCCGGGCCACCCTCATAGTGATCGTCCCCGTCTTCACCCGACAGCGCATCATCTCCGAGATTGCCCAGCAGGCGGTCGGGTCCGGGACTGCCGGTGACGACATCGTTCCCGGCAAGGGCGTCCACCGCCTCGGGGCCTGCCAGCCCTTCGTGATCGTCTCCTTCGCCCAGATAGCGCAGCGCAGGGGCATCGAAAGCGGTGATCATGTGGCGCGTCTCGGATGAATACCATTCAAGCCAAAGATCGCCGGCGCCATTGTCGTGAAATCCGGTTCTGTCGGTGAACAGGATTGCAGAATCCCCGAGAACCTGCGGCGGCATCTCGGCGCGGCCCTGCGCATCGAAGCGCTGGAGGAACAGGACAGACTCGCCGTCAGCACCGGCCCGAGGTCCGGCCAGCACCAATCTTCCATCGTCGAGCAGGCTTGCAGAGAATTCCTTACGCCAATCTCCGGGCGGCGGATTTCCGGCCTCGTCGGCAGTGGCGCTGTAGATTGCCGTGGTCGACTGCACCGTACCATCCAGATCGAAGACGGACCGGGTTACCTCATGGCGACCTACGCCAGCGATGACGACCACCGTCCCGTCGTCACGCAGATCGATCGCAAGAACCTCGCCGGTGCGTGCGCCGAGTTCAAGCAGCTCGGTGGATGGCCCGGAAACCGACCCGTCGTGACCGATCAACTGCATTTCCAGGGCCGAGCTATAGAAATTCAGGTTTCGCACCGCGAACAGCGCATGACCGCCGTCGGGAAGGGGCGTCACGGCCGACAGGCCTTGCATGGTGCCGACCCCCTCGAACACCGGGGTGGCGCGGCCCGGATAGCCGCCGGGGCCGACGAGATGCAACATCGCGTCCTGTCCGGGACGAAACAGAAGGCTGCGCCCGTCATCCAGGGGGACAAGATCGACATTCCATGTCGAGAAGGCGTCACCACCATAAAGAACCGCCGCCTCGTTCGCGGCAGAGCCGTCGCTGTTGTAACGCTGGAACCGGGTTTGCTGTTCGCCGTCCTGTCCGGGGCTCGTCCAGATGCCCAGGAAACCGCCTCCGTCAATCGCGCTGAGCAGGTAGTCGTCCTTCGAGAACGTCGCCCCGGCCCTGATACTGAAATCATCCCCCAGGTCGCCATTCTCATCGATCGATCTGAGTGAAACCCAATCGGCGTAATCGGCAACGGTGTATAAAAAGGCCTGGCCATCGGGTGTGGCCAACAAACCGACCTCCGGGTACAGCCCCAGCATGCCCCCTGCACGCGGGATCGTATTGTCCGAGATCAGGGTCCCATCATCGCCGATGATCTTGAGCGTGCGATAAACGACATCATAATCTCCGCCCGTATTGAAATGGCTCAGCACGATCGCCCGACCATCCGGCAAGATGTGATAGCCCAATGGGTTGGCTGTATCATCATCAGAAAGGGGCAGTGAATTGAATTTCTGATCGAAAAGGATGGATTTCACAACACATTCCGTTTTTGGTAAAACGCCCGAACAACAACATTCAGAATGAATCGGCGACTGTCATTTGGCTGAATTGATAGCAGGGGCGAAAGCGCAATTTCAATGGTCTAGCCCGTCAACGGAAAATGTCCGTCATATTGGCAGCCAACACTTGCGTCTCAGCTCAGCAGATCAAACACCTCGCCACCGATCTGGAGGTTGAGGCTGGATTGCCCTTCGCCATCCACGAGCGCCCAAATGATCTGTCCTGTCGGGCGATGGATCACGAAGGCTTCCTGCACATCGTAGTCTCCCGAGCGCTCCCCGTCGGGTGTCGCCGTGTGGGCAAGGTTGATCTGGAACTGGCCCGCCGTCGCGGCCTGGCCGAATACCAACACATCGCCCTCGGTCGCTTGGTAATCCTGCACCCAGTCCGAGCCGTGGTCTGCCACCCCGAGATGGAAGAACCGGTCCGCGCCTTCCCCACCGTTGATCCGGTCATAGCCGAACCCACCGTTCACGAAATCGTCGCCGTCATTGCCAAAGAGCACATCCGACCAAGCCTCTCCGGTCAGGACATCATCGCCTGCGCCGCCAATCACGGTGTCGGTGCCGAACCCGCCATTCAACGTGTCATTGCCCGCATCGCCCCGCAACTCGTCATTGCCGTCACCGCCATCGACGCTGTCCGCGCCGTTGCCGCCATAAATTACGTCGCGAAGGTCGTCCTCGCTCTCTCCGCCGATGAGCGTATCATCGCCATCACCCCCAATCAGGGTGTCGTTTCCGTCGCCTCCCAGCGCCCTGTCGTTGCCCGGACCGGCATCGACAAGGTCATTTCCACCAAGACCCGCCAGGAGATCCCGCGTGACGTCACCTCGAAGGATATTGTCACCCGCGTCACCCTGGAAGGGACGGAATGGCAGATTGGCCAGGTCGAGTTGCACGACTTCGGCCATCGCGGGACGGATGCCGTTGCCGGAGTCACGCAAATCTTGAAGCGCGAAGGTCCGGTCAGCCGTGCCGTCAGTCACCCAGATCCGGTCCTTGTTGTCGCCGGACGAGATCGTGAAATAGCCCATCCCACCATAGGTTTCGAGAATGATCGGAAAGGACCCGTCCTCTCCTGCAGCTATGTCCGCGACGAGGCCCGTGCCATCGGGCGTGCCGTCGCTGACGTACAGTTCGGTTCCCGATGCGCCGTTCGCCACCAAGAGTACGCGGTTGTCGTCCAAAGCCACCATGTCCCAATAGGAATTGTATCCGCTGAGCGGACCGGACGGCATCCCCGTGCCGGTCACCTGCACGGTCCCCCCGAGCGTGCCATCGGTCACGAAAAGTTCTGCGAGATCATTTGCATTCGCCCTCGCGAAGAAGAAGAGACGGTCGCCCACCGCGGCCGTCAGCGCAGCGAGCCTGTCGCCCGGATAGCCGCTCTCTTCGCCGGGAAAGATGTCGCGCACCAAGAGGGTGCCGGCGGTTCCGTCGCTCGCCCAAAGTTCGATTCCGCGGGACTCGTCATTCACGTATCTGTCGTCCCAGTAATAGAAACGCTCCGTGGTGACGCCGGCGAAATCCGCACGGTAGACCACGATCTCGAGGTTGGACCAGATGCCTGTCTGTTCGTCGAAGCGGTAGAATTCCTGTTCGTTGCCCTCCCAGGCGAACTGGTAGACATTGTCCCCCAAGGCGAAAACCTCGATGGCCTCGATGTCGTTCTCCTCGCCGTTCCAGTCGTAGACCTTGGTGACGCTCAGATCAGCGGTCACGCGATAAATATCGAGGTCTTTCGCGCGGCGCGGGCTCCAGCTTTCACGCGCCCAGATCTCGTCTCCCAGGTTCCAGTAGACGCGGATCGGTTCGTCCACCAGAAGGCGCGGTGTGGTCGAACCGTCGGTGAACATCAGCGCCTCGCCGCCCGAGGTCGATGTATCGGCGCGTTCGCTCACCGCGAGAAATGCCGCGCCTTCGCCAAACGAGGTCAGCGCAGCGGGGGAATAGAAGTCCGTTCCCGTCGTGTCCGTCAACTGGTAGCTAAAGCCGTCGCCCGAGGAGACCGCGAGGCGATTGCTGTCAATTGCGCCGCTTGGGTTGATATAACGGGACTGCGTCGCGAACATGCCCGACGTGATCTGGGCATATCCGACCTGCGCGTCGTCGGCGATATAGTTGGAATCGGGATGCGAAGTGGGAGCGATTTCGAAGGTGAAATCTGTGCCCAGTAGCCAGCCGTAAGTGCGTTCACCCCCGAACCGCTCAAGGTTTGCCTTGAAAACAAGAACTTCTGCCAAAAGCCTTCCCCCTTCAGAAATGTCAAACTCGACCAAGGGAACTTCGCGCGAGAACGGGTCTCGCGATGCAAGATCACAATAACACGAAAAGGCCAGGTTTCCAAAAGAGCCGGACAGACGTGCGCGTCGCGGTTCGGGGCGGAGGCTGGCGCTGCCCCAGCGGTCGTCAGGTCAACAGGTCGAACACCTCGCCGCCGACCTGGAGGTTGATGCTTGACTGCCCTGCGCCATCGACCAGCGCCCACATGATCTGTCCAGTCGGGCGATAAATCACGAAAGCCTCCTGAACATCGTCATCTCCAGAGCGTTCGCCATCAGGCGCGGCGGTATGGGCGAGGTTGATCTGGAACTGATCCTCAGTCGCCGTGGCGTTGCCGAAGGCCCGGCCAGATACTGGACCGGCCCATGGCCGTCGAATATCGGTCGCGCCGGGCCCGGATAACCGTCAGGCGTGCAGGCAAGGCCAGGAAGGCAAGGGGGCCAACCTCCTCGGGGCCTCGGCCTGACCGCCGGTGGGTCGCCGGAAGCTTTCTTGGCCACAATGCGGAGCAGTGGGCCAATTTGCCACCAGTCAACACGGGTCAAACTCGGCGTATCGCAGCTACGAGCATGAAACGCGCTGTGGGTGTGGCGATGCGGGCAGTGCACATCAAAGGCGCGGCTGTCCACGCACCGGTCTGAAACCATTTCAACTCGGAGAGCAGTCTCAACAGCCGGCAGACTGTCAACTCACACCGTGCCGCTAGTCTGGCCAGGTGACGCAGTCTCTGGGCCAAATAACCGACAACAATCCTGATTTTGCCTGGGCTGGTTCGCATTGATCCGACAAAACGTGCTCGTGAAACACTTGATCTGAAACGTCGAAAAGCGCGACACTTCCGGCTGACGACATGCACTCTCCTTTCCGGGACGGATCACGATGGCCCCTGACGCAAGCGACCGTGACGAAGCGATTGACCGTTTGCTGCTGCCGCCGCAGGCCCGCCGTTTCTTACGCAATGGGCAAACCGCCACGACCGCCGTGTCCGACAGAGGTGCGGTTCTCTACTGCGATCTATCGGGCTTTTCACGAATGGGGGCCGAGGCCATTGCGCGATCTGAGCGCGGTGCCGAGGATCTTCGTGCGGAAATCAACGCCGTTTTCGACCTCGTCAGCCGTGCGATCGAGGATCGGGGCGGATATCTGCTGTACTACGCCGGGGATGCCGTGGCGGCGATCTGGCCGGTTTCCGGCGACCCGGCCAAGGCCGTGCGCGCCGCCGCCGCGGCCGGGCGTGACGTCCAGCGAGAGGTCGTTGGAATGGACGCGGGCCTGTCGATGCGGGCGGGGGTCACTTATGGAGACCTCTGGCTGCTCGATCTCGCAATGCTGTCTGGCGGGCGAATGCCCGTCTTCTGTGGAGAGGTCCTGGAGGAAATCGAGGGGTTGGATCTTCTCCCGGACGGGGTCACGCTGAGCCCGTCGGCCCGGGCCGTGATCGGTGAGGACGACAATGCCTCGGTGGGTCCGGGACCGCCAGTCTCCGAACAGCTAGTCGACGCGACGCCATTCGAGCAGATCGACGCCAGCGAGTGGTTGCGACCGCATCAAAGGGTCGGTTTGGCCCAGGGAATGGACTGGTTGGCGGAGTTTCGCGGGGCTTACGTGCTTTTTGCTCGACTGTCCTGTCCGCCCGTCCGGTCGGAAGCGGATGCCTTGGCCTGTGCCGATGCATTGCGTGCTGCGGCTGACGGGGTGGAGGCTGAAGGCGGCACACTTCTTCAGATCTGCCAGGACGACAAGGGTTTGGTCATCGTGGCCTCTTGGGGCTTGGCCTCCTCAGCATGGGAAGACGGGGGCGAACGGGCAGTTCTTGCGGCCCAAAGCATCGCGGGGGCAGGAGGGCAGGTGGCGGTCGCCGGCGGCAAGGTCTTTGCCGGCCTGGTTGGAGCCGACATGTACCATCAATATGTTGTTGTGGGAGATGCCATCAACCGCGCCGCTGGCATGTCCGTACTCGCTCCCGCACCGGTCGTCCTTGACGAGGCGACGGCCGAGGCGGCGGCCCGCCGCTTCGAAACCGAACCGGTGGCGGAACTGCCGCTCAAGGGGCAGTCCAGTACAGTCCCTGTGCACGCCGTTCGGCACGAGCGTCTGCGAGGGACGGTGCATGCCGGAACTCTCGTCGGACGAAGCGGAGAAAAGGCGTGGTTGCGCAATTTTTCGGATCGGGTGGCGCAAGGCATGCAATCTGATCTCGCGATCTTCGGAGAGGCGGGCTTGGGTAAGTCGCGCCTTGCCGGATGGCTGCAAAACCGGCTCTCACAGGCGGGCACACCTTATTTTTCGATCAAGGGGGACGGCATTCGCCGTGCCATTGGGTTCACCCCCATTGCCCCGCTGGTCCGTGACCTGATGGGGTTGTCCGTCGATGCGGATGCCGATACCTGCCGCCGGGAGCTTGAGATCATGGGGGACGAGAACGCCCCTTGGCTGCCGTTGCTCAACCCCGTTCTGCCCGCGGAATTGGTAGAAACGTCGGAAACCCGGGCCCTGACTGGCGCGGGCCGGGCCGAGCGGACGCGTGACCTGATGACCCGGCTTCTTGCGCATCTGCTGCCGCGGCAGACGGTCCTTATCGTCGATGACGCTCATTGGCTGGATTCGGCGACATGGCAGCTTCTCGATAGCGTGACCCGGGCCAGCGATCTCTCTCTGGTTCTTTTGGCACGTCTGATGGGGGTCGAAGACCTGCCGAGTGAGGCGCGCCGTTTTCTCGATCCCGATCGGGTCGACACGATCCAGCTTGGACCTCTGCCCGAGGACGAGGCGGGGGCGCTTGCGGCACAGGCGTTGGGAGCCGAAGAGACGGCGCCGCCGCTTGCGGCCTTCCTGCACCGAAAGGCGGGCGGTCATCCGCTCTTCACCACCGCGCTTGCCCAGACGCTCTCCGCCCGTGGGATCGTGCGCATAGAGGCAGGCTTTGCGCATTTGCGGCTGGGCGAGGAAGGGCTGAGCGGTCTGTCCATTCCATCGGACGCGGCGGTCGCCGTGGCGGAACGTATCGCGGCCCTGTCCCCGGCGCAGCAACTTACCGTGAAGGCAACTTCGGTCCTCGGTCGAAATTTCGACGAGGATGCAGTCGCCGAGCTTCACCCATTGGCCGAGATCGACCAGGTCCGCGCGGATTTGCAACTGATCGAGAAGACGGGTCTGGTCGAACGCCTGGACACGGGCGGCTGGCGATTTCATCATGCGATCGTCGCCGACGCGGCCTATGCCTCGTTGACCAGCCAGCAGGCGAAAGAGCTTCACGCGCGGGTCGTGCAGAGGATCGCGCGGCGGGCCGGGGGAGAGCCGGACCAGGCGGACCGGGTGCTTCTGGCTCACCATGCCGAACGTGCGGGGGATACCGACCTGGCGTTGCTGCACCTGACCGCCGCCGCTGCCAATGCCCGCGCGGCATATGCAAATCTCGAAGTGGTCGAATTCCTGACCCGCGCGATCGCGCTGGCCGGTGCAGAGGCGGACGCACTCATCCTCGCGCGTTGGCGTTACGACATCGCCTATGCGCTGCGTGCGCTGGGACAATACCAGCGAGCCGAGGATTTCCTGAAGATGTGCATCACGGGGCTGGATCGTGCGCCGCCGGAAACCGGCGGGCAGGCGATACGCGGGCTTCTGGGTGGGTACGCCGCATTCCGCTTCCGCCCGGCCCGATCACCCCAGCCTGACGAGAAGCGCGCGCCGGTCATCCTGGCTGCCGACGCCACAATGATGCTGTCCGAGATCCATTACGAGTTGAACAAGATCCCTTTCGCCCTTGCAGAAATCCTGCGGGGCGCCAATCTCGCGCGCCGTGCGGGCGGGGACAGCGCCACGCTGGCGAAGCTCTATATCGGGATGTCGCTGATCTCCACCTCGCTTCCCTGGGCGCTAGATGGCGACGCGCTTCAGGAGCAGGCTCTCGATATCGCGGCACGGCTGGACGACCCGGCCACCGAGGCCTGGATTCTGATGGTCTCCGGGAACTACGAATCCGGCAAGGCGGGCTGGACTCGCGGCGCTGAGCAATTCCTGCGCTCAATGGAAATCGCTGAAGCCGTGGGCGAACGGAAAACATGGGAAACTGCCGCATCGACCATGGGCAACCTCAAGCGGTTGGAGGGACGGTTCGAGGAGGCCAAGGGATGGTCCGACATCACCTTGGCCCACAGCCGGGACAGGGGCATCGTACAGGGGATCATCTGGTCGCATAACGGACGCGCCCGGGATTTGTTGTGCCTCTCGCAATGGGACGAGATGCGCGGCGATATCGCGGCGCTGGAACGGCTTCTCAGCGATCCGGCCAACGCGCTGGATGCAAATGACAACAACAAGCTCGTTTACCACTATGCGCGCGCGGCGCTTGCTCTGGACGACGGGGACGAGGCAGGTGCGCTTTTGGCCCTCGACGACGCGCTGGCCATCGTGGCGGTAACGGCACGCCCGCAGGTCTACATGACACAGAATGCGGCCTTCTATAGCGACCTGATCCGTGCACTCTGGCTACGCGGGCATCGCGACGCTCGGATGGTGGAGCGGCAGACGCAGGTCGCGAAATCGGCGAAACGTATCGGTCGGCAGTACCGGGCCGGCGTGCCAATGGCGCATCTTGCGGCGGGGGATAGGGCTTGGATTGCCGGGAAGCAGGAAGCCGCAGCTGCAGCTTGGCGCGCGTCGGCCCGGGTCGCGCAGGAAAGAGCAATGTATTTCAACGCAGCCCACGCGCTGGACAGGTTGGCGCAGGCGGGCGACCCCGAAGCCGCGACCGCGCGCGACCGCTACCTTGCCGAGGCCGGTCTTACCCTGCCGCGCCTTTGGCGACTGGCGGGGTGACGCTGCGGCGCCAGGCAATGAATGGAAGGACCAAGGCCCAGGCCGTGACCGAATAGATCGCGGTCGGCAGGGTCAATGCGGGCAGGCCGGTGCTTACGCCTGCCACGATGCCGCCCACCGCGATACCGAGCGTGCCGTTCTGGATGCCGGACTCGATGGCCACGGTGGTGATCTCGCGCCCTTCGAGGCCGGCAGCTGTTCCCGATATGAACCCAAGGCCGAGGAGCAACGTCGTCATCGTTATGAGGGCGGGACCCAGCGTTCCGATATTGTCAACGAACAACGCCCAGTTCGCGGCAAGGGCCAAGAGGATGAGTATCACGAAGAGCAGGCCCGTGATGCGGCTCATCCATGGCGCGATACGCGCCGTCAGATCGGGCGCCAGCGCGGTCAGCGCCATCCCTAGCGCTACGGGAACGGCCGTCAGCAGGAACATCGTGACCCCCAGCGCAGCCACGTCAACGGGCGGCGCGTCAGTGCCCATGAAGTGATGCACTGACCATGCCGTGAGTATCGGTAGCGTGACGATTGACACGAGGCTGATGACCGCCGTCAAGGAAACCGATAGCGGCACCGACCCGCCCGCCATGCGCGCGGCCATGTTCGACATGACGCCGCCCGGACAAAGGGCCAGGATCATGGTTCCGGCCGCAAGCTCTGGAGGCAACCCGAAGAGTGTGGCCATTGTGAAGCCCACGAGCGGAACCAACATCATCTGGTTCACGGCTCCCAGTCCGAAGGCGCGGGGCCGTGCCGCGACGCGGGTGAAGTCCGAGAGGCGCAAGCCCAGGCCGAGCGAAAACATGATGACCGTCAATACAGCGGGCAGAATAATATCGACAAGCATGGTGGATCCTTCGTCGCGCTGATGCCGTCAGTCTCGCTTAATTTTCGACGGTGCGCAACGACGCGGTTCCGTTCGTCGGCGCCTGATCCGCGGTTGCACGCGCCGGGGGCGGCAGTCGCTCGCGCAATCCAATGGCTCGCGCCAAACCAAAGATACAGCCCATCGTGATGGCCGTGGTCGCGAGGATGGCGGGCCAGAGCGGGTGGTCGGAGACGGCGAAATAATAGGCGATATAGTGAACGCTCCCAGCCAGCAGAACCATCCGCAGCACGATCTGGTTCTTGAACAGATGAGCCGAGGCCTGCAGACCGCCACCGGCCAGCACAAGCCAGGCTGCCGGGTCGGCAAGCTGTTGGACGATGAGCGACATGCGGGCCTCCCTTTTCTGGCAGCGACACTGCTGCGCACTTGATCCACGTATGCACCCGGTCTCGTGATCCGTCTATGAACGCGATCACAGCGACGAGCCTTTGGGGTGTGAGTGCGTTCACAGCGCGGGAAGCACTTTCATGAGCATCTCCTTCGGTAGGGAGAAGGAGGAAATAGCGATGACCCTGGAGATCTGGATTGCTCTCGCCGCGGCCAATTTCGTAGCTTGTCTTGCCCCGGGCCAGAATGCAGCACTGATCACCGCCGCCGCGGCCCGTTCCGGGGCGGTAAGAGGGGGGGTGGCCATGATCGGTATCCTTGTTGCCGAACTGATCTGGGCGCTAATCGCGATCTACCTGACATTCGGAGCCCGCGAACTGGCCGGTGATGCGTTTGTTCTCATGCAGATCGGCAGTGCGGGACTGCTGGTGTGGTTCGGGATCGCCACGATCTCCAGTAGCTCGGGCGGGCAGCAGGCTGCGAGCGGCAGCGGACTGTCGCGCTTGCTTCGCAACGGTGTCTTCGTGGGTTTGGCGAACCCGCTGGCTCTCGTGTTCTTCCTGTCGGTCTTTCCCGCTTTCGTGCCACAGGGTGCGACCGGCTTCGGATCGGCTGTCTTCTTCGTCTCGGCGATCCTGCTCTCTTCGGCCGCAGGTCTGGCGCCGTATCTTGCCGCCGGAGACGTGATCGGGCGTGCGGGAAAAGGTCTAGTCCTGCAATTCCTGTCCGGTGGCGCTTTGGCAGGCACCGGTGTCTTGCTGCTGGCAAGACTCGCAGTTTGAAATGGCCGGGGTCAGGGCCTGTGCGTCTCGACCGCACGCTGTCGAAGTGCGTCGAGATCGACGACGATGATGTGGCCCTCCTCGAACCGCACGAGCCGGTCATGGACCAGCGCCGTAAGTCGCTTGTTGATCGCTTCGCGCGTGACACCCAGCATCTGGCCCAGGTCCGTTTGCGAGAACTTTCGCATCAATCGCAACTCGGCTCCCTCGACAGCCCCGTGAGCAATCGCCAGATCGCACAGAACGCGCGCAAGACGTGCGTCCAGTCCCTGGAAGACGAAACTGCCCAGAACGTCGGTGTTTCTCCGCAATATCTCGCAAAGCAGCTGAATGATGTGGCGGCTGAACGCCGGGTCGCTGTCCATTTCCTGATCCACGACCGATTTCGGCAGGAACAGACACTCCGTAGTTTCAAGCGTGGTAGCATTCGCTGTCCGGGACAATCCGTCCAGCAAGGCGATTTCGCCGAAGGGATCGCCCGGCTCCAAAAGGGAGAGTGTCAATTCCTTGCCGGTATCGTTGGCGATCCACACTCGAACCAGACCGGACAATATTATGCGAAGCCCATCGGCAGGATCGCCCGCGGCGAACAGCATCCTGCCAGGTTGGTGGCGGACGATCCGGCTTTCTGCAGCGATCCGTTCCACCGTCTGAAGATCGGCGGCACTGAACAGGAAACATGACCGGATCGCCTCGACCTTCGCGCTCTCCCGCATTTAGATTTCCTCTCGAAGTTCCGTCAGGTTCCAGCGTTCGGCCAGTGTGCTAGGCGGAAGGCGGAAGCTCAAGCCGCATCCGATTGTCTGAATGCTCTCGAAATCGATCTCGGAATGGGTCTTTGGGGCGCCCTTGGGTCGCCATCCCGCGATCTCTTCAACATCGAAATCGTCGAAGGCGGTCCAGGCGCGACGTGATCCTCGGGGTCGCGGATGCCACACAGCTACGCGCCGCGCTTCTCATCGACCGCCTCTGTCAGTTTGGCGATGCCCTGATCGCAATCCCTGCGTTTTGATGGCGATATTCCGAAGGCGTGACGCCCGTGAACCGACGAAAGGCGCGCGTGAAGTGTTGCGGATTCTCGTAGCCCGTCATCAGGGCGATCTCGATGACCTTCAGGCTTGGATCTTCGAGGCGCATGCAAGCAAGTTGAAATCGCGCTTCCTGAAGAATCTGCGAATAGGAACTGCCGCATAGTTTCAGATGCCGTTGCAATGTCCGCGTGCTCATCCCCGCCAACTCGGCGGCAACCGCGACATCTGGGCGGCCCTCTTCGACATAGGGCTGGATCAGCATCCGCATGAGGTGGACGAATTCCCACGGTTCGGTCGGGTCGTCGCGCGGACCGCCGGGCGGCATTGGGATCGGCGAGGTACCGGCCGAGGCTGTCGTGTCGAACGTCAGGCGGGCGAGATCCGCCCGTGCGACGAGGACGGAAGACTGCGGCTGGCCCACCAGGATGCGCGCATCGGGAAACGCCGCCCGCACGGCTTCGACCGGACGGTAGGACGAGACGAAAGACAACTCCGCGGGGCACCACGACGGGCCTGTCACGCTGCGAACCACCGAAACGACAGCCTGCAGGTTCAGCCATTCGGAAAAGCAGAGAAAAACATGGCGCCCGAACCCCTTCATGGTGCAGATGACGCGGACATCCTCCCCTTCGTTGCGGAGGCTGATTTCAAGGGCGCTGTCCTCGTATTGTGACAGGGCGGCCAACGCCCTGAGACGCTGCAGGCCGGTTTGGGCGGCCATGATGGCGATCTGTTGCGCCGGGCGAAGCGCCGCGAGAGAGGCTTTTTGCGCGCCGAGCAGGCCGAGTTCCATTGGATGCAGATCGTGCCCCGTCTTCGCAACCCATTCGAGGGCGATGGAAACGCTGACGTAGAGATCGGGACACTCTTCGATACCGGGCGGCAACAGGGAGCGACCAAGTGCGCGATCCACCGGGGCGCCGATTTCGCGCAGTACCGCGATGTAATCGTTCAGATGCGTTGCCCTTACAAGCGCAAGCCTCCCGTTCAACAGTTTTCCCCCGCGGGCCGGAATTTGGCGTGTGATGGTCCGAGAGCCCACTCCGAATCGGCCACAATACCCGGACAGCAGAACTCAGCCCACGGTAGCATGGATGGCCCATCGAACGAACGGTTCGCCGAAATGGCAGTCGAGGGTGAAATCGGTGATCGCCGGGCTGGCCCTGTCCGGATCGGTTTCGCTCGAGACCGCGGCCGACCGTCTCGGGACCAGCCCGCGTACGCTTCAACGAAGATTGACGGAAAGCGGCCTGAATTTCTGGGCGCTCGTCGAGCAGAGTCGGTTCGAGATCGCCGCGGCGTTGCTGCGCGATACCGACCTGAAGGTGCAGGAGATCGCGGTCAGGCTCGGCTACAGCTCTCCGGGCGGGTTCAGCCGTGCGTTCACCCGGTGGGCAGGCTGCTCGCCGAGCGTTTTCAGGGCCGCGCGATGCCGCGCAGAATGGCGCGAAATGGGCAGAAACGACGCGCGCCTCCGGTAGAGTTTTCTTAGTACATCCATCCCTTTCCGAGGAGCGCCGAAGACATGAAACGCCTGACCGCCATGAGTGCAATCGCGCTCGCCGTTGCCATGGGGCCTGCATTCGGGGAAGTCTCGCCTGCGGAACTCGATGCGATTTCCATCCCCGACAAGGTCGAGACGCCGATAGGCACGCTGGAGTTCTTCGACGGGGTCCCGACTGACGCAACGGTCACCACGGCATATGACAACCTTGACCGCATGCGCGGCATGCAGGTGTTTCTCGATAATATCGGCGCGGTGTCGATGTATAGCGTGCGAAAGGGGCTGGCCGATGCCGGGGCCGAGGGCGCCAACAGGATCGCGCTTTTCGCGCAGCTGATGGACTCGCAGACGCTGGTGGTCACGGCCAACACCTCGACGCTTTACGCTTACACCTATACCGATCTGGCGAAGGACGGCGCCACGGTGATCGAGGTTCCGCCGGGGATGCTTGGTTTTCTCAACGACGGCTGGCAGCGGTTCGTCGGCAATATGGGGGTGACCGGGCCGGATGCCGGGAAGGGCGGAAAGTACCTGGTCGTGCCACCGGGCCATACCGGCGATCTTCCCGACGGCTATTTCCTGCTGAAGCCCCCGACAAACCGCAACTTCATGTTCCTGCGCGGCTCCATCGCCAAGGGGCTTGATCCGGCGGTCAAGAACATCACAACACATCTCAGGGTGTATCCGCTGAAAGACGCGGAAAGCCCGGCCGAAACCGCGTTCGTCAATGTCTCGAACAAGGCGTTCAATACGGTATTTCCGAGCGATTTCGCTTATTTCGAGATCCTTAACCGGATCATCCAGGAAGAGCCAATCGAGGCGATCGGCCCGGAAATGCGCGGTGCGATTGCGGCGATCGGGATCGTGAAGGGCCAGCCCTTCGCCCCCGATGCACGCATGAAGAAGCTGCTTGCGGAGGCAGCGACACTGGCCAATGCCACCGCGCGTGCCATGACCTACCAGCCCCGGATCGGGGGCGTGCGGATCTATCCCGACAATCCAAAGAGTGTCTGGTCGACGGCCTTCGCCAACAAGAACACCAGCTTCAAGGCGGATGGGGCAACGAACCTCGACGCGCGGGTGCTCTACTATTTCAATGCGGGCGGCGTCACACCCGCCATGGCCACCAGCAGCCCCGGCCAGGGGTCCGACTATGCGCTGGCGCTTCTCGATGCCGAGCAAAAGGCATTCGACGGTGCCAAGACCTACAGGCTGCACCTGCCCAAGGACGTGCCAGTCAAGGATTTCTGGGCCGTCACAGTCTATGATACGCAGACCCGCTCGCAGCTTCAGACCGGGCAGCCGTTTCCGACCATCGGTAGCCAGACCAAAGGCATGACCCAGAATGCCGACGGATCCTATGACGTCTATTTCGCGCCAGAGGCGCCAAAGGGCAAGGAGGGCAACTGGCTTCAGACCGTGCCGGGCAAGAGCTGGTTCACCATCCTGCGCATGTACGGCCCGCTCGAGCCGTGGATCGACCAGAGCTGGCGTCCGGGTGAGATCGAATTGGAGCAGTGACCGAAAAGGACTTCAAGTCAAACCGAACGTTTCATATCCACGGAAGGCTCGCCAAAAAATGAAATATGCGTCTACTCTTTCGCTGGTGGTTGCGCTGGCTGCCATGTCGGTGCCTGTGACGGCACTTGCCACCCCGATCACCGTCAATGTCGACAACTTCGACCGTGCACAAACCGATATGGAGTTTGACGGCATCATCAAGTTGGCCGGCGGCATCAACACCCTGCACCACAACCGTACAACGACGCCGATCGACAAGCAGAACGTCATCCGGATGAATCGCGACACGCTCTACAGTCTTGGCGTGGTCGACATTTCCAAAGGCGCGACCGTCAACCTGCCCGATGCCGGCAAGCGTTACATGTCGCTCATGGTCATAAACAATGATGGCTATGTGAATGAGGTGTTCTACGGCGGTGGCGCGCACGAACTGACCGTGGACAAGTTCGATACCCCCTTTGTCGGACTGGTCATCCGGACCCTTGCCAACCCAGAGGATGAGGCCGACCTCGCCGTGGCCCACGCGCTGCAGGACAAGATCGAGATATCCGCCGGATCCGATACGGCCTTTGCCATGCCCGATTATGACGCGGCGAGTTACAAGGCGACACTCCAGCCAATTCTCGACCTGGCCAAGGGCCTCGCACGCTACATCGATACCTTCGGCTCGAAGGACGAGGTCAACCCGGTCCACTTCATGATCGGCACCGCCTCGGCGTGGGGCGGTCTGCCGGACAAGGACGCAGTATATGTCAACGTGCAGCCAAATCTTCCTGTCGGAGAATACGAACTGACCGTCAAGGATGTGCCGGTCAAGGGCTTCTGGTCGATCAGCCTCTATAACGCAAAGGGCTATTTTCAGGAAAACGATCTCAAGGCTTACAGCCTGAACAACCTGACTGCGAAACCGAACGATGACGAGTCCTACACCATTCGTTTCGGCGGTTGCGGCGATGGGGTTGAGAACTGCCTGCCCATCATGGATGGCTGGAACTACGCGGTTCGCATGTACGAACCGGAAAAATCGATCCAGAACGGGACCTGGACTTTCCCCGGGCCGCCCGTGCCGCGTGCGCAGTAGACGCGCAGTTCTCCGCTGACCACGGAAGTCGTCAAAGCGGACGGAGCGCCAGACATCCTAAGAAAGCACCCGCGGGGCGCCCCTGATCTTCACACTCACGCCGAAGAGGCAATGACATGATCAAGCAGATACTTCTTTCTTCAACGGTCTTGGCGTGTTTCGCCGGGTTTCCGGTTTTGGCCGAGGTCAGCAAGGCCGAATTGGAGGCCATCTCCATCCCCGACAAGGTCGAGACGCCGATCGGCACGCTGGAGTTTTTCGACGGGGTGCCGGTCGGCGACACCGTCGAAAAACTCTATGACAATCTCGATCTGGCGCGCGGCCTGGCGGTTTACATGGGCAATCAGGGCGCGGCCTCGCTCCACGCCATGCGGACGGGCAATGCCGGCATCGGTGCGGACGCGTCGAACAGGATCACCATCACCGAGCAACTGCTGCAGCCCGAGTCGCTATACCTGACCGGGAACACGTCCACGCTCTACGCTCTCGGCTACCTTGACCTGAAGAAGGATGGCCCGCTGGTCATCGAATTGCCGCCCGGAATGCTGGGGTTTGTGGATGACGCCTGGTTCCGGTTCGTCGAGAACCTTGGCGCGATCGGTCCGGACAAGGGAAAGGGTGGCAAGTACCTGATGCTGCCGCCCAGCTACCAGGGGGCGGTGCCGGACGGGTATTTCGTCATCAGAACCGGCACCTACAGCAACCTTCTGTTCCTGCGCGGCTCCATCGCCAAGGGACTGGCGCCTGCGGTTGAGAACATCAAGTCCAACCTCAAGGTCTATTCGCTGGCCCAGGCCGGGAATCCGCCTGACACGGAGTTCGTGGATTTCTCCGGCAAGAGCTACAATACGATCGCGCCGAATGATTTCAGCTTTTTCGAGGGGCTCGACCAGGTCGTCCAGGAGGAGCCGATCGATGCGATCGGACCGGAGGCGCGGGGGCTTCTGGCCGCGATCGGCATCGTGAAGGGCCAGCCGTTCGAACCCGACGCGCGCATGAAACGCCTGCTTGGCGAAGCGGCGACCATCGGGAATGCGACGGCGCGCGCGATCACTTACCAGCCGCGCATCGACGGAGTGTTCATCTATCCCGGCACGGACAGCGCCTGGACCACGGCCTATGCAAACAAGAACACCACGTTCGAAGAAAACGGTGCGATGAACCTGGACGCCCGTGTGTTATTCTACTTCAACGCGACCGGCGTGACCCAGGCGATGGCGGCCACGACGGTAGGCCAGGGGTCCGACTATGCCTTGGCCTATCTCGATGCCGACAAGAACCCGCTGGACGGCTCGAAGACGTATAAACTGCGCCTTCCACCAGATGTCCCGGTCAACAATTTCTGGGCGGTCACGCTCTACGACACGCAAACGCGGTCCTTGCTCCGGACCGGGCAGAAATTCCCGACCGTGGGCAGTCAGAGCGACGGTCTCCAAAAGAATGCCGACGGCTCGTATGACGTGTATTTCGCGCCCGAGGCACCGGAGGGCAAAAAGGGCAACTGGCTTCAGACCGTACCGGGCAAGAGCTGGTTCACCATCCTGCGCATGTACGGCCCGCTTGAGCCCTGGGTCGACAAGAGTTGGCGCCCGGGTGAGATCGAACTGGTGCAATGATCTGCGCGGGGATCATGCCAGCGGCTCAACCGTGAATTCTTCCGAAACCTTGACCAAAGGAAGGTCCGATAGTGGATTATTCGTTCCCCCGATCAGCCGCGCTTCTTCTGGCGATGCTCGCACTGCCGACAGTCTCTGCGGCGCAGGGCTCCGATGCACCTGCGGGAAATTCCGACGGCGCGGCGCTTGCCAAGCAGCTGTCGAACCCGATCTCGTCCCTGATCAGCGTTCCCTTGCAGTACAACTATAACAACGGCTACGGGGGCGGGGGATCGCAGAGCACGCTCAACATCCAGCCGGTGATCCCGATCTCTATAAGCCCGTCCTGGAACCTTATCTCGCGCACGATCATCCCGCTTGTCGACCAGGACAATCTTGCGCCCGGCTCCGGCTCCCAGACCGGGTTCGGCAATATCACGCAGAGCTTTTTCTTTTCGCCGAAGGATCCGACCGCCGGCGGGTTGATCTGGGGCGTCGGGCCTGTGTTCCAGCTGCCCACCGCCACGGACAACGTGTCGCCCGACCAATGGGCTGCGGGGATTACCGGCGTCGCATTGAAGCAAACCGGGCCGTGGACCGTCGGAGGGCTTGCCAACCATGTCTGGTCGATCAGCGGCGAGGACAGGTTCGGCAAGCTGTCGGCGACGTTCCTTCAGCCTTTCGTGTCATATACGACGCCCAAGGCAACGTCATTCACGCTCAATACCGAAAGCACCTACAACTGGGAGACCGAGGAATGGTCCGTTCCCATCAACTTCGTGGTCTCGCAGGTCGTGAAGCTGGGCGCGCAGCCGGTGCAGTTCGGTCTTGGCGCGCGCTACTGGGCCGAGGCGCCCACCGGCGGGCCGGAGGGCTGGGGTTTGCGCGCGCAGATGACATTCCTTTTCCCCAAGTGAACTCTTCAGACCAGCACGGCTCCCTGGCCTTCGGCCAGTATCCTACGCACCAGAAAGGCGAGACCCATGGACAGATTCTCTGACGAAACGAGTGCGGCAGCCCGCCCCGGCGGGCCCCTTGCGGATCTTCGTAAACGGCTCACCGGCCTTGTGACTGCCCTTGCCTTGGGCGGCGCAGCATTCGGCGCACAGGCCCAGCAAGCGAGCCCCCCGCCGTCGCCCGAGGCGATTGCCGAGCGGGCCTATACCTACGGGCTGCAACAGGCGATCTACTACGGCCAGCGCTGGACCTACACCCAGAATGACGCCAAGGAGAACATCGTCTATGCAGGCTTGAATCAGTTTTCCTGGGTGCGCAAGCAGATCACTCCAGATTATCCGGTGGTTACGCCGAACGCGACGACGCTTTACGGTGCAGGCTTTCTTGATCTGCGAGCAGGACCCGTTGTCATCGAAGTGCCCGAGATCACGGACCGCTACTTCAGTGTCCAGATCATGGATCAGTACGGGATTTTCCGAATGATCGTCGGATCGCCCTTCAATGGTACAAAGGCACGGAAATACATCCTCGTGCCGCCGGGGTTCACCGGAGACGTTCCGGCCGATTTTCCGACCACGGACATCGTACAATGGCCGGCCCTGACCGCCTATGGAGTGGTGCGGATGGCCGTCGAAACCGGAACAGAAGCCGAGATCGAGACGATCAACGGTTACCAGGATGAGGTGACCATCACACCTTTGGCCGACTGGCTCTCCAATAACAAAAAGGGCATTGCCCAAGCCGACAGAAAGATCGTGAAGGGCGATTTCCCGATCCCCGACGGCCTGCCGGAATATCAGTTCGGTCAGGTCGACAAACAGACTGCCGAGCAATATTTCACGCTGCTGAGCGTCATCCTGAACGATCCGACCATGCCGACGCTGAAGGACTCCATCATCGAAGCCGACATGCTGAAGCAACTCGAAGCGTTCAACATCGGCAAGGGTCTGACCTTTGACTGGGCAAAATTAACGGCCGACCAGCGAAAGGCGCTCGAGGCCGGGTTCAAGGCCGGGTTCGAAAGCGTGCGTCACACGATGAAGACCAACATGATAAACATGAATGGCTGGGGCGTCGTACGTAATGACGGCGGGTTCGAGACCCGCTGGATGGACCGTGCGATCATTGCAGATGCGGCCTGGGCGGCGCCCGACAAGAACATCTCGCACGGGGGCGCGTTCCTGTTCACCGATGCGGATGGCGCACCCTTCTCGGGCAGCAACAGGTACACACTGACCTTCGACATGAACAACCTGCCGCCGGTGACGCAGTTCTGGTCGATACCGATCTACGACGCCAACGGCTATTTCGTCGCAAATGAGATCAACCGCTACACCGTCAACAGCTTCATGTTGAAGGCGGGCGATCTGGCGGCCCAGGACGGCAAGTTGGTGATCTACATCCAGAACGAGAAACCCACGGATCCCGACCAGGCCAAGAACTGGCTTCCGGCACCCAAAGAGGGGTTCAGGTTCACGTCGCGCTACTACGGGCCCTATGCCCCGCTGGTGAACGGCACTTACAACATGCCCAAGGTGATGAAGATCGACTGAAAACCTTTTTCGTTCCCGCCCTGACTCACGCACACGCTCTTCACGGTCTGTCGAGAATCCGGGCGGGCAGGGGGGAGGACCGCTCTGCGCGTCGCGGCCGCCCGATGCGCTGATACCTTCGCCAGCAAGTTGAGACAGGTCGTTGCGTCGAGCGAGCCGGAAAGTCACAACACGCTGCTAGTGACCGCCACAGAACTGAACGAGCGCGACATTCGACGCCTAAGAGTAAGCCGATGACACGTGTCCAATGTACGGAACCTGTTGCAGCGTCTCGACCGCCTGCCGGGTATCCAACTCAGCAGGCGACCGCACTTTATACCAGCAGGTCAAACACCTCACCGCCGATCTGCAGATTGATCTGGCCCTGAGCCTCGCCATCGACCAGAGCCCACATGATCTGGCCGGTGGGGCGATAGATCACGAAAGCCTCCTGCACATCGTCATCGCCCGACCGTTCGCCATCGGCCGTCGCGGTATGGTTGAGGTTGATCTGGAACTGGTCGGAGGACGCAGCGGCATTGCCGAAGACCAGTACATCGCCCTCGGCGGAGGCATAGTCCTGCACCCAGTCCGAGCCGTGATCGGCCACGCCGAGGTGAAAGAACCTGTCCGCCCCGTCGCCGCCATTGATCCGGTCGTAACCGAACCCGCCATTGACGAAATCCTCGCCATCTCCCCCATAGACGAGATCGGACAATGCCCCGCCCGTAATGACGTCGTCGCCTCCCTGTCCCTGAAGTTCATCCGCACCGAAGCCTCCGTTGAGGGTGTCATTACCCTCCTGGCCATAGATCAGGTCATTCCCGCCACCGCCATCGGCCCGGTCGTTGCCCGCGCCGGAATAGATGACGTCACGCTGGTCTGCTTCGTGGCCACTCGGGCCGCCGATGACAGTGTCGTCGCCATCACCGCCGTTGAGCGTGTCAGCGCCGATGCCTCCGTCGATCTGGTCGTCGCCTTCCTGACCGATCAACCTGTCGTCTCCTGCCAAACCTGTGATCGTATCGTTCAGGGATGCTCCCACGAGTGCATCGTTTTCCGGGGTGCCCACCAGCAGCAGCGGCCCGGGTTCCACGATCTCGGTTGCGCTGCTGGTCACGCTCTCCGCGGTATCGCGCCCATCGGTGTAGCTGACGCGCAGCGATATCGCCGCGCCCAGATCGGCCTCGGCCAGCGTGTAGTTGTCTGCCTCGGCGCCCATGATGGGCTGGCCGTCGCGCAACCAGGCATAGCTGAAAGCACCGAGGCCATCCGGGTCGGACAAACCGGTCGTGTCTGCCTCCAACGTCTCTCCGACCCGTACCGTCCCGATGATTGCAACAGCGCCAACTGGCGCGGAATTGACGTTTTCGACAGGGGCGCTTGGGACGCTCTGCACGGTTTCTGCCGTGTCATAAGCGTCGGTGTAGCGCAGTTCGGCGGTGATTTCGGCCCCCACATCGGCCTGGGACAGGCTGTAGGTGGCGCGACCGTCGCCGTCGAGCGTGACCGCCGCTCCCTCGATCTCGATACCGTCACGCAGCCAATGAACCCCTGGCATCCCGTCTCCCATCCCGTCGCGGTCGGTGATGCCAGAGGCGTCGGCGGTAAGCGTCTCACCCTGCAGGGCCTCGCCGGTCAGGAGCAGTTCCCCCTCGGGCGCATAGTTGCGTGGTACTCCGGCCAGCGTCAGCGTGGTGCCGTCCGGCAGGGAGAGCTGCCGGTCCTCGCCATCGGTGCCGACGGTATAGCCGGTGCCTTGCACGCTATCCGTGCCGACGTCGAAATCGCTTACCGTGTCATTGCCGCCGCCCGCGGCCAAAACGATCGTGTCGGCCCCGTCGCCGGTCACGATGCTGTCATTGCCTGCGCCTGGATTGATCGAGTCGTCGCCCGAACCGCCCAGGATCGTGTCGTCACCGCCGCCGCCGTCGAGCGTATCCTGCCCGTTGCCGCCCACAAGGGAGTCGTCGCCGTCCAGCCCGGTTACGCTGTCATTGCCGTCCAGCGCGTCTATCGTGTCATTCCCGGCGGTGCCTTCCAGCACATCGTCCCCCGTCGTGGCGGGAGCCCGCGCCAGGGCTGCCACCTGGGCATATGTCAGGGTCTGGTCAGTAAATTGTAGCTGTTCGGTCGTGTTGTGAACCGTATCCACGCCCTCGGCCGAGGTGATGAACAGGTTGAACGCGTCCGCCGCGACCTCGAGGGCGGTACTCGCGACATCGAACTCGGCCGTGTCGACGCCTTCTCCGCCGCGCAGCGAGTCGTTGCCTTGCCCGCCTGACAATGTATCCGCACCGGTCTCGCCATAGAGCGTGTCATCACCGGCATCGCCGGTCAGAGAGTCATCGCCATCTTCTCCGCGCAACTCGTCATCACCGGTGCCGCCATCCAACGTGTCGTCGCCGCCAAGACCGCGCAACGTGTCGTCGCCACCGAGACCCTGCAAGCTGTTGTTGCCGTGGCTTCCAACCCCTGAATTGTCACCCTCTGTCCCGATGCCGGCAAGGTCCGCATCGGACCCGGCCAACGAGAAGTTCTCGATCTCGGCCGTGAATGTCCGCAGGTCCACGTCGAAAACGGCGCTGACAGTGTCGTTGCCTTCCCCGGCGTTTTCGACAACGATATCGGACTCTTCGCTAAGGGTGAAGAGATCGTCCCCCAGTCCACCGACCATCGAGTCGATACCACCCAACCCGTTCAGGCGATCATCGCCGTCGCCGCCGAGTAGGGTGTCCTCGGCACCGCCGCCGCCGAGATAATCATTGCCCCCCAGTCCGCTGAGGCTGAGCGCGACCGTGCTCTGCTCGGGCACGCGGGACTCGAAGATCACATTGTCCAGATCGTTTCCGGTGCCGGTATGCGCCACCGCGCCTCTCAGCAACAGGTTCTCTACGTTCGCGCCCAAAATATAGGTTTCTATCCACTGGACGACCGTATCCGTCCCTTCATCGACCTGCTCAAGGACAACGTCGCCGGATTCCGTGACAACGAAAACATCGTCGCCGAGCCCGCCGGCCATGCTGTCGTCGCCCGCGTCGCCCAGAAGGTTATCGTTTCCATCCCCTCCGATCAGCGAGTCGTCTCCCGTGCCTCCTTCGAGGCTGTCATTGCCGGCCTGTCCGTCGATCGTGTCATCGCCGTCCAATCCCGGCAACGTGTCGTTGCCCGCCGTGCCAGTGATGGTGTTTGCCGTGTCATCCGCCGACGACACGATCTGGCCGCGGATCTCGCCGCCACTGAAGGTCGTGGTGTGGATATTGAAGTAGAGCGGCATGTCCGTGCCCGGCGGGGTCGTTCCGAACCCGGTCGCGAAGGGGTCGATCCCCTCGCCACTCTCCCAGACACCGCTCATGGTCCAGGACCCGTCCGCGTCCAGACTGGCGGTCAGATCGTCGTCGCCGAGAAACGCGAACGCGACGCCACCATTGGCCCCGCGTGCGGCATCGTGGATATGAGCGGTGGTGACATCGTCGGCGGTGTCGGCGGTGACCCGGGTGTCAAAGCCGGGCAATATGGTGCCGAAATCCAGTCCCGTTACAGTCAGGCTGTAGGTGAGCGTACCCGTGGTGGAATTGAATATCCCGTAGCCCGTGCCCGTGGCCGCAGAGCCGGTACCGGCACCAGCATTGGCTTGCGCTCCATCGAGCGCAATTTGAAAGATGTTGGTCATTTTTGTCCTCCCGAACTGTCACGTTGGGCGCGACAATTTATCGCTACGTCATATATTCGAACTTATCAATGAGTATATGGGCCATGGCCGATTGATCAGGCATGAGTATATGGGACATGGCCGATTGATCAGGCAACCGGGGTGTATTCACGGCTTGCGAGAGGAATGAACACCAGACCGCACACCATCTGAGACAGTCAGGGACGGCTGCTCCACCAGTTTGTCTCCGCCGGGCCGGTCGGTGACTCCATCGATGCGCGGGCGTTGCTCAGCTTTTTCTCGGGGTCCAAAAAAGCTCGGGCATCGCGGAGAAGGCGCGGACTGCTTCCGGGCAGCATTGAAGTTTCCAAGCAAGGGGTCCCATAATGGCGCCCTGACAATTCCTTTCTGCGTCCTATCAACTATCAACCTTCAATGCTCCTGCACATCTCCGATGCGTGACATCACAAGCGCCGAACAGAGTTGCCGCCAGCGATGATCGCGTTGATCAGATCTGCAACGGCGCGGTGCGTTTCCGTTTCGAGTTCGGTGCCCAAGGCGTTCTCATGCGTCGCCGCGGCGTCGCGAAGAATCCCCACGATCTCGTGCTCCGGAAGCAGTCCGCGATCGTTCAAGGCAAGCAGGAGCGCCTCGCAGATCGATAGTGCGGCCTGACCCGCGTACTCACTGGCCGTTGTCATAAGGATTTCCTCCCCTGGCATCATGAACCGGAAAGGGCAGGCTCAAATGCATCCGTACTTCTCGCAGCAAGTGCTCTATGTTGGACTGATCCAGAGCAGTGTGCGGGCCGATTTCCGCTCCTGGTTCACGACAGGCCGGGAGGCCCAATGACACCAGTTGAACACAGCCCGCTGACCCTCAAGCTGTCAGCCTTCGCGGCCCTGTCTGAGGTCGAACTGGCCGTCCTCGAACGACTGCACCAGCGTCGCCGGTCCTTCGTCGCGGGGCGCGATATGGTGCATCAGGGCCAGACGGCACGGGCCGCTTATATCCTGTCCGCGGGTTGGGTCTGTTCCTACAAGCTACAGGCCGACGGGACGCGGCAGATCGTGGATTTCCAGGTGCCCGGAGATTTTCTGGGGCTGCGGAGTGTGCTCTTGCGCACGTCGGACCACAGCTTCGAACCCATCGTGGACATCGAGGCTGCCGAAGTGCTGACGAGCGACCTGCTGGAAGCCTTCGTCCAGACCCCTCGCTTGGCGACGGCCATACTCTGGGCTGCGTCAAGGGACGAGGCGATGGTCGTGGAGCACCTCGTCGGGATCGGTCGACGGAATGCGGACGCCCGCATGGCGCATTTCCTGCTGGAACTGGGATCGAGGCTTGCGCTGGTCGGCATGGGCAGCAAGGAAGGGTTCGAATGCCCGCTGACGCAGTATCATCTCGCCGATACGCTGGGCTTGAGCGCGGTCCATGTCAACCGCGTCCTGCGCCAGCTTCGCGAGAGGGGGTTGGTGACATTTCGGGACGGGCAGGTAGTGTTTAAAGACTATGGCGGGCTGGTGGACCTTGCCGAGTTCGATCCGGCATATCTGGACCAAACCGGGCCGCTCCTGAAATAGGAGGGCCGCCCTCCTTTACTTGGTTGGCGGCCCCGATAATCAGGTCAGACGCTGGAGGAGGTCACGCCAGAGCGTGGGACGCCGCGTCGAGTTCCTTGTTGGTCTCGGCTTCGTTCTTCGCCGTGTTCGCCTTCTCGGCTGCCTGGTAATGCTTCAGCGCCGCATCCTTCTTCGGACCGGCGGGCGCCTTGTCCCACGCTGCCTTGACGGTTTTCATCTTGTCGGCGGTCTTTGTCTGTTCGGGTGTCATTGGGATTGTCCTTTCAGGGACGTTCCGAGAATAAGAAGCGTGCCGCCATGCGGACCAATTGGCTGCCACATGACCACACGCTTCTTGGGTACTCGGAAAAAATGCCCCACCAAATATTCGGCGGGCACGTCTCACCTATCCGATGTCTGCGCCTCGCCGCACTGACGCATGTTAGTCCCGGCGCTCACCGCTTCGAATCTCCATCGGCCACTTATTTGAATGCAGGTGCCACCTCTGGGGCGAGACCCTGAACGCTGACGTCTGGCCCGGTTGATACAGCAGCAAGACGCACCACCCCGTCAGGCGCCGTTCGACCATGACCACGGGACGCCTGCCGGTCTTCTGCCGAAGATGGCTCCGGACCGGCTCGACCTGTGTGCCGCAAGGGGCGGTGTCCTTCAGGTCTCAATTGAAACGGTCATACGCCTGACCCCCACCCGCCAATCTTGAATATTTGAAACAGCAACAAGATGAGGGCGAGCACTACCCAGATCGCGCCGCTTGTGCCTGGGCGGCCGTCAGCGACGCTCGGGAGAACTCTCTTCAGGCTACCTGACGCCTGGCCTTCGGGGAGCAACTGGCTCAAGTCTCGTGCAATCCTGTCGTGATCGCTGGCGAGCGCAGGAACGTCCCGACATCGAGCAAGCAATGTCCCCAACCGCGCTCGCGCCGCTTCGCGCCCCAGCGCGACCAGTTCAGCGGATTCTTTCCATGGATCGAGGCCGAGGCGCGCGAGCGCGGAAAGAACCGTCACGACATATCCGTTCCGGTCCTCGCCAACCGACGCATAAAGAAATCGCTCGAATTCGGGCGGGTTCGGGTTGAGGACATTGCGTTCGACCATAGTCATTCCATTCCTTGGTTGCAGGAACGCAAATCGTCCCTGTTTCCCCCAAGCCTACGCGGAGGCCGGTTCCAGCGCGCTTACACAGGTCAGTTCTGACGACTGTTTCTACCGAGCTCGCAACCGGTTCGGTGCCCGGGACTAACATGTGTCAGCGCCAGCCGAACGATCCCGAAGTAAAACAAGAGAAATCGTTCGACTGGCCGAGGTCTGGACCCAAGGGGCCCTCTACGGTTGTGAACGACGGTTCTGCCCACATTGCGGAGACCAGAGATGAACACGCGGTCCACTAGATCGACGGTAACGTTTTCGAACCCGTTCACCTTGCCGGGCTACACCGATGACCTGCCCGCGGGCGATTATGAAGTTCTTGTCGAAGAGGAGCTTCTCCAAGGGCTGAGCTTCGAGGCTTACCGACGGACGGCGACGTACCTGACAGTGCGCGGCAGGGGCGGTCACGCGGGACGCTCCGAATTGCGGGCGATTTCCGACAGCGACCTGAAAGAGGCGCTCAGCCGGGATCAGGCCGCGACCGAGAAGAACCATCACAGCGATGCGGCGCTTTCCCCGCAGGAGGATAGTACATGAACACTCCCGAATGGCTCAAACCCGCCATTTACGGCGCGTTGGCCGGCGCAGTCTTTGTCGGTTTCGTCGGATTTACATGGGGCGGCTGGGTGACCGGCGGCACCGCGAATGACAGGGCGATGGCAATGTCCCGCGACGATGTCGTTGCCTCCATGGTACCGGTGTGTCTCGACATGGCGCGGTCCGATCCCGGACGGGCGGAGAAGCTTGAAACGATCCGGGCCGCCTCGACCTATCAAAAGCGCGACGCGCTGATGGAGGCCGGCTGGGCGACGGTCCCCGGCACCGATGCCCCGGACCGGGACCTCGCGAGGGCCTGCCTCGAGGCGCTTGAGCTTTGAACATTAAGGTAGCGGCTCACGCCGAAGCACGCGAAGTGCAACATGCCTTGGTACACGCGGAAAGCTTGGTGCCACCGTCTTTCGCGATGGCCCATCCTGAACGACCGGCATGGCCACATGGCGCCACGCGGCATCTGCTGAAACGACTGATCGCGAAATTGACTGTCCTGGCAAGTTTCATAGCGACCGTGGCTTTTCCCGCATTTGCACAGGATGGCACCGGACCAATGCCGGAGAACGCTCAGGCGCGCAGCTATGGTGGCGGATGGGTCTGCCAACTTGGCTACAGGGTGGAAGGTGCGGAATGCCTTGCAATCGATCTGCCTGAAAACTCCTATGCAAACGGACGCCCCTACGGGCCTGGTTGGACGTGCAGCCGGGGATATGAAGAGGTGAACGGAACGTCCTGCGCTCCGATCCCTGTGCCGGACAACGCATTTCTACGACCTTCCGGGCACGATTGGCGATGCGAACGCGGATACCGCCAGAAGAACGACACATGTTTACCAATCGTTCTGCCCGAGCACTCCTACCTGACCGAGTACAGCTCGGGGACAGGTTGGGAATGTGATCGGGGTTACTCGGAGGCCGCAGGAGAGTGCCTTCCGGTTTCCGTTCCGGAAAACGGCTATCTGACGAACGCGAATTACGGCGCCGCCTGGGCTTGCGAGAGAGGGTTCGTGAAGAGCGGCGACCGATGCGACGCCATTGTCGTGCCGACGAACGCGTTTCTCGACCAGGCATCCTATGGGGCGGGCTGGCGCTGTGAGCGTGGGTACGGACCGCTAAGCGGTGCCTGTGTCGCCATCGATCTGCCGGAGAACGCCTATCTCGACCGAACCGGAAACCGGTGGACCTGCGAACGGGGCTTTCAACTCTCCAAAGGAGAGTGCGTCCTTGGCCGATGAAGTTTACAGGCAGATGACCGGACACACGGTCGGCATGCGCGTCCGCACAGGGTTTCGCCTGCGATACAGCTTCCCTCAACCGACGCCTCTTATCGCTCTGCTGAATGTCCACTACTCTCGTTTCAGCGATCTGGAATGCGCCGATCATCTGGTTACGTCGCCAAGCGTTCCGCTGGAAAGTTACCGGGACGGCTTCGGCAACTGGTGTACAAGGCTTTTGGCACCGGCGGGCGACTTCTGCCTCTCAACGGATGGCGTCTTGCGTGACACGGGCCGACCCGATCCCGTGTCGCCTGGTGCGCGGCAACACGCGGTTCAGGATCTGCCTTTCGAGACGCTCGTGTACTTACAGGGGAGCCGATATTGCGATACCGACCTTCTTTCGGAGGAAGCGTGGCGCCTTTTCGAGGCCACTGAACCCGGGTGGTCGCGCGTTCAGGCGATCTGCGATTTCGTGCACGCGCATGTCCGCTTCGACTACATGCAGGCGAAGGCGACGCGCACTGCATCGCAGACCCTCTCGGAAAGGCAGGGTGTCTGCCGCGACTTTGCCCATCTCGCCATCGCCCTGTGCCGCTGCATGAACATTCCGGCCCGATACTGCACCGGATATCTGAGCGATATCGGCGAACCTCTGCCGCATCCACCCGGGGATTTCGCAGCGTGGATGGAGGTGTTCCTCTCTGGAGAATGGCACATCTTCGATCCCCGGAACAACAAGCCGCGGTTCGCGAGAATTCTGATCGCGCGCGGCCGCGACGCTGCGGATGTCCCTTTGACCCAGACTTTCGGTCCGAACACTTTGATGGAATTCAAGGTGTGGACGGACGAACTGGCCTGATCGAGCTTGGTTTCTTTTCCCATGCCCCATCGTAAAGCGGGCCGACGATCCCCATATATATAACACCGATGCCAAGCATCCCGGTCCGTCATGGACGAGGAGTTGGCGCCGGCCAATCAAAGGATCGATGACATGTCCTTCAAGGACCTGACCGCAGAGGCAATGGCTGCAATGAAGCCGAAGCCTGCGGAGACCGCAAAGACCCCTGCCAAGGAGACGCCCATGGCCGCCGGCAAGGAAGCGCCAGCGAAATCAAAGACATCTTGAGCTTTGCACAGGCCGCGCGCCCCATTCTCAGACGGGGCGCGGACCACTCCCGTCAACAATGGAAAAGATTGCGCCAATGGAAGATCTGACAAGCAAGACCGTTGCGGTTTTTTCCAGACCGTTCACCGTTCCGGGCTTTGGCGAAACATTGCCCGCGGGGGAGTACGACATCGAAACCGAGCTGGTTTCGCCTCCGGACCATCTTGATCCTGAAGCCTGGAAAGCCTCCGTCCTGGTGACGCTGCACCCACGGATAACTCATCCCGGGCTTGCGCGGACTCTCACCGTTACCCTTTCCGATCTGGACCATGCCCGCGCGAGGGACAAGCTGACGGGCAGGGCGTTGTCGGACTTCTTCCTGGAAGAAATGCTGGCCGATCCAATGGTGCGCCTTGTGATGCAAGCCGACGGTGTTTCCGAGGCGCATCTGCGCCAGTTCTACTATGGGCGCGGGACGCTTGGTCCCGGCTTGGATGAGCCGGCGTCGAACAGGACCATTCAAAGAACAGTGGACGATGAATCAATCTGTGCCGCCGAAAACGAGGGTATGCCTTCAAGACCGGTGTCACGGTTGTCCTCGCGCACACATCACGTAGCGGGACATTTGTGATGGCGAACAAGGCCATCCACCACGGTGCGACGCCAGCCATCTCGACGGCAAAGGCCGTGGGCGACGTTCCGCAGGAACGACATTGCCTGCGATGCGATACCCTGTTCCGGAGCGAAGGTTTCGGAGAACGGATTTGCCGGCGCTGCAAGGGGTTGAACGCCTGGCGAAGCGCCGTACCTGCCAGACATGGCGCATCCGGTCGCCGCTGATCCGCCTCGGCGCGACTGCCAACTTCCTCTAACCTTGCTTGGAACTGGTTTGGCCATTCTCGACATCGTCCACACGACATCTTACCGATACCGTCATCCGGTTTCTCTCGGGCCGCACAGGTTGATGCTGCGTCCCCGCGAAACGCGGGAATTGCGTCTTTTCTCGCATGATCTGTCCATCGCTCCACCGGCATCCGTAACTTGGGCGCATGATGTGGCCGGCAACGCGATCGCCACCGCCGTGTTTGGCGGTTCGACAGATCATCTGGTGATCGAAGGCCGTGCCAGAGTGGAACTGACTGCGCCGGCTTGGCCGGTCTTTGCCATCTCTGGCTCGGCCACCCAGTACCCCTTTGTCTACGGCGCCGATGAATGGACAGACCTGGGTGCGTTGACGATACCGCAATATGGCGACTTCGATGGCCGCCTCGCCCGATGGGTCGAGGACTTTGTCATGGCGCGCCCGACCGACACGCTGTCTCTGCTGAAGGACATCAGCAATGGCGTATTCTTGCAGATTTCCTATCAGAGCCGCGACGACGAAGGCACCCAATCGCCGATCGAAACACTCGACCGGGGTTGGGGCTCGTGCCGCGATTTCGCAGTCCTGCTTGCAGAGGCTGCCCGCCGTCTTGGCCTGGGGGCCCGCATCGTCTCCGGCTATTTGTCCGATCCTGAAACGAGTCTGATTGGCTCGGCAGGTGCTGGATCTACCCATGCCTGGGTTGAGATATTTGTACCCGGTGCCGGATGGATTGCCTTCGATCCAACGAACCGGAGTGTCGGATCCCGTAACCTGATACCGCTCGCTGTGGCCCGAAACATCGTGGCCCGAAACATCGCGCAAGTCACGCCGGTGGCGGGCACGTTCCTTGGAACAAACGCCGATCCGGTTTCGATGGAGGTAATCGTAAGAGTGGAGCGTGCATCCTCTAGGCCACCAGAAGGGCGCCTTCAAAAGGTCTCGGAATTGGGTTGAGAGCTGAAGGGTATCCGCAGCCTATTTTGCTGGAAATGCCTTATCATAACCGAAGAGTGCAGCGGAACCGCCCGTGTGGAGGAAGATGATCCTCTGGCCCTTCGAGAAACGATCTTTTCGGATCAGGTCGATCAGGCCTGCGGCGCCCTTTGCTGAGTATACTGGATCCAGGAGCAGGCCTTCGAGTTCCGCAAAAAGCCGGATGGCTTCCAACCCGCTCTCGGTGGGTATTCCATAGCCCGCGCCGACGTAATCCGTATTGGCAATGACGTCCGAGCGGGTGACAACGCCGGAGCAACCAATCTTTTCGGCCGTCGCACATGCGAGTTTGAAAACGTTCTCTTCTTGCACCTGTTTCGGGGCGCGCACGCCGAAACCGAGAAGCGGGAGGCCGGCATTGCAGGCTTTCAGCCCGGTGATCAGTCCGGCCTGTGTGCCGGCACTTCCCGTGGCATGCACAAGATGATCGAAGACGAGCCCCGTTTCATTTATCTGGACCATCATTTCGAACGCGCAATTGACGTATCCGAGGGCACCGGTGGGGTTCGAGCCGCCGCCGGGGATCGCATAGACTTTACGGCCGTCGGCACGCGCCTTATCGGCTGCGGCTTCAAGTTCAGCGTTCATGTCGACACCACCCGGACGCGCTTCGGTGGTTGCGCCGTGCAGGTGGTCGAGGAGGACATTGCCGTTGCCTGTATAGTTCGGATCGGTGGAGCCGGTGCGATCCTCGAGCAAGAGATGGCAGGCAAGGCCCAGTTTTGCGGCGGCGGCGGCGGTTTGACGCGCATGGTTGGATTGAGTGGCGCCTTGGGTCATCACCGTATCGGCGCCCTGCGCGACGGCTTCGGCCATGAGGAATTCCAGCTTGCGGGTCTTGTTGCCACCTGTGGACAGCCCCGTGCAGTCGTCGCGTTTTACCCAGATCTCGGGTCCACCCAAAGCGGCGCTGAGGCGCGGCAGCGGTTCGAAGGGGGTGGGCAGATGGCCGAGGCGCAGGCGCGGAAAACGGGAGAGCATCACGGAGAAGGTTCCTTTTTAAAATGTCAGGACGAGCGGGTCAGAACACGCCCGGGCCGATCGCCTGTGGCTGCCCGTCCGTCCCAGGTGAGGCGGCCATTGCACCAGACGCCATGAATGCCAGCCGCGGGGCGTTTCGGCTCTTCAAAGCTGGCAGTGTCTTGAATAGTCGCGGGATTGAAGAGAACGAGATCGGCGAAAGCACCGACCTGCAGGGTGCCGCGCTCTGAGAGGCCGAAGCGCTTTGCGGTCAGGCCGGTCATGCGGTGCACGGCCTCTTCGAGCGAGAAAAGGCCTTCATCGCGGGCGTAATGCCCAAGAACCCGAGGGAATGTACCCCAAGCGCGTGGATGCGGGTGCGGATCGGCCACCAAGCCGTCTGAGCCGATCATCGTCAAAGAATGTGCGAGAATGCGGCGCAGGTCGCCTTCGTCCATCTGGAAATAGACGGCGCCGGCAGGCAGCAGACGCTCGGCGGCATCGCGCAGGGAGAGGCCGAGATCGGCTGCGATCTCGGAAAGATCGCGCGCACCCATTTCGGGCATGGCCTTCGACCAGGTGACAATGACACGCGCTGCCTGGTCAACCCGCTCCGGGAAGAGGAACGTGGAGCCCGCGATGTAGGGGTAGGCATCCAGCCCGACATCCTGGCCCGCTGCAAGAGCGGCATCGATAATGCCAAGAGTTACAACAGATTTCCCGTGGTTCTGGGGGTTCATGCATTTGTGATGCGAGACGATGGCCGGGACGCCGGTTTCACGTCCGATTCGCAGCGTTTCTTCGACAGAGGCGACGACACCATCGGCTTCGTTCCGCATGTGCGTGACATACAGCGCCCGGTGGTCTTGCAGGACCCCGCCGATCTCGATCACTTCTTCGGTCGGGGCGGCCGAGGCGGGCGGGTAATAGAGCCCGGTGGACATCCCCGCGGCGCCTTGCGTCAGTGCGGTGTCGAGAAAATTCCGCATCGCCTTGATTTCGGCTCTTGTAGCCGCGCGGTCGAACCGGTCCATTACCGCGTGCCGCAGGGTGGTGTGGCCACACAGGCACATGGAATTGACGCTTGGAGGTTCCTCGGAGAGGCGTCGGAAATAGGCGGCGAAATCGAAAAACATCAGCGACGGATCGGGCACCAGAGAGGCCAGCGGCTGTGGCAGTGGGCCCCGATTGGCGGGATGGGGCGCAAGGGAGAACCCGCAGTTCCCATTCACGACAGTGGTCACGCCCTGGCTGATTTTCGGTTCCAGCAGCGGGGTTTGCAGAAGGGCCAGATCATCGTGGCAGTGGCTGTCGATGAACCCGGGGGCGAGCGCCAGTCCGCGGGCGTCGATCTCTTGGTCGGCGCGCCAGTCCCTCAGATCCCCCATGCCGGTGATCCGATCATCGGAGATGGCGAGGTCGCCGATGAAAAGGGGGGCGCCGGTGCCATCGATCAATTGCGCTTGTCGCAGAATGAGATCGGCAGTCGTCATGTCAGTAACTCGGATTTCAAATCGCGCGTATCTCCGGCCCAACGGGCGGCCAGATGCACGAGGATCAAGGTGAAGGCCAAGGGAACGGCGGCCGCAGCCCAGATCATCGGCAGATCCATTGCACCCGAGGTCGAACGCAGGGCGCGGCCTAGAAAACTGCGCGCGAAGGTCCCATTCGTGCCGACCACGCTGTAATAAAGGATGGGGGCGGTGAAGGTGAGCACGAAAAGCGTTTGAACAAAGCGCAGGGCGATCTGACCGCGCGGTCCGGTCTTTGGCGTAAATAGCGCCGGATCGAACCGCGCCTTGAAGGACATCGCAGCGCCCATCAACCCGACCCAGATCATCGCGTAGCGTGCGGCCTCTTCGGTCCAGACAGGAGGAGCCGAGAAGCCATATCGCGCGATGACTTGCAAGCCAACGGCCCCTACGAGCACGGCCAGCATCACAAGAGCCACCAGCCGCGATGCTGCGTGGAGCGCGTCGGAGAGGGTTATCAGGGCGGCTCGCATGGTTTAATCGCCCCGGACCTGGTTCAAAGCGCCCATGACAAGCTCAAGGCCTTCTTTGCCCAGAAGTTGCGCGTGGATCGGAATGGACATCTCCACGAGGCGATCCCGTTCGCCGGGCGCCAGTTCGGTCACGGTTACGCCCGCTTCGGCGAAACGCGCATCGACTTGCTCAGCCCAGCCCGGAAGCCATTCGCGATTGGCCGTGAGGCCGGCGGCCAAGGCCGCATCAATCGTGGCGCGCGCTTCGCTTGAGAGGCTTGAATACCAGTCCTCCGATATCATGACTGCACGAAAACTCGGCGCGAGGGCGGCGGGCGTGTAATGGCGCAGGAATTCCGTGTGGCCGGTGCGGAGCGCCGAGTTGGGCGGATTCACATAGCCATCGACGACCCCGGTTTGCAACGCATTGGAAACCTCGGACCAGTCAACGATGGTAGAACTGACACCCAGTGCGCCGAAGAACGCCACTTGGCCTTTGTTCAAAGCGCGCATGCGCAGGCCTTGAAGATCCTCAACGGTCGACACGGGGGTCTTGGTGTTGAAAAATCCGGCGTCAAGACCGCGCACGTTGAAACCGGCGATCCGAACGCCGTTTTCCAGAAGGGGCGCGTTGAGATGGCCGAGAAGATCGGTCTTGGCGATCACGGCATCAAATTCACCGGTGTTGGCGAAGAGGAAAGGCAGGATCGTCATCCGCAGTAGCGGATTCATCGACGCCGGCGCTGTCGCGGCGCCGAGGTTGACGTGGATCAGCCCCTGTGAGGCTTGGCTCAGACGCTCTTCCTCGTTGCCAAGCGCATTCGATGGGAAGACTTCGACCGTAAAGCCGCCCGCTTCGGCAACAGGGCGGAAGCCCTCGACGAAAGCGAACTCGCCGTTGGTGACGATGTCTTCGGCGTCGTTCATCGCGATGCGGATGGTCTCGGCCGAAACCGGCAGCGCCATGGTCACCGCGATCAGGGCCGTAAGTGCAAAGTGTTTCATGGTATTTCCTCCCGTTGTCTTTAAAGAAGCCCGAGGGATCGGGGCAGCCAAAGTGTGATTTCGGAAAAAAGTGTCAGCACCAGGAGAAGACCGATCTGAGCGATGAGGAACGGAGCCACGGCCCGGACCAAGGCCCAATAATTTACGCCGGTCACAGTCGAGATGATGATAAGGACACCGCCGAAGGGCGGGCTGAGAAGGCCAAGCGTGATGTTGAAGCAGATCACGATCCCCAGGTGCACCGGATCGGCCCCCATTTCGAGGGCAACCGGCACAAGGATCGGCGCAAGAAGCGCGACAGCGGCTTTCACATCCATCACCATTCCGGCCAGCAGGAAAACCAAATTGACCGCGACCAGGTAACCGACCGGACCGAGCCCCAGTTCCGCTACTTCCTCGCCCAACTGGCGGGGCAATTGATAGAGCGCTGCGAGATAGGAGAAGGCTGCAATCGCGCAGAGGATCACAAAGACCGCCCCAAGCATCACTGCCGTGCGCTCCCCCGCCTTGACGATACCGGCCCAGTCGAGATCGCCGCGCGCGAGCCCGATCAGGGTGGCGGCCAGCACGGCGACGGCAGCGGATTCGGCGGGCGTGGCGAAGCCGAATAGAACTCCGCCCAGAATGATCAGCGGCAAAGACAGGGCTGGCAAGGCGCGCCAGAGTGCGGGGCCAAGACCCGGAAGATCGACGGCCGCGCCGCCCGGATGATTGTCGCGTCGCGCGAACCAGGCGTTCATCGCCATGAGGACGAGGGCCAGCAGCAGTCCGGGCATGACTCCGGCCGCGAAGAGCGCCGGCACTGATGTCCCCATGAGGGCGCCGTAGAATATCAGGATAACGCTCGGGGGAATGATAGGGCCGATGATCGAAGAGGCTGCGGTTACGGCCGCGGCGTAGGTGTCGCTGTAACCCCGTTCGCGCATCGCGGGAACGAGCGTATTCGACATGGCGGCGGCATCGGCGACGGCAGACCCCGAGACACCGGCAAAGAAGATACTGGCCATGATATTCACATGCCCAAGCCCCCCTTTGAAACGCCCCACGAGCGCCATGGCGAGATCAATGAGCGCACGGGTTACGCCGCCGCGGTTCATTAAGTCACCCGTAAGCACAAATAGCGGCATGGCGAGGAAGGCGAACACATCAAGTTGGCTGAAGACGCGTTGCGGCAGGATGGCGAGGAAGTTGCTCGAGCCCCCTGCGATGAAGCTCAGAACCGATGCCGCACCGACGACATAGGCAATCGCGCCTCCGGCAAAGAGGCCAAGAATACTCAGTCCGAGGATCAGGAGAAACAGCATGCCGCATCCGTGTGAAATCCACGTAGTAAACATAATTGGAATGTAAAACCCGCGTCTAATGCTTTATTTTCCCAATAATATGCATTTGTTGCATGAAGAGGGGTGCGTATGGATATCGGCTGGATTGACGACCTGATCGCTCTTGAAGAACATCGAACGCTGGCTCAGGCGGCAGCGGCGCGGCATGTGACGCAACCGGCGTTTTCCCGTCGGATCGCCGCCATAGAAGAGTGGTGCGGGGCGACCCTGGTGGACCGCTCGCGCCGCCCTTTGCGTTTGCGCCCAGAGGCCCAATCGCTGTTGCCGGATTTACGCAGCGCCGCTTCCAGCCTGCACCAGTTGCGCGAGGATCTGCGACGGTCGCAGGCCGAGGGGGCGCGTATGATTATCGCGGCGCAACACAGCCTGGCGATTTCATTGATGCCCCGAATTTATTGCCACTTGGATGCTGTGCTGCCCTCGGCCCTCGTTCGTTTGCGATCATTGAACCGTTCCGAGGGTCTTGTGCTTTTGTTGACCGGGGCCGCGGATGTGCTGATCTGCCATGAAACCGACCGGCATCCGCTGGCTTTGGGCGCGATCGATGTTGAGCGGCTTTGGTTGGAGGAGGATCAGTTGGTGCCGGTGGCGGGGCAGCGTGGCGTTGTGGAACAGGCGCGCGACTCCATTGCGCGTGACCAGGCCCTTGATCTGCCAGGGGTGCTCTATCCGACCGACACCTTCCTGGGGCGTGTATTGCGCGACGAGTGTTTGCCGGCCTTACCGCCGGGCGTGACCGTCTCCGCCCGAGTAGAGACGGCACTGACACCTGCGGTGGCTCGATTGGTGGCTGGACGCGGGTTGGTGTGCTGGTTGCCAAAGTCCATGATCGCGCGCGATCTCGAGGCCGGCACCTTATGCTCGATGGAAAAAGAACTAGGAACAGTGCGCCTCAAGGCGAATGCCGTTCGGACGCTTGGGCGAGCTAGTTCGAGTACGGATCGGCTTTGGGAGTGTTTGCGGTCGATGGACAAGCGCCCTGTCAGGCGTGATATGACCAGTGCCACGGCAGCAGATCACCTACGTGGGTGATCTGGTCGGAGATGCAGGCCAGCATCTCGGCGGGTCCATGCCGATCAACTTGGCGGCTCCGAGCAGGCGTAGGCGCGGTCGCAGGTCTGTGAGCCGACGAAGGGCGTTCTCTCGTCCGATGGCCATCGATCGCGTGGTGGGGGCGCCGGGGCCGCGCCCCTGACGCTCCTCGTTGTGGTTGCAAAGCGCGTGCCTTCCACCTTCGCGACCGGGGTCCAACGCCATCGTACCGCACTCAGCGCCGGATGCCGCGTGACACTCATGCCGAGAGGCGCGCCGCACCAGAAGGGCGCTCGCCGCCGCCAATGAGCGCGGCGTCAAGCTCGTAAATTCGACGGCGCCGGGGCACCTAAGCGGGCAGGGGGGGACGGCCTCACCCTGTGCGGCGCGGTCAATCGGAACGCCAGGGCATCCGCCCGCAAGCTGGCCTCGGTCATGGCGTCGATCCCAGGCCGAAAGTCAGGCATACCCCGGGTCGGGTCGGGGCCCACCCGTGGGACCAATGCGTCATCCGAAGGCGGCGGGGAGGACCGTAGCAAGTCCCGACCGGGCGGAACTTGTTGCAGCGTCTCGACCGCCTGCAGGAGGGCGATAGCAGTACACAAACGCACCTCCTACGTTAACAGGTCGAACACCTCCCCACCGATCTGCAGGTTGATGCTGGACTGTCCTTCGCCATCGACCAGTGCCCACATGATCTGTCCGGTCGGGCGGTAGATCACGAAGGCCTCTTGCACGTCGTCATCGCCCGACCGCTCGCCGTCGGGAGTGGCGGTATGGGCAAGGTTGATCTGAAACTGCTCCTGGCTCGCCATTGCATTGCCGAATACCAACACATCGCCCTCGGATGCCTTATAATCCTGCACCCAGTCCGAGCCGTGATCGGCCACGCCCAGATGGAAAAACCGGTCGGCCCCGTCTCCCCCGTTGATCCGGTCATATCCGAAGCCGCCGTTGACGAAATCATCTCCAGATCCCCCGAAAACGAGGTCGGAAAGCGCGCCGCCAGTGATTACGTCGTTGCCTTCCTGACCTTGGATCTCATCAGCTCCGAACCCGCCCGCGAGCGTATCGTGCCCTTCCTGGCCAAAAATCTGGTCGTTGCCGCCGCCGCCCTCGGCCTGGTCGTCGCCCGCGCCGGCAAAGATCACGTCGCGCTGGTCGGCCTCATGGCCATCGGGACCGCCCGTGATGGCGTCGTCGCCATCTCCACCATTCAGCGTATCCGCTCCCAGCCCGCCGTCGAGCGTATCGTTGCCGTCCAACCCGCGCAGCACGTCGTTGCCTCCCAGGCCCAGGATCTCGTCCGCCACACCGGTGCCCTCCAGCGTATCCGCACCAGACTGGCCTTCAATCGGGCCGCCCGGTTCTCCCCCCGACAGCAATCGCGCGGCAGTATAATCCGGGCCGAAAAGATCAAAGATTTCTACGTTGTGATAGATGTTTGTGTGCCCATCGACCGTGATGATCAGTTCGGTTTCTGTGCCGCTGACCGTGATCTCGTCGCGGCTGGCGAAGATCCTGGCCACATCTGTTCCCGCGCCGCCATCCACGGTGTCATTGCCGTCGTCGCCGTTGAGTGTGTCGTCACCGGCGCCGCCTACGATCAGGTCATCGCCATCCCCACCGTCGAGCGAGTCGTCACCACCGTCGGCACCACCATCGATCGTGTCATTGCCGTCGTCGCCGTCGAGCGTGTCGTTGCCAGCTCCTCCGTCGATCAGATCGTCGCCGCCGCCTCCGTCGAGCGAATCGTCGCCGCCGCCGCCCTCAAGTGTGTCGTCGCCCCGCCCGGTGCTGATCGTTTCCGCGGCAGCTGCCCCGATCACGGTTATCCCGACAGAAGAGAGGATCGAGGAAAATTCCTCGATGTTCATCAGAACGTCGCCCTCGGCCTGTGATCCCGAACCCGGCGCTCCGTCGAGGCGCACGATGACGCTTTCGCCATCCTCCACCGACGAGGCACGAAACGAGTAAAACGCACGGTCATGCCCGGCGCCACCGTCCAGCGTGTCGGCCCCGAAATCCCCGGCCAGCAGGTCATCACCGTCGCCGCCGCGCAGGATGTCGTCGGACGGGACGTCATATGTCGAGCTCTCGCCGGCGTATAAATTGTCATCGCCCGCACCGCCTTCGAGCGTATCGGCACCGTCACCGCCATGCAGCGTGTCGTTCCCGTCAGCGCCCAGGATGAGGTCGGCACTGTCATTGCCGCGAATGTTGTTGTCGCTCTCGTCGCCGGTCAGCCTGTCGGCCGCGTTCGATCCGTCCAGATCGACAAACCGGCCGGAGATGACATCGCCATCGGCATCGCCGCCCGTACCGGTGCCGGTGGCCAGATTCACCGTGACGCCCTCGCGCGAGCCGCTGTAGCTCAGCAGATTGTCGCCGGAGCCGCCGCGGATGGTGTCGGCACCGGCACCGCCCGTCATGTGATCGTCGCCGTCTCCACCATCGAGAAGATCGTTTCCGGCCCCGCCTTCGAGCCCGTCGTCGCCGCCCAGGCCGATCAGTGTATCGTCGCCGCCGCGGCCACCGAGAAAGTTGCGCACGTCCGATCCGCGCAATTCATCGCCAAAATCGGAGCCCCAGACCCGGGTAAAGCCGACGATGGTGTCACCGGTGGCATCCCCGCCCGTCGCGCTTGCGGTGCCGAGGTCAATTTGCACCGCAGCGGGCGAACTGAAATAGACAACCGTCGAGGACGAGGTTCCGCCGGAGCCGCTGGTCAGGTGGTCGGCACCCGGGCCGCCTTCGGCAAAGTCGCCGCCAGTGAGGCTGTCATCGCCTGGGCCGCCGATAAGCCTCGCATAGGGAGAGCCTATGAGCGTATCGTTGCCGTCTTCTCCGTCAAGCCTGTCGCCGGCGCCGAAAGGGCCGGATGCATCGGCTACCAGCAGGTCATTGCCGGTGCCGCCAAGGATAACGTCGGCGCCCGGCCCGCCTTCCAGCGTGTCGTTGCCGGCATCGCCGTACAGGCCGTCGTTGCCCTCTCCGCCCAGAAGGCTGTCATTGCCGCCGCTGCCATGAAGATCATCATTGCCCCCAAGCCCCTCGACGACATCATCTCCGTCGGTGCCAAAATAATCGTCGCCGTCTTCTGTCAATCGGGTCATTTCAAACACTCCATCAAAATTCGGACGAAGTTGGTCGGCTCCCGCCGCCCGTTCGTCACCTAAAGCGTCAACCGGTCAAACCAGCAGATCGAACACCTCGCCCCCCACTTGCAGGTTAATCGCTCGCTGCCCCTCGCCATCCACCAGCGCCCAGAGAATCTGACCCGTGCTGCGGTCGATTATGAAGGCCTCCTGCACGGACGCGTCTCCCGAGCGAACGCCACCGGGTGTCTCGGTATGGGCGAGGTTCACCTGGAACCGGTCCGAACTCGCCATGCCGCCGAAGACCAACGCGTCGCCTTCGGCCGCGTCATAGTCCTGCACCCAGTCCGAACCGTGATCCGTCACGCCCAGATGGAAAAACCGGTCGGCCCCGTCGCCCCCGTTGATCCGGTCGTAGCCGAAACCACCGTTCACGAAATCGTCTCCCGCTCCGCCGAACACGAGGTCCGACAGTGCTCCACCTGTGATGACGTCATTGCCGTCCTGCCCCTGGAGTTCATCGGCGCCGAACCCGCCGGCCAGCGTGTCGTTGCCTGTCTGGCCAAAGACCTGGTCATTGCCATACCCGGCGTCGACATCGTCGTCGCCGGCGCCGCCGAAGATCACGTCGCGCAGGTCGGCCTCGGTCTCTCCGCCCCGGATCAGGTCGTTTCCATCCCCTCCGTTCAAGGTGTCCGGCCCGTCGCCCCCCTCGAGCGTGTCGTTGCCGTCCAACCCCCGCAGCACGTCGGCACCGTCGAGACCGATGATCTCGTCGGAGCCAGCCGTTCCGTCCAGAATGTCGGGCCCAGGCGTGCCGGTGATCGGCCCACTGGCGTCGATCATCGTGTCGATGAGCGTTCCGGCCGCGACATGCGTTCCCAGCAGCGGCGCACCAGCGCCGCCGGTGAGGGTGATCCGGTAGCCTTCCGGCACCTCGTCGAGCAGGTCGCCCGCCACCTCCAGATCGACCCGCCGGATATTGGTGGGCGCGTCGCTTTCATGCTGGAACCGCGCATCGTAGGGTCCGTTGGCGTTTTCCCGGGTGATCTCCGCCACGTCGAAGGAAACGGTTCCCGAAAGAGGCGTGCCCGAGGCGAAATCGGCCGCCGAAACCGGGGTCTCGCCGTCGCCGGTCAGCGCCCAGTTGATGGTGAAGGCGCTGAGCGGGTTGCCGATCCGGATGATGTTGAACGACAAGTGCCCGGTGACGGGATCCTGCCCCATGTCGTAGAGATAGACCAACGTCTCGGCCGTGTCCGCCGCGGCCGTGCCGCCATCGTCCGAGACGATACCCGTCGAGGCATCGCCCGCCATGCCCGGCGAGCCGAGGCTGCCTGCGGCGCCGAAGGGACCGGCATTGCCGTAATCCGCCCGGCCCGTGATCGGAAAGTCAGTGACGCCCGGCGCCTCCAGATTCCAGCCCCTGATCTCTTCGCGGATGGCGTTGACGAAGGCGGAATCGTGGCTTGCCTCCCAGAAACTGTCTTGCCCGGTGCTTGTAAGTACCCTGTTGTGGTCGAGCCGTTCCGCCGGCCCAAGCTCGACGCCGCCCTCGCCGCCAAAGCTCTCGCCGCCCCTGCCCACCGAGCCGCCATCGCCGCCATCGCCGGGTTTCACCAGATCGTCGGGGTTGCGGTCGATGGCAAAGGCCGCGGCACCCTCGACCCGTCCGGTATTGACGATGGTCGCCGCATGGCCGCCCTCGCCACCGTCGCCGCCGTCACCCCCATTGCCGCCGATCCCGCCATCGCCGCCGGTACCGGCCTCGTTGGTGATTTCCTGATAGACCCTCACGGCAATGAAGCGTTGTTCGTCGTCGCGCCCCTCGTTTTCGACCGCAACCGGGGGCGACTCGATGGTATGGGCCCAGCCTTCGTCCCAGAGAGACTTCGGTATTTCCCAATATACCCAGCGCTCGCCCTCCAGCCCCATGCCGCTGGCGCCACCATCGCCGCCACGACTGGACCCGCCGTGCCCGCCGCCGCCGCCGTTTCCGGCATCGCCGCCCATTGCCTCGTTGCTTGCGACCAGGGTGCCGGATGTAAGCCGCCCGCCGAACACCGTGTCCGACAGGACCAGATGCCCCTCGTTGAAGATCGCGCCGCCCGCATGGCCGCCATCGCCGCCATCCGCACCGTCGCCGCCATATCCGGCGTCGCCCGCATCGCCGCCGCGTCCCCCCGCGATGAGGTTTTCGCGCATATAGCGCTGATCGGCAAAATAGGCACCGTACCTGAGCTCGGTCCAGGTATCGGATTGCCCGTCCCCGCCCTCGGAGTTTCCGCCGAGACCGCCGTAGCCGCCGTGCTGGCCGATCTCGCCCCAGGCCTCGTTGCGGCCGAAGCCCGCCCGGACCAGGGTCAACGCGCCACTGTTCAGGATCGAACCCGCGGCCTCGACCCCGTCGACACCATCGGTGCCCGGACCGCCATGCCCGGCATCGTCGTTGCCGCGCGCGCCGTCGAAGCCTTCGCCCGGGGTAAGTGTGCCATTGCCACCCCACGCACCGGAGGCCGCTGTCGGCCGGGCGCCGCTGCCCTCCCAGGTTCGCGGCATGTCCCGGCCGCCGACGAAATCGACATTGACGATGGTGACATCGGCGCCCGGAGAGATGGTCAGGTGGCGCTCGCCCGGGGCGGCGCGCAACATCACGTCGCTGACGCCGTCATTGTTGCGATCGCCCTCGATCGTCAGTTGCCCCGAGATCGTCACCATGTCGCCCAGTTGCAGGACGCGGATCCCTTCGGCAAAACGGATCGTGTCGGCCTCGGCGCTTTCATTCGCCGCCGAAACGGCCGCTTCGAAGCTCAGACCTTCGCCAACGGTATAAATGGCCATGTCGAATTCCCCCCCCGGGTCGAGACACCATGGATCGCGTCCCGTCGGCCATGTCGTGACCGGCTGTTCAGCCCGGATGCGTCAGAAATTGCCTGCCGTATCGAACCACAGGAGACACGCACCAATCACCCCGGCGATATCAGGACCGGGGCCGATCGATTGGTCAAAGCATTGCCACTTCTTGCCGTAACGTCAATTCTTTCGTCTGACCTCCCCAGCATGTCGAACAGTTCCCCGACGGCCTGCAGGTTGCTGCTGGACTGGCCCTCGCAATCGAACACAAGCACGGTGCCCTCGGTCTGCCTCGTGCCCGTCAGCCGAAGGCGGTTGAGGGTGAGAACGTGGGTGCCCGCAGGAACAAGACTGGCTGCCGAATGTTGCCCTGAGAACGACACAGGTTCCGGGAGAGGAAGGGAACGCATCGTGCCCGAACGCGAATACGAGTCATCGGCCCGGATCGGGAAGCCGGCCCTGTGGTTGCTGATCGTGATCGCGATCATCCTGTCGGGATGGGCCCTGCGTGCGATGGGCGCGGTTCTTGTCCCTTTGGTGCTGGCCTTCTTCCTGGCCTTGCTGGTGTTTCCGCTGGACAGGATGGCGGCCCAGCGGCTGCCCGGTCGGCTGAAATGGATTGGGCACGCGCTGGCACTCGCCGTCGTGCTGCTTGCCCTGCTGGTCTTTCTCGGCTGCCTCTGGTTGGCGGCAGGAGAGCTGATCGACCGTTTCCAGGATGTCGACTATACTGAATTTCTGCCCCCCATGGAGATGTTCGATCCAGATGCGCCTGAAAACGCACGCGGATCGAGGATCGAGGAGGTCTACAGGAACGCGATCCAGTCGATGGTCTCCTCGGCTGCCGAGCGCATTCCCGGTGTCGCGCAGCAGTTCGTCAATGCTGCCGGTGCCACCTTCGCGGGCATGATCCTTGTGATCTTTCTGACGCTGATGATGCTGATCGAGACACGGCGCTGGCAGGGCAAGCTGGACGACACCGTGTCGCGTCGCGCGAACCGCGATCTGCGGCACGCGATGGTGGTCTTTGCCCACCGGCTGCGTCGCTATCTGCTGACCCGCACTGTGATCGGACTGGTGACCGGTGCGCTCTACGCGGCGTGGCTGTGGTTCTTCGGTCTCGACCTGCTGATCGTCTGGGCTTTGCTGGCCTTCCTGTTGAACTTCGTGCCGACCATCGGTTCGCTGATCGCGGGGGCGCTGGCCGTGGTCTATGCCTTTACGCAAAAGGATTTCGGCACCGCCGTCCTTATCGGCACCGGCCTCTTCGCCATCGAGCAGGTGATGGGCAATTATATCGACCCGCGCGTGCAGGGCAGGCAGGTCTCCGTCTCGCCGTTGGTGATCCTCTTGGCGCTGGTGCTGTGGTCGTGGATATGGGGCCCGGCGGGCGCGATCCTGGCGGTGCCGATCGTCGCGGCGATCGTGATCCTTTTCAGCCATTTCGAGCCCCTCCGGCCCGTGGCGCTGTTGCTGAGCAACGAGGGATCGATGGACGACCTCGACAAGGCTACCGACACCACGCATGAGGTGGCGCGCTGATCCGGCAGGGCAGTTGACGAATTGTCAGCCGACGCGCGACCCGAAAGAGCCGGGCGCTGACGCATCAACGAAGACTTCGGTGAACCAGGATCGCGCAGGCGCGTTGGTTCTGGTCATGCATGGTCCTGCGGTCATGGCAGGGCCGGAACAGGGGGACGCCATGGCGAAAGCCGGTGGAGAGCAGGAAAGAGAGCCGGCCGCAACGATTCAGAGGCTGCGTCGGGAACTGGAGGCGGAACAGGCATATTCCGAAAAGCTCGTCGATGCCTCGCGCAACGCGCTGCTGGTCCTCGACACGGACCTGCGGGTCAGGACGGCCAACAAAACCTTCTGCAGCACGTTCCGGATCGACAAGGCCGACGCTGAGGGCCATGTGATCTACGACCTCGGAAACGGCGCATGGGCCATCCCGAGGCTGCGTGAACTTCTCGAAAATATCCTGACTGACAAAGAGATTGTAGACGATTTCGTGGTCGAGCACGAGTTCGTTGAGATCGGTCGGCGCCGGATGGTGCTGAATGCGCGCAAAATTGATCACACTCACAGGATCCTGCTGGAGTTCGAGGATCGCACCGAGGAACCGAGGGCGACCACCATACGCGGAGCCAGCCGTTTCCGTGCTGTCCTGTCTGCCACCACGGATGTCATCTACCGGATGAGCCCGGACTGGACTGAGATGCTTCAACTTTCGGGTGGCGGTTTTCTGGCTGATACGGTCGAACCCGAGAGCCGCTGGATCGAGCTTTACATTCACCCCGATGACCGCGCTGCCGTGTCCGCGGCCATCCGCAAGGCGATCGATACCGAAACGACGTTCATGCTCGAACACCGCGTTGTGCGCGCCGATGGGACGTTGGGATGGACGGCGTCGCGCGCGGTTCCGATCTACAACCAGGACGGAACCTTGGAGGAATGGCTTGGTGTGGCCAGCGACATCACCCCGCGCAAAAATGCCGAGAAGGCGCTGCGACTGAGCGAGGAGCGGCAGAGTTTCCTGTTGCGGCTGTCGGATGCCCTGCGGCAATTGAACCGAACCGCCGAGATTACCGATACCGCCACAAGGCTTGTGGGCGAGTGGCTGGGGGCAAGCCGGGTCTTTTTCGTCGAATGGCCATCCGGAGAGGACTACGGCGAGGTTTTCCGCGACCATGTCGAAAACGGCCTGCCCAGCCTGGCAGGGCGCTATGCGAAAAACGATTTCAGGTCAGCCTGCCAGAGATTGTCGAGCGGAAGCACTTGGACCGTGCCGGACGTGGCGGCCGAGACCGGCATGGATGACGACGAACGGCGGTTTTGCCGGGACATGGGACTCGTGTCCTGGGTCGACGTACCCTTGGTCAAGGAAGGGGAGCTTTCCGCCGCGCTCTGCGCGGTGCAGGACGAACCCCGAGACTGGAGCGCGGAAGAGATCGCTCTGGTCGAGGATGTCGCCGAACGGTGCTGGGCCGCCATCGCGCGCGGCCGCGCAGAGTTGCAGCTGGAGCAGACCCGCGAACGCTATGCCCATATCGTGGCGGGCGCGCGCGACTACGCAATCTTCACGATGGATGCCGGTGGTTACATCACATCCTGGCCGTCCGGCGCGCAGCACGTCTTTGGCTGGTCGGAACGGGAGATGCTTGGCCAGCCCTTTTCACGAACCTTCGTGTCCGAGGATGTCGAGGCTGACGAACCGTGTCGGGAACTGCGCGACGCGGCGCGCGACGGTGCCGCTCCGAATATCCGCTGGCAATGTCGCAAGGGTAGCGAACTCATCTTCATCGAAGGCGAGACGATCCGGCTGGGTTCCGAGGAGGATGTGCGCGGCTTTATCAAGATCGGGCAGGATGTTACCGAGCGCCGCCGTGCCGAGGATCGCCTGCGCGAGAGCGAGGCGCGGCTTCAGGCGATCTTCGAGGGGGCCTCGGTCGGTCTGTCGGAAATCGACTCCTCGGGGCGGATCGTGCTGGCCAATGACGAAATGGGCCGCATCCTGGGCCGTTCGCGCGAAGAGATGCGGGCGCTGTCTGTCTCCGAGGTGACACATCCCGATGACCTGTCCCGGACGCAGGAGGTGATCGACCGCGTACTTGCAGGGGAGGCCGGGGGCTCCGGGCTGGGCCTCGACAAGCGTTACCTGCGCTCCGACGGCTCGGCCGTCCGGGCGAACAGCCGCGCGACCCTCTTGCCGGGGCCGGACGGGCGGCCGGGCAACCTCCTTGTTGTGACGATGGATCTGTCCGAACGCTGGCAGGCCGAGGAAGCGGTCCGGGAGAGCGAGGCGCGGTTCCGCCAGTTTGGCGAGGCTTCGTCGGACGCGCTGTGGATACGCGATGCCGAGACGCTGGAATGGGAGTATCTCAACCCGGCTTTCGACAGGATTTTCGGCACCGATCGCCAGGCGGCGTTGCGGAACCGCGGTCTCGATTTCCTGATGAACCTGATCCTGCCCGAGGATCGCGAAAAGACGCGCGCGGCGATCCGTTCTCTGGCGGAGGGCGACGCGGTCTATGAATATCGCATCCGCCGCCCTTCGGACGGGGCGATCCGCTGGCTGCGCACCACCGGGTTCGGGCTGGGCACCAACGAAGGCGCGCCCCGTCGTCTGGGCGGGATCACCCATGACATGACCGAGGAGAAGCAGGCGGTGGCGCGAATGGAGGTCCTGCTGGCCGAATTGCAGCACCGGACGCGCAACCTGGTGGGCGTGGTGCGTGCCATGGCCTCGCGGACGATCAAGCGCAGTGCGTCGCTGGACGAGTTCGCGGGCCGTTTCGGCGACCGGCTTCAGGCGCTTGCCCGCGTCAACAGCATGCTGTCGCGCCTTGAGGATGGCGAGCGGGTGACTTTTGACGCGCTGCTGGAAACGGAGTTGAGGGGATACGGCATCCTGAACGAAGAGGACAGCGCCACCCAGGTGACCACCAGCGGCCCGCGCGGGATCGACCTGCCCTCGGCCTCGGTCCAGACCCTGGCCCTTGCGCTGCACGAACTTCTGACCAATGCGGCGAAATACGGGGCGCTCAGCACGCCAGAGGGGCGTCTTGCCGTCAGCTGGAAGGTGATCGGCGAGACGCCGCGCCTGCTGCGCTTCGAATGGCGGGAAACAGGAATCGAGGTCAATGAGCCAGATGGCGCGCAGGAGGGCGGCTACGGGCGCGAGCTGATCGAACGCGCGCTGCCGTATCAACTGGGCGCGGAAACCAGCTATGAACTGGAACCTCATGCGCTTAGATGCGTCGTAACACTGCCATTGCCGAAAAGACGCAGGAGAAACCGACCATGACCGACACCGCTGCCGAGCTTGTCAAAGGGAAGCACATTCTCGTGGTGGAGGATGAATATCTCGTCGCGGCCGATCTCACGGACACGTTGCAGGAGATGGGCGCGACCGTGATCGGGCCGCTCTCCTCGGTGCAGGAAGCGCTGACCGCCGTGACCTCGGTCGAGCCGTTGGACGCCGCGACACTGGACGTGACGTTGGGCCAGGAGAAATCCTTTGGCGTGGCCGAGGCGTTGCAAAAGCGCGGCGTGCCCTTCGTGCTGCTGACGGGCTATGACGACCGCAGCCTGCCGGAGACACTGCGCGACGTTCCGCGCTGCGACAAGCCCTTCGACGTAAGCAAACTGGTAAACGCGCTGTTCGGCTGATGCGGCTTCCGGAGGGCAGGGACCCCCGTCACGCAGGTTGATCCACGTCCATTGCGAAACTCTGCGCCCTGCCTGCCGCGGCGTCGAAGTCGGAACCAAGGCGAATAGTATCCTAGGCTTCCTTGGGGGCGAGATAACCATCGAACCGGTCGCGAACGGATCGCGCCCGATCCCCGGGGGCGCGGTGGCAGCTTGCCCTTAGGGGCATGTTCTGGGATCAACGCTGCGACAAACGCAAAATGCAGGAGAGACGAATGCCGATCGAGACGCTGGGCGGAGACGTGAAACTGCCCGACGGAACACCGGTTCCCCTGTCCAAGGCCGTACGGGCCGGGGACTTCCTGATCCTGTCGGGGCAACTGGGCTTCGGCCCTGACGGCCGGATCGTCGAGGGCGGGATCGAGGCGCAGACGCGCCAGTGCATCGAGAATGCCAAGGCGCTTCTGGAAGAGGTCGGGGCGGATCTTTCGCAAGTGGCCAAGGCGACGATCTGGTTGACCGACACGGCCGATTTCGGTGCCTTCAACAAGGTCTACGGAAGCTATTTCCCCTCGCAGCCACCGGCGCGGTCCGCCGTCTGTTCTGCGCTGATGGTGCCGGGCGCGGTGGTCGAGATCGAATTTCTCGCCTATCACCCGGGCTGAGGCACCTCGTCCTCGCCATTCCTGTTCAGGCGCTGGGGTTCGGTGCAGATGCAGAAGACCTCGGCGTCGCATTCCCCGGCGCTGACATAGGCATGGCCCATCGTGCTGTCGAGATAGATGCTCTCGCCCCGCTTCAGGGTGACGGGGGCATAGAACTCCGAATGCACCACGACCTCGCCCTCCATGACAATCAGGAATTCTTCGCCGCCATGCTTCTCCAAGGGGCCGAATTCCCTGATGGATGATGCCTTGATCCGCGCGTGGATCGGAACCATCCGCTTGTTCGTCAACTCGCCGCACAGATACCGGTAGACGTAGTTCTTCGTGTCGATGACGATACCATCGCCCTCACGCGATGGTGCGAACCGGCTGTTGGGCGGGCTGCTCCCGCTTTCCTCGTCCCCGATCAGTTGCCCGATCGTCAGGTCCAGCCCCTCGGCCAGGCGCAACACCTTGTCCAGCGTGGGGGAAAGGGCGCCGTTCTCGATCTTGGAGATCGTGGACACCGCGACGCCGGACAGGGACGCAAGCCCGCTGAGCGTCAACTGGCGGGCCTTGCGCAACTGTCTGAGCCGAGCCCCCAGATCCTGGGCCGTTGTCATGGGTGTGTGCGCCTCCTTCGTTGTCCGATGAAATTAGCAAGTTTTTTGGTGGAAGGAAAATATTTTCGTATACGAAAAAGAAATGTTGATTTAAGAAATTTCTCGGATAGCGTTGACGCGTCGGAATCGAAGCGGAAGGGTTCACGCCTCATGTCGGATCGCCCCAGTTCAGCGGATGCCATCGTCATCGGCGCAGGTATCGCCGGCGCCTCGGTGGCTGCGGGGTTGGCGCGGTCGATGAAGGTGGTGATGACCGAGATGGAGGCACAGCCCGGCTATCACACGACCGGACGTTCGGCGGCGGTTTTTGCGCCCAGCTATGGCCCGGAAGGGGTGCGTGCCCTGACGCGGGCTTCGCGCGCCTTTTTCGACGACACGCCTTACGGGTTTGCGGACTCGCCGCTTCTGACCCCGCGCGAGATACTGATGGTCGCGCGGCAAGACCAGTTGGACGCGCTCGACGCGCTGGTCGCCTCTGTCTCGGGCGAAACCCACGTCGACGTGCTGGGGCCCGCTGCGCTGAAAGAGCATCAACCCTTGTTGAGGGACGGATATGCCGCTGCCGGGATGCTGGACAGGGGCGGGCAGGACATCGACGTCGCGGCGCTTCACCAAGGGTTCCTGCGGCTCTTCAAGGCGCACGGAGGCGCTATGATCACCGGTGCGCCGGTGCGGGGATTGCGCCGCAACGGCGAAATCTGGAGCGTCGAGACCAAGGCCGGTTCGTTCTCGGCGCCGCTGGTCGTCAATGCCGCCGGGGCCTGGGCCGAAAGTGTCGGGCGCATGGCCGGAGCCGAGACGATCGGGCTGGTGCCCAAGCGACGGACCGCGATGGTGGTGGCCGAACCCGAAGGCTTCACCCGCCGCGAAGCGCCCATCACCATCGACGTGGACGAGCAGTTCTATCTCAAGCCGGACGCCGGCCGCTTGCTGATCTCGCCCGCCGACGAAACGCCCACCGATCCCTGCGACGCGCAGCCCGAGGAGATAGACGTGGCGATCTGCGCCGACCGGATCATGACGGCCTTTGACCTCGAAATCCGGCGGATCGAGAATAAGTGGGCCGGCCTGCGCAGCTTTGTCGCCGACAAGGAGCCGGTGATCGGTTTCTCGCGCGCGGTTCCCGGCTTCTTCTGGATGGCCGGGCAGGGGGGGTATGGCATCCAGTCCGCCCCCGCGGCGGCGGAACTGGCGGCGGCATTGATACAGGGACAGGCCATCCCGGCGCATATCACCGATCAAGGCTTCGAACCGGGGCGCATCGCCCCCGGCCGGGTGGAGAGCGCGGCATGATCTGGGTCGTTCCCCTCGTCGCGGTTGCACTATTGGCCTCGGGGCTGGCGCTTGCCTATGTGATCGGCGGCGCGGCGGTGCTGACCTTCATCCTGACCGACAACGCCCGCTATCTTGCCGTGCTGCCGCAAAAGGTGTTCTCGCAGATCAGTATCTTCTCGCTTCTGGCGATGCCGCTGTTCATTCTTGCGGGCGAGTTGATGAACCGGGGCGGCGTCACGAAATCGCTGATCGACCTGTCGATGGCGCTGATCGGGCGGCTGCGTGGCGGCTTGGGGCATGTGAACATCATGACCTCGGTTTTCTTCGCCGGAATCTCGGGTTCAGCCGTGGCCGACGCCGCGGCTTTGTCGAACACCCTGGTCCCGGCGATGCGCGAGCGCGGATATACTGCGGAGTATGCGGGCGCCATCACCGCGGCCTCGTCCATCATCGGGCCGATCGTGCCGCCCTCGATCATCCTCATCTTCTACGGAGCGCTGATGCAGACATCGGTCGCGGCGCTTTTCGTGGCAGGCATCCTGCCGGGGCTGCTACTGGCCGGTGCGCTGTTCCTCGTCAACGGCTGGTATGCCTGGCGCGAGGATCATCCTCGGGTCGCAAAGGGGGATGCGCCGCCGCTGCTGCCGGCGATCTTCGTGGCCCTGCCTGCGCTGTGCCTGCCGCTGATCATCGTAGGCGGGATCGTGCTGGGCTGGATGACGCCGACCGAGGCGGCCGCCGTCGCGGTCCTGGCCGCCGCCATCGCCGCCTTCTTCTACTCGCCGCTGACGCGAGAGGACATCTGGGAGAGCTTCTCGCGCACGGCTATACTTACCGGATCTATCTTCATGATCCTCTGCGCGGTCGCGGCCTTCGGCCACCTGGCGGCGCTGGAGCGCATTCCGCAGGCCGTCGCCGGGCTGGTCGAGAGCCTGGGCCTGGGGCCGGTCGGCTTCCTGATCACGATGAACGTGTTGTTCATCCTTGCGGGCATGATCATGGACGTTCCCGTGGCGCTGGCGCTGCTGGTACCGCTTTTGGCGCCGGTCGCGCTGGCCAATGGGGCGGACCCCGTCCACCTGGGCATCGTGATCTGCTTCAACCTCTGCATCGGCCTGGTCTCTCCGCCGCTGGGGGGCTGTCTGCTGATCGTGTCGACGGTGACCGGCGTGAATTACTGGCGGCTGGCGCGTGCCGTCGTCCCCTTCATCATCGCGGAGATCATCGTGCTGGTCATCCTCGTCTTCACGCCTGACATCAGCCTCTGGCTGCCGCGGACGCTGGGGCTGTGGAAGTGATGCGACAACCAATCAACAGGGAAGGAAACTGACATGAAACTGACCCAAATCCTGACGGCCTCGGCCATTGCCGTCTCGCTGGCGCTGCCCGCGTCGGCCGAAGTGAAGATCGCCCTCGACAGCCCGCCGGATCTTGAGAAATCGGGCACCTACATGTGGGCGCATACATTTGGCGAGTACCTGAACGCGCATGGCATGGAAGCCGTCGAATACGAACGCAACTCACTGGGTGAGGAGGCCGAACGCCTCGATCAGGTCAGCCAGGGCCTGCTGGAAGTGTCGATGTCGGACGCGAAATCGGCCGGCACGCTGGATGGCACGATCTTCGGGGCGATGATGCCCTATTTCTTCGAAGATCTCGACCAGTTGGACATGGCGCTGGATGAAGGCGGGATGCTGAAGAAGATCAACGAGGGCACGACGCCCAAGGGCGTGCGCGTACTCGACCTCGTGATGACCGGGACGCCGACCGGCATTTTCACCACCGAGGTGCCGATCCGTGAATTCGACGACATGAAGGGCGTGCGGATGCGGGCGCTGGACGAGGTGCAGATCAACACCTTCGAGAATTGGGGATCGAAAGGCACCATCGTGTCCTGGTCCGAAGTGCCCAACGCGCTGCAGACCGGTGTCGCGGGCGGCTACATCAACCCCGCCTTCGTGCCGCTGACCTATGGGCACACGGCCTTCATCAAGTATTTCACCAACGCGCGGATGAGCCCGTCGGTCCGCGTCGCCATCGCGTCCGAGGACTGGTACCAGGGTCTTTCGGACGAGGAGCGCGAGATCGTGCAGCAGGCGGTGGAAAAGGCGCATGAGGCCAACCGCAATCTGGTCTCGGACGATACCGCCGTGCTGAAGCAACTGGAGGAAGCCGGCATCGAAGTGATCGAGCTGTCTCCGGAAGAGCGCGAAAAGTTCCGCGAGGCCAGCCAGCCGATCTATGAGACGACCAAGTTGCCCGAGGGTGCGCTGGACGCCTGGAACAAAGCGGTCGGGCGCTGATCCATGCGAGCGATCTCGGACAGGCTGAATCGGGTTTCCTGGGGGCTCAACCGCGTGGCCCTGCTGGGCGCGGCGCTGGCCGTCGCGGTCATGCTGGCGGCTGCCGGATGGCAGGTGATCGCCCGCTACCTTCTGAACCAGCCGCCGATCTGGACCGAGGAACTGGCGCGCTTCTCGATGGTCTGGGGCGGGCTTCTGGGCGCGTCCTGTGCCTATCGCCTGCGGCGCGATCCAACGCTCTTTCCGGACGCATTGCAGGCCACCGGGGCGCAGGGGCTGGTCTTTTCGCTGATACGGTCGCTCGGCGTGTTGTGCTTCATCCTGCCGATCCTGTGGTTCAGCCTGCTGGGGCCGGGCGGAGACCCGGCGCGGGGCTACCTGGCACGGCTTGCCGGCCGGCAAACCGAAACGATGGACCTGCCGATGACCGTTTTCGGCATCGCGATCCCGCTGGCCTTTGCGGTGATCCTATTCCACGTGCTGGCGGATATCATGACCGCGCTGGCCAATCTCGGGGATGAAGAATGAAACTTTTCATGGCGTCGCTGGCGACGGAAACCAATTCCTTCTCGCCGATCCCGACCGGGTGGAGCGGGTTCAAGGAGCATCTCTATACCAAGACCGCCTCGCGCGGGGAGGCGGGGCTCTATGCCGCCGCGGTGACATGCTGGCGCAAGATGGCCGAGGCGCGCGGCTGGGACGTGGTCGAGGGGTTGTGCACCTATGCGCAGCCTGCCGGACCGACTGTTCGCGCGGTCTACGAGACGATGCGGGACGACATCCTGGACGATCTGCGCGCAGCGATGCCGGTTGACGTGGTCCTGATGTCGATGCATGGCGCGATGATCGCCCAGGGCTATGACGATTGCGAAGGCGACATGATGGCCCGCATCCGCGAGATCGTGGGGCCCGACGCAAAGATCGGGCTGGAGTTGGACCCGCATTGCCATCTGACGGAGCAGATGCTCGACAACGCGACTGCGATCATCTGCTACAAGGAATACCCGCATATCGACGTGGTCGAACGCGCCGAGGAGCTGTTCACCATCTGCGCCGACGCGGCCGAGGGCCGGACCGATCCCGTCATGCGTGATTACGACTGCCGGATGATGGCGATGTATCACACGCCATTCGAGCCGGTGCGCGGCTATGTCGACCGCATGTCGGCTATGGAGGGGAAGGACGGCATCCTGTCGGTCTCGCTGGCGCATGGCTTTCCCTGGGGGGACAACCCGCGCTGCGGCACCCGCACGCTGGTCATCACTGATGGCGATGCCGACCTTGCCAGCCAGCGCGCCGAGGCGCTTGGCCGCGAGCTGTGGGAGATGCGCGACGATCTGCGCCGATTCCCCTCGATGGAGGAGGGGCTGGACCGCGCGGTGTCGATGAACGTCACACCCATCGTGCTGGCCGATTTCGCGGATAATGCAGGCGGCGGCGCACCGTCGGATTCCACCTTCGTCCTGCGGGCCGCGCTGGATCGCGGGCTCAAGGATATCGCCCTTGGTACCTTCTGGGACCCGGTTCTGGTGGGAATGTGTATGGACGCCGGCGAGGGCGCCGAGATGGCCGTGCGGCTGGGCGGCAAGATCGGTCCGATGTCGGGCGACCCGGTGGACCTGAAGGTGACGGTGCGCGGCATCGCGCGGGACGCCGTGCAGCATCTGGGCCGCGCCGAGATGCAGATGGGCGATTGCGTCTGGCTGGAGGCGGAGGGCGTGCATGTCGTGGTCAACACCAAGCGCACCCAGACCTTTCACCCCGAGGCGTTCGAGAATCTGGGGATCGACCTGTCCCGGATGAAATACGTGGTCGTGAAATCCTCGCAACATTTCTATGACGGATTCGCACCGATGGCGGCAGAAGTCGTCCACCTTGGCACGCCGGGGGCGATCACCCCGGATTTCACCATCGTCCCCTTCACCAAGCGGGATTCGAATTACTGGCCGAAGGTGGAGAACCCCTTCGCTGCGGAGGGCGCGGCCTGATGACCGGGACATTTGATGTCATCTTGCGTAATGGCCGCGTGATGGACCCCGAAACCGGGTTCGACGCGGTTTGCGACCTGGCGATCACGGGCGACCGGATCGAGAAGATCGGAAGCATCGAAGGCACGGCGGCGCGCGAGATCGACGCCACCGGGCTGATCGTGGCGCCCGGGTTCCTGGACCTGCACGCGCATGGTCAATCGGTCGCTGCCGATCGGATGCAGGCCTTTGACGGCGTCACCACGACACTGGAGCTGGAAGTGGGCGCGCTGCCCGTCGCCGGATGGTACGATCGGCAGGCCCGGATCCCGCGCGCATTGAACTACGGCACGGCTGCGGCGTGGATCTTCGGGCGCAAGGCGGCCTTTGGGGCGATCGAGCTGGATGCCGACGTGCACCCGATCGACCAGATGGGGGCGGGCTCGGAGGACATGCGCTGGTCCACCGAGGCCGCCGATACCGACCAGACCGCGCAGATCGTCGCCCATGTGCGGCAGGGCCTCGACGAAGGCGCCATCGGCATCGGGCTGCCCAACGGCTATGCGCCGGGGGCCGGGGTGAAGGAAATGGCCGATATCTGCGATCTGGCCTTTGAATACGGCACGCCGACCTTCACGCATATCGCCTATCTCAGCAATATCGACCCGCAAAGCTCGGTCGACAGCTATGTGCGCCTGATCGGCCTGGCAGGTGCGACCGGGGCGCATATGCATATCTGCCACCTCAATTCCACGTCGCTGATGGATATCGAGCGGGTGGTCGAACTGGTCGCCAAGGCGCAGGAGCAGGGCCTGCCGGTCACGACCGAGGCCTATCCTTACGGCACCGGCGCGACGGTGGTCAGCGCCGGGTTCTTCATGGATCCGGATTTCACCAAGCGCACGGGAAGCGACTATTCCAATATCGAGCTCATCCACAATCATCACCGCTTTACCGGGCGCGAGGACATGCGCGCGGCCCGCGAAAGCGCGCCCACCGACCTGGTGATGTGGCATTTTCTCGACGTGGATGCGAACGACGAGCATCGGCGCCTGCTGGACCTGTCGGTCACCTATCCCGGCGGCTCCATCGCCTCGGACGCGATGCCATGGATCGACGAGGAGGGCCGCATCTACGAGGGGTTGGACTGGCCGCTGCCCGAACAGTTGTCGGCGCATCCGCGATCCTCGGGCACGTTCACCCGCTTCTTGCGCGAGCATGTCCGCGAGCGTGGGACCATGCCGCTGATGGACGCGCTGGCGAAATGCACGATTCTGCCCGGCAAGGTGATCGAGGGCTGCGCGCCACAGATCGCCAGGAAGGTCCGCCTCCAGGAAGGCTGTGATGCGGATATCGTGGTCTTCGACATCGACACGCTGACCGACAAGGCCGATTTCATAGCGATGAACAGGCCATCCGAAGGCGTGCGCCATCTCCTGGTGGGTGGCGAGTTCGTCATCTCGGACGGCGTGCTGAACACGAAGGCCGCCCCCGGGCGCCCGGTTCGGCGCACGGCGCAGTGAGCGTTCCGGTCCTCGTTGTCACGGGCTTTCTGGGGGCGGGCAAGACCACGTTCATCAATCGTCTGCTGCAAGGGGATCACGGCCTGCGGATCGCGGCCATCGTGAACGATTTCGGATCGATCAATATCGACGTCGACCTGCTCGATGCGACGGCAGAGGGCGTGATCGGCCTCAAGAACGGCTGTATCTGCTGTTCCTTGCAGGGCGATCTGATGCGGACGCTGAAACTGGTCCTGTCCCGTGCCCCGAAACCCGAGCTGATCGTGATCGAGGCCAGCGGCGTGGCCGACCCGGCAGGCATCGTGCAGTCCCTGATGGACCCGGTGATCTGGACGCAGGCGCGGCTCGAGACCGTGATTGGCATCGTGGATGCACCCGACGCGGCCCGGCGCAAGAGCGACCCGCTATGGCAGGCGCAGGTGCGGGGCTCGGACATCCTGTTCCTGTCCAAGACAGTTGAGGCCACATCCGACGACCTTTCCACGCTTCGCGCCACGCTGACCGTTCAGGGGAAGCGGCACACCTTCGACATGGACGAGCCGGTCCCGCTCGCCGCGCTATTCGTCGCCGAGCCCCAGTGGCGGACCGTATCGGCGGTACGGCCGCACGATGACAGTCGGTTCATCCATCTCGAATGGGAGCATGAGGGGGCGCTGGATCTGCACTCCTTTCAGCGGGTAATCTCGCAGCTTGCCGACACGCTCTTGCGCGGCAAGGGGTTCCTCAGCTTCGCGGGGGGGGAAGGGCGGATGCTGTTTCAACTGGTCGGTACCCGCGCCGCCCTTTCGCCCGCGCCGGCGGATCGGCCAGAGGGGTGCAAGCTGGTGCTGATCGGTGAGCGCGGACGCTTGGACCCCGAGGCGGCACGGCACTTGCTCGACGGATTGCGGGGCCCCGGCGAACAGGCATAGGCACCCTTGGTGCGCCCTGCTACCTGGTTGCCGGAATGGCGGGTACCCATCAAGTCCACCACTTCGGCGTTTTCAGAACCCCGCCGCCTGCCCGTCCTTGCGCGGATCCGATCCTGCCGCGTAGCCGCCATCCGGCAGACGGTGGACAAGCTGCGCGCCGCCGAAACCAAAGGCATTGTCCGGCGCCTCGACCTGCACCTTGTGGCCCAGTGAGTGTAACCCGTCGAGGGCGGGAAGCTCAGGCTCGCAAGCGACATCCAGCCCCGAGATCATTCGCCACCGCGGCGCGTCGGCGGCGACCTGCACATCCTGATCCCAGAGCTGCGTCCTGAGCAGAAGTTGCAGATGCCCCTGCGCCTGGATCGGACCGCCCATCATGCCATAGGCCATCAAGGGCTGATCCCCTTTCATGGCAAAGCCCGGGATGATCGTGTGAAAGGGCCGCTTGCCGGGGGCGACGCGGTTGGGATGGCCCTCTTCGAGGGTGAAGCCAGCACCACGGTTCTGCATGGAAATGCCGGTGCCCGGCACGACCACGCCCGATCCGAAGCCCATGTAATTCGACTGGATGAAGCTGACCATCATGCCCGACGCGTCGCCCGTGCTCAGCAACACCGTTCCGCCGCGCCGGGGCGCGCCCGGGCCATGATCCTGCGCGCGGCCGGGGTCGATCAGGGCCGCGCGCGACCGAAGGTAGTCGGGGTCGAGCAGCGCGGTTTCACGCACCTTGGTCATGTGGGGGCGGTCGGCGACGAAGCGATGCAGGTCGGCATAGGCCAGCTTGATCGCCTCGATCTGAAGGTGGACGGCTGCGAGGTCGTCCGGGCCATGGTCGTGGATGTCGGTGTGGTCGAGCATTCCCAGCGCCATCAGCGCTGCGATGCCCTGACCGTTGGGCGGGATCTCGTGAAGGGTGACATCGTCGAAACCCTGGCTGATCGTGCCGCACCAGTCGTTCTCGTGGCCCGCCAGATCCTCTAGCGTCATTGCGCCACCATGCGCACGGGCGAAGGCCGCGATCTCTTCGGCGATCTCGCCCTCATAGAAGGCGCGGCCGCGCGTCTCGGCGATGGTGCGCAGGGTGCGGGCGGCGCCGGGGTTTCGGAACCGCTCGCCCGCGCGCGGTGCACGGCCGTCGGGCAGAAAGGTTTCGGCGAAGCCGGGCTGGTCCCTCAGCGTCTCTGCCCCCTTGGCCCAGAGCGTGGCGATTACCGGCGAGACGGGGAATCCTTCTTCGGCATAACGGATCGCGGGGGCCAGCAGCGTGGCGAGGTCGAGCGTGCCGAACCGTTCGGACAGATCCACCCAGGCACTGACCGCGCCGGGAACGGTCACGCTGTCCCAGCCACGTTCGGGCAGGCCGTTGGCGAAACGCTCGGGCGTCCACGCGGCGGGCGCGCGACCCGATGCGTTGATCCCGTGCAATTCGTTGCCGTCCCACAGGATGCAGAACGCGTCGGATCCCAGCCCGTTGCCTGTCGGCTCGACGATGGTCAGCGCGGCGGCGGTAGCGATGGCGGCATCCACCGCGTTGCCGCCCCGGCGCAGCATCTCGAGCCCGGCCTGCGCCGCCAGCGGCTGCGAGGTGGCCACGATGTTATCTGCCAGAACTGCCGAGCGGCGCGAGGAATAGACGGGTTCGTATCTCAGCTTCATGCGGCTCTCCTGTCCGGGTGGCGATTGTTTTCGTCCACAAGGATGTATACAGAATCGGACCCATTGACCACCAGCGGAAAGGGGCGCGCGATGAAGGCCGATGTCGTGGTGATCGGGGCAGGGGTGGTTGGCGCCCATGCCGCGTTTCAACTTGCCGAGCGGGGCCTGACGGGGATCCTGGTCGATCCGGGCCCGCCGGGCGGCGAGCAGGCGGCGAGCTACGGCAACGCGGCTTGGCTTTCCTCGCACTCGATCTTGCCGCCGGCCTCGCCGGGCGTGTGGCGACAGGTGCCCGGCTGGCTGGCCGATCCGATGGGGCCGCTCAGGGTGCGACCCAGCTATCTGCCGCGTGCCGCCGGATGGCTGTGGCGTTATCTCGCCTCGGCCTCGACCGAGGAGAAGCTGCGCCGCACCGCCACCGCCTTGCGCGCTCTGCTCAAGGAGGCGCCGCAGCGCCATGCCGAAGTGGCCGGGCGCGCCGGGCTGGCGGAGCTTATCGACGCGGAGTCTGGCCTGATGCATGTCTATCCCGACCGCGCCGGGTTCGAGGCCGAGGCCTTGGCCTGGCGCATCCGGTCCGAACTTGGCATCGCCTTCGAGGAGATTGAGGGCCAAGACCTCGCGCAGCGCCAGCCTGATCTCGCGCCGGGATACCGGTTCGGTGTCTTCGTGCCCGAGGCAGGCCAGTGCCTGAATCCCGGTGCGTATTGCGCGGGCCTGATCGACCATGTCGAGGCGCGCGGCTGGCGGCGTCTTGCAGCGCGCGCGACAGGGTTCTCCGAGAGGGCGGGTCGGCTGGTCGCGGTCAAGACCGGCCAGGGCGATATCGCCTGCGACGCTGCGGTGATCGCCAGCGGGGCGCGGTCGGCCGTGCTGGCGCGCGGGGCAGGGGACCGGGTGCCGCTGGAGGCCGAGCGGGGATATCACGTGATGGTCGAGGGCGGCGGGAACCTTCCGGGGCCGCGTACCTCGGTCATGGTCGGCGACCGCAAGGTCGTCATCAGCCGGCTGGCAAATGGCATCCGCTGCGCCGGGCAGGTCGAGATCTCGGGCGTGGATGCCGCCCCGGACTGGCGTCGGGCCGAGATCCTGCGCAAGCACCTGGCGGCGGTGTTCCCCGATCTCGATGTGGGTGAGGCGCGGGTCTGGCTGGGCTCGCGGCCCAGCACGCCGGACGGGTTGCCGGTGATCGGCCAGGCAAGGCTGGAGGGGGTGATCCACGCCTTTGGGCACGGTCATGTCGGGCTGGTGGGGTCGGCGCGGACCGGCGAACTGGTGGCACAGCTGGTGACCGGAGAAATGCTGGGGATCGACCTTGCCCCCTTTGCCGCGGCGCGGTTCGGCTAGGCGGTCTCGAATAGCCAGCAGCCGCGTCCAAGCTCGGGCGCGAAGGGCAGGGCGAGCGTGCCGTCCGTGAGCATACGCCCGCCGGTCCGGTCGGCGAAGGGGGCGAGGCTGGTGACGGCGACGCGCAGCGCGGCGAAACAGGTGTGCCCCTGTTCGACCGGCTCTCCGACAAGCGCGGTGGCGGCACCCTCGGGCAAGAATTCGAGCGCGCCCCGGTCAAGCCCGATCCGCAAGCCTTCACCATGGCGCTCTGCGGGCCGGTGGAGGATCCGGGCGAAGCGGGCGGCGGCCTCCTCGGGATCGGGGGCCGAGATGACCATCGACCGGAGGGCCAGCGCGCCATTGGGGTGGTGAGTCCAGCGATCCTGCCACATGGCGGCGACGCTGTGATGGGTGACGACCTGTACGCGCCCTTCGGGCATCGCTCCGGGGGCAAGGCGGGCGACGGTAAAGGCGGCCTCGGCCGTTCCGGTCTCGGTCTCGACCTCCCGCGAGAAATGGACCAGCGGCCGCATCTCCAGCCCCTGCGCGGTCAGGGCGGCGTGATCGGCGGCGGCGTCGGCGCTGCCGAAGGCGGCAAGGTGCAGCCCCGCCCGACGCTTCAGCGCGGCGCGGAATTCCAGCCCCAGCGCGGTATCGGCGGTATGGGCGAGGAACTCCAGGTAGCCTTCGCCCAGCATGACGCAGATATTGCCGGTTCCGGTCAGGCGCATCTGGCCCGTATCGGGATCGGGTTGCACCTGCGCCGACCAGGGCGTGACGGTGAAGCCGAGACTTTCCAGCGCCGCACGCGCCGCATCCGGGTCGGTCACGAAACTTCCGCTGTGATCCAGCGTGATCGCACCTTTGGGCGGCGTGTTGGCGGTATTCATGGGGTCTCTCCGGTGGGAACGGGTGGTCTCCAGAATGGTCTGGCGGAAAAACCGTTGCAATGCACTCTTTAATGTATAGCATGTTGTATACAAAAAGAACCGCCCAAGGCGGTAGCCATTCGAACGGTCGGGCGCCGCCCCGAAGGCGGAACCGCGCGACACAGCAGACAGAGAGGGTATCATAATGACGATCCGAAACAGCATCCGCGCGGGGATTGCGGGACTGGCGCTGGCTGCCACGGCCGCGTTCGCCGCGGGCGCGCAGGACTATCCGACCAAGGACATCACCCATATCATGCCTTGGAGCGCGGGCGGCGGTACCGACACGGTGATGCGCACCTTTCTCCAATATGCCGAGGAACCCCTTGGCGTTGGCATCCGCACGCACAACGTTACCGGCGCGCAATCGGGCGTGGGCACGCTGCGCCTGATGAAGTCGCGGCCCGACGGCTATACGATCGGCTCGCTCACCTGGGACAGCATGATCACCGTGCCTTACAAGAACCTCGTGCCGGGTTACGATACCTCGCAGCTCAGCTACCTGGCAAATGTCACGCTTTACCCGACGGTTCTGGCAGTGAATGCCGATACCGGCTGGGAGACGCTGGACGATTTCATCGCCGCCGCCAAGGAGGCGCCGGGCGAGGTGACCGTCTCGAACTCGGGCATCGCGGGGATCTGGCACCTGCACGCGCTGGACATGGCCGACAAGCTGGGGGTGGAGCTGAACCACATTCCCTTCCCCAACGGCTCGGCCGAGCAGCGCGAAGCGCTGTTGTCGGGCGAGAACGATGCCGGAAGCCTGAGCTATGCGACCGTCGCGGGCGCGCATGACGCCGGGCAGGTCAACATCCTGGCCGTGATGGGCGACAAGCGCGACCCCAGCCTGCCGGATGTGCCCACCTTCAAGGAGTTGGGTTATGACGTGGTCTGGGGCGGCATGCGCGTGCTGGCCGTGCCGGCCGAAACGCCCGACGAGATCAAGCAGACCCTGACCGAGGCGTTCAAGGCCGCATTCGACAATCCGGAGTTCCAGGAAAAGGCGGCGGCCACGGGGATGAACGCCTATTGGATGGACGGGGCCGAGGCCGAAGCCTTTGTCCAGCGAACTCAGGAGCGCGCAACCGCGATGCTGGACAAGCTCAAGGCCGAGGGCGTTATCGGCGACTGAGCCGCGCCAACACCACTCACGACGCGACCCGGCTGTGAAACACGGCCGGGTCGTTGTACAAGAGACAACTGACCGGAGAAGGCCGCCGCCCGTGATGATGAACCGCCAGGTCGTTTTCGCCCTTTTCATCCTGGTCCTCGACCTGGGTTATCTCTTGCAGGCGCTGGAACTGCCGCTTCCCTTTGCTCGGGGCGAACCTGGCCCGTCCTTTCTTCCGCTGATCCTGGTGGTTCTTCTGGCTGTCGGCGCCCTAGGCGTGCTGGTCGAGAACCTGCGAGGCGAGGCCTCCGCGGGCGAGAGGGAAGGGGATTTCGCCCTGCGCAGCGTCGCGCTGATCGCTTTGACCGGCGGGTTCATCGCCGCATTCGAGCCTTTGGGTTACTGGATCGCCACCGCCGCCTATACCTTTGCCGTCGGCTGGTTGTTCGAACAGGAGCGGATCGGGCCCCTGCGGGCGCTTGCGACCTCGGCGCTGATCTCCATCGGCGTGACCGGGGTGGGCTGGTTGTTCTTCCAGCAACTCTTTGACCTGTTCCTGCCGCAGGGGATGTTCTGATGACCGGGGATATCCTGGGCGGCTTCGCGGCGCTGGCCAATGCCGAAACCTTTCTCTACCTCGTGGGCGGCTTCATCATGGGGCTGGTCTTTGGCGCCATTCCGGGGCTGACCGCAACACTGGCGATCGCGCTGCTGCTGCCGTTCACCTTCGCGATGGAGCTGACGAACGCGCTGGTCATGGTGATGGCGATCTTCATGGCCGGGATCTATGCGGGAAGCGTGACCGGCATCACGGTCAACATTCCCGGCGCGGCCTCGGGCGCGATCACCACGATGGAGGGGCATGCGCTGATGAAGCGCGGGCACGGGGCCAAGGCCTTGAGCCTCGATGCGCTGGCCTCCTCGATCGGGGGTGTGCTGGGCGCTTTGGTGCTGATGTTCGTGGCCGTACCGATGAGCGAGTTTGCCCTGCTGTTCCGTACGCCGGACAAGTTCGCGCTCGTCTTCATGGCCGTGGTAACGGTGGTGATCGTGGCCAAGGGCTCGATCTGGAAAAGCCTCGTCACCGTGACGCTGGGGCTGATGATCTCGACCGTGGGGTTCGACAACATGGTCGCGCAGGGCCGGTTCGATTTCGGCAGCGCCAATCTTATCGAGGGGGTGCAGTTGCTACCGGCGGTGATCGGGCTTTTCGCGGTCTGCGAGCTGCTGCTGCAGGGTGGCGCGCCCAAGCGTGGCGTGCTGGATGCGCCCGAGTTCAAGGTCACGCATCGCGATTTCATCCCGAAATGGTCCGAGATCCGCGAGATCGGGGCTCTGACCTACATCAAAAGCTCGGTCATCGGGGTGTTGATCGGGATGCTGCCGGGCGGTGGCGCCTCGATGGCGTCCTTCGTCGCCTATGCCGAGGCCAAGCGGGTGAGCCGCAAGCCCGAGGAATACGGAAACGGCTCGCATGAGGGGCTGGCAGCGGCTGAATCGGCCAATAACGCGATGTGTGGTGGGGCTGTCGTGCCGCTGCTGACGCTGGGCATCCCGGGCGACTCGGTCACGGCGATCATCTTCGGCGTGCTGCTCATCCACGGGCTGGTGCCGGGCCCGGGCCTGCTGACAAACGAGATGGCGACCATTGCCCCGATGTTTGCGGCGCTGATGGTCGCGGCGGTCTTCGTCTTCCTGTCGGTCCTGGTCTTCGGCCCCTATTACATCTGGCTTGCGCGGATGAACCGGGGGGTTCTCTATGCCTTCATCGCGATGATTGCGATGGTGGGCACCTACGCCTCGACCTATTCGGTGTTCCAGATGTGGATGGCGCTGGCGATCGGGGTCTTTGCCTGGGGGTTGCGGCTGATGGCCTATCCCCTGGTGCCGATGCTGATGGGGATCATCCTGGGCCCTTACCTTGAGCTTTACCTGCGCCGGGCCCTCATCACCTCGGATGGGGATGTGATGACATTCTTCGCCAGCCCGATCAGCATCGGGCTTTACGTCATGACCGGCGTGTTCATCTATTTCCTGCGCATCCGCGCGCCGAGGATCGACTGAGCCGAAAAAAGCCCCGGGCGCGACAGCGACCGGGGCAGGGGGAGTGTTGTCTTGCAGCGGGGGAGCTTTCAGCCCATCCAGCGGCGGACCGGGGCGTTTGCCTCTTCCAGTGGCTGGCAGATCACGTCGACAAGGGTGGGGCCATCATGCTCCACCGCGTGCCGCAGGACCGATTGCAGCTGTGCCGGATCCTCGACCCGCCAAGATTTCACGCCATAGGCCGACGCGACGGCGGCCTGGTCCACGCGGCCGAAATCGACGTTGTAATAGCGCGCGCCCTTGTCAGCCATCTGGCTGGCCTTGATCCAGCCGTAGCTGGCGTTCGAAAAGACCACGAAGGTGATCGGCGCACGGCAGCGGCAAACGGTTTCCAATTCGCCAACGGTGAAGCCGAAGGAGCCATCGCCCATCAGGGCGACCGTCTTGGACGATGGGCGTCCGTGCCAGGCGCCCAGCGAAGCCGCCAGCGCATAGCCCAATGCGCCATGCGCGCGGTTGGTGATGAAATAGCGCCCGGCAAGCTGCTGCTGGTAATAGGCCGAGTAATAGGGGCAGGAGGTGCCGGGGTCGGACACCACCGTCGCATCGGCAGGCAGCACCTTCATCAGGTCCGCAATGACGCGTTCAGGGCGGATCGGGCGCGTATCCTCGGTTGCGATGCGGTCGAATATCTCGAACTTGCGACGCTTGATGTCGGCAACAGCCTTCGCGCCGCCAAAGGTTTCCGTGCCCTGCCCGCGCCGGTCAAGCTCGGCATTGACCATGGCCAGCGACATGGACAGGTCGCCCACGACGCCCACCTCGGTCGGCAGGTTGGCCCCGATCACCATCGGATCCACGTCGAAATGCACGATGCGGGTGCCGACGCTGGGCGCCTCCCACCGGGCGGTCGTGGTGGACCCCGCGCGGCAGCCCATGAACACGATCACGTCGGCGGCTTGCATCATCTCCCATGTCTCGTCGGTGCCGCCGTTGGAGCCCACGACGCCGAGCGCGTTCGGATGGGTGTCGGCCAGAGCGCCCTGTCCCGAGATCGAGGTCGCCACGGCGATGTCGAGCCGGGTGGCGATCCGGTCGAGTTCATCCATCGCCCCCGCCACAACGACACCGCCGCCGCAGACGATGAGCGGCGCTTTCGCCGACAGGATCGCATCGACCGCCGCGCGGATCGAGCCTTCGTCGGGGCCGGTGGCATAGGCGGGATAGGTGGATAGGCGCGCGTCGGCCCAGATATCCTCGGGGTCGACGGGATCGTACTGGATGTCATAGGGCAGGCCCAGATGGGCCGCGCCGGGCCGCGCGGTGGTCATCGCGCGAAAGGCCGCGCGAACCATGCGGGGGATGTGATCGGCGCGCTTGATGACGGTGTTCCACTTGGTCAGCGGGCGCATCAGCGCGTCCTGGTCGACCTCGGTCAGGGGATATTTGCCGTAAGTACCGACCGAGATGTCGGTGGTGATCGCCAGAATGGCATAGGAGCTTTCGGACGCCTCGATCAGACCAGGCAGGATATAGGTCGCCCCGCCGCCCGACGGCCCCTCGCACACACCGGGGCGACCGGTCACGCGGGAATAGCCGTCGGCCATGTATCCCGCGCTGCGCTCGTCTCGCGTCAGGACGTGGGTGATGTCGTGGTCGAGCAGATGCATCGCATCGTAGAAGGGCAGGGTGGTATCGCCGCACAGGCCGAAGATATGCGAGACGCCATGCGCCTCGAGCATCCGCACCATCGCCTCGGCGCCGTTGAGCTTGTTCTGCATGGGTCCTCCTGTGGGCGCTGTGTCGGCCAAGCCGATGCGCAGCGGGCACAATTGTGAATTCCAATTTGTATACATTGATGTCGGCAGTGGCGCAATGCCCCGCCGCGCCAAGGGTCAGAGGGTCAGCCCGCCATTGACATGGATGCTCTGCCCCGTGACGTAGCTCGCGGGCTCCGACAGCAGGAAGGTGGCCATCGCCGCGACCTCGTCCGGCTGGCCCAGCCGGCCCATCGGGATGGTGTCGGTCACGCGCGCCCATTGTTCCGGGCTCAGCGAGGAAGGTGTGCCCGGATCCTTGGCGATGAAGCCCGGGACGACGGCGTTAACAGTGATTCCGCGCGGCGCCAGATTGGCGGCAAAGACGCGTACCTGCGCCTCCAGCGCGGCCTTGGCAGGCGCGGTGGGGGCATAGGAATGCGTCTTTGTGCGATGCGCGCCGAACGCACTGACGCAGAGGATGCGCCCGCGCCCGTCGGCCAGTTTCGGCGCGGCCAGCGCGGCGAGCGTCTGGAAGGCGAAGGGCATCGCGAAAAGCGCTTTCCGCAAAGCCTCGTGGTCTGCCGCGTCGATCCGACCCAGCCGGGCATAGCCTGCGGCAAAGACGAAGCCCGTCAATCCGCCCGGTGGCAGCGTGTCGAGCCAGCCGCCTACGCGATGGGCCAGTTCCGCCTCCTCGGTCAGGCCCAGCATGCTATCCACTTCGGCCCCTGCATCGCGGCAGGTGGCCTCGACCCTTGCCAGCCTCTCGATATTGCTGCCGGTGTGCAGCATCAACTCCACCCCCGGCGCCGCCAGTTTCCGGGCCAGTGCCGCGCCGATGCCGGAGCCCGATCCGATGAGCAGGTAGCGCTGCACCGGCTCAGCCCGTCTCGCGGGTATAGACATGTCCATAGGCGGATTTGATGGCGGCCATGATATCCTCGTTGCGGTGCAGGATGTGGTTGCGCATGGCGGCCATCGCAGCTGCTTCGTCGCGGGCGCGCATATGCCCCAGGATCTCGCGGTGCTGTGCCTGGGTGCGTTCGCGACGCCCCTCCATCGCGATCCAGCGAACAAGGTGCATCCGGTCGTTCAGGTTGGCGAGCGTCTGGCGCAGAACGGCGTTACGGGCCAGTTGCGCGATCGTGTCGTGAAAGCGGATGTCGAGCTCCATCAGCCGGTCGACCGAAGCATCGGGAGATTCTGCCATGCTGGCATCGAGGAAGTCCGACAACTCGTCCAACTCGGTTTCTTCGGCGCGGGCGCAGGCCAGCCGCACGGTGGCGCATTCGATCTCCTGCCGGGCTTCGAACAGGTCGAAAATCACCGCGGGTTCCAGCCCCGGCACCGAAAAGCCGCGGCCCCGGTCGATCAGGAGCCCCTCGGCCGCCAGGCGGTTCAGCGCCTCGCGCAGGGGGGTGCGGCTGATCTCGAGATCATTGGCCAGCATCACCTCGTTGATCTTCTGGTTGGGCAGGAACTTGAACCGCAGAAGCTGCTCGCGAAGCTGGGCATAGGCGCGTTGCGAGGTCGAGGGGACGGGCCGGACCCGGTTGCTGTCTCGTGCGGTCGCCATGCATGCTCCTCTGCCTGTATTCGAATATGTATGCATCCCGCTCGGGGGAAGCGTCAAGCTTATGGGCCCCTATGCATTCGGGGGCGACTCCAGAAGGGTGGTTAGCGTCCCGACATCTGGAGCGTCGTGCAGCTCGGCCACGGCGCGGGCCAGCGCGGCCTGCCGCTCGGCTGTGCAGACGGTGGCGGTAACCTCGGCGAACTTGGCGTCGAGCGCATCTTGCGAGAGCAGCTCTTCGGGGTATCCGCGCGCAACCTTGCCCGTGGCCGAGACTTGCCGCCCGCCGGTCAGGGTCAGCGTGACCTCGCCCATGTAGAAATCGGGAAAGGCGTCGTTGAAGGCCCCGGTGTCGCGGATCACCTCGGCGCTGGCGGCCAGCCGGGCGACCTCGGGCTCGGTCTTGCGCCGGTCGGTGAAGAGGTCAAGAAAGGAAAGCCGCCCCGTCGCGGCACGAACCGGCAGGATGTATTGGGCCGAATGACCCTTGAGCGGGTTGTCGTCCACGCAATGCGCGCCCGCCTCGGCAAAACGCAGAGAGATCTTGTCGATCTGCGCCGGTGTTAGATCGTGCTCCTCGAGCAGCCGAACCAGTGCGTCCAGCGCCGGATGCAGAAAGGAAACGCAGGGGTAAGGCTTGATCGCAAGCTCCATCACCCCGTCCCAGACCTCGCCCAGCCCGGCGGTGAGGCGTCCCGGCTCGGCCACGCCGCTATAGGCGTCGAGCACGACATGCCCGCCGTCGAAGATGCGGTCGGGCGCGCCGAAGCCCTGTTCGGCCAGCATGGCAGACATCACCCCGTTGCGTGCGGCCAGTCCCATCTGGAAGGGGCGGGCATCCTCGCGCGGGTCGTCCTGCCAGGCCAGCAGGCCGCTGGTCTGCAGCGCGGCCAGCCCCAGTGTGCGGACGGTCTGCTTTTCGTCGAGCCGCAAGAGAAAGGCCGCCGCCGCCGCCGCGCCGAAACTGCCGGCGACGGCCGAGGGGTGAAATCCGCGTGCATAAAGCTCTCGCGGATTCATCGCCATAGAGACGCGATAGGTAATCTCGCATCCCAGTGCCACGGCGGCCAGCGCCTCGGCCCCGCTGCGCCCGTGGGCTTCGCACAGCGCAAGTGCGGTGGGGATCATCACCGCGACGGGATGAAGGATCGCCTCGGGGTGGTGGGGTTCGAAATCGGCCGCATAGCCCAGCGTGCCATTAGCGAGCGCCGCAGTGACCGGATCTGTCTTGCGCCCGCGCCCGATCAGCGTCGCCTGGCCCGTCCCGCCCACCTTTTCGGCAAAGGCTCCGATACCCTGCGCGGCGGTCACGTCCGGATGGGTCGCGGCGCAGAGCACGCCAAGCCCATCACTGACAAGGATGCGGGTATAGGCCCCTACGTCCGCTGGCAGGGTCCGGGGGCTGAAATTGGCGATGAAACCGGCAAGGCGGTCGGTGATCGGGGCGCGTGCGGTCATTCAAGGCTCCTGTCCGGAATGGTTTCATGTTGCATGAAGAAATGTATACATGCAAGAATACAGGGTATTCGAGAAGTGATTTCACGGCGGAAGGATCGACATGGCGGCTGCGAAACGGATCGTCCTTGGGGGCTTCGGCAATATCGGCCAACAGCTTGCGCGGCGCCTGGCCGGTGGGGCCGATCCTGATTTGGGCATCGTGGCCATCGCGGCGCGCGACAAGGACAAGGCCGCGCGGGCAGCGGCAGGGCTGGGCCTCGACGTGCCGATCATCTCGTCGGCCGAGGCGCCGGGTTTCGATGCGACGCTTGTGGAATGTTCGACTTACGAGGGGTTCCGCGACGTGGTGGAGCCGAGCCTGCGCGCGGGCGGCCATGTCGTCGCGGTGAGCGTCGGCGCGTTGGCCCGGAACATGGACCTGATTGAGATCGCCGAAAAGTCAGGCGCAGTGCTGCAGATCGCCGGCGGCACCTTGCCGGGGATAGACATCATTCGTGCCGCGGCCGAGGACGAGATCGAGTCGGTCGTGCTGACCTCGCATATCAACCCGGCCTCCTTCGCGCATGAACCCTATGTGCTTGAGCGTGGCATCGACCTGGAGGCTGCGGCCCATGGCCCGGTCGAGGTGTTCGAGGGCAGCGCGCGAGAGGCTGCGGGACATTTCCCGCGCCATTTCAATGTCGCGCTCACGCTTGGGCTGGCGGGGATCGGGCTGGACAGGACACGGGTGCGCATCCGCGCCGACGGTACGCTGCCCGGCGCGCGGCACCGGCTGAGTGTGAAGGCCCGCTCGGTCGAACTGGACATGGAATCGCAGAATTTTCCCTCGCCCGACAACAACCGCACCAGCATGGTGGTCGCGCTCAGCATCCTTGCCGCGCTGCGCCGGGATACCGCGACGCTGCGGATCGGCAGCTAGAGATGAAGCTGAGCGAGCGGGACCGCGCGATGCTGGACGGGGCCGAAGGACCGGCCGCGCAGGAGGCGATGGAAGCGCTCGTGCAACTGGGCAATGCTTATGACGCGGCGGACATGGTCGATATCGGCTATGCCCATGTCCATGCGGGCATGGCGCTCTACAAGGGCGATGTCGAACTGATCGAGCGGATCGCGGGGCAGGGCGCGCGAATGGCGGTGCCGGTCTCGACCAATATCGCCAATGCCGACATGGGCGACTGGCAGGGCACGGGCGCGCCCGAGGCGCTGGGTCTGTTGCAGAAACGCGCCGAGGCGGCACATCGCACGATGGGCAGTGGCACCGCCTTTACCTGCACGCCCTACTGGGCGGGCCACTGGCCCACATGGAACATGCATATTGCGTCGATCGAAAGCGGGGTTACGGTCTTTGCCAACTCGGTACTGGGGGCGCGGTCGAACCGTGACGGGTTCTTTGCCACCTATGCCGGGATCACCGGCCGCTATCCCCGGTTCGGGCTGCACCTGGACGAGAACCGTCGCCCGACGCATCGGGTGACCGTCACTGCCCGGCCGCAGGGAACCGCGGATTTCACCGCGCTGGGATATGCCATCGGCGCGAAACTGGCCAACGGTGTGCCGCTGATCATGGGGCTGACCAGGCGACCCAGCCTGGACGAGCTGGACGCGCTGGGGGTGGGCATGGCGACCTCGGGCGGGGTGGCGATGTTCGTGGTTCCGGGTGTGACGCCACCCTATGCCGCCGATCACGACGATCCAGGCCTGCCCGGCGTGACCGTGGCCGAGGCGGATGTGCAGGGGGTCTTCGACGATTTCTGCACCGGAAGCGAGAGCGGCTTCGACCTGGTGCATCTGGGGTGCCCGCATGCTTCCTACGAGGAAGTCAGGCACTATGCCGCCCTGTTCGCCGGGCGCCGCGTCGCCGAGGGGCTGGAGGTCTGGCTGACCACCAACCGCGTGGTGCGCCAGATGGCGCGCGAGGCGGGGCTGCTGGCGCCGCTTCTGGCCGCGGGCGTCCGTGTGGTCAGCGATACCTGCCCGATCTCGTGCCATTTCGCCTGTACCTGCTCGCCCGACCCGGCGCTGGGGGTGGAGCCGCCAAGTCTGCGCACGATCCTGACGGATTCCGCGAAACAGGCGCATTACATCCGCGACATGATCCAGTGCCCCACCCTGTTCACCACCAGTGAGCGGGTGGTCGACTCGGCCGTGACCGGGCGTTTCGTGCCAAGGGCGCGGCCCAATGAGTGAGGCATGGCAGGTGCGGCCGGTGGTGCGGGGCAGGGCCGAGGGCGCGGCGCTGGTCTCGGCCCGGCCGCTGTCTTTCCTTGGCGATCTGGACATCCGCTCGGGCCGGGTCGTGGGCCGCTCGAGCGACCTGTATGGCGAGGTGGTGACCGGCCGGGTTCTGGTCCTGCCGGAAACCCGCGGGTCGGCCGGAGCGTGGCGGTTCCTGTATCAGCTGAAGGTGCATGGCACCCATCCGGCGGCGCTGATCCTGCGCGACATGCCGGACCCCTCGGTGACGCAGGGCGCTTTCCTTGCCGAGGTGCCGGTGGTTACCGCGTCAGAACCCGGCTTCTGGCAGTCGGTCGGGCCGGGCCAGTGGCTGAGTTTGGATGCCGAGGCAGGAGTGGTTCGGCGGGACTGAGGACGAAGTGAAAGCGGACGCAGGCAAATGATGCTGTATGCCCATCTCCGTTATAGCCATAGAGGGCATCGTCCGACCCGGCGGGTCGCGGCGCGTCGCGTTCCGCGTGTCAGAGGAATCCCAGCCGCTCGCGGATCGTGCGTTTCAGAATCTTGCCGTTGGCATTGCGTGGCAAGGGCTCTGTGTCGAGCGTATAGCTTTCGGGGCATTGGTAATCGGCCAGCCGCTCGGCGCAGAGCATGCGCAACGCCTCTTCCTGCAACTCGTCGCCTACCACCACCGCGTGAACGCGTTCGCCCAGGATGGGGCAGGGCTTGGCGATGACAGCGGCCTCGACCACGCCGGGATGGGCGATCAGCAGGCTTTCAACCTGCGCGGAATAGATCTTGTGCCCACCACGATTGACCACGTCCTTGCGCCGATCCATGACGTGCACATAGCCTTCGGCGTCGATCATCCCGATATCCCCCGAACGCCAGAACCCTGCGGTGAATTCGCGGGCGGTGGCCTCCTCGTTCTTCCAGTAGCCCGGAACCACCATCGGCCCGCGGATCCACAGCTCCCCGGTCTCGCCGGCAGGCAGTTCATGCCCGTCCTCGTCCATCACGAGGATCTCGGCCCCCGGTACCGGCAGACCCACCGACAGGCGCCTTGATGCGGTTTCTGCGGCGGGCATCAGCGTCGCGGGGGATGTCGTCTCGGTCGCGCCATAGGCATTCATCAGGCCCAGTCCCGGCAGGGCTTTGGCCAGGCGTTCGATAGTGGCCGCAGGCATGGGGGCCCCGCCGTAACCGCCGATCCGCCAGGCCGACAGATCGTATTGGGAAATATCCGTCTGGTGAAGGCACAGATTGTACATGGCCGGGACCATGATCGTGTGTGTCATGCCCTCGGCCTGCGCCAGTTCGAGGAAATGCGCCGCCTTGAAGGCGCGCATGACAATCATAGCACCCCCTGCACGTACCAGGGCATGGATGCTGGCCAGCAGACCGGTCACATGGTTCATCGGCACCGTCACCACGCTGCGGTCATCGCTGCCCAGTTCCATCAGCTCGACGAAATTGGTTGCCGAGTGGACGATGCCCAGACCTGTCAGCGTGGCCCCCTTGGGGGTGCCGGTGGTCCCCGAGGTGTAGAGGATCGTGGCAATCTCATCCTCGTGCACAGGCGCGGGGGCGGTCAGCGGGTCGGATGCCAGCAGGTTTTCATACGGTTCGAACCCGTCGATCGCGCCGATGCTGAAACGGGCGCGGAGATCGGGCAGTTCGGGCGCGTCAGGAACCAGCGTCGCCAGATCGCTGTCGGCGATGACGGCAACGGCGCCGCTGTCGCTCAACGCGTGGGTGATGCCCGCGCGCCGTTCGCGCGGGCTGAGGGGGACGCTGACCGCGCCAAGCCGCGCGCAGGCGAAGATCAGCACGACGAATTCTGCGCAGTTGCCCATCAGAAGGGCCACCCGGTCGCCCGTCTGGACCCCGCGCGCGGCAAGGCTGGCCGCGACACGCCCAGCCTGTTCGTCGAGCATGGCATAGCTCAGCCGGGTCTCGCCATCCACGATCGCAAGGCGTGGGCCGTGCCGTGCCACGGTTTCGGCCAGCATCGCATCCACCGACTTGGGCCGTTCGCTCCGGCAGGCCACGACGCGGGTGCCGAAATGCAATTCATGACGCAGTCGTTTACCCATCGCCGGTCCTCCCTCAGACTTCGCGATGAGGGGGGACGAAATGGGCCAGGTTTTCACCCAGATGCGCCCGCGCCCGTTTCAGTTCCTCGCGTGCAATGACCTTGAGGTGAACCTCGTCGGGGCCGTCCAGGAACCGCATCGCGCGCCCCCATGTCCAGAGATAGCTGAGCGGCGTGTCCGGCGTGATCCCCGCCGCGCCGAAGACCTGAATCGCGCGGTCCACCACGGTCGTCTGCAGGCGCGCCGCCATCACCTTGATCGCCGAGACATCCACCCGGGCGGCCCGCGCGCCCTCGCGATCCATCCGCCATGCGGTTTTCAGCATCAGCAGGCGGGCCGCGTCGATTTCGATCCGCGATTGCGCGATCCAGTCCTGGATGTTGGCGTTGTCGGCCAGTGCCTTGCCGAACGTGCTACGCTCCAGTCCGCGTTCGCACATCAGTTCCAGCGCCAGTTCGCATTGCCCGATCGTGCGCATGCAGTGATGGATCCGGCCGGGCCCCAGCCGCGCCTGTGCCAGCATGAAGCCGTCTCCCTCATTGCCCAGCATCGCATCCACCGGCACCCGCACTTCGCGCATCACGATCTCGCAATGCCCCTCGGGCGCGTGGTGATGCATGATCGGCACGTCGCGCACCACCTCGAATCCCGGACTGTCCATCGGGACCAGGATGAAGGAATGTTTCTTGTGCCGGTCCGCATCGGGGCTGTCATCCGAGACTCCGAAGACGATGGCGAGCTTGGCATTCGGATGCTTCGCCCCAGTCGAGAACCACTTGCGGCCGTTGATGACATATTCGTCCCCATCGCGCCGGATCGTCGTCGCCAGGTTCGTGAGGTCCGAGGAGGCGGCATCGGGTTCGGTCAGCCCCACGACCGAGCGGATCTCGCCCCGCAGCAGAGGCGCGAGCCAGCGTTCCTTCTGCGCGGGCGTGCCGAACTGCATCAGGATCTCCATGTTCCCGGTATCGGGCGCGTTGCAGTTGAAGACCTCGGGGCTCCACGGGACGCGTCCCATTTCCTCGGCCAGCGGCGCATAGTCGAGATTGCTCAGCCGCGTCCCGGGGTGCTCCTCTTCCAGTTCGGGCGTGAACATGTTCCAAAGCCCGGCCTCGTAGGCCCGCGCCTTGAGCGGCTCGATCACCTCGGTGGGATAGGCGCCGGTATGCGCGATCTCGTGATAGCGGCGGTTCGCGGGCAGCACGTTGTCGCGCATGAAGGCTTTCAGCTCGGCCAGGAGCTCTTCGGTGCGAGGGGAATAGGCGAAATCCATCAGGGGCTCCTTGTGCGGAGACGGTCGTGCCGGTGAAAAGCGCGAAGGGTGTTTCGCACGCTACTGGCAGGGCTCTCCTTTAATGTCCGACAATAAGGCATAAGAGGGGTGCTTGATCCGGTCAATCCCCTACCGAACGATCTGGCACAGTCGAAAGAATTGTCCTTTGTTTTCTGCGATGCAGCATAAGATCCGCGGAAACGACGCTGCGGAAGATGGTCACTGACCCTCCCTTCTATCGGTTGACAGTCGCCCCGAATCTTACGCAGGATTTACTTAGTGTCAGACAGTAACAGGTTCGTCATGCGTCGCTCGCGACCAGCTCCAACTCCAGCCTGCCCCGTTTGCCGGGGCATCGAGCCGGGCCGGCGTTCCGTAGAGGGACTCGCATGAGCCTCGAGCCGAAGCCCATCCAGGTGCATTTCGCCTATCAGCAGATCGCCGAGGAGATCGAAGGCCGCATCCTGCGCGGTGACCTGAAGCCCGGCGACCAGCTTCCGGGCGAGACGGAGCTGGCCACGCTCTTTGGCGTCACGCGCTCGACCGTGCGCGAAGGATTGCGGCAGCTGGAGAGCGAAGGCCTGATCCACCGCCCTTCGCCCCGCCGGATGGAGGTCGCCATCCCGCAGGCGGAGTTGTTGACCACCCGCGCCGGCCGCGCCATGGCACTGATGAAGGTCACCTTCCGCGAGCTGTGGGAGGTGACGATGGAGATGGAGCCGCTGGCCGCGCGGCTGGCCGCCAAGGAGGCCGACCCCGACGAGATCGAAGCGCTGCAGCAGACCCATTCCGAACTGGTCGCTGCCGAAGGGCACATGACCCGCACCATAGAGATCGACGAGAGGTTCCACATGCAGCTGGCCGAGATGGGTCGCAACCGCGTCCTCAGTCTCGCGCGTGAGCCGGTGTCGCTGCTGCTGTTCCGGGGCTTCGCCCAGATCGCGCCGTTCAACCCGCAGTTCTACAAGCGCCAGATCGAGGCGCATGCCAACGTGCTTGCCGCCCTGCGCGATCACGACGCCGACCGGGCCGAGAAATGGGCCCGCAAGCATATCGAGGATTTCTGGCGCGGCGCGCAGATCGCCGGGCTCGAGGACGAGATCGCACTTGCGCCGCGGGCGCTGACATGACCCGCAGGAGCCCCGGATGACCGCCACGACCACCGAGATTACCGACGGCGTCATGACGCTGACGCTGAACCGGCCCGACCGGCTCAACGCCTTCACGCGCGGGATGATGGACGAGATGCTGGCAGCGCTGGACCTGGCCGATGCCGATGACTCGGTGCGCGCGGTCATCGTGACCGGGGCGGGGCGCGGCTTTTGCGCGGGCGTGGACCTGGACGATCCCGATGCCTTTACCGCCGCCCGGATCGACCCGGGCGAGACCGACCCCGCGAAATGGGCCGATCCGGTCAATCGCGACATGGGCGGGGTCCTGGCGCTGCGACTGTTCAATTGCGTGAAACCTTTGATCGCGGCGGTCAACGGATCCGCGGTGGGTATCGGAGCGACGATGCAATTGCCGATGGATATTCGCTTGGCTTCCGACAAGGCCCGGTTCGGCTTTGTCTTTGCCCGGCGCGGCATCGTGCCCGAGGCGGCATCGAGCTGGTTCCTGCCGCGGCTGGTGGGTATGTCGCAGGCGCTGGAGTGGAGCTACACGGGCCGGGTCTTCGGCGCCGAGGAGGCGCTGGCCGGGGGCCTGATCCGGTCGGTGCATCCGGCGGAGGATTTGCTGCCCGCCGCGCATCGGATCGCGCGCGAGATCGCCGATAACGCGGCGCCTGTCTCGGTCGCGCTGACGCGACAGATGATGTGGCGCATGGCCGGGGCCGGGCATCCGATGCAGGCGCACCGCGTCGACAGCCGTGCCATCGTGGCGCGCAGTTCTTCTGCGGATGCGGCAGAGGGCGTTGCGAGTTTCCTTGAAAAGCGCGCGCCCGCCTTTCCGGACAAGGTCTCGGCCGACATGCCCGGCTTCTACCCGTGGTGGGATGAGCCCGGCTGGGAAGAGGGAGAGAAATGACCGACACGATCCTGATCGAACGCAACGGCCCGGTGACGACCCTGCGCCTGAACGATCCCGCGACGATGAACGCGATGACGCCCGCGATGGCGAACGGACTACACGAGGCGATCAGGTCCGAAGTGGCCGGCGGCGCGCGTGCATTGATCCTGGCGGGCAGCGAGCGGGCGTTTTCGACCGGCGCCAACCTCAAGGCCGCGATCCCCGCAGAACTGGGCACCTTCGACGCGGGCGAGACGCTGGAGCAGGACTACAACCCGCTCATGCATACGATCCGCGATCTCGAAGTGCCGCTGATCTCGGCGGTGCGCGGGGCGGCGGCCGGCGTCGGTGCGTCGCTGGCTCTGTCCTGCGACCTGATCGTCGCGGGGAAAGATGCCTATTTCCTCGAAGCCTTCGCGCGGATCGGGCTGGTCCCCGATGGTGGCGCCACTTGGCTGCTGACGCGGGCGGTGGGCCGGGTACGGGCGATGGAAATGATGCTGCTGGCCGAGAAGATACCCGCGCCACAGGCCCATGAATGGGGTCTGATCACGCGACTGGTCGAAAATGACGCTGTCGAAGACACGGCGCAGGCCTTGGCCGACAGGTTGGCGCAGGGTCCCAGCCATAGCCTTGCGCTGATCCGCAAGGCCGCATGGAGCGCGGCGGACAGCGATTTCGCCACGACGCTCGAGACGGAGCGCAGTTTGCAGAAACGCGCGGGCGAAACAGCCGATTTCGCCGAGGGCGTCGCTGCGTTCCTGGAGAAAAGACCGGCACGGTTTCACGACAATTGAGCCGGAATGAACGGGGCGAGGGCCGAGATTGCCCGCACCCTGAGGGACGGATCGAGAGAACTGACATGGACAACGGGAGGAACATTTCCATGAAACAGAGACTGAAGGCGATAGCCGCCGGCGCATCCATGCTCGCAATGGCGAGCGGCGTACAGGCCGCGGAATTGAGCTTTGCGGGCGGTTGGCCCCCGAACTCGGCCCCGACGGCGAAGATCGAGGATTATGCAAAGGCCGTCGAGGAATACAGCAACGGCGAGGTGACGATGCGGGTCTTTCCGCTGTCGCTGCTGAGCTTTGCCGAGATCAATGCCGGCCTGCGGGACGGCATCGCCGACGTGGCGGGCAACCTGTTGGCCTATTTCCCGGCCGAATTCCCCACGCTGAACATGCTGGCGGAGTTCTCGGAACTCGTCGAACTCGAGGAGTTCTCGGGCGAGCTGAGCAGCCTGGCGTTTACCGGGGCGATCATGGAATACGTCATGAACGATTGCCCTGCCTGCATGGACGAGATGGCAGCGCAGAACCAGGTCTATCTGGGCGCGTCCTCGACCACTTCCTACGTGCTGCAATGCGCTGTCCCGCTGAATTCTGCCGCCGATCTTGAAGGCAAGCGCATCCGCGCCGCCGGTGCCTATTGGGCGCGTTGGGCGGAATCTGTGGGCGCGGTGCCGGTCTCGATGTCGATCAACGAAACGCTCGAAGGGCTGAGCCAGGGTGTTGTGGACTGCACCATGTCCAACACTGCCGATTTCGTCAATTTTGGTTTCATCGACGTGGTCAAATACGTCTATGTCGGCGCCCCCGGGGCCCAGTTCAACGTGCCCTTCACCATGAACAAGGACACCTGGAACAGCCTGTCGGACGACGCCAAGTCAGCCATGCTGCGCGCCCATGCCAAGCTGGCCGCCGATATTGCCTGGGTCTATGTCGAGGAAGGCCGCGCGGGCCGCGAGCGTGCACCCGGCCTTGGCATCGAATACGGAGCCGCCCCGGCCGACATGATCGAGATGAACCTCGCCTTCATCGACGAGGACAAGGAGGCCATCGCCGCCATCTACAAGGAGCGTTTCGGAATCGAGAAGGGGTCTGACGCGGCGACCGCTCTGACCGAAGGTCTGGCCAAGTGGACCGAGTTGACCAAGGATGTCTCGAGCGCGGAGGAACTGGCCGAAATCTATTGGAACGAGATCTTCTCGAAGGTCGATGTCTCGAGCTACGGCAGCTGATCCTTTCTGATACCTCAACACCCGACCGGGCACCGCGCAATCGTCGGTGCCCGGTCGACCGGATGCACGGAGGCGTTTCATGTTCAAGATCGGTCGGGCCTTGTCCTTCCTGGCCAAGTCGTCGTCCCTGATCGGGGCGATCTGCGTAGTCCTGATGATGCTGCATGTCACCGCCGATGTGCTGGGCCGATACCTGTTCAACGCGCCGCTGCCCGGAACGATCGTTGTCGTGGCCAACTACTACATGATCATCCTGGTCTTCATCGCCATCGGCGTGGCCGAGGAGAAGCGTGCGCATATCTCGGTGGAGTTTCTTACCGATTTGATGCCGGAACGCCCGCGCACCGTCCTGTCGGTCTTTTCGGGTCTGCTGACGGTCGCCGTGATCGTGGTGTTGATGATCGCAGGCTGGACCGAGGCCGTGAAGAAGACCAAGGGCGGAGCGACGATGGAGCAGGGATCGCAGATGATCGAGATCTGGCAAAGCTACTGGCTGGTCCCGGTCGGCGCGGCGCTGATGGCGCTGATCGCGGCGTATCGGGTCATCGTCACTGTCACAGGCTGGCGCAACGGCCTCAGCGAAACCGATATCGATGCGAAATTCATAAATGACTGATGTTGAAATCGGCCTGACAGGCCTTGCCACGCTGATCGCCCTCATCGCCATCCGGGTGCCCATCGGCATCGCGCTGATCGGCGTTTCCTTTGTCGGACTTTGGGTCCTGATGGGGCCGCGCGTCGCCTGGGGCGCGATGAGCATCATTCCCTACAAGTTCACCTCGAGCTGGATCCTCAGTTCGATCCCGATGTTCCTGTTCCTGGGTTTCATCAGCTATCACACCCAGCTGACGCGGGGCATGTTCAACGCCGCGCGGATCTGGCTGTCCAGCCTGCCGGGCGGGCTGGCCATCGCGTCGATCTTCGGCTCGGCGGGTTTCGCGGCGGTTTCGGGCTCTTCCATCGCCTGTTCGGCCGCGATGGGCCGGATCGCGATCCCCGAGATGATGAAGCACAGGTATCATCCGGAACTGGCCACGGGCACTGTCGCGGTGGCGGGCACAATCGGGGCGCTGATCCCACCCTCGATAATCCTGATCCTCTATGGCGTGATCGCGCAGATCTCGATCTCGGCGCTGTTTCTGGGCGGCATTGTCGCCGGACTGATGACGGCGCTAGGCTACGTCATCGTGGTGCTGGTCAGGGTCGGCCTGAACCCCGAACTCGCCCCCGAACGTGACGCCAGTGTTTCGATGCGCGAAAAGCTTCTAGCGCTGCGCGAGACCTGGCCTATCCTGCTGATCATGCTGGGCATTTTCGGCGGGCTGTTCGGCGGGGTCTTCACCCCGACCGAGGCTGGGGCAGTCGGCGCCGCGCTGGCCTGCCTGGTCGCCATCGTCAGCGGTCAGATGACCTTCGACCGGTTCATGCTGGCGGCGCGAGAGACGTTGATGACAACCGCCGCGCTGCTGATCATCGCCATCGGCGCCAGCTTGTTGACACGCTTCCTGGCGCTTTCGGGCGCGGGCGATTTCCTGTCTTCGGGCATCCTGTCCATCGCGACCAGCCCGGTCCTGCTGATGATCGGGATCGTCTGCGTCTACCTGCTGATGGGCATGTTTCTGGAGCCGATCGGGGCAATGCTGCTGACGCTGCCGATCATCCTGCCCGTGGTCGATGCCTCGGGATGGAGCCTGTTGTGGTTCGGCGTGGTGCTGACCAAGTTGCTGGAAATCGGGATGATTACCCCGCCCATCGGGATGAACGTCTTCGTGATCAAGAGCGTCGTGGGTGACCTGGTAAAGACCTCTGCGATCTTCCGTGGGGTGGCCTGGTTCATCGCCATGGACCTCGTGCTGGTCGCGATCCTGTGCGCCTTTCCGCAGCTGGTTCTCTGGTTGCCGGAGCTGTTGAGCTGATGAAACCGGCCCTGCTGTGCGCGGGGCCGTGAGAAACGATGAGGGCAATGATGCAAACCGACCAACATAACCGCCGGGCCCGTGGCCAGCAGCTGGGCGACATGCTGCGCCGATCCGCCTCGCGCACTCCGAACAAGACCGCGCTGGTCTTCCGCGACCAGAACGACAGTTTCGCCGAACTCGACGCGGCGGTGAACCGCGCGGCGAACGGGCTGGCGGGGCACGGCATCAAGAAGGGCGACCGGGTGGCGCTGTTTACGCACAACAATCGCGCCTTCGTTGTGCTGCGCTTTGCACTGGCCCGGCTGGGGGCCGTCACGACGCCGGTCAACTTCATGCTCACCGCGCCCGATGTTGCCTATATCCTCGACCATTCCGGCGCCTGCATGATCATTGCCGAGGATGCGCTTTGTGCCGTGGCGGATGAGGCGATTGGCCAGAGCGGGCTTGAGATCCCCCGTTTTGCGATTCCCCATGCCGGGGTCGAGGCACCGCAGGGCTGGGCGCCCGTATCCGAACTGATGGAGCACCCCGATGCCTCGGAGCCGTGGTGCGATCTCTCCGAGGACGACCCTGTCCAGATGATGTATACCAGCGGCACCGAGTCCCGGCCCAAAGGGGCCTTGCTGACCTCGGGCGCGCTCTACGCGCAGTATGCGAGCTGCATCATCGACGGCGAGATGCGCGAGGATGCCGTATCGCTCCATTGCCTGCCGCTCTTTCACTGCGCGCAGCTCGACTGCTTCCTGAGCCCCGACATTTACCTTGGCGTCACCTCGATCCTGCATGACAAGGCCGACCCGGCCGAGATGCTGGAGGCGATTGAGCGGCATGGCGTGACCAAGTTGTTCTGCCCGCCGACGGTGTGGATCGCCCTGCTGCGCCATCCCGATTTCGACAAACGGAACCTGAGCTCGCTGAATGTCGGGTATTACGGTGCGTCGATCATGCCGACAGCGGTGATAGAGGAACTGTCGCAGCGTTTGGCGCAGATGCGGTTGTTCAACTTCTACGGCCAGACGGAAATGGCGCCGGTGGCAACGATCCTCAAGCCCGAAGACCAGCTGCGAAAGCTGGGCTCGGCCGGGCGGCCGGCGCTTAACGTGGAAACGCGTGTCGTTGACGACAACGACAACCCGGTTCCGGTGGGCGAGGTTGGCGAGATCGTGCATCGCAGCCCGCACCTGATCACCGAGTATTACAACGACCCGGAAAAGACGGCCGACGCTTTTCGCAACGGCTGGTTTCATAGCGGCGATCTGGGCCGTTTCGACGAGGACGGCTACCTCTATGTCGTCGATCGAAAGAAGGACATGATCAAGACCGGCGGCGAAAACGTCGCCAGCCGCGAAGTCGAAGAGGCGATCTTTCGCCATGCCGCAGTGGCCGAAGTCGCGGTCTTCGGCGTGCCGCACCCCAAGTGGATCGAGACGGTCGTGGCCGTGGTCGTGCCGAAGTCAGGCCAAAGCGTCACCTCCGACGAGATGATGGCCTATTGCCGCGAGGTGCTGGCGCATTTCAAGGCGCCGAAACATGTCGAGATCGCCGAACAGCTTCCCAAGAACGCCAGCGGCAAGATCCTCAAGCGCGATCTGCGCCAAACCTTTGCAGATCTGTTCGTGGAGGGATGACGAAAACCGGCAGGTGATTGCCTGCCGGTCTCGCTCTCATTGCGGTCGCGCCGCCTATAAGGCGGGGTTGAATCGCAAGGACAAGCAGGACATCCCGCCGTCGAGCTTGGCGCATTCGCTGTTATTGATCTCGACCACCGAATACCCCTTGCGGTCCAGCGTCTCGGCCGTGCGCGGAAAGCCCTTGGCCATCAGCACGACGTCATTGAACCGGATCGCGTTGGCCGCGGCCTCTTCGCCCTCGGCGGTAAAGACCTGGGCGTAGCCCTCGAAACAGCCCGAGGCGGCCAGCCGCGGGGTCACCAGCACTGTTTCGGGATCGAGCAGCGAGCAGTCGGTCTTGAAGTGCAGAACGCCCTCGGGCGTAAAGACCTCGCGCAGCGCATAGCCCCAGTCGGAGACGATCCCGGCAAGCTCGGCCACGCCCGCCCCATCGGTACGGGCAGATCGACCGACCAGGATCTCGCGGCCTGTCACCAGGATGTCGCCGCCTTCAATGAAACCGGGGCCCTCGATACGGCGCAGGTCGGAATAGTGACGCGCGAGCTCGGGTGCCATCTCGGCCGCCTCGCCAAGGCGCGTGGGCGCGCCGGGGCGCATCACCACGGCCCCGCCGGAGAGGCAAAGCGCGGTATCCTCGACGAAATGAGCGTCGGGATAGGCCTCGAGCGCGGGCAGTACGATCACCTCGGCCCCGGTGGCGCGCAGCGCGGCCACATAGGCGTCGTGATCAGCCATCAGCTGATCGAGATCGGGTGTGCCGGTATCCTCGGCCCGCAGCCCGTTCACCGCCGAGGCGGCCGGGCGGCGGGTGATCGTGTGGCTGAACTGGTAGGTGGGATCGTTCATAGTCAAGCCTCCTTGCCGCGCCGCATTGGCGGGGTTTCGATTTCGATGATGACTGGCCGCTGCTCGGCCCGTGCACGGGCATGTGCATCGGCGACCGCCGTGCCAAGGGCATCGGGCCTTGCCGGACAGGCGAGATGCGGGATTCCGCAGGAGGTCGCCACGGCGCGAAACTCGGGTGGGGTAGGGTCGCAGCCGATCACCTTGACCCCCGCATCCTGCATCGATACTGCGATCTCGCCATAGCCGCGATTGTTCCAGACGAGGAAAACGATCGGCAGCTTCTCGTCCACGGCCGTCATCAGTTCGGCCAGCACGAATTGTGCGGCACCATCGCCGGTAAGGCACAGGACAGGTGCGTCCGGGCAGGCGATCTGCGCGCCGATGGCCGCCGGGATGCCATAGCCAAGCGCGCCGAAACCCGTGGCCGCATTGAACCAGCCGCCCGGGCGGTCATGGTCGTAATAGAGGTTGCCGGTGTAGATCAACTGGGTGGAGTCGCCCGCGAAGATGGCCCCCGGCAAGGCATCGCGCGCGGCCTCAAGCAGGGTGAGTTGCTGGCGCTGCTCATCGGTCAGTTCGGCCTGCGCGGCCTCGCGGGTGCGGGCTGCACGCGCAGCACCGTCGCGGGGCTGGCCGACTTCGATGCGGGAGAGGAGGCCTGAAACGGCTTCCTCCACAGTGCCATGCAAGGAGAGTTCTGCCGGATGTCGGGCCAGTTGTTCCGCGCACAGGTCGACGCGGATGAGACCGGGCAGCTCGGGCATGGTTTCGGTCGCGTACATGTCGTAATCGGTCTGTCCCAGTTCGGTGCCAAGCGCCAGCACGCAGTCTGCCTCGGCCAGCAGGGCGCGTACCGCGTTCAGGCTGGGACTGGCGGGAACCGACAGTGGATGCGCATGCAGAACGCCGCGCGCATTGACGGTCTGCACCACCGGCGCGTCCAACCGTTCGGCCAGCTCGCGCAGCCGCTCGGCCACGGCCCGCGCGCCGCCCCCCGCCAGGATGACCGGACGACGGGCCGATGAGAGCCGCGCCGCCGCGCTTTCGATATCTTCTGTCGGCAGGGCAGGGCGCCGGGCTTGGGTCGGTGGCGCCGCATCCCAGGCCTCGTGTGCGGGCTGGCCGGCAAGGTCCAGCGGAAGCTCTATATGCGTGGGGCCGGGCCGCGTTTCTGCCATCAGGCGGAAGGCGGCATCGACCGTTTCGCTCAGCGCGTTCGCCCCGTCGAGCCGTGTACTGCTCAGCGCCACCTTGGCGGTGAGACCCTGCTGGTCGGGCAATTCGTGCAGGTGACCCAGGCCCCGACCCAGGCTTTCCCGCGTGTTCACCCCGCTCACAACCAGCATCGGCACGCTGTCGGCGCGGGCCTGACCCATTGCGGTCAAGGTGTTCGTAAGGCCCGGCCCGGTGATGACGAAGACCACCCCCGGACGCCCGGAGGCGCGAGCGTAGCCATCCGCCATGAAGCCGCAGCCCTGTTCGTGCCGTGCGGTCACATGGCGGATCCTGCTGCCCGCGAGGCCACGATAAAGCTCGACCGTGTGAACGCCCGGAATGCCGAAGACGGTATCGACGCCATGTGCCTCCAGCCGGCGAACGAGGGCTGTGCCGACGGTGGGCGGCGTCATGCGCGCCTCCCCGTGGCGAGGGCGGGTTGCGTGTTTTGCGCATGGGCAAGGATACGTGTGCAGGCCTCGGCGAACCGGTCATCATCGACGGTCAGCGCGATACGTACCCAGTCGTTCAAACCGGCACCGAAGGCGCTGCCGGGCATCACCGCGACGCCGGCCTTCTCCAGCAGATCCATCGCGTAGTCATGACCGGTCATGCCCGTACGGGCGACGTTGATCAGGGCGAACATGCCCGCGGCGGGCCGCTGAGCGGTCAGGATATCCTGACCTTCCAGCGCCCGCATCAGCCTGTCGGCGCGGGCAGCAAAGCGCGCGCGCATTCCCCGTGCCACCTCGGAAGGCGCGCGGACGGCCTCCGCGGTCATGTCGGCGATAAAGGGCTGGTTGCCGAACAGCATTGTCTCGGACAGGGGCAGGACACGGGCGGCGAACTCGGCCGGGCCGATGGCCCAGCCGCTGCGAAAGCCGGGCGCGGCGTGCGATTTCGAGATCGACGAGACCACCACGACCCGGTCGGCGATCTCGGGCATGGAGAGTGGCGAGCAGAAGGTCTGCCCGTCGAAGACGAGCTCCTCGTAGACCTCATCCGAGATGATCCACAGGTCATGCGCGCGGGCCAGTGCGCCGATCTCTTCCAGATCAGCGCGGCTCAGGACCGCGCCGGTGGGATTGTGTGGCGTGTTGAGCAGGATTGCCCGGCTGCGCGGGGTGATCCGGGCGGCGATATCATGGGCGCGGATACGGAACCCGGCCTCGGGCCTCAGAGGGACCGGAACCATCGTCGCGCCGGTGGCGCGGATCACGCCCTCGTAGGTGGCGTACATCGGGTCGCCGACCAGGACCTCGCAGCCTTCTTCGGCCACACCCATCATCACGGCGTAGAGCGCGGTCTGCGTGCCGGGAAAGCACAGGATCTGCTCGGGCCCGACCGTCCGGCCCAGGCTGCTTGTATAGCGGCGCGCCAGCGCCGCGCGCAGGGTGTCCTCGCCGGGGCCGTTGGAATAGCCCGTCCGACCCGCGCGCAGCGCGTCCACGGCCACCTGCACCAATGGTTCGGGCGCCGGCACGTCAGGCTCGCCGATGGTCAGTTCGACGATGTCGCGGCCCTGGGCGACAAGCGCGCGGGCGCGAAAATGAATGTCCCACTTGGCCCCACCCAGGCCGTCGAGGCGATCGACGATCGACGCGTATCTCATCCAATATCCCCTTTCATGTGTCATTCCGGCCCGTGTCCGGTCCCGGCCTCTCCAAAGACAGGCCGAGGATCGCGCCGACCGAGCGCAGCCCGATGGTCACCAGTTCGCCATCCGCGAATTTTCCCGGCAGCGCTCCGCCTTCCAGCCACAGCCCGTCCAGCACCGCGTTGCAGGCAATGGCCAGGCTGCGGCACCCGTCGCTGTCGGCCGGACGTCCCGCCTCGGTCAGAACCGCCATGATCAAGACCTCGAGCTGGTCGCGAAAATAGCGATAGGTCTTCTCGTGCGTGGCCTGCATCTGCGGATCATGGATCGCCTCGCTCAGAAAGGCGGCCCAAAGCGCCACCCAGCCCGGATCGACGACCGGCGGCGAAAGCGAGGCGCTGACGAAATCGCGCAGGCGATCGCGGGCGGTGGCGTCCTCGTCCGTCTGAGCCACCGCGTCGGTCATGCGGTTCATATGATAGTCATAGGCCGCGACGATCAGCTCTTCCTTGGTGGCGAAGTAATGCCGGATCAGCCCCTGCGTGACCGATGCGCGCGCCGCGATGCCGCGCACCGTGGCCGACCGGACGCCGGTTTCCGAGATAAGCGACAGCGTGGCGAGGATCAGGTCCTCTCGTCGGCGCTCCTCGCTCTCGCGGGTAAATTTGCGGCGGTTCCCGGTCATGGCGGCGCGGATGCCTTCGATCTGCAAGGAGAAAATAATTATACGCTTGCATAATTAACTGCTGTCTGCATTACTACAAGTCGAAAATGAACCGCACAGGAAAATTGCCCTTGCCCAGCGACCCCGCGCCCGAGGACGCGCCCGCGATACAATTGATTGACCTGCACAAGCATTTCGGGGAACTCGAGGTGCTCAAAGGGGTGTCGGTGGAGGCGCGAAAGGGCGATGTGGTCGCCATCATCGGCGGCAGCGGGTCGGGCAAATCCACCCTGCTGCGTTGCACCAATTTCCTCGAAACCCCCAGCGCCGGGCGCGTGGTGGTCGATGGCGAGGAGGTTCGCGTGCGCGCGGATGGCAGCCCCGCCGACCGACGACAGATCGAGCGGATCCGCAGCCGGCTGGGCATGGTGTTCCAGAGCTTCAACCTCTGGACCCATCGCACGCTTCTGGAGAACGTGACCGAAGTTCCCGTGCATGTGCTGGGCGTGTCGCGCGACAAGGCGTCGGAGCAGGCGCTGGTGCTGCTGGACCGGGTCGGGCTGCGCGACAAGGCCGACACCTATCCGGCCTATCTGTCCGGCGGTCAGCAACAGCGCGCGGCCATCGCCCGCGCCCTGGCGGTGGAGCCGTCGGTGATGCTGTTCGACGAACCGACCAGCGCGCTGGACCCGGAACTGGTGGGAGAGGTACTGCGCGTGATCCGCGACCTCGCCGACGAAGGGCGCACCATGCTGCTGGTCACGCATGAGATGAAATTCGCCCGCGAGGTCGCGAGCGAGGTGATCTATCTCTACGAGGGCCGGATCGAGGAAAAGGGACCACCAGATCAGCTGTTCTCCGATCCCCGGTCCGAGCGTCTGAAGCAGTTCCTGCAATCCATTCACTGAACAACCAATCGCAAAACAGGGAGAAAATACAATGAAACTTGCGAAGATCCTGGGCGCCGCCATCCTTGCCAGCGTCACGAGCGTCGGCATCGCCGCGGCCCAAGAGGTCAAGGTCGGCATCGCGGCCGAACCCTATCCGCCCTTCGCCTCGCTCGATTCCTCGGGCGAGTGGAGCGGCTGGGAAGTCGATATCATCAAGGCTGTATGCGAAGCGGCAGAGATGGATTGTGTGATCACCCCCGTCGCATGGGACGGTATCATCCCCTCACTCACCGGCCAGCAGATCGACGCCATCATGGCCTCGATGTCGATCACCGAAGAGCGGATGAAGACGATCGACTTCTCCGATCCCTATTACAACACGCCTGCGGTGATCGTCGCCGACAAGTCGATGGAGATCGAGCCGACCGCCGAGTCGCTGTCGGGCAAGATCCTGGGCGTGCAGGCGGCCACCACGCACCAGGCCTATGCACAAAAGCACTTCGCCGATTCAGCGGCCGAGATCCGCGTCTACCAGACCCAGGACGAGGCCAACCAGGACCTGGTCTCCGGTCGGATCGATGCGACACAGGCCGACAGCATCGCGATGAGCGATTTCGTGAACTCGGATGGCGGCGCCTGCTGCGAGATCAAGGGCAATGTCGCCAATGACGAGGCGATCCTCGGAAAGGGCGTCGGGGTTGGCCTGCGCAAGGGCGATGACGAGCTGCGCGAGAAGTTCAATGCCGGGATCGCCAAGATCCTCGAGGATGGCACCCATGCCGAGATCACCTCGCGCTACTTCGACACCAGCATCTACGCTGATTGACCCGTCGGCGTGGTCCTGCTGATTGACCTGTCGGGGCTGAGCGATGCCCTGGAACTGCTGTCCCTGTCCCCTCCGGGCTGGGGCAGCAACCTGCTGCGCGGGCTCGTGCACTCGCTCCAGATCGCCTTCGGCGCGTTCGGCATGGGGTTGGTGATCGGGTTGTTCGGGGCTTATGGCAAGCTTTATGGCGGGCCGATCACGCGGGATCTGCTGGCCATCTACACCACCGTCATCCGGGCGGTGCCGGAACTGGTGCTGATCCTGATCCTCTATTACGTCGGCACCGATCTCATCAACAAGGCGTCCCAGGCCATGGGATATGGCCGGGTCGAGATCAGCGGCGTCATCGCCGGCATCTGGGTTCTGGGAATCGTTCAGGGCGCCTATGCGACCGAGGTTCTGCGCGGCGCGATCAAAGCGGTGCCACCCGGCCAGATCGAGGCGGCCCGCGCCTTTGGCATGCCGACGCTGACGCTGATGCGGCGGGTGACGATCCCGGCGATGATGGGCTTTGCCACGCCCGGCCTCGCCAACCTGTGGCTGATCGCGACCAAGGACACGGCCCTGCTGGCCATCGTGGGCTTCAACGAGCTGACGCTTGAAACCCGCCAGGCGGCCAGCAGCACGCGGGCCTATTTCACCTTCTTCCTTGCCGCGGGCGCGCTCTACCTGATCGTCACGCTCGGCTCGGGCGTGGTATTCGGCCGGATCGAGAAATGGGCGCGGCGCGGTCAGCCTTCGCTCAGGGGGGGTGGCCGATGAGCGGATTGCGCGCGATGATGCGGCCGCACCGGCTGTTCCTGATGGCGCTCTTTGCTGGGTTCGTCATCTGGTGTGCCCTGTCGCTACGTTGGGACTGGGTGCCGAAATACGCTCCGCTGGCGCTTGAGGGGCTCTGGGTCACCATATTGCTGCTGATCTCGACCTCGGTTCTGGGATTTCTGCTCGCGGTCCCGTTGGGATTGGCGCAGGCGGTGGGCCCCTGGTATCTCTCCGCTCCGGCCCGGGCCTTTTGCACGATCATCCGGGGCACGCCGCTGCTGTTGCAGATCTGGTTGCTCTATTACGGGCTGGGATCGCTGTTCCCGCAGTTCCCCTGGATCCGCAGCAGCGAGCTATGGCCCTATCTGCGTCAGGCCTGGCCCTATGCGGTTCTCGCGCTGACCCTGTCCTATGCGGGCTATGAGGGCGAGGTCATGCGCGGTGCGTTCAGCGGGGTGAACAAGGGCCAGTTGGAGGCGGGCCGCGCCTTCGGGATGCCGCGTTTTACCATTTTCCGGCGCATTTGGCTGCCGCAGGCGATCCGAAACGTGCTGCCGACGCTTGGTGGCGAGACGATCCTGCAACTCAAGGCCACCCCGCTGGTGGCGACCATCACGGTGATGGAGATCTATGCCGTGTCGTCGCGCGTCCGGGCCGAAACCTTCATCGTCTATGAACCGCTCCTGCTGCTTGCACTGGCCTATCTCCTGATCGCAGGCCTTATCACCTTGCTGTTCCGTCGCTGGGAAAACCGTGGCAGCGCAAATCCCGAACTGCCACGGACCCGTCGGGAGAAGAACCTGCCCCTGGAAGGGTGACCGTCGCAGGCGGGGACGCGCTACCCGGCCGGTTCGCGCGCTGCCCTGCCCAGACGGAGCAGAGAACGATCAGCGCGCCGAGCCCCTGCAATGGCGACAGCGACTGATCCAGCCAGATCCACCCGAGGAGGACGGCCGTCACCGGGCTCATCATTCCGAGCATGGAGACGGCTCCGGGTTCGATCCGGGCGACGCCCCGGAACCAGATCGCATAGGTGGCGGCGGCCCCGATCAGGCCCAGCCAGGCAAGACCGGCCAGGTTCGTGACCGAAAGCGGCGGGAGTGGGGGTTCCAGCAGTACGGACAGCGGCAGCAGGATCAAGCCGCCCGCGGTCAATTGCCATGCGGTGAAACTGAGCGCGGAGACGGGCGGCTGCCATTTCCGGCTGAGCACCGTGCCCGCCGCCATCGACGCGGCCCCACCCAGTCCGGCTGCGATGCCGAGGGGGTCAAGCGCGGCCTCTGGGCCGATGAGAAGGAACGCCACGCCGACCGCGCCCGTCGCAGCGGCAGCGACCGCGCCCGCGCGGATCGGGGTGCCAAGCCAGCCGCGTGCCATGAGGATCACCAACATGGCCTGCAGCGCGCTGAGCGTTGCGGCGACCCCGCCGGGCAGCCGGTAGGCGGCCACGAACAGCAGCACCCAGAAGAGCGCGAAGTTGAAGCTGCCGAGCAGAAAGGCCCGCCCAAGCCAGGCGCGGGGCGGCAGGCAGCGCGTGACAGCGAGCAGCAGCAGGCCGGCGGGAAGCGCGCGCAGCGTGGCGAGCGTTACGGGATAACCGGCTGGCAGCGCCTCGGTCGTGACAAGATAAGTGCTGCCCCAGATGGCAGGGGCCAGCGCCGTGAGCAGGATGTCGGTCGTGCGTGACATCGGGTGTCTCTTTCTTGGCGAGTGGAGGAAAAGGGAGGGCAGGTATGGACGGTCCAGCCGTGTCACCACCCCTTCAGGCGCGGTGACGAAGGTTGGCGCGCAACTGCGCGGCCAGATCCTCGCGCGGTCCGTTCACAAGGCGTCTGCCGGTTTCCCGGATGATGAGGGCGGGTATGGAACGGACTTGCAACGCACCGGCACGCTTGCGGTCGGTCTCGACGGCGCGTGCCGTGGCAGGGTCGTCCAGAGCCCGGGAAAAGGCAGCGGCTTCGAACCCGGTTTCGCGCGCAAGGCGCAGAACGGCCTCTGGGTCGGCGATATTGCGAGCTTCGGCCAGATGCGCGCGCTGCAACCTGTCGAACATGTCCCAATGGGCAGTCTGACCGCCAAGCCGTTCCACCGCCTTGCAGGCCAGCGCCGCCGTCATTCCGTGCGGATAGTCGAATGGAGCCTTGCGCATGGCCTCTACATTGACCAGCTCGGGACGGTCGCTGGACTGACGGCAGACCGACCAGTGGCCGAGGATCGTCTCGCGCGCGTCCTCTGGCGTGCCCCAGCGTTCGGCCATCTCTGCGGTGCTGGCTTGAAGAACGAAGGTCCGGTGCCGGATGTCGAGGTCGAACGCGGTGGCAAGCGCTCTCATCCGCGACGAGATATTGAAGCACCAGCAGCAGACCACGTCATGGAAGAAGTCGATGGTGAGCGTCGTCATCATGCGGCCTCCTCGGACAAGGTACGACCGGTCAGCCGCGCAGCGATCCGCGCCACATGCGCGCCCTGGAACCGGGCACCGGCGAGGTCCGTCGCTGTAGGCGCGCGCGAACCGTCGGCACCTGCGATGGTGCCTGCGCCATAGGGTGCGCCGCCGACGATATCCTCGGCCGTCGTCTGATCGGCAAAGCTGTAGGGCATCCCGGCGATGAGCATCCCGAAATGCTGAAGCGGGATCTGGGTCGACAGCAGCGTCGCCTCGTGCCCGCCATGCTGCGAGCCGGTGGAGGCGAACACCGCCGCGACCTTGCCCACCAGCGCGTTCCGCGCCCAGAGCGAGCCCGCCTGGTCGAGGAAGGATTTCATCTGCCCTGCCATCATCCCGAACAGCGTCGGCGTGCCAAAGATGATGGCGTCGTAGGCTTCCAGGTCGGCCGGGCTGGCGAGGGGTGTATCGTCGACCGCGAATCCGGCCTTTTGCCGGATCTGTTCGGGAACGGTTTCGGGCACACGCCGCAGGTCGACCTGAGTGCCGGGGACGCTGCGCGCGCCTTCGGCCTCGGCCTGTGCAAGGGCGCGGACATGGCCATAGCTGGAATAGTAGAGAATGAGAACGCGGGTCATGGGATCCTCTCGGGGTTGGGGTCTCAATGTCCGAAAGGATGGGGAATGCGAAGCGTCGGAATAACCGGCTGGCGCTCACTTCAGTTTTTACGACAGTTGAAGAATGTCAGGATCGCAGCACCGCGCCCAAGTGGTCGAGAAACGCCGTGACCTTGGCGTCCATGCCCAGCCGCGAGGCCGTCACCGCATAGATTTCAGGCGCTGGAAGTTCCCAGTCTTGCAGAACGCGAACAAGTTCGCCCCGCGCCTCGGGCGCGTTCGAGACGAAATCCGGCAAGGTGCCGATGCCTTGGCCCGCGATCAGAAGATCGCGCAGCACAAGGCTGTTGCCTATGCGGATCTGCGGGTCGAGGTCGATCATACTCGCGCCGGAAGGGCCGTGCAGTTCCCAGGATATGAGGTGATCCGCGAGCAGGAAACCGATGACCCTGTGCCGCGCGATGTCCTTGGGCGCCTGCGGAATGCCGGCCTTTTCGAGATAGGCGGGCGCGGCGAAGATGCGCTGCCGCATCCTGCCGATCTTGCGGGCGACCAGCGCCGAGTCCGGCATGGCGGGCCGGATGCGGATCGACACGTCGAACCCGCCCTCGACCATGTCCACTACCCGGTCGTCCAAAGCGAGCGTGAGGCGAAGATCGGGATAGGCCTCGAGAAACCCCGGCAGGATTGGCGCGATGACCGTCTGCCCGAAGGAACTGGAGGCGTTTACCTTCAGATGGCCCCGCACCGCCCCGGCGCCCTCGCGGATGCGTGTCTCGACACCGGCCACTGCGCCTAGGATGCCACGTGCCTCGTCATAGTAGAGCCGTCCGGCGTCGGTCAGGGACATCGAGCGCGTCGTGCGGGTGAGAAGCGTGGCGCCAAGGCTTTGCTCGAGCAGCTTGATCTCGCGGCTCAGCAGCGCGGGCGACACGCCCAGATCCTCCGCCGCCCGTGCGAAGCTGCCGCGCTCGACAATGCGGCGGAAGGCATGCATGACGGAGAGCTTGTCCATCCAGATCCGATCCCCGATCGGGTGTCCGCGAGACCGTCGCGGGACCATCTTCAAGGGGCATACCACGACTTCGGCCGCTTTGCGAAGGGCGCGGGGGCCGGGCCGACGGTATCTTCACGCTCTCTGGACGCAAGACAGGCAGGGTGGCTTGCTGTTACGTGGACGATACGCCCTCAAATGAACGTGGATTTCCGAAACAAGGCGGCCTGCCGATGTCCCTGACCCTCAAGCAACTTCGCTATTTCGTGGCCGCAGCGCAGCAGGGCTCCGTCAGCAAGGCCGCACACGCGCTGTCGATCTCCCAAAGCGCGGTGACCGAGGCGATCAAGGATCTGGAGGCGGATCTTGGCGTTGCGTTGTTCGTTCGTCATCCGCGGGGAATCACCACGACGCCCGAAGGCCACCAGTTCCTGCGCCATGCCACGTCGATCCTCGCCGAGGTTTCGACGGCGACGCGCATGGTGGCAAACAGCTCGAAAAAGGTGCAGGGGCGGCTGAATCTCGGGGTCACTTCGCTGACCGCCGGATATGTCCTGTCCGACGTTCTGTCGCGTTATCGCCGGCTCAACCCGGATGTCGAGGTGACGGCGATCGAGGATGGTGGCGAATATCTTGAACACCTGATCATCGGCGGGGAGCTTGACGTGGCGGTGATGGTCACCACCCATCTGCGCAACCCGCAGGCCCTGCAATCGGAAATACTCGAGGTCTCGCCCTTCCGCCTGTGGCTGCCGGGCGACCACAGGCTGAACCGTCAGCAGAGCATCGACCTGTCGGATGTCGTGGGCGAGCCTTTGATCGTTCTCGACGTTGACGAGATGGAGCAGGAGGCGATCAAGCTGCTCTCGGCCTTCGGGGAACGGCCACGCGTCACTTTTCGCACCCGCTCGGTCGAGGCGGTCCGCTCGCTCGTTGCGACGGGGGCAGGCGTCGCGCTCTTGCCTGATCTGGTCTATCGCCCCTGGTCGCTCGAAGGCGACAGGATCCAGAGCCGCGATGTCTCGGGTGCACTGCCGGTGGTGCAGGTGGGGCTTGTCTGGAGGCGCGGTTCGGCCATCTCTGACGCGGCGCGTGAATTCGTGGCGGTCGCGCAGGCGCAGCACGACGTCAAGCTGCGGTGATCCAGATATCGGAAAAACAGATACCGTACATTCTGATAATTGAATTTGCGATATGAGCGAAACCTTCCCATGCTTTTCCCAAAATGGTCCAACAGTAACCAACGGGGAATGTGCTCATGAAATCCTTTTTGAAATCCTGTACGGCGTTGAGCCTTTCGTTCGGCATCGTCGCGGCGCCCGTGTCGGCGCAGATGATGACCGAGATCGGCGAGGGCGAGGGCGCGCTGAACATCGTTGCCTGGCCCGGTTATATCGAGCGCGGCGAAACGATGGCCGAGTTCGACTGGGTCACCGGGTTCGAGGAGGCGACCGGCTGCAAGGTCAACGTGAAGACCGCGAACACCTCGGACGAGATGGTGGCGCTGATGAACGAGGGCGGGTTCGACCTCGTCACCGCGAGCGGCGATGCCTCCTTGCGGATGATTGCGGGCAAACGCGTGCAGCCGGTGAACATCGACCTGATCCCCAGCTGGGACACGATCGACGACCGCCTGAAAGAGGCGCCCTGGTACTATATCGACGGCACCCATTACGGTGTCCCGTACATGTGGGGACCCAACGTGCTGATGTACAATACCGAGGTTTTCGGCGACAGCGCGCCGACCTCTTGGAACGTCGTGTTCGAGCCGATGGACCTGCCCGACGGGCAACCGAACCAGGGTCGGGTGCAAGCCTATGACGGACCGATACACATCGCGGATGCAGCGCTCTACCTGATGACGCATCAGCCGGACCTGGGCATCGTTTCTCCCTATGAGCTGAACCAGGACCAGTACAATGCAGCCCTCGATCTTCTGCGGCAGCAACGTCAGCTGGTCAGCCGCTACTGGCATGACGCCTTCATCCAGATCGACGACTTCAAGAACGAGGGCATGGCCGCCTCGGGCTCCTGGCCGTTCCAGGTCAATCTGCTGCAATCCGACGGCGCCCCCGTTGCCAGCGTGATCCCCCAGGAGGGCGCGACCGGCTGGGCGGATACCACGATGATGCATTCCGAGGCGGAAAATCCCAACTGCGCCTACATGTGGATGGAACACACGCTGAGTTCGAACCTCATGTCCGACCTGTCGGTCTGGTTCGGCGCAAACCCCGCCGTGCCGGCAGCCTGTACCGACGGGCGCGGCATGCAGACCGCAGAGGGCTGTACCAAGAACGGGTTCGACGATTTCGACAGGATCCGCTTCTGGCAGACACCGGTTTCACAATGCGAAAGCCAGGGCGAATGCGTTCCCTATTATCGCTGGGTGTCCGACTATATCGGTGTGATCGGCGGCCGCTGAGCCAGGCGAAACGGGCCTGCCGCGGTGCTTGTCCGCGGTGGGCCGACCACGGAAAGTTCCATGACAACTGCAATCGCCTTTCGAAAGGTCTCGCGCCATTACGGACAGGTGCGGGCCGTGGACAGTGTTGACCTTGACGTGGCCGAGGGGGAGTTCTTTGCCATGCTGGGCCCTTCGGGCTCGGGCAAGACGACTTGCCTGCGGCTTATCGCTGGTTTCGAACGCCCGACGGCTGGCGAGATCGAAATTTTCGGTCGACCCTCCAGCAAGGTGCCGCCCTATCGCCGCCCGGTGAACACGGTCTTTCAGGATTATGCGCTGTTCCCGCATCTCAACGTACGCGACAACGTGGCTTATGGGCTGATGATCGCGGGCGTGGGGAAGGCGGAACGCCACCGCGCCGCCGAGGAAGCATTGGCGATGGTGGCGCTGCCAGGCTACGCCGACCGGAAGCCCTCGGAACTGTCCGGCGGCCAGCGACAGCGTGTGGCGCTGGCACGGGCGCTGGTCAACAAGCCAAAGGTGCTCCTGCTCGACGAACCGCTCGGTGCGCTTGACCTCAAGCTGCGCGAACAGATGCAGGTGGAGTTGAAGAGCCTGCAACGCCAGTTGGGTATCACCTTCGTCTTCGTGACCCATGACCAGGGCGAGGCCTTGTCGATGGCCGACCGGGTGGCGGTGTTCAACGAGGGACGGATTCAGCAGGTCGGCCGCCCGCAAGATATCTATGACCGGCCGCAAACCCCCTTTGTTGCCGATTTCGTGGGCTCCTCCAACGTGTTGTCGCCCGAGATCGTGGCACGGCTCACTGGCCGGCACGCCCATGCCAGCCTGCGCCCCGAGGCGGTGCGACAGCAGCCCGGGGGACGTGATGCGCAGGTTGTCGAACTGGCCTTTCTCGGCTCGGTCACCCGCATGACGCTGACCATGGACGGGCAATCGCTCACCGCGCTGGTGCCCAAGGGCCAGCCGGTACCGGACAAGGGCTCCACGATACAGATCGGTTGGGATGAGGATGCGCTGCACCTGATGGAGGCTCGCGATGGCTGACCTGACGGCCCAAGCCGCCCCCGAGACCGCCCCGCGCGGCGCGGCCGACCGGCTGTCGGATCTGCTCTGGCGGCGTCAGGGCCTGTTGATCCTTCTGCTGATTTTGCCGCCCGCGCTCTGGCTCGGGATCATCTATCTCGGTTCGCTCTTCGCGCTGCTGGCGCAAAGCTTCTTCTCGATCGACCCGTTCTCGGGGCTCATCAACTACGAATTCACCCTCCGCACCTATGCCGAACTGTTCCGCGCCTCGAACCTCGACATCATCCTGCGCACCGTCCTGATGGCCGCCAGCGTCACCATCGCCGCCGCGATCATCGGCTTTCCCGTCGCCTATTACGCCGCCCGCTACGCCAAGGGCCGGTGGAAGGCGCTCTTCTATCTCGGCGTCATGCTGCCCCTGTGGTCCAGCTACCTGGTCAAGGTCTATTCCTGGAAACTCATTCTCGCCAAGGAGGGCATCCTCAGCTGGATCTTCGAGACCCTGCACCTGACATGGGCGCTGGAGGCCTATCTTTCGCTGCCGGTGGTGGGGGGCAATTCGCTCTCGGTCAGCTGGACGGGAACATTCCTCGTGTTCCTGTATGTCTGGCTGCCCTTCATGATCCTGCCGACGCAGGCCGCGCTTGAGCGCGTGCCGCCCTCGATGCTCGAGGCGTCGGGCGACCTGGGCGCGCGGCCTGGCCAGACCTTTCGCCACGTTCTGCTGCCGCTCGCGCTGCCGGGTCTCGTGGCGGGGTCGATCTTTACCTTCTCGCTGACGCTGGGCGATTACATCATCCCGCAGATCGTCGGCACATCGGCCCGGATGATCGGGCAGGCGGTCTATCAGTTCCAGGGAACCGCCGGGAACATCCCGCTGGCCGCGGCCTTTGCCGTCGTTCCCATCGTGATCATGGGCGTCTACCTCTATGTCGCGAAACGCATGGGGGCCTTCGATGCACTCTGATCGCGCACCTCTCGGCCTAAAGATCGCGGCGGCGGCCGGGCTCTTGTTCATGCACCTGCCGATCCTGCTGATCTTCGTCTATGCCTTCACGACCGAGGACAAGAGTTACCAATGGCCACCGCCGGGACTGACGCTCAAGTGGTTCGGTGTGACATGGGAACGCCCGGACGTGTGGGAGGCGCTGTCGCTGTCGCTGCGGGTGGCCGCGATCTCGACGGTGATCGCGTTGATCCTCGGCACGCTCTGCGCCGCGGCGGTGGCGCGCACGCGGTTCTTCGGGCGCGAGGCGATCTCGCTGCTGGTGATCCTGCCCATCGCGCTTCCGGGCATCATCACCGGCATCTCGCTGCGCTCGGCTTTCAACCTGGGCGACATCCCTTTCAGCTTCTGGACCATCGTGCTGGGTCACGCGACCTTTTGCGTGGTCGTGGTCTACAACAACGCGGTGGCCCGGTTCCGCCGCACCTCGGGCAGCCTTGTCGAGGCGTCGATGGACTTGGGCGCTAATGCCTTCCAGACCTTTCGCTTTGTCATCCTGCCCAACATCTCCACCGCGCTGCTGGCCGGCGGGATGCTGGCCTTTGCGCTCAGCTTCGACGAGGTGATCGTGACCACCTTCACCGCGGGGCAACAGCAGACCTTGCCGATCTGGATGCTCGAAGAGCTCGTCCGCCCCCGCCAGCGCCCGGTCACCAACGTGGTGGCGATGGTCGTGGTGATCGTGACCTTCCTGCCGATTCTCGGCGCCTATTACCTGACCCGCGGCACCGAGACAGTTGCGGGGCAGGGCAAGTGACCCGCGCCAATGCCGTCAGGCGGAAGCGCATCGAACACCCCGCGCTCAAGCAGCCAAGCGGTAGCGCAAGGAACAACACGCGCTCAAGCAGCGAAGCGGTAGCGCATTGATCAAGGGAGACCCATGATGGAAACCAAGATGCTTATCGGTGGCAGTTTCGAGGCCGGGACGGACACGGAGGAAAGCGTCCTGAACCCGCGCACGGGCGAAGTGATCGTCAAGATGCCCGAGGCCGATCCGGGCCAGATCGACCGCGCCGTGATGGCCGCACGGGCGGCCTTTCCCGCCTGGTCGCGCACCACGCCCGGCGAACGCGCGGCCAAGCTCTTGGCCATCGCCGATGCCGTCGAGGCCAGGCTGGAGGATCTCGCCGCACTCGAGGCGCTGAATTGCGGCAAGCCCATCAACGAAGTCCGCAACGAGGAGATCCCCGCCGTCGCCGATTGCTTCCGCTTTTTCGCAGGCGCTGTGCGTAACATGCACGGTCCTGTCGCCGGGAACTATCTTGCCGGGCATACCAGCATGATCCGGCGAGACCCGATCGGCGTCGTGGCCTCGATCGCGCCGTGGAACTACCCCATCATGATGATGGCGTGGAAACTCGCACCGGCGCTGGCAGGGGGCAACACGGTGGTCATGAAGCCGTCGGAACAGACACCTCTCACCGCTCTGGCCTTTGCCCGCATCCTGGCCGACATCCTGCCCGAGGGGGTGGTGAACATCATCGTGGGGCAGGGGGCCTCGGTCGGCAATACGCTGATCAACCATCCGCAGGTCGACATGATCTCGATCACCGGCGATGTGGCGACGGGCAAGAAGGTGTTGATGGCGGCCTCGAAAAGCGTCAAGCGCACCCATCTGGAACTGGGTGGAAAGGCGCCGGTGATCGTGCTGGACGATGCGGATCTGGGCCGCGTGGTCCAGGGCCTGAAAGCGTTCAGCTTCTACAATGCCGGGCAGGATTGCACTGCCGCCTGCCGGGTCTATGCCGGATCGGGCATCTATGACCGTCTCGTGGCCGAACTGACGGATGCCGCTGCCAGCATCGTCTATGCCAACGCAGATGACACCGTGAACGAGATCCCGCCGCTGATCTCGCCCCGTCAACGGGACCGCGTGGACAGCTTCGTCCAGCGCGCGGCCGAGCAGAAGCATATCGAGATCACCACCGGCGGAACGCCCCATGATGGCGGCGGCTTCTACTATCGTCCGACCGTGGTGGCCGGCGCACTCCAGAGCGACGAGATCGTGCAACGCGAGGTATTTGGCCCCGTCGTGTCGATTACCCGTTTCACTGCGGACGATCCGGTTGTGGACTGGGCCAATGACAGCCAGTACGGCCTTGCCTCCTCGGTCTGGACGCAAGATATCGGCCGGGCGATGGAGATCTCGGCCGGGCTGCAATATGGCTGTACCTGGATCAACACGCATTTCATGCTGACCACGGAAATGCCGCATGGCGGCCTCAAGCAATCCGGCTACGGCAAGGACATGTCGATGTTCGCGCTGGAGGATTATACAGCCGTTCGCCATGTCATGATCGCGCATTGATCGCCTTTTGATCACGGGCCGATCGTTGCCGGTCAGCTCTCCCAGAGCTTCCCCGCAGGAATGCGGGGGGCCAGCGCTTTTCCCAGCAGGATCGGCGTCAGGTACATCGGGATCTGGTAGCAGCCGATGAACAACAGGACCCTGTCCATCAACTCGGGCGGCAGCGCGACGAGGAACAGCGCGATATTGCGGTTGCCCGCGACGATGCTGGTCCCGGTGCGGTCGCGGGCCTCATCCGCCACCGGCATCAGCCGATGCGCCAGGATCTGCCCGCCGAAATTGACGGTGAAAGCGAAGGCGAGCCAGAGGATGAACTGCACAGGCGTCTGAAACATGGCAGGGCCGGCCGCGCTCATCAGCCCGACCACGACCACGGCCAGAAGGATCGCGGAAAAACCGTCCAGCGCAACACGCCCCTCGTCGCCAAGATTTCGCAGGAACACCGCGCGCAGGGCAAAGGCAAGACCAACGGTGCCGAAGATCACCGCGATCAGCCGGACGGCTCCGATCACCGCCTCGGCCGAGGTGGCCACAAAGGGGGCCAGCGCCAGCACCGGCAGGGCGGTGAGGGGGAAGAGCGCTGTGCCGATCAGCAGGATGCGCATGGTGACTGCCGGGTCGCGCCCCATCAGGATGGTGAAATTGGGGCTGCCGACGACCGCAGGGGTGGCCAGCACCAGCACAAGGGCCAGAGCCGGCGCGGTCTGACCCAATCCGAGAGCTGTCACCAGCGCCAGCGCGACCAGGGGTGCCGCCAGCTGGTAGATAGCCACCGTGCGCAGCGTGTGCCCCAACGCCCGCAGCCCGCCCAGCGTGGCGCCGGGCCCGATGCGCAGCGCAGCGACGAAAAGAAGGCCAGCCACCAGATGCGGCAGCCAAGGCCGCAGGGCAAGCGCCAGACCGGGCAGGCTCAATCCGGCAAGCAGCCCCGCCACCAGGCACCAGCGCCCATGACGGGCCGCAAGGGCCAGAACGCTCACGCCGGTCGTTGACGAATATTGTCAGGCAGCCAGGTCGCCAGTTCCGGAAAGGCGATCAGGACAAAGACCATCACCACCATGATCAGGAACATCGGGATGGCGGCCTTGGCGATGAAGTTCATCTCGTGGTTCGTCATCCCTTGCAGCACGAACAGGTTGAAGCCGATGGGCGGCGTGATCTGCGCCATCTCCACCACCACCACGATGAAAATCCCGAACCAGATGAGGTCGATCCCGGCCTGCCGGATCATCGGTTCGACCACGGCCATCGTCAGCACGACCGAGGAAATGCCGTCCAGAAAACAGCCGAGAACGATGTAGAACACCAGAAGCGCCATCAGAAGCTCGAAGCGGGACAGCTCGAGGCTCGCGATAAGGTTGGCCAACCCGCGCGGCAAGCCGGTGAAGCCCATCGACAGCGACAGGAAGGCCGCACCGGACAGGATCAGCGCGATCATGGCGCTGGTGCGGACCGCGCCCATCAGGCTTTCGGTGAAGGTGGACCAGCTCAGCGACCCCTGGCCTGCCGCCAGCAGGAGCGAGCCGATCACGCCGAAGGCCGCCGCCTCGGTCGCGGTAGCGTAGCCCAGGTACATCGACCCGATCACGACGAAGATCAGGCACAGCACGGGGATCAGAAAGCGCGATGTCTTGAGCTTTTCGACAAAGGACATCGGCGGTTCCGGGTCGGGGTTGAAGTTCTTGGATACCCGGCTGGAGATCGCGACATAGCCCATGAACATCAGCGCCAGAACGAGGCCCGGAACGACACCGGCCATGAACAGCTTGGTGATCGATTCGTTGATCGTCACACCATAGACGATCAGCGTCAGCGAGGGCGGGATCATCAGGCCAAGTGTCGCCGCCCCGGCCAGCGTGCCGATCACCATGTTCTCGGGATAGTTCCGGCTGCGCAATTCCGGGATCGACATCTTGCCGACAGTGGTCAGCGTCGCCGCAGAGGAGCCCGAGACCGCGGCAAAGACGGTGCAGCCCACGATATTCGTGTGCACCAGCCCCCCCGGCAACCGTGCCATCCAGGGCGACAGGCCCTTGAACATGTCTTCGGACAATCGCGTTCGATACAGGATCTCGCCCATCCAGATGAACAGCGGCAAGGCGGTCAGCGTCCAGGAGGAAGACGAACTCCAGATCTTGGTGATCATCGCGTCGCCCGCGGGGCGCGAGGTGAAAAGCTCCATCCCGACCCAGGCCACGCCCAGCAGGGACAACCCGACCCAGACGCCGGATCCCAGCAGCAGGAAGAGCACGAAGAGGAAGATCGCGATCGGTATCAGCTGTTCCATGATCCGCCCCTATTCCGCATGGCTCTGATCCACCAGATCCGCCTGGATCCGGTGGTTTCCGGTAAAGATGATCTGGATGAAATGGTCCCAGAAGGCGATGGCCAGAAGGACCGTGCCGGCACTCATGGCAAGTTGCGGCACCCAGATCGGGGTGGCGTCCAGGCCCTGGCTGACCTCGTTCAGCTTCCACGACCAGTAGGTGCCCTTGACGGCATAGCGCGCGAGATAGGTCGCCGTTATGGCGCCGATGGCAAAGCACCACAGTTCCCCCCAGCGTCGCTTGTCCCCCAGGGCGCTGAGGAACAGCGACACCCGGATATGGGCGCCGTGGTTGAGTGCGTAGGCGAAAGCGAAGAAGGACGCGGCGGCCATGCAGTAGCCCGCGTAGTCGGTCGCGCCCGGAAAAACGTTGCCGGTCCAGCGGGCCAGCATTTGCAACACGATGATCACCAGGATCGCGACCAGGAAAATCGCCGCGATCACGCCGCCCAGCTTGTACAGAAAGTCGAGAATACGCCGAAGCGCGTGCAAAGCCGTCATCATCTGCCCCTGTCCCAATGGGGCAGGCCGCGCGTCGCGGCCCGCCCTTTCTCAATATCAGTTGGCGGCTTTGTAGGCGTCGACAATGGCCTTGCCATCCTCGCCCGCGGTTTCCAGCCACTCGTCGGTCATCGTCGCACCGATTTCCTTGAGTTGACCCATGAGGGTGTCGCTGGCCGGTTCAACCGTCATGCCGCCTTCGCGCAGCCCGTCGAGCGTGAAGTCGGTATAGTCCTTGGACCTTTGCAGCCCCTCGGTCTTGGCCGTGGCAGCGCAATCGTTCAGAACCGCCTTGGTCGCGTCGTCCAGGCCGTCCCACGCGTCCTTGTTCACGAAGACCACGTTGCGCGGTAGCCAGGCATCGACCACGTAGAAGTGGTTGAGGTGTTCCCAGACCTTGCGGTCATAGCCGGTGGACCCCGACGAAATCATCGAGTCGGCCACACCGGTGGCGAAGGCCTGGCTGATCTCGGCAGCCTCGATCTGAACGGGCAGCATCCCGGTCAACTCGGCCAGACGCGCGGTCGCGGTTGAGTAGGAGCGGAACTTGACGCCCTTCATGTCCTCCACCGACTCCACCGGATCGCGAAAATAGAGGCCCTGCGGCGGCCACGGAACGGAATAGAGGTAGTGCAGGTTATCCTCCTCCAGCACTTCGGCGACCTTCGGGCCTGCCACCTCCCACAGCTTTTCATGCTCGTCGAAGGACGACACCAGGAATGGAATGGAGTCCACGCCGTAAAGCGGGTTCTCGTTCTGGTGGGCCGAGATCAGGCGCTCACCGATATTGGCCTGCCCGGTCTGCACTGCGCGCTTGATCTCGTTGCCCGAGAAAAGCGAGCCGGAAGGGTGGGTCACGATTTCAAGTTCACCACCCGTGCCCTCGGTCACGCATGCGCCGAAATTCGCGCCGACCTCGGAATGGAAGTTCGAGGCGGCATAGGCCATCGGCATGTCCCAGGTTTCCGCCATGGCGGGAACGGCCATCGCCGTGGCCAGCGCCGTACCGGCCGCCAGTTGCACAAGCTTCGTCATCTTAAGTCTCCCTGTCTTGTGGTTGAGGTCTTGGGTTTCTTCTTTTTGCCCTCACGCTGCGAAACGTGCGGGGGAATAGGGGCTCAGGTCAATGTTCGGTTTCTTTCCCGAGATCAGTTGCGCCAGAATTCGACCTGTTTTCGGGCCGCCCGTCAGCCCCACATGATCATGGCCAAAGGCCGCGAAGGCACCTGGGAGACCCGGGATCGCACCGATCACGGGAATGGAATCGACCATCGAGGGGCGATGGCCCATCCATTCGACAGTGCTTTTCCAGCTTATGCCGGGGATTGCGGCGCGGATGTTGCGTTCGAGCAGGGCAAAGGGCGCGCGCGAGGCGGGCGCGTCCAGCCCACCGAATTCCACGATGCCTGCAAGGCGCAGCCTCCCCTCCATCGGCGTGGCCACGAACTTGCCCGAGGCGATCATGACGGGTGAGCGCGGCATGACCGACGGCTCCCACAATTCCAGGTGATAGCCGCGTTCGCTTTCGATGGGCGCTTTCAGCCCGAGCTTGCCGGCCAGCTTCTTCGACCAGGCCCCGGTCGCGATCACGGCGGCATCGCATACGATCGTCTGTCCACCGGCCCGAACGCCCGTCACCGCGCCGCCTTCGCGCACGATGTCGTCGATTTCGACCCGGATGAAATCGGCGCCTTGCGATTGAACGAAACCGGCCAGTGCCTTCACATATTCACCGGGGTCGGTGATCCGCCCGTGCCCGCCACAGCGGGCGGCCAGGCCAATCTCGGGACCGAAGACCGGATCGTAGTCCTTCAGCGTCCGCCCCTCCAGGACCTCCCACTCGAAGCCATGCTCCTTGCGGATCGACCAGCCAAAGGCGTCGCCTTCATAGGCCGCGCGGTCCTTGTAGAGGAACAGGTAATCCGATGGCACGATCCAGCGCTCTGCGCCCGTGCCCTCGGCCAGCGCCTGATGGTCGGCAAGGCTGTCGCCGATGATCCCGTTCAGTGCCGCCGCCCGTCGGCGCACGGAGATTTCGGACCCGTGACGCAGATAGGTCACTAGCCACGGCGCAAGGCGCGGCAGGTATCCCCATTTCAGGAACAGCGGCTGATTGGGGCTGAACAGCATCCTCGGCGCCTTGGCCAGCAGTCCCGGCACCGTCACCGGCACGATCGAGCAACTGGCAAGCACGCCGCCATTGCCGTGGCTTGCTCCTGCCGCCGGACCCTCCCGGTCGATCAGGATGACCTTGTGGCCATCGCGTTGCAGCCAGATCGCGGTTGAGACCCCCACGATACCGGCTCCGATGATGGCGATTGTCTTCTGCGCACTCATGCCGCGCGTCCTTTTGCGATACAGTAATGGTTGAGTTTGTCGACATCCGGGCGGATGCCCAGCCCCGGCCCGTCCGGCACCTGCACTGCCCCGCCGTTACAGGGAAAGGGCGTTTCGAGGATGTCCTCGGCGAGGTAGTATCGCGCCTGGTAGAATTCGCAGCCCAGGTCGATGGCAGGGGTCGCGGCGATCATGTGTGCTCCGGCCAGATGGGCGAGCCCGGCTTCGAACATGTCGCCGCCATAAGCTTTCAGACCATGCCGCTCGGCCATTCCGGCCACCTCCTGCGCGCGGGTCAGGCTGCCGGATTTCATGATCTTGACCGACACGCCGTCACAGATTTCCTCGTGGATGGCACGGGCCATGTCCTCGGGGCCAAAAACGCTCTCGTCAGCCAGAAGGGGCACGTCGATGGCGCCGCGGATTTCGGCCATGAGGCCGAAAAGCGGCGCGCGGACAGGCTGTTCCATGAAATCGGGCTTGAACGCGGCAATGTCGCGCACGCGGGAAAGCGCGCCCTTCGGCTCCAGCCCCTGGTTGAAATCGACGCGCAGGGCAAAGTTGGAATAATCCTGCGCCAAGGCCTCCAGGCGCATCAGGTCGAAGGCGTGGTCGCGGAACCCGGTCTTGAGCTTGACGATCCGAACGCCATCCGCGCGCAGACGGTCCAGCAGCGCCCGGTCCTGCGCGAAATCGGGATTGGCCAGCGAGACCGAAAGCGGGATCTCGTCGCGGCACTTTCCACCCAGCAACTTGTGCACGGGAAGGCCGGAAATCCGCCCTTCCAGGTCCAGCAACGCGGTTTCCAGCGCGGCCTTGGCCTCGGTGCAATGGGCCACGGCCCGGCTGGCCTGTCGCATGATTTCGGCCCGGTCGCTGACCGGGCGACCCATGACGAGAGGCCGGATATAGCGGTCAAGCGCTGCAAAGGATGCCTCGGGCGATCCGGTGAACACCACCCAGGGCGAGGCCTCGCCCCAGCCGATCTCGCCGCCTTCTGCGCTCAGCCGCAGCACGATGATCTCGCAGGCGCCATCGACCCGGCCAATCCCGTGGTCGCGCGCCGAGACGACGGGCAGCGAAAGATGCCACAGCTCGAAACCGGTGATGTGCTGATCGAGGTTGCCCATGTCGTCCCCGCTTTTCTCGCATCATGATGCCTGTCGCTTTCCATCATTTCCAATACAAAGATTTTGCCATCCCATAACCTGAAGTGATATGTTTCGGACATGTCGACCCCGTTCCGGCAGTTCCAGGCATTTCACGCGATCATCGAACGCGGCACCGTGACAGCCGCGGCCGAACATCTTGGGATTTCGCAGCCCGCGATCAGCAACCTGCTGGGCCAGCTCGAACGCCGTACCAAGTTGAAGCTTTTCGAACGCGCGCGTGGCCGGCTGGTGGCGACGCCCGAGGCCGCATTGCTGTTTGAAGAAATCGAAACCGTGGTGCGTGGGCTGGATCAGGTGAACCAGGTTATCTTCGACCTTCAGAACCAGCAGGCGGGACAGTTGCAGGTGGCCACCAGCCATGCACTGGCCTTCGGGTTCATGCCCGCCGAGATCGCAACATTCGGCAGGGGGCGCCCGAACCTGACCATCGCGTTTCAGTCGCAGTATTCGGGAAAGATCCAGGAATGGGTGGCCTCCGGCCTTTTCGAAATCGGTATTTGCGAACTGCCCGTGCGCCTCGAGGGGCTCGAGGTGCGTCCTTTCACCTTTGAAACCTTCTGTGCCATCCCCGAGGGCGCGGAGGCTGCCGCACACCCGACGGTGACGCCTGCACTGCTGGACGACTACCCGTTCATCATCATGGGGGCTGATCACATGGTGACCCGCCGCACGCGCGAGGCCTTTCATTCCTGCAGTGCGAATTTCCGCGTTCGAGGGCACACGGATCTGTTTCGCAACGCCCTCAACCTTGTCAAGCAGGGCTTGGGGGCGGCGATGGTCGATCCTTTTACCTTGGCCGCAGATGACAGGACGGGATATGTGGTGCGAAGATTCGCGCCGGAGATCCTTCTCGACATGGTGATCATCACAGCACAGGGGCGTCCGCTTTCGGCCATCGGGCGACAATTCCTGGATCAGGTCATCCCGCGCATGGAGCAGATCGCGGCCGGGACAACACAGGAAAGGGCAGGGGCGTGAAGGCAAAGGGCGGCAAGGCGATCTATGGCACGGCGGTGGGCATCCTGATGCTCGAGGCGCGGTTTCCCCGGATCCCGGGCGACATGGGCCATGCCATGAGCTGGGATTTCCCGGTGCATTACAAGATCGTGCGCGGCGCTTCGCCCGACCGCGTGGTGCGCCGCAATGCCGAGGGGCTGCTGCCCGATTTCATTGCCGCCGCGCAGGAACTGGTCGCGGACGGGGTGGACGGGATCACGACCAATTGCGGGTTCCTTTCTGTGTTCCAGAGCGAGATCGCCAGCGCCGTGGGCGTGCCCGTTGCGACCTCCTCGCTGATGCAGGTGGGCATGGTCAACGCGTTGCTGCCGGCGGGCAAGCGGGCCGGCATCCTCACCATTTCGGCCAGTACGCTGACCCCGGCGCATCTGACTGGAGCGGGCGTACCGCTCGATACGCCCATCGGGACGACCGAGGGCGGACAGGAATTCACCCGCGCGATCCTGGGCAACGAGATGGAGCTGGATGTCGTCGCTGCCGAGGCCGACAACGTCGAGGCCGCGCGCGCCCTGGTCTCGGACCATCCCGAGATCGGCGCGATCGTTCTGGAATGCACGAACATGGTGCCTTATGCCTCGGCGATCCGGATGGCGACCGGGGTGCCGGTCTTCTCGATCCACAATTTCGTCTCCTGGTTCCAGGCCGGCCTGTCGCCGCGGAGTTTCTGACCGCAGGGGCTACAGTTCGACCATCCGTCCGGCCGCCATGTTCGGTGAAACCGATGCGCTCTTGTCAAAGATTGGCCGAAGAAACCTCTGGCAAGGGCGCTCCGGCCTGGGATTTCACCCGCCTGCGGTTGAATATCCGCGCGACGAGAACGAAGAACAGGGGCACGAAGAGAATTCCCAAAACGGTGCCCGTGATAGTCCCGCCGAGAACGGCGTAGCCTACTGCCGTCCGCCCGCCAGCGCCCGCGCCGGTGGACAGGACAAGCGGCACCACTCCCAGCGAGAAGGCCAGCGAGGTCATGATGATCGGGCGGAAGCGTTGGCGGGCGGCTTCCTTGACGGCCGAAAACAGGTCCTCGCCTGCCTCGAACCGCTCGCGCGCGAACTCGACGATCAGGATCGCGTTCTTGCCGGTCAGTCCGATCACCGTGAGCAGGCCCACCTGGAAGAAGACGCCGTTCTCGAAGCCGAACCAATAAGCCGATCCCATGGTCCCCAGCACGCCTATGGGCATCGCCAGCATCACCGAGAACGGAATCGCCCAGCTTTCGTATAGCGCGGCGAGGCACAGGAAGATCGCCGCAAGCGAAAGCGCATAGAGCATCGGGGCCGAGCCGCCCGAGTCCAGCTCTTCCAGCGACAGGCCCGTCCAGGCGACGCTGTAGCCCGGCGGCAACTGGGCGACCAGCCGCTCGACCTCGGCGATCGCCTCGCCGGTGGTCACGCCCGGGGCAGGGGTACCTTGGATCTGCATCGAGGGGATGCCGTTGTACCGGCTCAGGCCCTGCGGTCCGTATTCCCAGCTCTGGCTGGTGAAATTGGCAAAGGGCACCAGATCCCCGGTCGCGTTGCGCACTCGCCATTTCTGCAGGTCCGACGGCGTGGCCCGGCTGTCGGGTTCGCCCTGGACATAGACGCGCTTGATCCGGCCATTGTCGTTGAAGTCGTTCACATAGGTCCCGGCCCAGGCAATGTTAAGTGTCGTGCCGACATTCGCCGGGGTCACGCCCACCGCTCCCGCCGCGCGCCAGTCGATGTCCAGTTTGAACTGCGCCGCATCCTCCAGCCCCGAGGGTCGCGCCGAGGCGATGAGCGGGCTTTCCGCCGCCATCCCCAAAAGCTGGTTGCGCGCGGTCAGAAGCTGTTCATGTGTCTGCCCGGCCTGTGCCTGCAGGTAGAAGTCAAAGCCCGAGACGTTGCCCAGCTCGATCACCGAGGGCGGCACGATGGGAAAGACCATCGCGTCGCGGATGCCCATGAAGGCCGGAAAGGCCCGCCCCGCCACGGCCTGCACCGACTGGTCGGGCCGGGGTCGCTCTTCCCAGTCCTTCATCCGTACGAAGGCGAGGCCCATGTTCTGCCCCTGGCCCGCAAAGCTGAAGCCCACCACGCCGAACATGGACTCCACGTTCTCGGCCTCGACTGTATTGAAATAGGTCTCGACCTGTTCGACCACGTCCTGCGTGCGTTCGGCTGTGGCCCCGGTCGGCCCCTGGATCAGGGTCATAAGGATGCCCTGGTCCTCGGCCGGCAGAAAGCCGGTTGGAGTATTGTCGAACAGGAAGACCACGCCATAGGCCATGGCCGCGTAGACGACGAGGACGCGGACCGGCCGGCGGATCAGGTAACCGACGGAGCCCGCGTAACCGCCTGTCACCTTGTCGAATCCGGTATTGAACCAGCCAAGCGGGCCGCGACGGGTGTGATGGGCGTCCTTGGCCTTGAGGATCGTCGCGCAGAGCGCCGGTGTCAGCGTCAGCGCGACCAGCACCGAAAGGCCCATTGCCGAAACGATTGTGATCGAGAACTGGCGATAGATCACTCCGGTGGAGCCGCCGAAAAAGGCCATAGGCACGAAGACCGCCGACAGGACCAGTGCGATGCCGATCAGCGCGCCAGTGATCTGGCCCATCGACTTGCGTGTCGCCTCGCGCGGCGAAAGCCCCTCTTCCTCCATGATCCGTTCGACATTCTCGACCACCACGATGGCGTCATCGACCAGCAGGCCGATGGCCAGCACCATGGCCAGCATGGTCAGCGTGTTGATGGTGAAGCCCGCCAGCGACAGGATCGCGAAAGTGCCCAGGATGACGACCGGCACAGCCAGCGTCGGGATCAAGGTGGCGCGCAAGTTCTGTAGAAATATCAGCATGACGACGAAGACCAGCCCGATGGCCTCGAGCAGGGTTTTCTGCACCTCGTGGATCGAGATCTCGATGAAAGGCGTCGTGTCATAGGGGATGACATAGCTGACGCCCTCGGGAAAGAACGCTGAGTATTCGGCGATGCGCTCCTTGACCCGCTCGGCCGTGTCCAGCGCGTTGGCGCCCGAGGCAAGGTTGAGCGCCATGCCCGCCGAGGGCTGCCCGTTGAACCGCGCGATGGTCGAATAGTTCTCGGCCCCGATCTCGACCCGCGCCACGTCCTGCAACAGTACCAGGCCGCCATCGGTCTCCGACCGCAGCACGATGTTGCGGAAATCCTCGGGTGTCGACAGCAGTGACTGCGCCGTGATCGTCGCGTTGAGCTGCTGGCCCTCGGGCGCGGGCAACGTGCCGAAGGCCCCGGCCGAGATCTGCGCGTTCTGCGCGGAAACGGCGCTGACCACGTCCGACGGTGTCATCTCGAAGGCGGCCAGCTTGTTGGGGTCCAGCCAGATTCGCATTGCGTATTGCGCGCCGAAGACCTGCGCGCCGCCGACGCCTTCGATCCGGCTGAACTCGTCTACCATGTTCGAGTTCAGGTAGTCGGACAGGTCTGCCTGGTCCAACCGCCCGTCCTCCGAGATCAGCGCGATCACCATGAAGAAGGACGAGGACGCCTTCTGCACCCGCACGCCCAGCCTTTGCACGGTTTCCGGCAGCAACGGCGTCGCCTGTGCCAGCTTGTTCTGCACCTGTACCTGGGCCACGTCGGGGTCGGTGCCCGCCTCGAAGGTCAGTGTGATGCTCGTGGTGCCGGCCGAGGTCGAGGAAGACGACATATAGCGCATCCCGTCCAGCCCGGTCATCTGCTGCTCGATGACCTGCGTGACCGTGTTGGCCACCGTCTCGGCCGAGGCACCGGGATATTGCGCGCTGATCCGCACCGAGGGTGGCGCGATCTGCGGGTATTGCGCCACCGGTAGCGTGAAGACCGACAGTAGGCCGACCCCCATGATGAGGATCGAGATCACCCAGGCAAAGACGGGTCGGTCGATGAAGAAGCGGGCCATTGGGGACTCCCGGCGCTAAGGGTCAGTTGCCGGTACTGGCGGTGTCGGTGTCGGCGCGCTCTTCCGGGGCGACCGTCATGCCCGGGGAAACCTTCTGCAGGCCCGCCACGATGACGCGGTCGCCGGCCGACAGGCCGCCGGTGACGACCCATCGGTTGCCCTGATCGCGCTGAACCGTCAGTTCGCGGCTCTCCACCATGTTCTCGGCGTTGACCACCATCGCCAGCGGACGTCCGCGCCGGTCGCGCGTCACGGCCTCCTGCGGGGCGAGAATGGCGTTCTGGATGATCGCCTGTGGCAGTTCGACCTGCACATACATGCCCGGCAAGAGGAATTCCTGGGGGTTTGGAAACTCCAGCCGCAGCACGATCACGCCGGTCTGTTCGTTCACATGAGGTTCCGCCGCGGCAAGAACACCTTCGTGTTCATGGGGCTCGTCATCGGCGAGGCGCAGGGTTACGCGCGCGTTCGCGTCCTCGGCCAGTCTCTGACCGGCCCGGCGCCATTTCTGGATCTCCGCCGCCGATTGCGTCACGTCCACATAGACCGGGTCAAGCTGGCGGATTACCGTCAGAGCCCCTGTCTGCCCGGCCGTGACCAGCGCGCCCTGGGTGGTCTGGCTCAGACCGACGGTCCCGGCGATCGGGGCCCGGATCGTCGTCCGGTCAAGCTCGATGGTCGCCGCAAGCACCTGCGCCTCGGCAACCTTCACCGCGGCCTCGGCCACGTCACGGGCGGCCACCGCGTCGTCGAAGGCCTGCTGGCTGGTCACGGCACGGTCGCGAAGCTCCTTCTGTCGCTCCTCCTCGCGCTGCGCTGCGCGAAACTGGGCTTGCGCCTGGGCCAGGCTGGCCTCGGCCGCGGCCTTGGCAGCCTCGTAGGTGGCCGCGTCGATGTGATAGAGTGGATCACCCGCCGCGACCGGCTTGCCTTCGTCAAAAAGGCGTTCGGTGACGATGCCGTTGACCTGCGGGCGGACCTCGGCCACCCGCGATGCCCTGACACGCCCGGGCAGGGTAGAGGTGAGCAGCACGTCACTGGCCTCTACCGTTACCACGGTTACCGCCATCGGTGGACGCTCGCCCTGGGCCTGCTGTGCCCGGACGGCCGGCCCGAACAGGGCAAGCGTGAGCGCCAGGAGCAGGGTCGGCAGGAAGAAACGAGATTTCGGCATGGCGGACTCCGTCAGGAAAATCCGCCGAGTCGACGGATTACTTGCATATCGCAATTACGGAACTATACGGTTTTGTAAAGAACGGCCATACCGCATCTGCCGGATTCCCGCCGAAGCCACCGACTGGAGACGAGCCCATATCCGTGAAATCACGAGACTCCGGCGATGATGACCCAAAACCTGTGCGCAGGCGCGGACGCCCTGTGCAGATGTGCCCGGAGCGGCGCGAGGCGCGGGTACTCGACTCCGCCATCGAACTGCTGTCGGAAAAGGCGCCGGACGAAGTGACGATGGCCGATATCGCGCGGCGCGCGGGTATGTCCAAACGGACGCTCTACACACTTTATCGCAGTCGCGAGGAGCTTCTTGGCGCCGGTCTCGCCCGGATGAGCAAGGCGCTGTTCCGCCCACTCCGCCCGGATGAGCGCGACGCCTCGCTTGAGGAGCGGCTTCGCATCCTGTTAACTTTCAACCCCAAGCGCGAACCGCCCGAGGCGGTGATCGAAATGCTTCGCACTGTAATTGCCGGGGCGCGGACTTATCCCGACCTGGCCCGCGACCTCAGCCGCTCCGGCCCTGTTCAGGTCGCAGGTCTTGTCCAGAACGAACTCGCGCGCGCGGCCGAGGCCGGAGAGATCGCCATTGATCCGGACGGGATCCCGGCCGTTTCGGAACTGCTGGTGGACATGGTTGTCGGCAACGCCATTCCCAGTCTGCTCGACCCCGAACGCATCCTGCGCAGCCCCGCGGAACAGGCCGCGCGACGGGATCGGGCGATCTACATCTTCCTCAACGGGGTGCGCGCGTACCGCGACTGACATAGCGCGGGATGTCGCCCGCGGATTCACTGGACTTGAGGCGGGATCAATGCGATCAAATCCGTGATGGTGTCCGGCTCTTTCGAGTCGGCTGAAAAGGGAACGCGGTGCGGGTCAACGACCCTATTCTGCGACTGCCCCCGCAACTGTAAGCGGCGAGCCACCCCGACGAACGCCACTGGACCGAAAGGTTCGGGAAGGGTCGGGGGACGCGTTGACCCGCAAGTCAGGAGACCTGCCATCTCGGGCGCGCCGTGGGCGGCCCGGTCAACTCAACCCGGGCGGGGTGCCCCGGTCACGGAGAGACGACAGATGGACCGATTGGGCCCTGATACATCGCCGTTGACCAGGACTCCCCGCATTCTTGCGCGGAGGGCGCGATGCTTCTGGAACGAACGATAACTCAACTCGACGTGGGCCACGTGCCGCCGAACGTGGCGCAACAGATGGGTCAACTTGGCTACATGCAATGGATTGCAGCCCTGCCGAGTGACACCGGATATCGGCAGGCGGCGCTGAGGGCGCTTGAGACGGCCGCTCCCTTCGTGTCGGCGTCTCCGGCGGTGGCGGCCTTCTGCGATCTGATCCGCCGTTCGATCAAGGATCCCCTGACCCCGTTGCCATTGAGGATGCCGCCCCGCGTGCGCCGTGGAGGTTCCCAGGCGCGGCGTTCCGCGCGGGTCGGCCCCTGACCTCGGAAATGTGATCTGGCGTGCGCGCTACCCGACCCTTGCGTCGTTTTGCGCAGAGTCGCGTGCGGTCAGGATCGCCTCGATGGACTTGCCCGTCAGGCGGTAGTGGCGCGTCAACGCCTCGACCGCGGGATCGGCGTTGCGGTCAAGCGCGTGCTCCATGATCTCGCGATGTTCGGCCATTACGTCCCGCGCCGTGGTCCCTGTCACTGCTCCAGCGATGAGGGTGGGGCGGCGGTACCATTCCGACTGGATGTAATAGCGCTCGGCGATGTCGAGTAGCGAGGGCGAGCCGCAAGCGGCGATCAGTGCCGTGTGAAAGGCCTTGTGCCGCTGTTCGACAAGCTCGGGATCGGCCGGTGGCGCGTGGTCGCTGAGCCGGGTGAGGGCGTGAAAAGCGCCTACGATCCCGGCCTCCCACGTCTCGTCGCCCTGCGCGATGGACCGGCGCAGCGCCTCCGCCTCGACCAGGACCCGGGTCGAGATGATGTCCCACATCTCGGGCTTACTGATCTCGGCCACGCGAAAACCGCGCAGGCTGGAGAGGATCACCAGCCGGTCCGCCGACAGACGGGTCAAGGCCTCGCGGATGGGCGAGAAGCTGAGATTGTAGCGGGTCTTGAGTGCGCCGAGGCGCAGGGGCTGGCCCGGTGCGAACTCTCCCGCCAGCAGGTCGCGCCGCAGCATCCGATAGGCCCGGTCGGCAAGGCTCGGTTCACCCTTGGGCACGCAGGCGCTCCGTCATCTCGTGGTCCTTTCCGGCGGGAACAAGCTGTTCCGGTGGTGAGTCACGCTAGCATGGGGATCCCCGAAAGGGCATCATATTGTGTTACATCCCGCAGTTTTTATAAAATACGTTGACAGCAATGACCCGATGGCGTCCCATGCGCGCCAATCACATCACGGTCATCCGGAGGGTCCCATGCAGTCTGAACGCCCCAATTACCGCGAGGACGTCGCCGGGCGCGCCAATGTCGAGGATACGCCCGAACTTCTGTCCTATTACGACGACCTGGCTAAGAAGGGTGCCGCCGCGCTCTGGACCGTCGCCAACAAGATCGAGCCGTGGGAGCCGCAATCGCAATCGGTTCCGATGATCTGGCGCTATGCCGACCTGCGCGAGGACGTGCTGCGATCGGTCGACCTGGTGACGCCGGAAAAGGCGGGGCGGCGCGTGATCTACCTAGACAATCCCGGGCGCAGCGACGTGGCCGCCGCCGTGGGCTGGATCTATGCCGGGCTCCAGGTGATGCATCCCGGCGAGCGTGCCTCGGCGCATCGTCACTCGGCCTCGGCCATCCGTTTCATCATGGAGGGCAAGGGCGCCTATACCGTGGTCGACGGCCACAAGATGACCCTTGGCGCGAATGACTTCGTGCTGACGCCCAACGGGACCTGGCACGAACATGCGGTTTCCGAGGACGGCACCCCTTGCATCTGGCAGGACGGGCTGGACATTCCGCTGGTCAACGCGCTCGAAGCGAATTTCTACGAGGTGCATCCCGATCTCGGACAGGCGGTCACCTATCCGGTCAACGACATGACCCGAACCTGGGGCAATGCGGGTCTGCGCCCCGGCGGCGGCAGCTGGTCCAAGGGCTACTCCCCGATGTTCAAGTACGAATGGGACCGCACCTACGAGGCTTTGCAGGCGATGGCCTCGGCCAGCGACGGCTCGCCCTTCGACGGAATCCTGATGCACTACATGAACCCGGTGAACAGTGGGCATGTCATGGGCACGCTGGGCGCTTCGATGCAGATGCTGCGCCCCGGCGAGACGACGAAGGCCCATCGTCATACCGGCAGCTATCTTTACCAGGTCTGCAAGGGCTCGGGGCATTCGATCATCAACGGCAAACGCTTCGACTGGACCGAGCGCGACATCTTCTGCGTCCCGTCCTGGGCTTGGCACGAACACGCGAACGCGTCCGAGAGCGAGGATGCCTGCCTCTTCTGCCTGAACGATCTGCCAGTGATGGAGAAGCTGGGGTTGTACCGCGAGGAAGCCTTCGGCGATAACGAAGGCCATCAACCGCTTTTGTGATCGGCCTTGTCACGACCATTGCCCGAGGATGGACCGTCAGGAAAACGGGTCAGCGTCCATTACGATAACGGCTTGGGGCTTTGCCTGTCAAATTCCAGAACGCCCGACTGAACGCGCTGGAATCGTGATACCCCGGACGACCCTCTCGTTGAGTACCTGGAGATGGGCCTTGGCTGCTGTTTGCCGGAGGTCTTCTTGCGGTTGACGATCATGAGGCACCTGATGGCATTGGATGATCCGCGCCCCATCAGGCAACTTGTTCAGCCGCAGCAGTTGCCGGGCAGGGCGGTCGGAGCGCTGACGCCCGAGTGGTTGCAGCAGCCGCCCTTCCACCACTCGGCGCCCGCGCCGTGACAATATTTGTCGTCCGCGCCCGTCATCGCCATGAACATCGGGTGATAGTTTCGGCAGACTTCCAGTTCGGTCTTGACCCAGTGCAGCGGGTCGCGGCCGTAATGGTCCCAGTAGTCGCCATCCATGTTCAGACCCGGTACCGCCGGGTTCCACGACTCGTCGAGCCACAGGTCAACATCGCCATACTTGGCGCAGAGCTTGCGGATTTCGGGATCGTCCAGCGCGCCGAGGCGGCCATTTTCGATCAACGTCTCGTTATCGCCCTCGCGCTCCATCGTATAGGTCGGGAAATAGAGATGCAGGTGCCAATGGCCGACTAGGTTTCCCGCGCGCGCGGCGCGGCGTTCGGCCATCGAAGAGATGATGGTTCCAAAACCCATATGGATCACGCCCGAGCGGACACGTTCGTAGAGGCAGTTCACGAAGCCCGAGGGAAACTCCTTGCGCGGGCGGTGAACATGGGGGTTGGTGCCGATGGACGCCTCCCACCAGTACATCAGACCCTTGCCGGGGAATTCCGGATAGTGAATGTCGGCGGTGCGATCCATCAGATCACGCAGCTTGTCCCCGAACTCGCCACCTGCATTGATCTGCGTGATCTTGGAATCCTGGACGATCAATTGGGTCCAGTCGCAAGGCGCGATGTGGTTGGTGGTGCCGGCGATGACACCGTTGCCGTCCTCCTTGCCGGGCAGGAACATCCAGGGCCGCCCGGTGACGTGGCCGGGCAGATAGGTCTTGCCGAAATGCTCGTTGCCGGTCCAGGTCGCCGCCGTCAGGTCGGGATTGTAGAACTCGCGGTTCGAGTCCCAGTAGCCTGCGTGATTGGTGAATTCGATATCCGTGCCTTCGGGGTCGGTGATACGCGCGCGCTTGCACGAGCGGACGCGGTCCCAGGTCCATTTGTCGATGGCGTTAAGCACCTCGATCGGCATCGCGTGGGCGGGAGAGGCCAGGATTTCCGGTGTGATGAAGGGCATGCGCTGGATCTTGATGAAGCGTTCGGCCAGCACCGGTCCGCCATAGCCCATCAGGATCTTGTCATATTGCTGCTTTTTCTCTTCCTCCTCCCACCAGTCCATCCACTCGGCCAGTTCCCTGGTGCGGAAGAGGTAGTAATCGACCTCGTCCGAGCCGATCCATTGCGGCACGGGGCCGCGATCGATCTTCTTGATCTCGTATCGGACGCCGTATTTTTCCAGGATCTTCTGGCAGGCCTGGATCACCATATCGCTGTGCCAGTTATCGACGCGCAGCAGCACGCGTTCGCCCGGTTGCAGATCCCAGCACGCATTGAGGCCATGGTTGTAGGGGCGTTGCGCCACGTGTTCGAGATAGGGTAACAGCTGGTCGGGATGCGTCACCTCGACGAAGGGCGGACAGCGCGGCGGGCGGGTGGCCTTGAGTGGCGGAGTTTCAAACTGCGGCAGACCCTTGGGCCGCGCGGCGACGCGCTCACGACCCGGTGTCTGGGCCAGCCCGTGCTGAAGCCGTTCTGCGGCGATGCGGGTGAAATCCTCTGGCATGTCTTGTCCTCCCTTTGGCGCGGTCAGCCCAGGTCGCCGCTGGCCTTGAGGTCCATCACAAGAAACTTTGCTTGCTGGTCCTCGATCTCCTCGAACCCGATGAACTGCTTGAACTCGGGCATTCCCATGACGGGGTTCGGCAACGCCTTTGTGCTCAGATCCTGCATCAGTTTCGCGTAATTCTCCTGCATCGCGCGGGCGGCGGTCATCAGGCCGACCAGCGGGAAGACGGCAATTCCCGCGACCTCTCGGATTTCGTCGGGTTTCAGATCCTCGAGCCAGCCCAGTACTTGCAGCGAGAGCGGCACGCCCACGGCCTTGCGCAGGCGGCGCAGCCCGTCGATATCGCTGAAGGTGCGGCTGATCGGCTGGACGATATCGGCGCCCGCCTGAACATACAGTTTCGCGCGCTCGGTCGCCTCGTCCTCGGAGGTCGCATCGGTCCGCGCGATGATGAGCGTGTCGGGGTCTCGCCGGGCCTGCACGGCGGCGCGGATCTTGCCCGCGTGTTCATAGGCGGGCAGGATCTCGACCTGCTTTGCGGCGGCAGGGCAGCGTTTCGGGGCCAGTTGATCCTCGAAGATCATTGCGCTGACGCCTGCCTGCTCGAACTCGCGCACCGTGCGCATGACGTTGATGGCATTGCCATACCCCGTGTCGGTATCGGCGATGACGGGGATATTCACAGCGTTCACGACGTTGCGTACGACGGTGAGGTTCTCGGTCATCGTGTAAAGCTCCACATCCGGGAACCCAAGATGCGTGGCCGAGACTGCAAAGCCCGATGTCATCACTGCCGGAGCACCCGCCTTTTCCGCCAACATTGCCGACATGGCATCAAAGCAACCAGGCAGAAAAACGGTGTCGCCGGCGCGGGCGCGTGCGGCGAAGTCGCGTTTGGCGGCGGCGTCGATCATGTGCTGGCCTCCTCTTCTTCACGTGCGTGCAGGTAACCGACGATTCCGCCCGCCTCGAGCATGAGCCGGTCGCCATCGCTGAGCGGTTCGATCGGAAGGTCGGTGCCCTGTGTCAGGTTGCGCAGGGTCGCGGTGGTCCAGTCGACCTCGACCTCGTCCCACCGGTTGACCGCGCCCATGATGCCGGGGCAGGCGACCTGTGGGAAGCCATTGGCGATCTCGCCGCGCCAGTAGCCGGGGGCGAAGCTTTCGGCGATCACGCCGCCGATGCCCAGCTTGCGCATCCCGATCATCGGGGGGTAGTGCGGGTGGCCGTAGCCGAAATTGTGATTGCCGACGAGCAGGTCGCCCGGTTTCACCTTCTGCGCGAAGTCGGGCTCCTCATGCGCCAGTGCGAGGCGGGCCAACTCATCGGGGTCCTTGATCTTGATATTCTTAACGCCGACGATCTGGTCGACGTCGAAATCCTCTTCTTCGAAGATCCAGGCGATGCGCCCGCGCAGGTTCTGCAAACTCATACCTTTACCCTTTCGAGATAGGGCCGGGGATCGGTGATCTTTCCCTCGATGGCCGAGGCGGCGACCGCGGCTGCGTTGACGATGTAGATCTCGCTGTCGGGCGAGCCCATGCGCCCGCGCACGTTCAGCGTGCCGGTCGAGACCGCGCGCTGCCCCTCACGCATCACGCCCATCCGGCCAAAGCAATAGTCGCAGGAAGAGGAACTGATGAAGGCGCCCGCGTTGATGAGCCGGGTCAGGATGCCTTGTTCGGCGGCCTTCTCCATGATCTCCTGGCTGGTTGGAATGACATGCAACTGAAATCCGTCCTTGACCTTGTGGCCCTCAAGTACATCCGCGGCCAGCGCCAGATCCTCGACCCGGCCGGAGGCGCACGAGCCGAGATATCCCACCTGCACCTCGGTTCCCGCCACCTCGCTCAGATCGCGTGTATTGGCAGGGCTGGGCGGGATCACCGCGATGGGTTCCAGATCGGTCACGTCGATACTGTGCCGCGCGGCATAGGTGGCGTCTTCGTCCGAAAAGAACGGATCGATGTCCAGCCGCTGACGTTCGCGGATATAGGTAAGTGCCTTTTCGTCCGGGTTCATGATCGCGGTGATCGCACCCGTAAACATGGCCAGGCAGTTGATGGTCTGCCGCCCTTCGAGCGAAAGTGCCGCGATTCCGTCGCCGCCCAGTTCCATCACGTTGCCACGGCATGAGCGGGGACCAAGCACTCGAACGATATGGTGGAACACGTCGCGGGCGGTGACGCCGGGGCGCAGTGTCCCGGTGATGTCGATGCGGGTGGTCTCGGGTACCTTGATCTTGATGCGCTCTTTCACGAACGCTTCGAGCAGGTGGCGTCGAACCCCGATGGCCAGCGTGCCGAAGGTGCCCAGCTGCGAGATATGGCCGTCGAAATGCACCACGAAGGCTCCCGGAGTTGCATAGCCCAGCTCGGCGGCGACCTGGTGGCCGATCCCTTTGCGCTCATAGACGGGGACGCCGTTCTTCTTGCCCCATGCGCGGGTTATCTCGTGAAGCTCTTCTTCCTGAGTCGTGGCGGCCGGGACCATGTGATCAATGAACAGCGCGTAGCGCTCGGGCTCGGCCACCTTGTCGATGCCGAACTCCTCTTCCATCTGTTTGAAGATCACGTCGGTGTAACCCGGAAAGTCGTAGGCGATCACGAAATCGGGCTTTGCCAGAACCTCCTGACCCGCGCGAACCGTCGCCTGACCCGAGGCCCGGGCCAGAATTTTCTCGGCAATGGTCAGACCCATGCGTCGCTCCTCTTCGTGGCACGCGATCCATGTTTGTGCGTTCAAGCATCTTTGTCAATTGGCAACACTAATTTCATTAGATGAAATTATAGATCAAAGCCTCGCACCGATTTTTGCATGTCCTGCGCCGCAGCCTGCATTTTCGACAACAGGTCGGCTTGGGCCGCGCCAATGTAACGAGGCGTCAATCCGCCCGAGGATATTGCGGCCAAGAGTTCGCCATTGTCGTTCATCAGGGGAACGGCCATCGCGGATATTCCGACAGCGATCTCGTCATGTTTCACGCTGAATCCGGAGGCCCTGATCTCATCCAGTTCCCGGCGCAGGACCTGTTCCTCGCCATCTTTCAGCAGGAGCGGTCCCGCCAGTATCCGGTTGCGCTCGTCCTCGTCCAGATAGGCCAGCAGGACACGCGGCCCGGTTCCGCGATTGAAGGAGCGTTCCTCGCCCTCGGCCCACCAGCGGACCTCGATCGCCTGTCCCCCGTTATGCCGTGCAGCGCAAAGGGCGGCATCGGCGCCCACCGTCGAAAGATAGATCGTGGTCTGCGTGTCCCGGGCCAACTGGATCAGCCGCTCTTCCAGCAATGCGTTGAGCGTCAGATTCTTTGGCACTGCGCGGGCCAGGTCGAGCAGACCGGCCGATGCGCTGTAGGCGCCGCTCGACGCGTTCTGCCGCACCAGTCCCTCATCCTTGAGCGTGACCAGAATGCGGCGGGCTGTTCCCGCGTCGAGACCGGTGGCGCGAACGATTTCATTCAGCGCAAGTTCCGGCCTGTGGGCCGAGAAGGCGCGCAGTATTGCGATGGCCCTGGAAACGGCTCGGACCCGGGGGAGGGTGGAGCCATTGCGTTTGGATGTTCTTGCCGGTGCGTCCATGAGTGCCTGCTGATTTCACCTGTTGAAAACTAATTTACTTGTTGACACGCTGCAACTCTGTTTTGTGTATTGTCGAAACAGGAAGACCTACAAGGTCTCGGTTTAGGGAGGAAAAATCATGAAACGTATGCTCGACGGATTCGTGCTGTCCGCGGTTGCCGCGGGAATGGCGGTCACGATGTCTTTCGCAAACCCCGCCGAGGCGCAGACGCGAGAGCTGCGTTTCGCCGAGTTCGGGCCGAATGCGGGTGCCCGCGCCGGCGGGCTGGTGTGGCTCGACGAGGAGTTGCGCAGCCGGACCGACGGTGCGCTCGGGCTTGACATCATTTGGGGTGGCGCCTTGGTCGGGGCCGCAGGGGCCGCGCAGGCGGTATCGGATGGCGTGGCCGACATGGCCTCCATTGTGCCGGTCTACGCGCCGGGCGAGCTCGTTGCCTATGAGGTCGTCGATACCGGCGAAATCTCGGACGAATATGTGGGCATGATGGCGGCCTACGAATGGATGACAACCAATCCGGTAGCCCTTGACGAAGCCAACTCCTTCAATGTGAAGTATTTCGGAAACTACACGACCGGGCCGACGCAGCTTCTGACGAAGGAAAAACCGGTCGAGTCGCTCGAAGATCTCAAGGGAATGACCATTCGCACCACCGGCGCGCATGTGCCCGCTCTCAAGGAATTCGGGGCGGCAACCGTCTCGATGTCGCAGCCCAAGGTCTACGAGGCGCTGTCGAACGGGTCGGTCGACGGATCGACCACCTACTATTACGTGGTTAACGGCTACAAGCAGTACGAAGTGGCCGATTACATGACTGAACTGAATCTTGGCCAAACCCTTGGTTTCGGGATCATCATGAATCTTCAGACCTATGAAAGCCTCTCGCCCGACCATCAGGCCATCATCGACGAACTGGGCCGCGACTTCACGGTCGAGATGGCCCGCATCATGGCCAATTCCCGGACCGAGACCAAGGCCAAGCTGGCGGAAGGGATCGAGGGGAAGAAGGTCACCATGATCGACGCCCCCGAAGACATGCGTGCCGCCCTGATCGAGGTCGCGCTGGCGGATAATGTCAACTGGGTGAAAAAAGCCGATGAAAAAGGCCTCGATGGCGATCAGCTGTCCAAGGACTGGCTTGCGCTGACAGAAAAATACCGGGCAGAGGTCGAAGCCAACGGCTATCCGTGGAACTGATAACGCGGGTCTAGAAACTTTCGCGGGCGCCAGCTTGGCTTGGCGCCCGCTACCAGTCTCAATGCCCGGCTCAATCTCTACAACAGGCGAATACAGCATGTCAGCAGTCCTTATCAGGGTTCAGAACGCCATCGAGAACGCGGCGCTGTTGCTGGCCGGTGTGGTTCTGCTGTCGATGGGCCTGATCATCGTCGCCTCGATCGTGGGCCGGGTGCTGTTCCTGAACCCGATCCCGGACGATCTGTTGATGGTCGGTCTCCTGAACGTGGCCGTGATCGCGCTGCCTCTTGCCTATGTCGAGCGGATGCGTGGACATATCACGGTGACGGTGACAACCGATTGGCTGGGTGTCCGGGCGCTCGGCGCGCTAAGGGCGTTCGGAGCCATTGCCATGGCGATTTTTTTTGGCGGCATCGGGTTGATGGTCGCGCGCAGGATGCCTGACGAGATCGCCAAGGGCGCCTATTACGACGGTGTCCTGCAAATACCGACCTGGCCCATGAAGGCCGTATTCGGAGCGGCGGTCCTGCTGTTCGTCGCACGGCTGATCGTCAGCATCATTGCAGGACTGCGTACCATGATGACCGGTATCGACCCTGACAGTGTCGTTCGCAGCCCCCACGAGGAGATCTGAATCTTGGACCCGCTGCTTGTCGGCCTAGTCGCCCTTGGCGTGACCCTTTTCCTGCTGGCCATCCGCGTCCCGATCGCCGCCGCACTGGGGATTTCCGCCTCGATCGGCGTCTTCATCATCTTTGCCTGGCGGCCCGGCGCGGAATTCATGCCGCAATACGCCTGGCGCCCGACGCTCTCGTTAATCGCCAACGGTCCCTACGACTTCCTGAAAAGCTACAGCCTGGCGACCGTGCCGCTCTTCGTTCTCATGGGGCATCTGGCCTTCGAAGCCGGGTTCACGACCGATGTCTATCGCGCCGCCCGTCTCTGGCTGGCGCGGCTGCCGGGTGGGGTGGCGATGGCGTCGGTCGTGGGCTGTGGCGGGTTTTCCGCGATCACCGGCTCTTCGGTCGCATGCGCCGCCGCCATGGGACGGATCGCGATACCGGAGATGTTGAAATTCGGATATTCGAAGTCGCTTGCGACCGGATCCGTGGCCATTGGCGGTACGTTGGGGTCGCTCATTCCACCCTCCATCCTGTTCATCCTCTACGGCGTCTTCGCTGAACAATCCATCGCGCGCCTTTTCATGGCGGCCATCGTTCCAGGCTTGCTGTCGCTGCTGGCCTACATGATCGTCATCGGCCTATGGGCCACATTGCGCCCCGAGGCCGCGCCTCGGCCCGAGGAGACGATCAGTGCGCGAGACCGGTGGACCAGCCTTGCACGGTGCTGGTCCATCGTGGCGCTCTTCGCTGTGGTGATCGGCGGTATCTACCTCGGTTTCTTTACGCCCTCCGAGGCTGCCGGTGTCGGAGCGATATCAGCCCTCGTTCTGGGGGTCGCGCTGGGACGTCTCAACCTGTCCGGCATCGTCTCGGCCCTGCGCGAAAGCGTTTTCCAGTCCTCCATGATCTTTGCCATCGCACTGGCGGGCAAGATCTATGTCAGCTTCATCGCGCTGACCGGCCTTTCGGGCGCCATCGGTGACTGGATTGCCGTGGCGGATGTCTCGATGGTGTCGATCCTGTTTCTCATCGTGCTTCTCTACATCATCCTCGGCATGTTCCTCGATCCCATCGGGATCATCCTGCTGACGCTGCCCCTGACCATTCCGATTGTGCAGGGGTTTGACCTTTCGCTCATCTGGTTCGGCGTGCTGGTCGTCAAGCTGCTGGAAATCGGGCTGGTCACGCCGCCGATCGGTCTGAACGTCTTCGTGATCAAGTCGATCCTCGGGGACCAGGTTCGGCTGGAGGCCATATTCTATGGCGTCGGGCTTTTCCTGATCGCTGAAATCTTCGTGCTGGCGCTGATCGCGTTCGTTCCGGGGATCTCGCTGTGGCTGCCTGCATTGATGATGTGACAGGCGGGTTCGCGGCATCGATGATGGAACGAACTGCCCCATCTCCGATGAACGCATGTTCCGAATGGTTCGAGACAAGGCGTCCAAGCCGAGCCGCGACAGCTGCAGTAACGATTTCGGGCAGAGCACGGATGCGCCGGTCAACCGGCGGCCCCCTGGCCCTGGACCTTGCGACGGACCAGGGCCTGTTCGCTCAGCCGGTGATCCTGGCCGTCATTTCGACCAGGCGCTTCGCCTGATGGGCGACGGCCTTTCTGCCTGCGTCGTCGAACCCGCCGGCTATTGCCGAAAAACCATAAGGGTTGCCGCCCGCATCGTAAATCGACTGATCGGTATAGCCCGGTGCCACGATGATCGAGCCCCAGTGCATCGCCGTCGTGTAGAGGCTGAGCAAGGTCGCCTCCTGGCCACCATGCGGATTTTGGGCGCTCGTGGTGGCGGTCAAGCACTTGTCGGCAAGTTTGCCGTTCGCCCAAAGCCCGCCGAGCGTGTCTATGAACGCCCGCATCTGGCTCGCGACCACGCCAAAGCGTGTCGGTGACGAAAAGAAGTAGCCGTCGGCCCATTCCATGTCATCCACGCTGGCCTCTGGTATGTCATGCATCTTTTTCAACTGCGCTTTCCAGGCATCCTGCCCTTCGACGATGTCTTTGGGGGCAGTTTCCCGAACCCGCCGCAGACGCACCTCCGCGCCAGCGGCTCGGGCTGCATCTGCTGCTGCCATCGCGACAGCATGGTTGGTGCCATAGGTCGAATAGAATATAACTGCGATATTGGGCTGTGACATGTTGAGGTCTTTCGGTTGCACGGTTTCCAAACGAAGAGCTAGGTGACGCCTCCGAGAAAACCAGCGCCGCGCACGCCACGACCTGAGCGGCGGGGATCGGCGCCTTGAAGTTCCAGAGCGTCAACAACATCCATGAACGTTCTCCGACCCCGCATCTTTCGTATGGTTCTGAGGCCAAGGCACTGACCGGCAAAGCGCACGCACCGAAGATGCACGGAGTTCAAAAGGCCTCTTGCGTTGCCGGTTTTCCAAGGCAAATATTTTTTCCGAACGGCATATCCTGAATTGGCCGGTCACATTTCACGTTTCGTTTTTCGCGGGATGCACCCCATGCCCATTCAGTTCGGCACCACGCCTATCAATCTCCAAGGTGAGTTCGAAGATCGTCCGGATTTCCGGGATCTTCTGCGGGTGGACGAGGACAAGGTTCTCGCAGTCTTTCCACCCGATGGTGAACGGGGAATAGCATTCAGCCTGCACTCCTTGTCCGGTCAGGAGGTGATCTCCGCCCAGGTTCTGGATGACAGTCGCTACGTTGCTGGGTCTCGCGTTGTCGAAGAGCAGTACATTTATGGTGGCGTCGTCGAGGGCGACAGGCTGACCCTGTATTTCATGGAACAGGGTTTCGATGCCGACGCCTTTTCATTCCGCCTGGCTGGATATGTGCGCGACTACAGCCTTGCGACCGGGCAACCGCTCGGTCCCGCACGCCAGAGCGATGCGCCCGCCTATTTCACGCCCACGAGTTCCGACACGCTTCAGACCAGCACCGGTCTGCTCGCCGTGGCGTCGAAATACGGGCTGACCTTGATGGATGAAAACGGGCGGGCCGTCGTGGCGCCGGACAACCTTCCGGCTCCAGGCAGTTACCAGAATCCGAATTCTTTCAATGGTCACGCAATTGTCGAAACCGGCGACGAGTTGATGGTGCTGACCACCCAGACGACACGCGGAGGGATGTTCTTTCAGGCGACGTCGCGGATCGTCGGCCAGAAATACTTGGCTGACGGGACGGCGCAGGGCGCCGAGTTCGAGGTGACAGCCGGTGTTACCCACCCGACCAACACACCAGAGGAGAATTTCGTTCAGGCTGCTGCGCTGACTGACGGACGCGTGGCGGTTCTGGTCCCCAATGCGAATGGGACCGCGGTTCCCGACGCCCGCGATCCTGCCTATTTGAGCCTCACCGTGCTGAACGCCGATGGCAGCGTATCCATTCCGTGGTTCGACATACCCGAGGTGAGCTCGCACCAGAGCGGATCGGCACATCCACGGGTCTCATTGAATGCGCTCGACAATGGCGGATTTGTCGTCGGATACAACATCACCGGCAGCAGCCTGTTCGAGGGTATTGCGTTTCAGGTCTTCGACGCCGAGGCGAGCCCTGTTCATGATGCAACCTTCGTTCAGACAGCGGGCGGTCCCGTCGCGACAGGTCAGGAATTCACGATCCTCGACACGGCCGGAAACGGCATCGTCACGGGGGGCGAACTGATCGCGCTGACCATGTCCGTCACGCCCCCGGATCCAGGGGACGACCCGGGCATCCTGCCCCCGGGTCCGGATATCACCGGGACCGATGAGGGTGAAACACTGGACGGGACCGAGGCCCCGGAACGGATATTTTCCCTCGGCGGCGATGACGTGATCCGCCCGGGGTCCGGGTCGGACTCGATCGACGGAGGTGCCGGGATCGACCGGGTGGATTACGCGACCCATCCGCTCGCCTCGGGTTGGACCTCGGCCGATCTCATGCTGGCGCTCGACCTCGCGGCGGGGACGGCGGACATCTTCGGCCCCGACCTGGACATGCTGACCGGTATCGAGAACGCCACCGGCACGCCCTGGGCCGACCAGATCACGGGCGATGCGCTGGCCAACGTGCTGGTGGGGCTCGACGGCGCCGACCGGCTGGTCGGGCTGGCCGGCGACGATGTGCTCGACGGCGGCGTGGGGGCCGACACGCTCAATGGCGGCGAGGGCGACGACCGGATCACCGGCGGGCCGGACGGGCACGAGGCGGACCAGCGCGACGTGATCTTTGCCGGCGCGGGCGACGACCGGGCCGCGGGCGGCGGCGGCAACGACCAGATATTCGGCCAGGAGGGTAATGACACTCTGGCGGGCGG
>CANMQJ010000014.1 GCA_947500005.1 uncultured Paracoccaceae bacterium | reverse complement strand
GACCGCTCGGGCGAGGATGCCGTGCAGGAGGCCTTCGTGATCTATCGCCCCACCGGCCAGATCCTCTGGGCGCTTGTCGATGGCGAGGGGCAGGACCAGATCAACATCCAGATCGGGGGCGAGATCTTCGACCTGATGGCCTGACCGGGCCCGAGGCGCACCCGCGCGCGCCGGAAGGCGCGCGCCCGGCCCAACCGCCCGGGCGCATCTGCGATGCGCGACGGGCGGGCGGGAGCGCGCCCTGTCCCGAGGTCAGAGCACGGCTTCGAACAGCTTGCGGGTATTCTCGGCCGTCATTTCCACGGGATTGCCGCCCGTCGAGGGATCGCGCAGCGCGTCGCGCACCAACACGTCGAGATCGGGATCGGTGACGCCCAGTTCGCTCAGTGTCCTGGGGATGCCCAGCGAGGCGTTCAGCTCTTCGACATAGGCCGCGAACCCCTCGAACCCGCCCGCGATGCCCAGATAGTCGGCCGCGCGGGACAGCACGCCCTCGGCCCTTGGCCGGTTGAATTGCAGCACGGCGGGCATGCAGACGGCGTTGGTGGTGCCGTGATGCGTGTGATGATGCGCCCCGATCGGGTGCGACAGCGCGTGGATCGCGCCCAACCCCTTCTGAAAGGCGGTGGCGCCCATCGCCGCCGCGCTCATCATGTGGGCGCGCGCCTCGAGATCCGAGCCATCCTCGTAGGCCCGCGGCAGGTACTCCTTGACCAGCCGCATCCCTTCGAGCGCGATGCCCTGGCTCATCGGGTGGTAATGCGGCGAGCAGAAGGCCTCGACGCAATGGGCGAAGGCGTCGAGCCCGGTGCCCGCGGTGATGAATTTCGGCATCCCCACGGTCAGTTCGGGGTCGCAGATGACCACCTGGGGCAGCATTTTCGGGTGGAAGATGATCTTCTTCTCGTGGGTTTCCGAATTGGTGATGACGCCCGCGCGGCCCACCTCGGACCCGGTGCCGGCGGTGGTGGGCACGGCGATGATCGGGTGGATTCCTTGCGGGTCGGCGCGGGTCCACCAGTCGCCGATATCCTCGAAATCCCACAAGGGGCGCGACTGGCCGGCCATGAAGGCCACGACCTTGCCCAGGTCGAGCCCCGAGCCGCCGCCAAAGGCGATCACGCCGTCGAAATCGCCCTCGCGATAGATCTTCAGCCCGTCCTCGACGTTTTGCTCATTGGGGTTCGGGTCGACCTCGGAGAAGATCGCGCGGCCCAGCCCCGCGCCCTCCAGCAGGTCGAGCGTGCGGGTCGTTATGTCGAGCCCCGCCAGCCCCTTGTCGGTGACCAGCAGCGGCTTGGTGATGCCGGCGGCGATGCAGGCCTCGGCGATCTCGGCGATGCGGCCCGCGCCGAAGCGGACGGAGGTGGGATAGGACCAGTTTCCGACGAGGTTCATGTCTGTCAGCCCTTCTTGAGGTGGTAGGATTTGGGACGGGTCAGCGCGTGGAAGCCCAGCACCGAGAGGCCCGCGCCGTGGCCGGTCTCCTTGCAGCCGGTCCAGCACAGCGCCGGGTCGAGATAGTCGCAGCGGTTCATGAAGACCGTGCCGGTTTCCAGCCGCGCGCCGATCGCCTCGGCGGCGGCGGCATCGCGCGTCCAGATCGAGGCCGTGAGACCATAACGGCTGTCATTCATCAGGCCGACCGCCTCGTCATCGTCCTGCACCGGCATGATGCCGACGACGGGGCCGAAAGTCTCCTCCTGCATCACTTCCATGTCGTGGGAGACGTTGGTCAGGATCTGCGGCGTGAGATAGGCGCCGCCATCGTCTTGCGCCATGCGCTCGATATGGGCGGTCGCGCCCTTGGCGATGGCGTCCTCGATCTGGTCGCGGGCCACCTGCGCGAAACGCACATGCGCCATCGGGCCGAGCGTGGTCTCGGGGTCGAGCGGGTTGCCCAGCTTGTAGCCCCTGACCAGCTCCACCGCCTTTTCCACGAACGCGTTGTAAAGCGAGCCGTGGACATAGATCCGCTCGATCCCGCAGCAGCACTGGCCCGAGTTGAACATCGCCCCGTCGATCAGCCCCGCCACGGCGGCGTCCAGGTCGGCATCCGCGCGCACGTAACCGGGATCCTTGCCGCCCAGCTCGGTCGAGACGGGGATGAAGGTGCCGGCCGCGGCGCGTTCCATGGCCTGCCCGCCGCGCACGGAGCCGGTGAAGTTCACGAAATTCACATGGCGGCCGGAAATCAGTTCGGCGGTGGTGTCGTGACCCAGCACGAGGTTCTGGAACACGTCCTCGGGCACGCCCGCCGCGTGAAAGGCCTCGGCCAGCCGTTCGCCCACCTGCAGCGTCTGGGCGGCATGTTTCAGAAGCACCGTGTTGCCGGCGATCAGCGCCGGGGCCACCGTGTTGATGGCGGTCATGTAGGGATAGTTCCAAGGCGCCACGACCAGCACCACGCCATGCGGCTCGCGGGTGATCTTGCGGGTGAAGGCGTCGCTGTCCTCGATCACCATGGGCGCCAGCGCTTCTTCGGCGATCTTGGCCATGTACTCCGCACGCTCCTCGAACCCGCCGAACTCGCCGCCATAGCGGATCGGGCGACCCATCTGATGCGCCAGTTCTTCGGCCATCCGGTCGGTGGTCCTGCCCACTTCGGCCACGGCGGCGCGCACCAGGTCGATGCGTTCCGACAGGGGCCGCGCGGCCCAGACCGGCTGGGCCTGCGCGGCGCGGGCCGCGGCCTCGACGGCCTCATCGCGCGAGAGCGCGTCGCGTTCCAGGTAGACCGATCCGTCGATCGGCGAGATGCATTTGACTGTCTGGGCCATGGTTTCCCTCTTGGCGCGCTTGCGCCTTTCCTCTTGCCGAAAATATCCCGGGGGTGAATGCCGCGTCAGCGGCAGAGGGGGCAGCGCCCCCTCCCTTGTCCGGTTCCGTTTGCCCCGGCCTTACGCCTTCTCGAAACCGCGTGCAATTTCCCAATCGGTCACGACGCGGTCGAATTCTTCCTGCTCCCACTGCGCGCAGCGGGTGTAGTGATCGACCACCCAATCGCCCATCGCCTCGCGCAGCATGGCCGATCCGCGCAGTGTTTCCACCGCGTCGCGCAGGCTGCGCGGGATCTCTCCGGCATCGGCCTTTTCGTAGAGATCGCCCGAGGTTGGCGGCGCAAGTTCAAGCTTTTCCTCGATTCCCTTGAGCCCGGCCGCGATCAGCGCGGCCTGTGCGAGATAGGGGTTCAGGTCCGACCCGCCGACGCGGCATTCCATGCGCACGGATTTGGTGCCCTCGCCGCAGAGGCGGAAGCCCGCGGTGCGGTTATCCACCGACCAGACGGTCTTGGTGGGCGCGAAGGTGCCCTTCATGAAGCGTTTGTAGCTGTTGACGTAGGGCGCCAGGAACGCGGTGTAATCGGGGGCGTAGTTGATCATGCCCGCGCAGAATTGCCGGCCCAGTTCGCTCAGACCGTGGGGGGCATCGGCGTCGAAGAAGGCGGGATCGTCCCCGCGCCAGAGCGACAGGTGCACATGGCTGGCCGAGCCCACGCGGTCATGGTGCCATTTCGGCAGGAAGGAGGCCGCGTGTCCCTGCATATGCGCGATTTCCTTGACCGCGTGCTTGGCGATCGTGTGGTGATCGGCGCAGGCCAGCGCATCGGCATAGCGGATGTTGAGCTCTTCCTGACCGGCCTCGGCCTCGCCCTTGGTGTTCTCGACGGGGATGCCCGCGGCGAAGAGGTGATTGCGGACGGGCCGCATCACGTGTTCTTCCTTGGTGGTCTGGAGGATGTGGTAATCCTCGTTATAGCCCGAGATGGGCGTCAGGTCGCGGTAGCCCTTGGCGCGGATCTCGTCGAACGTGCCCTGGAACAGGAAGAATTCCAGCTCGGTCGCCATCATCGGCGTCAGGCCCATCGCCTCGGCGCGGGCGACCTGGCGTTTGAGGACCTCGCGCGGGGAATGGGGGACGGGCTCATGCGTGTGGTGGTCGAGCACGTCGCAGAGCACCATCGCCGTCCCTTCGAGCCAGGGCAGCGGGCGCAGGGTCGAGAGGTCGGGCCGCATCACGTAATCGCCGTATCCCGCCTCCCAGCTGGTGGCCTTGTAGCCGGGCGGCGTGGCCATCTCGAGATCGGTGGCCAGCAGGTAGTTGCAGCAATGGGTTTCCTTCCAGGCGCTGTCGACGAAGTTCTGCGCGTGGTAGCGTTTGCCCAGAAGCCGCCCCTGCATATCGACGAGGCAGACCAGGACGGTGTCGATTTTGCCCTCGGCCACCTGGGCCTTCAGCGTCTCGAATGTCAGCATTTAGCGACCTATGAATTGGCTCCGGGACATGCCCGGGATGGGTGGGGCCGGCCCGCGAAGGCGGACCGGCGCTTGGTTTCGTCAGGTATAGCGGTAGGGCCGGCCGGCCTTTTCCATGTCCTCGTTATACTGCTTGAAGATCGCGACGACCTTGGCCTTGGTCTCGGATTCCGCGGCGATCTCGTCCCAGAAGACGCGGGCGGCCTTCTCGACCTCGGCCCATTCGGCGTCGGGGATCGAGGTCAGTTGCAGCTTTTCGCCGTGCACGCGCAGGCGCGCCTCGCCGCCCCAGTACCACCACTGGCGGTAGTAATGCGACTGGTCGCAGCAGACGCGGAAGAGCGTTTGCAGGTCCTCGGGAAGCTCGTTCCAGCGCTCCATGTTGGCGAAGAAGGACCCGGCCCAGGCGCCCGAGATGTTGTTGGTGAGGAAGTAGTTGGTCACGTCGGCCCAACCCACGGTGTAGTCCTCGGTGATGCCCGACCAGGCGATGCCGTCAAGCTCGCCGGTTTGCACCGCGACCTCGATATCCTCCCAGGGAAGGGTCACGGGAACGACGCCGAACTGCGCCAGGAAGCGGCCGGCGGTGGGGAAGGTGAAGACGCGCTTGCCCTGCAGGTCGGCGAGCGAGCGGATCGGGTCCTTGGTGGCGAAATGGCAGGGGTCCCATGCGCCGGCGGAAATGTGTTTCACGCCGACCTTGGAATATTCCTCGTCCCAGATCTCGTTCAGGCCGTACTGGTTGAACAGGACCGGCACGTCGAGCGAGTAGCGCGAGGCGAAGGGGAAATATCCACCGAAGACGGTGACCTCGGTGGGCGAGGCCATGGAGTCGTCGTCGGACTGCACGGCGTCGATCGTGCCGCGCTGCATCGCGCGGAACAGCTCGCCGGTGGGGACCAGCTGGTCGGCGTAGAAGAGCTCGATCTGCATCCGGTCGCCGGCGATCTTGTTGAACATCGCGATGGCCGGGTCGATGACATGCGCGGCCAGAGCCGGGCCGGCATAGGTCTGCATCCGCCAGGTGATGGTGGATTGCGCCAGTGCGGGCGTTGCCAGCGCGGCGGCGGGCGCGACAGCGGCGCCTTTCAGGAAGGAACGTCTGTTGGTCATCTTCTCTCTCCGTTGGTTTCAGGTCGTGCCCCGGCGGGTTCCGGGGTCAGTTGTTGTAGATTGTTTCGGGCAGCCACAGCGCGATCTGCGGGAAGGTCATGATGATGGCGAGCGCCACGACCATCACCAGAACGAAGGGCAGGATCGAGCCGTAGATGTCGCGCAGCGTGATCTCGGGCGGGGCCATGGCCCGCATCAGGAATAGGTTGTAGCCGAAGGGCGGGGTCATGTAGGCGATCTGCGTGGTGATGGTGTAGAGGACACCATACCATATCAGGTCGAAGCCCAGCGCGCCCACCAGCGGCACGTAGAGCGGGGCCACGATGACCAGCATCGCCGTGTCGTCGAGGAAGGTACCCATCAGGATGAAGCTGAGCTGCATCAGGATGAGGATCAGCCAGGGGTTGAGGCCGAGGCGTTCGGTAAAGAGATCCTCGATCGCGCGCACCGCGCCCAGCCCGTCGAACACCGCGCCGAAGGCGAGGGCGGCGAGGATGATCCACATGAACATGCAGGTGATGCCCAGGGTGGAGCGGACCGAGGTCTCGAATACCTGGCGGGTCATGCGGCCCTTGAGCACGGCGGCAAGGAAGGCGGTCAGCGCGCCGATGGCGGAGCTTTCGACCAGCGAGGTCCAGCCGTTGACGAAGGGCACCATCATCGCCGCGAAGATGCCCAGCGGCAGAAGCCCCGCGCGCAGCAGGCGCAGTTTCTCGGCGCGCGGCACGTCGCGCTCGGCGGCGGGCAGGGCGGGGCCGAGATCGGGGTTCATGCGGCAGCGGATGGCGATATAGGCGATGAACATGGCGGCCATCATAAGCCCCGGCACGACGCCCGCGAGCCAGAGCTGGCCCACCGGCTGCCGCGCGATCATGGCGTAGAGGACCAGCACCACCGAGGGCGGCACGAGGATGCCCAGCGAGGAGCCCGCCTGGATCACGCCGGTCACCATGCGCTTGTCGTAGCCGCGTTTGAGCAATTCGGGCAGGGCGATGGTCGCGCCGATGGCCATGCCCGCGACGGAAAGCCCGTTCATGGCCGAGATCAGCACCATCAGCCCGATCGTGCCGATGGCCAGCCCGCCGCTCAGCCCGCCCATCCAGACGTGGAACATGCGATAGAGATCGTCGGCGATTTTCGATTCCGACAGCACGTAGCCCATGAAGATGAACATCGGCAGGGTCAGCAGCGGATACCATTTCATCAGCTTCATCGCCGCCGAGAAGCCCAGGTCGTACCCGCCCCGGTCGCCCCAGAGCAGCAGTGCGGCCACCACCGCGACGAAGCCGATGGCGCCGAAGACCCGCTGCCCGGTCAGCAGCATGAGCATCATCGTCGAGAACATCAGGATCGCGATCAGCTCGTAGGACATTCAGTGAACCTCACGCGGGTAGTCGTGGCCCTTGAGCCGCAGGATGTCCTTGGCCAGCTCGCTGAGCGCCTGGAGCAGCATGAGGAAGATGCCGAGCATCATGATCGACTTGATCGGCCAGAGATAGGGGCGCCAGGCGGTGGGGCTGCGCTCGCCATACTGGAGCGAGTAGCTGAGGCTGTCATAGCCGCCATAGAGCAGCACGCCGAGATAGAAGATCAGGAAGAGCACGGTGATCGCGTCGGCCCGCGCCTTCTTGCGGTCGGACCATTCGCCATAGATCAGGTCCATCCGCACGTTCGAGCCCATCTGGATCGAGTAGGGGCCACCGAGGATGTAATAGGCCACCATCGCGAACTGCGCCATTTCCAGCGTCCAGAGCGAGGGCAGCAGGAAGGTCTTGGAGATCGAGGACCAGAGCAGGATGGCCATCATCACGAAGATGCCATACATCACCACCCTTCCGATCCAGCGGTTCACGCGGTCGATCACCCGGACATAGGCCCGCAGTAGGTTCATGGCGCGTCCCTCATGTCTCGATCCGGTCGTCTTGCGGCACCAGTTCCTGCATCACGCGCGCCAGCATCGGGGCCAGGAGCCCGGCCATGCGGTTGACGCCTGCGGCATCGGAGAGAAGGTCGTTGCGCACCTCGATCATCACGTTGGGCAGGCCGCGCGGAATGGCGTGCGCGCGCAGCGTGTGGGTGACGCCGTCGGCGGCCGAATAGGGCTCGTTGAGCGCGCAGGCCAGGCCCGACCCCTCGGCCGCCCTGAGCAGCGCGCGTGCGGCGCGGTCGTCGGTATCGTGCAGAATGCCCAGTTCAACCTCGCGGGTCTGGCCCAGGTAGACCGGGGTGAAGCTGTGCACCGTGATGACCAGCGGCGGCGCGAGGCGCGCGTTCAGCGTGTCGGAGAGAAGCTCGCGGAAGGGCAGGTAGACGCCCGCCTCGCGCAGGTCGCGCGCGGCCTCGGACAGGTCCACATTGCCCGGCACGGCGAAGATCTCGGATTTCGGAGGGATCGCATCGGGTGCCTCGGGGGGGCGGTTGCAGTCATAGACCAGCCGCGAGATGCGCGAGTAGACAAGCGGCGCGTCGAGAGCGCCGCAGAGCTCGACCGCCAGTTCGAAGGCGCCCAGATCCCAGGCGGCATGGGAGCGCGCGGCCGTCTGCGACAGGCCCAGCCCGTCGAGCGCGGCGGGGATGAACCGGCTGGCATGTTCGCAGACCAGCACGGCGCGCGACTGCCCGCCCGCGTTGAGCACGCGCGCGGCGGGGCCCTCGGTCGGGCCGAGCAGGAAGGAGTCGGCAGCGGATGTCATGTGTAGCATTGGCTACAGCGTGCAGAGAAATGTCAATAAAATTTCTGTACAGCCCGTTACATTCAGGCTTAGGCTGTAAGGAACGCTCCAACCCGAGGGCATGCGCGTGGTTCCCACGACCAAACTCGTCAAGCAGATGATCCAGGACCAGATGGAGGGGCTGACCCGCTCCGAGCGGCAGCTGGCCTCGGTCCTGTTGCAGGATTATCCGATGGGCGGGCTGCAATCGATCACCAAGCTGGCGGCGGCGGCGGGGGTGTCGACCCCCACGGTGATCCGCATGGCGCGCAAGTTGGGATTCGACGGCTTTCCCGACCTGCAGGACGCGCTGCGCGAGGAGGTGGCGGCGCAGATCAAGAAACCAATTTCCAAGCGCGACGCCTGGGTGGTGGACGAGGGGGCCGAGCATCCGCTGATGCGCTTTGCACAGGTGGTCTGGACCAACATGCGCCACACGCTGGAGCGGACGGACACCGCGATGTTCGACCAGGTGGCCCGCCTGCTGGCCGACACGAGCCGCCCCCTTTACGTTGTGGGGGGGCGGATCACGCGGTCGAACGCCGATTACCTCTACAACCATATGCAGATCATCCGGCCCAACGTGACCATGCTGGGCAATTCCGCGAATGTCTGGCCGCAATACCTGCTGGACATGGGGGACAGCGCGGTTCTGGTGATCTTCGATATCCGCCGCTACGAGGCGCATCTGGAAAAGCTGGCCCAGATCGCCAGCGAGCGCGGTGCGACCGTGGTTCTGTTCACCGACCAGTGGGGCTCTCCCATCGCGCGCTGCGCCGATTTCACCTTCAACGGGCTGGTCGAGGCGCCGTCGAGCTGGGATTCGACCATCGCGCTGCAACTGATCGTCGAGGCGCTGATCGCCGAGGTTCAGGAGGCGCGCTGGGAGGAAAGCAAGGAGCGCATCGAGGAGCTGGAGGCGATGTTCTCGTCGACCCGGCTTTTCCGTAGCCAGGGTTGAGGAATTCATGACCGGATTTCGGACAATCGCGTACTCGACGTAAGGGAAATCGCTGGATAGTCTGTATTTGCCGTCACGAAAGACGGCCGCTATTTCAAGGACCATTCCCATGAATATCAAGATTTCCGCCTGTGCCTTTGCACTGGCTGCGGGGCTTGCCACATCCGGCCATGCCCAGAATTTCGTCGAATACGGACAGACCGAAGGCTGGACCGTCTTCACCAATACCGAGGACAAGACCTGCGTCGCCGACCGCCGCGATGGCGATCTCGTCGTGCAGATGGGTGCCCTGAGATCCGAAGAAGTCGGGTATATCGGTGTTTTCACCAAGGAGACGCCCGAGGGGCTTGAGCAAGGGTCCGACCTGATCGTGACATTCGACAACGGCAACAACTATACCGCGAACGAAGAGGACATGCTGGGCAACGAACAGGGCTATTCCGGCGCCTTTATCGAGGCCAACAACCCGGCCTTCATCGCGGATATGGCCAATGCGAAATCCATGAAGGTCGTCGATACCGACCGCGTCTTCGAGCTGGACCTGACCGGCAGCAAGGCCGCGATGACGATGGCCTTCGAGTGTGCGATCGCAGCGAACAGCTGATTTGGTCAAGCGGCGGGCGGCCAGGCCGCCCGCTGCCCTTTGTTCAAATTCGCACATATCTGCTCCGGCTGTGCGCAATTTCGCGGGTCCGCCGGGGCGATTAGATTGATCCCAGTTCATTGAGCCGGAGGACATCACCATGAGCTGGAACCCGATCCTCGATGCCGAGGTCCCGATCGGCGACGCGGTCGACGCGATCAAGACCGTCATCGTTCCGCGCGCCCGCGATCTTGGCGGGTTCGAAGTGCGCCGCGCGCTGCCCGCGCCGAAACGTCAGATGGTGGGCCCCTTCATCTTCTTCGACCAGATGGGCCCGGCCGAATTCCTCACCGGGCAGGGGATCGACGTGCGCCCGCATCCCCATATCGGGCTGGCGACGGTCACCTATCTCTATCGCGGACGGTTGCATCACCGCGATTCGCTGGGCGTGGACCAGTGGATCGAGCCGGGCGCGGTGAACTGGATGGTGGCCGGTAACGGCGTGACCCATTCCGAACGTACCGACGGCACGGCGCGCGAGAACCCGATGACCCTGTTCGGCATCCAGACCTGGGTCGCGCTGCCCGAGGCGCTGGAGGATGAACCGGCCCGCTTCGAACATGCCGCGGCCGGTGATCTGCCCATGCTGGAGGGCGAGGGCAAACAGGTACGAGTCATCCTGGGCGATGTCTGGGGCGAACGCGCGCCGGTCGAGACGACCTCGGAGATGTTCTATGCCGATGCGGTGCTGGAGCCGGGCGCGTCGATTCCGCTGCCCGACAATCACGAGGATCGCGGCGTCTATGTCACCGAAGGCGCGGTCAGCGTGGCGGGCCAGGACTTCGGGGCCGGGCGGATGATGGTGTTCCGCCCGGGCGACCGGCTGAGCCTGAAGGCGGGCGACCAGGGCGCACGGCTGATGCTGCTGGGCGGCGCCACGATGGGCGGGCCGCGCCATATATGGTGGAATTTCGTGGCTTCCAGCAGGGAGAGGATCGACGCCGCCAAGGAGGCCTGGCGCGCGGGCGACTGGACGCATGGGCGCTTCAAGCTGCCGCCGGCCGACAAGGCCGAGTTCATCCCGCTGCCCGAGCGCTGAGACGGCCGGCGGGAAATCGGGGCGGCGGGCGAAAAAAACCCGTCAGGCCGCTTGACGCGCCCGGGCGGGGGCCATAATACACCGCAACGTTCCGGCGCCGGTGCAGATCGGGCCGAACGGGCAGCGGGCGGTTGTAGCTCAGTTGGTTAGAGTACCGGCCTGTCACGCCGGGGGTCGCGGGTTCGAGCCCCGTCAACCGCGCCATCGCTGCCAGCCCGACGGATCCGGGCGACGGGATCCGAAGATCGAGACCGATCCGGCACCGGATCATGCGCGGTTGTAGCTCAGTTGGTTAGAGTACCGGCCTGTCACGCCGGGGGTCGCGGGTTCGAGCCCCGTCAACCGCGCCACCGTCTCGATGATCCCGCACGATGCTGTTGTCTGGCCGCGCTGCGACACCTGGCGCGGCGCGTATCCATGTTCGGTTGACTGGCCCCGCGCTTGCGGCAAAAGTCGCGCCGAACCAGAAAGGCCGGGACGGGGCGAGATGCAGCAGGACAAGGTCGCGATTCTGACCACGGTGCGGGACGACGATTTCTTTCTGAAGAAATGGGTCGATTACTATGGCGGCCTGTTCGGGAAAGAGGCGCTATACGTCATCAATCACGGCAACCAGCCGGCGGTGCGCAACATCGCGGCCGGCTGCAACCTGTTTCCGATTCCCGATGGCGACAGGCGCAAGTTCAACGTGCTCAACTGGCGGACCAAGAACCACCTGATGCAGGCGCTCTTGCGCTGGTACCAGGTGGTGATCGTCTGTGACGTGGACGAGTTCGTGGTGATCGACCCGGCCACCGGCCACGACCTGCGTTCGTGGCTGGATGCGCACCCGGCGCGGACCGTGCGCACGGCGATGGGAATGGAGGTGACGCATCTGCCCTCGGAGGAGCCCGAGCCGGTGAGCGGGGCGATTCTCGGGCCGCGGCGCTGGGCGCAGATGAACTGTTTCTACGCCAAGCCCTGCATCATCTCGCGCAAGACCAAGCTGAGCCGCGGCGGGCATTACGCCGAGCATGACAGGCTGGACATGCCCGACTGTCTCTACATGTTCCACATGAAGTATTGCGACTACGACCTCTATGTCGACACGCTGAACCGGCGCCGCGCGATCATCGACGGGATGAATATCGAAAGCACCAAGGACACCACGACCAACATCCAGTGGTTCGCACAGAACCGCGACGATGACGGCACCTTCCGCGCCTTCGAGGAACGGCCGCGTGACACGGATTGGGATTTCGCGCCCTACCGCGCGCAGTTCCACGAAAGCTGGGGGCCGCGGGGCCACAACCTCTATCACTTCAAGCGGGCCAACCCCACGGCGCTGTTCCGGATTCCCGAACGCTTCGCGGGCATCTGCTGAGGGGGGCAGGGCGCGCCGCCCCCTCTCTTCATCTCTTGAAAAAATACTCCGGAGCGCGAGGCGGAGCCTCGCAAATGCCCGCCCTCTCAGCGCGTGAGCGCGTCGAGGATGCGCGCCCAGGAGCGCATGCCCTTGTGAAAGCTCTGCACGTCGTATTTCTCGTTGGGCGAGTGGATGGCGTCATCCTCGTTGGCGAAGCCCACCAGCATCGAGTCGAGCCCCAGGACCGAACGGAAATAGCCAACGACGGGGATCGAGCCGCCCATTCCGGTGAACACCGCCTCGCGGTTCCATTCGTCGGACAGCGCGCCGCGCGCGGCCTCGAATTCCGGCCTTTCGATATTCATCACCGAGGCGCGGGAGCCTTCGAGATCGTTGTCCCAGCGCACGCCCGCGTCGGGCGAAAGCCGCGCCTCGACATGCGCGCGGATGGCCTGTCGCAGCTTGTCGGGGTCCTGGTCGCCCACCAGCCGGCAGGTGATCTTGCAATGCGCCTCGGCCGGGATCACGGTCTTGGATCCCGCGCCGTTATATCCGCCCCAGAGCCCGTTCACCTCGAGCGTGGGGCGCGCCCATTGCTGTTGCAGGGTCGAGTAGCCCTTTTCGCCATGCGGCTGCGAGTAGCCGACCGATGAGAGGTAATCCCGCTCGTCGAAGCCGCAGGTCTGCCACTGGCGCAGCTGGTCCTCGGGCACTTCATGCACACCCTCGTAGAATCCTTCGACCGCGACCCGGCCCGTCTCCTCGTCGTAGAAGGAGGACACGATGCGCGCGATCTCGCGCAGCGGGTTGAGTCCGGGTCCGCCGTAATGGCCCGAATGCAGGTCGATGCGGGGGCCAGTGATGGTGAACTCATCCTTGAGCATCCCGCGCAGCTGCGAGGCGATGGAGGGCACGCCGCGCGCCACCATCGAGGTGTCGCAGACCAGCGCGAGATCGGCCTTTAGCTCGTCCTTGTTGGCCTCGAGGAAGGGAACCAGCGAGGGCGAGCCCGACTCTTCCTCGCCTTCGAAGAAGAAGGTGATGCGGCAGGGCAGCGAGCCGTTCACGGCCTTCCAGGCGCGGCAAGCCTCGACAAAGGTCATCAGCTGGCCCTTGTCGTCCGACGCGCCGCGTCCGCGGATCACGCGGCCCTTGTCGGTCTCCTCGATCGCGGGGTCGAACGGGTCGCGGGTCCACAGGTTCAGCGGATCGACCGGCTGCACGTCGTAATGGCCGTAGAACAGGACATGCGGCGCGTCGCTGTCCGCGCCCACATGGCCGACGACCATCGGGTGGCCCGAGGTGGGGCGCTTCTCGGCCTCGATGCCGCTGCTGCGCAAATCGGCCACCAGCCAGTCGGCGGCATGGTCCACATCGGCCTTGTAGGCAGGGTCGGTCGAGATGGAGGGGATGCGCAGGAACTCCATCAGCCGGTCGGTGGCGGCGTCGAGATCGCTGTCGATGCGGGACAGCACGGCGTCGAGGGACATATGGAACACTCCGTTTCGGTTCGATTTGCGGCGGAGCCTATCAGCGCGCGCGGCGAGGTCCAGTGGTGGCGCGCTGTCGCCTATCGGAAACCGGCGGCTGGTCAAAAGCATGCTGCTGCGGCGATTCCCCGCGCGCGCGGGTTGCTGCCTGTGCTTGAGCCGGGCAAAGGGTAGATATATTTGATGCATATCAAAGTCGCCCCCCGCCCAGGGCGGTAGGCGGTTGATCGGAACGATCAAAAGATATAGTCATTCACGAACGTGAATTTATGCGTGCGTGGAGACAGGGAATGCCCCGCTGACGTCGGGTCTGGGGCTGAACGATCAAGGAGGACCCGGTGGATTACAACGCCCAGCTCGAGACCGCCATCGCCAGGCTGCATGATGAAGGACGGTACAGGACCTTTATCGATATCGAACGCCGCAAGGGTCATTTCCCGCATGCGCTGTGGACCAAACCCGATGGCTCGGAGCAGGAGATCACCGTCTGGTGCGGCAACGATTACCTTGGCATGGGGCAGCACCCGGTCGTGCTCGAGGCTATGCATGACGCGGTCGACGCTGCAGGCGCAGGCTCGGGCGGCACCCGCAACATCAGCGGCACCACCGTCTATCACAAGCGGCTGGAGGCCGAGCTGGCCGATCTGCATGGCATGGAAGCGGCGCTGCTGTTCACCTCGGCCTATATCGCCAATGACGCGACGCTTTCCACGCTGCCCAAGCTGTTTCCCGGTCTCATCATCTATTCCGACGCGCTCAACCATGCCTCGATGATCGAAGGGGTGCGCCGCAACGGCGGGGCCAAGCGCATCTTCCGTCACAACGACGTGGCGCATCTGCGCGAGCTGCTCGAGGCCGACGATCCCAAGGCGCCCAAGCTCATCGCCTTCGAGTCGGTCTATTCGATGGATGGCGATTTCGGCCCGATCGAGGAGATCTGCGACCTGGCAGACGAGTTCGGCGCGCTGACCTATATCGACGAGGTGCACGCGGTCGGCATGTACGGCCCGCGCGGCGGCGGCGTGACCGAGCGCGACCGGCTGGCGCACCGGATCGACATCATCAACGGCACGCTGGCCAAGGCCTATGGCGTGATGGGCGGCTATATCGCAGCTTCGCACAAGATGTGCGACGCGATCCGGTCCTACGCGCCGGGCTTCATCTTCACCACATCGCTGCCGCCGGCGGTGGCGGCGGGGGCGGCGGCCTCGGTCGCGCATCTCAAGCGGGCGCCAGAGCTGCGCGAGCAGCACCAGACGCAGGCCAAGATATTGAAAACGCGGCTCAAAGCGATGGGCCTGCCAATCATCGACCATGGTAGCCACATCGTGCCGGTGATCGTCGGCGACCCGGTCCATACCAAGCAGTTGAGCGACATGCTGCTGGACGGTTACGGCATCTATGTCCAGCCGATCAACTTTCCCACGGTGCCGCGCGGGACCGAGCGACTGCGCTTTACCCCGTCGCCGGTGCATGGCCCGAACGAGATGAACAAGCTCATCCGGGCGATGGACGAACTCTGGTCGCATTGTGCGCTGAATCGCGCCGAACTGGCCGGGTGACATCACGGCGCTGTGTGCAAACGCTGCGCCCCATGCTAATCTGACCGGAACAATAAGCGCGGTCGAATCGTTTGGGATAGGTTCACGCGTTGCGGTTAACTCGCGGCAGGAGCATGGGGCGGCAGGGATGATTGGGCGCAGGTCTCAGCGCATTGCAGACGAGCATGAAGTCGAAAAGCCGCGAGGCTTCGACGACTTCGAACTGCGCCTCGGTGACATCATGCGTGGTGAACGAGCGACGATGGGGAAATCCCTTCTCGACGTTCAGCGCGAACTCCGTATCAAGGCCAACTACATCGCAGCGATCGAGAACACCGACCCCGGCGCTTTCGATACGCCCGGCTTCATCGCCGGTTACGTGCGCTCCTACGCGCGCTACTTGGGTATGGATCCCGAGCGCGCCTTTGCCGCCTTCTGCGAGGAGAGCGGGTTCGAGGTGGCGCATGGCATGTCGGCGCAGGCCTCGGTGGTCAAGAAGCCCTCGGCCGAGGCGCCCTTGCGCAAACCTGTCGCGCGCGACCCCTTCACCGCGCCGAACACACCTTTCGTTCCAGGACGCGAATCCGTCTTTTCCCAGATAGAACCGCGGGCCATCGGCTCGTCGCTGGTGCTTCTCGCCCTGATCGCGGGGATCGGCTACGGCGGCTGGTCGGTGCTGAAAGAGGTTCAGCAGGTGCAGGTCGCGCCCGTGGATCAGGCGCCCGTCGTGCTGTCCGATCTCGACCCGTTGCAGGGCGCGCAAGGCTCTGAAAATGCCGAGGGCGCGCAGGGCGGGATGGTCTCGCCCAAGGCCGATGCGCTGGACAGGCTCTATCGCCCCCAAGCGCTGGATGTGCCGGTGCTGGTGTCGCGGGATGCGCCGATTTCGACGCTGGATCCGCGCACGATGGGAAGTTTCCGTGCGCCCGACCTGCCCGACGTGCAGTTAACGAGCGATCAGGGCCGACCGAACCGTTTCGGGGCCGAGGATGTCGCCGACAGCGTGGCGCGCGACGTGGCCCAGGCACTGAGTGTTGGCGCAGAGCCGTCACGGCCGCAGGTGCTGGAGGATGCCGCGCCGTCGCTCACCATGGTGGCGGTGCGCCCCTCCTGGGTGCGGGTGACCGCGCCCGATGGCAGCAGCATCTATGAAAAGATCATGGAGCCGGGCGAAACCTACGAGGTTCCGTTGACCGAGGAACCGCCACGCCTGCGCACGGGCGACAGCGGTGCGATCTATTTCGTCGTGAATGGTGAGAATTACGGCCCCGTGGGCGGGCGCGGCGAGGTGACCGGTAACGTGGCGCTTTCGATCGCGGAAGTCGAAACGGCCTACCAGGTCGCCGATCTGGAGCAGGACCGCGATCTGGCCCGCGTGGTGGCCGAGTTGCAGGCGCCGGCGACCCCGGAGTCCGTGGTCGCAACCGACTAGGACGGTTGCCCGGCCGGGCGCAGGCGCCTATGTAGCGCAGGAAACCGGAGCAGACGCGGGACCCCTCTGACATGTCTCTCAATCACGTGCGCCCCTGGCGCAACATCTATCGCCGCAACTCCCGCCGGATCATGGTCGGCAACGTTCCGGTGGGCGGCGATGCGCCCATCAGCGTGCAGACGATGACCAACACGCTGACCACGGATGTGGCGGCGACCATCGCGCAGGTGCAGGCAGCGGCCGAGGCGGGGGCGGATATCGTGCGCGTCTCCGTACCGGACGAGGCCTCGTCGCGGGCGCTGAAGGAGATCGTGCGCGAAAGCCCGGTTCCGATCGTGGCGGATATCCATTTCCACTATCGCCGGGGGATCGAGGCGGCGGAGGCCGGCGCGGCCTGCCTGCGGATCAACCCGGGCAATATCGGGTCTGCCGACAGGGTGCGCGAGGTGATCCAGGCGGCGCGCGATCAAGGATGCTCGATCCGGATCGGGGTCAATGCCGGGTCGCTGGAAAAGCACCTGCTGGAGAAATACGGCGAGCCTTGTCCGGATGCGATGGTCGAGTCCGGCCTGGACCATATCCGAATCCTGCAGGATCACGATTTCCACGAGTTCAAGATCAGCGTGAAGGCCTCGGACGTGTTCATGGCGGCGGCGGCCTATCAGCAACTGGCCGAGCAGACCGACGCGCCCATTCATCTGGGCATCACCGAGGCGGGCGGTCTGATGTCGGGCACGATCAAGTCGGCCATCGGGCTGGGCAACCTTTTGTGGATGGGGATCGGCGACACGATCCGGGTCAGCCTGTCGGCGGACCCGGTGGAAGAGGTAAAGGTCGGTTACGAGATCCTGAAATCGCTGGGCCTGCGCCATCGCGGGGTCAATATCATTTCCTGCCCGTCCTGCGCGCGCCAGGGCTTCGACGTGATCAAGACGGTCGAGGCGCTGGAGAAGCGGCTGGAGCATATCAAGACGCCGATGAGCCTGTCGATCATCGGCTGCGTGGTGAACGGGCCGGGCGAGGCGCTGATGACCGATGTGGGCTTTACCGGCGGCGGGGCCGGGTCCGGCATGGTCTATCTGGCGGGCAAGGCGAGCCACAAGATGACGAACGACCAGATGATCGATCATATCGTGGAGCAGGTGGAGCGCCGGGCGGCCGAGTTGGAGGCCATGCCTGACGCCGCGGAGTGAGTGTCGCCGCGGACCCGGCGACACTTTGACTTCATTCGCGCTCGGCGCGGAGTCCTTCGACGATGTCGAGCATCTGGTCCGCGGTCATGTAGCCGCGCAGCAGCTGGTCGCCCATGACGAAGCTGGGCGTGCCCGAGATCTGGAGCCGCTGGGCGAGCGCATGGGTCTGGGCGATCTGCTCGGTCACCTCGGGGGCGTCCATGGCCGCCAGGATCGGCTCGGGGTCGATGCCCAGCCCCTCGGCGATGCGGCCAAGGGTGACGTCGGTCACGTCGCCGCCGAACTCCATAAGCGCGTCATGCACCTGCTTGTAGGCCTCGTCGCCGGCCACCTGTTTCGTCGCGATGGCAAAGCGCGAGGAGAGCATGGAGGCTTCGCCCAGAATCGGGAATTCCTTGATCACGAAGCGGATATTGCCATCCATCTCGAGCAGCTGGGCGACTTCGGGTACCGCGCGCCGGCAATAGCCGCAGCGGTAATCCATGAATTCCACGACGGTCACGTCGCCCTCGGGGTTGCCGCCCACCCACGAGAAGCCGTCATCGTAGATCTCGTCGGCGTTCGCTGCGACCAACTGCTGGTCCGCGACGGCCTCGGCCTCGGCTTGCCGCTGTTCGAGGATCTGGAAGGCTTCGAGCAGTACTTCGGGGTTTTCCAGCAGGTAGCTGCGGACTTCCTCGCGGAAGGCCGCGCGCTCGCCCTCGCTCATCGCGTCGAGGTCGAGTGCCGCGAGAGGCGCGGCGGACAGTGTCAGTCCCAGCAGGGCCGGGGCAAAGTGTCGGAGCATCATCATTTCCTTTTTTCAGCTCGTTCCGAGGCCAGCAGGACATCCTGCGCGCGCTGCCATCCGGGGGACCCTTCGGGCAGGCGGCCAATGGCCCTTCTGGCGTGAATTCCCGCGCTCGCCATGTCGCCGATCAGCGCATAGCGTTCCGCGGTGGTGACGGAGGCCATACCCGGGTCACCGGTCTGTGCATAGGCCAGCGCGAGGTCGTGCATCAGCCGGGCGTTGCGCCAGTCGCGGGCGCGCGCCATTTCGAGAACCTCGAGCGCCTCTTTCGGGCGCTCGGCCAGCAACAGGGCGCGGCCGTATCCCGCGCCGATCAGCGGATCCTGTGGCGCTAGCTCCTGCGCGCGGGCATAGGCGTCGCGCGCGGCGCCGGTGCGGCGGTGTTCCAGCAGAATCTGGCCCTTGAGTTCGTGGTAGAACGCATCCTCGGGCCGGATCGCCAGCGCGCCGTCTATGGCGGCGAGCGCGCGGGAAAGGTCGCGGTTGCGGTGATGGGCCACCGCTTCGCGCATCAGGCGGATGTCGCGATGCGCCTCTTCGGGGGCGCGCAGAAGGGTCCATTTCGGCGACCGGGTAAAGGCCGAGGTCTTGCCCTTGATGCGGGCGAACCAGTAATCCGCATTTGCATTGGGCTCGGCCGGGTCGCCATAGGCGTCCAGGAAATCCTGCGCCGCGCGCATCCGGTCCCGCGAGAGCGGATGGCTGCGCATGTAGGGATCCTGGTTCACCGGCGAGAGCAGTTCCTGCCCGGCGAATTCCTCGTGGATGTCGACCAGACCGCGGACCGAGATGCCCGAGCGGTGCAGGTAGCTGGCCGCCGAGCGGTCGGCGGAGGCCTCCTCGGCGCGCGTATGGCTGAGAAATCCGCGCATTGCCGAACTTTGCGTGCCGAGCGCAATGCCGCCCGCGGCCTCACCGGCGCCGGCCGCCGCCGCGAGTATCGCCAGCGCCGTGCCCAGCGAGGCCATGCGCCCGGCGGCCTGAAGGTTTGCCATTCGGCGCTGGATATGGCCGTTCGAGATATGCGCGGCCTCATGCGCGATCACCGCTTGCAGCATCTCGGGGCTTTGTACCTTGAGGATCAGCCCGTAGTTGAGAAAGATCGCGTTGTGATCGATCACGAACGCGTTGAAGCGGTCGTCGTTCACCAGAAGGATCTGAACGCGACGCGTGTTCAGCCCGGCCGCGCGGAGGATGGGAAAGGCCAGTTCGCGCAGCCCGTTCTCGATATCGGGGTCGCGCAACAGGCCGACAGCGGCGGAGGGAACCGCCGAGACCAGCCAGAAGACGGACGTCAGCAAAAGCGCCGGGATTGACGTCAGACCGAGAAGGCGTGCACACACCATGCGCGCAACATGAGAGAAGGCCATGCGAAACTCAAGCCGATCAAGGGTCGATCCCTTCATTGTGATGGATGTGATGGAAGCCGCGCGCCGCGCCGAGGAGGCGGGCCGCCATGTCATCCACATGGAGGTGGGCCAGCCGGGAACCGGAGCGCCGACAGGCGCGGTCGCGGCGTTGGAAAAGGCGATGCGCGACGGGCCTTTGGGCTATACCGTGGCGCTGGGTCTGCCCGCGCTCAGGGCGCGGATCGCGCGGATGTACGGCGAGTGGTACGGGGTCGATCTGAACCCCGAGCGGGTGGTGATCACGCCCGGCTCGTCCGGCGGATTCCTGCTGGCCTTCACCGCGCTTTTCGACACAGGCGACCGTGTGGGCATCGGGGCACCGGGCTATCCCAGCTACCGACAGATCCTGCGGGCGCTGGATCTGGTGCCAGTGGACCTGCCGACGGCGGTCGAGAATCGCTATCAGCCGGTGCCGGAGGATTTCGCGGCGATGGATCTGGCCGGGCTGATGGTCGCCTCTCCTGCCAACCCGACCGGCACGATGCTGGATCGTGCCGCGATGCGCGCACTGGTCGAGGCCGCGCAAGGGCAGAGGGCCAGTTTCATCAGCGACGAGATCTATCACGGGATCGAATACGAGACCAAGGCGGTGACGGCGCTCGAGATCACGGATGACTGCTATGTCATCAATTCCTTCTCCAAGTATTTCTCGATGACCGGCTGGCGCGTGGGCTGGATGGTGGTGCCCGAGGATCATGTGCGCGTGGTCGAGCGGATCGCGCAGAACATGTTCATCTGCGCCTCTCATGCCAGCCAGGTCGCGGCGCTGGCGGCGATGGAGTGCGAAGGCGAGTTGCAGGCCAACATGGAGGTCTATCGCCGGAACCGCGCGCTGATGCTGGAGGGGCTGCCAAAGGCCGGGTTCGACCGGATCGCGCCCCCGGACGGGGCGTTCTATGTATATGCTGACGTCTCGCACCTGACCGAGGACAGCCGCGCCTTTGCCGCCGAGATCCTGGAACAGGCCGGGGTCGCTGTGACGCCGGGGCTGGATTTCGACCCCGAGCGGGGCGGCGGCACGCTGCGGTTTTCCTATGCGCGGGCGACGGAGGATATCGAGGAGGGTCTGTCCCGGCTTGCCCGCTTCATGCAGGCGCGCGGCTAGGCTATGCTTGCGGGCGGGACCGATCACGAAAGGCCGGAGGCGATGAGCAGATTTCTTTTGGCACTGGCGCTGGTCCTGGCGCAGATCTTTGCGTTCGGCAATGCGGGGTGGACGCAGGGCTTCAGCGGGTTGGCGCGGATCGACCCCGAGGCGAGCCGCGTCAGCGATGCGGGGCGCGCGGGCGTGTCGGTGGAACTGGCGCTGAGCCAGGGCGTGCCTTATCGGCTGTTCACTCTGGCGGAGCCGCCGCGGCTGGTGCTCGACTTCCAGGAGGTGGACTGGACGGGGTTGTCGGCCGAGACGCTGGTGCAGACGGACAAGGTGCGCGAGGCGGCCTTTGGAACATATGTGCCGGGCTGGTCGCGGCTTGTGTTGGCCTTGGCCGAGCCTTTGGCGGTGGCGCAGGCCGATTTGCGGCTGGACGAGGTGACGGGCGCGGCGCGGCTGTCGCTCAGGCTGGACCCGGTGTCGGCCGAGGCTTTTGCCGCCACCGCGGGCGCGCCGCGCGACTCGCGCTGGGACCTGCCCGATCCGGCCGTGATCGACACGCTGCCGGAACGCGCGCCGGACGCACCGCTGCGGGTGATGATCGATCCCGGACACGGGGGCATCGACCCGGGCGCCGAGGCGGGGCCCGTCACCGAAAAGGCCCTGATGCTGGTTTTCGCCCGCGAACTGCGCGACGTGCTGCTGCGCTCGGGCGGGTTCGAGGTGCTGCTGACGCGTGACGACGACCGCTTCGTCTCGCTGGAGCAGCGCGTGGCACTGGCCCACCGGGCGCAGGTTGATGTGTTCATTTCGCTTCACGCGGATTCGCTGTCGGAAGGGCTTGCGCATGGCGCGACGGTCTACCTGCTTGCCGAGGAAGCCTCGGACGTGGCGAGTGCCAAGCTGGCGGAACGTCATGACCGGGCCGAGCTTCTTTCCGGTCTCGACCTGTCGTCGACCGATGACCAGGTGACGGATATCCTGCTGGACCTGGCCCGTGCCGAGACTGCGCCGCGCGCCGAGGCGCTGGCCCGGTCGCTGGTTGACGGCATGACCCAGCAGGGCGGGCCGATCAATCGTCGCCCGCTGCGCCACGCGGCCTTTTCCGTGCTCAAGGCGGCCGATATCCCCTCGGTCCTGGTGGAACTGGGCTTTCTGTCCTCCCCGCGCGACCTGCGCAATCTCCAGGATGCGGAGTGGCGCGAAGGCATGGCGCTGGGGATCCGAAACGGTTTGCGGAACTGGCGCGAGGCGGATTTGGCGCGAAAGGCGCTCGTGCGTCAGTAAATGCGGGCAGGGACCGGCGCGCGACGTTACGCCCATCGACGCGCAAATCGGCCATGGGTTTTGACCCTGTCCCGTGGCATGATTATATAGGCGCCACCGCGATAAAAGGGCAGCGACGTGTTCCGGTTCATCTTTTCCTTTCTGGGGGCGATCTTCAGCCTCGTGACTCTTGGTGTGTTCATGGTGGCGCTGACCATCGGGGGCATCTTCTGGATGTACGGGCGCGACCTTCCGAGTCACGAGTCGCTGGCGCAGTACCAGCCGCCGACGATCAGCCGCATTTATTCCGGTGAGGGAAACCTGATCGACGAATTCGCGCAGGAACGCCGCCTGTTCACGCCCTCGGACGAGATTCCGGACCTAGTGAAACAGGCGTTCATCTCGGCCGAAGACAAGAATTTCTATACCCACCAAGGCTATGACCTGCGCGGCATCGCGGCTGCGGCCTTCGATGCGGTCAAATCGCGCGGCGAGAACGTGCGCGGTGCCTCGACCATCACGCAGCAGGTCATGAAGAACTTCCTGCTGTCGGGCGACCGGCGTGCAGAGCGCAAGATCAAGGAGATCATCCTGGCCGCGCGGCTGGAGCAGACGCTGGACAAGGAGCAGATCCTCGAACTCTATCTCAACGAGATCTATCTGGGCCAGAACTCCTATGGGGTGACGGCGGCGGCGCAGACCTTTTTCAACAAGACCTTGTCGGAACTGACCCCGCACGAGGCAGCGATGCTGGCATCGCTGCCCAAGGCGCCGTCGGATTACCATCCCGTGCGCAACAAGGATCGCCTGTTGGCGCGGCGAAACTTCGTTCTCGAGGAGATGTTCGAGAACGGTTATATCGACGAGGCGACCTATGAGCGCGAGGTGGAGATGCCGCTGCGCTCGGTCCAGAACGGCGATTTCGAGAGCTTCCGCACCGCATTGCCGCCGCGCGACTACTTCACCGACGAGATCCGCCGCCAGTTGAGCGAGGATTTCGGCGAGGGCGAGTTCTTTACCGGTGGGTTCACCGTGCGCGCCTCGATCGACGAAGAGATGCAGGTCGAAGCGGCAATGGCGCTGCGCGAGGCCTTGGAGAAATACGACCGTTCGCGCGGGATCTGGCGCGGAACGGGCAAGACCATTCCGGCCGAGGCGCTGGGTGACGAGGAAGCCTGGCGCGCGGCCCTGGCCGAAGCCGACGTGGCCCGCGACGTGGTCTTGCCGACGCGCTGGTACCCGGCCGTTGTGCTGAACGTGGCCGACCAAAGCCTGACCGTGGGGGTCGAGGACGGCCCGGCCGCCGGCACGGTGCCGCGCTCGGATATCAAGTGGATGAAGGGCAACTTCTTCGACAATTTCGAAAGGGGCGACGTGGTCCTGGTGCGCGAGGACGGCGAAAACTGGTCCCTGCGTCAGGTGCCGGGCGTGCAGGGCGGTTTCGTCGCGATGGACGTCAACACTGGCCGCGTTCTGGCGATGCAGGGCGGGTTCAGTTACCAGCATTCGGTCTTCAACCGAGCGACCCAGGCGCAGCGGCAGCCGGGATCCTCGTTCAAGCCCTTCGTCTATGCCGCGGCGCTTGACAGCGGCTACAGCCCCGCGACCATCGTGGTCGATGCGCCGATCGAGGTGAACACGCCGCAGGGCCTGTGGCGGCCCAAGAACGCGTCGAATACCTATTACGGGCCGACGCCCCTTCGCACCGGGATCGAGCGGTCGCGGAACCTGATGACCATCCGCCTTGCGCAGGAGGTCTCGATGCCGGTGGTGGCAAGCTATGCCGAACGGTTCGGGGTCTATGACGACATGGGCCCCTACCTGGCCAACGCGCTGGGATCGGAGGAAACCACGCTTTACCGCATGGTGGCGGCCTATGCGATGTTCGCAAATGGCGGCGAGCGTGTGGATCCGACGCTGGTGGACCGGATTCAGGACCGTTATGGCCGCACGATCTATCGTCACGACCGGCGCGACTGCGTCGATTGCAACAGCGACCGCGTTGCGCCCAACGCCGCGCCGCGCATCGTCACCAATCGCGAGCGGGTGATGGACCCGATCACCGCCTATCAGCTGACATCGATGATGCGGGGCGTGGTGGAACGCGGCACCGCGAGTGGCAGCGTGAAGCTGCCGGTGCCCACCGCGGGCAAGACCGGCACCACCAACGATGCCAAGGATGTCTGGTTCATCGGCTTTACCTCGAACATCGTGGCGGGCTGCTATATCGGTTACGATCGTCCGCGGCCGCTGGGCCGGGGGGCCTCGGGCGGGGGCATGTGCGGGCCGGTGTTCCAGGAGTTCATGGAGAAGGCGGTCGAGAAATACGGCGGTGGACCTTTCGACGTGCCGCCGGGTGGCCACTTTATCAAGATCGACCGGTTCAGCGGGGCGCGCCTGCCCGACGATGCCAGCGGCGATTATGTCGTGGCCGAGTATTTCCGCGACGGCGAAGAACCCATCTTTGGCCTGACCTATGACGGCGGTTTCGCCATGGGATCGAACCTGCCGCTCGTCGAGGAGATGCAGCAGGCCGGCCGCCAGGTCACCACATCCACCGGGCAGAAGGCCACGGTGGGTCCGAAGGCGAATTTCGGGACGATCAGTTCCGGCGGGCTTTACTGAAACCAGCCACGTGCCGCCTTGCTGCGGGGCGGTGCCCCATCTTGTGATGGGGTGCCGCTCTTGCTATCAGGCGGCTCTGACCTCTCATTGCGGAAAGTGCACTCATGCGCGCGGAAATCCAGAACATCGTGGCCGACATCAGGAACTCGCTGGAGTTGCTGGCCCAGCGGCTTGACTACGAGACCGCGCCGCATCGACTGGAGGAGTTCAACGCGCGTGTCGAGGACCCGAACCTGTGGAACGACCCCGAGGCCGCGCAGAAGCTCATGCGCGACCGGCAGGCGCTGGTCGACGCGATCGGCACCTACGAAGGGTTGAAGACGGAGCTTCAGGACAATGTGGACCTGATCGAACTGGGCGAGATGGAAGAGGATGCAGAGGTCGTGGCCGACGCCGAGGCTGCTCTCCGCACGCTGAAGGAAACGGCTGCGCAGAAGGAGCTTGAGGCGCTGCTGGACGGCGAGGCGGATGCCAACGACACTTTCCTGGAGATCAACGCCGGCGCGGGCGGTACCGAGGCCTGCGACTGGGCGCAGATGCTTCAGCGGATGTATGTTCGTTGGGCCGAGAAGCGCGGCTACAAGGTGGAACTGCAATCCGAGGAAGCCGGGACCGAGGCGGGGATCAAGTCCTGCGCCTACAAGATCTCGGGGCACAATGCCTATGGCTGGTTGAAATCGGAATCGGGGGTGCATCGCCTTGTGCGGATCTCTCCCTTCGGCAAGGGCACGCGCGAAACCTCCTTTGCCTCGGTCTGGGTCTACCCGGTGGTCGATGACAATATCGAGATCGAGGTGAACCCGTCCGAGATCCGGGTCGATACCTATCGGTCCTCGGGGGCGGGCGGCCAGCACGTGAACACCACCGACTCCGCCGTTCGGATCACGCACATCCCCACCGGGATCGTGGTGACGAGCTCGGAGAAGTCGCAGCACCAGAACCGCGACATCGCCATGAAGGCGCTGAAATCGCGGCTCTACCAGATGGAACTGGACCGCCGGAACGCCGAAATCAACGCGGCGCATGAGGCCAAGGGCGATGCGGGCTGGGGCAACCAGATCCGGTCCTACGTCTTGCAGCCCTACCAGATGGTCAAGGACCTGCGCACCAATCACGAAACATCGGACACCAAGGGCGTTCTTGACGGTGCTCTGGACGATTTCATGGCCGCGACGCTGGCAATGAACGTGGCCGGGAAAAGCCGGGCTGACGCGCAGGCCGAGGACTGAGCCCGCGAGGGAAGTCAGATCATCCGGTGAGGGTCACCCGCGCGTAGGGCGGCGATCGGGAAGGTGGATATTGGCGACCTGCTCGGCGATCGGATCGGTCGAGAGAGGGTGGCGTGCGATGTCAGCATAGGACTCGGGGTCGCGCATGGGACGCCACGTGCCCTTGAAATAGACCTCCAGCCCCGAGAACCGCGCCTTGTAGCCCATCTTGGAACTGCCGGGCACCCAGTAGCCCAGATAGACATAAGGCAGCCCTGCCTCGCGCGCGATCGCGACATGATCGACGATCATGTAGGTGCCAAGCGAATCCTGCTGCCGGTCAGGCTCGTAGAACGAATAGACCATGCTCAGCCCGTCCTCGAGCACGTCGGTGAGGCTGACCGCGGCCAGCGCGCCGCTTTCGCGGTCGACATATTCGATCACCCGGCTGCGGATGGGGGTTTCCTCGATCATCGCGGCGAATTCGAAAACGTCCATGTCGGCCATGCCGCCATCGGCGTGGCGCGTGTCGAGGTAGCGGCGGAAAAGTTCGTACTGCTCGTCCGTGGCCCAAGGCGAGGTCGCGCGGCGTTCAAGGCCGGCATTGCGGCGCAGGGTGCGACGCTGGCTCTTGTTGGTGGTAAAGGCGGAAACGTCGATCCGGGCCGAAAGACAAGCCGCGCAATCCGCGCAGGACGGGCGGTAGAGGACGTTCTGCGAACGGCGGAAACCCTGTTGCGAGAGGGCGTTGTTCAGGCGGTCGGCACCTTCGCCCTGTAGCGCGGTGAACAGCTTTCTCTCCATCCTGTCCTCCAGATAGGGGCAGGGTTGGGGAGCCGTCACATAGAATTGTGGCGCGATCGGCAGCGTGTGGCGCATGGAAGGTCCCGTGGTTGATCTCGGTTGAGAATAACAACGCGATCGGGACCCGCCAAGGGGCCAAGCGGCCCGGTTTGACGTGGCGTAATCCGCCGGTCAGCGGGCCGCGCGGCGGTTCAGCGCCACGGTTCCCAACACGGCATCCGTAAGGCCCTGGGCGCGGGCAGAGGTGAGCATCATGATCACCGAGATCACCTGCAGGACAGGGACCGCCATGCTGACGGTATAGCCTGCGGTGTGGGCCAGCGCCTGCCCGGTGTCGAGCCTCTGGCCCCATGCGTTGCGCAATTCAAGGCCAACGAACCGCATGCCCCAGGTGGCCGAGCCGTTTGCGATGGTCGCCGTCCGGTAGACGAAGCCGACCACGAGGTAGAGGATGGGCCAGACGAAGGCGCCGACGAAGGCCGTGAGCACCACAAGCACCACGCTCAGCATCACGATCACCAGCGTGTCGAAGATCCAGGCGAAGAACCGCTTGGACGGGACGGCGCTGTAGAATTCGGGCTGGCGGGCGGGATCCGGCAATTGGGCCATCATGGTGTCTCCGGCGGGGAAGGGGGCGGCCCCCATTCCGAACGGGGGCCGCGCGTGGTCAGGCTGCGTCGTCATCGCTGTCACGTCCGCTACGGGCGCGCTCTTCCATGAACTCGTCGAACTCGGCCTTGTCCTTGGCCTCGCGCAGGCGCTTGAGGAACTCCTCGAACTCGACCTGCTCGCGCTCGAGCCGTGCCAGGGTGTCGGCCTTGTAGTTGTCGAAGGCGCTGTTGCCGGTACTGCGCATCGCGGTCATTCCGGTGCGGGTCCAGGATTTGCGGCGGTTGCAGGATGAGAACATGCGTTTGCTCCAGATCATGTAGGCAAGAAGGGCCAGCCCGACGGGCCAGAAGAAGATGAAGCCGAGGACCATGGCGGCGATCCAGGCGCCTTTGCCCTTGTCGTCAAGCCAGCTTTCGGCACGGTGCAGCCAGCCCGGGTTGGAGGGGGCGGCAACGGTTTGCGTCACTGTCGTCATTGTGATCTCTCCGGTTGGGGGTATGTAAATCGCTTTCACATGATTGAAGATGGGAGGAGGTTTTGCCCTGTGCAAGGGGGTATGTGAAAAAGATTTACATTTTTGGTGAGCAACTTTGTGGCAAACAACTGCCGACCAAACATCTTTAGGTTGTAGTTTTCGCGATTCGGGAATAGTTAAGGACCATGGCGCATACTCGTGAACACACTCCCCTCGGTGGGGTCATCGCGGATGGAACGCGGGCGAGATACCCGTTTTCCGAAGGCAGGGAGGCGTGGCGCGGCATGCGGTTGGCAGCGGGATGGTGGCTTTTGCCATGCGCGGTGATCGGCGCCTTCCTGTGGTGGCAGATCATTGCTGCCTTGCTTGGGCTGATCTTCTGACCTCTACTCGGTGAACGCGCCGATCCTGGCGTCTGCAAGGGCGACGAGATCCTTTGGCGCGATGGAAAAGACGTGCTGGGGTGTGCCGGCGGCGGCCCAGATCAAGTCGAATTCAGCCAGCCGCGGGTCGAAAAATGCGCGGATGGGCGAGAGATGCCCGACAGGCGCCACCCCGCCGATTGCAAATCCGGTCGCCGCGCGGACACGCTCGGCCTCGGCCCGCCGCAGCGGTTCACCCGCAAGTGCCGCGGCGCGGTCATTGTCGACACGGTTTCCGCCTGCGGTCAGGAACAGGATCGGCGCGTCCGAACTTTCGCCCCAGAAGATGATCGACTTGGCGATCTGATCGACATCGCAGCCCACGGCGCGCGCGGCATCCGCTGCTGTGCGCGCATTCGCGGTCTCGCGGATCTCGATCGTGTGGCCAGCCGCTTCTAGCGCCGCGCGGACCCGTTTCAGGCTCTTGCTCATTCCCAACTCCCTGACAGTCGCGGGCAACCTAGTGAGAGGCTGAAAGAAGGGCAACGCGGTGCACGCATTGTCATATTGACCTTGGCGCAGGGGAATGCGCACCTTCCGACCATGTCGCACCCTCTGGAAATCCGCCGCTCGCCGCGCCCTTTCGATTCCGCCCTTGGCCAGGAGGCCTGCGCTGTTGTGCCGGAGCTATCCTCCGACCACCACGACCTGATTGCGGGGGCCGCGGGGTCGAGCCCCTACCTCAAGAGTCTGGTCGAGCGCGAGGCCGCCTGGCTGGCGCCGGCCCTGTACGACCCCGAAACCGCGCTAGCCGGGATCTGGGACCAGGTTCGGGCCTGCCCGCCGGATCAGCTGAAACCGGGGCTGCGGCAGGGCAAGCGGCAGCTGGCGTTGTTGACCGCGCTGGCCGATCTGGCGGGTGCCTGGCCGCTGGAGCGGGTCACCGGCCTGTTGACCGATTACGCGGCGCTTGCGGTCGATCTTGCGGCCAAGGCCGAGATCGCGACACTGATCCGGCGCGGAAAACTTCCCGGCATGACCGAGGCGGATGTCGAAACGGCTGCCGGGATGGTCGTCCTTGCCATGGGCAAGATGGGCGCGCATGAGCTGAACTACAGCTCCGACATCGACCTGATCGTGCTGTTCGACGAAACCCGATATGAACATGACGATTTCCACGAGGCACGGCAGGGGATGGTCCGCGCGACGCGGAATTTCTGCACGACGCTCAGCGACAAGACGGCTGACGGCTATGTCTTTCGCACCGATCTGCGTCTGCGGCCCGATCCGGCGGTGACCCCGGTCTGCATGTCCATGGCCGCGGCCGAGACCTATTACGAGAGCCTGGGCCGCACTTGGGAGCGCGCGGCCTATATCAAGGCGCGCCCCTGTGCGGGGGATATTGCGGCCGGGGACCGTTTCCTGGAGACGCTGCGCCCCTTCGTCTGGCGGCGCCATTTGGATTTCGCCGCGATCCAGGACGCCCATGACATGCGCTTGCGCATCCGCGAGAGCAAGGGAACGGGTGGCGCGCTGAAAGTTCCGGGCCATGACATGAAGCTGGGCCGGGGCGGGATCCGCGAGATCGAGTTCTTTACCCAGACCCGGCAGTTGATCGCCGGGGGCCGCGACCGCGATCTGCGCCTGCGCGGCACGGCGGAGGGATTGGCGGCCTTGGCCGAGAAGGGTTGGGTGCCAGAGGAGGTCGCCGGGAAACTGACCGATCACTATCGCGCGCATCGCGAGGTCGAGCATCGTATCCAGATGGTCCACGACGCCCAGACCCACCGCGTCCCGCAATCGGAGGACGGGCTCGAGCGTGTGGCCTGCCTGATGGGGATCGGACCCGAAGAGTTGGAGCGCGACCTGACCCGCCGCCTGACCGAGGTGCATGAACTGACCGAGGGGTTCTTTGCGCCCGATGCGGCTGCCGCGCCCAAGCCCGAACCGGTCGAAGTGGAGTTCGACGCCTCGGTGCTGGCGCGCTGGCCGACCTATCCGGCGCTGCGCTCGGCGCGCGGCGCGCGGATCTTCGAGCGTTTGAAGCCGGAACTGCTTTCGCGCCTTGCTCGAACAGCCAAGCCCGAGGAGTCGCTGCTGGCGCTCGACGGATTCCTGCGCGGTCTGCCCGCCGGGGTGCAGCTCTTTTCGCTCTTCGAGGCGAACCCGCAGCTCAGCGACCTGCTCATCGATATCGTCGGCACCAGTCACGCGCTGGCCAGCCATCTCAGCCGGAACTCGGCGGTGTTTGACGCGGTGATCGGCGGGCAGTTCTTTGACGAGTGGCCGGGTGAGGCGGCGCTGCGGGACGAATTGGATGCGCTTCTTGCAGGCGAGGAAGATTACGAGCGGCAACTGGACGCGGGCCGTCGCTGGAGCAAGGAATGGCATTTCCGCATCGGTGTCCATCACCTGCGCGGCCTTGTCGACGGGACGACAGCCGGGGCACAATATGCTCAGCTGGCCGGAGCGGTGATCGCCGCGATCCTGCCAAGGGTCGAGGCGCAATTCGCCCGCAAGCACGGCGTGGCTCCCGGTCGCGGGGCAGCGGTTTTGGGAATGGGGTCGCTGGGCGCGGCACGGATCAATTCGCAATCCGATCTGGACCTGATCGTGATCTACGATCCGGGCGAGGCAGAGATGTCGGACGGCCCGCGCCCACTGGCACCGCGCACCTATTATGCGCGCTTCACACAGGCGCTTATCACGGCTCTGACCGCGCCGATGGCCGAGGGACGGCTATACGAAGTCGATATGCGCCTGCGCCCGTCGGGCAGTCAGGGGCCGGTTGCCACAAGCTGGGCCAGTTTCACCCATTACCAGCAGAACGAGGCCTGGACCTGGGAGCATCTGGCGCTCACCCGGGCGCGCGTCGTGGCGGGTGAGGCGACGCTTGCCTATGATATCGAAAGATTTCGGGCGGACCTGATCGCCGCGCCCAAGGATCAGGCCACGGTTCTGCGTGAGGTGGCCGACATGCGCGCGCGGATCGCCGCCGCAAAGACGCCCGCCGGTGTCTGGGACGCCAAGACGGGGCCCGGGCGGATGCTGGATATCGAACTTGTCGCGCAGGCCGGGGCGTTGCTGTCGGGCCGGGCAGAGCGCGACGTGGCCTCGGGGCTGGAGGGGGCTGTCGCCGCCGGGTGGCTGGATGTCGCGGACAAGTCGACGCTGGAGGAGGCCTATGCGCTATTCTGGTCGGTGCAGACCTCGGCGCGCCTCCTGTCGGGCAAGACGATCGAGGCGGACGAGATAGGGGAAGGCGGGGCGGCATTCCTGTGCCGCACCACCGGCTTCGACGATATCGACGCGCTCGAGGCTGCGTTGGAGGAGAATTATGGGCGCGCCGCCCGCGTGATCGGGGGCGCTCTGTCAGAGGCCGAGGATGACCAAGACGCCTGATCCGCTCGACCCCAAGGGCCTCGTCCGCGAGGCCTATAACATGGAAGGCATCACTGCCGCCGAATGCAGGTCGATCTTCCTCGACTGGGCGCTGAGCCTTCCCGAGACGCTGGACCAGCCGCGCGCGCTGGTCACGCTTCACGAGCGCTACCGCGAGGAGCGGCCAGACCATCCGATGACCGAGGTTCTTCGGCAGGGATTGTCGAGTTCGGGCACGCCGCGCAGGCGCGGAGGATGGCGTTCGCGCTCGCGCAACTGAGCCCTCAAGCGGTTTCCGGATTCGAAACGATCCTGAAATGGCACGCAATTTGTCCAAAACTTGCCTCAATTGGCAGGCAAAACTCGTCTTCGACAAGGGACAAATGGGCGGGACACGCCCCGTTCGAGGAGAGAGACGATGAAAATGGTGCGTATCCTGATGGCGATGGGACTTGCCGCAAGCGTGTCGGCCTGTGCCTCGGTCGATGTACCCACGCGCAACATGCCTTTCGAGCCGCTGCCCGAAGGTGCGGTTCAGGCCCCGGCCGGCTATGCGCTGCTGGATCAGCCACGCGGCACCTACCAGGACGCGGCGACAGGCCAGGTGGCGATCAACCATCCCGATGTCAGCCGGCTGGAGTCCGAAGCTGCGCCGTCGGTCGCGCTGGCGCCGGCCATGACCGCTCCGGTCACGATCAATTCGGTCACCGTGCGCGTGCCTCGGTCGCTGAAGGTCTCCGAGGCCAATTCCTATATCCCGCGCGGCGACATCGTCTGGCGCGAGGACCCGATCGGCGACCGTCATGCACAGGTGCAGAAGATCGTGCAGGACGCGATGGCGCGCGGGGTGACTCCGCTCAACGGCCCGATCAACGCCGATCTTCACATCGAGGTCGCGAAGTTCCACGCGCTGACCGAGAAGGCCCGCTATACCACTGGCGGCGTGCATGCGATCACCTTCCAGCTGGCGCTCAAGGATGCCACGACGGGCGAGCTTCTGATGCCGGTCAAGACCGTGAAGGCCGATCTTGACGCTTTTGGCGGCAAGCAGGCCCTGCAGGCCGAGGGGCGCGGCCTGACCCAGAAGGTGCGCATCACCAACCACCTGGCCGAAGTGATCCGGCAGGAACTGTCGAGCCCCGAAGGCTACAAGAATGCCAGCCTCGGTGTGATCCAGCTGATGAACCGTATGTAAGGCTTTCCCAGCCGGACCGATCTTTGTAAGAGGGCGCTCATGACAGCGCCCTCTTCCCCATCTGACCGCCCCCGCGTCCGCCTCAAGCCCAAGGCCAATGCCCGTGGCATTCGCCACGGGTTCCCTTGGGTCTATGACAACGACATCGTGACCGACCGCCGGACAAAGAAAATCCTGCCGGGCGCGCTTGCAGTGCTCGAGGATGAGAACCGCGCGGCGATGGGCCTTGTGGCAGTCAACCCGAACTCGCGCATCATGTGCCGGATGCTTGACCGCGATCCCGAAGCGGTCCTGGATGCCAAATGGTTCGAGGCCCGCATCTCTCGGGCGTTGGACATGCGCGAGCGGTTGTTCGACGCGCCCTATTACCGCCTGATCCATGCCGAAGCCGATGGCCTGCCCGGGGTCGTGATCGACCGTTTCGGCGAGGCTTGCGTGATCCAGCCCAACGCGGCCTGGGCCGAGGCGCATATAGAACTGCTCGCCTCGGCGCTTGTCCGCGTGGCGGGTGTGAGCACGGTGCTCAAGAACGCGTCGGGCCGGGCGCGGGGCCTCGAAGGGCTCGACGATGTCGGGGCGGTCCTTCACGGCGCCGCGCCGGATGGCCCGGTGCCGGTTCCCATGAATGGCGCGACCTACATGGCCGACCTGACTGGCGGACAGAAGACCGGGCTTTTCTACGACCAGCGCCCCAATCACGCCTTTGCCGCCCGGCTGGTCGCACCTGGCGCGCGGGTTCTCGATGTGTTCAGCCATGTGGGCGGCTTTGCACTGGCCATGCTGGCCGCCGGTGCGGAAGAGGCGCTCTGCGTCGATGGCTCGGCACCTGCATTGGCGCTGGCCGTTCAGGGCGCGGAAGCAGGCGGCATGAAGGACATGCTGTCGACGCGGCAGGGCGATGCCTTCGACGTTCTGACGGCGCTGGGGCCGGAGGGTGAGAGCTTCGACGTGGTGATCTGCGACCCGCCTGCCTTCGCGCCGTCGAAACAGGCGCTCGATGCCGGGCTGCGCGCCTATGAGCGTGTCGCACGGCTGGCCGCTCCGCTGGTCAAGCCGGGTGGCTATCTGGGGCTGTGCTCCTGTTCCCATGCCGCCGATCTGGGCCGGTTCCGCGATGCCTCGGCCCGTGGGATCGGACGGTCGGGACGGCAGGCGCAGCTGCTGCACACGGGGTTTGCCGGGGCCGACCATCCGCAACTGCCGCAGCTGGCCGAATCGGGCTATCTCAAAGCCCTGTTCTTCCGGCTGTGAAGGCTGTTCTGGATACCTGTGTCATCTATCCGACGGTGATGCGCGAGATGCTCCTGGGCGCCGCGCGAACGGGCCATTTCACACCGCTCTGGTCGGCCCGCATCCTCGAGGAATGGGCGCGCGCCGCTATCAAGCTGGGTCCTGCGGGAGAGGCGCAGGCCCGTGCCGAGATCGCGTTGACGCGGGCGGCCTGGCCCGAGGCCGAGGTGGCACCGGCGGCAGGCATCGAGGCGCGGCTATGGCTCCCCGATCCTGCGGATGTCCATGTTCTGGCCACAGCCATTGCCGGGTCGGCCGATCTGATCGTCACGCTGAACCGGCGCGATTTCCCGCGCAATATCCTTGCCGAGGAAGGGTTGGACAGGATCGATCCCGATACGCTGCTCGTGCAGTTCTGGCAGGATGCGCCTGCCGATATCGAAGCCGTGGGTGAAAAAGTGCTGGACGAGGCCAACCGGCTTTCCGCTGAGCGGTGGGAGATGCGCGGGCTTCTGAAAAAGGCGCGGCTGCCCCGGCTGGGCAAGGCGCTTTCGCGCTAGGCCTTGGTCCAGCGCGCTTCCAGCGCCTCGAGCGCGGCGATGCGTTCTTCGGTCTTGGGATGGCTCATCAACCAGGCGGGCGCGACGCCCGCGCGGCTGTTGGTCAGCGCGTCGAGCTTGCGGAACAGCGATTTCTGCGGCGCGACGCCGATCCCCGCCTTGGTCAGAAGTGCTGCGGCATACTCATCCGCCTCGTATTCGTCGCCGCGCGAGAGGCGCGAGGCAAGAAGGCCGGTAAGGAAATTCGCGATCCAGACGCCGACGAACGGGATGAACCGGTTCAGGAGCATGATCAAGGCCGCGCGCAGCGCATTCTGGCCCGAAAAGTCGATCATCCGCCGCTTTGCATGGCCCAGCGCCACGTGCCCCAGCTCATGCGCGATGACCGAGGCCATCTCCTCTCCCGTCACCTCGCCCGAGCGGAATTTGCGATAAAAGCCGCGGGTGATGAAGATGCGCCCGTCGGGAGCGGCCAGCCCGTTCACCGGGTCGATCTCGTAGACATAGACCGGGATACGTTTGAGGTCGAGCGCGGCGGCCAGACGGTCGGTCAGGCGCTTCAGCTCGGGATCGGCGAGCTCGGTCGAGCGCGCATCGAGATCCCGATGCGTGCGCCAGACCGAGACCCGGTACATGACCAGCGCATAAAGGATCGCGAGAAGGATCGGTGTGAACTTGAGCATGGTCCAGATATGGGCTGGCGCGAGGGGCGCGGCAAGAGATCAAAGCATCAATGGTGGCGCGCGGCCCGACTCCTCCAAGACCCAGCGCGCCGACCAGTCGCCACCTTTGTGCTCGAGGGTCAGGTAATTGCGCTCGGCGACGTAACGGCGGGGCTGGCCGGGGATGGGCCTGATGCGGACCGGGTGGCCGGGCAGGGGGCTTTCACCCATCCATGCCAGCGCGCCCAGAACGCGCGCCCAGACCTGGGGCGGGGCGCGATGGGCGATGCCCGAGGCGACCAATTGATGCATGACCTTGCCCTCGGCCAAGGTCATCTCGCCGCGCGTAGCGAGGTGGATCTCGCCCGACAGGATCGTGACCTGCTGATCCGGGGGCTCGGCGATGCGGGCCATCAGGGCCAGCATCTGGATCCAGGAGCCGCGATGCGCACGGCTTTGCCACTGGTCGCGCAGGTCATCCTCGTATTTCTGCATCGAGGGCGTGAGCACCATCAGCAGTTCCAGCAGGGACAGGCGGGGACCCAAGAGCGGCACGCTCGACATCACCAACGTTCGTCCCGGCGCGGATGCGCGCGCCGCGTTCTCGATCCACGGCCAGCCGCGTTGTCCCATGACCTCGCGCCGGCTGCGTTCGGATCGCAGGTCTGGCCCGAGGATGCGCAGGCCCGGCGCGGTAACCTGCCAGCCCAGATGCAGGCCCAACGGGTCGGCAAAGCGTGCGGGCAGATCGCCATCCGTGGCCGCGTGCTGGAACAGCAGGGCGGCCTCGCGCGCCGCATCGAACAGGGTCTGCCCTACCGGCGAGTAGGTGCGCGAGCGCCGCAGCGAGCCCCAGCCGTCGCAGATGTCGTGATCGTCCCACTGCATCAGGGAGGGGACCCGCGCGGCCACATGCGCCATGCCGGGGCAGCGATAGACGGCAAGGTAGCGTTCCATAAACCGTTCGCGCAGATGCGCGCGCAGCTCGGCCAGATCGGCGCGGGACGGATCGCGCGGGATCCGGTCAGGCCAGTTTTCGCTGAGCGGATGGCCGAGGGTGACCTCGTCGGCATAGACCTGATCGCCGCCATGCAACAGAAGGCTGAAAGGCACCTCGTCATGGTCTTCTGCCAACCGCGCCCACATGACGTCGCGCTCTTCGCCGGGGCGGTCGAGATCGCCGTGCTCCTCGCCGTTGCAGGAGACATAGGCGATGCGCAGGTCGCCCCCCAGCCCGGCCAGGTCGAAGCGCTGACCGTTCCATTGATAGGCGGAGGGTTCATCGGCGGGCAGGATGAAGCGGGCGCGATAGATGTCGGCGCCCCGGTAGCGTGCGATACGGTCGGGCGCCACCGTCTCGTGCTCGGTCTCGATGGGGGCAGGGACGTCGTCGCGTGGCATCACGAAGAGCGCGGCCAGCGCCATGCGGCCCTCGCACACATCGTCGAGGATCAGGATAGGGCCCAACGGCGCCTGCAGAGCCTCCATGCCCGGCTCAGCGCGTCAGGTCGCGCATCCCGCGCTCCAGCCCCTGAAGCGTCATCGGAACCATCTGGCCCTCGAAGATGTCACGGATCATCGAGATGGAATGCGTGTAGTCCCAATATTTCTGGGGCACCGGGTTGATCCAGAGGTTGGAGGGCCATTGCTCGCGCGCGCGCGTCAGCCATGTCTGCCCGGCCTCGGCGTTCCAGTGCTCGTTCGCACCGCCGGGATAGGCGATCTCGTAAGGGCTCATCGAGGCGTCGCCGACGAAGATGCATTTGTAGTCGGGGCCATAGGTGCGCAGAACTTCCCATGTGGGAGTCTGCTTGTCCCAGCGGCGGCGGTTGTCGCGCCAGACACCTTCATAGAGACAGTTGTGGAAATAGTAGTACTCGAGGTGCTTGAACTCGGACCGCGCGGCGGAAAACAGCTCTTCCACAACCTTCACATGCGGGTCCATCGAGCCGCCCACGTCCAGAAACAGCACCACCTTGACCGCGTTGTGCCGCTCGGGCCGGGTCTTGACGTCGAGATATCCATGCTCGGCCGTGGCGCGGATCGTGCCGTCGAGGTCCAGTTCCTCGTGCGCGCCCTCGCGCGCCCAGCGGCGCAGCCGTTTGAGCGCGACCTTGATGTTGCGTGTGCCCAGTTCGACCGTATCGTCGAGGTTCCTGAACTCGCGCTTGTCCCAGACCTTTACCGCGCGGCGGTGGCGGCTTTCCTTCTGGCCGATGCGTACGCCTTCGGGATTGTATCCATAGGCACCGAAAGGCGAGGTGCCTGCGGTGCCGATCCACTTGTTGCCGCCCTGGTGGCGGCCTTCCTGCTCCTTGAGGCGCTCGCGCAGGGTTTCCATCAGCTTTTCGAACCCGCCAAGCGCCTCGATCTCGGCCTTTTCGTCCTCCGAAAGGTGCTTTTCGGCCATTTTCTCGAGCCAGTCGCCGGGGATGTCCACGGCCTCCAGCACGTTTTGCAGGCTGATCTCCTCAAGTCCCTTGAAGGAGGCGGCAAAGGCGCGGTCGAACTTGTCGATGTGGCGCTCGTCCTTCACCATCGAGACGCGCGCGAGGTAGTAGAAGGCCTCGACATCGTAGGTGGCGAGGCCCGCTTTCATCCCTTCGAGAAAGGTCAGGTATTCGCGCAGCGAAACAGGCACGCCGGCTTTGCGCAGGTTCTCGAAGAAAGGAAGAAACATGGGGCCTCAGAATAATACGCGGTCTAGGACCAATGTAGTGAGCAGACCCAGAAGCGCAAAGGCAATCCCGTAAACGGCAGCGTATTGCGCGACATCCGCGCCCGATCCCTTGCGTCTCTTCGCCGTCCATGCGCCGAGCACCACACCCAGCACGGCAAATCCCAGAATGATCATCGCGTTCCTATCCGCCCAGCCTGTTGCGGGGGTTCAGCAGCGCGATGTCCTGCATCAGCGCGCGAACCGCCCAGTCCGAGCCGAAGCCGTATCGCGCCCAGCCCAGACTGTCCAGCCGGGTGGCGGCGGCCTCTTCGCTGCGGCCTTCGAGGTCGAGCGCCTCGGCCTGCAAGAGCATCATGGTGGCCAGAAGGGCCGCATTCTCGGCCCGGCGGACTTCCTCCATAGGCCCCTTGAGCTGGGCCAGCGCAGTCTTGCCGTCCCCCCGAGAGATGGCATAGGCGGCCGTCTGCGCCCGCACATGGGCCTTCTGAAGCCCGGTTCCCGGTGTCTGGTCGAGGAATTGCAGCGCCGCGGCGTAGTGGCGTTGGGCAAGGTCGGGATCGCTCATCTGGATCATGCGGCCGAGCGTGTAATGCGAAAAGGCGCGGCGCTGGTCGGTCCAGCCCTGCGCCTGGGCGATGCGTGTCGCCTCGTCGGCAGCGCGCACGCGGGTTTCCAAGCCCGAACCGGGACCAAGCGCCCGCTGCATCGCATCGATCCAGGAACGCGGTGTGCGGACGACCTGTTGCGGGGCAATCCCGATCCCGCGGGGGTTCAGCCGGGCCAGCAGATCGGGCAGGATCCTTGCCACCTCGGCGCGGGTCATGCCGCTGCGCAGTTCGGGAGCATAGGTCGCGCGCAGGATCAACATGTCGAACCCGGTCAGCACCGTGTGCATGTTGTCGTCGTTGAAGATCGACTCGGGCAGGGAATAGAGGTCATTGAGGGGGCCGATCGCCTGGGCCAGCTCCTCGTGCATGCAGTCGCGCACCTCTTGCGGGGTTGCATCGTTGGGGACGAAGATGCCCAGCTTCTCGCGCTTTTCAAGAAGAGACCAGTTGGTCTTGTCCCGCCTGCGCTCGCGCCGGAAATCGGACAGGCTGGTGACGTTGGGGACCACGAAACAGGCCGCCTGCGGCAGGGCGCGGCGTATCTCGGAGCGGCTGACCGCATCGATGGTGATGTTCGCCGCCCCCGAGGAGACCTGCCGGATGTCGATGCCCGCCTCGTTGCGCAGGCGCGACAGAAGCCTGGACAGATCGGATTGCAGCGAGGGCGGCGGCGCGCCCGTGACCCTGACTGTGATCGGCGTTTCGAACCGCGTCATCACGGGCAATTGGCGGCCGCTTTCCAACTCGAAATGCAGATCAAGGAAATCGGCGGCGATATTGGCGTTCGACCGTGCCGGAGGCTGGGGCCGCGGTGCCGAAAAGCTTTTCATCGGTGGCAGGGTGCTGTCCGCGATCTGTGCACGGGTGGGCATGTCTTCCAGCGGGACCGTGTCGCAACCGGCCAGCAGCAACGCCATGATGAGAGTCGCGCGTCTGATCATGGCCGCTGATACTTGATGAAGGGGGTAAGCTTGTCGACCCGGTCATAGAGATGGCGGGCGGTGTGATTGAAATCCTGTGTCAGCCAGTAGACCGACGGCGCGCCGGTCCGGTCCGCCTCGGCATACACGGCTTCGATCAGCTTGCGGCCCACACCCTTTCCGCGCATTTCGGGCCGGGCATAGAGATCCTGAAGATAGCAGACATTCTCGACCCTCCATCCGTGCCGGTGGAACAGGAAATGGACAAGCCCCACGAGACGGCCATCGCATTCCGCCACCAGACCCGAGAAATCCTGCGGGTCGTCGCCGAGAAGCCGTGCGAAGCTGCTGTCATAGATTTCCGGCGGCAGTTCGGTCTCGTAGAACGCCAGATAATCCCGCCACATCTCCGCCCAGCCCTGCCGGTCGTCGGCCCGCAGCGGGCGGATCTGCACATCATCATCCAATGCCAATATCCCGAAATCCAAATAGCAGCCAGGTGGTCCAGTCATGCCGCATCTTCACGTCACGTCTATGGTGGCATTCGGGCCAAATCGGGGCAAGCCTCATAAGCCTGCAGCCCCCGGTTCGCCGGATTACCGCTGACCGCGCGCCATGAAGGCCAGACGCTCGAAAAGATGGACATCCTGTTCGTTCTTGAGCAGGGCACCATGCAGCTTGGGCAGCGCCGAGGCTCCGTCGCGCTTGAGGTCTTCCGCCGTCAGATCCTCGGCCAGAAGCAGCTTGAGCCAGTCGAGCACTTCGGAGGTCGAGGGTTTCTTCTTGAGCCCGGCCATGTCCCGCAACTCGTAGAACTGCGTGAGGGCGGTGGTCAGCAGGGATTCCTTGATACCGGGGTGATGGACCTCGACGATGCGGCGCATGGTGGCCTCGTCGGGAAAGCGGATATAGTGGAAGAAACAGCGCCGGAGAAACGCGTCGGGCAGTTCCTTCTCGTTGTTCGAGGTGATGATGACGATGGGGCGCTGCCTGGCCCGTACCGTTTCGCCGGTCTCGTAGACAAAGAACTCCATCTTGTCGAGTTCCTGCAGGAGGTCGTTGGGAAACTCGATATCGGCCTTGTCGATCTCGTCGATCAGCAGGACCACCTTTTCGTCCGCCTCGAAAGCCTGCCAGAGCTTGCCTTTCTTGATGTAGTTCCGGACATCGTGCACGCGTTCCTCGCCCAGCTGGCTGTCGCGCAGACGACTGACCGCATCGTATTCGTAAAGGCCCTGTTGCGCGCGGGTGGTGGACTTGACGTTCCACTCGATCATCCGCAGACCCAACGCCCCGGCCACCTGTTTCGCCAGTTCCGTCTTGCCGGTGCCGGGCTCTCCCTTGACCAGCAGGGGGCGCTCCAGCGTGACCGCCGCATTCACGGCGATGGTAAGGTCGTCGGTCGCCACGTAATCGGCGGTCCCTTCGAAACGTGCGGTCATGAAAGTCTCCGAAATCTGTCCATGCGATGGCTCGACCCTGACCTAAATGCGCAGCCGGGCTTTGGCAAGCGCCGCCCTGCGGCATCGAGACCCGGCATGGCGGATCTCTCGGAAAAAACCGACTGTAAAACAAGGATTTGTCCTAGGACACAGACGCCCCTGTTCTGATCATCTTTTGACATGATATTGCGCTCTTTGTGTAGTGACATTCCACGGCCAACGGGCTAAACGCACCGCAGAAGGGAGAGCCGAATGTCAGGTGAAACACACGCGATCGACGTTTCAGGCCGTGCCGAGGGAGCCAAGATGAAGCAGGAAACCTTCCTGCCGGACGATTACCGTCCGGCCGAGGACGAACCGTTCATGAATGACCGTCAGCTTGAATACTTCCGCATCAAGCTGATCAATTGGAAAAACGAACTTCTGGCGGGCAGCCGCGACACGATCGAGGGGCTGCAGGACAATACACGCAACATTCCCGATGTAGCAGACCGTGCGAGCGAGGAAACAGACCGCGCGCTGGAACTTCGGACCCGCGACCGCCAGCGGAAGCTGGTCGCCAAGATCGACGCCGCGCTGCGCCGCATCGACGAAGGCGAATACGGATATTGCGAGGTGACCGGCGATCCGATCTCGCTCAAGCGGCTGGATGCGCGCCCGATCGCGACCATGACGCTCGAGGCACAGGAACGCCACGAACGTCGTGAAAAGGTCCATCGCGACGATTGAGGCCCCTTGAGCCGTTCAAGTTACAAGCGCCGGGGCCTTCCGCTCCGGCGTTTTTGCTTTAAAGGGAAAAAATGGATTTCGCCGGACGAAAACTCGTGGTCGCGGGCGCCGGGATCGGTGGGCTCGCCGCCGCTCTGGCACTGCGCCAACGCGGCGCCGAAGTTGTGGTGTTCGAACAGGCTGACGCGATCCGCGAGGTGGGGGCGGGGCTTCAGATCAGCCCGAACGGCGTTGCGGTGTTGCGAGCGCTTGGTCTGGAACGTGCGCTTTTCTCGGCTTCCATGCCTTCACATGCCGTGGTCTTGCGCGACTATCGCAAGCCGGGCGAGGTTCTCCGGCTGGACCTGGACGCCCATGCCACCGGGCAGAGCTATCGCCTGGTGCATCGGGCCGACCTGATCGAGCTTCTGGCGGATGCGGTGCGCCGGGCTGGCGTGCAGGTCCGGTTGCTGCAACGGATCGACCGTGTCGAGGATGGGCCCCGCGCGCATCTCCACATGGCCAACGGGGCTGACGTTCAGGCAGACTTGGTGATTGGCGCGGACGGGCTGCATTCGCGGGCACGCGTAGCCCTGAATGGGACGGACGCGCCTTTCTTCACCGGGCAGGTCGCCTGGCGCGCGGTCGTTCCGAACCTGCTCGACCTGCCATCGGAATCCCAGATCTTCATGGGGCCGGGCAGGCACCTGGTCTGCTATCCGTTGCGGGACGGGCAGCTTGTCAACATCGTCGCCGTGCAGGAGCGTCGCGACTGGGCGGCGGAAGGGTGGGATCACGCGGATGACCCCGACAACCTGCGCGCTGCCTTTGCCGGGTTCGAGAGAACGCCGCGCGCGTTGCTCGACCTTGTCGAGGAGGTGCGTCTTTGGGGTCTGTTCCGTCACCCGGTAGCACGGCGTTGGCATGGCCAATCCGTTGCGATCCTGGGTGATGCCGCCCACCCGACGCTTCCCTTCATGGCGCAGGGCGCGAACCTCGCGCTGGAGGACGCCTGGGTGCTGGCCGACAGCCTTGCGGGTGCTTCCACGATGCGCGAAGGGTTGCGCCGCTATCAGGCGCGGCGGCGCGATCGCGCCGAGCGGGTCATCGCGGCGGCCAATGGCAATGCATGGAAGTTTCACATGCGCCCGGCGCCGGTTCGCAAGGCCGGGCACATTGCGTTGCGTCTTGCCGGTGCCCTGGCCCCCGAGCGCATGGTGCGTCGGTTCGACTGGATCTACGGCCACGATGTAACCGCAGGCTGAGTTTTCAGAGGTCGAGCTCCACCCAGACCGGAACATGGTCCGAGGGTTTTTCACGCCCGCGGCTCTCGGCATCGATCCGGCAATCCAGCAGCAGATCAGCGGCCTGCGGGTTCAGCAGCAGGTGGTCGATCCGGATGCCATCGTTTCGGTTCCACGCACCTGCCTGGTAGTCCCAGAAGGAATAATGCCCCGGCCCCTGGACCCGCGCGCGAAAGGCGTCGGTGTATCCAAGGTTGACGATCCGCCGAAAGGCCGCGCGGCTTTCGGGACGGAAGAGAGCATCGTCGCGCCAGGCGTCGGGGCGCTTTGCGTCCTCCTCCTGCGGGATGATGTTGTAGTCGCCCGCCATCAGCGCGGGCTCCTCGGATTTCATCAGGTCCTGCGCCCTGTGATACAGTCTGTCCATCCAGGCGAGCTTGTAGTCGTATTTCGGCCCGGGTGCCGGGTTGCCGTTCGGAAGGTACAGTCCGCAAATCCGGATCGCCTGCTTTCCCACGACCGTCGCCTCGATCCATCGGGCCTGTTCGTCGCTGTCATCGCCCGGAAGCCCGCGCTGAACATCCTCGAGCGGCAGTTTCGAGAGGATGGCCACGCCGTTGAAGCTTTTCTGACCATGGGTTTCCACCGAGTAGCCGCGATCCTCGAACAGCTCGCGCGGGAAATTCTCGTCGAGCGACTTGATCTCCTGCAGGACGGCAATGTCCGGCTGCGCCTCGTCGATCCAGTCGGTGAGCGCCCCGGAGCGCGCCTTGATGCCGTTGATGTTGAACGTGGCGATCTTCATGCCTGACCCTCCCGGCTGTTCGCCCCGGTCTATCCTCTCCCGAGGAGGGGGAGCAAGGGGCAGAAAAAGCGGGTGATTCGGATCGGTCGTGTCTGGCACGCGCGGAACATTTCCGGAAAACCGCTGATGCGGATAGGATGAAGTGTTCTGCCGGTAATTCCGGAAAAGGCCAAGGATGACACTTCTTTGTTTGCCGGGGGGAAAATGTATGTTTTTACAACTTTAGATTGAGCAATTGTTTGCGGATCGGTTTTCCTCGGCAACCGTAGGTTTTCAGCCATTCACCCGAAGAGGGACTTGACCATGACTGCACTGCTGAAAACCATCTGCCGGAACAATCAGGCTGCCACCATGATCGACGGGGAAAGGGTCGAGATGTTCCCGTTCGCCTTTGCCGCCCGGCCCGATCCGGGCCTCACGCGCGGCTGGCGTCCCATTTCGCCTGTTTCGCGCGGCATCGCAGGATCGAGGAGGAAGTTTTCTGGCTGAAGGAAAATGTCGAGCTTCTGAACATTCTCGAATGCACGCAGCACTTGGGGGCGGGCCTCGCCCCCGAAGTTCTGGCGCCGCCTTATTAGGGCCGCGCTTTCCGGTGCCGGTCTGGTTACATCGAGAAAGAGGTCCCGCATCCGCAGGAGGAACTCGCATTGGGGTTATCGATCACGAAGCGCGCGCCGATCAGCTCTTCGGTGAAATCGATGGTGGCGTTCTCGAGAAAGGGCAGCGAGACACTGTCCACGACGACCTTCTGACCCTGCCCTTCGAGAACAAGGTCGTCCTTGGCCGGTGCGTCGAGTGCGATCTCGTACTGGAACCCCGAACAGCCGCCGCCTTCGACGGCAACGCGCAGGGCTTGACCCTGATCTGCCGCGCCAATCTCGGCAAGGCGGGCAAAGGCGCGTTCGGTTACTTTGGGGGGCAGGTTCATCGCTGTCTCCAACGGTTTCAATGTCTGGCTACCTGCAATATAGAAAGCGCAACGACAGCCGACAAGGACAGGTGGACATGCGCGCGCCCTATGCCTCGGACCCCGACCGCGCCCGCGGCCGGCTCGTGCCGGAGGAAGAGAGCAGTTTCCGGTCGTGTTTCCAGCGCGACCGCGACCGGATCATCCATGCCAGCGCCTTTCGCCGGCTCAAGCACAAGACCCAGGTCTTCGTCGAGCACGAGGGCGACAACTACCGCACGCGGCTGACCCATTCCATCGAGGTCGCGCAGGTGGCGCGCACCATTGCGGGAACCCTTGGGCTCAATGGCGAGCTGACCGAGGCCGTGGCCCTGGCGCATGACCTTGGCCACACCCCGTTCGGCCATACCGGCGAGGATGCCCTTCACGCACTGATGCAGCCCTATGGCGGGTTCGATCACAATGCGCAGGCGATCCGCATCGTCACCCGGCTGGAACGACATTATGCCGCCTTCGACGGTCTGAACCTCACATGGGAGACGCTGGAAGCCATCGCCAAGCATAATGGTCCTGTCCTGGGCGACCTGCCCTGGGCGCTTGCCGAATGCAATGCGCGTTTCGACCTGGAACTCGATACCCATGCCAGTGCCGAGGCTCAGGTGGCGGCGCTGGCAGATGACGTGGCCTATAACAACCACGACCTGCATGACGGGCTGCGCGCGGGGCTTTTCACCGATGACGAGATAGCGGAGTTGCCGATCATCGGCGAATGTTATGCCGAGGTCGACCGTACCTATCCGCGCACCGATGCCTATCGCCGCCGGCATGAGGCGTTGCGGCGAGTCTTCGGTGTGATGGTCTCGGATGTGATCGAGACCTCGCGCAAGGCTCTTACGGAGGCGCAGGCAAACTCGGTGGAAGAGATCCGAGCGCTCGGGCACCCGGTCGCGCAGTTCTCGCCCGCGCTCTGGGCCGATCTCAAGGTGATCCGGGCGTTTCTCTTCCATCGCATGTATCGTGCGCCGTCGGTGATGGCCGTGCGCACCAGTGTCTCGCGTGTGGTCGAGGAATTGTTTCCAATCTACCTCTCGGACCCGAAACAGATGCCGCGTCACTGGCATGGCGATATCGAGGCGGCGGCGGATGACACCGCTCTGGCCCGGATCGTATCGGACTACATCTCGGGGATGACGGACCGGTTCGCGCTTCTGGATCACGCCCGCCTGACCGGGGGTGACGCGCTTCACCTGCGCGGGACCGGCAGCTGAGCCTCCATTGACGCGGGCGGTTTGCGTGGTAAACCCGCTGCCAAGCAGAAGGACAGTCAGATGAACCTGTTTACCCAGATCCGCGGCCTGGTGCTGGACGCGCTTGCCCAGATGCAATCCGAGGGCGTGCTGCCCGAGGGGCTGGATTTCGACAACGTGACGGTCGAGCCTCCGCGCGACCCGCTGCATGGCGACATGGCGACCAACGCCGCGATGGTGCTGGCCAAGCCCGCGAAGATGAAGCCGCGCGACATCGCCGAGGCCCTTGCCGCCAAGCTGGGTGCCGACCACCGCATCACCAGCGCCGAGGTTGCCGGCCCCGGCTTTCTGAACATGCGTCTCGCCCCTTCCGTGTGGCAAGAGGTGATCGCGACCGTCCTGCGCGAGGGTGTCGAGTTCGGGCGGTCGCAGATGGGGCAGGGGCGGTCCGTCAACGTCGAATACGTCTCGGCCAACCCGACCGGCCCGCTGCATGTGGGCCATACCCGTGGCGCTGTCTTCGGCGATGCGCTGGCCAGCCTGCTGGATTACGCGGGCTGGGAGGTCACGCGTGAATATTACATCAACGACGGCGGTGCGCAGGTCGACGTGCTGGCCCGCTCGGTCTACCTGCGCTATCTCGAAGCGCATGGCGAAGCGGTGGAGTTTCCCGACGGAACCTATCCCGGCGATTACCTCGTACCGGTCGGCGAGGCGCTGAAGGACAAGGTTGGCGACGCCTATGTCGGCCAGCCCGAAGAGGTCTGGCTGGACGAGGTGCGCGCGTTCGCCACCGACGCGATGATGGCCCTGATCCGCGAGGATCTCGCGCAGCTGGGCGTCAATATGGACCGCTTCTTCTCCGAGAAATCGCTTTACGGCACCGGGCTGATCGAACGGGCGCTCGAGAGTCTCGCGGCCAAGGGGTTGATCTACGAGGGCGTGCTGGAGCCGCCCAAGGGCAAGACCCCCGAAGATTGGGAGCCGCGCGAACAGACGCTGTTCAAGTCCACCGAACATGGTGACGACGTGGACAGGCCGGTGAAGAAATCCGACGGAAGCTGGACCTATTTCGCGCCTGACATCGCCTATCACTTTGACAAAGTAAGCCGAGGCTATGATCAGCTGATCGACGTCTTCGGCGCCGATCACGGCGGATATGTAAAGCGGATGAAGGCAGCGGTTTCGGCGCTGTCGGACGGTAAGGTGCCGCTCGACATCAAGCTGACGCAGCTGGTCAAGCTCTGGAAGAACGGCGAACCCTTCAAGATGTCCAAGCGGGCGGGCAATTTCGTGACCTTGCGCGACGTGGTCGAGCAAGTGGGCCCCGACGTGACCCGTTTCGTCATGCTCACCCGCAAGAACGACGCGCCGCTCGATTTCGATTTCGACAAGGTGCTGGAGCAGAGCCGCGAGAACCCGGTCTTTTACGTGCAATATGCCCATGCCCGCGTGATGAGCGTGCTGCGCAAGGCCGAAGAGGCCGGGATAACAGCCGATGAGACCACGCTGCAGGCGGCGGATCTGACCCTTGTGGATCACGAGGCGGAGCTTGCCGTCGCAAAGAAGCTGGCAGAATGGCCGCGCCTGGTCGAGATCGCGGCAAGGACCAATGAACCTCACAGGGTCGCCTTCTATCTCTATGAATTGGCAGGTGAATTTCACTCACTGTGGAATCGGGGCAACGATGTCCCTTCGTTGAAATTCCTGCAGGATGGCGATGCGGCCACAAGTCATGCAAAAATGGCACTGGCCCGGGCGGTCGCGGTTGTGATCGCGGCAGGCCTTGGTATCTTGGGTGTGACGCCGGCGCAGGAGATGCGGTAACCAATACCGCCCGAACCGCCGGTCCGAGGCAGGAACATAGGACAGAGGACCCCAAGCACGGCAAAGACTCGTGCAGGAGGGCAGTGAGGCGGACATGGCGAGTTTCGACACGGCGGGGCATTACGCTTCCCAACAGGTTCATTACAGCTACCAGAATGCCTATCAGGTGCCTCCGGCCGCCGAGCCGGAGTATGTGGCGGGCCACGAGTACGACCAGGAACCGATCGATGGGCCACGCGTGCCGCTGATGGGGCGTGTATTTACCGTGGCCGGCGCGCTGGGTTCGCTGGCCCTGGTGGTCGGCATCGGCGTCTGGGGTTTCAAGCTTGTCGCCCGCGACGTGAGCGGCGTGCCGGTCGTGAGGGCCGTGGAAGGGCCGATGCGGATCCAGCCGGAAAATCCGGGTGGCCGTCCGGCCGATCATCAGGGGCTGGCGGTCAATACGGTCGCCGCGCAGGGGACCGCCGCGCCGCCACCGGATCGCCTGATCCTGGCTCCGAAACCGGTGTCACTTTCGGATGAGGATGTCCCGATGGGAGAGTTGCATCCGATCAAGGCCTCGCTCACCCGTGAGGAAGCGGCGCCGGTCTCTGACGATGCGCTGGCTGCTTTCCGTGACGGTGCCGTCGATCGACTCGTGGCCGAACTGGTCGCCGAGGAGGAGCCGCAGACAACCTTCCTCGAAGGCGAGAACGGCGAAAAGATCGCCGCCATCGTCCAGCCAGAAGCGATGCCGGCCATCGACCCGGCCGATCTGGTCGATCAGCAGCCTGAACTTGCGCTGCTCGACGCGCCGGGCGTCAAGCGGTCCCTGCGTCCCCAGTTGCGTCCCGCTAGGGCCACGCAATCGGGTGCCGCCACGGCCAGTTTCGAGGAAACCGTGACTGCCGCGGTCGACACGTCGGCCACGCTCGATGTCGATCCCGAAAGCCTGCCTGTCGGGACCCGGCTGGCGCAGCTTGGGGCCTATGACAGCCCCGATGTCGCGCGCACCGAATGGGACCGCATTCAGGACCGTTTCGCCGACTACATGGATGGCAAGCAACGGGTGATCCAGAAGGCCGCGAGCGGCGGCCGCACATTCTATCGCCTGCGGGCAATGGGCTTCGAAGACCTGAGCGACGCGCGCCGTTTCTGCGCCGCATTGGTCGCCGAGCGTGCGGATTGCATCCCGGTGACCACACGGTGACATTCGGCAACACGATCCTCAATGCCGACGGGCTGCGCCTGACGCCCGAGGAAAAAACGCTTTTTGCCGAGGTGAACCCGTTCGGGTTCATTCTCTTTTCCCGCAATATCGATACTGCCGACCAGGTCCGTGCGCTCTGCGCTGAATTTCGTGAGGCGGTGGGGCGCGACTGCCCCATACTGATCGACCAGGAGGGGGGCCGGGTGCAACGCCTGCGCGCGCCCCTGGCACGCGAGTGGTTGCCGCCCCTCACCCATGCCGACCGGGCGGGGCCTGACGCAGCGCGCGCAATGTACCTCCGCTATCGCCTGATCGCGCATGAGCTGCGGGGGCTCGGCATCGATTGCAACTGTGCGCCGATGGTCGATATCGCGCGCGAGGCGACCCATCCTTTCCTTGCCAATCGCTGCTATGGGCGCGATGCCGAGACGGTGACGCTTCTGGGCCGCGCCGTGGCTGACGGGCTGCTGGAGGGTGGCGTGCTTCCGGTGGTCAAGCACATGCCCGGCCACGGTCGCGCCACGATGGACAGCCATCACGACCTCCCGCATGTTGATGCCGATCCCGAAGACCTCGATGACACCGATTTCGCGCCCTTTCGCGCGCTGACCGACCTGCCGATGGGGATGACCGCGCATCTTGTCTACGACAGGATTGACGACAAGCCCGCCACCATCTCGCCACGCATGATCGGGCTGATCCGCGACCAGATCGGATTCGACGGGCTCATCATGACCGACGACCTGTCGATGAAGGCGCTGCGGGGGCGGCTGTGCGATCTCTCGCGCGCGGCCATCGCGGCCGGGTGCGACGTGGTTCTGCACTGCAACGGTACGCTTGCCGAACGGGCCGAGGTTGCCCATGCGGCCGGAGAAATGGACGCTGCCGCCCAGACCCGGGCCGAGCGGGCGCTCGACCGCCGACAGGCCCCCGGCGAACTTGACATCGAGGCTGCCGAGGCCGACCTTTCCCGCCTCATGGGCGGAGAGGTGTATGAGCGATAATCTGTTTGCCGAGGACGAGGCCATCTCGGTTGCCGACAGGCTTGCGGCCGAGGCGCTGATCGTCGATGTCGACGGGTTCGAGGGCCCGCTCGACGTGCTGTTGACCCTGTCGCGCACCCAGAAGGTCGATCTGCGCAAGATCTCGGTCCTGGCGCTCGCCCAGCAATACCTGACCTTCGTCGAGCGCGCCCGTGCACTGCGGATCGAACTTGCCGCGGACTACCTGGTGATGGCTGCCTGGCTCGCCTTTCTCAAGTCCCGCCTGCTGCTGCCGCCCGACCCCGAGGAGGAAGGTCCGACCGGCGAGGAACTGGCCGCGCATCTTGCCTTTCAGCTGGAAAGGCTTCAGGCCATGCGTGACGCGGCGGCGCGGCTCATGGCGCGCGACCAGCTTGGGCGCGACTTCTTCCGGCGGGGGCAGGGCGAGGACGTGACGCGCATCCGCACCGTGACCTATAGCGCGACGCTTCTCGACCTGATGCAAGGCTATGCGCGCATCCGCACGCGTGACGAGTTTCGTCCTTTCACGATGGACCGCGACTCCGTCTTCACGATGGAGCAGGCACTTGACCGGATGCGTCCGCTGATCCGTTTCGCCGGCAGCTGGACCGACATGGAAAGCTACCTGCCCGACGGATGGCATGCCGATCCGGCGCGGCGGCGCTCCGCCACTGCCGCGACCTTCGCCGCATCGCTGGAACTGGTGAAAGAGGGGCACCTCGAGATGCGGCAGAGCGATACTTTCGCGCCGATCCACCTGCGCAAGAGGACCGACAAGAGTGATTGACCACGAGGAAGACGACGCCCGCGAGAGCCTGTTCGACGCGCCGCCCCTGGCCGAGCAGGAGCGCATGGTCGAGGCCGTGCTCTTCGCCAGCCCCGAGCCGGTCACGGTCGCCGATCTCGAGGCACGGATGCCGCATGGCAGCGATGCGGCGCAGGCGCTGGAACTTCTGCGCAAACGCTACGAGGGGCGCGGTGTGCGTGTGGTGAAGGTCGGAGAGGCGTGGGCGATCCGTACCGCGCCCGACCTGGGCTTCCTGATGCAGAAAGAGACGATCGAGACCCGCAAGCTCAGCCGTGCGGCGATCGAGACGCTGGCCATCGTCGCCTATCACCAGCCCTGCACGCGGGCCGAGATCGAAGAGATTCGCGGCGTCTCCGTCTCACGGGGCACCATCGATCAACTGCTCGAGATGGAATGGATCCGCCTGGGTCGTCGCAGAATGTCGCCGGGTCGGCCCGTCACCTTCGTCGTGACGCCGCAATTCCTGGATCATTTCGGGCTGGAAAGCGCGCGTGATCTTCCCGGGCTCAAGGAATTGCGCGCCGCGGGCCTTCTGGAGAACCGGCCGCCGCCGGGCACCATACCCTTGGGCGAGGGCCGGGGGGAGGAAGACGATACCCACGAAGGCCAGCCCGAACTTTTTGAAGAAGATTGAGGGTTTCGCCCTGAAATCTGCAAGATTCACCGCTATATTGCGGTCAGGGCAGCAAAGAGAGACGTGCGATGAACGCGAACCATATCATCAACATGATCGTCAAGATGGTCATCGGCAAGCTGGTGCATTCAGGTATGAATGCGGGCTTTGGCGCGATGTCCAAGATTGGCGGGAAGAAGGACAGGGCGCAAGGCGGCGAGGATCACGAACAGGTCTCGCACGACCCTAATGGCCCTTGGACGCGTGAGAATAGCGCAAAGATGAAGCAAGCCACGCGTTTCCCGCGGAACTGACGAGTTTCGCAGGAAATTCTATTGCTTACATCGATGTCTTGAAGTGCTTCGACAGCTTCAGGCCCTGACCTTGATAATTCGAGGCGATCCCCGCGCCGTATAGCTGCGTGGGCCGCTGCGCCATGCGCTCGTAAACCAGCCGGCCCACGACCTGACCGTCTTCCAGCACGAAAGGCGCCTCGTGGCAGCGCACTTCCAGCACGCCGCGCGATCCTGCGCCACCGGCCGCGTCGTGCCCGAAACCCGGATCGAAGAAACCCGCGTAATGCACCCGGAATTCGCCCACCATAGCAAGGTAGGGGGCCATCTCGGCGGCATAGTCTGGTGGGATGTGGACCGCTTCGCGGCTGACGAGAATGTAGAAGGCGCCGGGGTCGAGGATGATGCGCCCTTCGCGTGTCCGGATCTCTTCCCAGAACTCCGCCGGAGCATATTGCCCGATCCGGTCGAGGTCGATGACCCCGGTATGGGGCTTGGCGCGATAGCCGACCAGGTCGTCCTTGGCCGGTCGCAGGTCCACCGAAAAGCCCAGCCCGTCCTGTATCACCGCAGGCCCGTCCACCAGCGGTGTCCGCGCGTGAAGTGATCGCAATTCGGCGTCGTCCAGAACCGCTTGGCCGGACCGGAACCGGATCTGGTTGAGGCGCATACCCGGCCGTACCAGGACCGAGAAGGAGCGCGGACAGATCTCGGCATAGAGCGGGCCGTCGTAACCTTGCGGGATGCGATCGAACTCGGTCCCGCGGTCGGTGACGGCGCGGGTGAGCAGATCAAGACGGCCGGTGGAGCTTTTCGCATTGGCCACGGCCGAGATTCCCTCGGGCAGGGTCAGCGATTCCATCAGCGGCACCAGGTAGACACAGCCCTTTTCCAGAACCGCACCTTCGTCGGTCAGCGGGATTCGGTGCATCTCGAATTCTTCGAGCCTGTCCTTCACACTATGTGCGGCTCCGGCAAGGAACGATGCTCGGACGCGATAGGCCACCGTACCAAGCCGCAGGTCGAGGCTTGCCGGCTGCACTTGGCCCGTGACGAAGGGGTCAGTGGCCCGAATGGCACCGCTGTCGATCAGGTCTTCGATCTGCTGGTTGGGGCACACACCGGTCGTGTCATGGCTCATGGCTGGACCCTTTGACCCGGCCGGGCCCGGCCCGCCGCGAGAGATGTGAGGTAGCTGATGGTCGGGCTAGCAGGACTTGAACCTGCGACCTTCCGTCCCCCAGACGGACGCGCTACCAGGCTGCGCCATAGCCCGACGTGGGAGTGTTCATACTGATTTTCCCAGCAGGGGCAAGAGCAAACCATTGGTTTTTTTCTTATCCGACGACTTCCGCGTCGTAACGCTCCAGCCATGTCCGAAGGTCGTGCGCAAGCGGTGCGATGCGGTCCCGATCCTCGGGTGAAAGCCTGTCGATCCGCGCCAGCGCGGCAAGGGGACCAGGTTCGGCATCGTCTGCCTGCTCGACCGTGGGCGCTACAGTGGCGTCCTCCTCGGCTGCCTCCGTGGCAAGCTCGGGCGGGGCTGGGGTCTTGAGGAAAGAAGGCAGTTCGCCGCTTCCGAAGGGCGCCGGGGATAGCTCCTCGATGGCTTCGTCCAGGTCCTCAGGCTCGGCCTCCTCGACCTCTCCGAAATCGAGGTCGATCTGCTCGCTGCCGTTGCGGGGCTTTTCGTGGAACCGCACCACGGTGCCGCCCTCGGCAAAAGCGGGCTCGGCCATCTCGTCGAGCCCCTGCGACAGTTCGGCGACGTGGTTGGGGCCTTTCTCGCGCAGCATCTTCTGGACGCCCTTGATGGTCAGCCCGTCATCGTGCAGCAGTTTCTTGATCCCGCCGAGCAGAAGCATGTCGTTCGGCCGGTAATAGCGCCGCCCGCCCGCGCGTTTGACCGGTTTGACCTGTGGAAACTTGCTTTCCCAGAAACGCAGAACATGGGCCTGCACCCCCAACCATTCCGCGACTTCACTGATCGTGCGAAAGGCGTCGGGGGATTTGCTCATGGTACCGGCGCCGCCTTACTTGCGGTTGCCGGCGGCGACCCGGTCCTTCATCAGGTGCGAGGGGCGAAATGTCAGCACGCGGCGCGGCTGGATCGGCACCTCTTCACCCGTCTTGGGGTTACGGCCCACGCGGGCCGACTTGTCGCGGACGCTGAAGGTTCCGAAGGACGAGATCTTGACCTGTTCACCGCGCACCAGAGCGTCGGACATGTGGTTCAACATGCTCTCGACCAGTTGTGCACTTTCGTTGCGCGACAGGCCGACCTCGCGGAAAACGGCCTCGCTCAGATCCATCCGTGTCAGAGTTTTTTCGCCCATGCCGTCCCCCATGTTGTGAGCGAAGCATAGGGGCAGGGGAATTTCCCTGTCAATATCAAGGTATTGGACGGGCGGGATTATGCGGTTCCCCGCCGGATCACCAGCGAAGCACCACCGCACCCCAGGCCAGACCGCCGCCGATCGCCTCGGTGACCACCAGATCTCCGGGCTTTATCTGTCCGCGACCCTTGCCGATCGAGAGCGCAAGCGGGATGGATGCCGCCGAAGTATTCCCGTGGTCCTGAACGGTCACGACCACCTTTTCCATCGACAGGCCCATCTTCTTGGCGGTGCCCTGGATGATGCGGATATTGGCCTGGTGCGGCACGATCCAGTCCACATCGGCGCTGGTCAATCCCGCGCGATCCAGCGCGGTTTCGGCGGTTTTTGCCAGTTTTTCAACGGCATGGCGAAAAACCTGGTTGCCCTGCATCCGCAGGTGCCCGGTCGATTGGGTCGAGACCCCGCCATCGACGTAAAGAAGATCGCGGTAGCGTCCGTCCGAATTCAGGTCCACCGAAAGGATGCCCCGATCCTGCGCGGAACCTTCGCCTTCCTGCGCCTCAAGAACCAGCGCGCCGGCGCCGTCCCCGAACAGGACACATGTCGACCGGTCGGTCCAGTCCATGATTCGCGAGAAGGTTTCGGCCCCGATTACCAGCACCCGTTTCGCCTGTCCCGACAGGATCAGTGCGTTGGCATTGCTCAAAGCATAGACGAATCCCGCGCAGACGGCCTGAACATCGAAGGCGAATCCATGCGTCATCCCGAGCCGGGCCTGGACCATCGTCGCGGCGGATGGAAAGGTCAGGTCAGCGGTCGAGGTCGCAAGGATGATCGCATCGATCTCGTCCGCCGTTATCCCGGCATCCTCCAGCGCGGCTCTCGCGGCATGAAAGGCCAGGTCCGAGGTGGTCTCGCCTTCGGCAGCGAAATGCCGTCGCTCGATTCCCGACCGGCTGCGGATCCATTCATCGGTGGTGTCCAGTGTCTCTTCGAACGCCGAGTTGGGAACGATGCGCTCGGGCAAGTAATGCCCCACACCGGTGACGACTGCGCGGCCTGCCATTTTCACGATCTGCCTTCTTGTTCTTCCTGCGCTTGGTGCGCGGCGTGATCGCCATCTTGTGCAAGCTCGACAGTGGTTGCAACCCGCGCGGCCAGCTTTTCCGAAAAGTCGGATTTTGCCAGTTGAAAGGCAAGTTTGATGGCTGCGGACACGCCGGTCTCGTCAGCGCCGCCATGCGATTTCACCACAGTTCCGTTAAGTCCAAGGAAGACTCCGCCATTCACGCGGCGAGGGTCGATCCGTTTCTGGAGCCGCTTGAGCGAGGTAAGCGCCAGCAGCGAGGCGACCCGGGACAGCGGCGAATAGCGGAACGCTTCGCGCAGGAGATCGCCGATCAACGTGGCCGTGCCTTCGCCGGTCTTGATCGCGACATTGCCGGTAAAGCCGTCGGTCACGATAACGTCGGCGCGGCTGCCTGGAATGTCGCCACCTTCGACGAAGCCGACGAAATCGAACTTCGCACGGTCGGCGAAATCCTCGATCAATTCATGGGCCTTTTTGAGTTCCGGGCGCCCCTTGTGCTCTTCCGTGCCGACATTCAGCAGCCCGATCCGGGGACGCTGAAGGTCAAGCCCGTTGCGCGCGTAGGACGCCCCCATCAAGGCGAATTGCAAAAGGTCTGTGGCATCGGCGCGCACATCGGCGCCAACGTCCAGCATGACGTTGAACCCCTGCGGGTTCAGCGAGGGCCAGAGAACAGCGATCGCAGGACGGTTCACGCCCGGCAGCTTGCGCAGACGCATCATCGAAAGCGCCATGAGCGCGCCGGTATTCCCACAGGACACCGCGCCATGGGCTTCGCCCATCCGAACGGATTCAAGCGTCGACCACATGGAGGTGCCCTTGCCGTGGCGCACCACGTGGCTGGGCTTGTCCTCCATCTTCACGACACCCGCGACATCGCGAAAGCTGATGCGATCCAGCAGATCGCTGCCGCGCCTGCGTGCAATCAATCCGCGCAGTTCTTCTTCGGGGCCGTGCAGGATGAACCCGAGTTCCGGGTTCTTCCGCGCCGATTTGGCCATGCCCGATACGACGGTCGAGGGACCCTTGTCCCCGCCCATGGCATCCACCGAGATGATGATCCTGCCGCTCTGATCGGGCTGCGCCGTCATATGCGTGGCCGCCTAGTGAACGTTCAGGCCGCGTCTTCGTCCAGATCGATCTCATCGGCCTGGGCGACGACTTCACGGTCGTCGTAATGGCCGCAGGAAGGGCAGACGTGATGCGGGCGCTTGAGCTCGCCGCAGTTTGCACATTCGTTCGGGTTGGCAGCAACCAGAGCGTCGTGCGCGCGGCGGTTGTTGCGGCGCGACTTGGAAACTTTGTTCTGTTGGACAGCCATGTCTCAACCTTTGTCTTACTGGGGCCCGCGAAAGCGTCCGGGGCCGGGTTTCGTTCTACGTTTCATGTGGCGTGACGAGCGTGTAGGCCGCAGCCCCGACGATGTCCAACCCAAAAATCCGATGAGCGCGCGAAAATACTGCGAATCTCGCGGTGTTCAAGGGCTTTTTCCGCGCGGCCCCTATGACACCGTTTTACATGAATGTCATTGATCTTTTTTCAGCTTCTCGCGCAGCCCCGCCAGCGCGGCAAAGGGCTTCGTGTCCTCGTCGCGCAGCGGCTCGGTTCCTTCTTCGGCGAACACGGCCTCCCCCGTCTCGACGCCCTCCTTGCGCGGATAGAGCGGCAGGGCAAGGGCCAGCGCCTCGGCCATCACGGCGCGAGGAGAGATGACCTCGCGCAACGGTTCGTTTTCGTCGTCCTCGGGCATTTCAACTTCTTCGCCCTCGGGTTCCACCCAGTCGGCCAGGTAGAGCCTGCGCACGGGCACGTCGATTCGGGTGGCAACTGGCTCCAGCGTCACCACGCAGGCCTGAACGACGGTCGCGCCCAGTTCACCGGTCAGCAGCCAGTCGCGCTTTCCCTGCCCGCGAACTTCGCCGGAAAAGCGCAGCTTGCGAATGCCGAGTATATCCAGCGCGTCGGCCAGCGCGGCACGCTCCCCGGCCTCCGGAGTGATCTCGAAAGAGGTGGGCGTGCTCTGCGACAGCGCCGAAACGCGCAGGTCTTCACTCATTGGGCCGCCTTTCCTGTGTTGAACCGGGGCAAGTGTTTCTGTAATCCGAATTAGAAAAGGCCCGGGGCCGTTACAAGGGGGGGCAGTAATGCTCAAGTCCACAGCGCTGCCGAAACCGGTATTGCGGATCCTGGCGATAGGGATCCTGACCGGTGTCATGGCCTGCGCGCCCATCTACCGCAATCATGGCTACGTTCCCACCCCCGAGGAGCTGGCCGAGCTGCAAGTCGGCGTCGATACCCGCGACAGCGTGGTCGAGGCCGTCGGCACGCCCAGCTCTTCGGGAGTGTTGCAGGATTCGGGCTACTACTACGTCACGACGCGGTTCCGTCATTACGGCGCGCGCCAGCCCGAGATCGTCTCGCGCGAGCTTGTGGCGATCAGATTCGATCAGCGCGGAGTGGTGCGCAACATCGAGCGATACGGTCTCGATCACGGCCGGGTCGTCGCACTGGAACGTCGGGTGACCGATTCCAGTATCGAGGACAAGACCTTCCTGCGGCAGCTTCTCGGCAATATCGGCAGTTTCAATCCCGGCAACCTGCTGGAGTGATCGGGCGCGTCACGCGCCTGTCACGTCTTGTGTGCTAGCCCACCGGTGAATATCCTCGGGCAAAGGCATGCGGAGGGCCGGGCCATGGCGCAGGCGCATCTGTTGAGCAAGGGACGCTACCGGGCGCGGCTGGCCGAGAATGCGGCGGATCTTGCCGCGGCGCAGGCCCTGCGGACGATGGCGTTTCACACGGAGACCCCCGACCGGGACGCCTATGACCCGGTTTGCGCGCATGTGCTGGTCGAAGACATGCGCGAGGGCGGACGCCTGGTCTGCTGTTTCCGGATGCTGACCATGCAGGGCGGCGCCGAGATCCAGCGCAGCTACTCGGCACAGTTCTACGATCTGTCCGCTCTCGAAACCTATCAGGGTCCGATGGTCGAGATGGGGCGTTTCTGCATCGACTCGGATTATTCCGATCCAGACATCCTCCGCGTGGCCTGGGGGGCGATGACCACCTATGTGGACCGCAACGGGATCGAGATGCTGTTCGGTTGCTCCTCCTTCGCGGGAACCGAGACCGAGCAGTACCTGGACGCCTTTGCCATGCTCAAGGCGCGGCACCTTGCGCCGAAGCGCTGGTGGCCCAAGGTCAAGGCGCCGCATGTGTTCCGCTATGCGGCGCGGCTGCGGCGCAAGCCGGATGCGAAAAAGGCGATGCTGCGGATGCCGCCGCTGTTGCGGACCTACCTGCTCATGGGGGGCTGGGTCAGCGATCACGCGGTGGTGGACCGGCACATGAACACGCTGCATGTCTTCACCGGGCTCGAGATCGGAGCAATTCCACCGGCGCGCAAACGCCTGCTGCGGGCCGTGGCAGGGTAGTGTGCGAGGGGCGTTGACGCGGTGACCGGCCGGGTTTAGCTGGCAGTCATGGCACGTATCCCACTTCTCCAGTTGAACGGAATCTCGCTGACTTTCGGTGGAGAGCCGGTCTTTTCCGAACTCGATCTCGTCGTTCAACCGGGCGACCGGGTCGCCCTTGTCGGGCGCAACGGATCAGGAAAATCTACTTTAATGAAGGTGATGGCAGGAATTGTTGAACCTGATTCCGGCGAGGTCGTGGTGCCTCCGGGCAAATCCGTGGGCTATATGGAGCAGGAGCCCGAGATGGCGGGCTTTGCCACCTTGGGAGACTATGCCACCAGCGCCCTCGAGCCCGGCGAGCTTTACAAGGTCGAACGCGCGGCCGAAGGGTTGAAATTCGATCCCGCGCGCGAAGTGGCGACGGCCTCGGGCGGTGAGAGGCGGCGCGCAGCGTTGGCCAAGCTGATGGCCGAGGCACCGGATCTGATGTTGCTGGACGAGCCGACGAACCACCTCGATATCGAGGCGATCGGTTGGCTGGAGGGCGAGCTTGGGGCCACGCGCACGGCCTTTGTGCTGATCTCGCACGATCGCGCATTCCTGCGTAATCTTACACGCGCAACCCTCTGGATTGACAGAGGAAAAGTGCGCAGGCAGGAGAAGGGATTCGAGCATTTCGAGGCCTGGCGCGACCAGGTTTGGGAAGAGGAGGACATGCAGCGCCACAAGCTCGACCGGCTGATCAAGTCCGAGGCCCGCTGGGCGGTCGAGGGGATCAGTGCGCGGCGCAAGCGGAATCAGGGCCGGGTGCGTGCCTTGCAGGCGCTGAGGGACGAGCGTGCCTCGCAGATCAAGCGGCAGGGGGCTGCGGCGCTGGATCTCGAGTCGGGGCCGAAATCCGGCAAGAAGGTCATCGAAGCCACGGGACTTGCAAAGGCGTTCGACGGCAAGATCATCCTGCGCAAGCTCGACCTGCTGGTGCAGCGCGGTGACCGGGTTGCCTTTGTCGGCCCGAACGGTGTCGGAAAAACAACTGTTCTCAAGATGCTGCTTGGCGAAGTTCAGCCTGATGGAGGCGAGGTCAAGCTGGGCACGAACCTTGATATCGCCGTGTTCGACCAGGCGCGGGCAAAGCTCGACCCCGAGATGAGCCTCTGGGACAGTCTGACCGGCGATCCCGAGATGCGCGTCTCGGGAAAGGCCGACCAGATCATGGTACGGGGCCAGCCCAAGCATGTCGTGGGTTACCTCAAGGAGTTCCTGTTCGACGAGCGGCAGGCAAGAGCGCCTGTCAAGTCCTTGTCCGGTGGGGAAAAAGCGCGGTTGCTGCTGGCCAAGCTGATGGCGAAGCCCTCGAACCTTCTGGTGCTGGACGAGCCGACCAACGACCTGGATGTCGAGACTCTGGACCTGTTGCAGGAATTGCTGGACGACTATGACGGGACCGTTCTTCTGGTGAGCCATGATCGCGATTTCCTCGACCGGGTGGCGACCATGACGGTGGCGATGGAGGGCAATGGGCACGCGACGGTCTATCCGGGCGGATGGTCCGACTACCGCGCACAGCGGAAGTCCGACACGCCAGAAAAAGACGAAAAAACAAAGCTGTCAAAGCCAAAGGTGAAGCAGGATGCGGCGCTGAAAGCGGGCTTGAGCTTCACCGAGAAGCACCGGCTGGAGAAACTGCCGGCGGAGATCGAGAGGCTTGAAGCCGAGATCGCCAAGCTTCAGGAACTGATGGCGGATCCGGAGCTTTACACGCGGGAGCCCCTGAAATTCCGGAAGGCGACAGAGGCGCTGGTGCAACGCCAGGAAAAGCTGGCCGCGGCCGAGGAGGAGTGGCTGGAACTGGAGGAGAAGGCCGAGAAGGCCTGAACGCCCTGTACCATGCGGTTCCACCGGAATTGACCGTTTTGTACAGGCTTCCAGGGGGCGATTGATCGTTTTGTACAAGGCGGTCCGGGCCGGTGTCGCAGGCCCGGACCAATGCGGTCAGCGCATCCGCAACGCGCCGTCGAGGCGGATCACCTCGCCGTTGAGATAACCCATCTGCACGATGAACCCGGCGAGCTGGCCGAATTCCTCGGGGCGGCCGAGGCGCGCGGGGCAGGTGACGTCGGCGGCAAGCTGGTCCTGCGCCTCTTGCGGCAGTCCCATCAGCATCGGGGTCAGGAAGATGCCCGGCGCGATGGCCATGACGCGGATGTTGTCGCGCGCGAGGTCGCGGGCCATCGGCAGGGTCATGCCGACGATGCCGCCCTTGGAGGACGCGTAGGAGACCTGACCCTTTTGCCCGTCGAAGGCAGCGATGGAGGCGGTGTTGATGATCACCCCGCGCTCGCCATCTGCGTCTGGCTCGTTGCGGGCCATCTCGACCGCGGCCAGACGGGCGACGTTGAAGCTGCCCACCAGGTTGACGTCGATCGTGGTCTGGAAGGTCTTGAGCGGCAGCGGGCCTTCCTTGCCCAGCGTCTTGCCGACCGTGCCGATGCCCGCGCAGTTCACGGCGACGGTGATCTTGCCCATCTTCTGCACCGCATGGGCGATGGCGGCCCCGACGGAGGCCTCGTCGGTCACGTCGGTCTGGGCGAAATGGCCGCCGATCTCCTCGGCCACTTTCGTGCCGCGTTCGGCGTCGCGGTCGAAGATGGTCACCTGCGCGCCATTCGCGGCGAAGTGGCGGGCGGTGGCCTCGCCCAGGCCGGAGGCGCCGCCGGTCACGATGGCGGCTGTGGTGCTGAGTTGCATGTCGGGCTCCCTCCCGGTGATTTGAACATGCGTTCAGATAGACCCCTTGGGGCGGTCATGTCCATCCCGCAGGCGCAAACGGGGCGTCAGGGGCGGCCAGAGGAGCCACGTGCCGCCGAGGGGCCGGGCGCGGGCACCGGTGCCCAGCTTGAACCGGGCGAGGCCGGGGCTGTGTTCGGTTTCGACCGGGCCGAGGTCGAGCCGGGTGAGGCCGCGCGCGGCGAGCCATGTCGCCGCCTCCCACAGGAGGAGGTTGTGGGCGCTGACGGCGCGGCCCTGCGCGGTGCTGTGGGCGATGTGATAGCTGGCGGACGCGCCGTGGAGCAGGATCAGCAGGGCGGCCACGGGGTGGCCCTGGTGGAGCGCGGTGAAGAGGCGGGCCTGGCCGGGATTCGCGCGGCCATAGGCCAACGTGAGCGCGGCGGGCCATGCGCGGTAACGACGGGTCCGCTGCTGCCGCGCGTCGGCCGCGAGCAGCCAGTGATCGGCGCGGTCCGGGAGTATCTCATGGCGCAGGCGCAGCGATTGGCGGCGCGCATGGGAGAGGCGGTTGCGCCATTTCTGGTGGAGTCCGGCGCGGAGATCGCCGGTCAGATCAAGCTCGGCAACATGGGCGGGCGTCACGAGGGGCAGAGCACCCGGCAGGGTCACGGGCGCATCGGGGTTGAGCAGGAGCGGCCTGCGCGAGAGGCCGGCATCGGCCAGGAGGAGCGGCAGGGTGGCCGGGTCGATCCGCGCGCGGCTGACGAGCGCCACGGGCAGGCCCGCAAGGCGGCGGCGCAGGACGAGGCTGCCATCGGCGAGGCGGTGCGGGCGCTGTCCGAGGGCGCGCAGCGTCGCCTCGAACTCGGCGCTTTGGGACAGCGCAGGGGCATGGGGGGCGGCATCGAACATGGCATGTCTTTACCGCGCGATAACCTAAGCCTGCGTTAATGGGCGCATGAGCAAGGTCTACAAGCAGATGATTCCCGCACCGCGTTTCACGAAAACGGCCGCCCTGCTGGGGGCGGCCGTGCTGTCCGTTCCGGTCTTTGTCTTGCTGACCGCGCTGGAGCGGTTGCTGTTCTAGCCCAGTTGCACCAGCGCGTGACGCTTTTTCCCGGCGCTGAGCTTGATGGGCGAGGCCAGCGCATCGGCGTCGATCATCAGCCCCGCATCGGTCAGTGGCGCGTCGTCCATCCGCGCGCCGTTCTCGGCGATGAGGCGCTTGGCCTCCTTGCCGGATTTGGCGAGGCCGGATTGGACGATGAGCTGCACGATCGAGATCGGCAGATCTGCAGCCGTCAGCGTCAGGGTGGGCAGATCCTCGCCCACGCCGCCGCGCTCGAACACCTCGCGGGCGGTCGCCTCGGCAGTGCGGGCGGCGTCGGCGCCGTGGCAGAGCGTGGTGACCTCGTTGGCGAGGACGATCTTGGCATCGTTGATCTCGGACCCCGCAAGCGCGCCCAGGCGGTCGCATTCCTCGACCGGCAACTCGGTGAAGATCTTGAGGAAGCGGCCCACATCGGCGTCGGTTGTGTTGCGCCAGAACTGCCAGAACTCGTAAGGGCTGAGCATTTCGGCGTTGAGCCAGATCGCGCCGCCCTGGCTTTTGCCCATCTTGCGGCCATCCGAGGTGGTCAGCAGCGGCGTGGTCAGGCCATAGATCTCGTGATCCAGCACGCGGCGCGTCAGGTCGATGCCGTTGACGATATTGCCCCATTGATCCGAACCGCCCATCTGCAGGATGCAGCCATAGCGGCGGTTCAGCTCGAGGAAGTCATAGGCCTGGAGGATCATGTAGTTGAATTCCAGGAAGGAGAGCGACTGTTCCCGGTCGAGGCGGGATTTCACGCTCTCGAAGGACAGCATCCGGTTGACGCTGAAATGCCGGCCGATGTCGCGCAGGAATTCGAGATAGTTGAGGTCGTCCAGCCATTCCGCGTTGTTGAGCATCATCGCGTCGGTCGCCCCCTCGCCATAGGAGAGGTACTTGGCGAAGACCTGCTTCATCCCGTCGATATTGGCGTCGATCTGCTCGGGCCCCAGAAGCGGCCGTTCATCGGCGCGGAAGGAGGGGTCGCCCACCTTGGTGGTGCCGCCGCCCATCAGCGTGATCGGCTTGTGCCCGGTCTTTTGCAGCCAGCGCAGGACCATGATGTTCATCAGGTGGCCCACATGCAACGACTTCGCCGTCGCGTCATACCCGATATAGGCGGTCTGCACCCCGCTCATCAGCGCCTCGTCGAGGCCCTGGTAATCGGTGCAGTCGGCGAGAAAGCCGCGCTCCATCATCACCGCGATGAAATCCGATTTGGGATGGTAGGTCATGTCTTGCCTCGGGTCTGGATTGCGAGGCACCTTATAGGGGGCAGTTGAACGAAGGAAAAGGCCATGAACAGGGCCGTGACGAAGGCGGGGCCGGTGGTGGCGCTGGGGGCGATGTCGGGCACCTCGCTGGACGGGATCGACTGGGCGGTCGTGGAGACCGACGGGCATCAGGTCTTCCGATTTGGCGAGAGCGGCTATCGGCCCTATGCCGGGGGCGAGCGCGCGGTGCTGCGGGCCGCATTGGGGCGCTGGGCGGGGCCGGAGGTGGAGGCCGCGGGCGACCTGGTGACGCGGGCGCATGTCGAGGCGCTGCGCGCGGCGGTGCCGGTGGAGCTGGTGGGGTTTCACGGCCAGACGCTGGCGCATGAGCCGCGGGGGCGCGGCACGCTTCAGGTGGGCGATGGCGGCGCGCTGGCCGAGGCGCTGGGGCGCCCGGTGGTGTGGGATTTCCGCAGCGACGACGTGGCGATGGGCGGCGAGGGCGCGCCCTTGGCGCCGTTTTTCCATTTTGCCTGTGCGAAATGGATTGGCGCGACGGAGCCCTTGTGTTTTCTCAATCTCGGGGGCGTGGGGAACCTGACCTATGTGGACCCGGGCTTCGACCGGCCCGAGGCGGAGGGGGCGCTCTTGGCCTTCGACACCGGGCCTGCCAATGCGCCGGTCAACGACCTGGTGCAGGCGCGGCTGGGGCTGGAGATGGACGTGGGCGGCGCGCTGGCGCGGCGGGGCAATGTCGAGACCGGCGCGCTGGAGCTGTTCTTGGCCGAGCCCTATTTCGCGCGGATGCCGCCCAAGTCGCTCGACCGCAACGATTTCGCCGAGATGGTGGCGCTGGTGGGCGAATTGGGCGATGCCGATGCGGCGGCCACGTTGACGGCGATGTGCGCGGCCGGTGTCGCGCAGGGGATGGAGCATTGCCCGCGCCCCCCCGCCCGGCTGCTGGTGACGGGGGGCGGGCGGCTCAACCCGGTGCTGATGGAGATGCTGCGCGTCTCGCTGGATTGTGCCGTCGAGCCGGTGGAGGCGGTGGGGCTGGATGGCGACATGCTGGAGGCGCAGGCCTTTGCCTATCTCGCGGTGCGGGTGGCGCGGGGGATGGCGACCTCATGCCCCGGCACGACGGGGGTGGGGGCCTGCGTGGGCGGCGGGACGCTGAGCGTGCCGGAGATGGTCTGAGGGGGCTTTGCCCCCTCGGCCTTGCGGCCTCACCCCCGAGTATTTGGAAAGAGATGAAGAGCCGGAACGGCGCGGGCGGCCGCGCGTTGGTGCGGCATGGAGCAAGCGCAGACATGGGTTTCGGAGCCGTACCGGCTGTTTCAGGTCGTCTTGTCGGCGGCTGTCTTCTTCGCGTTCATCGTGGCGCTGACGCGGCTGTCGGGCAAGCGCACCACGGCCAACATGAACAATTTCGACTGGATCATCACGGTGGGCATCGGCTCTTTGATGGCGACGGGGATCCTGAGCCGCACGGTGTCGATGCTAGATGCGGCAGCGGCGATCGCGGCGCTGGCGGCGATGCAATGGCTGACCACCTGGGGCGTGCTCAAATCGAAACGCTTCGCGCAGCTGGTCAAGCCCAGGCCGCGGCTGCTGATGCATGACGGGGCGATGCTGAAAAACGCGATGGAGGCGGAGCGGGTCAGCGCGGACGAGTTGAAATCGGCGCTGCGCGAGGCCGGGATCGTCCGGCGCGAGGATGCCGACTGGATCGTGATCGAGACGAGCGGCGTGCTGTCGGTGATCCAGCGCGACGGGCTGACCGTGGAGCAGGCCGAACTGCTTGACGGGGTGACGGTGCCCGAGGGCGTGGGGGGCGGCGACCGCGACGATCGCGGCGGGCCGGAGCCCGAGGACGAGGCGCCGCATGGCGGTCAGTCGGGCAGCGACTCCAGATAAGCGCGGGTGAAACCGGAATAACCTTGCGAGGTGGAGCGCAGATGCGCCTGCGTGGTGGCGTGAAAGGCCGGCAGGCGGTGGAAGGGCACGGCCGGGAAGGCGTGATGCTCGGCATGAAAAGGCATGTTCCAGGCGAGGAAGCGGATGGCGCGGCTGGTGAAGGTGGTGCGCGAGTTCTCCAGCATGTTCGCGACCGGCGGGCAGAGCCCGTGTTCGGCCAGCAGGTAGAGCCGCAGCAGCGGCTGCGCGATCAGCACCGGGACCAGCCAGAGCCAGAGCGCCAGCGGCGAGACGAGGAGGCTTGCCGCGAGGAGCGCGTAAAGCGCGATGAGCGCCCGCGCCTCGATGCGCATGGCGCGGTGCTTGCGCGCGGGCAGGTAGGGCGCGGTGATGCGCCCGAAGGCGTTGGTGGCGATCACCCGTGCCATGCCCGACCAGTAGACCCAGCCCGTGAGGTAGAGCGCCAGCGCCGCGCGGCTGTCGGGGCGCGGCTTGCCGTCAAGCTCGGGATCTTTCTCGGGGTCGTTCGTCCATTTGTGATGGGCGAGGTGGAAATAGCGGAACCAGGTGAAGGGCAGGGCCAGCACCGGCGCGATGGCGTGGCCGACCGCCTCGTTCAGCCAGGGCGTCCGGAACGGGGTCTGATGCGTGCATTCGTGGCTCAGGGTGAACAGAAAGACCAGCAGCACCCCCTGCGGCAGGATCAGCAGCGGCCAGAGCGAGACCTGCGCCGCGATGCCCGCGCTCGTGAGTGCGAGGAGGCCGAGATGGCCGGCAAGATGGACAAGCCCCCTGGCATCCGACCGCGCGGTGAGATGCGCGCGCGTCTCGGCTGGCATCGACTGGAGGAGGGCGCGGTGATCCATTCCCCGAGAGTTGCGCCGAATCGCCGTGCGATCAAGCGCGGGGGATGTCGAAGCCCGGCGGGGCGAGCTCGAACCCCGCGAAATCGAAGCCGGGCGAGACTGTGCAGCTGACCAGCGTCCAGCCGCCGGTGGAGCGCGCCGCCTGCAAGTGGCTTTCCGGCACGATCAGCTGTGGCGCGCCCCGGTCGAGATCGGGCGTCAGCAGGTGATCGGTCGCGGGGCCGTTCTCGTCGGCGGAAAGGGAGAGGATCAGCGGCGCGCCCGCGTGGTAGAGCCAGATCTCGGTCGCATCGACCCGGTGCCAGTGGCTGCGTTCCCCCTCGGCCAGCAGGAAATAAATGCAGGTGGCGGTCGGGCGGCCGGGATTTTCGGCGCGCCATGTCTCGCGGTACCAGCCGCCTTCGGGGTGGCGGGCGAGGTTCAGGCGGGAAATGATCTGATCGGCTGTCATGGGCGTGTTAGAGCATGGGCGGGCCCGGTCTGGCAATTCCGCGAAAGGCGCATATCTTTGCCCCATGAGCTTGCAGATCCCCTTCGACAACAGTTTCGCCCGGCTTCCGGCCGCGTTCTTTTCGCGCCAGGCGCCCGAGCCGGTGCGCGCGCCGCGCCTGGTTGCCTTCAACGATGACCTGGCGCGGGTGATGGGCATTTCCCCCGGCGAGGCCGAGGAAATCGCGCGCGTCTTCGCCGGGAATGCGGTGCCGGAGGGGGCCGACCCGCTGGCGCAGCTGTATGCCGGCCACCAGTTCGGCCATTACAACCCGCAGCTGGGCGACGGGCGTGCGATCCTTCTGGGCGAGGTCGTGGGCACGGACGGACAGCGCCGCGACATCCAGCTGAAGGGGTCCGGGCGCACGCCTTACAGTCGCGCGGGCGACGGGCGGGCCTGGCTGGGCCCGGTGCTGCGTGAATACGTGGTGAGCGAGGCGATGCACGCGCTGGGTATTCCCACGACGCGCGCGCTGGCGGCGGTCGAGACCGGCGAGACGGTATTGCGCGAGCGGGCGCTGCCGGGCGCGGTGCTGACTCGGGTCGCGGCGAGTCACCTGCGCGTGGGCACGTTCCAGGTGTTCGCCGCGCGCGGCGATCTGGGCAGCCTGAAGCGGCTGACGGACTATGCCATCGAACGTCATTATCCGGGGGTCGAGGGGCCGATGGGCCTTTTGACGGCGGTGCGCGATGCGCAGGTTCGGCTGATCGCGAGCTGGATGGCGGTGGGCTTCATCCACGGGGTCATGAACACGGATAACTGCGCCATTTCCGGCGAGACCATCGACTATGGTCCTTGCGCCTTCATGGACGCCTATCATCCCAGTACGGTCTACAGCTCCATCGACCAGTTCGGGCGCTATGCCTATTCCGCGCAGCCCGATATCGCGGTGTGGAACCTGGCGCAGCTGGCCACGGCGCTGATTCAGCAATACGAGGACAAGGAGGCCGCCGTCGAGGAGGCCACCGCCATCGTCCATGCCACGCCCGCCATGCTGGAGGCCGAATGGCTGGCGCGCTTTCGCGCCAAGCTGGGGCTCACCACGGCGCGCGAGGGCGACGGGGCGCTGATCGCCCGTCTGCTCCAGCGCATGGCCGAGGGGCAGGCGGATTTCACCAACACTTTCCGCGCGCTGGGCAGCGCGGGGGCGCGGGATCATTTCATCGATGCCTCCGCCTATGACACCTGGGAGGCCGACTGGCGCGACCGCGTCGAGGATGAGCCTGACCCGACGGCCTTGATCGCCGCGACCAACCCGGCCTTCATCCCGCGCAACCACCGGGTGGAACAGATGATCGCGGCGGCGGTGGCGGGGGATTACGCGCCGTTCCACCGGCTGAACGCGGTGCTGGCGCGTCCTTTCGACGATCAGCCCGAGGCCCATGACCTGCGCCGTCCGCCCACCGAGCAGGAGGTGGTGCAGGCGACCTTCTGCGGGACCTGACCGCATCCGCCGCGCGCCCGCGGCGCGCGGCCCGGCCCAACGCCGAGGATGGCGCCCGGCAGGGCGGCCCCGCAGGGGGCGGGAGCCCATCCGGGGCGGTAGGCCGCATCACGCGGCAGGATGACATCATCCGACGAATGGGCTGAACCGCTCCCTGCCCGGTCACGCGTTTTGCCGGTGCGCCGCTCCGCCTCGCGCTTCGGGATGTTTCCGGTCGAAGAAACGCAGAGAACGAGGCGGAGGCTCTAACGCGCCGCGCGGGCCTTTTCCGCACGCTTGGCCGCGTCCCAGAGCGCGTCCATTTCCTCCAGCGTGCTCTGCTCGGGGCGTTTGCCGCGCGCGGCGAGCGCGGCCTCGATCGCTTCGAAGCGGCGGGTGAACTTGGCGTTGGTGCGGCGCAGGGCGGTTTCGGGTTCGATCCCGAGGTGGCGGCCGAGATTGACGATGACGAAGAGCAGGTCGCCGAATTCGTCCTCGAGCGCGTCGGCATCCATGCGGTCGCGTGCCTCTTCCAGTTCGGCGGCCTCTTCGGTGATCTTGGCCAGCACGTGGGAGGCGTCGGGCCAGTCGAAGCCGACGCGGGCGGCGCGTCTTTGCAGTTTCAGCGCGCGCAGGAGCGCGGGCAGGTTCATTGCCACGCCGTCGAGCGCGCCTTTCTGGCGCTTCTCGGCGCGCTCGGCGGCCTTGATCGCCTCCCAGTCGCGGGTCTGCTGATCGGCGGATTTATCGCGCGTTTCATCGCCGAAGACATGCGGGTGGCGGGCGACCATCTTGTCGGACATGGTGCGCACCACGTCCTGGAAGGTGAAATGGCCCTTTTCCTCGGCCATCTGCGCGTGGAACACGGACTGGAAGAGCAGGTCGCCCAGCTCGCCCTTGAGCTCGTCCCAGGCTTCGCGCTCGATCGCGTCGGCGACCTCGTAGGCTTCCTCGATCGTGTAGGGGGCGATGGTGGCGAAATCCTGCTCGATATCCCAGGGGCATCCGGTCTCGGGGTCGCGCAGGCGGCGCATGATTTCCAGCAGGCGCTCGATGCCCGCGTCGGCATCGTGGATGATGGGATGATCGGCCCCGGTTTGATCGGCCCCAGTTTTATCGGCCATTGTACTGCCCCTGTCTTCGGTGTCAGATGCATCAATCCCCGAGCAGGCCCAAGGAGTCCACCCCATGCCCGTGATCAACCGCATCGCCGATTTCGCCCCCGACATGGCGGAGTGGCGTCAGCATCTGCACCGCATTCCCGAACTGGAGCTGGCCTGTCACGAGACGGCCGGGTTCGTGGCCGAGCGGCTGCGGGAGTTCGGGGTGGACGAGATCCACGAGGGGATCGCGGAAAGCGGGATCGTGGCGATCATCGAGGGGGCTGGCAGCGGGCCGACCATCGGGTTGCGCGCCGACATGGACGCGCTGCCGATGAGCGAGGAGACGGGCTTGCCCTATGCCTCGGAACGGCCCGGAAAGATGCATGCCTGCGGCCATGACGGGCATACCACGATGCTGCTGGGGGCGGCGCGCTACCTGGCCGAGACGCGGAATTTCGCGGGGCGCGTGGCGCTGATCTTTCAGCCCGGCGAGGAGGAGGGCGGCGGCGCCGACGTGATGGTGCGCGAGGGCATCCTCGACCGGTTCGATATCGGCGAGGTCTATGCACTGCACAACGCGCCGGGGTTCGAGACGGGCAGTTTCTATACCACGCCGGGGCCGCTGATGGCGGCGGTGGACACGTTCGAGGTTCACATCACCGGCAAGGGCGGGCATGGCGCCATGCCGCATGAGACGCGCGACCCGGTCATGGCGGCCTGCGGCATCGCGCAGGCGATCCAGACCATCGTGAGCCGGAACCATTACGCGCTGGACGACCTGGTGCTTTCGGTCACGCAGATCCATACCGGGACGGTGAACAACGTGATCCCGGAGACGGCCTTCATCAACGGGACGGTGCGGACTTTCGACCCGGCCGTGCAGCAGATGGTGATGCGGCGGATGAAGGCCATCGTGGAGGGGCAGGCCGCGAGCTACGAGGTGGAGGCGCGGCTGGATTACATGGTGGGGTACCCGGCGACGATCAACGATGCCGACAAGACGCGCTTTGCCGTCTCGGTGGCCGAGGAGGTTTCGGGTGCCGAGCGGGTGATTGGCGAGGGCGGGCGCGAGATGGGGGCGGAGGATTTCTCCTACATGCTGCAGAAGCGGCCGGGGTCGTACCTGTTCCTCGGCCAGGGCGAGAGCGCGGGCCTGCATCATCCCAAATACGATTTCAACGACGCTGTGGCCCCGGTTGGGGCGTCGTTCTTTGCCCGGCTGGTCGAGCGGGCGCAGCCGGTGGCGTGAGGCACGGCACGAGTTCTGAGCAAAGAGGCGCGAATGGCCCTGGAAGATGCGAAACACAAGGTGGACGAGGCGTTCACCGACCGCGAGTTGCGCGGATTGTCCTATGAGAACACCTTTGGCGGCGCGGTGTCGTTCCTGCGCCGGCTTTACACCAAGGACCTGACGGGGGTGGATATCGCCGTGACCGGCATCCCCTTCGACCAGGCGGTGACGAACCGGCCCGGCACGCGGCTGGGTCCGCGCGCGATCCGCGAGGCGAGCACGCTGCAATCGCCCGACGAGCCCTATGGCTGGCCATTCCGACCGCTGAGCGAGCTGGCCATCGTGGATTACGGCGACCTGGCCTTCGACTATGCCGATGTGCCGGCCTTTCCGGGCGTGCTGACCGAGCACATCCGGGCGATCCTGGCGCAGGACGTGGCGAGCGTCGCGCTGGGCGGGGATCATTACATCAGCTTTCCCATCCTGCGCGCCTATGCCGAGAAATACGGGCCGATGTCGCTGTTGCAGTTCGATGCCCATACCGACACCTGGCCCGACGACAACATGGAGCGGGTCGATCACGGCACGATGTTCTACAAGGCGGTGAAGGCCGGGATCGTGGACCCGGCGACCTCGGTCCAGGTGGGGATCCGCACCACCAATGACGAGACGCTGGGCGTGAACATCATCGACGCGCGCGAGGTCTACGAGTCCGGCCCGGCGGCGGTGGCGCAGAAGATCAAGGCGATCCTTGGCGACCGGCCCGTCTATCTGAGCTTCGATATCGACGGTCTGGACCCGGCATTCGCGCCGGGCACGGGAACGCCGGTCTGGGGCGGGCTGAGCTCGATCCAGGCGGCGATCATCCTGCGCGACATCGCCGGGATCGACATCAAGGGCGGGGACGTGGTCGAGGTCTCGCCGCCCTATGACATGTCGGGGGCCACGGCCATCGCGGGGGCGCATATCGCGACGCAGATCATCTGTCTTCTGGGGTGGAACAAGCTGAGATGACCGAGTTCAACCAACCGATCAGCGGCAACGACCTGGCGCGGTTCTCGGGGCCCAACAGTTTCATGCGGCTGCCCTCGGCGCAGGCGCTGGACGGGCTGGACGTGGCGGTGATGGGCGTGCCGATGGATATCGGCACCTCCTGGCGATCGGGCACGCGGTTCGGCCCCAAGCAGATCCGCGCCGAGAGCGCGATGATCCGGCCCTACAACATGGGCACGGGGGCCGCGCCCTTTGACAGCTTGCAGATCGCCGATATCGGCGACCTGGCGATCAACACCTTTTCGCTGGCCGACAGTTTGCGGATCATCCGCGAAAGCTATGACGCGATCCTGGCGCATCCGGTGATCCCGGTCGCGATGGGGGGCGATCATTCGATCACCCTGCCCATCCTGCGGGCGGTGGCGGCCAAGCATGGCCCGGTGGCGCTGGTGCATGTCGATGCCCATGCCGATGTGAATGACGAGATGTTCGGCGAGCGCGAGACGCATGGCACGGTGTTCCGCCGCGCCAAGGAGGAGGGGCTGATCGAACCCTCCAAGACCTACCAGGTGGGCATTCGCGGCACTGGATATGCCGCAGACGATTTCACCGAGGCCGCCGGCTGGGGCTTTCAGCAATTCCCGGCACAGGACCTGTGGCACCGCTCGCTGGCCGGGCTGGGTGCGGAAATACGTCGCGATATCGGGTCGAGACCGGTCTATGTGACCTATGATATCGATTCCCTTGACCCGGCTTATGCGCCGGGAACCGGTACGCCCGAGATCGGGGGGCTGACGACGCCGCAGGCGCTGGAACTGATCCGGGCGCTCAAGGGGTTGAACATCGTGGGCTGCGACCTTGTCGAGGTCTCGCCGCCCTATGATCCGTCGGGCAATACCGCGCTGACGGGGGCCAACCTGCTCTATGAGCTGATCTGCGTGCTGCCGGGTGTGACGCAACGATAAGGGCCCTTGGGGCCGAACAGGGACCGGACGGCGGATCATGGGGCGATTGATGACCATTCTCTATCTCGGTCTGGCGGTGGTCGTGGTGGCGCTGGGCTATGTCCGGCTGGCGCCGAGCGATCCGGCCCGCTGGCATGTGCGGCCCGAGGTGAGCGCGGATCGCGATTTCGCCAGCGGCGCGGCACGGCTGGTCGAGGCCGGGCCGGACGGGCTGGCGCGGTTCGACGCCGTGGCGCGCGCGGCGCCGCGGACCGGCGTGCTGGCCGGGTCGGTCGGCGAGGGCATGGTGACCTATATCCAGCGCAGCAAGTGGCTGCGCTTTCCTGATTACATCACCGCGTGGCAGGATGGCGATGTGCTGCGCATCCTGTCGCGGCAGCGCTTCGGCTCACGGGATCTGGGCGTCAACGCGAAGCGACTGGACCGGTGGCTGGCGCGGATGGGAGAGGCGGGCTGAGAGGCAGCCCTCCTGAACCTCGCGCCACATCGGCACGTTGAGCGACATCTGGCATTGGGCCATGAACATGCGCCCGTCCACATGCAGGCAGATCGTCTCTCCCAGCTCGACGCGCGAGCCGCTGGTATCGGTGCAATAGCAGTCCTGCACCTTGCCGCCGGGGCCTATGACATCGGCCGGGACGGGTGTGGCGAGGAGCAGGTAAAGAAGCGCGGTTTTTCTCATGCTGCGAAGATTATCACAGGGTTGCGCCGCGCCAAAGCCTCTTGACCGGAGGGCCGCAATCGCGGACACCGCGCGGATGGTTCCAGAAGAGCGTCTCGAACAGATCACCCAGCGTTTCCAGTACCTGGAGGCCGCGATGGCCGACGGGTCGGGCGATATCGTCAAGCTGGCCAAGGAATATTCCGCGCTGCGCCCGGTGGTTGAGCAGATCACCGCATGGCGGCAGTTGCGCCGCGACCTGGCCGAGGCCCAGGCGATGCTGTCGGACCCCGACATGAAGGAGCTGGCCGAGGAGGAGATCCCGGCGCTGAAGGCGCGCCTGCCCGAGGCGGAGCACGCCTTGCAGCTGGCGCTTTTGCCCAAGGACGAGGCCGACGCGCGGCCCGCGATCCTGGAGATCCGGCCGGGAACCGGGGGCGACGAGGCGGCATTGTTCGCGGGCGACCTGTTGCGGATGTACCAGCGCCATGCTGAGGCGCGGGGCTGGGGGTTCGAGTTCATCGAGTACCAGGAGACCGAGCTGGGCGGCATCAAGGAGGTTGTCGCGCGGATCTCGGGCGAGAATGTCTTTGCGCGGCTGAAATACGAATCCGGCGTGCACCGGGTGCAGCGCGTGCCCGCGACCGAGAGCGGCGGGCGCATCCATACCTCGGCCGCGACGGTCGCCGTGCTGCCCGAGGCGGAGGACGTGGATATCCAGATCGACGCGAACGACATCCGCATCGACACGATGCGGTCGTCGGGCGCGGGCGGACAGCATGTGAACACCACCGACTCGGCCGTGCGGATCACGCATGTTCCCACCGGCATCGTGGTGACGAGTTCGGAAAAATCCCAGCACCGCAACCGCGAGATCGCGATGCAGGTGCTCAAGACCCGGCTTTACGACCTGGAGCGGCAGCGGCTGGACAGCGAACGCTCGGCCAGCCGCAAGGGCCAGGTGGGCAGCGGGGACAGGTCGGAGCGGATCCGGACCTATAATTTCCCGCAAGGCCGCATGACCGATCATCGGATCAACCTGACGCTCTACAAGCTGGACGCGGTGATGGCGGGCGACCTGGACGAGGTGATCGACGCGCTGATCGCCGACGGGCAGGCGCGGATGCTGGCGGAGATGGGCCAGTGAACGCGGCCCATACCGCCGCGCAGGCGATGGTCGCCGCGACGGCGCGGCTGCGCGCGGCCGGCGTTCCGGACCCGGCCCGCGATGCGCGGGTGCTGCTTGCCCATGCCGCGCGGATCGAGGCGAGTCGGGTGACGCTGATCGCGCCCGAGGCGCTGTCTCCGGATATCGCGGAACGCTATGAACAGCTGATCGCGCTGCGCGCCATACGGGTGCCGGTCTCGCACCTGGTGGGGGAGCGCGCGTTCTATGGCCGCCGCTTCAAGGTGTCGGGCGACGTGCTGGACCCGCGCCCCGAGACCGAAACGCTGATCGAGGCGGCGCTGGCGCAGCCCTATGCGCGGGTGCTGGACCTGGGCACCGGGTCGGGCTGTATCCTGGTGACGCTCTTGGCCGAGCGGGTCGAGGCTTCGGGGCTGGGCACCGATCTGAGCGAGGCGGCCTGTCTCCAGGCCAGTGCGAACGCGGTGCTGCACCGGGTCGAGACGCGTGCCGAGATCCTGCGGTCGGACTGGTTCGAGGGGGTCGCGGGACAGTTCGACCTGATCGTGTCCAACCCGCCCTATATCGCCCGCGAAGAGATGGAGGGGCTGGCCCCCGAGGTGCGCGAGCACGAGCCCGAGATGGCGCTGACCGACGGGCACGACGGGCTGAGCGCCTATCGGGCCATTGCGGCGCGGGCGGTGGAGTTCCTTTGCCCGGGCGGCCGGCTGCTGGTTGAGATCGGGCCGACACAGGCCGGCGCGGTGGCCGAATTGATGGCGGCGGGCGGCCTGTCCGCGATCGCCGTGATTCCGGATATCGACGGTCGCGACCGCGTGGTGGCGGCGGAGCGGCCGTCCTGAGCCGGGAATTCCCGGCGGAAAACCGCATTCTCGCGACAGAATCACAGTTTTTTCGCTCTTTTTCGCGCCTGCCCCTTGTATAGAGGCCGGGGACATGCTTACTCAGGGGTGTCGCGGAACAATGCGCCCCTCTTGGCGCGTCCCGACATCAAGCCCAAAAAAGCCAAGACCCGGTTCGAGACGAGCGCAAGACGCACACGGGTCATTCGGCAGCAAGTACAAGGCTGACGTTAAATAAAATGAGATCTTCCAAATCCCGTTCGCGGTCGAAGAACAACCGCAATCGGCCTTCTGGCGGCAACGTAGTCAACCGGGTATTCGACAGTTCGGGCCCGGAAGGCAAGGTGCGAGGCACACCGCAGCAGATCATCGACAAGTACAACCAGCTGGCGCGCGATGCCCAGCTGAGCAATGATCGGGTCGCGGCCGAAAATTTCCAGCAGCATGCCGAGCATTACCTGCGCATGCTGAGCGAGGCGCAGCGCGAAATCGACGCCAAGCGCGAGGAGCAGGAGCGGCAGAACCGCGAACGCCAGGCCGAGCGCGACCGCGAGCGTGCCGAGCGGCAGGAGCGCGAGTCGAACCAGCCCAGCGCGTCGGAGGCGGCGGCCGGCGAGGGCGACCAGCCCGATGTGCTGGACCTGAGCGAGAACCGCGACGAGGCCGATAACGGCCTGGTGGAAACGCCCGAGAGCAAGCCCAAGAAAGCGCCCAAGCGCACGCCGCGTCCGCGCAAGCCCAAGGCCGAGACGGCCAAGGCCAAGGACAATGGCGACGAGGGTGGCGACAAGCCTGCCGAGCGCGCGGACAGCGCCTCGGGCAGCAACGACGCCCCCGAAGCGGCGGAGTGATCCTCCTTGCGCGGCGGGTTCATGCCTGCCGCGCCGTGGATTGACGCAGAACACACACAGGCTCTATCCTTGCTGACAGCTCAAGTCGGCAGGCAGTGAGCCTAATCGGTGTGTGCCATAACTTCCTTCGATTGTCCGTTATCAAGGGTTCGTTATGGATCAGACTCCCGTTTCTCCCCGTCGCCGGTCGCGTCGGCGTGTCACCCCTGTCGTTGATGCCCCTGCACCGGGTGCCTTTGCGCCATCGCCCGTATCGCTGGCCCGGTCCCGGTTCGGCCTGCTGAGCGAGGCCGAAATCGAAGCGCTGCGCGCGCGCAGCCTCGACCTTCTGGCGAATTATGGCGTGGTCATCATCCACCCCAAGGCGCGCGACGCGCTGATCGCGGCCGGCGCCACGCCGGGGCGCGATGCCGACCGGCTGCGCTTTCCGCGCGAACTGGTCGAGGAGGCGATTGCCGCCGCGCCGCGCGAATTCCGCCTGGCGGGCAAGACCCGTGACCGCGACCTGGCCATTCCGCGTCCCGATGGCGGGTTCATCATGCGGACGGGCACGGGCGCGCATGGCTATGTCGATCCGCGCGACGCCTCCTATCGCAATCTCGACCTGACAGCCGTGCGCGAGATGGCGGCCGTCGCCAGCGGGCTGGACCAGGTGGGGTTCATCGCGCATCCCTTCGTGCATGGCGTTCCGGAAGTGACGGCGGATGTGCATGCCTTTGCCGAGATGGTCTCGCACACCGACAAGCATTGCTGGATGCAGCCCTATGGCAAGGAGAATATCGAGTACCTGCTGAAGATCGCGGCGATTGCCGCGGGGGGTGAGGACGCGCTGCGGGCGCATCCGATCACCAGCGTCATCACCTGCTCGTTCTCGCCGCTCGAATTCAAGCACATGGATACCGAAGTGATCCTGCAGGCGGGCGCGCTGGGCCTGCCGCTGCACGCCTGTTCGCTGCCCTCGGCGGGGGGCACGGCGCCCCTGGGCGCGGGCGGGCTGGTGCTGATGGCGGCGGCCGAGATCCTGTCGATGCTGACGGTCGCGCATGTGCTGGTGCCGGGCACGCCGGTGATCGCGGTGCCGCTGATGTTCACGCTGGACATGCGCACGGGCTCGGCCCTGCAATCCTGTCCCGAGTCGATCCAGGCGGCCTCGATGGCGGTGCAGCTGATGCGGCAGGGATTCGGGTTGCCGACCCATACCTACGGGGCAGGCTCGGATACGCCGGATGTCGATCACCAGTCGCAGAGCGAGCGCGCGCTGCTGGCGCAGGCGGTGGCGCTGGCGGGGGCGGACATGCTGGGCGGTGTGGGGCAGCTGGAATGCGCGACCGTGTTCAGCCCGGTGCAGGCGGTTCTGGATGACGAGATGGGCGCGATGGTGCGCCGGTTCCTGCAACCGCCCGATGTGAGCGCCGAGGCACTGAACTGGGACGAGATGCTGCGCGTACGCGCTGGGGGCCATTTCCTGGACAGCACGCATACGCTGGCGGGGTGCCGCGGCCAGCATCGTCCGGGCGTGTTCCTGCGGCAGGGGCGCGACGATTACGAGAAGGGCGGGCGGCGCACGGCCTTTGACGCGGCGCGCGAGCGCGCGCTGGAGCTGATCCGCGCCGCGCCGGAGGAGGGCGTGCTGAGCGAGGACCAGCGGCGCCAGATCGCCGATGTCGTGGCGGCGGCCGACCGGCACATCGTCGAGGCGGTGCAGCACGGGGCCGCGACGCAGGTGATCTAGCTGGCGATCTCGCGGGCCAGGGCGCAGAACGCCTCGAGCGAGACCTGTTCGGCGCGGTCGGTGGGCTGGATGCCGGCGGCAAGGAGGCGATCCTCGATATCGGGGGCCACCCCCTTGAGCGCGGCGCGCAGCATCTTGCGGCGCTGGTTGAAGGCGGCGGCCACCACGCGGCTGAGGATCTGCGCATCGGCCGGGTAGCGCGGCTCGGGCAGGGCGGTGAGGTGGACCACGGCGCTGGAGACCTTGGGCGGGGGTGTGAACGCCTCGGGCGGGAGCGAGAGCACGATGCGCGCCTCGGTTCGCCACTGTGACAGGATGGCGAGGCGGCCATAGGTCTTGGAGCCCGGTTTCGCCACGATGCGCTCGGCCACTTCGCGCTGGAACATCAGCGTGAGGCTTTGCCAGAAGGGCGGCCACTCGGGCGGGGTCAGCCAGCGCACCAGAAGCTCGGTTCCGACATTGTAGGGCAGGTTGGCCGCGATGCGGATCGGCGGCGTGAGATATGCCAGCGGATCGATCTCAAGCGCATCGCCCTGCACGATTTCGAGCCTGTCGGGATAGGCGGCCCTGATCTCCTCGAGCGCGGGGATGCAGCGGCTGTCCTTCTCGACCGCCACCACGCGGCGGGCGCCTTCGGCCAGAAGGCCGCGGGTCAGGCCGCCGGGTCCGGGGCCGATCTCGAGCACGTCGCAGCCCGAGAGATCGCCCGCCTGGCGCGCGATCTTGGCCGTGAGGTTCAGATCGAGCAGGAAGTTCTGGCCCAGCGACTTGCGGGCGGAAAGCTGGTGCGAGGCGATGACCTGGCGCAGGGGGGGAAGGCTGTCGATGGCGCTCATTGCGGGGATGTAGCGCGGGCGGGCGGGGCAGCGCCAGAGATTTTCATGCCTCCGGCGGGAGTATTTGGAAAGAGATGAAGATCAGCCGCTTGCCGCCATGCGCTGCGCGAGCCTGAGCGCCTCGATCAGGCTGGTGGGGTTGGCCTTGCCCTGGCCTGCGATGTCGAAGGCGGTGCCGTGATCGGGCGAGGTGCGGATGAAGGGCAGCCCGAGGGTCACGTTCACGCCGCGGTCGAAATCCAGCGTCTTGATCGGGATCAGCGCCTGATCGTGATACATCGCGATGGCGGCGTCATAGCGCGCGCGGGCGGCCGCGTGAAACAGCGTGTCGGCCGGGTGCGGGCCGGTCAGTGCGTGACCTTCGGCTTGCATCTCGGCGATGAGCGGCGCGATCCAGTCGAGCTCTTCGCGGCCCATGGCGCCGCCCTCGCCGGCATGGGGGTTGAGGCCGGTGATGGCGAGGCGGGGCCGGGCGATGCCGAACTGCTCCTCCAGCGCCTGCGCGGTGATCTCGATCGTCTCGCGCAGCAGCGAGGGCGTGAGGGCATGGGGGACCTGTGAAAGGGGGATATGGATGGTGGCGGGCACGACGCGAAGCTGGTCGCTGGCCAGCATCATCACCACCCGGCGGCGGCCGGCGAGGGCCGCGAGAAACTCGGTATGGCCGGGATGGGCGAAGCCCGCGCCGTCGATCAGCGCCTTCTTGTGGATGGGCGCGGTGCAAAGGGCCGAGCATTGCCCGCCGCGGACGAGCTCCACCCCGTACTCGATGGCGCGGATGACGCCCGGCGCGTTGCGCGGGTCGGGCTGGCCGGGCACGGCGTCGCCGCCGAACTCCAGCGGCAGGACCGGCAGCGCGTGGCCGGCCACCCGCTCGGCCCCGGCGGGATGTTCGAGGATCTGTACCGGGGTGCCGGGCGGCAGGTGGTCGGGATCGCCGATCCAGACGAAGGGGCAGTCCTCGCGCAACTGGTCCCAGGCGCGGGCCGCGATTTCGGGGCCGATGCCGGCGGGTTCGCCGCAGCTCAGCGCGATGGGGTGCCCCGCGGGGTTCATGCGATCACTCCTCGACGATAACGGCGTCGGCGCGCAGCTGTGCGATGAGGCTGTCGGCAAAGGCGGCAAGGCGCTGCTGGGTGAGCGCGTTGGCGACATCCTCGCGCGAGGCGTCGGCGCCGAGGTCGCGGGTCCGGTTGCAGAGCATCAGGAAAACCAGCGTCTGCCCGTTGTTGCGGGTCAGCGCGGTCGAGACCTCGTTCTTGTCGAGCTTGGCCAGTTCCAGCGCGATGTCGCGCGGAATCTCGCCCGGCGCGGCGTTGACGCGGTCGAGCACCTGTTCCGGCTGCCCCTTGGCCACGCCGTAGAGGTCGTCGCAGACATCGACGCGGTTGCGCAGCTCCGCCGCCGCTTCGAGCGTTTGGGGCGTCCGGCCGCCGGGCATGTAATAGGCGGCATAGTCGATCTTGGCATAGCTGGGCGTGCCGGTCGCGGTTTCGCGCACGTCGCGCATCTGAAACAGCGCGATCGCATTGGGAAGCGTGATCGGATCGGAAACCTCGCCCGGTTTGAGTGACAGGATCTCGGGCTGGAGCGCGGGGGGCAGGTCCGCGAGAGGGATCCAGGGCAGGCGGCCGCCCTGGCTGGCGGTTTCGGCCGCGGAATATTGCGCCGCCGCCGCCTCGAAGGCGCCGAAGCTTTCCAGTTGCGACAGCTCCCGGGAAATCGCGTCCACCTGTTCCAGGGTCTGCGGGGTCACCGGGATGATGAGTTCGGACAGCAGCACCTGCAACCCGCCGCCGCCGCCAAGCCCCATCGCACGGTCGATCTCGTCCGGGTTGGGCCGGGCCTGCGCGAGGTAGCGGGTGGAGATGTAGTCGCGCCAGGCCAGCTGCATCGCGACGAAATCGCGGATGGTTTCCGCATCGACGCCGACCTCGGCCAGGGCCTGGAGGAATTCCTCAGTCGAGAGGCGCCCGCGCGAGGCGAACTCGTCGATGCCCTGCTGGACGCCTTCGGGGGGATAGTCGATTCCCGCCTCGCGCAGTGCCTGCAGGCGCAGCTTGTCGTCGATCAGCGACTGGCGCACGTCCTCGGCCGAGGAGCCGGGGATGCGCAGCGTCTCGAAGAAGAGCTGCCGCTGGGCGATCTCGTATCGGGTGATGATATCCTCGTTCACGCGGATCGCGGGCGAGAAGAGGCTTTGCGCCGCGAGGGGGGCGGCGGCGAGGGTCGTGGCGAGAACCGCCGGGAGCGCGGCGCGCATCATCCGGGTTGCGGTTCGGGCCAGCGGAGTCAGGAATTGTTGCATGATCGCCTGTATTCTTTGTTGCCGCTCTCGACGGCGAAGCCGTTCAGGGCGATGGTAAACCCGAAATCCGTCGAGGGCTCAACACTTGTCGAGGATGTGTAGCGGCGGTTGATCGAAATGTTGAAGGTGACGCATTCGTTGCGATAGACCGCGCCGACCCCCGCGTTGATCGCGCGGCTGTCTTCGATGTCATAGCGGATATTGGCCAGTGCGGTCCAGTTCGGGGTTACCTCGTAGCTGCCGTCGAGCCAGACCTCGGACACGGCGAGGTTGCGGTTTTCCGCCGGGTCGCGGCCGAGCCAGAGATAGCTGCCCGAGATGTCGGTACGCTCGCTCGACCAGGTGCCGCGCAGTTCGGCCTTGGAGAAGTTGAACTGGTCGTTGAGCAGACCGCGCGCGATGAGCGAGAGACCGCGCTGCATCCTGACCTGACCGGCGACGAGCAGGTCCGAGGTCGTGCCGCCGAGGCCGGAGGTCTTGGAAAAGCCCGGATCGGCATGGTGACGATAGACCTGCCCCAGGGTGGCATAGGCCTCCCATCCGCGGGGATCGAAGCGGGCCCAGTTGAGGCCGAGTACGGCGGTGGTGCCATCCTCGCGCCGGTCGGGGGCGGGAAAGCGGGACAGGGACAGCAGGTTGCCCTGGTCGAATTCGACGAAGCCGCTTTCGTCGTTGGGCACGGTACTGTCGGACACATGGGTCCAGCCGACCTGGGCGATGGGTTCGAGGATCTGGCGCGCGCCGCCGGTCTCGCTCCGGGCCATGGGATAGCGCAGGGTCAGCGCCGCGCGGGGCGTCGCGCGGGTGGTCTCGGGCGGGAAGTTGCTGTCGTCCCAGACGTTGAACTGATCGACCGAGGCCCCCATCCGCCAATCGGTGCGCAGGCCCGAGGTAAACGTCCAGCTGCGCAACCATTCGGCATCGACGGTGAAGCGCGCGATGTCGCGCCCCACCACGTCGGCGGAGGTGGTCCGCTTGTGGGCATGACCCCAGGCGGTAAGGCGCAGCTCGCCGCCGATGCCGGCGGGAAAGAGCCGCTTCTGATAGGCGAGATCGACGATATCGGAGGGGATCTGCGTCTCGACCTCGCTGTCGCGCAGCGTCTCGTAATGGATGAAGCTGGTGTAGAACATCGTGTCGCGCTTGATCCGTTCAAGCGCGATCTGGCTGCGCAGCCGGTCATAGTCGGGCAGGCCGTAATCGACGAGATAGGCGTTGTCCGACGTGGTGCGGATCTGGAAGTCGAGCCTGAAATCGTTTTGCAGGGCAAAGCGGCCATCGGCGAAGAAATAGCCGCGATCCTCGCCAGGTTGCAGGTCGTCGCGGGTATGGGCGCCCTCGATTTCGATCCGGCCGCGGCGGAAGGCCTGCCGGTAGCGATAGCCCAGCGTGCGGGTCTTGGAGGAGACATAAGGCGTCAGCGTCAGGTCGCGGTGATCGCCGAGGCGGAAGAAATACGGCACCTTGACCCCCGTCGCCAGCTGCGAGGTGGTGCGGATCGACGGGATCAGGAAACCGGTTGCCCGCTCGACCGTCGGATCGGGCAGGCGCATGACCGGCAGGTAGAAGATGGGCACGTCGAGCACGCGGAACTGCGCGTTCTCGAAGTAGAGCTGCCGTTCCAGCTCGTCATGGGTGACCTTCTGCGCGCGGATCTGCCAGAGCGGCGGGCGTCCGTCCTCGCAGACATGGCAGGAGGTCACGGCGGTCTTGTAGAGCTGGGTATAGCGCCCGCCCACCCGCGTCATCTGGAGCGCGGCCAGCTGGAGCTGCTGGTCGAAGACCATCCGCGCGCCCGAGAGAAGGCCGTTGCGCAGCTCATTGTCCAGCTCGGCCGCATCGGCGAGGATGGTGACGGCACCGCCCTGGTCGATGCGGATCGGGCCGGTGATCGTCAGCTGGCCGGTGGCGCGGTCATAGATGATGCGTTCCGCCTGAAGGCGCACGTCGCCCTGGTAGGCCTCGACATTGCCCTCGGCGATCAGTTGCCGGTCGGGCGTGATGAAGACGCTGTCGGCCACCAGCATGGCCGGGCCTTGAGGCGCGGTTTCCTCGACCGGCGCGGTATCCTGCGCGACGGCCGCCACGGGCAGCAGCCAGGCGGCGCCGGTCAGGCAGAGGGCAAGCCAGCGCCGCATCTCAACCATCCTCCGCATGGAGAAGCAGCCCGAAGGTCAGCATCAGGGCGGCAACGGGCGGTGCCCACGCGGCGAGGATGATCGGAATCTGCCCGTTTTCCCCCAGGATCTGCGCGAAGTTGCGTATGAAATAGAGCGCGAAGCCCAGAAGCACCGCGGTGAGCACCGCCACGCCGGTTCCGCCGAAGCGGACATGGCGCATGGTGAAGGCCGCACCGACCAGCACCATCGAGACCAGGAACAGCGGACGCGCGAGCTGCACCTGCAACCAGACCTCGTGCTGCTTGGTATTGAATCCGGCTTCGCGCAGGGCGGCGATCACCTCGGGCAGGTCGTAGATCGAGATCGTGTCCTGGTTGCTGAGCGTGTCGCGGATACGGTCCTGGGTCAGCGTGGTAGGAATTTCAAGCGTTTCGTGCAGGGCGGCATTGGCCTCGGGGTTGATGCCCGCGACCAGGGGCCAGACCTTGGCGTTGCTCAGGATCCATGTCCGGGGCGCCAGTTGGGCGCTGTCGGCAAAGACCTGCCGCACCGGGCCGCCATCCCGCGCGAAGGTCAGGATGGTCACGTTGTAGAGCGTCACGCCCTCCTCGCCGCCGAAGCCGGTGGCATGGATCACCGATTGCCCGCCGCTGGGCGAGCCCTGTCGCAGCCACAGCCCCTCGCCCGAGAGTGACAGGGCCGAGGCGCCGCCATTGCGGTAACTGTCCGAAAGCCGCTGGTAACGCTCGCTGGTCGCCGCGACGATCGGGTTGAGCATCGCCACCGCCAATATGCCGATGGTCAGCGCCACCAGCACGGGCGCTGCAAGGGCGCGGATGCCCGACCGGCCGATGGCGCGGGTCGCAACCAGTTCGGAACTGCGCGCCAGGCCGACGAAGAGGATGATGGTGGCGAGGATCATCAGCAGGGGCAGGATCTCGCTCATCGCGGCCGGTGCGTTCAGCAGGGTGAGGCGGAAGACCTGGCCGAAGCTGAGGCCGAGCCCCTCGAACCGGCGCACCTGCTCGATCAGGTCGATCAGCAGGATGAGCGACAGGAAGATGCCGGCGATCACCAGGAAGCTTTGCAGGAAGAGGCGCGCGAAATAGCGGTCGAGGATCATTCACAGACCCCCGCAGCAGGGCTCGGGCGGGGAATCACCCGGGAGCGTGCGCAGGCACCGATGTGATAGCCCGAGGGGCATATCGGACAGGGCGACGGCCCTTGCCTGCCGTTTCTTGACACTGCGATCCCCCCGGAGCCTGCCATTCGTTTTCGGGGGACCTTAAACGAATTCATCGGCTTGGAAAACTGCTATCTGGTCAAGGAGCCGGGGCCGCGCTACCCATAGGCGCGAACAAGAATTCATGTGATTTTGCGAAGGAGCGCGCCATGAGCAGTCCGACCCCCATCCGCTTTGCCGAGACCGACCTCGATGCCATCGCCGAGGGCGCGGGGCGCGTGGCGGTGATCGTGCCGCCCGAGGGCAAGCTGGACCCGGCGGCCCGCCGGGTGAACAAGCTGACACGCGGCGCGCTGGCGCGGCTGGTCGAGAGCGCGCGCTTTGCCAAGGCCAAGCCGGGACAGGTGATCACGCTGGCCTGGCCCGGCGGCATGGCCGCCGAGGCGGTCGATGTTCTTGTCCTTCCGCGTCGTCCGCAGCCCACCGAGGCGCGCAAGGCCGGGGCCGCGCTGGGCAAGCTGCGCGGGCGGGCCGCGCTGCTGCTGGCGGCGGGAGGGCAGGCGCGGCTGGCCGAACTGGTGCAGGGCATCGCGCTGCGCGGCTACGAGTTCGACGCCCACAAGACCCCGGCAGAGGATGCCGAGGAGCCGGGCGACGTGACCGTGGCCTGCTCGAAACCCGAGGAGGCCGAGGCGGACTATGCCCCGCTTGCCGCGCTGGCCGAGGGCGTGCACATGACCCGCGACCTGGTCAACGAGCCCGCCAACGTGCTCACCACCACCGAGTTCGCCGACCGGCTCAAGGCGATGGAAAGCCTCGGGCTGGAGGTCGAGGTGCTGGAGGAGGCGCAGCTCGAGGAGCTTGGCATGCGCACGCTGCTGAGCGTCGGGCAGGGCTCGGACAGCCCCTCCAAGGTCGTGGTCATGCAGTGGAAGGGCGGCGCCGAGGGCGATGCGCCGCTGGCGCTGGTGGGCAAGGGCGTCGTGTTCGACACCGGCGGCATCTCGCTGAAACCGGCGGGCGGCATGGAGGACATGACCATGGACATGGGCGGCGCGGGCGTCGTCGCGGGCACCATGCGCGCGCTTGCGCTGCGCAAGGCAAAGGCCAATGTCGTGGGGCTTGTCGGGCTGGTCGAGAACATGCCCTCGGGCAATGCCACGCGACCGGGCGACGTGGTGAAGTCGATGAAGGGCGATACGGTCGAGATCATCAATACCGATGCCGAGGGACGGCTGGTTCTGGCCGACGTGCTGTGGTACGCGCAGGAGCGGTTCAGCCCCGCGGGCGTGATTGACCTGGCCACGCTGACCGGCGCCATCATCATCGGTCTGGGGCATGAGAATGCGGGCGTTTTTTCCAATGACGACACGCTGTGCAACGCCTTCCTGAAGTCCGCGGAGGCCGAGGACGAGGGCGCCTGGCGCCTCCCGCTGGGCAAGGCCTATGACGAACAGCTGAAATCGCGCATCGCCGACATGAAGAACGTGGGCGGCCGCCCCGCGGGCTCGATCACCGCGGCGCAGTTCCTGCAGCGCTTCATCAAGGACGGCACGCCCTGGATCCATCTCGACATCGCGGGGGTCGCCTCGGTCAAGTCCGACACGGATTACGCGCCCAAGGGCGCGACCGGCTGGGGCGTGCGCGCGCTGAGCCGGCTGGTCGAGGACCGGTTCGAGCAAAGGGGCTGAGCCCCGTGGGGGCCGCCTATTTCTACCACCTGACGCGCCGCCCGCTGGACGAGACCCTCGTGGCCCTGCTGGGCAGGGCGCGTCAGGCGGGCTGGCGGATCGCGGTGCGCGGGCGCGACCGAGACCGACTGGCCTGGCTCGACGAAAAGCTCTGGCTGGGGCCCGAGGACGGGTTCCTGCCGCATGGGCTTGCGGGCGGCCCCCATGACGCGCTGCAGCCCGTCCTGCTGACCGACCAGGACGCTGCGGCAAACGATCCGCAATGCGTGATGGCAATAGACGGGGCGGATGTGGCCCCCGAAGAGGTGCAGGCGCTGGAACGGGTCTGCATCCTCTTCGACGGAGCCGACGCCGCCGCGGTTCAACTCGCGCGCGGTCAATGGCGCACGCTCACGCAAGCGGGCTGTTCGGCGCAATACTGGTCCGAGGAATCGGGCCGCTGGGAGAAGAAGGCCGAGACCTGATCCCTTCGTCTCTTCGAAAATACTCAAGACCCGCGCCGAAGGCGCTCAGGAAAGCGCGCCGCAGGCGCACATTCGGGTTACTGGCCGATCACCGGCTCAGTACCAGCGCGCCGTCGGTGATCGAGACCGATCGCCACCGGTTGAGATAGGTCATGCCCAGCAGCGAGCGGTCCATCTCGCCCTCGTTGACCCAGGCGGTCACGTCGCGATCCTCGAACCCGCCCAGCGATATGCTGTCCAGTTCCACCGGGGCGATGCGGACCTCGCCATTGGCGGTCATCGCCCGTCCGAAGAAATTGAGGCCGGCCGGGTCCACCCCGACACGGCGGGCATCGTCATTCGAGAGTACCACCTGGCTTGCGCCGGTATCGACGAGGAATTCGACCGGCGTGCCGTTGACCAGCATCCGCAGGTAATAGTGCCCGTCACCGGCCCGCGGGACGCGGATCGATTCCTCGGTCACGACCATGCTCGTGCCGGGGGTCACGGTGCCCCGAATATCCTCCCAAAGACCCACCACGGCGATCACGCCGATGAAGATGAAGACCCAGGCCGCCGCCTGCTGCACCGTCTTGCCCAGGCTCTCGCGGTTATGGGTGAGAAACCAGAACAGCACCGCCGCGCCCAGAAGGGCGAGATAGAGAAAGCTGGCGATGTCGCTGCCGTCCATGGGCGCTCCTTGTCCTGTCCGCTGGGACAGATATAGGCGTCAGGTGGCGAAACCGAAGGCCCTGAGCCCATCCAGTATGAATTGAACCGAAAGCGCGGCCAGAAGCATCCCCAGCAGCCGCGTCACGACGTTCAGCCCCGTCTTTCCCAGCAGCCGCGCCAGCAATCCGCCCGCAAGGAAGAGCGCCAGCACGATCACCATCACCGCGACCATCGCGGCAATCGCATAGGCGACACCTTCCGGCCCCGGTTTCTGCCCCGCCAGCAGGATGATCGTGGCGATGGAGCCCGGACCCGCGATCAGCGGGATGGCGAGCGGAAAGACGGACGGGTCAGGTGCGTCGGCCTCCTCCGCGCGATCCTCGCGCCGCTTGGTGCGGCGTTCGAACAGCATGTCGAGCGCGGTGAGGAACAGGAGCGCGCCGCCGGCGACGCGGAAGGCGGGCATCGAGATGCCGACGAAGCCCAGAACCGCCTCGCCGAAGCCTGCGAAGATGGCGAGGATCACTACCGAGGTCACGCAGGCGCGCAACGCGATCCGCCGGCGCATGCTGGCGCTCTCCTCATGTGTCAGCGCGACGAAGACCGGCGTGGTCCCGAATGGGTCGATCACCACGAACAGGGTCGTGAAGGCGGTGATAAGGAAAGCCGTGTCCAGAATCATGCCGCACCGTCCTGAAGCTGCCGGAGGATGGTGAGCGCCGTTTCGGCCCGGGCCGCGGGGACCAGGATATGATCGTGGCGCAGCCCGGCCACCAGGTTGGCCGGAATGCCCGCCCGTGCCAGGGCGCCCGAGACCGCCGCGGTAAGCCCCACGCCGTCGAGCGCGGAGTACACGCGCAGGGTGATGCAGCGCATCGGGAGCGCATCGGCGGGCGCGGCCTCCACAGGCACGATCAGCGACAGACCCTCCTCCTCGGCAAAGCTCGCCAACGTGCCCTCGGGCCAGGCGGTGCCGTCCGGCCAGGCGGCAAAGGCGTAAATCCCGCGGCGCAACTGCGGATCCATCCCGGCGATCATCGCGCCGGTTTCGCGCACCGCTTCGTGCTTCGAGGTCATGCCGCGCTCTCGGCGGCGTCGAGTTTCTCCTGCGCCTTCAGCCAGAGCGTCTCGGCGCGGTCGATCGCTTCCCTGACCTCGGCATATTTGCGGTTCCAGACTTCGAGGTCGGGAACCTTGTCTTCTTCGTAGAGTGCCGGATCCGCGAGCTTTGCCGCCAGCCGGTCCTGCATCTCGCTGAGCTTTTCCACCCGTTCCTCGCATTTGCGAAGCTCGGCGCGCAGGACCAGGATCGCCTCGCGCGAGGGGCGCTTGGCTTTCGCGGCCGCCTTGACCTTGACCCCCGCCGGCTTGTCGCGGGCCAGCAGGAAGGTGCGATAAGCGTCGAGATCGCCGTCGAAGGTTCGTACCGTTCCGTCGGAGACGAGCCAGAGCCGGTCGGCCACGAGGCTGAGCAGGTGCATGTCGTGACTGACCAGGATCACCGCGCCGGAATAATCGGTCAGCGCCTCGACCAGCGCCTCGCGGCTTTCGATGTCGAGGTGGTTGGTGGGCTCGTCGAGGATGAGCATGTGCGGCGCGTCGATGGTGGCGATGAGCAGGGACAGCCGCGCCTTTTGCCCGCCGGAGAGGCGGCCCACGACCGTATCGGCCTGTTCGGCGGTCAGGCCGAACCCCGCGAGCCGCGCACGCAGCCTGGCGGGCGTCTCGGTGGGGCGCAGGCGGCGCAGGTGGTCGAGCGGCGTCTCGTCCAGATGCAATTCGTCCACCTGGTGCTGCGCGAAATAGCCGATGCGCAGCTTGGGCGAGCGGACCATCTTGCCCGCCATCAGCGGCAGCCGGTCGCTGAGCAGTTTCGAGAGCGTCGACTTGCCTTGCCCGTTCTTGCCCAGAAGCGCGATGCGGTCGTCCTGGTCGATGCGCAGGTCCAACCGGCGCAGCACGGTGGTTTCGCCATAGCCGGTCGCGCCGCCTTCGAGCGCGATGATGGGGGGCGACATCTCTTCGGGTTTGGGAAAGGAGAAGGCACGCAGCGCGGCCTCCTGCGGCGAGGAGATCGGCTGCATCCGGGCCAGCGCCTTGAGGCGGGACTGCGCCTGTTTGGCCTTGTCGGCCTTGTAGCGGAAGCGGTCGACATAGGATTGCAGGTGGGCGCGGCGCGCCTCCTGCTTTTTCGCCATCGCCTCGGCCTGCGCGATTTTCTCTGCACGTTGCCGGGCGAACTGGTCATAAGGCCCCTGGTAGAGCGTCAGCTTGCGATCCTCGAGATGCAGGATCGCACCCACGGCGCGGTTCAGCAGACCCCGGTCGTGGCTGATGATGATGACCGTGTGGGGGTATTTCGCCAGGTAGGTTTCGAGCCAGAGCGCCCCTTCGAGATCGAGATAGTTGGTCGGCTCGTCCAGCAGCAGCAGGTCGGGTTGCGCGAAGAGCACCGCGGCCAGCGCCACCCGCATCCGCCATCCGCCCGAGAAATCCGAGCAGGGTTTCAGCTGTTCCTCGTCATCGAAGCCCAGGCCCTTGAGAATCGAGGCGGCGCGCGCCTCGGCGCTCCAGGCGTCGATATCGGCGAGCCGCGTCTGAACCTCGGCGATGCGCGTGGGGTCGGTGGCGGTGGCGGCCTCCTTCATCAATGCCGCGCGCTCGGTGTCGGCGGCGAGCACCGTGTCGAGCAGCGAGACGTCCGACGAGGGCGCCTCCTGCGCGACGCCGCCGATGCGGGCGCGCGAGGGCAGCGAGACGGTGCCCGATTCCAGCGCCAATTCTCCCCGGATCAGCCGGAAGAGCGTCGTCTTGCCGGTGCCGTTGCGTCCGACCAGCCCGACCTTGTGCCCGTCGGGGATGGTGGCGCTTGCGCCCTCGAAGAGCGGGCGGCCTTCGACCGCGTAGGTGATATCCTGAATTCTCAACATGCGCGGCTGATAGCAGAGCCGCGCCGCCCCCGCCAGCGGCTTGGCATGGTCAAAGCGGGATCACCGTGATACCGGATTGGCGTCACATTTCCGAAAAGCCAATGCGCCCAGCCCAGACCCCCCCGCACCTGATCACCCTGATCCTCGCCACCGCGCTGGCGGTGCTGTCGCTGAACATGTTCCTGCCCTCGCTGGCGAATATCGCGATGGATTTCGGGGTGGATTACGGGCTCGTGAACCTGTCCATCGCGGGATACCTGCTGGTGTCGGCGGGATTGCAGATCGTGATGGGGCCGCTGTCGGACCGGTACGGGCGGCGGCCGGTGCTGTTGGGCTGCCTTGCTGTCTTTGCGCTGGCCTCGCTGGGCTGCGTGCTGGCCTCCTCGATCTGGGTCTTCCTGGGCTTTCGCATGTTGCAGGTGGGCGTGGTCGCGGGACAGGTCCTGTCGCGCGCGGCGATCCGCGACCTCTACCCGCCGAACGAGGCGGCGAGCAAGCTGGGCTATGTCTCGATGGCGATGGCGCTGGCACCGATGCTGGGGCCGATGCTGGGCGGCTTGCTGGACATGGCCTTTGGCTGGCGGGCGGGGTTTGTCCTTTACACCGCGATGGGGTTGGTGTTGCTGGTGCTGGTCTGGGTCGATATGGGCGAGACCAACACGGCACGATCGGCCGATTTCCGGACGCAGTTCCGGGAATACCCGCTTCTTCTGCGCTCCCGCCGCTTCTGGGGCTACACGCTGTGCTGTGCCTTCTCGATCGGTGGGTTCTTTGCCTTCATCACCGGCGCGCCGATGGTGGCGGCGGCCTGGTTCGACCTGAGCCCCGCCTTGCTGGGACTGGGCATCGGGGTGATCACGCTGGGCTTCATGACCGGCAATTTCGTGACGGGTCGGATTGCGGCGCGTACACCGCTTCTGACCATGGTGATCGCCGGGCGCATCGTCGCAAGCGTCGGGCCCGCGCTGGGGTTGATGGTTTTCCTGGCGGGGCAGGGCTCGGTCTGGGTGTTCTTCGGCTCGGCCGTCACGGTCGGGTTTGGCAACGGGCTGACCATCGCCAATGCCAATGCGGGGCTCATGTCGGTACGCCCGAAACTGGCGGGCAGCGCGGCGGGGCTATCGGGCGCGCTGACGGTGGTCCTGGGGGCGGTGCTGACCTTTGCCACCGGTGCGCTGGTCACGCCGGACCTGGCGCCCTTCATCGTGCTGGCGATGATGGGCGGGGCAAGCGCGCTGGGGCTGGCCTCGGCGCTTTACGTGGCTTGGGTGGACCGGATCGACCCGCTGCCGGATGCGGTCTGACAAGATGGCGCGGCAATAGCACTTTTCATATGTCGCAAGCCATGCTAGGCGGCGCGCGATACATCCCGGCGCCGGGCCGCCGCCCGCGCAGCAAGACATTCAAGGAGAGGCCCGAATGGCACTGGAACGCACCTTTTCGATCATCAAGCCCGACGCGACCCGCCGCAACCTGACCGGCGCGATCAACGCCAAGTTCGAGGAAGCCGGCCTGCGCATCATCGCGCAGAAGCGCATCCACATGACCAAGGCGCAGGCCGGCGAGTTCTATGCCGTGCACAAGGAGCGCCCCTTCTACGACGAACTGTGCGACTTCATGTCCTCGGCCCCCGTAGTGTTGCAGGTGCTGGAAGGCGAGAACGCCATTGCCAAGAACCGCGAGATCATGGGCGCCACCAACCCCGCCGACGCGGCGCCGGGCACCATCCGTGCCGAATTCGCCGAGTCGGTCGGCGAGAACTCGGTCCACGGCTCCGACGCGCCCGAGACGGCTGCGGTCGAGATCGCCTATTTCTTTGCCGGGATCGAACTGGTCGGCTGACCGGTCTTCGATGCTGAATGACGAAAGGCGCCCCCTTTGGAGGCGCCTTTTTCATTGCGTTCACACCGTGCGCGGCCGTCCGGCCTGAATCGCATGGCGGGGGCTCGCCTTGGGCTCGTAACTTCCGACATGCTGGCGCAGCAGCGCCACGTTGCGCAGGTTCGCCTTGTAGCCGACGTCAAGCAGGTCGCCCAGCAGGGGGACGAGGCCGATTACCCAGTCGATCGCGACATTACCGGCCATTCGAGCCATCATGCTGCGCGGCGCGCCGGCGTCGTGGGCGATCTTGAGGATGTAGGCGGCAGGCGCCACCGTCACCAAATCGCCCACGCCGGGTATGAGGCCCAGGACGCTGTCCCAGCCGAACCGGATGCCGGTGCCGGGGATACGGAAGGCCGCGTCGAACCGTCGGGCGATACGCTCGGCCCGCTCGACACGGCGAAGGTCACGGGCTTTGTCCATGGCTTACACCGTGCGGGTGTCAGGCGTGCGGGCGATGATCCAGACGGCGTGCACGATGCCGGGGATATAGCCCAGAAGCGTAAGCAGGATGTTCAGCCAGAAATGCTTGCCCAGTCCGACCTGAAGGAAAACGCCCAGAGGGGGCAGGATGATGGCGAGGATGATGCGGATAAGGTCCATGACGGATCTCCTTTGCGTCTCGGTTCGTGTTTCTCGTGTCGGATGGTCAACCCGGCAGGCATGCGCGCGGTTCCCCTGATCCGTCACGCGCAGGCCGAAGCTGATACAGAGGGTATGTTCCGCGACAATCGGGGCGATTGCATTCGAAACGGTTTTGGCAATTCTTGTGCCGCATCAAGAACGGGCGCGGAGGAGGCGTCGTCCAGCTGCACGAGACGGGCGTCGGTTGCGCGATAAACCGGGGAAAGAGGGATGTTTCAAAAGATATTATACAAGAGCAGGAAGTTCTACGACGACGATTTCGACTGGGAGAATTACACCGCCGACAGCTATGAACGGCGATTGAAGGGCGATGTGGAGACGGCCTTTCGCGCGATCTCGCGGGCAGGGGATCTGCAATTCGATCCCGCAACGGGGCATGTCATGTCACATGGCGCGCCGATCCATCCGAACCAGCAGCTGATCCTCGAAGCGATCGGCCGGCTGGAGCCTGCGAGGGTGCACGAGGCAGGATGTGGCGGCGGCGATCACCTGGCCAATGCGATGACCTTGTTTCCGGATATCGAGATGACCGGCGGGGACCGTGGACGCAGCCAGTTGATGCTGGCCTTGAAGCGGCATCCGGAGCTGTCGGGCCGGGTGGGTGTTCAGGATCTGACCATGCCTTTCTCGCGTCAGTGGCCGCGGGCCGAGCTGGTCTATACCCAGGCCGTCCTGATGCATATCCATACAGCCGTCAGTCACATGGTCGCGCTCTCGAACCTGTTCCGGCAGGCGACGCGCTGGGTGCTGCTGGTCGAGAACGTGCAATGCCACAATTTCGTCCGCGATCTGCGCGCCCTGGAAGCCGGTGGGCATCTGGACTGGGAGACGCTGCACCTTTATCGTTTCGACGGATCGGGCGGGGCGCGGGCCATACTGGCGGCGCAGGTCCCGGTGGAAAACCTTGTGCCGCTGGAGACGGATGCGCAGCTGCGCGACGGGGAGACCCCCTCGGCGCGCCGGTTGCGCCGTGCCGACGAAGACAGCGCGCGCGGATTGTTTGGCTTCGACGCCGCTTGAGGAGAAATGATGACCGTATCGCGAGAGATCGCCAAGTCCTTTGACCTGCTGAACCCGCCCGAGGGGTTCGTCGAGGACCCGTTTCCCTTTTACGACGCGCTGCTGGAGCACGCGCCGGTGCTTTGGCAGCCGGACGGATCGCTGCTATTGAGCCATCACAAGGATCTGGACCGGATCTATCGCGATACCAAGCTCTATTCCTCGGACAAGACGGTGGCCTTTGCCCCGAAATTCGGCAAGGGCTCCCCGCTTTACGAGCATCATACGACCTCGCTGGTCTTTTCGGACCCGCCGCTGCACACGCGGGTGCGCAAGATCATGACTTCGGCGCTGACGCCGCGCGCCATCGCGCGGATGGAGCCGGGGCTGATCGAGACGGTGGACCAGTTGCTGGACGCCATGGCGGGAAAGGAGCGGGTGGACCTGATCGAGGATTTTGCGTCGACCATCCCGATCCAGATCATCGGCAACCTGCTCGACGTGCCGATGGAGGAGCGCGGGCCGCTGCGGGACTGGTCCCTTGTCATTCTGGGGGCGCTGGAACCCGCACTGACCGAGGCGCAACTGGAAGCGGGCCACAGCGCGGTGCGCGAGTTCAAGACCTATCTCGAGGATCTGGTCGCACGGCGCCGCGCCAAGCCCGGCGATCCCGAGACAGATGTCCTGACCCGGCTGATCCGCGGCGAGGGGGCCGATGCCCAGTTGAGCGAAACGGAGCTTTTGCAGAACTGCATCTTCATCCTCAATGCCGGGCACGAAACGACGACCAACCTGATCGGCAACGGCCTGGCGCTGCTGAACGATTACCCGGAGGCTCGGGCGCGCCTGCTGGAGAATCCCGACCTGATCCAGCCCGCGGTGGAAGAGATCCTGCGCTTTCGCTCGCCCAACCAGCTGGGCAACCGCGAGACGACCGAGGCGGTCGAGATCGGCGGCGAGGCGGTGCCGGCTGGCACCAACCTGCACCTGTGCATTGGTGCGGCGAACCGCGACCCCGAAGTGTTCGACAACCCGCAGGTCTTTGACATCACGCGGAAACCGAACCGGCATCTTGCCTTTGCCGGGGGACCGCATGTCTGCGTCGGGCTGACGCTGGCACGTCTCGAAGGGCGCATTGCGCTGTCGCGCTTCCTGGCGCGCTATCCGGATTACCGCCTTCTGCCTGAGCGGGTGCTGGGCGGGCGTCTGCGGTTTCGCGGATACGCGGAGTTGCCGGCGCGCCTTTTGGCCTGACCTGCACCAGAAACGGGCAGTTGCCTGTCGGCAAGTGCCTTTACCCCATGTCTGCGTCGTGGAACCGTTGAATTCGAGCGTCATGAGTGACAGCATGACGTCAAATGAAATAAGGACGGCTGGCTGTCATGGGTGGAAGGAAGGATGCGGACTCCGAGAACGGGAAGAGGAACACGTCCCTGCGCCTTGATGCCGGGACGTTGAAGGCGCTCAAGATCCGCGCCATCGAGGAAGAGACCAGCGTCCAGAAGATCATCGAACGCCTCGTGGAGAATTACCTCAGTACATCGAGGGGAAAATGAAACTGAACAAACCAGAGCGCAGGACGCTGCTCGTCCTTCCGGGGCGGATCGACCTGGGCGAGGTGCAGCCCGGCGGCCCCCTTCGGCTGGAACTGGAGCCTCCGCAGGAGGCCGGCGCGTTCACGCTGCTGGATGATTTCTCTCAGAGTCTCCAGCGCTCCGGCCGGGCGTTGTTGCAACTTGGCGATGAGTTGATCCTTTTGGGTGCCGATGGCGAGGTGCCGAGCCAGAGCGCGGCACGCGACGGGGCTTTTGTCCACGACTTGGCGCCGGGACAGGTGCGCGACGCGCTGGACGATATCTCGCCGCTGCGCGCGTTGCTGGAGGTCGCATCGGGCACGGCGCAGGTCCAGCAGGCGGCGCTGCTGGACGACGAGGACAAGACGCAGGTTCGCGCCGAGCTGCGGGTTCTGTCCTCGCCCGAGGGCGAGGTCACGCTGATCGCGGTCGAGCACATGCGCGGCTACGACAAGGCCCACGAGAGTTTGCTGGCTGCGCTGGCCGCACGAGGCGCGCACATGGAACAGGGGATGATCGGCGAATGGCTTGCGCCGGGGCGCGAGGCTTACGTCTCGAAACCCGTGGTTCCGCTGGGCGAGGGTCGGACCGCGCATGACGTGGCGGTGGGGATCATCCGAGCATATCTGGGTGTCGCACGGCGCAACGAGGCGGGCACCATCGCGGATCACGACACCGAGTTCCTGCATGACTATCGCGTGGCGCTGCGCAAGATCCGCTCGGTCCTGAGCCTGTTCAAGGGGGTCTTTCCCGACGAGGAAACGGCGCGGTTCAAGGCGGCGTTTTCCGACCTGATGGCCCCGACCGGGCAGTTGCGCGATCTCGATGTCTATCTGTTGGAAAAAGACGCATATTTCAATCTGCTTCCCGAGAGCCTGCATGACGGTCTGGCAGAGATGTTCCGCCAGTTCCAGGAGGAACGCGATGCCGCGCAACGCAAGCTGGCGCGGCGGTTCCGGTCAAGGGCATATGCCGCACGGATGGCCGAGATCGAAGCCGAATTCGCGGGCGGCGACCTGCCGCGCGGACCGAAGGCGGATCTGCCGGCGCATGACTATGCCAGCGCGCTGATCTGGAAACGCTATCGCAAGGTCTGCAAGATCGCGCGGGGGATCGATGCGCAAACGCCCGATGACGAGGTGCATGAACTTCGCATCGGGTGCAAGAAGCTACGCTATCTCGTCGAGTTCTTCGCGCCGCTCTTTCCCGACGCGGAACTGGCGACGGTGTTGAAGCCCCTGAAGAAGCTTCAGGACAATCTGGGCCTGTTCAACGACTATTCGGTCCAGCAGGGCGCGCTGCGCGCTTTCGTGGAGACGCATCAAGGCCGGACCCGGCAAGACGATATCGAGACGGCGCTTGCGGTTGGCGGTCTCGTCACCGTGCTGCATGATCGCCAGAAGGCCGAGCGCGCCCGCGTCGCGAAGAGGTTCGGCAAGTTCGACAGCGACGAGGTGCGCGAAGCCGCGCGCGCCTTGTTCCACGGCTCGGAGGGCTGAGATGGAAGTCATCGCCTGCTATTCAAACAAGGGCGGCGTCGGCAAGACGGCCACCTCGGTCAACCTGGCGCATGCGCTGGCCGAGGGCGGCAAGCGCGTTCTGCTTTGCGATCTTGATCCGCAAGGCGCGTCGAGCTTCTATTTCCGGGTGAAACCCTCGAAGAAGCTGGATGAGGCGCGTTTCTTCGAGGATGTCGCGCGGTTCACCAAGGCGATCCGCGCCAGCGATTTCGAGCGGCTGGACATCCTGCCCGCGAATATGAGCTTTCGCGAGTTCGACGCCTTCCTTGCCCGTGTGCGCAACAAGCGGTCGCGGCTCAAGAAGGCGCTCAAGGCGGTGGGGAACGATTACGACGTGATCGTGCTGGATTGCCCTCCCAATATCTCGGCCCTGTCCGAGAATGTCTTCAAGGCGGCCGACCGCATCATCGTGCCGGTGATCCCGACGACGTTGTCGGCGCGGACCTTCGAGCAATTGATCGAGTTCTTCGACGAGAACGGGCTGCGGCGGCGCAAGCTGGCGCCGTTCTTTTCCATGGTCGAGGCGCGGAAGTCGCTGCACCTGGAGACCATGAAGGAAATGCGCACGCGCTATCGCAAGCTGTTTCTGGACAGTGCCGTGCCCTATTCCTCGGATATCGAGCGCATGGGTCTGCACCGGGCCCCGGTGCGCAGCTATGCCGCGAAGCGCCCGGCCGGCCGCGCCTATGCGGCGCTTTACGAAGAGGTTTCGGGGAAAGGGGCGAAGTGATGGGCCAGGAGATCGAGCGCAAGTTCCTGGTGCAGAGCATGCCGGACCTTTCGCAGGCCAAGGCGGCCGAGATCCGGCAGGGATATCTGACCGCACCGGGGGATTCGGTGGAGCTGCGCCTGCGCCAGAAAGGCGCGCTCCATTTCCTGACGCTGAAGGGCGAGGGCGATGTCGTGCGGCGCGAGGACGAGGCCGAGATAACCGCCGAGGTCTTCGAGACCTTCTGGCCCGCGACCGAGGGGCGACGGGTCGAGAAGACGCGCTACACGGGCGCGTTGCCGGGCGGGTGGGACTACGAGTTCGACGTATTCGCAGGGGCGCTCGACGGGCTTTGCATGGTCGAGGTGGAATTTCCCGACGAAGAGGCCGCGAATGGCTTCACTCCGCCGGACTGGTTCGGCGCCGAGGTGAGCAAGGACAAGCGTTACAAGAACCGTTCGCTGGCCATTGACGGACGGCCCTAGCGGGCGAGTGTCAGCGCGGCCTCGAAGCCGGGAGTCAGGCGGCGCGCCTCGAAGCGGCCGCCATGCATCCGCGCGATGGCCGCGACCAGTGCCAGGCCCAGCCCCGAGGCGCCGTCGCCGCGCGAGGGATCGAGCGTGACGAAGGGTTGGTCGAGCCGGTGCAGATCGGCCTCCGGCACACCGGGGCCTTCATCCGCCACGGCGAGGCAGAGGTTGGTGTCGGTTGACGTGGCGCTCAGGCGGATGGTCGAGCCATCCGGCGCATAGCGCAACGCGTTCTCGATCAGGTTCGACAGCGCCTGCGCGAGCAGGGCGGGATGACCGGGCAGGGGATCGGCGCTCGCCTCGACAAGCAGGGCGATGTCGCGTTCGGCTGCCAAGGGGTCATAGAGCTCGGCCACGTCGCGCAGCAGGCGCGCCGGATCGACCTGTTCGAACTGGTCGCGGCCCAGCCCTGCCTCGGCGCGGGAAATCGCGGTGAGCTGCGTGAGGACGCGCAGCAAATGGTCCACCTCGGCCAGCGCGCGTGCCCCGTCTACTTCGCGCGTTGGGGGGGCGAGTCCGGGTTCACCCAGTGCCTCGATCTTCTGCCGCAGGCGCGAGAGGGGCGAGCGCAGGTCGTGGGCGATGGCATTGGAGGTGGTTCGCAGGTTGCTCACCAATTCCTCGATCCGGTCCAGCATCTCATTGAGCGTGCCGGCCATCTGGTCGATCTCGTCCCCACTGCCGCGCAGGGGGATGCGGCGGGTGAGATCGCCCGAGACGATCTCGTCCGCTGTCCGGGCGGTCTCTTGCAGGCGCGAGAAAACCAGCCGTGTGAGCAATCCGCCGGTCAGAAGGCTGAGCGCGAGTGCCGCCAGAAGCGCGAGGCCCATCGTCTTGAGCAGCACCTGTTCGAACTGGCGCCGCGCGCTGGCGTCGCGTCCCACCAGCAGGCGTTCGCCGCCGCGCAGGCGCAACGAGGCGGCCGAGATCGGCACCGTCTCGCCCGAGGCGGTGCGGATCAGGTCCAGCTCCACCCAGCCGCTGCCGGGTTCGACATCGGGTGGCCAGCGCATCATGTTGCCCGCCAGCACCGTGCCGAAGCGATTGGTCAGCAGGTAGAGCGCATCGCGCCGCTCGGCCCCTTCGGCGCGCCGTTCGATCGCGGTGATCAGGCCAAGGACGCCAAGGCGCTCGTAATCCGTTTCCAGCCCGGCGAGTTCGGCCTCGACGACCGATCGGGTCTCGGCGGCGATCGTGCGGTTGGCGGTGACATAGACCAGTGCCAGGACAGCCGCCGCCAGGGCCGTGCTGAGCAGCATCGAGGCAAGAACCAGCCGGGTGCGTGCGTTACGCAGCACGTCAGCCATCGCTCATCATGTAGCCCGCACCGCGGACAGTCTCGATCAGCGGCGCCTCGCCGGTGTCGCCGATCTGGCGGCGCAGCTTGGAGATATGGACATCGACGATATTGGTGTTCGGGTCGAAATGGTAGTCCCAGACGCCTTCGAGCAGCATGGTCCGAGAGATCACCCGGTTCTTGCGGCGCAGGAAATATTCGAGGATCTGGAACTCTCGCGGGGTGAGGGTGATCTCGCGCCCGGCGCGGGTGACACGGCGGCGGAGCAGGTCCATTTCGAGATCCCGGCAGGCGAGCAGGGCGGTTTCCTCGGCCTCCTGCGGGCGGCGCAGGAGCGCCTCGATGCGCGCGTGGAGTTCCTGGAAGGAGAAGGGTTTGACGAGGTAGTCATCGGCCCCCGCGCGCAGGCCCTTGACCCGCTCGTCGACCGCGCTCATCGCGGTCAGCATCAGAACGGGGGTGCGCATTCCTGCAGCGCGGACGGACTTGATGAGGGCGAGACCGTCGAGGCCCGGCAACATCCGGTCCAGAACGATCGCGTCGAAGGAGCCGTCGGTGGCAAGATAAAGCCCCTCGCGCCCGTCGGCGGCGGTTTCGACGGCAAAGCCTTCCTCGGCAAAGCCCTTGGCGACGAAATCGCGGGTCTCGGTGTCGTCCTCGACGATCAGCAGGCGGCGGCTCATGATCTGCGCATCTCCTTTCGACGGGGATATATGATGGCGCGCGCAGGATTGCACGGGCCGGGAATGCGGGAGCCGGGCACCCCAAGGGCACCCGGCGACCCGGCGGTGAACCGCCGGGCCGGTGCGCCGCCCCCTCCCCGCAGGCGACACACGTCTCTGATCAGGCGATCTTGACGGGAAGGAAGATCTGGCTGCCTGCGCGCTTGACCAGCAGCAGGGCCGGATCGGTCTTTTCGCTTTCCAGCGCGTCCTTCAGCGCCTGCGGCGAGGGAGTCGCCTGGCTGCCGAGCTTGACGATCACGTCGCCGGGACGCAGGCCCGCCTCCTCGGCCGGGCTGCCCGGCTTGAGAGACATGACCACCACGCCTTCGGTGCCGTCATCGACACCGGCCTTTGCGCGGGTCTCGGCCGTCAGCGGGGCCACCGTGACGCCGAGCGCCTTGCCGCTTTCGACCTCCTCGACCGCTTCCTCGACCTGAGCGGTCGTCTGGAAGGCGCCGACGGTCACCTCGACGGTTTGTGTCTCGCCGTCGCGCAGGATCCCGACCTGGGCACGCTCACCGCTCTTGGTGGCGCCGACGAGGCGGGGCAGATCGGTGCTGGAAGTCACCGGCTTGCCGCCAAAGGAAAGAATCACGTCGCCGGTCTTGAGCGTGCCTTCGGCGGGGCTGTCCTCGACCACGTCCGAGACAAGCGCGCCCTGCGCGTCGTCCAGGCCCATGGCCGCGGCGATGTCGGGGCTGACAGTCTGGATGGAAACACCCAGCCAGCCGCGGTCGACCTTGCCGTCATCGAGCAGGTCCTCGACCACCACGTCGACGATGTTCGAGGTCACGGCGAAGCCCAGGCCCACGGAACCGCCGGTCGGCGAGTAGATGGCCGAGTTCACGCCGACCACTTCGCCTTCCATGTTGAAGAGCGGCCCGCCCGAGTTGCCCTTGTTGATCGCCGCATCCGTCTGGATGAACTCCGCATAGGGCCCTTCGGAAATGTTGCGGCCCTTGGCCGACACGATCCCGGTGGTGACGGTCTGGTTGAGGCCGAAGGGGTTGCCCACGGCAAAGACGTCCTCGCCCACGCGGATGGTGTCGCTGTCGCCCATGTCCAAGGCGGGCAGGTCGACGCCGGCCTCGATGCGCAGCAGCGCCAGGTCGGTCAGCGGGTCGGTGCCCACGACGACCGCCTCGAAGCTGCGATCATCGGACAGTTTCACGGTGACCTTGTCGGCGCCGTCGACGACGTGGTTGTTGGTCACGATCAGCCCGTCCGCATCGATGATGAAGCCGGAGCCGAGACCCTGACGCGGGCCCTGCTTGGGCGTCGGCATCCCTTCGGGGGCGCCGAACTGGCGGAAGAACTCGCCGAAGGGCGTCCCGTCCATGTCGGGAATCTGGGAGGCGGGTTGCGCCTTGGCGGTCTGGGTGGCGAGGATGGTGACGACCGAGGGGGCGACCTCCTCGACCAGGTCGGCAAGTGCCTCGTCGGCCAGCGCGGGAAGGGCGGTGCTCGACATCAGCACGGCGCCGAGCGCCGATGCGCCCAGCCAGTTTTTCGCTTGGATGCTCATTCGGATCTCCTTGGTCCATTGCTCCCGGGTGCCTGTCCCCGGGCTCGGACATAGGAATAAGACCTGATCCTGACGGCGGGCTGAGTCCTGGATGAAGAGTTCTTAATCTTTCGGCGCGGGGCTTTGCCACCAGCGCGCGATTTCCTCGGGCGTGATCCGTTCCGCAAGGCCGAGGCCCACGAGGGCGGGGGTGTCGCTGGAGGCCGGGCGCAGTTCGACATGGTGCCCGACGACATGCATTTCGGTCGGCCCGTCCGGACCGGGCACGATCCCCTTGAGCCGGTAGAGTGCGGCCGGCCGCGTGTCGAGCTTGGCGCGGAGCGCCTCGCGGCCATGCGGGGCGACATCCCCGGTCGCCCAGTGGCAATAGGCCGGATGCGGCGCCGCGTGGCGCGACCGGGGCAGGGGTGTCAGGCCGAAGAGAAGCGGGGCAAGCGCGCCCTCGGGCGGCAGGGCCTGCGGCAAGCGGAGATCATGCGCCGCGAGGGCCTGTTCGAGGGCTGGTGTCATCGCGCTCTTGGTAAGCAGGAGCAGGTCGGCAACCGCCATTTGCTGCGCCACCTGCGGCGCGATCAGCGCGTCGGAGAGGAGCGTCGCGGCGTTCTCGCCATCCACCAGGGTGACGATCCCGGCATAGGACAGGTCCGGCTCGGCCTTGGCGGCATTGGCGATGGCCGCCGGGTCGGCGATGCCGCTGGCCTCGATCACCAGGTGATCGGGGCGCGGGTCGCGGTCCAGCGCATCGCCCAGGGCCAGGAACAGGTCCGCCCCCATCGTGCAGCAGACGCAGCCATTGGTCAGCGAGATCGTGTCGTCCCCCTGCGCCGCGATCAGCGCGGCGTCGATGTTGATGGCGCCGAAATCGTTCACCATCACCAGGAGGCGCAGCCCGTGATCCTCGGCCAGCAGGCGGTTGATGAGCGTGGTCTTGCCCGCGCCCAGATAGCCCGAGATCACCGTGAGGGGCAGCCGCATCATACCAGGTTCAGATGTCCGCCCGAGACCGTGCCCAGCACCGGCACGTCCTTGAGCGCCTGTTTGCCCACCGCCGTCGGGTCATCGCCCAGCACGGCGAAATCGGCGATCTTGCCCGCCTCGATGGACCCGATCTCGGCATCGAGTTTCAGTGTGTAGGCCGCGCCCAGCGTGATCGCGTAAAGCGCCTCCTGCACGCTGATGCGCTGGGCCTCGCCAAGGGTGCGGCCCGACATGGTCTGGCGGTTGACGGCGCACCAGGCGGTGAAGAGCGGCCCCATGGGGGTCACCGGGGCATCCGAATGAATGGCCACGCGCACGCCCTCGTCCAGCGCGGCGCGCACCGCGTCCATTCGCTGCGCGCGGTCTTCGCCGATGGTGAGCGCGGCGTGCTGGTCGCCGAAATACCAGATGTGATTTGCAAAAATATTGGTGCAAACGCCCATATCCGCGCAGCGGCGGAATTGGTCTGCGCCCATCATCTGGCAGTGCTGCAGGACGTGGCGCGCCTCGGGCCAGGGATGCTTGCGCGAGGCGGCTTCGATCGCGTCGAGAGAAACCGAGGAGGCCTCGTCCCCATTCACATGGATGTGCATCTGCACGCCGTATTTCTGCATCGCCTCGCACAAAGCAAAGATGGTCTCGGGCGGGGTGTTCCAGATGCCGTTGGGCTGTCCGCCCACATAGCCGGGCCACTTGACCCGTGCGGTCCAGCCCTGGATCGAACCGTCGGTCATCAGCTTGACGGCACCCAGCCGAAGCTTGTCGGTGGATTTCTTGCGCAGGTTCAGCGCGCGCTGTGCGATGTCTTCCGGTGCCGCGCCCACGGTGCCAAGGGCGGGGACGATGCGCACGGCAAAACCGTCCTCTCCGGTGACGCGCAGGAGAGTGTCGAGATCGGAATCCTCCATCTGCGAGTAGAGATCGGTCACCGTGGTGACACCGGCATGCTTGCAGACATCGGCGTAAAGTCGGATCGAGTCCTCCTTTTGCGACAAGCCGCGGAAATCGACGCCGGTGCGGCGCATGACCGGGAACATCGCGGCCATTTCCTGCAACTCGCCCGTGGGCTCGCCACTTGGATCCTTGACCACGCCTTCGACATTGGTGTCGCGATCATATCCCGCCATTTCCAGCGCGTTGGAGTTGGCGCAGAGCAGGTGGAAGTTGGAATACATGATCACGACCGGCCGGTCGCGGGCGATCTGGTCCAGGTGATGCCGGTTGAGGCGCTCGGAGGGCAGGAAGATCGGGTCAAAGCCCCAACCCACCAGAGGCACGCCGTCGGGCAGCCCCTCGGCGTGCTGGCGCAGGTTGGCGACAACGGCATCGATATCGGTCATGCCCTTGTGCCACTTGCCCTGCGGGTCGATCCGGTCGTGATAGCCCGCATAGGCGAAATTCCACATCGCGCCCGCCATCATGTGGGCGTGGCCTTCGACGAAACCGGGCATCAGCACCGTATCGGCCAGACGGTCGTCATGCGTGACCTCGCCCCAGGCGTCGGCGCAATCGACCCCGCCCACGGCCAGGATGCGGCCATCCTGCACGGCCACATGCGTGGCTGTGGGGCGGTTGGCGTCCATCGTGATGATCTTGCGCGCCTGGAAAACGGTGATTGCTCCCATGGTCTCAAACCTCCCTGTCAGATTGGAGCAAGGCCACACGCCCGCCCGTAACGGTGCCCAGAATGGGCACATCCTTGAGCGCCTCGGGCGCAACGGCTGTCGGGTCTTCGCCCAGAACCGCGAAATCGGCCCATTTGCCCGGTTCGATACTGCCGACCTCGTCATCCATCTTGAGGGTGAACGCCGCACCCATCGTGATCGCGTGAAGCGCCTCGTCGACGGAGATGCGCTGTTCCGGCCCCAGAGTGGCGCCCGACATCGTCCGCCGGTTGACCGCACACCAGGCCGTGAAGAGCGGCCCCATCGGCGTGACCGGCGCGTCGGAGTGGATTGCCAGACGAACCCCCGCGTCCAGCGCGGACCGGCAGCCATTCATGCGCGCCGCACGATCCGGGCCGATCGTCAGGGCGACATGCTGGTCGCCGAAATACCAGATATGATTGGCGAAGAGATTCACGCATACCCCCAGTTCCGCAGCACGGGCAAAGAGCGCGGGGCCCATCATCTGTGCATGTTGCAGGACGTGACGGGCTCCGGGCCAGGGGTGTTTGCGCGCAGCGGCCTCAAGCGCGTCCAGCACGATCTCGCTGGCTTCGTCGCCATTGGTGTGAATATGCATCTGAATGCCGGCTGCCTGCATCATCTCGCAGGTCCTGAAGATCTCTTCGGGGGCCATGTTCCAGATGCCGTTGGGCTGTCCGCCGACGTAGCCCGGCCATTTCACCCGCGCGCTGAACCCCTGGATCGAGCCGTCGGTCATCAGCTTGACCGGGCCGAACCGCAGCTTGTCGTGGTTGGAGGCCGCAAGCGCCTCTACCTGCGAACGGACCTCGGCGGGGGAGTTGTGAATGGTCGAGATCGCGGGCACGATGCGCACAGGATAATCAGGCTCGGCGGTCGTGGCGCGGAGGGTGGCCGCCGTCTCCTCGGTCAGCATGGCGAAGAGGTCGGTTGCCGTCGTGACGCCTGCTCGCTGGCAGATGCGTCCGAACGCGCGCACGTGTGCGGGGCGGTGCGAACGTGTGCGCGTATCCATTCCCATCCGACGCATCACCGGGAACATCGCCGCCATCTCTTGCAATTCCCCCGAGGGCTCGCCATCGGGTCGCAGCATGACGCCTTCGACATTGCTGTGACGGTCATATCCCACGGCGTCCAGCGCGCGGGAATTCACGCACATGAGATGTCCCGAGGAATACAGAACCACCACCGGCCGCGTGTCGCTGACCGTGTCGAGGTGATCCCGGTTCAGTCTTTCTGAATCGAGGAAGATCGGGTCGAAACCCCAGGCGATCAGCGGTTCTCCCTCGGCCAATCTGTCGAGATGCGCCTGAAGGTCGGCGATGACGGTGGCGATATCGGTCTTGCCGCGCCAGTGTCGCCCGTCAGGGTCGATCCGGTCGTGATAGCCGGCATAGGCCCATTCCCAGAAGACCGTTTCGGCCATGTGGCAATGCCCTTCGACAAATCCGGGCATCAGGACCGCGTGGGCGAGCGATGGATCGTGCCGCACGCTGCCCCAGGGGTCGCCGCAGTCAGCCCCTCCCACGGCGAGGATGCGCCCGTCGCGGACGGCCACATGCGTGGCAGTGGGACGGTTCTGGTCCATCGTGATGATCTTGCTGGCCTGAAACACGGTGATTGGGGCCATTCGGGGTCCTCCGGGCTGGTCGCTGAATCGGTAACGCAGGCGGCACCCGTGGGAAAATGGATTTACTGTGAAGCAAAGATCGGCAAAATGTGGTTAGTCATGAACTTCACGCTCAAACAGCTTCGCTATCTCGACGCGGCCTTGCGCTGCGGCTCCATCGCCAAGGCGGCGGAAGAGATGCATATTTCGCAAAGTTCCGTCACCGCCGCCATCGACCTGATCGAACAGACCATAGGCGCGGATCTCTTTCGACGCATCCCGGCCAAGGGGATCGTACCTACCAAGGTCGGGCTGGACGTGGGCGAACGGGTAAGCGCCTTTCTGGATCAGGCGCGGGTTTTCGAATCCGACCTGATGTCGATTGCGGGTGATCCGACCGGAACCCTGCGGCTGGGCTGCTATGCCCCCACGGCGCCCTATGTCCTGCCACCGATCCTCAGCCGGATCGCGCAGAACTATCCGTCGATCCGGATCGACCTGACCGAGGGCGACATGGAGACGATCGCCACGCATCTGGCGACCGGCGCGGTCGATGTGGCGCTGACCTATCGGACGGGTTCGGTGGTGGACATGCCTTTTGACGCGCTGTTCCACGCTTTTCCCTGGGCGCTCGTCCCGGTTGCCTCGCCGCTTGCCCGCAAGACCGAGGTGAGCCTGCATGACCTTGCGCCGCTGCCGATGATCCTGCTCGACCTTCCGCATACCGAGACTTATTTCCGGTCCCTCTTCGAGCAGGAGGGGTTGGCGCCGAACGTCGTGCACTCGACGCGGTCCAGTTCGGTGCTGCGAGGGCTCGTGGCCAGCGATTTCGGCTATTCGATCCTGAACATCTGCGGGCCGAACGACCGCGACGGGCGCAACGGGTATTGCGCCCTGCCGATCTCGGAGGCGGGTCATGCACCGGAATTCGGTGTGGCCTATCTTGCGCCATTGCGAGGGTCGGCCATCGTCGAGGCCGTGCGCAGCATTGCCGCCGAGCTGACCGAGGGCGGGGCCTTCGAGCATGTGCTGATGCCGCCGCGCGTCCTGCGGCCCGCCTCTAGTTACATTGAATAGGGCTTTCCGCCACAGAAAACACTGTTTCCTGCGGGATAGGGCGCGGATAGCCTTTTGGGAAAAGAAACAAAGCCAACCGGGAGAACATGATGAGCCTGATGACAAGATTGATGGGGGCGGCGGCCCTCGTGGTGACCGGCCTGACGAGCGCGCCGGTCCATGCCGAAGGCGGCACGCTGGTGATCGCCTCGACCCAGGTGCCGCGACACCTGAACGGAGCGGTCCAGTCCGGCATCGCCACGGCCGTGCCCTCGACCCAGATATTCGCCTCGCCGCTGCGCTATGACGAGAACTGGGAGCCGCAGCCCTACCTGGCGGAGAGCTGGGAGGTCAGCGAGGACGGCATGACCGTCACACTGAACCTCGTGAAGAACGCGACCTTCCATGACGGTGAGCCGGTGACGTCCGAGGACGTGGCGTATTCGATCATGGTCACCAAGGAAAACCATCCCTTCAAATCCATGTTCGAGCCGGTCGAAAGCATCGATACGCCCGACGAACACACCGCGGTGATCAACCTGAGCCAGCCGCATCCGGCCCTGCTGCTGGCGCTGTCGCCGGCCCTGGCGCCGGTCCTGCCCAAGCACCTTTTCGACAATGGAGAGGATCCCAAGTCGAGCTCCTTCAACTCGGCGCCGGTCGGATCCGGTCCCTTCATGCTGGAAGAGTTCACGGCCGGCGAAGCGGTCGTTCTCAAGAAGAACCCGAATTTCTTCATCGACGGGCGACCCAAGCTGGATGAAATCATCATCCGCATCATCAAGGACCCCTCGGCGCTGTTGATTGCGATGGAAAACGGCGAGGCCGACATCTATCCGTTCATGGCGGGTGCGCAGGAAATCCGCCGTCTTGAAGATGCCGATCACCTGGAGATCACCAGCGAGGGATACGCCGCCGTCGGTCCGATCAACTGGCTGGCCTTCAACACCGCCTCGGAGAAGCTGAGCGATGTGCGCGTGCGCCAGGCCATCGCCTATGCCGTGGATCGCGATTTCATCACCAAGGCGCTGCATCGCGGTGTCTCGACCCCGCAGCGCAGCCCGATCATCGAAAGCTCGCCCTTCTTCGACGAAAGTATCCCGCCATATGACCTTGATCTCGACAAGGCCAACGCGCTGATGGAGGAAGCGGGATATGGCGATGGGATGGAACTGACCATCGATTTCATTCCTGGCCCGAAGGAACAGCAGCAGTCGGTCGCGGAATACATGAAGTCGCAACTCAAGAAGATCGGGATCGACGTGACGGTGCGCGCCGCACCCGATTTCCCCACCTGGGCGGGCCGCGTCGGCGGGCACGATTTCGAGCTGACCATGGACGTGGTCTTCAACTGGGGTGACCCGGTGATCGGGGTGCACCGCACATATCTCTGCTCGAACATCCGGCAGGGCGTGATCTGGTCGAACACCCAACAGTATTGCAACGAGAAAGTGGACGAGTTGCTGAATGCGGCCGCGGTCGAGACCGATCAGGGCAAGCGCAAGGAACTCTATGCCCAGTTCCAGCAGATCGTCGCGCAGGACCTGCCGATCTACTGGATCAACGCGACGCCCTATCACACGGCCTACGACAAAAAGCTGGTGAACCCGCCGAAAGGCATCTGGGGCACGATGCACCCGATGGACCGGGTGGAATGGTCCGAGTGATCTCTTGACAACTGCCCCGTCCCGGCCGCGTGCCGGGGCGGGGCCAACCCGGGGGCAGCGGGCATGAGCGGCAGCTTTCTTTTGAGACGACTATTCTATGGCCTGCTGCTGATGCTGGGGGTCGTGGTTCTGAACTTCCTGCTGATCCGCCTGGCGCCGGGTGACCCGGCGGTGGTGATCGCCGGAGAAATGGGCGGCGCCACCGAGGAAATGCTGGAAAGCATCCGCGAGGAATACGGGCTGAACAAACCGGTCCTGGTGCAACTTGGCATGTACATCGCCAATGTCGCGCAGTTCGACATGGGCGAAAGCTTCTTCTTCAACCAGCCGGTCACCACGTTGATCGGGCATCGGATCGGGCCGACGATCCTGCTGGTGGTCACGGCACAGCTGATTTCCATCGTTCTGGGGGTGTTTCTGGGCGTGATCGCGGCGCGCAAGCCCAACGGACCGATGAGCGCCTTCGTCTCGGTCTTTGCAACCATCGGCTACGCCGTGCCGGTATTCTGGACCGGCATCATGCTGATCATCCTGTTTGCCAGTGTTCTGCCGGTCTTTCCAGTAGAGGGCATGCAGTCGGTGAAACTGCGCGATGCAAATGTCTTCGTGCAGGCGCTGGACGTGGCGCATCACCTGGTGCTGCCGGCCTTCACGCTGGCGATCATCTACCTGGCGCAGTATGCCCGACTGTCGCGCGCCTCGATGCTCGAGGTGCTGGGATCGGACTATATCCGGACCGCGCGGGCCAAGGGGGCCTCGGAACGTTCGGTCCTGTTCCGCCATGCCCTTCGCAACGCGGCGCTGCCGATCCTGACGGTGGCGGGCCTGCAATTCGGGAACCTGATTTCGGGCGCGCTTCTGGTCGAAACGGTGTTCAACTGGCCCGGCATGGGGCGGCTGGCTTTCGATTCCATCCTGCGGAGGGATTATCCCACCATCATGGGGGTGTTGTTCTTTGCCTCTTTCATGGTGGTGGTCGCCAACATCCTGACCGATCTGAGCTACAGGCTGGCCGATCCGCGTTTGCGGGGAAAGGGCTGAGATGCGTACCACGACTGTCGACACCAAGGGCCGAAAGCTTCCCGATGGCGCCACGGCCTACAAGGCGGAAAGCCCCGCGCGCGAGGCGTGGCGGATGTATCGCCGGAACATCCCTGCGCTGGCCGGCACCGCGATCCTGGCGGCGATCGTGCTGGCAACGCTTTACGGTACCTTCTTCTATGGCGGCGATCCCTACGACATCGTCTGGGCGCCGCATGAGCGCCCTTTCGTGACCGCCGAGTTTCCGCTGGGCACCGATTATCTTGGCCGCGACATCGTGGCGGGTCTCTTGACCGGGGGCGGGCCGACGCTGGCCGTCGGTCTCGCCGCGGCTTCGATCACGATGGTCATCGGCATCTCGCTGGGCGCGCTTGCGGGCTATTATGGCGGCTGGGTGGACAACCTGCTGATGCGGATCACAGAGTTCTTCCAGGTGCTGCCCGCGCTTCTCTTCGCGATGGTGCTGGTTTCCCTCTTCTCGCCCTCGCTCTTCACCATTGCCATGGCGATCGGGGTTGTAAGCTGGCCGCAGACCGCGCGCCTTACCCGGGCGGAGTTCCTCAAGATCAAGGAACTGGAATACGTCACCGCCGCCCGGGCCATCGGGGCCAAGAACGGGCGCATCATCTGGAAGGTGATCCTGCCAAACGCCGCACCGCCGCTGATCGTCTCGGCCACGCTGACCATCGGGGTTGCGATCCTGTTCGAGGCGGGGTTGTCCTTTCTGGGGCTCGGTGATCCCAACGTGATGAGCTGGGGCCTGATGATCGGTGCCAATCGGGAGTACATCCTCGACGCGTGGTGGCCGGTGACCTTTCCGGGGCTCGCCATCTTCCTGACCGTGTTTGCCGTCTCGCTGATCGGCGACGGGCTGAATGATGCCTTCAATCCGAAGCTGAGGGGCCGATGAGCGCGCTGCTGGAAATCGAGGATCTGCGCGTCACCTTCGACACGCGCTATGGTGAGGTCACGGCCCTGGACTCGGTGTCCATGCACGTGAACCAAGGTGAGACGCTTGGCGTGGTGGGCGAGTCGGGCTGTGGCAAGTCGATCACAGCGCTGTCGGTGATGGGGCTGATCCCGCAGCCGCCGGGCAAGATCGCCGGCGGCGCGATCCGCCTTGCGGGTGAGGACCTGACCAAGGCCGGGCCCGGACGGTTGCGCGCGCTGAGGGGCGCCGAAGCGGCGATGATCTTCCAAGAACCGATGACCTCGCTCAACCCCGTCTTTACCGTGGGAGACCAGATCGCCGAGGCGATTATGCTGCATCAGAAGGTCAGCGCGGATCGGGCCTTCAAGGATGCGGTGGCTCTTCTGGATCGTGTTGGAATTCCCAGCCCCGACAAGCGGGCGCGGGACTATCCGCACCAGCTGTCCGGCGGGATGAGGCAAAGGGTGATGATCGCCATGGCCGTCTCGTGCCGGCCCAAGGTGCTGATCGCCGATGAGCCGACCACGGCACTGGATGTGACGGTTCAGGCACAGATCTTCGACCTGCTGAACGAGATCCAGCGCGATTTCGGCGCGGCCATCATACTCATCACCCATGACATGGGTGCCATCAGCGAAATGGCCGACCGGGTCGCCGTCATGTATGCCGGTCGCGTGATCGAGCAGGGCAGTGCCGACGATGTGCTGGATTTCCCGCAGCACCCCTATACGCGCGGGTTGATCAATTGCATCCCGGCGCTTGGACGCGAAGACCACCGGCTGGCCGAGATACCGGGCGTCGTGCCGCCATTGCATCTTCTGGGGGATGGCTGCGCCTTCGCCGCGCGCTGTTCCCATTGCGCGCCGCGCTGCGAAACGGAAAAGCCGCTGCTGGCGTCGCATGGTCATCACCCGGCCGCCTGCCACGGGGTCGAGGAGGGGCGGATATGAGCCTGCTGATGGATGTGCGGGACCTGACGGTCCGGTTCGCCTTGCCGAAGCCTTCGATTTTTGCCGAACGGCCTCATCTCGAAGCGGTGCGACAGGTCTCCTTCACCTTGGAGGCGGGTAAGGCTTTGGGCATCGTCGGGGAAAGCGGGTCGGGCAAGACCACGACCGCCATGGCCGCGATCCGCCTTACCGAGGCGGCGGGCGGGCAGGTCCTGTTCGATGGTGACGATCTTCTGGTCCTGGATGACGAGGCGATGCGGCAGCGGCGGCGCGATGTTCAACTGATCTTTCAGGATCCCTATTCATCCCTGAACCCGCGCGCGCGTGTTATGGACATCGTGCGCGAGCCTATGGACCTGATGGATATCGGAACCCCGGAGGAGCGGGTGGAACGGGTCAAGGAGTTGTTCAAGCTCGTGGGGCTGCGCGAAGACCAGCTCAACCTGTTTCCCCACCAGTTCTCGGGCGGGCAGCGGCAGCGGATCTCGATCGCGCGGGCGCTCACCACGAACCCCAAGCTGCTGGTCTGCGACGAACCGGTCTCGGCCCTCGATGTCGCGATCCAGGCGCAGATCCTGAATTTGCTGGCGGATCTGAAGGACCGTCTCGGGCTCAGCTATCTTTTCATCAGCCACGATCTGGGCGTCGTGCGCCATGTCTGCGACGATGTGGCAGTGATGTATCTGGGCAAGATCGTCGAGCAGGGCCCGACCGAGGCGTTGTTTGCGGGGCCCCAGCATCCGTATACTCAGGCGCTGCTTGCCGCAGCCCCCTCATTGGCTCGGCGCAAGTCCAGGGGCTATGTTCGGCCTCTCAAGGTGAAGGGCGATCCGCCAAGCCCGATCAACCCGCCGCCCGGCTGTTCCTTTGCCGAGCGCTGCCCGAAGGCGCAAAAGCTGTGCCGGGATACTGCTCCCACATTGGAACGCGAGGGCGCGTTGCGCGTCGCTTGTCATTTTCCCGGCCCTGCGGACGAGGTCTGAGGGCCGGGCCCCGCAGATTTTTTCTAAAATTGAGGGATGATTCGAGCACTGCAGGCCAGGATTGGCCCTGCTCGGGGAAATAATCGGTGCGAGTCGCTGCCATTGGTTCCACCACTCTCGACAATTGGGGCGGAAATGAGGCGGAGGACACCCGCCCGAGCCACGAAATGTGACAGCTGGAACTGTTCCCGTGTGCGAAACAAAGTCCGCAGTCCGCGTCGACTCCACAACCCTAAGTGTCGACGTGAGAGTCAATGAAACTTGGCGTCAGCGTTGGTTTTGGTAAGAGCTATCGAGAAACAATCTTCCCGTTAAGGTGGTGTTGCCCCTTCGTCAAGCTCTCGCGCTGGTCGCTAAGTTGCCGCAAAGTCGCCGGTTTTCAGAGATTTTTCACTTTGCCGGTCTCGGGGCGAGGAGTATTCATGGATTAGCCCAACTGGGGGGCGATGTCTGCTGGTCACGGGGGCGACCGCACAAATTGCATCGGGTTTGATGCGAGGGGATAAATGTGCGTGTGCGAAGGGATCGCCCTTCGCGCCGGTCGCTGCCCCGAAGTGCATTTGGCGCTTCGGATTATGACTGCGCGCCAAGATTTTCTCCTCCTTTCGGGCCGGATAGGTGCTATTTGAAGCGGTCGCTTTCTGTCCGGTCATCGCGCCTTGGTGCTTTGGGGGGTTGCCGCAGTTTGGCGGTGTGGCACGGCTTGTGCCGAAAAGGAGAGTGTAATGGCGACGAACTTTGACAATCCGTATTCGGCCAACCTGATTGGTCTGTGGGATTTCCGCCCGAATTTCGAGACCAACGACACCGGCCTGGACGATGGGATCGCCCAAGACGGGACGCCTGTCGATACGCCGGATTTCTCGGCCGGCTGGATGTTCACGGGAGCTGGGGACAGCGACCGGATGGATATCGACGACGGCGATGACGAACCGTTCGACCTTGATGAGGGCACGATCATCGCGTCGTTCCGCCCGTTCGGTTTCGGCTCGACAGTTGCATCCGGCGGCTCGCCCACATCTGGCAACCAGACCATCGTCAGCCGCGGCGTGGAGCAGAGCTCCGGTGAAGCCAATGATTCCGGGTTCTTCGAAATGCGCGTCACGCCCGCCGGCCGGATCGAGGTGACACATCGCGATGGCGGAACCGAACAGGTGCTGAGCGGCTCCGACGGGTTCTTCAACGATGGCGACATCGTTACAGCGGCCTACACCTTCTCAACCGATGGCAAGCAGACCTTGACCCTCGAGAACAAGACACAGGGGACCTCGGAAACCACCAGCGGCGAGGCCGACGGGCTGACCCTTGATGTCACCGGAGCAGCCGAGCAGAGCTTCTCGCTGGGTGCGCGCGAGGCGACGGACGGGAGTTTCGACCAGAACTTCTTTGGCGGCATCGACTATGTCGCGGTGCTGGACGCGCCGGTGAATGGCGGCGACCTTGACGGGATCGTCGACGGCACCCCCGGCGACGACGAGATCGACCTCGATTATACCGGCGACCCGGAAGGCGACCGGATCGACAACGACGATGCCATCGATCCCGAAGCGAACCCGAACGATGACGTGGTCAATGCCGGCGATGGCGACGATGTGATCGACGGGGCGGAAGAGGATGACGAAATCTATGGCGGCGGCGGCGACGACACCGCCAATGGCGGTCCGGGCGATGACTTGATCGATGGCGACGGAACGGCACCCGGCGCCGGCGACGTGATCCGCGAGGCTTTCCTCTGGAACGAGGGCACCACGCAGAACGATGGCGTGACCTATTCGGACGGTGACGACCTGAGCGGGGGCGTGACCCAGGATACCGGGAACGCGAATGTCACGTTCAGCGTCACCTCGAGCGCCCCGGGCACGACGACCGAGTTCGACACCGTCCCGCAGCAGACCAATCAGATCGACACCGACGGTCCGGGCGCGAACCCGGTCAGCAGCCTGAATTCGGTTCTCGACACGCCGAACACCGTCACCGAATACCAGCTCGCCTTCGATCAGCCGGTGACGGATGTGTCTTTCCGCATCAATGATATCGACGGAAGCGCCGGTGTCCGCGTGCTGGCCTATGACGATGCGGACAATCCGATCACCGTCAATCTCGGCGCCGGGCCGCGCGTGGCCCTGTCCGACACGGATTCGGTTCCCGGAAACGATGCGGCCGTCAGCACCGGCGGTTTCCAGGATCCGATCGGCGAGGATTACTCGATGCTGGTCACGATCCCCGGCCCGGTCAGCCGCTTCGTTATCGAGCACGCCCATACCGGCCCCGAGGGATCGACCATCAATGTCACCGACGTGTATTTCGATGTGGCCATGCCCACCGATGGCGGCGGCACGCCGGGCGATGACAGCCTCGATGGTGGCGATGGCGACGACACGCTTCTGGGACGTGACGGCAACGACACGCTGATCGGCGATGAGGGCCGGGATTCGGTCGATGGCGGCGATGGCGACGACCTGATCGACACCGGCCGCGATCCGCTGACCGAACTTCCCGACCGCGGTTTCCCCTCTTATGACGGGCTGCCGGCGGTTCCGGCCGATCCCGACGTGATGGACGACCGCGATACCGTCGATGGCGGTGCGGGCAACGACACGATCTCGACCGGCGATGACAACGACCTGATCACCGGCGGCGCCGGTATGGACCTGATCGACGGTGGTATCGACGACGACACCATCGACGGCGGCACCGGTGATGACACCATCATCGGCAGCGAAGGCTCCGACAGCATCACGGCGGGCGAGGGCGACGACGTTGTCTATGGCGGGCTTGATCCGCAATTCCCCGATGCCCTGAACATCCGCGACGACGGCAGCGACGGGCGTCCGGTGGACCCCGAGACCACCAATGGCGACGACACCATCGACGGCGGTGCGGGCGACGATACGATCTACGGCCAGGACGACACCGACTCCATCACCGGTGGCGAAGGCAATGACTGGATCGACGCCGGTATCGACAACGACATCGTCGACGGTGGCGTAGGCGACGACACGATCACCGGCGGTCACGGCGCGGATGATCTGTCTGGCGGGGCAGGCCGTGACCTGTTCATCGGGATTGACGACGGCGATGTGATCGATGGTGGTACCGAGGGAGACGATTACGACACCCTCAACCTCACGGGTATCGACTTCAATATCACCAGCCGGACCGAGGATGCCGACGGAGACAGCTTCTCGGGCACGCTCGATCTGCTCGACGGCGATGGCAACGTGACCGGGTCGGCGACCTTCCGCGAGATCGAGGAGATCATTCCCTGCTTTACCCCCGGCACGCGGATTGCGACGCCGAAGGGCGAGCGTCTGGTGGAGGAACTGGAAGTCGGTGACCGGATCATCACTCGCGACAACGGCATCCAGGAAATCAAGTGGCTTGGCCGTCGCGACCTTGCCGCGCGGGAACTGACAAGCGCGCCGCATCTTCAGCCTGTCCTGATCCGTCAGGGCGCGCTGGGGGGAGGTCTGCCCGAGCGGGACATGCTGGTTTCGCCCAACCACAGGGTCCTGGTGGCCAATGACAAGACCGCGCTCTACTTCGAGGAGCGCGAGGTTCTGGTGGCCGCCAAGCACCTCACCGGCCTTGAGGGGGTCGATACGGTCGAGGTCGGTGAGGTCAGCTATATCCACTTCATGTTCGAACAGCACGAGGTGGTTCTGTCCGACGGCGCCTGGACCGAAAGCTTCCAGCCCGGCGACCAGACACTGGCCAGCATGGGCGACGCGCAGCGCGAGGAGATCTATGAACTCTTCCCCGAACTGGCCGAGGCCGAGGGTCTCGAAGCCTACACTGCTGCGCGGCGGTCGCTGAAGAAACACGAGGCGCGCCTGCTCCTCTGAGCGGCGGGCCTCGGGCCTCCCCGATTTGCAGCTTGTCACGCGGGAGACGGGGACCCGCGGGCAGGGGCGGTGCGCGCAAGCGCAGCGCCCCTCGCTGCGTTCAGCCTCGCGCTTTTCGCCAGGCGGTCCAGGCCTCGGGCGTGTCGAGATCAAGCCGGGCGTGCTGACCGGGCAGGGGCACCAGGCGCAACCTGTCCTTGTGACGCGCCACAACGGATTGCGCGCCCGCGTCTCCTTCGAGGGCCAAAAGCTCGGGGAACAGCGCATGATGAAAGACAACCGGATGACCCGGGGCGCCATCCTCGGTTGCCCCCCGCCAGATCCGTATCGCACTGCCGGGGTCGACTGCACGCATGACTTTCGCCAGGTCTTCGGTGGTCAGATCGGGCAGATCGGCCAGCAGAACCATCGCGGCCAGCGTGTCCTTCGGCAGGGAGAAGACAGCGCGGCGCAGGCTGGCATTCATGCCCTCTTCGGCATCGGGTACCGGCACGGTCATGAGGTCAAGGCCTGCGAGTGCCGTGTAGCGCGGATGGGGGGCGGGCGGCAACGCGACCCAGACCGGTCCTGCATCAAGTGCGATACGGGCCGCGCGGCGTAGCAGTGGTGCGCCGTCAACGACCTGCAACAGCTTGTCTGCTCCACCCATCCGGGAGGAGCGGCCGGCGGCCAGCAGGAGGATCGGAATCCGTGTCATTGCGTTTGATCCTGCCGCCACCGGACGGGGATGTCACCCGCGGAGTCGCGCTCTCTCGGGATCGAAGAGCGGCGTCGAGATGACCCGCGCCTTGCGCATCTCGCCAAGGATCTCGATCTCGACCTCCAGCCCATCCGCGATCCGATCCGTGGGGAGGAAGCCCATCGCCACCGACGTTCCGGAATGGTGCGAATAGCCGCCCGAAGTGCAGAAGCCGACCACCTGACCATCCAGCCAGATCGGCTCATAGGCGTTCACATCGGCATCCTCGGCATCTACAGCGAAGGCGCAGAGCCTTCGCGCAGGCGGGGTGTCCCGCTCCCTCTCGGCGACGGACCGTCCAATGAAATCAAAATTCTTGCCGAAAGAGATAAAGCGATCCAGCCCGGTCTCCGCCGCCGTGTAGTCGGGCGAATATTCCCGCATCCAGGATCCGAAGAACCGGTCGAGCCGCAAGGACATCATCGCCCGCATCCCGAAGGGCACCATGCCGTAAGCCTGCCCCGCCTGCCAAAGTGTCCACCACAGCTGCCGCTGGGCCATTGGGTCGCAGAAAATCTCGAACCCGAGATCGCCGGTATAGCTGACCCTCTGCACGACGCACTCGGTCATGCCGACCACCAGTTTCCGGACATCCATGAACCGCATGTCCGCGATTTCCGAACGCGTGCAAGCGGACAGAACCTCGCGCGCCCTGGGACCCGCAAGTTGGAAACCGTTCAGCTTGTCACTGATATTTTCGATGGTTATGCCGTCTTTCTCATTTTGCTGGAACCACCGCATGTGAAAGGCCTGCGCGCCGTAGGATGCGGTGAGACGGAACTCCTCCTCCGCCAGGCAGGAGACGGTGAAGTCGCCGAACAGTTTCCCCCTGGGGCTCAGCATCGGAGTCAGCGACAGCCGCCCGGGCTGTGGGATCCGCCCGGCCATGATCCGGTCGAGCCAGGCGCGCGCCCCTGGCCCGCTGACCCGGTATTTCCCGAAATTGTGTACCTCGTTGATACCGACACCCTCGCGGACTCCTCGCACCTCGCGCGCGGTGGCCTGGAATGCGTCGGACCGCCGGAAGGAGGGGGTTTCGTAGGCGGGCTCTCCCTCCTGTGCAAAGTAATTCACGACCTCAAGCCCGTATTGCTGCCCCCAGACGGCCCCCATATCGGAAAAGATGTCGTACATCGGGGTGGTTCGGTTGGGCCGCGCGGCCGGGAGTTCCTCGTTCGGGTAGGAGACGGAGAAGCGTTTCTGGTAGTTCTCGATCACCTTGGGACGGGTGTAGCCCGGCGTGATCCAATCGCCGAAGCGCGCTACATCCATCGCCATCACGTCGCGCTCGGGCTCTCCCTCGATCATCCATTGCGCCAGGGTCAGGCCGACGCCCCCGCCTTGGGAGAAGCCGGCCATCACGCCGCAAGCGGACCAATAGTTGCGCATGCCCGGCACGGGACCCACCAGCGGGTTTCCGTCGGGGGCAAAGGTAAATGGGCCGTGGATCACCGATTTCACTCCGGCCCGCGCCAGGACAGGGAAGCGGCGATAGGCGAACTCGATGCTGTCGGCAATCTTGTCGTAATCGTCAGGAAGGAGTTCATGGCCGAAATTCCAGGGCGTGCCATCCACGGCCCAGGGCTTGCAGGGTTGTTCATAGAATCCGATGCAAAGTCCGCGCCCCTCCTGCCGGAGATAGCTTTCGCCGGCCGGGTCCATCACGTGCGGATGCTCGCCGCCGGCGTCGATGATCTCCTCGATCTCGGGGATGTTGTCGGTGACGACGTATTGATGCTCCATCGGGTGAAGGGGGAAATAGACGCCGGCCATCGCACCCACCTCGCGCGCCCAGAGGCCGCCCGCATTGACCACGTGCTCGGCATGGATCGTGCCCTTGTCAGTGACGACGTCCCAGGTGCCATCCGCGCGCTGGTGGGTTTCGCGGACCATGCAGTGGGTCTCTATCGTCGCGCCGCCCATCCGGGCGGCCTTCGCATAGGCATGGGTGGTACCCGAGGGGTCCAGGTGCCCGTCAAGCGGATCGTAAAGCGCGCCGATGATGCCGTCGGTATTGGTGACCGGCGCGATCCTCTTGATCTCCTCCGGCCCAACGATTTCGGTCTCCAGTCCCATGAAACGGTGCTTTGCGCGCTCGGCCAGCAGCATGTCGAACCGGTCGCGATTGTCTGCAAGGGTCACACCCCCGACATGGTGCAACCCGCAGGACATTCCCGTGATCTCTTCGAGTTCCTTGTAGAGCCGGATCGTATAGCCCTGCAACGCGGCCATGTTCGTGTCGCCGTTGAGCGTGTGAAACCCGCCCGCCGCATGCCAGGTGGAGCCGGAAGTCAGCTCCGACCGCTCCAATAGCATGACGTCCGACCATCCCAGCTTGGTCAGGTGGTAGAGTACCGAGCATCCGACGACGCCGCCGCCGATCACGGCCACACGGGTGGTGGTTTGCATGACTTTTCCCTTGTCCTGTTTGGCCACACCCTTGCCCGCAAGTCGACGGCGCGCAAGAAAGTTTGCGACAGATGCTGTCGCAGCCTGCCTCTTCATCTCTTCGCAAATACTCCGGAGCGCGAGGCAGAGCCTCGCCGCCGCGCGCCGAAGGTGCGCGGCCCGGCCCAACCCCTAGGGGGTGCCCGAAGGGGCGGCCCCGCAGGGGGCGGGAGTGCGCCCCTCTCAGAGAGGGCGGATCTTCAGCTCGGTAACCCGGTTGCCCTCGCGGGCCATCACTTCGAACCGGAACCCGTGGAAGGAGAAGACCTGACCCACGACCGGAATCATCTGCGCCTCGTGGATGACCAGACCGGCCACCGTGTTCGCCTCCTCGTCAGGCAGCGTCCACTCCATCTCGCGATTGAGGTCTCGGATCGTGGTGGCTCCTTCGACCACGAATTGACCATCCTCGGTCCGCCGCGCGACGCTGTCCTCGGCCACGTCGAACTCGTCCGTGATTTCCCCGACGATTTCCTCGAGGATGTCCTCGAGCGTGATCAGTCCGCGCAGCGATCCGTATTCGTCCACCACCAACGCGAAATGGCTGCGCATCCGAAGGAACTCGCGCATCTGGTCGTCAAGCGTCGTGGTCTCCGGCACGAAATAGGGTGCCTTGGCGACCTTGGCGACATCGAAATCCTGTACGCGCGCGGCCGGACTCTCGGCCTCGCCGAGCTCGGTATAAAGCGTGCGGAACAGGTCCTTGGCGTGTATTACGCCGATGATGTTCTCCTGCTCGTTGCGAAAGACCGGCAGGCGGGTGTGCCGGCTTTGCAGACATTGCTCCAGGATGGTCTCGGGCTCCGCATCGGCATCGATCATCTCGATCCCCGAGCGGTGCAGCATGATCTCCTCGACGGTCCGGTCTCCAAGGTCCAGCGCGCCCAGAATGCGGTCGCGGTCTTCCTTCTCGACCACGCCTTCGGAATGGCCGAGTTGAAGCGCGCCGGCGATTTCCTCGCGCACGGCCAGCACATGGCTGTTCGGGTCGATCCGTACCCCGAACAGCCGCAGAACACCGCGCACCAGCAGGCGCACGGCGCTGACCACGGGTGCGAAGAGGGTGACGACCACGCCGATGATCGGCGCCACGGCCGATGCCGCCTTTTCGGCATTGGTGATGGCATAGGTCTTGGGCAGAACCTCGGCAAAGATCAGGACCAGCAGCGTCATCACCAGCGTCGCAAGCGCTACGCCGCTTTCCCCGAAGATACGAGTGAAAAGGGCGGTGGCCAGAGAGGCTGCCAGGATGTTCACAAGGTTGTTGCCCAGCAGAACCGAACCGATGAGGCGTTCGTTGTCCTCGGTGATGTCGAGCGCCTTTTGCGCCCCCTTGGATCCCTTGTCGGCGCGCGCCCGCAGCTTGGCCCGCGACGAGGCGGTCAAGGCGGTCTCCGAGCCCGAGAAGAAGCCCGATAGGACGAGCAGCAGGAGAATGGCGCCGGTGGTGAACCAGAAAGCGCCGTCGATCAGGGAAGGGGAAGGGTCCATTGGTTTCCGGTCATGGTGATGTTCCACCCGTTATGGGGGCGGGACAAGGTGCGATCAAGTGCGGCGTGGCAGCGCCCCCGAAGCTCAGTTTTCACGGGCAAGCGGGTGATGCTCCAGCACCAGTTCGCGCAGCCGCTCGTCGAGGACATGGGTATAGATCTCGGTCGTGGCCACATCCGCGTGACCCAGCAGCGTCTGGATCGACCGAAGGTCTGCGCCATTGGCCAGAAGATGTGTCGCGAAGGCGTGGCGCAGCGTGTGGGGCGTGACCTTGTCGGGCGAGACGCCCCCCGCAACGGTCAGCTCCTTGATGAGCAGGTAAAATCGGTGGCGGGTCAGATGGCCGGACTTGCCGCGCGAGGGGAACAGGAAACGCGAGGCCGGCTGACCGTTCTCCCTCCCCTCGGCCTCGGCTGCGTCGCGGTGCGCAAGCCACTCCGCCAATGCCGTGCGCGCCGGCGGAGAAAGTGGTACCATCCGTTCCTTGCCGCCCTTGCCGCGGATCAGGAGCATTCGCGGGTCGCCGCGCGCCGCCGAGACGGGCAGCGAGACAAGCTCGCTGACGCGCATCCCCGTGGCGTAGAGAAGCTCCATCAGGCAGGTATTGCGCAGCCGGTCGCGACCGGTGGTGCGTGCGGCGTCGAGCAGGCGGTCCACTTCGACCACGTCCAGTGTCTTGGGCAGACGCGCCGCCCGGCCTGGGCCCTTGATCTGGATTGCCGGGTTGTCGGTACGCCAACCTTCCTCGAACGCGAAGCGGAATAGCTGCCGGATTGCCGAGAGCCTCCGCGCCCGGGTCGCACGCGAAAGGCCCTGCGCGTCGCAATGAATGAGGTAGGCTTCGACATCGGCCTGATCGAGTGTCGCGAAATGCAGCTTTCTGTGTGCGGCCCAGTCGGCCACGTCCTTGAGGTCGCGACCATAGGCAAGAAGCGTGTTCGTCGCGGCACCCAACTCGGCGGCCTGTGCGTCGAGAAAGGTCGAGATCCATTGCGGCATGAGGTCGGGACCGGCCATCGTTCAGCCATATCCCATAAGCATCAGTTCCAGAGATGCACGGCGTGCGGTGTCTTCAAGACCCATGGCCCGAAAGCTTGCAAGGGCCGAGGAAAGGTCCGCCGGATTGCCGCGTGCACCACGGTCGAACAGCATCATCGCCTCGAGGATCGCCTCTCCGAGCTGCCCGTTCCTGCGTAGATCCGATATTTCGGCGGGGATCGCCGTGTCTTCCGAGAACCCTTCCGCGATGGAGGCGGCTAGGTCGGACGGCGCCTCGGCCCCGCCCGGCACTCCCTGTGCCAGAGCGGCAAGGAAGACGTTTTCAGGGTTTTGCTCCGGCATATCCCTTGCCGCGTCTTCGTATAGGCGTGACAAGAGCCGGATCCGCCATACCAGCGCCCGGGTTGCCCGGTCCTGGATGTCCAGTTCCGCAAGCCGGGCGGCGAACAACTCTGCAAAAGGTACTTCCAACCCGATCTCGCGCATCTTGCGCCAGGCTTGGGGCAGCGTCCGCGCGACGGCGGTTTCATTGCCGAGCGAAAGCGCTGTATCGAACCGCTGGATCGCTTCTACCCGGTCCCAGACACCACCCGAGGCCGCCGGTTCTCGTTCGGTATAAAGGCCGATCAACTGGTTCGGGGGCAGCACGCCCATGCGGGTCAGACGCTCCGCTGCTTCGACCTGCGCTTTCCAACCCGCGACATCGCGCAGATCGGCATTGGCGAAAGCCCGGGGCAGGGTGGCTGTGCCAAGTCGTTCACCGATGGTTTCGAAAAGGCGAAATTCCAGAGGATCGGGCTGGCCTGGCCGTGGAAGGGGCGGAAGACCCTCGAAAATGTCCGGGCTGAGAAAGCGGTCCAGCAATGCGCGCCGCTCGACGGTCATGAGGTCGAGCGCATGAACAGCTTCCAGCGTGAGTGCCGCCGATTCCCAGTCGCCGCGCCGCACCTGGCAGAAGATATGTGCCGCATAGTCCTCGGAAAGGTGCGGTCCCGTCACGAGGGCCGAACAGGCGCGGTCTTCGTCACCGGTCAGCAGCGTCGCATCGAACCAGCGCGAGAACCGCTCCCTGCTTTCAATGGGTCCGGCCTGTTCGACCAGCGCCTGCGCCGGGTCGCTGGCGCCAAGCTCCATCAACCTGTCGAGCCGCGCGAGCAGAAGCGTTTCGTCGGCACCAGGTCCGGTGGGGGCGCGACTTTCGGTGAGCAGCAGCGAATAGAGCAGTTTCTGCATGGCCGGGCTATGCCGGACGGGTACCCGCGAGATCAGATCGGCAATTTTCTCCGCGTCGCTACCCTGCCACAAGTCGACGGGAAGCCCGGTTACGGAAGCGGAGACAAGGCCCACGGTCGCGGAAAGTTCTTCGAGCGGAAGAACGTCGACCTCGGGCCGATTGCCGGAGGACGAGACCGGAGGCTCCATCACCATGGTGTCGGGCAGGGTGACCGCAGGCGCATCCTTCAGCCAGTCAATGGCCGACAGCGGTTGCTGCGACCAGACAAGGGTCGGAAACAGGGCTGCGATCAGAAAGCTCTCAATCCGCATTCAATACCACTGGCTGCCGCACTTCGCTTTGCGGAGCCGAGAAATCCACACCGAAAAATGGTCCGATATAGGTATAGCCGATCAGCCCGATCACGGCCAGACAGATCAGGTAAAGTAGAAATTTGAACAGACGTCTGATCATGTCCCTGCCTCGATTTGCGCGTTTTGCCCAAGTTATAACTGGCCTTTTCGACAAGATCACGTCATTCACGACAGAATGAGCGGAATTGAGCAAGGCGCGGCTCGGACGGGGGCCGTCGGGGCCTATGAACTGAAGAAGACCGTCGTGATGGTGGGCATGATGGGCGCCGGCAAGACTGCCGTTGGGCGCGCCTTGGCAGTGCGTTTGGGCGTTCCGTTCCTCGACAGCGATGCCGAGATCGAATCAGCCGCCAACATGACGATCCCCGAGATATTCGCCCGCGACGGCGAACCCTTCTTTCGCCACAAGGAATCTCAGGTGATCGCGCGCCTGCTGGATGAGGAGCGGGGCGTGCTGTCGACCGGGGGCGGGGCCTTCCTGTCCGAAGCGAACAGGCGGATGATCTCGGAAAAGGGTGTCTCGGTCTGGCTCAAGGCCGATCTCCAGACGCTCTGGAACCGGGTCCGCCATCGCGATACGCGACCGTTGCTTCGAACCCCCGATCCGCGTGCGACCTTGCGCGATCTCTACGAAGCGCGTGTCCCTCTTTATTCTCAGGCGGACATCTCGGTGATCTCGGACGGGGACACCGCGATCGAGACGATGGTGGATCGGGTGATCGAGGCGCTCAAGGCCCGGCCCGACGTGTTGGAGCAGAAGTGATGCATCATTCCGTGCGTGTGGCGCTTGGAGAGCGATCCTACGAGGTAGAGATCGGTCCGGATCTGTTGAGCCATGCCGGCGCCCGTTTCGCGCCGCTGCTGGCGCGTCCGCAGGTGGCTGTGCTGACCGATGACACCGTTGCAGGGCTTCACCTCGAAGCGTTGCGCGAAGGGCTGGCTGCCGGTGGCATCGACATGGTGTCATTGTCCCTGCCGCCGGGAGAAGCGACGAAGACCTGGCCGCATCTGGAACGCGCGGTGGAGTGGCTCCTGTCTCAGAAGGTGGAGCGGCGCGATGTCGTCGTGGCGCTCGGGGGAGGGGTGATCGGCGATTTGGCCGGTTTTGCAACGGCAATCCTGCGGCGGGGTGTGCGTTTCGTACAGATCCCGACATCGCTGCTGGCGCAGGTGGACAGTTCGGTCGGCGGCAAGACCGGGATCAACTCCACCCAGGGAAAAAATCTCATCGGCGCCTTCCATCAGCCGTCCCTGGTGCTGGCCGACACGTCGGTCCTGGGCACGCTGGCACCGCGCGACCTGCTGGCCGGGTATGGCGAAGTGGTGAAATACGGTCTGCTGGGCGATGCCGAGTTTTTTGCCTGGCTTGAAACGCAAGGGCCCCGGCTTGCCTCCGGCGACATGGCGGCGCGGGTGCAGGCGGTTGCCCGTTCCGTCCAGATGAAGGCCGAGATCGTTTCGCGCGACGAAACCGAGCAGGGCGACCGCGCGCTGCTGAACCTTGGGCATACCTTCTGTCACGCGCTGGAAGCCGCGACCGGGTATTCCGACAGGTTGCTTCATGGTGAAGGGGTGGCGATCGGCTGCGCGCTGGCGTTCGAGCTTTCCGCCCGGCTTGGGCTTTGCCCGCAAGAGGATCCCAGCCGCGTGCGGGCGCATCTTCGCGAGATGGGGATGAAGACGGATCTGCGCGACATCGAGGGCGATTTGCCGAGCGCCGAGACACTTGTCGATCTGATGGCACAGGACAAGAAGGTGGTTGACGGGCAGCTTCGCTTTATCCTGGCGCACGGGATCGGCCAGGCTTTCGTCACCTCCGACGTGCCGCGTGAGGTTGTGCTCGACGTGTTGCGAGACGCCAGCTGACGCTCACCGACCCCGGATCACCATCAGCTCGCCCACGTTCTCCCGCGTGATATAGCCCAGCATCGCCCCGTTCTCGGCACAGACCGCGACGGCCGGAGCGCCCTTGTGCAGCAGGTCAAGCACGGCTTCGAGCCCGCTTGCGAGGGCAACGCGGGGGATATCGGGGTCCATCACCGAGGTCGCCGGTTCCGAGCGCGGATGCTCCTGCGCGAGCGCGGCGAACAGTTTGGCTCGGGTCACGAAGCCAAGCAGGGAGCCATCATGTTCGATGACCGGAAACTCGTGCTGAGTGGTTCGGATCACCGCCTGTGCCGCCGTGCCGAGCGTATCCTCGGGTGACAAGGTCTCGAAACTGGTGATCATCGCCTCGCGGGCCATCAGTCGGCGTGTCACCGCCCGCATCGCGACCTCCTGGCTTTCGGCGTTTGCCGCAATGAAGACGAAAACGGCGATCAGCACCAGAACCGGGTTCCCACCGGAAAGTCCCATAAATCCAAGGATCACTGCCACCGCCTGACCGGCATAGGCGGCATATCGCGTCGCCGTGACGCGATCCATCCAGAAGCAGAGCAGGGCCCGAAAAACGCGGCCGCCATCCATCGGGAACGCGGGGATCAGGTTGAACACGGCCAAAAAGAGGTTGACCATCGCCAGCCGGCCCAAGAAGCCCGGCCCTGTGCCATCGACCGCGATCAGGGTCTGCACATCCGTGCGCGCGCCAAGCGCCACCAGAACGGCCCAGATCACCACGTTCACGGCCGGGCCCGCCAGAGCGACAGCGATCTCGCGTTTCGGACTCTCTGGCATCCGTTCCAGTCGGGCCAGTCCACCGATGGGCAAAAGGGTGATATCGGGCGTTTTGATTCCGTAGCGTCGTGCCATCAGCGCATGGCCGAATTCATGCGCGACGACACAGGCGAACAGGGCGCAGATGAACAGGACGTTATCCAGCGCCGCTGCCGGGCCGCCCTCGGCATAGGCGGCGAACCCTACCCAGGCCAGAAGCAGGAAGAAGGTGACATGGACCCGCAGTTCGGATCCCAAGAGGCGACCCAGCGAGAAGGACCATGTCATCACTTCATCCTTTCAGGATCAGAACGGGATCTCGTCGTCGTCGATACCGCCCGATGCGGGGGCCGGGCCGCCGCGGTCTCCGCCATATGGATCCCCCTGGGGGCCGCCGCGATCATATCCGCCGCCGCCATAACCACCGCCCTGGCCGCCGCCTTCACCCCCGCGGCCGTCCAGCATGGTCAAGACGCCGTCGAAGCCCTGCAGGACTATCTCGGTCGTGTAGCGATCCTGGCCGCTCTGGTCTTGCCACTTGCGGGTCTGCAGCTTGCCCTCGATATAGACCTTGGAACCTTTCTTGAGGTATTGCTCCGCGATCCGGACCAGACCTTCCTGGAAAATCGCAACCGAATGCCACTCGGTTCGTTCGCGCCGCTCGCCGGTATTGCGGTCCTTCCAGTTCTCGGAAGTCGCGATGCGCAGGTTGCACACCTTGCCACCGTTCTGGAAGCTTCGCACCTCCGGGTCGCGGCCGAGATTGCCGACGAGAATGACTTTGTTGACCGAGCCTGCCATGGCTTCCCCCGTTTTTTGTGTCGCGTTGCGATGCGCCGGAAACCGAATCCGGCCCCGTCTGTTTCGATGACCCTATACGCCCTTCCCGGCAGGCAAAACCACCCAAACGCGCGGGACTGCGCCGACCTCGGGTGCATCCTTTGCAAAGGCGGTGAATTTCGGGTAAACCTCTCACAGAGGGACAAGTGAAACAGGTGTGAGGGACATGCGCGGCATTGTGGGCGCGACGCTGGCCTTGTCATTGAGCATGACGGCCGTTCCGCTTCAGGCGGATATGTTCTCGACGAAGAACCGGCGTGACATCTTCGAGAAACAGGCGCGGCTTCTCGATACCCGCGGGGCGAGCCAGTATGAAAACTCGGATCGGCTGAAGCCCAAATCGGCGGCGGCCAACACGATCAAGCGGTATGCCGGAAAGTATCGTGGCGAGTACCTGGCAATGGCGCGGGCCGCGGCGCGGCGACATAACGTGCCCGAGGAACTCTTCCTGCGCCTCGTTCAGCAGGAATCCGGGTGGAACCCGGTTGCAAAATCGCACAAGGGTGCGTTGGGCCTTGCGCAGCTGATGCCGGCCACCGCCAGTGCCCTTGGTGTCGACCCGCTCAACCCGGCGCAAAATCTCGACGGTGGGGCGCGATATCTTGCCCGCCAGTATCAGCTTTTCAAATCATGGCGCCTGGCGCTGGCGGCTTACAACGCAGGCCCCGATGCCGTGCGCAGGCACGGTGGTGTGCCGCCTTATGCCGAAACGCAGAATTACGTAAAGGTGATTTGGGGCGGCTAGGGTGCTCATTCGTTCGTCAGGGCAGCCCGGCCTGCCTTAACGCGGCAAGATACCGTTTTTTGATTTCCGGGTCTGTGAAATTGGTGATCTGGGCGTCCAGCGCCACACGAAAATTGGGTGCTGTCGCCATGACCTCGTGTGCGGCCCATTCGGCATCTGCAACCCGGCCAAGTTCGATGTAGGTTGCCGCAAGCATGCGGTGTGCGGCGGTGAATTCAGGGTTGGCACGCAAAACCCTTTCGAAACGCTCTGCCGCTTTTTCATACTCGCCTGCCACGTAGTGCGCGAGACCTTCGATCCAGACATAGAAGAATGCCCGTATCGGATTGAGTTTTACCGCATGTTCAATGGCGGCAAAGGAATCTTCCACGCGGCCTGCATAGGCAAGCGATGATGCCAGCGTGGCGTAACCGTCGGCATAATTGGGGTCCAGTTCGACCGCATGTTCCGAGGCCGCAATCGAGGCCTCCATGTCCCCCAGGTTTCGATGCACGAGACTGAACGCGAAATAGACCTGGGCAAGATTGGGGTCGAGGTCCCGCGCCCTCTCGGCATGGGTACGGGCCTTGCGCGAGGCGATATGCGGTTCCTGGGTCCAAAGCTGTTCTGAGTCCATTGCGTAGGTCAGCGCCAAGTCCGCTTCGGCACGGGCGAAATCGGGATCGATGGAGAGGGCGCGCTCAAAATACTCCCGCGCGGTCCTGTTGGTATCCGGCGAGAACCGCCGAAACTGTTCCAGGCCGCGCAAGAGAAGATCGTAGGCTTCGGGATCAACCTGTTTGGGTTCGGCCAGCCTTTCGGCCTCGTCAGGCTTCAGAGTGATGGCCAGTTCAGCCACGATTTTCTTCACCACTTCGTCCTGAAGCTCCAGCACGTCCGTCATGTCGCGGTCGTAGCGCTCCGCCCAGATATGGCCACCGGTGGATGCGTCGATCAACTGTGCGTTGATGCGGACGCGCGCTCCGACGCGGCGGACGGAGCCTTCGACCACGTAGTGAACCCCGAGTTCTCGACCCACCTGACGGATATCGGTCGGTTCGTCCTTATAGGCGAAGGTCGTGTTTCGTGCGAGAACGAGCAGGCCGGAGACTTTCGAAAGGTCCGTAATCAGATCCTCGGTCATACCGTCGCTGAAATAGTCTTCCTGTTCCTCTCCGCTGAGGTTGGTGAACGGAAGGACAGCGATAGAGGGCCGGTCGTCGACACTCTCGCCGTAGGTCTGACGCGTGGCATTCGGCCCGGCGGCCCGTTGCGACCAAAAGAACCAGCCGCTTGACGTCAGTGTCATCAAGAGGATGAGGCCACCGACTAGTGTAGCGATCCTCCTCCGGCGCGGCCTGGGCACAGGCGCTGTCATGTCCGAAGACAAAATGGTGCTGTACGCGCGGACCGGCCTCTCGATGTTCTTGACCTCGATCTCTCCGAGGGAGGAGAACTTCAAGCCGGGCAAGGCGCTGAGTTGGTCATAGACCGTCCCCGAAATGCAGATTCCACCGGGCTCTGCCGCCTGTTCGAGGCGTGCGGCGATATTTACGCCGGTCCCGAATATATCATCGTCCTCGATGACCACGTCACCCAGGTTGATGCCGATGCGATACTGGATTCGACTGGCCTCGGGCTGGGTGGCCTCGCGCAACGGCATCTCGCGCTGGACCTCGACGGCACAGGAAACGGCTTCGACGGCGCTGGAGAATTCCACGAGGATTCCGTCGCCCATAAGCTTGACGATCCGGCCGTGATGCCGCTCGATCGTGGGCAAGAGGAACTCGGACAAATGTGCTTTCTGCCGGGTGAGTACGCCAGTTTCATCCGCCTCCATCAGGCGGCTGTAGCCGACGATATCCGCGGCCAGTATCGCGCAGAGATGACGTTCCATCACGATCCCCTCCCGAGCACGCTAGCAGAGAGGATGCGGGGAAGGAACGCGTCACACGAACCGTTCGGCTATTCCGCGGCGATCTTGATTACCGGTTCCATGCTGGCGAAATCCTCGGCGCTGAGGTGGCACTTCACCTGGTGGCCTTCGGCCATCGTAACCATCGGCGGAACCTCACGTTCGCACAGATCGCCGGGTACTTTGGATTTCCATCCGCAACGTGTCTGGAACGGGCAGCCCGAAGGCGGGTTCATGGCCGACGGGATGTCGCCCTCGAGCACGATATGCTTCTTCTTGACGCTCGTGTCGGCGATGGGAACGGCAGATAACAGCGCTTCGGTATAGGGGTGATAGGGCGGGCTGAAAACCTGCTCGGTCGTGCCAAGTTCGACCACATGACCCAGATACATCACCATCACGCGGTCCGACAGGTAGCGCACGATCGACAGGTCGTGACTGATGAAGAGCAAGGTCGTCTTGTGTTTGCGCTGGATCTCCATCAGCAGGTCGGTCACGGCGGCTTGCACGGACACATCGAGGGCCGAGACGGGTTCGTCCGCCACCACGATGCGCGCATCCCCCGCGAAGGCACGTGCGATGCCCACACGCTGTTTCTGACCGCCCGAGAGCTGACGTGGCATCCGTTCTGCGAAGGCGCGTGGCAGTTTCACCAGGTCGAGCAACTCCAGCATGCGCTGTTTGCGCTCGGCCTCGTTCTTGCCGACGCCGAAAATTTCCAGCGCGCGCATGATCTGCCGTCCCACGGTCATGGACGGGTTGAGCGTGTCGAACGGGTTCTGGAACACCATCTGAATTTCGCCCACCGTCTTCGCATCGCGGTTCTCGATGGGCAGGTTCTCGATATTTCGGTTGTCGAGCAATATCTGCCCCTCGGTCGCCGTCTCGAGCCCCATCAAAACCTTGGCGAAGGTCGACTTGCCGCAACCGGACTCGCCCACGATGGCCAGCGTCTCGCTTTCGCGCGCCTCGAAGGTCAATTCCTCGTTGGCCTTCACGACCTTCTTGTCGCCGCCACCGAACAGGGCGTTCGCCGCGACCTCGTAATATTTCTTGAGCTTGTCCATCCGGAGCACGACATCGCCCACCTCGCCCTTGGTCTTCTGATCGGCAAGCTGAAGCGGCGCGTTCCAGTCGATCTCCTGAAAGCGCAGGCATCGCGTCGCGTGGCGGTCATTGCCGGGCACGTCGAACATCGGGATGTCCTGCGCATCGCAACGCCCCGCCTCGAAGTAATCGCAGCGCGGGCCGAAATTGCAGCCCGGTGGCCGCTCATGCGGGAGAGGAAAATTCCCCGGAATGGCGATAAGGGGGCGCGCATTCTTGTCCGCCCCCGGCAGCGGGATCGAGCGGAACAGCGCCTGGGTATAGGGGTGCTGCATCTCGTCGAACACGTCGGTGATCGAACCGCGCTCCACGGCCTCGCCGGAATACATCACGCAGATCCGGTCGCAGGTTTCCAGAACCAGCCCGAGGTTGTGGCTGATGAACAGCATCGAGGTGCCGTATTTCTTGCCCAGATCCCTGACCAGTTCGACAACGGCGGCTTCGACGGTGACGTCAAGCGCCGTGGTGGGCTCATCCAGGATCAGCAGCGCTGGCTTGGACATCAGCGCCATGGCGATCACGATCCGCTGCTGCTGGCCGCCAGACAGTTGGTGAGGAAAGGCGTTGAGGATCCTCTCGGGGTCGGGCAGGCGGACATCCGTCACCACTTCGAGCGCGCGTTTGCGGGCCTCCTCGGCAGTGACCCCTTCGTGGATCATCGGAACTTCCATCAGTTGCCTGCCGATCTTCATCGCCGGGTTCAGCGACGCCATTGGCTCCTGGTAGATCATCGCGATTTCGTTGCCCCGGATATCGCGCAACTCGTCCGCACTCAGCTCGGCAAGATCGCGACCCTTGAACTTGATGGTGCCCCCGACGATACGACCGTTCTTGCCGAGATCCTGCATGACCCCAAGCGCCACGGTGGACTTGCCGCAGCCGGATTCGCCCACAAGGCCGACGGCCTCGCCAGGTTGCACCTTGACCGAGAAATCCATCACGGCCGGAATCTCGCGCAGCCGGGTGAAGAAGGAAATCGATAGCTTGTCGATCTCGAGGATCGGGCCTTCATACTCGGCGATCTTGCTCATCTTGTCGTCTCCCGAATGAAGAGGGATCCAAAAATCCCCCTCATCGTTTTGAAAATGTTCCGGTGGGTCCGGGGGCAGAACCCCCGGCCGCGTTCACATCAGTCCTTGAGGCTTTCCTCGCGCAGACCATCGGCCAGCAGGTTGAGGCCAAGGACGAGGCTCAAGAGCGCCAGCGCCGGCGGCAGGGCAGGGTGCAGGTAGATCGACAGGAGCTTTCGCCCCTCGTTGATCGTCGACCCCCAGTCCGGGCTTTCCGGTGGCAGGCCCAGGCCGAAGAAGCCGAGCGTACCCAGGAGAATGGTCGTGTAGCCGATACGCAGGCAGAAATCGACGATCAGCGGCCCGCGCGCATTGGGCAGGATCTCCCACAGCATGATGTACCAGGGACCCTCCCCACGCGTCTGGGCCGCGGCCACGTAGTCGCGCGTCTTGATGTCGAGGGCCAGGCCCCTGACGATCCGGAAGACGGTGGGCGAGTTCACGAAGACCACCGAGACGAACACCACCAGGATGCCACCCGGGATGTCGAACGGATCGAGTATCGCGGGCAAGCCGGGAATGGCCACCTTGCCGTTATTGACCAGGTATCCCTCGGTCGAGATCAGCGCGAGATAGAGCCAGATCGACACGCCCAGAACCACGATGAGCAGAGGCGTCCGGAAACTGGGTTGCGTGTAGTAGCGAGAGTTCAGGAGCACTGCCAGAAAGACTATCGGGAACACGAACAGTACTGCAGCCATGTAATTCGGCACACCAGTGGCCACGATTTCAGGCGTCACCAGCAGGTAGAAGAGCAGGATGACGGGGAACGCCAGGATGAGGTTGGCGAGGAAGGAGAGGAAGGTATCCAGCCGACCCCCGTAGTAACCCGCGGGCAAGCCCAGAGTGACCCCGACCATGAAGGCGAACAGCGTCGCCAGCGGGGCGATCTGCACCACGATCCAGGCGCCTTTGATCATGCGGCTGAAGATGTCTCGCGCCAGGTTGTCACCGCCGAGGAGGTACCAGGCGTATTCACCCGCTTCGGCATCGTTCAAAGGCGTTCCCGGGACCTTGTTCTTCATGCCGGAAACCTGGCTGAGCGGATCGTGCGTCACGATCAGGTCCAGGGCCCCCAAGACGCCCGTGAAAACCCAGAACATGACAAGGCCGAAGCCTATCATGCCGATCGGGCTGTCGAAGAGCTTGCCGTAGAGGCCAAGCCGACGCTTGAAGGTGATCGAAACACTGAAGAGAAGGACCAGCGCGATCCAGACCGGCAGGAAGCGTTGGGACATCGCGCCCACGATACCAGCAGCCGGTCCCATGAAAATGCCGATCACGGCATAGAGGATGACCAGCGCGACAACGGCGAGGAAGGACCAGTGGAGAATGTTGGAGATCAGATCGGGCAACCCGCCGCGTGCAGCGATGGTCCCGTCCGGATTGACTTGCGGTGGGGTCGAGCTTGCAAAGACGGAAATCACCATGTTGACCAGCGCGGAGATGACGACAAGCGCGATGGCGATCAGCAGGATCGGGTTGAGGAAGGAGGCAAAGCCCGTCCAGGTAAGCGGTTCCATGTCTCGGGTCCTCCCTTACGAAATGCGGATGCGCGGATTGAGGTAGACATAGCCGATATCCGAGATCAGCTGCGTCACCAGAACCACGAAGACCGAGACGACCGAGACGGCCAGCAGGAGCTGGATGTCGTTGTTTCCCGCCGCCTGCACGAGGACCCAGCCAAAGCCCTTGTAGTTGAAGAGCGTCTCGACGATCACCACGCCATTGAGGAGCCAGGGCACCTGGAGCATGATGACGGTGAAGGGGGCGATGAGCGCATTCCGCAGCGCATGTTTCATGACGATGTTCGGAAAGGAAACGCCCTTGAGCCGTGCCGTTCGGATATACTGGGCGGTCATCACCTCGGTCATCGAGGCGCGCGTCATCCGCGCGATATAGCCCATACCGTAGAGGGCGATGGTCAGAACCGGCAAAAAGAAGTTCTCGAACGTCGGGTTGTCCATCGCCTGGGTCGCGGTGCCCTTGAACCATTTGAGCCCGACCGCAGAAGAGGTGAAGACTGCTATAAAGATCACGCCCGAGACATATTCTGGCGTCGCGGTCGTGATGATCGAGAAGGTTGAGAGGCTGCGATCGGTCACCGATCCCTCGCGCATTCCGGCCAGTACCCCGACGAGAAGGGCTGTCGGCACCATCAGGACCAGGACCCAGAACATCAGATAGGCCGTATTGCCCAGTCGCTTGGCGACGATTTCACCGACCTCCTCCTTGAAGACAGTGGAATAGCCCCATTCACCCTGGAGTACGCCGCAGAAACTTGGCACATCTTCTCGCGGCAGGCCCGGTCGGGCGCAGCTGCCGACGAACTGACCGTCATCCAACGTGTTGGTGAATCCCGGGACCACTCCCAGCCAGCGACCGTACTTGATCAGCAGCGGATCCGTATAACCGCGATTGTCGAGCCAGGTCTGGACCTGCTCGTCGGTCATGCGCTGGTTACCCTGCGTCTTGGCGAGCTTTTCGAGGTTCGGATAGAGATTGGTCAGAAAAAAGACCACGAAGGTCAGGCATAACGCTGTCAGCAGCATCACGCCGAACCGACGAAGAATGAACAGTCCCATGGTTGCCCCTGTGGTCAGGTCGCTCCGCAGTGTGGCGGACCATTGTCTGGCCTCTGACGACCGGACGAACCGGCCGGCCTGCGGCTGGATGGGGCGCCCCGATCCGAGGCGCCCCGGGTGATGTCAGGCGCAGGCGATCAGGCTGCCCAGCCCCATTTGTAGTGGTGGTGTTCGAAGGCCACGTGCTGGTCCGTGCCGACAAGACCGTCCTTCATGTGGCGGTAAAGCGAGCGCCAATAGGGTTGGATGGTCACGCCTTCATCCTGGATCAGGGCCATACCCCGTGCCGCAACCTCGGACCGCTTTTCGGCATCGGCGATGGCCAGGGCTTCCTCGAGGATCGCGTCGAATTCCGGGTTCGACCAGCCGAATTCGTTCCATGCTTCGCCTGACCGGTAGGCCAGCGCCCAGATCTGCACGCCAAGCGGCCGGTGGTTCCAGTTGGTCGAGCTAAACGGGTACTTGGTCCAGTCGTTCCAGAATGTGCTTCCCGGCAGAACGGTCCGCTTGACCTTGATGCCCGCATCGCGCAGCTGGGCGGCGACGGCATCGGTGGTGTTGCGGCGCCAGTCGTCGTCGATCGAGATGATCTCATGCTCGAAGTCGAGCATGCCGGCCTCTTCCATCAGCTTGCGCGCGGCTTCGGGATCGACCTTGCGCGGCGGCAGTTCGGCATATTCGGGGTGGATCGGGCCGACGTGAGTGTTCTCGGCGACCGCTCCGCGATTGCCGTATCCCAGTTCCAGGCAGACGGCGTTGTCGACAGCCATCGTGATGGCTTGGCGAACGCGCTTGTCGGCATAGGGCTTCATCCCGTCGATTTCGGCCATCTGGTTCGGACGCACGACGACCGTACTCATCGTGACGACCTCGGATTTTTCGTAACCCAGCCCGTCGAGTACGTCGATGAATTCGCCGACCGACTCGTGCAGCATGTCAACTTCGTCGGATTCGAGCGCGGCAAGCCAGGCCGAGGGATCGGTGCCGTAGTCGGTATACTCGATCCGGTCGAGCGCCGGACGGCCGAATACTTCCTCGCCCCACCACTTGTGATCCTCGTTGCGCACGAGGCTGCATTTCACCCCGACTTCCAGTTCCTCGATGAGGTAGGGACCGGTGCCGACATTGTTGAGCAGGTCGTTCTCATCGAAGGAGCTGTGTACGACCGCAGCGGGATAGTCCGACATGCCAGCGATCAGAGAGATGTCCGATTTCGGCAGATTCAGCTTGACCGTGTGGCTGTCGACAATTTCGATCGCGCCGTCCATCGCTTCACCTGTCTCTGGGTCCACGATCGTCGCGAACCGTCCGGCCATCGAATTCGTCTCGGTGTTCTTGTCGCACCAGCGCTCGATGTTGCGGGCGACATCCTCGGCGGTGAAGTCGTCGCCATTGTTCCACTTCACGCCCTGCCGGACGTTCAGCGTGTACACGGTGGCGTCGTCATTGATCTCCCAGCTGTCGAGCAGCATTCCCCGGAACGTACCATCGGAATTGTATTCGACGAGATATTCCAGCGTGCCGCGACTTTCGTTGCCAAGTTCGGACCAGTCGTAGGTGCGCGGGTCCTTCAGGGCACGCACGCTCATCTGAACGCGAATGGTTCCTCCCTGTTTCGCCTCCGCCGACTGCGCCTGTGCAGGCGCGGGCAGGCCGATCAGCGAATATGCAGCGGCCGCGGACACACCAAGGCCCGTCGCGCGGGTCAGGAACTCGCGCCGGCTCAGCTTGCCCTCACGATATTCCCGGGCATGCATCTCGGCCGCCCAGTGGACCGGCTCACCGATCTTTTGCTGATATGACATATGGTTCTCCCTGCTTTGCTTTCGTTCTTGGGGCGTGGCGCCTGTGGCATCGCGCGAACCGCGCGAGCCTTGCACAGCTTCATCGCCGCATTTGGCCGCATGACTTCCCCTTGATGGCATTCCGCAACAGATTCCGGCGCGCGTCAATGATCGGTTTCGTCATTCGTCTCGCCGAAAACGACATCGTGAAAGTAAAATTGCGACCTGTGGTATCCATTTGAGATAGGTTTCGATCTCACGAAGTCACGCTGCGTTTCCGCGCAAGACAGTTGGCGTTCGCCCTGTGTGTTGCTGAATGAAGCGCGTGAAGTAGGCCGGGCTGCCAAAGCCCAGATGCCGTGCCACGTCTTGTACGGGGATATCGGTCGAGGCCAGTAGCAGCCGAGCGGCATGCAGAACCCTTTCAGTGACCAGCGCCGCAGCGGTATGTCCCGTCTGTGCTTTGCAGACGCGCGAAAGGTGAGTGGGGGTCACCCCAAGGGCGGCGGCGTGATCCGCCATCGAACCCCCGTCGGCAAAGTGACGGGAAAGATGCATGAAGAAGCTGCGGGAGAGGCGCCGGGCGGCTGATGCGCGAGCGGGGATCGTGTCTTCGTCCAGATGGCGGCGCACCCAGATGCCTGCGAGATCCGAATAAGCGATCAGGGCACTTTGCGCCAAAGCTCTTACGCCGGACTGCTCCCGGCCCATCGCTTCGAACAGCTGGGTCAGCTCGCCTTGGGACATGCCGTCGCGGACCCTCAGATGCAATGGTCGGCCGGGCAACGTGAGGTCAGCCCCGTCCGGCACCAGAAGAACCTGTCCGAAGCATTGTCTCCCAGGCGCAAAGGACATCAGGTGCCTGGCTGGAACGAAAAGAGCGTTGTGGACCCCTATTCCGACGCGAGTGCCGTCGAGCAGCGCGATCCCTTGCCCGCGCGTGATCCACAATAGCAGGTGCTCCTTCCGGTCGTGAATCAATTCGAGCTGCCAGCGGCCCAATGGTGCGAGCTGCGGCAAGGTCAGCACGCGGATCAGCGCAGAATCCATCGGATTGAAGGGCATATGTTCGATTTCCAGAAGGAAACAGCCATGATCGTGCCGAATCTACAGCATGAAAACGCAAATTCGACAAGCTGGCATTCAGGCCGATGGGATCACTGGATGCCAGTTTCGCATTCGAGCCCGGAACCAGGTGCGCTGCCGCTTGGCGAATTGCCGGGTCGCGATGGTCGCCCTGTCGCGCGCCTCGTGAAGGGTCATCCGACCTTCGAGATGTGCCATGAGTTCCGGAACTCCGATGGCACGGCAGACAGGAAGGGCAGGGTCATAGAGGTCCTGCATGGAAGCCACTTCATCCAGGGCGCCTTGTTCCAGCATCGCGTCGAACCGCCGTTCGATCCGCGCGTTCAGCCAGTCCTTTTCGACCTGAAAGAGCAGCGGAAGCGCATCGTGCAAGCCAAGGGCCGGGGGCGGAGTGTCCTCCTGCCAGTCCGCCAGTGGTCGACCGGTGGCGCAGAGGACTTCCCAGGCGCGCTGCACCCTCGCGCGGTTCCTCTGGTCGAGACGGGACAGGCTGCGAGCGTCCAGTCCTGCAACAAGTGCCTCGAGGCTCATTTCGTCGGCCTCGGCCCTGATCTCTGGCGGGGTGGGCGGAATCTCGGCCATACCTTCGGTCAGTGCCGAGAAATAGAGCCCCGTCCCCCCCACGATGATCGGCCTTTCCGCTCCCCGCAGCAATGGCTGAACCTCGCGCAACCAATGACCTGCCGAATAGGTCGTGTCATGGGACACATGGCCATAGAGCCGGTGCGGGGCACGCATTTCATCTTGGGGTGTCGGTCGCGCCGTGATGACGCGCCAGCAGTCATAGACCTGGCTGGCATCGGCGTTGACGATGACGCCGCCGAAGCGTTCCGCGATGTCCAGCGCCAGCGCAGATTTTCCCGAAGCTGTCGGGCCGGCGATAAGGACGGGTTTGTCGGAAGGGACCGGAGGAAGCTGATCGATCAGCGATGTCATCGGTTTCGTGCCCCTTCCATTGCCATGCCTCATTGAACCTCCGGGGGTTTTGCGTCATTTTGCCCGACGGAAACAACCCTTTCGCGAGTTCGGAGCAGCGCATGACCCTTTCCCCCTCCCCAGAACCGGCGGTCCGCCCGCAAACCGCCTACAAGAGGGTCATGCTCAAGATCTCGGGCGAAGCGTTGATGGGGGACCAAGGTTTTGGCCTGCATCCGCCTACTGTCCAGCGCATAGCGCAGGAAGTGAAAGCTGTGCATGACATGGGTGTCGAGATCTGCATGGTCATCGGTGGCGGCAACATCTTTCGAGGGCTTCAGGGCAGCGCCCAGGGAATGGAGCGTACGACAGCCGACTACATGGGGATGCTGGCAACGGTGATGAATGCGCTGGCCATGCAATCCGCGCTCGAAGGATTGGGTGTTTTCTGCCGTGTGATCACCGCGATCCGCATGGATGAAGTGGCCGAACCCTATATCCGCCGTCGCGCGGTACGCCACTTGGAGAAAAAGCGCGTCTGCATCTTCGCGGCTGGAACGGGGAACCCCTATTTCACCACCGACACCGCGGCCACGCTGCGGGCCAACGAAATGGCCTGCGAAGCGATCTTCATGGGCAAGAACGGCGTCGACGGAGTCTACGACAAGGACCCCAAGATGCATGCGGACGCGGTCCGGTACGATCATGTCAGTTATGACGACGTGCTGGCCAAGAGGCTGAGGGTTATGGATGCCTCCGCCATCGCATTGGCGCGTGACAACAACCTGCCGCTCATCGTGTTCTCGCTGGATGAACCCGGAGGATTCAAGGGAATTCTGGCGGGCGAAGGGACTTACACCAAGGTTCAGGGTTGAGTTCCGAGCCCATCGCTTTCATGCTGTGACATGCAAGAGGCCCGGCACGGGTCGGGTCCGAACGCGTCGCATTCACGTGACGGGACGTCTCTTGCAGGCCGCAAGGGGCGCATTGTCGCGCTAGGCTTGCAAGGATCGGCGGGCAGGCGCCGACCAAAAAAAGAGAGCCGGTAGCCCAGCGGTCCCAGGACCGTCCTGCACCTTCGGAACCGGCCTGACACTCAGGAAGGAGCGACAAGTGTATTCCAAGATAATGGTACCGGTCGATATCGCCCACCCTGGCGGCCTGACCAGGGCGCTCGAGGTGGCCGCTGATCTTGCCCGGCATTACGGTGCAGAGGTGTGCTATGTAGCGGTGTCGGCCTCGGCGCCCGGTTCCCTGGGCCACACGCCCGAGGAGGCGGCGAGCCGCGTCGCCCATTTCGCCGCCGCGCAGGGCGAGGCGCATGGACATGCGGCGACATCTCACCTCGCGATCAGCCACGACCCGGCGGTCGATCTCGACGACACGCTGGTAAAGGCGGTGGCAGACACCGGTGCTGATCTGGTGGTCATGGCAAGCCATGTGCCCGGCTGGGCGGACTTCATCCGTGGCTCGCATGGCGGCCACGTGGCCAATCATGCCAAGTGCTCGGTGATGATCGTGCGCGGCGCCTGACCCTTCGGGGCGGGCCGGACAACGAAATTTCCTCAACTGGGATTACAAGAACATGACTGACAGTTCGGCAAATCAGGGTATCCCCGAGCCAGAAGGCAAGTCGGATATCATCGAAACCGATTACGAGATCGGCCAGGACAATATCGAAACGCAGATCGGGCCGTTCGGACTCGACATTCACAACCCGGTCTTCCTGATCTCGGGTCTTTCCATCGTCCTTTTCGTCTTTTATGCGCTGGCATTGCCAGAGCAGGCATCCTCGGTCTTCAGTTGGCTTTTCACGGCGGTGACCACGACCTTCGATTGGTTCTTCCTTGGCGCCGCGAACATCATGGTTCTGTTCTGCCTGCTGCTGATCTTCACGCCTTATGGCAGCGTGCGCCTGGGCGGCGCCGATGCGCGGCCCGACTATGGCTATGTGGGATGGTTCGCCATGCTTTTCGCCGCAGGCATGGGTATCGGCCTGGTGTTCTTCGGCGTATCCGAACCGATGAGCCATTTCGGGTCGTCGCTGGGCGGTACGGCGATGGAGGGCGGAGCCCGTACCGACTGGGCGCCGTTGGGCGCCGCGGGCGGCGACGAAGCGGCCGCGCAACGTCTGGGCATGGCCGCCACCATCTTCCACTGGGGTCTGCACCCCTGGGCGATCTACGCCGTGGTCGCGCTGGCGCTGGCGCTGTTCACCTATAACAAGGGTCTGCCGCTTACGTTGCGTTCCGCGTTCTACCCGATCTTCGGTGAACGTGTCTGGGGCTGGACTGGCCACATCATCGACACGCTGGCCGTTTTTGCCACCCTGTTCGGTCTCGCCACGTCGCTGGGTTTCGGAGCGGAACAAGCGGCCTCGGGCCTGACCTTCCTCTTCGGATCGGGCGATGCGGCCGAGGGGACGCGCAATTTCCTGGGCATCGCCTACGGCAACAGCGAGGACAGCGGCGTGGCCAACAACCCGGCGCTGCTGGTGATCCTGATCTCGGGCATCACAGCGATCGCGCTGGTCTCGGTCGTGCGCGGTCTCGATGGTGGGGTGAAGATCCTGTCCGAGATCAACATGGGGCTTGCCGCCTTGCTGCTGATCTTCGTCTTTTTGGTCGGCGGACCGATCTTCCTGATCACGTTGTTCTGGGATAGCCTCGTCGCCTATTTCGAGTATCTCATCCCGCTGTCGAACCCGTTTGGGCGCGAGGACGTGAACTTCAGCCAGGGCTGGACGGCCTTCTACTGGGCGTGGTGGATCAGCTGGTCGCCCTTCGTGGGCATGTTCATCGCCCGCGTCAGCCGGGGCCGCACCGTGCGCGAATTCATCATCTGCGTGCTGCTGATCCCCTCAATGGTCTGCGTGCTGTGGATGACCGTGTTCGGCGGAACCGCCATCAACCAGTTCGTCAATGAGGGTTACGACGCGGTCCGCGATGCCTCGCTGGAACTGAAGCTGTTCTACATGCTTGAACCGCTGCCGCTGGCGGGGATCACTTCGTTGATCGGCATCATCCTGGTCGTCGTCTTCTTCGTCACGTCGTCGGACTCCGGTTCGCTGGTGATCGACACGATCACGGCAGGCGGCAAGGTCGACGCGCCGGTCTCGCAGCGCGTGTTCTGGTGCATCTTCGAGGGCGCTGTCGCGGTCGTTCTGCTCATCGGTGGTGGGTTGGCCTCGTTGCAATCGGCGGTGATCTCGACGGGTCTTCCGTTCACCCTCGTGCTGCTGCTGATGTGCTATGCCATCTGGCGCGGATTGAGCGCGGAACCGCGCTGATACAAAGGGCCCCGGGCGACCGGGGCCCTTTCAACTTGGTTCAGGGCGATCCGACCACATCCACCTGTTTCACCCCCAAGGACCCGGTTGAGCCTTGCCTGCAGGAAAACCGTATCGGCTCTCCCATAGGGTCTGTACCAATCCTCTTCCGGACTCCGCGCCATGAGCGCTTGAAGGTGCAAGCGAAACAGGCTTGAGTATGCGCCATGACTCAGCTGGATATCGACTTCGTCCGGGCGCAATTCCCGGCTTTCTCCGAACCTTCACTTGCAGGGCAGGCCTTCTTCGAAAACGCGGGCGGGTCCTATACCTGCAAGCCGGTCATCGATCGGCTCACGCGGTTCTACACGCAGCGGAAGGTGCAGCCATATGCGCCTTACGAAGCCAGCCGTCTCGGCGGCGCGGAAATGGACGAGGCGCGCGCGCGCATGGCCGCGATACTGGGGGTCGAGACCGACGAACTGAGCTTTGGCCCTTCGACGACGCAGAATACCTATGTCCTTGCCCAGGCCTTTCGGCAATGGATGAAACCGGGTGAGGCGATTATTGTCACCGACCAGGACCACGAAGCGAATTCGGGTCCGTGGCGACGGCTGGCCGATGCGGGACTCGAAATCCGGGAGTGGTGCATCAACCCTGATACCGGCCATCTGGACACCGATGACCTGGAAAGCCTGCTCGACGAAAAGGTGCGGCTGGTCTGCTTTCCTCATTGTTCGAACGTTGTGGGCGAGATCAACCCGGTGACCGAGATCACCGCCATCGCCCATGCCGCGGGGGCTTTTGTCTGTGTCGACGGCGTATCCTATGCGCCGCACGGTTTTCCCAATGTCGGAGAACTTGGCCCGGATATCTATCTCTTTTCCGCTTACAAGACCTACGGGCCGCACCAGGGCCTGATGGTGATCCGCCGCGCGCTTGGTGAGATGCTGCCGAACCAGGCGCATTTCTTCAACGCGGATACGCTCTACAAGAGGTTCACGCCGGCGGGTCCCGATCATGCGCAAGTCGCGGCAAGCGCGGGAATGGCGGACTATGTCGATCTTCTGTGCGATCACCATGGTGGCCCGGCCAGTGGAGCGACCGAGCGTGCAAAATTCGTGCACGATCTTATGCGCGCTCGGGAGGTCGCGCTGCTTCAACCGCTGCTCGATGCGGTAAAGGAGCGCAATGCTGTCCGTCTGATCGGACCCTCGGAGGCTGATCGGCGCGCCCCCACCGTGGCACTTTCGCTCAATCGGGAGGCGGCGCCCGTGGCCGAAGAGCTTGCCGCGCACGGGATCATGGCGGGCGGTGGTGACTTCTATGCGGTGCGCGCGCTGAAGGCGACGGGCGTTGATCCGGCCCGGGGCGTGCTGAGGTTGAGCTTCACGCATTACACTTCGAGAGCCGAAATCGACAAACTTATCGACGCATTGGACGACATTTTGTGATCCAGTCCTAACTCTTCCCCGTAAGCCCTTGGAACTTGCGGGGAAGAATGTCCGAGACTCCTATCATTTTCTGGTTGCGGCGTGATCTGCGGCTGAGCGATCATCCAGGCCTGCACGAGGCCGCCGCCTCCGGGCGGCCGATCATCCCCGTCTATATTCGCGATGCACTGGTGGACGGGCTGGGCGCAGCACCGAAGTTTCGCCTTGAGAAGGGGCTGGAAGCATTTTCTACGCTGCTTCGCGACAAACGCAGCCGCCTGATTCTGCGCTCGGGACCGCCGCTGGAGGTTCTTCGCGAGCTTGTAAAGGATACGGGGGCTGACGCGGTCTGGTGGACGCGGGCCTACGACCCCGACAGCATCGAGCGTGACCAGAGGGTGAAAGCATCGCTCAAGGACGACGGGATCGATGCCCGCTCCTTTCACGGGCACCTCTTGTTTGAGCCTTGGACGGTCGAGACCAAGGACGGAGGGTATTACAAGGTCTATTCGCCGATGTGGCGCGCGGTGAAGGATCGGGACGTTCCCGAACCCTTGTCCGAACCGCCGACCTTGCCGGAGCCCGAAAAATGGCCGGATAGCGAGGGGCTGGCGGACTGGGACCTGAGCCGCGCGATGAACCGCGGTGCGGCCGTGGTTGCGCCCCATATTGAGGCGGGCCAGTCAGCAGCGCAATCCAGGCTCGGCGCCTTCATCGCGCATAAGGTCGAGACCTACAAACAGGACCGCGACCGGCCTGATGTGGACGCGACCTCGAACCTGTCGGAATACCTGAGCCTTGGCGAGATCAGCCCGCGCCAGATCTGGCACGCTGGCCTTCGCGCGCGCGAAGACGGCAAGGCGGGTGCCGAGCATTTTCTCAAGGAACTCGTCTGGAGAGAGTTCGCCTATCACCTGATCTATCACACCCCGCAGATCGTCAGCGGCAACTGGCGTCAGAAATGGGACGCCTTCCCGTGGAAGGATGACGAGCGTGCCAAGGAGATCAAGGCGTGGAAGCAGGGGCGGACGGGCATGGTCTTTGTCGATGCGGCCATGCGTGAGATGTATGTGACCGGGCGGATGCACAACCGCGCGCGCATGATCGTGGGGAGCTACCTCACCAAGCATCTGATGACACATTGGAAAGTCGGCCTGAAATGGTTCGAGGATTGCCTGATTGACTGGGACCCGGCCTCCAACGCCTTGGGGTGGCAATGGGTTGCCGGGTCCGGTCCGGATGCGGCGCCATATTTCCGGGTGTTCAATCCGGAGAAACAACTTGAGGATTACGACCCCGAGAAAACCTATCGTCGCCGTTGGATCGCCGAGGGCCATTCCGTTCCCACGGCTACGGCCCTGAGTTATTTCGACGCTATTCCAAGGTCTTGGAACATGTCGCCTGACGATGACTACCCGGATCCGATCGTCACGGCCGACGAAGGGCGCGATGCCGCGCTAAGCGCTTACCAAGACAGGGATTTCTGATGTTGCGGGACAGGAAACTTGCCTGATCGCCCGTTCCATCCTAGCCTGTTTCAAAACCTCAACGGGGAATGCGGATGATCCTGACGACGACCGAGGGGCAGACCGACCTGCCACGCTACTTCGCCCAGGTCTTCAAGATGCTGAGAAGGATGGAATGCGGACGTATCGACATCCACCTGGAGGATGGCCGTGTCTTTCGAGTGGACGCTCCGAAACCGGGGCCGGTGGCCGAAGTGGTCATTCATGATCCCGATGTCTTCGCGCGGCTGATCCGCGAGGGCGAACTGGGCTTTTCGGATTCCTATCTCGACGGCGCGTGGAGCACGCCGGACTTGCGCGCCTTCATGGACGTGGTGCATCAGGGCAACGACGCCGTATATGACGGATTCCAGGGGAGCGCGCTGGTTCGCACCTTCGAGCGGTTGCGGTTCTGGCTGCAACGCAATCACAAGACGCAGGCAAGAAAGAACATCTCGTATCACTACGATTTGGGAAACGATTTCTACTCGCTCTGGCTGGACGATACCATGACCTATTCCAGCGCGATCTTCGAGACGGGGCAGGAGAGCCTGGAAAAGGCGCAGACGGCCAAGTACGCCTCGTTGGTGGACGAGATGGGGGCCAAGCCCGGCGATCACATCCTTGAAATCGGCTGTGGCTGGGGTGGGTTCGCCGAATATGCAGCCAGGGAACGCGGCCTGCGCGTTACGGGATTGACCATCAGCCAAGAGCAATTCAGGTACGCGCGACAGCGCATTGAAAATGCTGGCCTTTCCGACATGGTCGACTTCAAGTTGCAGGACTATCGGGACGAACGCGGCATTTATGACGGAATCGCGTCGATCGAAATGTTCGAGGCTGTGGGCCAGAAATACTGGCCTGTGTATTTCAATACAGTGCGGGACAGACTCAAACCCGGCGCTCAGGCTACGTTGCAGATCATTACGGTGGCTGATCGGAGGTGGGAAATCTACCGCAATGGCGTGGATTTCATCCAGAAGTACATTTTTCCCGGGGGTATGCTGCCCGCGCCCAAGATCTTGCGCGAACAGATCGAAAGGGCCGGTCTGGATTTCGTGCGGTCCAAGGAGTTCGGCGATAGCTACGATCTGACCTTGCGGCGTTGGCACGAAACCTTCAACGAGCGCTGGGAGCAGGTTGCCGCACTTGGTTTCGACGACCGGTTCCGCAGGATGTGGAACTTTTATCTCACCGCCTGCGGTGCGGCGTTTCAGACCGGCAATTGCGACGTCACACAGGTGACGGTCGCTCGGCCGCGCGGCTTCTGAGCGGGCCGGTGCCTACCGCTGCGGCGCTGGTCGCCGCCTTGGGTCTTGGATTGATCGGCTTCATCGTTTCGGGGCAGATCATGCCGCGGCTTCCCGAAGGAATGGATTTCGGATGGTTCGTCTGGGTGAATATGGGGTTGGGCCTTCTTTGCGGTTGGATCATAATGGGGAAACGCGCGGGGCGCGGAGTGACCTGGGCCATCAACAACGGCCTGACCGGGGTCGCGGCGCTGGTTTTTTGGGGCCTGTTCGTCCAGGGCTGCTACGAGATGTTCCAGCGTGCGATGCGGAACCGGTATGACGGTCCGCTGGAGGCGATCGTGGCCGTGTTCGAGATCGGTGTTCTCGAGTATGCACCGCTGCTGGCCTATACAAGCACGATCCTGACTCTGGTCGTCGGGGGCATCATGGTGGGCCTTGCAACCGAAATCGCCGTGCGTCGCTGGCGCTGATCCAAAGGGGCGCGTTCTTGTCCGATCTCTTCTTCTACGGCACGTTGCGGTACCCGGCGTTGCTGTCTCGGGTTCTTGGCCGCGATGCCGACGGTATGGACATGGTCGAGGCACATCTCGAGGGTCATGCCGTTCATGCGGTTCGGGGAGAGGATTTTCCGATGATCCGGTCAGCACCGGGGGAACGCGCGAGCGGCCTCCTCGTCCGAGGTTTGAGCGAGGAGGACATTGCCCGGTTGGTCTTTTACGAGGGTGGGTTCGACTTCGACCTTGATCCCTGTCCCGTGAAAACCAAAGACGGAATGGTCAGCTTTGCGCGGGTGTTCTTTCCCGATCCCGATCTTTGGCAGCCTGCCGGACCCTGGTCGCTTGAAACCTGGACGCGTGAATGGGGAGCATCGACGCTCATCGCGGCGGACGAAGTGATGAGCTATTTCGGCCGTATCGATCCCTCCGAAGTGCTTCGCAGCTTTCCGGCGATCCGGAAAAGGGCCTGTTCCCGCCTGGCAGCGGCGGAACGGCCTGCGGCGGACTGGGATACTGAACGCGACGTGGTCGATATAGGCCACCGTCGGTTGGCTCTCAGTTTCTTCGGCTTTGAGGAGATGGACCTGCGTCATCGTCAGCATGACGGCAGCATGGGGCCGGTCCTGCGGCGCAGCGCCCTGATGACCGCGCAGGCCGCCGTCGTTCTGCCCTATGATCCCGGACGGGATTCGGTGCTGTTGGTCGAACAGTTTCGTCCCCCCGTCTACATGGCGGGCGACCCGAACCCGTGGGTTTGGGAACCGGTGGCCGGGTTGGTCGATCCCGGAGAATCGCCCGAGGAGGCGGCGCGGCGCGAAGCCCGAGAGGAGGCGCATCTGGACCTTGGCCGGCTTGAACGGGCAGGGGGATGCTATTCCTCCACCGGATCGTCGACGGAATATGTTCACCTTTTCGTGGGTATTGCCGATCTCGACCATACCGTCTCCGGCGTCGGTGCCGAGGGGGAGGGAGAGGATATTCGCAGCGCGATCCTCTCCTTCGACGAACTTATGTCCCGCGTGGATACGCACCAGGTGAACGATCTCCCGCTTCTTTCCCTGGCTCTGTGGCTGGCGAGGCATCGCGCGCGGCTTCGTAACGGGGTTTAATCGGCAAAGGCCTGCCCGCCTTGCTTGAGATCATCCGGCCCCACGGCTAGAGATTGGCCCGTAGACATTAGGAGGGCGCCATGCGCATCGCAAAGGACCTGGCCGACGCCGTAGGAAAGACACCGCTCATCCGGCTGCGCCGGGTCAGCGAGGAAACCGGGTGCGAGATCCTCGGAAAGGCCGAGTTCATGAACCCCGGCCAGTCGGTGAAGGATCGCGCTGCGCTTTATATCATTCGAGACGCCATTGCGCGCGGAGACCTGAAACCGGGCGGAACCATCGTCGAGGGCACGGCCGGCAATACCGGTATCGGGCTGGCGCTGGTCGGCGCCTCGATGGGGTTCAAGACGGTGATCGTCATACCCGAGACCCAGTCGGAGGAAAAAAAGGACATGCTGCGGCTTGCTGGTGCTCAGCTTGTGCAGGTTCCGGCCGCGCCATACCGCAATCCGAACAACTTCGTGCGCTATTCCGAGCGGCTTGCCAAGGAACTGGCAAAGACGGAACCAAACGGAGCGATTTGGGCCAACCAGTTCGACAACGTCGCCAACCGGCGGGCACATGTCGAAACGACCGGGCCGGAGATCTGGGAGCAGACCGATGGCAAGGTCAATGGCTTCATCTGCGCCGTGGGGTCGGGCGGAACGCTTGCAGGCGTGGCCGAAGCCTTGCAGCCCAAGGGCGTGACCATCGGTTTGGCCGATCCCATGGGGGCCGCGCTCTACTCCTATTACACCAAGGGCGAGCTCGAGACCGAAGGCAGTTCCATCGCCGAAGGGATCGGGCAGGTGCGGATTACCGAGAACCTCAAGGGGTTCACGCCCGATCATTCCTACCAGATTTCCGACACCGAAGCGCTGCCATATGTCTTCGACCTTCTACGCGAAGAAGGTTTGGTGATGGGCGGTTCTACTGCGATCAACATTGCAGGCGCCGTTCGGCTGGCGCGCGAGATGGGGCCGGGCCACACGATCGTGACGGTCCTGTGCGACTATGGCACGCGCTATCAGTCCAAACTTTTCAATCCCGATTTCCTGCGCGAAAAATCCCTGCCCGTGCCTGAGTGGATGACCGAAGCCCCGCGCTCCATCCCTGGCGTATTCGAGGACGGCTGATGTTGTCCTGGTTGCGTTTCTTCGTTTTCGCTGTTCTGGCGTTTCTTGCGGTGGGCCTGGGCGATACCGCCATGGCGCAGCTCGACCCATCCCAGCGTGAATACTATGACGAATGGTTGAAAACCGCGGAACGCGCCGAAGAGGTCGTCGAGGCAGAGCGTGCCTCGGATGCCGCTTTCGAGAATCTGCGAGAGGAAGTCGCGGTTTATCGCGAGAACTTCAACCAGATCAGGACCCACAATTCGGCGCGCATCCAGACGCTCCAAAGCCAACTTGAAGCACTCGGACCTGTTCCGGAAGAAGGCGAGGAAGAGCCCGAGGACATCGCTCGTTTACGTGCGAGCCTCAACCAGCAGTTGGATGAGTTGCGGGTGCCGCGTGTCATAGCGGAAGAAGCCCATAGCAGGGCCGACGGGTTGATCCGGGAAATTGACAGAGTCATCCGGGAGCGCCAGGCAGACCAGATCCTGTCACGGGGGCCGTCGCCGCTGAACCCTGTCCACTGGCAAGAGGCGTGGCAGGTCCTCAAGCGGATCGGCTCCTCCATAACGAACGAGCTTGTGACAAACGCCAGGTCGGACACTGTGCGCGAACAGACCCGCGATCGCCTTCCTATCATTCTGGTACTTCTGGCCCTTGCCGCGGTGCTGCTTATCAAGGGAAAACGATGGTCCGAACTGGCAGGCAGCTACCTTCGTTCCATCGGGGCCACTGGCAGTGGAGTTTGGTCGTTCGTCATCTCGCTGCTACGTATTCTGTTGCCTTGGCTGGGCGTCGTGGCTGTTGTAGCCGCTATCAGTCTTACAGGACTGCCCGGGCTGCGGGGAGCGCTGCTACTGGAGCAGATACCTTACTGGGCATCCATTATCCTCTATTTCAACTGGATAGGCCGCCAGATCTACCTGATGCGCTCCGCTGACGAGATCCGTCTCATACCCGAGGGGCGCGTGCGCGAGATTCGGTTCCATATAGACTCTCTGGCTGTTCTGTTGGTTTTGTTTCAACTCGTTCTGCTGATTGAAAGAATCGAAAACCTGTCGCCCGGTGCGCGTTCGGTTCTCGCCTTTCCACTGGTATTGTTGAGTGCGATCACGCTTCTGCGGCTCAACATGATCCGGGAACCGGTGGTGGAAAAACCGACCGGGGCATCGGATGAAGAAAATGCTGCGCACGCCGGAATCGGTGCGCTTGTCGAGGTAGTGCGAAAGATCCTGTACATTCTCGGGATACTGTCGCCCATCCTTGCTGCGGCCGGATATGTCTACGCGTCAGAAACCATCATTTTTCCCGCCGTTCGGACGCTTGCGCTCCTTGCTGCTTTGGTCATTGTGCACCGGTTCATGTCGAACCTTTATGGCTGGATTTCCGGGGCAGGGGACGCGGCACGGGATTCGCTTTTTTCCGTTCTCATAGGCTTCGTTCTTGCGATTGCGGCCTTGCCGATCCTCGCGCTCTACTGGGGCGCGCGCCGGGCAGATCTGACCGAACTGTGGTCGCGGATACTCGAAGGGTTCGATGTCGGTGGCATCCGGGTCTCTCCGACCAACTTCCTGATCTTCGTCGTGATCTTCCTGATCGGTTACGCGCTCACGCGATTGTTGCAGAGCGGCCTGCGGACCTCGCTGCTGCCCAAGACCCGGATCGATCCGGGCGGGCAGAATGCGATCGTGGCGGGAACAGGCTATGTCGGTATTTTCCTCGCGGCGTTGATTGCCATAACCGGTGCCGGTTTCGACCTTTCATCACTGGCCATCGTGGCTGGTGCCTTATCGGTCGGTATCGGTTTCGGCCTGCAGACAATCGTGTCGAATTTCGTGTCGGGCATCATCCTGCTGGTAGAGCGCCCCATATCGAAAGGCGACTGGATCGATGTAAACGGGTTGATGGGCTATGTCCGTGACATCTCGGTCCGGTCAACCCGCATCGAAACTTTCGACCGAACCGATGTGATCATTCCAAACTCTGACCTGATTACGGGAACGGTTACCAACTATACCCGTGGCAATACGGTCGGACGGGTGATCGTGCCCGTGGGTGTCGCTTATTCCACCGATCCAAGGAAGGTCGAGATGGTGCTCGACGAGATTGCAAAGGCGCATCCCATGGTCCTGCTCAACCCTGCGCCGACGGTCGTCTTCCAAGGGTTCGGCACGGATTCCCTTAACTTCGAGATCCGGGCAATCCTGCGCGACGTGAACTGGGTCCTCTCTGTAAAGTCGGACATGAACTACGAGATCGCACGCAGGTTCAAGGAGGAAGGTATCGAGATTCCCTTTGCGCAGAGAGATGTGTGGTTGCGCAATCCCGAGACGCTGGTTCCGAAAACGGAACCGACCGCGACCGGTGCGTCAGCGGACAGCATGGCAGTTTCCAGCAGCCCGACCGAGATGTCGGCAAGTGACATGGACGGCGATCCGGACAACGACGCCTGATCTGCTGAGCTTGCCCGAATGCCCCGGGCAAGACATTCGCTTCTGCGCCAAGGACGGGTTGTGGCCTGAGACCCGGGCATGGTCACTCGCTGCCATGGTTTCTTGTCGCGGAAGCGGCCGGTGAATGTCTGGAAGAAGGCGTCCTGCATCGCCTTTTCCCATGGCGACGTCGTGCCGGTTGATCCGGGTTTCCCCGCAGCATCGGAACACTGCCATACTCGTCAATTGGGTGTCTTAGCACGTGCGGACAAAGGGCTGTCGACAGGTTATGGCCGCGCGCCCGGCCCTGAGAGCGGCGTGCATGCGAAAGCGCCAATCCTACGGAGCTGAAGCTACTCACGATATCAACGCGATGTCACGCTCTACATTCCCTAGCCCTTTAGCGGAAGGTTCCGGGCGAGGCTCTTGGTAACGACTGGTTCATGAGCCTTGAAGAGGTGGCCGAAGAACTGGAGGTTAGGTGTAGAGACTACACCGGGCACGTCCTCACGGCGTCGTCGGGTACAAAGTCGCTGCGGAACTGACGAAATCAGCTTGCGACACAAGCCCGTGGTTCTGCTGATGGGCGGAAGCTGTGATTACGTCCGACGGTGCGTTGGGCAATGTTTCAGGCGGCGCGGGCTCTGCCCCGTTTTTCAGGAGAAGCCAGGCCGCAGGTCAGCGGATTGCAGAAGTCTGTCGCGTTGGCGCGGTCCCAGGAAATCGGTCAGGAAGCCATCTAGATCAAGCCGCGAGAAAGCCCTTTTGCCTCTTGCAAATCGTGTCCCGATCAGCGAAACACCCCCGCACGGACAGTTGGCCGAGTGGTCGAAGGCGCACGCCTGGAAAGTGTGTAGGCGGGAAACCGTCTCGAGGGTTCGAATCCCTCACTGTCCGCCACCCCTGCCTTTTCCTCACTTTTCTACAACGCCACAGATTCACATAGGGCCATGATTTCCTACGGGTTTTCCCTAGTGTGACGTTTCACTGGCTTTCATTCGGTTTTGCCTGTACGCTTTCCTTGTGTGGTATGAAGCGTGGTATTTCGGATGGCGGCGCTGGGCGGCAAGCTGACAAAGAGGCTGGTGGAGAATCTCGGGCCGGGGCGGCATGGCGATGGCGCTGGCCTTTATCTCGTGGTGGACCCTTCGGGCGCGCGGCGCTGGATTGTCCGTGTCACCGTCAAGGGGCAGAAGAACGCCAAGGGCGCACCGCTCAGAACAGACTTCGGACTGGGCGGCGCGGATGTGGTCACGCTGTATCAAGCGCGCGAGCGGGCGCTGGAATACCGGCGCATGGCGAAGTCCGGCCTTAACCCCCGCTACAACGCCAAACGCGAGGTGCCATCCTTCGAGGAGCTGAGCCGCCAGGTTCACATAGACCGCCTGCCGACATGGAAGAACCCCAAGCACGGCCAGCAATGGCTCAACACTCTGCGCGACTATGCCTTCCCCAAGATTGGGCGAATGCCTGTCGATGCCATTGGGCAACCCGAGGTGCTGATGTGCCTGTCGCCCATCTGGACCAGCAAACAGGAAACGGCCAAGCGGCTGGCCCAGCGCATCAAGACGGTTCTGGACGTGGCGCGGTTTTCGGGCTTCCGCGATGGCGAGAACCCCGTGACAGCAGTCAAGGAGGCGGGGGTGCTGCCCAAGGTGAAGGCGAGGGTGGAGCATCACGACGCGATGCCCTGGCGCGTCGTACCGGCCTTCTACGCGGAACTGGAGACGCGTACGGCCACGGCGGCGAAGGCGCTGCAATTCACCATCCTGACCGCCTGTCGCACGTCCGAGGTTCTGGGCATGAAATGGGATGAGTTGGATCTGGATGCGCAGCTCTGGACCATCCCGGCGGCGCGGATGAAGGGCGGCAAACCGCATCGCGTTCCGTTGACGGACGAAATGTTGCGCATCCTTGAGCCAATGAAGGCGATGGCATCGACCTATGTCTTCGAGGGGCAGAAGCGGCGCCGGCCATTGTCCAACATGTCGATGCTGATGCTCATGCGCCGCATGGGACAGGGGAATTATACGGTTCACGGCTTCCGCAGCACGTTCCGCGACTGGGCGGCGGAGGAGGCGGGCGCATCGCGTGAGGTGGCGGAGGCGGCGCTGGCGCATCAATTTGGGTCCGAAGTTGAGCGGGCGTACGCTCGGTCGGACTTGTTGGAGCGGCGACGGGAGTTGATGGACGATTGGTCAGTCTTCGCGCGACTCAGCGAAAGGGTTGTTTGTCCGTAATGTTTAGCCCGGTTGGATATGTGCCGTTCTCTGTTTTTGCGCACAAGGAAATCTCAAGGAAACGAGGGGAATACCTTGAAACTGCGAAGGACTTCGTGAGAGCTGGAGCTTGGCCGTGGATGCTGTCCGAAGATGGCGAACCGCATTTCCCCGATAGGTTTTTCCAAGTAGGACCTATGGATTGGTCGGAATATGACCTCTTTAGCACTTTTGAAGCAAACATCTTTTTGTCGTCACCGCGGTAAGCATCCGGCGTAGTCCGCGGTTATGCAGCGAGTAGGCGCTCCGATGGCTGCCAATTCCACGGCAGAAGGTCCG